>CAWFLV010000001.1:0-853611 GCA_963816695.1 uncultured Actinomycetota bacterium
CTGATCCAGAGCACTCCGCGGCGATCGTGGCAACGGCTGTCAGTCCGCTGACAGCCGTTGCCACGTTGTGAGTCACCCGTCTGGCAGGAGCGCTTCCCGAGCGTTCCTCTGGGCGACCACCCACTCGCGGAAGCGGTCGATCTCGGTCTGGTACGCCAGCGGTGGGTAGTCGCTCCAGCCCGGGTTCCCTGGCCAGAGAAGCTCGACGTCGACGTGGCTGTCGACGACGGTGATCGAGTACAGCTCGCGATTATCGCGACGCGACCCCACCACCATGCCGTCGAGGACGTGGTCGCACGTCATCCCTTCGAGTCCCTCCGCTGCCGCGCCGGGTACCAGGAAGGTCGCCATCAGGAACTTCAGCCACGGCACCATGTGATTCGCCTTGTCACCGCCGTCGTAGCTCAGGCAGCAACCGTCGCGGCAGACCGTCCAGTTGGACCACCCTCTAGGGGCGTGGCTGACGAGCTCGCGGAGCACCTCGTCGGCCTGGTCCGCGACGCGCAGGCCTGTGTTCGGCTCGTCCAAGAACAACGAGCCCGAGATCCGGTTGATCACGGTGGATTCGCGCGGACCGAGCGGCGGCTCGATCTGCAGGTAGCCGATGAAGTCGGTCTGGTAGCCCATGTCGACAAGGCTCCGTCGCATCGACCGCCCACCGCAACGCATGCCGCCGCGGCTGTGGATAACTCTCGGGGTGGAGGCGCCTGTCCCGGAACACTGGTCGAGACGCGAGGACGAGCGGAGGGATCACCAGTGAGTGGACGACCGTGGATGGGACCGCTACCGGCGAGGCCCGGGTGCGACTGCCATATCTGCCGGCCCGACAAGTGGTATGACCAGCTGGATCGCCGAGTCATCGACACCGTGCTGACACACGGCTGGCAGGTGATGCTGGTGGCAGAGGGAGCCGGCTGCAACGAGTGCGAGCACGACGATCAACCACCGAAGAGCCACGAGGAGGGCTTGCCGGCGTTCGCCTACACCGTCGGCCTCGGGCATCGCGCAGGGCATCCAGAGCTGGTGATGTCCGGGCTCGACCACGGGGTGATGCATCGTGCCCTCAACGCGCTGGCCCAACGCGTCATCGCTGGCCGGGTCCTGGCCCCGGGTGACGTGGTAGAGAACGTCCTCGCCGGCGTTCCCGTGGCGATCGAGCAGATGGCTGGCACTGGGCTCGTCGACACCGTCACGTGGTCCGGGTGGTTCCATCGCCGGACGCCCGAAGCGCTCACCGTCGTGTGGCCGGACCGAAACGGCGTGTTCGCGTGGCAACCGGGAGCGGCCGAGCTTCTCAGCGAGCGGCAACCAGCCGAGTGGCGCGTGCCCCTCGAGCACAGCGGCGGCCTGGCAGTCGATCCGCGCTGGCCGTTCCCCGTACCGCCAGATCACCGTGCGTTCTCGTGCACTCACGTCGTCGACGACGGGCAGACCGTCCTGTGGGTGGCCCGTCAGTCGAAGGAAGATCGAGGCGAGGACTGGACCGCCCACTGCGGCGCCAGCGGCCACGCCACAGCTGACATCCGCTTGGTGCACCTGGCTCACCTGGTCCGCTCGGCGCCCAGCCTTCGGCAGCTCAGCGACCTGCGGATGGACGTGGAGGCGTGGCGATCCGATCCCGACTGTGGCTGGGAGAGAGCGTCAATCGCTTCATGATCTTCGAAACTGTCTTGGGCACCGTGCCGCCTCAGGGTCGGCTCATGACACAACCCTCACGCTTGCCGATAGTATCGTCATGCGTTAGTATGTCCACGTGATCCGGAGCTTCAAGGACCCGGGTACGGAGAAGGTCTGGAAACGCGAACGCGTCCGATCCCTGGGACCGGACCTGCAACGAGCCGCCCACAAGAAGCTCCGCCTCCTCAATGCGGCCTCCGAGCTGAACAGCCTGCGGGTGCCACCGGGCAACCGCCTGGAGAAGCTGGTCGGCGACCGGGCCGGCCAGCACTCGATCCGCATCAACGACCAGTACCGGATCTGCTTCGTCTGGACCGACAACGGCGCGGACGACGTGGAGATCACCGATTACCACTGAGGTGCGAGGGAGGAAGAAACGGTCATGGCTACGACGCCGAAGGCGCACGACCCGATCACGCCCGGCGAGATCCTGCTGACCGAGTTCCTGGAGCCGCTGGGCATCACGCAGTACCGCCTGGCCCAGGCCACGGGCGTCCCCCAGACCCGGATCAGCGAGATCGTTCGCGGCAAGCGTGCCATCACCACCGACACCGCCTTGCGGCTTTCGAAGGCTCTCGGAGTGGACGACCGGTTCTGGATCAACATCCAGACCGACTACGACATCGAGGTCGAGCGCGACCTCCACGCCGACGAGCTGTCCAGGGTCACAGCCCTCGTCGCGAGCTGACTTCGGGAGAGCCGTGTGCCCCTGAGTGAACGTGCAGGTGAGCCGGGTGCGATCGCGTTCGCACCAGGTCATGCGCCGGAGGTGCGCGCGTCGGGCCAGCAGGTGCCCGGCACGCTGACAGTCACTGGGCGGCCGGCTGAGGTGCAGGACCCGTAGCAGCCAACGCCGCGCCGGCCTGCTCGGCGAGGGTGACGGCGACGAGCCGCTGCTCGAGGCTGGGCCACGCCACTCGATTCGCGCAGGTGATCACGAACCGGCCGAAGACGCGACCGTGGCTCTCCACGACGAGCTCGATCACGTCATCGGTCGGCAGCCCACTGCGGTCCACGTCGATCACCGTGCCGTCACGGGTGACCGAGCCGTCGCGGATGAGCTTGGGATGCGAGGCGGGCGGGCCGGGCTTGTACTGACAGCGGTCGACGCCCAGGACAGCCATGATCTGGTCAGAGACGAAGGTGACCACGGCCGGGGCCGGGGTGTCACCCTCGGCGGCCATCCGCGCCGCGGACACGACGCCGTCCAGGTAGCCGTGACGCCGGCTGGCACCGCCCTGCTGGCGGCGACCCCAGAGCGCGATCTCGGCGACCGCGATCCCCACCAGGACCAGGAGGACCGCGGTCACGATGTCGTCCCGCCCGGCGATGGTGAACCGGTGGTAGGGCCGGGTGAGGAAGAAGTCGAACCACGCCGCGCTAGACAGGGCGGCGACGAGTGCGCTCGGCCGGTGCCCTGCAGCCGCGACGGCGACGACCACGAGCACCAGGACCAGCGCGGCGTTGTCGTTGGGCAGGACGTCGCGCAGGGTCGCCATCAGCGCGCTCAGGGCCAGCGGGGCCACGAGTGCGACGGTCAGCAGCGCAGAGGTACTCGGCCTTCGGTCCACGACCCCATCAACCCGCTTCCCGCGACGAGGGTCAAGGGTCTTGATGCCCTCTTAGCGGGCACAGGGTCGACGTCAGCGACTTCTTAGCGGCGCAGGCTCATGTCTGCGGCGTCGCCGCCTGCGACCCCTCAGGGATCTGGAAGCGATAACCCATCCCGGGCTCGGTGAGGAAGTAGCGAGGACTGGCCGGTTCAGGCTCGAGCCGTTGGCGGATGTGCGTCATGAAGACCCGGAGGTAGTTGGTCTCGGTGCCGTAGCCGGGACCCCACACGTCGTGGAGGAGCTGGGTCTGGGTGACCAGCCGCCCCTGGTTGCGGACGAGCACCTCGACGATGCGCCACTGTCGAGGGGTCAGCCGGACCACCTCGCCGTCGCGCAGCACTCGTTTGGCGGCGAAGTCGATGGTGAAGTCCGCGGTGGTGACCACCGGATCGCCGTCCGGCACGACCGCTCGGCGCGTGGCAGCCCTGATCCGCGCGAACAGCTCGTCCATCCCGAAGGGTTTGGTCAGGTAGTCGTCAGCGCCGCAGTCCAGCGCTCGGACCTTCATGGACTCGGTGTCCCGGCCGGACAGCACGAGGATCGGGACGGTGGACCAACCCCGGATGCCTGCGACCACCTCCAGGCCGTCCATGCCGGGCAGGCCCAGGTCGAGGATCACGAGATCGGGGTGGTGGGAGGCCGCCAGCCGCAGGGCGGCCTCCCCCGTGCCCGCCAGGTCGGCGGTGTACCCACGGGCTCGGAGGTTGAGCTCGAGGGTCTTGCGCAAGGTGGCGTCGTCATCGACCACGAGCACCCGCGGCCCGTCGCCGGATCCTGGCACCACCGCTTCCCTCACCCCTTGAGGTTATCGAGGGCCACGTTCAGGTCGAGGACGTTGACCCCGCTCTCGCCGAGCAGCCCCAGACCTCGCTTCGTGGTGTTGCCCTCCACGATGGCCAGCACCTGCTGCAAGGGCAGGTCGCGCGCACCCGCCACTCGAGGAGCCTGCAGACGTGCGTTCGCCACAGAGATCTGGGGATCGAGACCGGACGCCGACCCCGTGACCGCGTCGACAGGCACGTCGACGTCGGGAGACAGACCGTTCTCTTCGCGGTAGGCCTTCGCCTGGCCTCGATGGCGCCGAGCAGCTCGGGGTTCGTCGGACCGAGGTTGGCCCCGCCACTGTCACGAGCGTCGTAGTCGATGGCTGATGGGCGTGGGTGGAAGTACCCGGCTCCGGTGAAGGCCTGGGCGATCAGGGAGGACCCGACGACCTTGCCGTCCCGTTCGACGAGCGAGCCGTTCGCCTTGTCGTGGAAGGCGACCTGGGCGATGCCGGTGACCACGAGCGGGTAGACGAGCCCGGTCAGCACGGTGAACAGCATCACATGCCGGCGCGCGGCCGAGAGTTGACGGCGCATCAGTTCACTCCTAGAGCGGAGATGACGAGGTCGATGAGCTTGATGCCGACGAACGGCGCGATCGAGCCCGCCGACGCCGTAGATCAGGAGGTTGCGGCGCAGCAGCTCGGCGGCGCCCAGCCGGCCGGAACTGCGACGCCCCGCAGCGCGAGCGGGATCAGCGCGACGATGATCAGCGCGTTGAAGATCACCGCCGAGAGGATCGCCGACCGCGGGCGTGCTGCAGGTCCATGATGTTGAGCTCGGTCGAGCGCCGGGATAGCACGCCGGCGAACATCGCCGGGATGATCGCGAAGTACTTGGCGACGTCGTTGGCGATCGAGAAGGTCGTCAGCGCCCCGCGGGTGATCAGCAGCTGCTTGCCGATCTCGACGATCTCGATGAGCTTGGTCGGGTCCGAGTCGAGGTCGACCATGTTGCCGGCCTCCTTGGCGGCCTGGGTGCCGGTGTTCATCGCGACGCCGACGTCGGCCTGGGCGAGCGCCGGCGCGTCGTTCGTGCCGTCGCCGGTCATCGCGACGAGCGCGCCGCCCGCCTGCTCGCGCTTGATCAGCGCCATCTTGTCCTCGGGCGTGGCCTCGGCGAGGAAGTCGTCGACGCCGGCCTCGTCGGCGATCGCCGCGGCGGTGAGCGGGTTGTCGCCGGTGATCATCACGGTGCGGATGCCCATCGCGCGCAGCTCGTCGAAGCGCTCGCGCATGCCCGCCCTTGACGATGTCCTTGAGGTGGATCGACGCCCAGAGCACGCGCGGCGCCGTCGCCGTGTCGAGCTCGGCCACGACGAGCGGCGTGCCGCCGCTGCGTCGGCGATGCCGTCCGACGATGGTGTGCATCGCTCGTCGGGCACCGTGCCCCCGCCTCGCTCGCGACCCAGCGCGCGCACGGCGTCGGCCGCGCCCTTGCGGACGCGAGTCCGCCGCCGTCGCCAGGTCGACGCCGCTCATGCGGGTCTGCGCGGTGAACGGCACGAGCTCGCCGCGGTCGTGGCCGCCCTCGCCGGCGCGAGGCCGAGTCGCTCCCCGGCGAGCTCGACGATCGAGCGGCCCTCCGGGGTCTCGTCGGCCAGCGCTGGCGAGCAGGGCGGCGTCGGCGAGCTCGTGCGTCGTCGACGCCCGGCAGCCGGGACGAACTCGGCGGCCTGGCGGTTGCCGAGCGTGATCGTGCCGGTCTTGTCGAGCAGCAGCGTGTTCACGTCGCCCGGCGGCCTCGACCGCCCGGCCCGTCATCGCCAGCACGTTGCGCTGCACCAGCCGGTCCATGCCGGCGATGCCGATGGCGGAGAGCAGCGCCGCCGATCGTCGTCGGGATCAGGCAGACCAGCAGCGCGACCAGGACGATCGACGTTCTGCTCGGCGCCCGGAGTAGATCGCGAACGGCTGGAGCGTGACGACCGCGAGCAGGAAGATGATCGTCAGCCCGGCGAGCAGGATGTTCAGCGCGATCTCGTTCGGCGTCTTCTGGCGCTCGGCGCCCTCGACGAGGGCGATCATGCGGTCGAGGAAGCGTCTCGCCCGGCTCGGCCGTGATGCGGACCACGATCCAGTCGGACAGCACCCGGGTGCCGCCGGTGACCGCCGAGCGGTCGCCGCCGGACTCGCGGATCACCGGCGCCGACTCGCCGGTGATCGCCGACTCGTCGACGGTGGCGATGCCCTCGATCGACGTCGCCGTCGCCCGGGATCACCTCGCCGGCCTCGACGACGCACATCGTCGCCGACGTCGCAGCTGCGGTCGCTGGCGACCTCCTCGACCGCGCCGTCGGCGCGTACGGCGCTTGGCGATCGTCTCGGTGCGCGTCTTGCGCAGCGTGTCGGCCTGGGCCTTGCCCCGCCCCTCGGCCATCGCCTCGGCGAAGTTGGCGAAGAGCACGGTGAACCACAGGAACACGGCGACCAGGCCGCTGAAGACGTTCTGCGGCGCGCCGACGACGTGCCGAGCTCGCGTGAAGAAGAGGACCGTGGTCAGCACGCTGCCGACCATCGACGACGAACATCACCGGGTTGCGCGGCCTGGACCCGCGGGTCGAGCTTGCGGAAGCTGTCGCGCGATCGCGCCGCGGATGATCGCCGGGTCGAAGAGCGACCGGCGTGGCAGCGGGTGACGGTCCCGGCCACTGCTGCTCGCCGGCCGGACGACCGTGGTGAGCGGTCTGCGTCATGCTCGAGACTCCTAGATGGACGAGCTGCTCGACGATGGGACCGAGCGCGAGGGCGGGGAAGAACGTGAGGCCGGCGACGATCAGCGACGACGCCGACGAGGAGCCCGGCGAACAGCGGCGTGTGCGGTCGGGAACGTGCCCGGCGACTGGCCGGCACGGCCTGCTTGCGCGCCAGCGAGCCCGGCGATGGCGAGGACCGGGATGATCAGGAAGAACCGGCCGACCAGCATCGCGAGCCCGAGCGTGGTCGTGAACCAGTCGGTGTTGGCGGTGAGCCCGGCGAACGCCGAGCCGTTGTTGTTGGCGGCCGAGGTGAAGGCGTAGAGGATCTCGCGTGAGCCCGTGCGGCCCGGGGTTGCGCAGCGACGTCGAGCACCGGCTCGGCCACGACCGACGACCGCGGTGAACCCCAGCACGGCCGAGCGGCATCGCCAGGATGTAGAGCATCGACCAGCTTCATCTCGGCGGCCTGGATCTTCTTGCCCAGGTACTCCGGCGTGCGCCGACCATCAGCCCGGCGATGAACACCGAGCAGGATGACCATGATCAGCATGCCCGTTGAGCCCGACGCCGACGCCGCCCGGGCTGACCTCGCCGAGCATGCATGTGCACCAGCGGCACGCATGCCGCCGAGCGGCGTGATAGCTGTCGTGCATCGAGTTGACCGAGCCGTTCGACGTCCCGGTGGTCGAGCGCGGCCCACAGTCCGGAGGCGCCGGTGCCGAAGCGGACCTCCTTGCCCTCGAGGTTCCCGCCGCCGGCTGGGCGGTCGAGCCGGCCTGGTCGACGCCGCAGCGCGTCGAGCGCGCGGGTTGCCGTGTCCGTCTCGACGAGCATGGTCGCCCAGCGACGATCGCGACCAGATGCACGACCATGATCGCGAACACGCGCCCAGCCCTGGCGCTGGTCCCGCACCATGCGCCCGAAGGTGAAGGCCAGCGCGAACGGGATGACCAGGATGGCCCAGGTCTCGACGAAGTTGCTGACAGCGCGTCGGGTTCTCGAACGGGTGGGCGGAGTTGACGTTGAAGAACCCGCCGCCGTTGGTGCCCAGCTGCTTGATCGCGATCCTGGCTGGCCGCCGGTCCGCCGGGAATCACCTGGGTGTCGCCTTCGAGCGGTCGTCGACGGTGGTGAAGCCGTGGAGGTTCTGGACCACGCCCTGGCTGACCAGCACGACCGCGACGACGAACGACGAGCGGGAGCAGGATGCGGACGCGTGGTGCGCGTGAGGTCGACCCAGAAGTTGCCGACCGTCGGCGGCTCGGCGCCGGGCCAGGCCTCGGATCAGCGCGGCCATCACGGCCATGCCCGGCCGCGGCGGAGACGAAGTTCTGCACCGTCGAGCCCGGCCATCTGGGTGAGGTGGCTCATGGTCGCCTCGCCGCGCGTAGGTCTGCCAGTTCGTGTTGGTCATGAAGCTGACCGCGGTGTTGAACGAGACGTGCTGCGGCACCGCCGGCCATGTCCGTGGGGTTGAACGGCAGGACGCCCTGCAGCCGCTGCAGCAGGTAGAGGACGAGGAACGAGACGAGCGCTGAACGCGAGCAGCGAGAACGCGTAGACGGTCCAGCGCTGCTCGCTGCTCGGGGTCGACCCGGCAGATCCGGTAGATCAGCCGCTCCGACGGGCGACGAAGACCCGGTCGCCCGGGTGCGTCGCCGCCTGCGTAGACGGCGGCCATGTAGCGGCCGAGCAGCGGCGCGGTCGACCAGGACGACCGCGACCAGCGCGAGCGAACTGCAGCCCAGCCGGCGGCGGACATCAGAACCTCTCCGGGAAGAGCAGGGCGGCGACGAGGTAGCCGGCGAGCAGGACGGCGAGGACGAGCGCGAGCGCGTTCTCGCAGCTCACGACGACAACGACGCTGGCGCCTACGGGATGCGCTCCGCCGTCCGTCACCGGCGCGGTGCTCGGGAGTGCCTCGCGACCGATGATGCGGTCGCAGGCCTGCACGTACAGGCAGGCCAGGCCGAAGAAGGCGAGCGCGATAGCGACGAAGACGATGTCGGCCATGGGGGGTGCCTCCTGGTCCTGCAGCTGACGGGCGCGAGGCACCTGCCGCGACCGCGATCGAGGACCTCTTCAACCTGCCGAGAACCGCGACGGCAAGCGCCCTTGTGCTCCTTTAGCGCGGCGAGGCTCGATGCGGATTTAGCGTGCTCCGTAGCGAGGACCGTAGGCCGGCGGCGCTAAAGAACCGTTAACGCGCTTTGGCCGGCAGCGGTCGCCGCGGTAGAACGGAGGCAGGAGCGCCCGCACAGGAGGACGGCGAGGTCTGGGCAGTAGCGATGGGCGAGGGGCAAGCTGCGCATCTACCTCGGGCGCGGCTCCCGGAGTGGGCAAGACCTACGCGATGCTCGAGGAGGGGTCAGCGGCGTCGTGCAGCGCGGCACCGACGTGGTCGTGGGCTACGTCGAGACCACGGCCGGCCACGGACCGCGCGAGCTGGTCAAGGGCCTCGAGGTCGTCCCGCGGGCGAATCTGCACTACCGCGGCACGGTGTTCGAGGAGATGGACCTCGATGCGGTGCTGGCACGGCACCCGCCGGTCGTCGCTGGTCGACGAGCTCGCCCACACCAACGTCCCGGGAAGCCGCAACGCCAAGCGCTGGCAGGACGTGGAGGAGCTGCTGAGGCCGGGATCGAGGTCATCACCACCGTCAACGTCCAGCACCTGGAGTCGCTCAACGACGTGATCGAGGGGATCACGGGCGTCCGGCAGCTCGAGACGGTGCCGGACGAGGTCGTCCGGGCCGCCGATCAGATCGAGCTGGTCGACATGACCCCCGAGGCGCTGCGTCGAAGGATGGCCCACGGCAACATCTACCCGCCGGAGAAGGTCGACGCCGCGCTCGCCAACTACTTCCGGCGATGGCAACCTGACGGCGCTGCGCGAGCTCGCGCTGCTCTGGATGGCCGACCGGGTCGACGAGGGACTGCGAGCGCTACCGCGCAGACCACGACATCGAGCTCCATCTGGGCCACCGCGAGCGCATCGTGGTCCCCGTCAGCCGGCGGGCCCGAGTCGGCGACGCTCATGCGACGGGCCGCCCGCATCGCGTCGCGTCGCGCCGGCGGGGAGTGGGAGGCTCTCTACGTCACCCGGCAGGACGGGCTCACCGGCGTCGCGCCGGACCGACTGGAGGCGCTGCGGGCCAAGGCCGAGGAGCTCGGCGGGACCTTCCACACGGTGGTCGGTGACGACGCCGCCGAGGCGATCCTGGAGTTCGCGCGAGCGGAGAACGCCAGCCAGATCATCATCGGCGCCAGCCGCCGAGGTGGGGTCTCGACGCTGCTGCGCCCCGGCGTCGGGGAGCGGGTGCATCGCGGGATCCGGCGAGATCGACGTCCACGTCGTCGAGCCACGACACTCCGGGCGCGGCCGCGGCAGGAGCCGACTGACCCCGGGATCGCGTCGGCCGGCGACGCCTGGCCGTCGGCTACGTATTCGGAGCCGTGGTCCCGCTGATCGTGAGCCTACTGCTGCTGGGTGACCGAGGACATGCACGGACTGCCCACCGAGGCGATGGTGCTCATGGTCGTCGTCGTCGCCGCCGCGCTGATCGGCGGTCTGGGCCCGGCGGTCATCGTCGGCCGTGTGCAGCGGGCTGCTGCTCAACTTCCTGTTCACCCCGCCGATCCACACCTGGACGATCGCCGACCCCGAGAACGCTCTCGCGATTCGTCCTGTTCGTCGCTGGCCGGAATCGCGGTCGCCATGGTCGTCGACCGCGCGGCACGGCGGACAGAGCAGGCGCGCAGGCGCGCGCCGAGGCGGACGCCCTCACCGTGCTGGCGGACAGCCTGCTCAACACGAGCGACAACCTGGCAGGCCTCCTCGGCTCCGCGTGCGAGCTGTTCGCGCGCGGACGGCGCTGCCGTCCTTCGCCGAGGGCACGACGGGACGGAGGAGACCCTCGCCAGCTACGGCGTGGCACCGCGTCGACGCGGGCCGCCTGCGCTGCCACCTCGACGAGGACACCGTGCTCGTGGTCGAACTCGACCTCGCTCTGACCGCCTCGGAGCGAAGGCTGCTCAAGGCGTACGCGGCCTACGCCAAGGTCATGGACGAACGCCGGCTCGCTGCCGCCGCCGAGCTAGAGCGCCTGCGACTGACTGAGGCCGACCGCACGAGGACGGCGCTGCTCGCGGCCGTCTCCCACGACCTGCGCTCGCCCCTGGCCGCCATCCGGGCAGCGGTGGACAGCCTGCGCTCCGCGAGGTCGTCTGGTCCCCCGAGGACGAGGCGGAGCCTGCTCGACACCATCGACGAGGCGACCACGCGACTGACCAGCCTGGTCGGCAACCTGCTCGACATGAGTCGCATCCACACAGGCTCAGTGACGGCCTCTGTCACGGACGTCGACCTGGCGAGCGCCTCGCAACGCCTGCAGCCGATCGACGGCGGCGACCGGATCGAGGTGGCTGTCGATGCCGACCTCACCGTCTGGCCGATCCAGGTCTGCTGGACCGCGTGCTGGCCAACATCTGCGAGAACGCGCTGAAGTACACGCCGCACGACGCCGCGATCCGCATCGACGCCGCCGCGACAACGACCGCGTCACCCTACGGATCGCCGACAGCGGCCCCGGGGTGCCGACCGCGACCGCGAGCGCCTGTTCGCGCCGTTCAGCGGCTCGGTGACGTCCCGCAGCAGGACGGCGTCGGCTTGGGTCTGGCCGTGCGAAGGGCTTCACCGAAGCCATGGGCGGCACGATCGCCACGGAGGAGACGCCAGGAGGCGGTCTCACGTTCGTGCTCGATCTTCCCGGCGGGGCATCCGCCGCACCTGCTCGGAGGCGCGTGACGTCGATCTTGGTCGTGGACGACGACCCCGCGATCAGGCGCACGCTCGCCGTCGCCTTCCGCGCCCGCGGGTTCGAGGTGCACACCGTGGCCACCGGACGTGGCGCCCTGGAGGCCGTCGACGAGGTAGCGGCCGACCTGGTGCTGCTCGACCTGGGCCTGCCCGACGTGGACGGACTGGACGTTCTCACCAGTCTGCACAGCCGTGCCAGCTCCCCGTCATCGTCCTCTCGGGCAAGACCGGCTCGAAGGACAAGATCGACGCCCTCGATCGGGGCGCGGAGGACTTCGTGCCCAAGCCGTTCGACATCGAGGAGCTCATTGCCCGCGTGCGCGCATCCTGCCGACGCCAGGGTCACGACCAGTCGCCGCTCACGGTGCACGCCGGCGAGCTCACCGTGGACCTCACCGGCCGGCACGCCACCCGCGAGGGGACCAACGTCGACTTCAGCCCGCCCGAGTGGCGAGTCGTCGAGGTCCTCGCCCGGCGTCCCGGCCGGCTCGTTCGCCACGCGCAGCTCCTGAGCTCGCTCAAGGAGTTCGGCCATCCCACCATCCACGAGCTCCGCGCCCATGTGGCCAGCATCCGCCGCAAGGTGGAGGTCGACCCGAGCACCCCAGGCTCATCGTCAGCGAGCCTGGCACGGGCTACCGTCTCATCCCCGAGCCCTCGTCAGGGAACCGTTAGGTCGGCACGTGGAAGTCGATGGCGGCAGCTGGTGAAGTCGGACGGCGCTACTCGTCCTCCGCCAAGGGGACGACCAGCACCGGCCGGTGCTGGTGGCGGTCGGTCAGCCCTCGGCGGACGGACCCGTCCAGCAGCCAGGCGATCGCTGCGCTGCGGGAGTGACTGCGCTTGCCCACCACGATCATCAGCGCGTCCCGCTCCTCGGCGACCGCGCTGAGCAGGTGCACCGGCTCGCCGCGGGCGGCGTGGTACGTCCAGGGCACGTCCGTCCGGGCGAGCACCTGCTGGGCCAGCTCGCGCTCGTGCGCCACCACGCTCTGCGCCTGCTCCTCCCAGTCCGCGCGGTCGGGGTCGATCGGGTAGTCGGCCAGGTCGACGGCGTGGACGACGTCGAGCTCGGCGTTCAGTCGCGCAGCGAGCTCCGCGGCCACCTCCAAGGCGTGCTGGCTCGCGGGCTGCCGGTCGAAGCCGACGACGAGCCGGGCACCGTGGCGAGCGCCATCACTTCCGACCATCTCGATGCGTTGGGACAGAAGGGGATCGGCGTCCGAGGCCGCCATGCATGCCCCCTCCCGATCGTCGCTCCGGGTCATCGTGCGTCCAACGTACTACCGGGCCGACGTTGCGGACGGCGCTCTGAGAGAGCAGACTTCGAGGTGGCGATGAGGCTCGCCACAACCGCGGACGCCCCGCTGATGGCCTCTACCTGAGACACCCGGCGCTGGTGCGCCGACGGACAGGTGGAGGAGGCCCACGATGTCGCTCGCGCGGTCCGTTCTCTCCGCAGCGCTCCCCTGCCCAGCGCCCCGGGCACGCCTGCCTGCTCCCGTTCACCGGGTGCAACCGACCGCTGTCTACCCTGGTCACGCCGCAAGGAGGACCCGTTGTCATCACCCCAGCCCGAGATCGGTCTCCCGGTCGACCCGGACGTCGAGCCGCAGGACCGCGGGCCCCGGTCCGCTCGGACGCGCCGGCTCGGGCGCAGCGCCGTCGGCGCCCTGGCCGACCGCTGGGACGTCCTGCTGGTGATCGGGCTCGGCGGGTCGGTCGGCTCGGTCGCCAGGTGGGGTGTCAGCCAGGCGTTCGCCCCCGCACCAGGCGCCTTCCCCCTCGCCACGTTCCTCGTGAACGTGGTGGGCAGCTTCGCCCTCGGTGTGCTTATGGTGTTCGTCACCGACGTCTGGAGTCCGATGCGCTACGTGCGCCCGTTCTTCGGCGTCGGGGTGCTCGGCGGTTTCACGACGTTCTCGACCTACATGCTCGACACGAGGTCGCTGCTGGTGACGCACCACCTCGGTCTCGCCCTGGCGTACCTGCTCGGGACGCTGCTCATCGGGCTCCTGTCCGTGTCGGTCGGCATCACCGTCACCCGGCGCGGGCTCACTGCCGCGGCCGACCGCCGCACCAGACGTGGCGACGACGGGCGTCGAGGAGGCGACCGATGACCCTCCTGCTGGTCGCGGCAGGCGCCTTCATCGGGGCGCCGGCGCGCTACCTCACCGACCTGTTCGTCCAGTCGCGGCACGACTCGGTGATGCCGTGGGGGACGCTGCTGGTGAACGCCATCGGGTCGGCCGTGCTCGGCGCGGTGGCCGGGGCGACGTCCGTCGCGAACGGTCCGACCTGGGTGTCGGTCGCGGTGGGCACAGGTTTCTGTGGCGCGCTGACGACCTTCTCGACCTTCAGCTTCGAGACGGTCCGCCTCGCCGAGCAGGGAGAGCAGCTCAAGGCGCTCGCCAACGTCTCGGCGAGCGTCGTCGTGGGAGGGCTGGCGTGCGTCGGCGCCTGGTCCCTGGCCGCGGCACTGGTGATCGGGGGCAGTCCTCCGATGGCTGAGTGGCGTCGTCGAGTGTTGTAGAAGCTCGAGCCAGGGCGCAAGGGCTGCTGTGCGCTCGTCGTTGCTGGTGAAGACCTGGCGGTAGGCCCACTCGATCTGAGGGTGCGGTTGAACCGCTCGACCTTGCCGTTCTGCCAGGGGCAGTGCGGGCGGATCGTCAGGTGCTGGGCGTCGAGGGCTGCGATGGCGGCGGCGAAGTCGCGTGAGCGGTGTAGTTCTGTGGCGTTGTCGCTGATGACCTGCTGGATCAGGTGATGCCGTGGCTGGCGAAGAAGCTCGGCGGCTCGGGTGCAGGAAGCCGGCGCAGGTGGCGCCCTTCTCGTCGGTGAGGATCTCGGAGTAGGCGAGTCGGGAGTGGTCATCGACCGGCGGCGTGGACGTAGTCGTAACCCGACCGGCCGCGCTTGTGGCCGGGACCGTTCTCGCGCGACCGTGGGCTTTCCAGCCGCCGCCGGGAGGGATGCGGCCGACCTTCTTGACGTCGATGTGGACCAGGTCGCCCGGGGCTGGTCGCGTTCGTAGCGCAGGGCGGTGGTCTTCGACGTGCGGATGACTTGGCCGGTCAACGGGTCGCAGACTCGCGCAGGCAGTGGCACGTGGTGGCGGCGCAGGATCGCACCGACCGTGCGGGCCGGTATGCCCAGCTCGGGACCGAGCCAGTCCTGGCCGCGACGCTCGACCGCGACGCAGCTCGAGCACTGCGTGCCTCGACGTCGGTCGAGGTGCGCCGTGGGCACCGACGTGGGCGTGAGGACCGGTCGAGCAGGCCGGCATCGCCCTCGGCCCGGAAGCGGGCGACCCAGCGATGGGCGCACTGCCGCGAGACGCCGAGTTCCTTGGCGACATGAGCGACCGGCCGACCGTGGCCGATGACCCGAGCGATCGAGCAGACGACGGCCATGCAGGTTCAGACGAGCGTTAGCGTGGGCCACGAGGACCTCCTGGTCGGTGAAGACGTCAGACATCTCCACTAAGCCGGGAGGTCTCCTCGTTCACAAGACCGGAGCTGTCACCAACGTCCTGCCGGGTACACCTAGGAGGGGCTGCGAGACCTGCGACCGTCGCTCGCACGCCGAGAGACGGCGTACCGCACGTGCGTCGCCCACGGCGAGTGCTCGACCTCGGCGACCTCCAGCCGGACGGCGTCCGCGACCCCCGCGTCGAAGATGCGCTCCCCCTCACCGAGCAGCACCGGGGTGATGTCCAGCGTCAGCTCGTCGATCTCACCGGCCTGCAACGCCTGGCGGACCGTCGACGCACCACCTGCGACGTCCACGTCGCCGTCCCCGGCCGCACGCGCCAGCTCCAGCGCGCGGCCGAGCCCCTCGGTGACGAAGTGGAACGTCGTGCCGCCGGCCATCTCGATCGGCTCGTGCGGGTGATGGGTCAGCACGAACACCGGCGCGTGGTACGGCGGCTCCTCACCCCACCAGCCGCGCCAGGCGCCGTTCCGGAACGACTCCCACGGCCCGCGCACCGGGCCGAACATGTTGCGTCCCATGACGTAAGCGCCGCGCGGACGCAGCAACGACGCCGTCCAGCGGGCGTCGATCTCGTGCCCCGGCTCGTCGGCGTCGAAGTGCCACTGGTGCACCGCCATCCCGCCGCGGCCGAGGGGGTCGTCGATGGTCTGGTGGGGGCCGGCCACGAAGCCGTCGAGGGACGTGGACAGGTGCGCGGTGGTGAACGTCATGTCCGGGTAGACCCGCCGAGACACCAGAACTCATCGCTCCCGCGCGCCGGGTCGGTCGCGCCGAGGATCGGTCACACCAACCCCACCTCGTGGGCGAGGATCGCCGCCTGCACGCGGTCGCGCAGGCCGAGCTTCATCAGCACGCTCGCCACGTGCGTCTTGACGGTGGTCTCACCGATGTAGAGCTCCGCGGCGATCTCCGCGTTCGACAGGCCACGACCCAGCAGTCGCAGCACCTCCAGCTCGCGTGGCGTGAGTCGCTCCAGCGCCGGCTCGTTCGGGCGAGGCGGCGCACCGGTGAACCGGTCGACGAGCCGTCGGGTCACGGCCGGCGCGAGCAGGGCGTCGGCACCGCGTGCGACCTGCCGGACCGCCGAGACGATGTCCTCGCCCGCCATGTCCTTGAGCAGGAAGCCCGAGGCGCCCGCGCGCATCGCCCGGTAGACGTACTCGTCGAGGTCGAAGGTCGTCAGCATCAGCACCCGGGTGGCGGCCTCGCCGTCGGCGATCTGCTCCATCGCCCCCAGCCCGTCGAGCCCGGGCATCTGGACGTCCAGCAGCAGGACGTCGGGCTGGACCGCCGCCACCATCGCGACCGCCGCGGCGCCGTCGGCAGCCTCACCGACGATGGTCATGTCCGGCTCGCCCTCGACGATCATCCGCAGGCCGCTGCGCACGAGCGGCTGGTCGTCGGCGATGACGACGCGGATCGCGCCGGCCGTCACCGGGCCGGCTCCGCGACCCGGTGAAGCGGCAGCACCGCGCGCACCTCGAACCCCGCGTCGTCCGGCACCTGCCACGTCACCCGACCCGCAGCAGCCTCGACGCGCTCGCGCATGCCCGGCAGCCCACGGCCGGTGCCGGGCCCCGACCCCGGGCCGCCGACGGAGTTGGCGACCACGACCTCGACCTCGCCGGCCACGCGGCGGATCACGACACTGGCTCGCGCGCCAGGTGCGTGGCGCAGCACGTTGGTCAGCGCCTCCTGGACGACCCGGTAGGCGACCGCCTGCTGCGCCGGGTCGAGCAGGACGACGTCGGCCAGGTCGGCCTCGACGGACAACCCGGTCTGCCGGGTGCGCTCGACCAGCTCACCCACGTCAGCCCGGACGTCGTGCGGCTCCAGCGCCGCGACTCCGGCGCGGGCAGCGTCGGCCACGGTGCGCATCACCTCACGCGCCCGGCCCGGGTCGACGTCCGCGAGGCGCCGAGCCGCCCCGGCCTGCAGCGCCACGACCGTCAGGCTGTGACCGATCGCGTCGTGGATCTCCCGGGCGAGACGCAGCCGCTCGTCGATGACGGCACGCCCTGCCGCCGCCTCCTCCTGACGGTCCAGCAGCTCGTTGTTCGCGCGCGTCTGCTCGACCAGCCGCATCGACCTCGTTGACCGCCAGCCCACCGAGCCAGCAGGCGAGCACTGCCTCCGCCTCGCCCACCGGGTCGTTGGCCCCGACGCCCAGGAGCTGGCCGATCCAGCACAGCACCAAGCCCACCACCGCCGTCCGCCGTCGCGACAGCGCAGCGACCGCGAAGGCCGTCGCGAACGCGAGCGCCACCTCGCTGAGGGTGCCGTCCAGCGGCGCGACGAGTCTCGAGTACGCGGCAGCCGCCAGCCAGGCGAGCGCCGCCGCCGGCACCGGCCGCCACCAGGCGAGCGCGAGCGGGGCTCCCACCGCGGCGCTCGCCAGGAGGGTGAACCACCACGGCCCGGCCACCTTCAGCGCCTGGGTGGACTCGACGAACAGCCCGGCGGCAACGGCACCGGCAGCGATCACGGCCCACGGCTGCGCCTCCGAACGCAGCACGCGCAGGTGGTCCGTCCCAGGCACGTCCGGCAGCGGCGACTCCTCGACCGGGGCGGTGAGCGCCACCACCTCCTGTCGGGTGCGGCTGAGCAGGTCGCGAGCCGCCACCTCCACGGCACCCGGGTCAGCAGCCACTTCGGCCTGCGACGCGAGGCCGAGCAAGCCTTGGGCGAGCGTCGGTTGCAGCCGCTCGGTGGTGCGCAGCCGCTCGGCCAGCACCGCCGACTCCTGCTGCAGCCGCTGGGCCAGCTCGATCCGATCACGTTGCGCGCGAAGGGATCTCAGCCGCTCATTGCGGATCCGCACCAGTCGGCCGACGGCGGTGGGGAGCAGCCCGACGAACAGCGTGACGAAGGCGATCCCGCTCAGGCGTGGCCAGCCGCTCATCGTCGTCAGGTCGGCGGCGAGCGCGACCGTCAGTGGCAACAGGACGCCGAGCACGACGACGCGCCCGCGCGCGTGCGCGCCGAGCGAGTACGCCGCCAGCACCATCGCGAAGATCCAGACGCCCGCGCCGTCCGTGACGTCCGGCCACAACCACGCGGTGATCGTCGTGCCGACGACGGCACCAGCGGTCACGACGCCGATGACCAGCACCGGACGGCGCCTGCGGACGGCGAGCACCGCGAGCCACAGCGAGCCGGTCGCGTCGAGAGCGAGCAGACCGGGGACGTCGCGGTAGCGGACGACGGCCTCGGCGGCCGCAGCCACCACGAAGGCCAGGGCCACCACCGCGTCGGGCCGGTTCACACCACGCACGAAGCACAGCGTAGGAGCCGCCCGCGCCGTGCGGGTCCTCCTCGCGGAGGAGTCCGCAGGACGGAGTCGTGCTCGCTCGGCGCGTTCGCGGCACCTCGGCCTGACCGACGTGCGACGGCGCGGTCAGCCCGGCCGCACGGTGAGCGCCTGGGCGAGCGTGCCGAACGGCCCCAGCTCGTCGTGCAGCACGCTGCTGGTGAGGCCGAGTCCGGTGGGCCCGAACGACACGCTCGTGTCGCTGCCCAGCCACTCGCCGCGGGGCGCCCGGAAGAAGTGCGCCGTCAGGTCGACGTTCGGGAACGCCACCTCCTGGGGGTCCGCCCGCACGGTCATGCCGTTGGCGATGTCGAGCAGCCCGCACAGGCGCGCCAGGTCGCTCACGGGCTCGCCGCCGACGAGCGGGACGTCCGTGCGCACCCAGAACCTCGCTCGCCCCGGCTCGTCCTGCTCGCGCCGGACCTCCGCGGACTTGATGAACCCACCCGGCCACACCGCTCCGGCGTCCCACGCCGGCAGGTCCGTGGGCGGCGGGATCTGCGGCAGGGGCGTCCCCGCCAGTGCGTGCGTGTCGTGCCCCTGCAGCAGCCAGGCCCGCAGCACGACGACGGGCCGGCCGCCGTGGCTGAGCACCGCCTCGACGAGCTCGATCGTGCGACCCGGCCTGGTGACCTGGACGGCGACGTCGACGTGCGCGACCGGCACCGTGCCGAGGATGTCGTAGGACAGCCGCGCGACCTGCAGCGCGTCGTCGCGACGACGGTCACGGTCGCGCTCGACCGCGTGCACGAGCAGCCCGAGAGCCGGGGCGATGTGCTGCTCGCTGAGGTCCCACGCGCCGCCGACGTGATCTGTCGCGAGGAACCGTCCGTCGTCCAGCTGCTCGAAGTACGCCACGCCCCTACCCCACCACACCGTCGGCGGCCTTCCTGACCGCGCCGTCACGCGCCTCTTCCCCTCGGCCTCGCGAGGGGCTAGTGTCCGCCTGTCCGAATTGCACGGACACAAGCGTGGGGGACTCCCCCGCTCGGCACGCCCGATCGGGGGCGGGCATCGAATCCCTGGAAGGGGAACCGATGCGAACTTCGCTCACAAGGCGACGCAGGACGGTGGCCGCCGTCGCCGGCCTGGCGCTTGCCGCCACGGCCACCGCGGCCTACCAAGGCCGGTACGAGCTGCGCGAGAAGTGGCTCGAGCACCAGTGGGAGGGCCGCGGCTACAACGCCGCCGTCATGGAGAAGGCCCTGATGATCGCCGGTGGCAACCCCACCGAGGCGCAGAAGGAGTCCAAGGAAGCGTTCACGATCGCTGACGAGTTCCAGCAGGCGCGCACGGCGCCGTCCGGAATCGTCGCACCGGGTGCGTACGGCTCCGCCTTCACCCAGCTGACGTCGATGCAGCACACGGCGGGCACGTGGCGCGAGGTCACCAAGGTGCCCTACAACGCCGACGACGCCCGCTACCGCGACTGGTACTCCAACTCCAGCGGCGGAGCCGGCCACGTCACCGGCCGCATCACGGGACTGGCCGCTGACGACGCCGACCACGTGTACGCCGCAGGGGCGAACGGCGGCGTCTGGCGCTCGTCGCAGGGTGGCGGCGCCTGGACGCCCATCGCCGACTCGCTCCCCTCGCTGAGCGGTGGCGACCTGCAGCTCGCCACCGACGGCTCGCTCTGGTACGCCACCGGCGAGGCCAACACCGGCGGCACCTCGTACGTCGGCGCGGGCGTCTACCGCCTCGCGAACCCCGCCTCGGGCACGCTTCTCGCCGAGCAGACCGCGTCGGCGGCAAGGAGCTGGAGTCGACCACGATCGGCCGCGTGCGCGGCACGACCGGCTCGACCGTGTTCGCCGCGACCAACCGCGGCATCTGGTACCACTCCGCGACCAGCAGCACCGGCGCGTGGAGCTTCGCGTTCGCCCCCAACATGTCGTGGATGCCGGAGATCAAGGACGACGCCGGCAACGTCCTCGTGCCTGCCGGCTCCAACTGGGACGGCAACACGGCGTCCGGGGCCACCAACGCGGCGTACAAGAACATCGTCAACGACATCGCCGTCGACCCGAAGAACCCCAAGCACGTCGTCGCGGCCATCGGCTGGCGCTCCGGTGACAGCTACAACGGCTTCTACGAGACCAACGACTTCACGCAGGGTCCCTCGAGCTGGCACAAGCTGTCGGTGGTGCTCGGCGGTATCAAGAACTCCTCCGACATCGGCTACACGACGTTCGCGTTCAGCAAGACCGGCGACCGTCTGTACGCGATGGTGCAGCAGCCCAGCAAGATCAACGCCACCAGCTCGCTGGCCGGCATCTTCGTGTCCCGCAACGGTTCGCCGAGCGGGCCGTGGAACAAGATCGCCGACCAGCAGCAGCTCCACAACAGCGGTTCGGCGCTCGACCGCAAGGGCTACGGCGTGGGCGTGCAGGCCTGGTACAACCAGTTCCTGCAGGTCGACCCCGCGAACTCCAGCCACGTGTGGGCCGGGCTCGAGGAGGTCTTCGAGACCACTGACACCGGCTCGCACTGGAACGCGGTGTCCCCGTACTGGAACTTCTACTTCCCGTGCTGGGACCTCGCGGACGCCACGAACACCTGTCCTCTGGCTGGTCACCCTGACCAGCACTCGGTGACCGTGGGCACCAAGGCCGGCCAGCCGTTCGTCTTCTTCGGCAACGACGGCGGCGTCTACCGGCGTCCGGTCAACGGCAAGGTCAACGCCAACGGCAACGCCACCGACCTCGAGTCGACGACGACCGACGGCACCATGGACGCGCTGCAGTACTACTCGGTGTCCGTCGGTACCGACGTGAAGAACGGCGGGGTCGTGGTGTCCGGCGGCCTGCAGGACAACGGCGTCTCGAACCTGTTCGCGGTGAAGCCGGACGGCACCAACTCCGACACCGAGATGGGCTCGAACTTCGGTGGTGACGGCGGGGACGGCGCAGCCGACCCGGCCAACGGCTGCAACCAGCTGCAGGAGTACGTCGCGTTGGCGATCAAGATCACCAACAACTGCGCGCAGAACCCCGGCGCCTGGAGCCCGGACGAGGCCACCAGCTGGAGCCTGGACCCGGGCGACCCGTCGCCGCGGTTCATCGCACCCATCGCGGTGGACTCCAAGAACTCCAACGGGTTCATCGCCGGCGGTCGCTACGTCTACACCTCCACCAAGGGTTGGGGCATGCGCAGCGCCAGCGAGTGGACGAAGGCGTTCGACCTCGGCGCCGGGCACTCGGCGACCGCGGTGGCCATGCACGGCGGTGTCGGGTACGTCACGTGGTGCGGTCCGTGCAACAACGCGGGCTTCACGCGCGGGGTCGCCACCAACGCTGGTGGCGCGTGGCACGCGGTGACGCTGCCGGCCGACTTCCCGAACCGGTTCCTCGCCGGTGTCGGCGTCGACCCGACCGACACCGACCACGCCTACATCGCGGTGAACGGCTTCTCGCGCCGCTTCACCGAGGGCCCCGGCGCGGGCGTCGGCCACGTCTACGAGACGCACGACGGCGGAGCCACTTGGACCGACACCTCGGCGAACCTGCCGGACGTGCCGGCGAGCTCGATCCGCCAGCTCGGCGGACGGTAGCGTCGTCCTGGGCACCGACCTGGCGACGTTCTACCGGGCAGCAGGCGCGAGCCAGTGGCAGGTGCTCGGCACCGGCCTGCCGACGACGACGGTCATGGACGTCGAGAGCGGACCGGACGGCAACGTCTACGTCGCGACCCACGGCCGCGGGATCTGGAGCATCACTCCCCCGCAGTGACCGCCTGATCAGCACAGCACGCAGGTGGCCGTCCGCGCGAGCGGGCGGCCACCTGCGCTGCCGTTTGTGCGGACCTTCGTCCCAGCCCCCGCCCGGCGCACCGACCGCATGATGAGGGCGTCGGCCGAGGACGGTGGTGGCGATGACGACGGCGCGCGACCTGCTCGAGCGGTTCCGTCCGGCCGGGACGCCCGGCGCCGCGGCACCGGCAGGCGTGCCGGCCGACCCCGCCGCCACGCTGCGCGAGGAGCTGCAGCCCGTGCTCGACCTGCTCGAGCGCCACCGAGTCCGAGCTGCGACTCGCGTGCAGGAGCAGGCCACCCGGCTGGCTGCCCAGCTGCGGGCCGACGCGGCCGCGCGCGCCACCGCCGCGCTCGCAGGAGCGCGCGAGCGAGCCGAGGTGGCCAGGGCCGAGGCGGCAGCGCGCCAGCGGCGGCGCAGCGACCGCGAGACCGCCGCCGAGCTCGACCGCGCCCACCGTGAGGCGCGTGACGTCGCGGCGCGCGCCGCCGAGCGAGCGCCGGCGATCCTCGCGCGGGTGGTGAGCACCGTCCGGTCAGAGCTGTCGGACGCGACCACCGACGTCGGCTCGGCCTCGGGCCCCGGCCGCCCCGACCACCCGCAAGCGGAGCAGCGATGAGCGCGGCCTGGGTCGCCGGAGGGGTGCGGGCCCGGGCGGCGTCCAGCCGTCGGCTCGGCGCGGCCGGCGCGCGCACCCTCGCCGGCAGCGGCGACCTCGAGACCGCGATCGCCCGGCTCAGCAAGGGGCCGTACGGCCATGACGTCCGACCCGGCCAGAGTCTGGCGCAGGCTCAGCACGCGATCGCCGCGACGCTGCTGTGGCACCTTCGGGTGCTCGCGGGCTGGCTTCCGCGAGAGGGCGTCTCGGTGATGCGCGTGCTGGCGGGCTGGGCCGAGCTGGCGAACATCGAGGGGTTGCTGCGATCGCTGCGCCGGGCCGAGGAGGGAGCGACGGGGCCGGGTGACGCGCAGCGCGCCGTCCCCGCGTTCGTGCTGGGTAGCCTCGCCACCGCCTGGCCGCAGGTGCGGGGGGCCAGGGACCGCGCCGCCGTGCGCGCGGCGCTCGCCACGTCGGTGTGGGGTGATCCCGGCGCCGACGACGACCGGACCGTCACCGAGGTGCTGCGCCTGACGTGGGCTGCGCGCGTGGCCGCCTCGGTCCCGTCGGCGGAGACCTGGGCCCGCGGCGCGGCCGCCCTGCTGGTCGCCCACGACCTGGCCGAACGCCGAGAGCTCGGTGGCCCCACCCCCACGGCCGCAGCTCGCGCCGCGACCGCCCGTGCGCTCGGCGCCCGTGCCACCGACGCTGAGTCCCTCGAGCAGCTGCGGGCCACCCTCGGGCGACGCAGCCGCTGGGCGCTGGACGACGCCCGCGACCTCGCCGACCTGTGGTCGTGCGAGGCGGCCTGGTGGCGACGAGTGCAGCGCGACGCCGCGGTGCTCACGACCACGTCGCGCCTCGACGCCGGCGCCGTGGTCGGCGTGGTCGCCTCCCTGGCCGTCGACGCCTGGCGCACCCGGGCGGCCCTCGGGGTCGCCGCGCGCCGCGAGCCAGCGGAGGTGCTCGATGCCGTCCTCTGACCGCATCACGACGGTGCCGATGCACCGGGTCGCGCTGGTGGCCCCGACCACCTCGCTGCGTGACCTGCTCGTGCAGGTGGCCGACGCCGGTGTCGTCGAGATCGACGCCCCGCCGCAGCCGGACGCACCACCCGGGCCCGCGACCGCTGCGCTGCAACGACTTGCCGCCACGACCGAGGCGCCCACGACCATGCAGCTGAGAGCCACCGCACCCGACCTGCCCGCTCTCGAGGAGCAGCACGACCTGGGAGCCATCGCCGCGGAGGCCGCGCTGGAGCAGGTGGCCGCGGCCGCGACGTCATCCCGGTACGCCTCCGCCCTCGCCGGCTGGATGCCGACGGACGAGATCGACACCCTGTCCGGTCGGCTGCTGCCCGTCGGGGGCGCGGTCGTCCCGCTCCCCCGCCCACGCGGCGTCCAGCCGCCCACGCTGCTGCACCGCAAGAACGACCGGGCCTTCACGACCCTCGTCGAGACGTACTCGACCGTGCCCTACGCCGACCTGGACCCCACCGCGTTCGCGGCGACCGCCTACGTGGTCATGTTCGGCCTGATGTTCGGTGACGTCGGCCACGGCCTGCTGCTCGTGGTCGTGGGTCTTCTGGCGCGCTTCGGCAGCGGCCGCATCCTTCGGCGGCTGCGACCGGCGTCCACCGTCATCACCGCCGCCGGTGTCGCGGCCGCCGCCGCCGGGCTGGCGTACGGCGAGTTCTTCGGGCCGACCGGCATCGCGCCGACGCTGTGGCTCGCGCCGCTCGACGACCCCGTGCGGCTGCTCGTGGGGGGGCTGGCGATCGGCGCCGTGCTGCTCGCCGTCGCCTACGCCATCGGCACGGCGAACCGCGTGCGCGAGGGCGGCTGGTCGTACGCGGTCTACGCGCCGTCCGGCCTGGCCGGCGCGACGCTGTTCCTCGGCCTCGGCCTGCTGGTTGGCGGGGTGCTGTCCGGCTCGGGGTGGCTCGTCGCGGCGGCGGTCCTCGTCTCGACGACGGGGCTCGCGCTGTCGTTCGCCGGCCTGTACGTCGCCGCCGGGCGGGGCGGAGCGGCCGTCGCCCAGGCCCTCGTCGAGCTGGTCGACCTCGTGGTGCGGCTGGGCTCGAACGTCGTGTCGTTCGCCCGCCTGGCGGCCTTCGGCCTCACCCACGCCGCGCTCGGGGCCGTCGTGTGGGACGCCACGACCTCGCTCTGGGGGCGCTCGGTCGGTGCGTCCGCAGCGGCCGTGGTCGTGCTGGTGCTGGGCAATGCCGTCGCCTTCGCGCTGGAGGCGCTGGTCGCCGCCGTGCAGGCGCTGCGGCTGGAGTACTACGAGCTGTTCTCGCGGGTGTTCGAGTCGGAGGGCCGGCCCTTCCGCCCCTGGCACCTGCCGCTGACCGAGCCGCCTGTGGCGGCCCGCACCCTGCAGGAGGTCTCGTCATGAGCGTCGTCACCGCTGCCGCCCTCGCGCTGCCCGTCACCGCCACCGTGGCCGCCGCCGCGATGCTGCTGCTGCGCCGGCGCCCTCGGCGGGCCGGATGGGTGCTCGCCGGGGGTGGCGCGGCACTGCTCGTCCTCGCACTGGCCGCGGTGCTGGTCCTCACCACCGGCTCGTCCGCGCTCGCGGCCCCCGGCGCGACGCTCACGGGTACGTCGGCCGCCGTCGCCACGACGTCCAGCAGCAGCTGGGCGGCGTTGCTCGGAGCGGCCATCGCCGTGGCCGGGTCGTCGATCGGCGCCGCGATCGCCGTCGCCTACACCGGCGCGGCCGCCCTGGCCGCCATGAGCGAGCGCCCGGAGATCTTCGGTCGCGCGATGGTCGTCGTCGGTCTCGCCGAGGGGATCGCCATCTACGGGCTGGTCGTGGCCGTGATCCTCATCGGAAAGGCCTGAGCCGTGGGCTCCGTCGTCGTGCTGGGTGAGCGCACCCGCGTCGCGGGCTTCGCGCTCGCCGGGGCCCGGGCCGTCGTCGCCGACGACGCCGCCGCGGTGCTGACCGCCTGGCACGACCTGCCCGCGGACGTGACCGTCCTGGTGCTCACACCTGCTGCGGCACAGGCGATCGGGACCCAGCTCGACGGGCCTCCGCGCCCCGGCCACCCCCTCGTCGTGACGATGCCGGGCGACCCGGCCAGCACCCCGGGGAGGCGCTCGTGACCGGGCTCGACCACGTCGCCGTCACAGCCCTCGGGCCCGTGCGCGAGGCCCTGCTCACCCGCGCGCACCACGCCGCGGACGCCGTGGTCGGCACAGCGCGCGCCGAGGCGGCGCAGGTCGTGCACGACGCCGAGCAGCAGGCCACCGCCGTCGTCGAGCGCGCGCGCGCCGAGGGCGAGGCCGACGCGGCCACCGCCCTCGCGTCTGACCGGGCGAAGGCCCGGCGCCGCGCTCGAGGGGTCGTGCTCGTGGCCCAGCAGCAGGCGTACGAGGAGCTGCGCGAGCGCGTCCGCGAGCGGGCCCGGGCCATAAGCGGCGACCCGTCGTGGCCGAGCCTGCGGGCGGTGCTGGAGAGCCGGGCCCGTGCAGCGCTCGGGCCCCCCGGCGACGGCGAGGCCCTGACGGTCGAGGACGTGCCGGGCGGGGTCCGCGTGACCGCCGCGAGCCGGCGAGCGACCGCGACGCTGGACGCCCTCGCCGACGCCGCCCTCGGTGCGCTCGGCCCGGAGGTGGAGCAGCTGTGGTCACCGTGAAGGGCACGGTCACGCGGGTCAACGGACCCCTCGTCGAGGTCCGCGGCCTCGACGGCGCGGCGATGGCCGAGCTCGTGCGGCTCGGGCCGCAACGGATCCTCGGCGAGGTCGTGTCACTGGACGGCACCACGGTGCGCACCCAGGCCTACGAGTACACCGGTGGCCTGCGCCCCGGCGACGCGGTCGAGCGGCTGGCCCACCCGTTGTCGGCTCGGCTCGGGCCCGGGCTGCTCGGCGGGGTGTACGACGGGCTGCTGCGACCGCTCGGCACGGCCGGCACCTGGCTCACAGCGGCCGGGGACGGGCCGGTGCACGACCACCAGCCGCAGCGCGCGCTCGAGCCGACCACCTGGCGCTGGACGCCTTCGGTCGCCGAGGGCGCGACCGCCGCGGCGGGCACCCTCTTGGGCACCGTCGCCACGCCAGGGGCGGTGACCCACCGGGTGCTCGTCCCGCCGGGGTCGTCCGGCCGGGTGTCGGCGGTGCACCCCGCCGGGGACGTCGGCGAGCTCGACGCCGTCGCCGTCGTCGGCGGCACGCCGGTCCCCCTGGTGACGTACTGGCCCGTCCGCCGACCCCGACCGGCGCGAGAGCGGCTCGAGGCCGACGTCCCGCTGCTCACCGGCCAGCGCGTCGTCGACCTGCTGTTCCCCGTCGCGCGCGGCAGCACGGTCGCCGTGCCCGGAGGCTTCGGCACCGGCAAGACCGTTCTGCTGCAACAGATCGCCAAGTGGTGCGAGGCCGACGTGATCATCTACGTCGGCTGCGGCGAGCGCGGTAACGAGATGGCCGACGTCCTGGAAGAGCTCGCCGCGATCACCGACCCGCGCTCCGGTGGGCGCCTCGTCGACCGCACGGTCATCGTCGCCAACACCTCGAACATGCCGATGATGGCCCGTGAGGCGAGCATCTACGCCGCGGTCACCGTGGGCGAGTACTACCGCGACATGGGCTACTCGGCGGTGGTGGTCGCCGACTCGACGTCCCGCTGGGCGGAGGCGTTGCGCGAGCTGGCCTCACGATCCGGCGAGCTGCCCGCCGAGGAGGGCTACCCCGCCAGCCTGTCGTCGGCGCTGGCCGCGTTCTACGAGCGGGCCGGGCGGGTGCGGACGCTCGGTGACACCGAGGGCTCGGTGACGCTGATCGGTGCCGTGTCGCCCCAGGGCGGCGACATGACCGAGCCGGTCACGGCCCACACGCAGCGGTTCGTGCGCACGCTGTGGACCCTCGACCGCGACCTCGCCTACTCCCGCCACTACCCGGCGGTCTCGTGGGCCGGCTCGTTCTCCCGCGACGCCGCCACGCTGGCCGGCTGGTACGCCCGCCACGGCGACGCCGGCTGGGTCAGACGCCGCGCCCGGCTCTCGGCGTTGCTCGCTGAGGCCGACCGGCTGACCGCGCTCGCCGACCTCATGGGTGTCGGCGCGCTGCCCGGCCACGAGCGGGTGGTGATGCTCGGCGGTCGGCTCGTGCGCGAGGGCGTGCTGCAGCAGTCGGCGCTGAGCGCCGCGGACGCCAGCTGCGGGCCCGAGCGCTCGGCGGCCCTCGTCGCCGCGGTGCTCGACGTCGTCGACGCCTGCGACGCGCAGGTCGCGAAGGGCGTCCCGGCCGCCACCATCGAGGAGCTCGACCTCACGCCCGTGCTGCGGGCCCGCGAGCTCCCGGGCGGCGAGGGCGCCGCGGCGCTGGCAGCCGTCAGCGCGGCGCGCGACGCCGTCCTGCAGCAGGTGGCGGGGCTGTCATGACGCTGCACGACGAGCTGACGCCGCGCGTCGAGCACTCGGCGGCCGAGCGGCTGCACGGACCGCTGCTGGTGGTGCGCGACGTCCGGGGGGTCGGCTGGGACGAGTACGCCCGCATCCGCCTCGACTCCGGCGAGGTGCGTCACGGGCTGGTGCTCGAGGTCGCCGACGACCTGGCCGTCGTCGAGGTGCTCGAGGGCACCGAGGGGATGCAGCGCACCTCGACCCACGTGACCTTCGACGGCGTCCCGCTGCACGTGCCGGTCGGGGACGGCTGGCTCGGACGCACCTGCAACGGCCGCGGCGAGCCGGTGGACGGCGGGCCGCCCGTCCTCACGACCGGCCGCGCCGCCGTCGCCGGCGTGCCGATCAACCCGGTGCACCGCCGTCCGCCGAGCGACCCGGTGCTCACCGGGGTCTCGGTGATCGACGCGCTGACCACGCTGGTGCGGGGGCAGAAGCTGCCGATCTTCTCGGTCGCCGGGCTCCCCCACCTGGACCTGGCGACGCAGATCGCCGCCCAGGCCTCCACCGGCGACGAGCCCTTCTGCGTGGTGTTCGCCGGCATCGGCCTGACCCACGCGGACGCGGCCGCCGTACGCGACGCGCTGGAGGAGCGCTCGGCCGCCGGTGAGCTCGTGCTCGTCGTCAACACCGCCGACGACCCCGTCGTCGAGCGCGTGCTCACGCCGCGGATCGCGCTGACGGTGGCCGAGAACCTGGCCTTCGTCGGTGGCCGGCACGTCCTCGTGGTGCTGGCCGACATGACCAGCTACTGCGAGGCGGTGCGCGAGGTCTCCGCCGCGCGAGGCGAGATCCCCGCCCGGCGCGCCTACCCCGGCTACCTCTACAGCGACCTCGCCTCCATCTACGAGCGCTGCGGCCGGGTGGCCGGCCTGCCCGGCTCGGTGACCCTGCTGCCGGTGCTGACGATGCCGGGCGGAGACATCACCCACCCGGTGCCGGACCTGACGGGCTACATCACCGAGGGGCAGATCGTGCTGGCCGCGGACGTCGCCGGGCGCGGCGTCTACCCGCCGGTCGACCCGCTGTCGTCGCTGTCGCGGCTCATGCGGCGCGGCGCCGGCCCGCACCGGACCCGCGAGGACCACCTCGACGTCGCCGCGCAGCTGGTGTCGGCGCTCGCGCACGCCCGGCAGGTGCGCGAGCTGGCCGAGCTGGTCGGTGAGTCGGCGCTGGGCGCCACCGACCGCCTCTACCTCAGGTTCGCCGACGCGTTCTCCACCTCGCTCGTCGCCCAGCGGGTCGACGAGCGACGCACCTTCGACGACACGCTCGACCGCGCGTGGAGCGTGCTGTCCGGCCTGCCCCGACAGGAGCTGTCGATGCTCTCGACCGAGCAGCTCGACGCCCGCTACGCGCCCCCGGGCGGTGGGACGTGACCGCCGTACGGGGTGTCCCCCCGGGCCGCGCCGGGCGCACGTGGCTGCGGCGCCGGCTGGAGACCAGCAGGCGCGGCGCGGACCTGCTCGACCGCAAGCTGCGGATCCTGCGCCGTGAGCAGGCCCGGTCGGCCCAGCGGGCCGAGGAGGCGAGCCGGCGCTGGGCGAGCGCCCTGGTGGAGGCCGAGCGCTGGGGACGGCGCGCGGCGCTGCTGGCCGGCGACGCGGCCCTCGACCGGCCCCCGGGGGTCGCCCCGGCAGTGGCCCACGTCGAGTGGTCCTCGGTGATGGGCACGCGGTTCCCTTCCTCGGCCCACGTCGTGCGGACTGCGCCCGAGCGCCCGCTCGCCCTTGCCCTGTCGTCGGCGGTGACGTGCGCCGCCCAGGCGTACGGGGCGGCTCTGGAGGCCGCCGTCGACGCCGCGGCGGCCGCAGGGGCGTTGCGCGTGGTGGACGAGGAGATCACGGTGACCACGGTGCGGCTGCGCGCGATCGAGCAGCGGTGGGTCCCGCGGCTGGAGGCGGCAGGCCGCGGCGCTGGACCTGGCAGCTGGCCGAGACCGAGAGCGCGGAGGCGGTGCTTCGGCGCCTGTCGACGAAGGAGATGGCCCCGATGAGCACCCAGGCCGACCGCGACGAGGGCAGGCCGAGCCGAGTGCTCGTCGCCGTCGACGACTCACCGGCCGCGCTGCGCGCCGTCCGCCTCGCGGTGGCCGTCGCGGCCACCGCGGCCTGCCCGCTGCTCGTCGTCACCGTCGTGCGGGACGGCGCGTTGAGCCGAGCGCTCGGTCAGGCCGCGAGCGAGCCGATGAGCGACCAGCGCCGACAGGCGTCGGCGACGTCGATGGTCCGCCACGCCCTGGGACTGGCCGAGTCGGCGGGGGTGCGGGCCGAGGGCCGACAGGAGGCGGGCTCGCCCGGGCAGGTCCTGCTCGCGGTCGCGCGGCAGTGGCGGGCGGACCTGGTGGTGATCGGCCGCAACGAGACCACCACGCGGTACCTTCGGCCGGGTCGGCGACGTCGCAGCGCACGTGCTGGAGCTCAGCGACGTCCCGGTGCTCGTCGTGCCCTGACGGCCGGTCGTCAGCGCGCGCGCGACGAGCGCGGCCAGTGCGCTGTGGGCGTCCAGCCAGCCGACCACCCGCTCACGGCCCGCGTCCAGGACGGGGACGGCACCTGCGACGCCCTGCAGCGAGGGCAGCGCCTCGAGCAGGTCGTCGTCCGCTCGCACCGCGTCGGGCACCTCGACCAGGTCGGCCACCGTGGTGACCGGGGACTCGTCGTCGGTCAGGGCCTCGGCGACGGCGCGGTCGGTGACCACACCGCGCCAGCGTCCGGAGTGCGTCGACCACGGGCAGCTGGCCGTGCGGAGCGGCGCCCAGCGCGACCGCGGCGTCGAGCAGCGGGAGCGCTCGCGCAGCGGCTCGCCGGCGGGGGCCATCACGTCGAGCACGCGCAGCCCCGCGAAGGACGCCGGGCGTTCGGGGCGTCGAGGTCGACCCCACGCCGGCGCAGCTTCAACGTGTAGATGGTGTCGCGCGACAGCCGGTGGCTGATCCCGGTGGCCAGCACGATCGCCGCCATCAGCGGCAGGATGATCGAGTACTCGCCCGTGAGCTCGAACATGATGATGACCGCCGTGATCGGGGCGCGCGCCGCGCCGGCGAACACCGCCCCCATGCCGATGAGCCCGTACGCGCCCGGCGGGCCCGGCGACACCGGGCACGAGCAGGTGCGCCGCCTCACCGAACGCCGCACCGAGCATCGCGCCGATGAACAGGCTGGGCGCGAAGACCCCGCCGGAGCCGCCGATCCCGATGGTCAGGCTGGTGGCGACGCATCTTGCCGACGAGCAGCACGACCAGGAACCCCAGCGCGTACCGGCCGGCGACGCTGCCCTCGAGCACGGGGTAGCCGACGCCGTACATCTGCGGCAGCGCGAGCAGCAGCAGCGCCGAGCGCCAGGCCGCCGACGGCGGGCGCAGCCACTCCGGGCCCGCGCCACAGCCGGTCGCAGAGCGTCCTCGACCAGGTACAGCACGCGGGTGAACCCGACGCCGACGACGCCCGCGAGCAGACCGAGCAGGGCGAACAGCAGGTACTGGCCGAGGTGGTCGACGGTGAACGGCGGCAGCTGCAGGAACGGCGTGTCGCCGAGCACCGACGCGGGCGACGACGCTCGCGGTCACCGAGGCCAGCACCACCATGCCGAACGACTGGGCGGTGAAGTCGCGCAGGATCAGCTCCATGGCGAAGAAGACGCCGGCGAGCGGTGCGTTGAACGTCGCGGCGATGCCGCCTGCGGCGCCGCACGCCACGAGCACGCGCACCCGCGCCTCGTTCACGCGCACGAAGCGGCCCAGCGCCGAGCCGAGGGCCGATCCGATCTGCACGATGGGGCCCTCGCGTCCCACCGAGCCACCCCCGCCGATGCACAGGGCGGACGCCACCGCCTTGACCACCGCGACCTGGGGCGCGATGCGCCCGCCGCGGCGCGCGACGGCGAACATCACCTCGGGGACGCCGTGCCCGCGGGCCTCTCGGGCGAAGAAGTACACCAGCGGCCCGTAGACCAGGCCCGCGACGACCGGGGCCAGCACGACGAACCACACGCCCAGCGACGGGAGCGCCGGGGTGCGGTGCGTGCCCGGCCGCGGAGTAGTCGTCGTGGCCGGAGAGCACGTGGGTGAAGGCGACGATGAGCCAGCGGAAGACGATCGCACCCAGGCCGGCCGCACCACCCATGGCGAGCGCCAGGACGAGCAGCCCGCTGCTCGAGCCCCGCAGCCAGTTCAGCGCGCCCGCGGTGCCGCGCTGCAGCGGCAGCGCCACCGGCTGCCACGGTGCCGAGACTGCGCTTCGCACCGTGGCTCTCACGTGCAGCATTATGCAATGCTTGGTGTGTGCCACCAAATCGTCCTGGCCCGGTGACCCGGCGGCTGCTGCGGGCCCCGACGGTTCTCTACCGGCACGGCGCGGGCTGGCTGCTCGGGCACCGGTTCCTGCAGCTCACCCACCACGGGCGCAAGAGCGGCCGCCCGTACGACACGGTCCTCGAGGTCGTGCACCGGGACGCCCAGCGCGACGAGCTGGTCGTGGTCGTCGGTCTCGGAGCCGGAGCCGACTGGTGGCGCAACCTGCAGGCAGGCGGGCCGGCCGTGGTGCGCGTCTCCCGTCGCAGCTTTCCGGCTCGCCACCGCCGGCTGCCGCCGGCCGAGGCGGTCGCCGTCCTCGCTGACTACGAGCACCGCAACCGCTGGGTGACCCCGGTGCTGCGCGCGGCCCTCAGCCGGCTCGTCGGGTGGCGGTACGACGGCACGGACGCCGCTCGCCGGCGCCTGGCCGAGCAGCTGCCGCTCGTCGGGCTGTCGCCGCTGCCGCCGGCTGGGGCCGGGGCTCAGGAGTAGGCGCGCTCGGCGGCGGCGCACAGCTGGCGCTGCGGCCAGCGGGTGCGGACCAGCGCGAGCACGATCAGCGTCACCACCGCCGAGAGCACCACGGCGGCCGCGGGGCTCGTCGCGTCACTCAGCGCCCCGACCGCCACGAACGCGACGGCGGAGACCAGGGCGAAACCGGACCCCGCCAGCCCGCTGAGCCGCCCGCGCAGGTGGTCGGGTGTCAGCAGCGAGAACGTCGCCATCAGCGGGACCATGAAGCCCTGGAAGGCGCCCGCGACGAAGAACAGCACGACGACCACGGGCCAGGGCGGCACGACCACGAGCGCCAGCAGCGGCAGGGGCACGCACGTCGCGAGCAGCAGCAGCCGGCGCACCTGCACCACGGGCTGCCAGCGGCTGATGACCAGCACGCTCACGAACGCGCCGAACGGGCTCGCCGCGAGCAGCAGCCCACCAGCAGCGGTCGACGCGCCGTGTGCGGCGGCGTACGGCAGCGCCACCGCCTCTGGGGCGATGAAGGCCAGGAGCATCAGCCAGGCCAGCAGCATCAGCGAGCGGGTCGTGAGGTCGGTGCGCAGGAACGCGACGCCCACGCGCACGTCGTCCAGCAGGGCGCGCACACCCGGCACGCCACCGTCCGAGGCCGCGGGACGGCGTCGCACGAACGCGGCGATCAGGACGCCCGGACAGCGCGAAGGTCGCCGCGTCGATCCACAGCGCGCGGTCGGCTCCGACGGCCGCCACGACGATCCCGCCGAGCGCGACCCCGGCGACCTGGTTGAACTGGAACGACATCTGCATGAGCGAGCTGGCGCGCAGGTAGAGCGCGCGCTCGGCGAACAGCTCGGTCAGCAGGGCCCGGCTCGCGGCGAAGAACGGAGCGCCGGCCAGCTCGACGAGGAAGAGCAGGCCGAGCAGCCCGGCGGTCGACAGTCCCTTGACGACGGCGAGTACCAGCAGCGCCAGCGCGACGGCGCGCAGGACGTCGCAGCCCACCATCAGCGTGCGCCGCGGCAGCCGGTCGGCGAAGGGTCCGAGCAGGGCCTGGCCGAAGACCTTGGGCAGGAAGCTGACCGCGAAGACCGCGGCGGCGAACAGCGCCGAGCCCGAGCGGTGCAGCACCAGCGCCGAGATGGCGACGCGCGCGAGCTGGTCGCCCCAGTCCGACAGCACCCGCGCGACGTACAGCCCGAAGAACTCGGTGCTGCGCAGGGCGCGGGCGTACGAGGGTACGCCGCTGTCATCCCCGTCCGGCCGCCCCGCGCTCACCGGCCGAACGCTACCGGATCGGACATCTGGCGCGGCCGTCCCGCCGTCCTCGCGCTCGCTCATCCGTAGAACACCCGCTCGACCACGGCCCGCGCGCGACGGGTGGTGCGGCGGTAGTCGTCGACGAGCTGCGCGGCCGAGCCGGGCGGGTAGCCCACGATGCGCGCCACGCCGTCCAGGTCGCGCAGGTCGCTGGGGAGGGCGTCGACCGGCCGGCCGCGCCAGAGCACCGCCGCGTTGCGCAGGCGCGACGCGAGGCGCCAGGCAGCGGCCATCGCCTCGGCGTCGGCCTGGTCGACCAGGCCGTGCTCGTACGCGACCCGCAGCGCCGTCATCGTGCCGGTGTGCCGCAGCCCCGGCACGGCGAAGGCGTGGCGGAGCTGGAGCAGCTGCACGGTCCACTCGACGTCGGCCATCCCGCCGCGCCCGAGCTTCAGGTGCCGGCCGGGATCGGCCCCTCGGGGCAGCCGCTCGGACTCGACGCGGGCCTTGATGCGCCGCACCTCGCGCACGTCGGCGTCGCTGAGGCCGCCCTCGGGCCAGCGGACCGGGTCGATCAGGCGGCGGAACCGCTCGGCCAGGCCGGCGTCCCCCGCCACGGGGGTGGCGCGCAGCAGCGCCTGCGCCTCCCACACCAGCGACCACCGCTCGTAGTACGCGGCGTAGGAGGCCAGGGAGCGCACCACAGGGCCCTGCTTGCCCTCGGGCCGAAGGTCAGCGTCCAGCTGCAGCGAGGGGTCGGGCCCAGGCCCGGCCAGCAGCCGGCGCAGCTCGCCGACCACCGCGAGGGCGGCGGCCTGGGCGGCGTCCTCGTCGGCCCCCTCGACGGGGTCGTGGACGAAGACGACGTCGGCGTCGCTGCCGTACCCGAGCTCGCGACCGCCGAACCGTCCCATCGCCACGACGAGCAGCCGGGTCGGCAGGGGCGCACCGCGCTCGGCCTCGACCACCCGCGCCGCGACGACGAGCGCTCCCTCGACGAGGGCGGACGCGACCTCGGTGAGCGCGCGCTCGACGTCGTCCAGCTCCAGGCGGCCGAGCAGGTCCGCGGTCGCGATGCGGAACAGCTCGCGCCGCCGGACGCTGCGAGCGGCGGTCAGGGCCTTCACGGGGTCGTCGTGCCGCGCCACCGCCGAGAGCACCTCCGCGCGCAGGGCCTCGCCCGTCCGCGGGAGCAGCCCGGAGTCGTCGGCCAGCAGCTGCACCGACTCCGGCGCGCCGGTGAGCAGGTCGCCGGCGAAGCGGCTGCTGGCCAGCACGTGCGCCAGGCGCTCGGCCGACGACCCTTCGTCCCGCAGCATCTTGAGGTACCAGTGCGTCGTGCCGAGCTCGTCGCTGACGCGGCGGAAGGCCAGCAGACCGGCGTCCGGGTCCGCCTCGTCGGCGAACCACCCGAGCATCACCGGCAGCAGCTGGCGCTGGATGGACGCGCGCCGGCTGACGCCGTCGGTGAGCGCGCCGAGGTGACGCAGCGCCCCGGCCGGGTCGCGGTAGCCGAGCGCGAGCAGCCGGGTGCGAGCCGCCTCGGGTGTCATCCGGACGTGCTCGCTCGGCAGTCGCGCCGCCGCCCCGAGCAGCGGGCGGTAGAAGAGCCGCTCGTGCAGGCGGCGCACCTCGCGCGCTCGCGTGCGCCACTCGCTGACGATCGCGGTGGCGGGGTCGGCCCGATGGCGCAGCTGGCGCCCGAGCCGGCGCAGGTCGACGTCCGATGTCGGCATCAGGTGGGTGCGGCGCAGCCGGAACAGCTGGATGCGGTGCTCGAGCGTGCGCAGCAGCCGGTAGGCCGAGTCCAGCTCGGCGGCGTCGTCGCGCCCGACGTACCCGCCCGCGGCCAGAGCGCTCAGCGCCACCAACGTGCCGCGCGGGCGGACGGTCTCGTCGACGCGGCCGTGCACGAGCTGCAGCAGCTGGACGCTGAACTCGACGTCGCGCAGGCCACCTCGCCCGAGCTTGAGCTGGCGGTCGGCCTCGGCTGCCGGCACGTGCTCCTCGACGCGGCGGCGCATCGCCTGGACGTCCTCGACGAAGTCGGGCCGCTCGGCCGCCGTCCAGACCAGCTCGGCCACCGACCGGACGAACCGCTCCCCCAGCTCGCGGTCGCCGGCGACCGCCCGGGCCTTGAGCAGCGCCTGGAACTCCCACGTCTTCGCCCACCGCTCGTAGTAGGCGCGGTAGCTGGCGAGCGTGCGCACGAGCGGCCCGTCGCGTCCCTCCGGGCGCAGGTTCGGGTCGACCGGCCAGAGGGTCCCCTCGGCGGTCGAGAGCGAGCACGCGCGCATCAGGCCCGTGGCGAGCTGCTGCGCCGTGGCCAGGGCCCGTTGCTCCGCCTCCGCGTCCGGCCGCTGCGCGCCATCGGGGTGCGTCTCGTCGTCGTGGTCGGTGACCGGCTCGGCGACGAACAGCACGTCGACGTCGCTGACGTAGTTGAGCTCGCGGCCGCCGCACTTGCCCATGCCGATCACGGCCAGGCGGCACGGCGGCAGGCCCGGCTCGAGGTCGGCACGGGCGATCGCGAGGGCGGCCTCGAGCGCGGCAGCAGCGAGGTCCGCCAGCTCGCGCGCGACGCCGTCGACGACGGCCGTCGGGTCGGGCGCCGCGAGGTCGCGTCCCGCGAGCGCCAGGAGCTGGTGGCGGTACGCCACCCGCAGCCGGTCGTGCGCGATGCGGCCGCCCCGCTCCGCGGTCGGAGCACGGTCGGCGGGGTCGGCCCCCACCGCGACGAGCAGCGCGGCCCGCAGCTCGTCGGCGTCGGCCGGCTGGTCCCGGGTGAGCGCCGTCCAGTGCTCGGGGTGGCGCGCCAGGTGGTCGGCCAGCGCGGACGACGACCCCAGGACGGCGAGCAGCCGGTCACGGACCGCCCCACCGACGCGCACGGCCTGCAGCAGGTGGCCGACGTCCGCCTGCTGGACGACCGGGTCGTCGGGGTCGCGTCGACCCATGTCCCGCAACGACTCCATCAGCCGGACGAGGCCGAGCAGCGCGAGGTCGGGATCCGGCGTCTCGGCGAGGTCGCGGACGATCCCGTCGTCGAAGACGTCGTCCAGGGGGTCGATGAGCCCGGCGATGGCGGGGTCGGCGAGCAGGCGCTGGGCCCGGGCCGGGTCGGCGAAGCCCAGCCGCACCAGGCGCCCTGCCCGGCTGCTCGATCGGGTCGACGTCACGCGGTCACGCTACCGGCGCCGGCTGCCCGCCTCGCGACCTCGATGCCCCTTGCCGCGCCATGGCCCGCGTGTCACAGTGACCGCGTGCCGAGCCCCTCGGGCGCGCAAGGACGTCCGCGTCGCGCCGTGCGATGGTTCGTCCGCGCCCTGTCGCCGCGCGTCGCCGCGGTGTGGGCCTCCTACGAGCGTGACCTCGCTGCCGCCCGTCGCCGGCTCCGGGCCGACGAGGGCGAGCTGTGCCGGCTGGCGACCCGCTTCAAGACCGACAAGTGGGGCACCCACCGGTACGCCCAGCACTACCAACGGCACCTGGAGCACTTGCGGGACAAGCCGATCCGGCTGCTGGAGATCGGTGTCGGGGGGTACGCGAGCCCGACGCACGGTGGTGCGTCGCTGCGGATGTGGAAGGCGTTCTTCCCCCGGGCGCTCGTCGTGGGGATGGACCTCCACGACAAGTCGGCGCTGGCCGAGCCGCGCATCGTCATCGTCCGCGCCGACCAGTCGGACGCCGCGGCGCTGCGGCGGGTCAGCGTGACCTACGGCCCGTTCGACGTGGTCGTGGACGACGGCAGCCACCTCAGCCCCCACGTGCGCTCAACCTTCGCGACCCTCTTCCCCTTGCTGGCGCCCGACGGCATCTACGCGATCGAGGACCTCCAGACGTCGTACTGGCCGGAGTACGGCGGGGCGGTCGACCTGCAGGACCCCACGACCTCGATGGCGATGGTCAAGACCCTCGTCGACGGGCTGAACCACGAGGAGCACATCGACGCGGCCGAGCCGTCGTACTCCGACCAGCACGTCGTGGCCGTGCACTGCTACCACAACCTCGTGCTGGTGCAGAAGGGCGTCAACGCCGAGGGCACCCGCAAGCGGCAGCTGCTGAGAGCGCGGTACGCGGACTCCTAAGCTCAGGCGTGCTGCTCGGCGAGCCAGGCGTCGAAGGTGCGCCGGCCGACGAGCTGGGCGCGCAGGCCACGCGGCACCACGGCGAGCGGCCGACGCAGCAGCAGCGCCCCAGCGTGCCCGAGCCACCGGTGACGAGAACCCGACCGGTCATCGCGGCCTCACAGCATCGGCAGGTAGCGGTCCAGCTCGAACTGCGTGATCTGCGCTCGGTAGTCCTGCCACTCGGCACGCTTGTTGCGCAGGAAGAAGTCGAAGACGTGCTCGCCGAGGGTCTCGGCGACCAGCTCGCTGTCCTCCATCACGTGGATCGCCTCGGACAGCGAGGTCGGGAGCTGGCGGATGCCCAGCGCCCGGCGCTCGGCCTCGGACAGCGACCACACGTCGTCCTCGGCCTCGTCCGGCAGCTCGTAGCCCTCCTCGACGCCCTTCAGCCCGGCGCTCAGGACGACGGCGAAGGCGAGGTAGGGGTTGCAGGCGGAGTCGATCGACCGCATCTCGATGCGCGTGGACTGGCCCTTGGACGGCTTGTACATGGGGATGCGCACGAGGGCCGACCGGTTGTTGTGCCCCCAGCAGACGTAGCTGGGCGCCTCGCCGCCACCCATGAGCCGCTTGTAGGAGTTGACCCACTGGTTGGTGACCGCGGTGATCTCGGCGGCGTGGCGCAGCAGGCCCGCGATGAACTGCCGCCCGACCTTGCTCAGCTGGTACGGCGCACCGGCCTCGTGGAAGGCGTTGCCGTCACCGGCGAACAGCGACAGGTGGGTGTGCATGCCCGAGCCGGGGTGCTCGGTGAACGGCTTGGGCATGAAGGTGGCGTAGATGCCCTGCTCGAGCGCGACCTCCTTGATGACCGCGCGGAAGGTCATGATGTTGTCGGCGGTGGTCAAGGCGTCGGCGTAGCGCAGGTCGATCTCGTTCTGCCCGGGGGCGCCCTCGTGGTGGCTGAACTCGACGGAGATGCCCATCGACTCCAGCAGGGTGATCGCCTGGCGCCGGAAGTCGTGCGCCGTCCCGTGCGGGACGTGGTCGAAGTAGCCGGCCTGGTCGACCGGCACCGGGGGCTGGCCGGCCTTGCGCTGCTCCAGCAGGAAGAACTCGATCTCGGGGTGCGTGTAGAAGGTGAATCCCAGGTCGGCCGCCTTGGCGAGCGCGCGCTTGAGGACGTTGCGCGGGTCGGCGAAGGACGGCGTGCCGTCGGGCAGCAGGATGTCGCAGAACATCCGGGCGGTGCCCGGGCTCTCGCCGCGCCACGGCAGCACCGAGAACGTGCTCGGGTCGGGCTTGACGAGCATGTCGGACTCGTAGACGCGCGCGAACCCCTCGATGGCGCTGCCGTCGAACCCGATGCCCTCGGCGAACGCGCCCTCGAGCTCGGCCGGAGCCACGGCCACCGACTTCAGCGTGCCGAGCACGTCGGTGAACCAGAGCCGCACGAAGCGGATGTCCCGCTCCTCGATGGTGCGGAGCACGAACTCCTGCTGCCTGTCCATGGGCGTCATCCTAGGGTCCGCTCGTTGCTCGGAGGTTTCGCGACGCCGCCTCCTTCGGGTGCGCGCGGCGTCAGCGGCCCAAGACCGCCATGGCGGCCGCTCGGCCGGGGATGCCGCTGACCCCACCGCCGCGTCGAGCGCCTGCACCGCACAGCAGCACCTGGGGGTGCGCCGTCTCGACGCCCCAGCGGCCGACGTCGGCGTCGTCCTGCGCCCACGGCCACGACAGGTCGCGGTGGAAGATGTTGCCGCCCGGCAGCCCGACGTCGGACTCGAGGTCGACCGGCGTGCGGGCCTCCAGGCACGGCTCGCCGGAGGGTGTGCGCAGCAGGCAGTCCTCGATCGGCTCGGCGAGCACCGAGTCCAGCGAGCGCAGCGTCGCGGCCAGGGCCTCGGCGCGCGCCGCCTCGTTGTCGGCGCGGAACAGCCGCGCGGGCATGTGCAGGCCGAACAGCGTCAGCGTGTGAGCGCCCGACTCGCGCAACGGCTGCCCGAGGATCGAGGGGTCGGACAGCGAGTGGCAGTAGATCTCGCACGGCGGCAGGTCCGGCACGCGCCCGTTCGCCGCCTGCTCGTAGGCGGTCTGCAGCTGCGCGTACCCCTCGTTGACGTGGAACGTGCCGCTGAACGCCGCCGCGGGGTCGACCGTGGTGTCGCGCAGTCGAGGCAGCCGGCTGAGCAGCATGTTGACCTTCAGCTGCGCACCCTCGGGCTGCTCCTGCGGCGTCTCCCCCATCAGCCGGGACAGCGTGGACGGCGCGCAGCCGGCGAGCACGTGACCGGCGCCCACGGTGCGAGACCCGCCGCCTGCGTCGGTGTACGTCACGGCGCCGGCCGGGTCGACCGACGTCACCTGCGCGCTGGTCACCAGCGTGGCGCCGGCCGAGCGGGCCGCGGCCGCGAGCGCGTCGGTGACCGCGCCCATGCCGCCGACCGGGACGTCCCAGTCGCCGGTGCCCCCTCCGATCACGTGGTAGAGGAAGCAGCGGTTCTGCCGCAGGTCCGCCGACCCCGCCGACGCGAACGTCCCGATGAGAGCGTCCGTCAGCACCACGCCCCGCACCGTGTCGTCGGCGAAGGTGCGCTCCACGAGGTCGCCGAGCGGGTTCTCCACCACGCCGGCCCACGCCTCGTCGTCGTCGGCGAGGGCCCGCACCTGCTCGGCCGAGCGCAGCGGCTCGGTCATCGTGGGGAACACCCGCTGCGCGAGGCGTGCGGTGAGCGCGTAGAAACGTTGCCACGCAGCGTGCTCAGACGCCGTCGCCGCGCTCTCGAAGGACCGCGCCGTCCGCGCCGCGTCGCCGTGGTCGACGAGCAGCCCGCGCTCCGGGTCACCGGGCACCGGCGTGTACGAGGAGTACCGGCGGCGCACGAGCCGCACCGGCAGCCCCAGCTCGTCGATGACCAGGCGGGGCATCAACGAGACCAGGTAGCTGTACCTCGACAGTCGCGCCTCGACGCCGTCGAACACCGTCGCCGACACCGCGGCCCCACCGACGTGGTCGAGCTGCTCGAGCACCAGCACCGAGCGGCCTGCCCGCGCCAGGTAGGCGGCCGCGGTGAGCCCGTTGTGCCCTCCGCCGACGACCACGACGTCGTACCTGTCACGCACCGGCTCACCCATGGGCGCGACCCTAGCCTGGCGTCCCGCGCGGCTCCGGCCGGGCAGCGGGTGCGTGGTCATCCGGTGGCCCTAGGCTCGGGGCATGCCGCAGCTGCGACTCGCCCTCGCCCAGGTCGACGCCGTCCTCGGTGACCTCGACGGCAACGCCCGCATGATCCGCGACTGGACCGCCCGCGCCGCTGACGACGGCGCGCAGCTCGTCGCCTTCCCCGAGATGGTGCTCACGGGCTACCCGGTCGAGGACCTCGCCCTGCGCCGGTCGTTCGTCGACGCCTCCCGCACCGCGGTGCACCGGCTGGCCGTCGACCTCGCCGACGACGGCTACGCCGACCTGCCCGTCGTCGTGGGGTACCTCGACCGCGCCGAGGGCCGCGACGCCGATACCGACGGCGACGGCGTCTCCGAGGACGGCCGCACCGGCGTCCCGAAGGGCATGCCGCAGAACTGCGTCGCCGTGCTCCACCGGGGCCGCGTGGCCGCCCGTTACGCCAAGCACCACCTGCCCAACTACGGCGTCTTCGACGAGTTCCGCATCTTCGTCCCGGGTCACGACCTGACCGTGGTGCGGGTCGGTGACGTCGACCTCGCGCTCGCCATCTGCGAGGACCTCTGGCAGGACGGCGGTCCGGTGGCGAAGACGCGCGAGGCGGGCGCCGAGCTGCTGCTCGTCGTCAACGGCTCGCCCTACGAGCGCGAGAAGGACGACACCCGGCTCGCGCTCGCTGCGCGCCGGGCGGCCGAGGCCGACTGCACCCTCGCCTACCTGAACCTGGTCGGCGGCCAGGACGACCTCGTCTTCGACGGCGACTCGCTCGTGGTCTCGGCCGCGGGTGAGGTGCTGGCCCGGGCGCCGCAGTTCACCGAGCACCTGCTCACCGTCGACCTCGACCTGAAGGCGTCCACCGTCGACCCGACGACGGCGTCCCCGACGTCACGCACGTCGTGCTCACGCGAGACAGCCTCCCGCCGCGCGAGCCGCAGCCGGCGGTGGTCGCGCCGCGGCTCGACGACATCGGCGAGGTGTGGTCGGCCCTGGTCACCGGCCTGAGCGGCTACGTGCGCAAGAACGGCTTCACCTCGGTGGTCATCGCCGTGTCCGGCGGCATCGACTCGGCCGTGGTGGCGGCGTTGGCCGCCGACGCGCTCGGCGGCCGGCACGTGGTCGGGATCTCCATGCCCAGCGGCTACTCCAGCCAGCACAGCCGTGACGACGCGGCGGACCTGTGCGCGCGCATCGGTGCCGAGTACCGCATCGAACCCATCACGGACGTCGTCGAGACCTTCCAGCGCCAGCTCGGCTTCACCGGCGTCGCCGAGGAGAACCTCCAGGCCCGGGTACGCGCCGTGATCTTGATGGGTGTCTCCAACACCGAGGGCCACCTCGTCCTGGCCACCAGCAACAAGAGCGAGCTGGCGGTCGGCTACTCGACGCTCTACGGCGACAGCGTCGGCGGGTTCGCGCCGCTCAAGGACGTGCCGAAGTCGCTGGTCTGGCAGCTCGCCCGCTGGCGCAACGCCGAGGCCGAGCGGCTCGGCCAGACGCCACCGATCCCCGAGCGCTCGATCACCAAGCCACCGTCGGCCGAGCTGCGCCCCGGCCAGACCGACCAGGACTCCCTGCCGCCGTACGACCTGCTGGACGACGTGCTCGAGCACTACGTGGTGGGCGCCGAAGGTCGCTCCGAGCTCATCGAGGCCGGCTTCGACCCCGACGTCGTCGACCGCGTCGTCGGGCTCGTCGACCGAGCCGAGTGGAAGCGTCGCCAGTTCGCGCCGGGGCCGAAGATCTCGTCCGTCGCCTTCGGCCGCGACCGGCGCCTGCCCATCACGAGCCGCTGGCGTGAGAACGAGCCGGAGTCACCGGCCGCGCCTGCCGACCAGCCCCCTGCGAAGGAGCCCCAGTGACCCAGCAGCCGAGCGACCCCGCGGCCGAGCAGCCGGCCCCGTACGGCACCGGGCCCCAGCAGCCCGCCGGAGCGGGCAGCGTGCCGGCCCGCCGCGTGCGCGTGCACCACCTGCGCCAGCTCAAGGAGCGCGGCGAGCGGTTCGCGATGCTGACGGCGTACGACCAGCTCTCGGCCGAGATCTTCGACGAGGCCGGCATCGACGTCCTGCTCGTCGGTGACTCGGCGGCCAACAACGTCCTCGGGTACGAGACCACCGTGCCGATCACGGTCGACGAGATGCTGCCGCTGGTGCGAGCCGTCGCCCGCAGCGCGCGCCGGGCCCTGGTGATCGCCGACCTGCCGTTCGGCTCCTACCAGTCCTCGCCCGAGCAGGCTCTCGCCACCGCCACGCGGATGATGAAGGAGGGCCTCGCGCACGGCGTCAAGCTCGAGGGCGGACGTCGCGTCGCGGCCCACGTCGAGGCGGTCGTGTCGGCCGGCATCCCGGTGATGGGCCACCTCGGCTTCACGCCGCAGAGCGAGCACGTGCTCGGCGGCTACCGGGTGCAGGGGCGCGGCGACCAGGGTGAGCAGCTGGTCAAGGACGCCTGCGCGCTGCAGGACGCCGGCGCGTTCTCGGTCGTGCTGGAGATGGTGCCCGCACCGGTCGCGGCGCAGATCACCGAGGTGCTGAAGGTGCCCACCATCGGCATCGGCGCCGGGCCCGAGTGCGACGCGCAGGTGCTGGTGTGGCAGGACATGGCCGGCCTTCGCGGCGGCAAGATGGCGCGCTTCGTCAAGCAGTACGCCGACCTGCGCGGCACGTTGCTGCAGGCCGCGCGCGACTACGCCGCCGAGGTCCGCGACGGCAGCTTCCCGACCACCGAGCACTCCTTCGAGTCCTGAGCCCCGCCCCCTTCCCACTGGGCGCCATCCGTGCCAGGGTCTGGGCACCACGTTCCTCGGGGGACACGTGAAGGGACCGGTCCGGCGTGAACCGCTCGATCCGCCTGTACTGCACCGCCGCCACCGGGACGGCGCTCGTCCTCACCGCCGCCTGGGCCGCGCCGTCCAGCGCCGCTCCGCGCCCCGCCGCGGGCTCGACCGGCACCGCCAGCGTGTTCATGGTCAACCCGGTCCAGTCCTCCGGTGACCAGTCGCTCACCGACGACAAGGACTCCGCGACCGCGGTGCCGAGCGACCAGTACGCGACCGTCACGCTCACCAACCTCGACGGCTCGGGGTACCTGCGCGGTGACTGGGCGAACGTCGTCAGCGAGACCGGCCCCGCCGCCTACTCCCCCACCAACACCTTCACCTACCGTCGCGACGACGACCGCTTCGAGCAGGTCATGGCGTACTACTGGGTGACCCAGGCGCAGCTCTACCTGCGCTCGCTCGGCTTCGGCAGCGACCTGCCCGCCGTCAACGCCGAGAGCCAGGACGTCCGCACCAACCAGTGGGGTGTCGACAACTCCTACTCCACCGACCACAAGGACTTCCTGCGCTTCGGCAAGGGCGGGGTGGACGACGCCGAGGACGCCGAGGTGATCGTGCACGAGTACGGCCACGCGGTGCACGACGCGCAGGTGCCGGGGTTCGGGACGTCGCTGGAGGCTGGCAGCATCGGCGAGGCGTTCGGCGACTACCTCGCCGTCACGGTCAGCGAGCACGTCCGCCAGCAGCAGGGCTGGCCGCTCGCCGCCGCGGTCACCTGCGTCGCCGACTGGGACTCCACCTCGTACACCCGCGCGCCGCACTGCCTGCGCACGCTCGCCGAGGACAAGCACTACCCGCAGGACGTCGTCGGCGAGGTGCACGCGGACGGCGAGATCTGGTCGCAGGCGCTGTGGAGCATCCGCACCGCGCTCGGCGCCACCGCGGCCGACCGGGTCATCATCGACGCGCAGTTCCGCTTCGCCCCCGACACCAGCTTCGCCGCCGCGGCCCAGGAGACCGTCGACACCGCGCGGTCGATGTACGGCCGCGCGGCAGCCAAGGCCGTGACGGCCGCCTTCCAGGCCCGCGGGATCCTGTGACGACCGCGGACGACGGCACTGCGGACGCGGCGCGCCGACAACCCGCTGGGTCCAGAGGCCAGGTGGCAGGCAGGATGAGGGCATGAGCACACCGTCGAAGAACCCCGGGCCGGGCGCACCGGACGACCTCAAGGCGAAGTTCCGCGACGCCTTGGCCCGCAAGAACCAGCGGCACGAGGAGCACCAGGCCGAGCGCGCCGAGTCGGTGACGCAGGCGCACACCGGCCCGGCCAAGGCGCAGCGGCAGTTCCGCCGCAAGTCCGGCGGCTGACCCCGGCTGTGTCGTCCCTCACCCGCAGCGCCTGACCCTCGCGGGAGGCACTAGCGTCGAGACCATGAGCGACCTGACCGTCGGCTACGCCGCCATGCTCGAGCAGTTCCACCCCTCCGAGTGCGTGAGCCTCACGGCGCTCGCCGAGGAGCACGGTTTCTCCGGCTGCATGGCCGCTGACCACTTCCAGCCCTGGGTGCCCCAGCAGGGGCAGGCCGGCTTCGTGTGGAACGTGCTCACCGCCGTCGGCGAGCGCACGCGCGGCGACCTCGGCCCCGGCGTCACCTGCCCGAGCTTCCGGTTCCACCCGGCGATCGTCGCGCAGGCGGCGGCGACCCTCGAGGCGATGTACCCGGGCCGTTCGTGGCTGGGCCTCGGCACCGGCGAGGCGCTCAACGAGCACATCGTGCCGGGCTACTGGCCCGAGGCGGGCGAGCGCTCGCTGCGGATGTGGGAGGCGATCGAGCTCATCTCCAAGCTCTTCACGGCCTCGCTGGAGGGCAAGGACGTCAAGCACGACGGCCGCTGGTTCAAGATGGAGACCACCCGGCTGTGGACCATGCCCGAGCAGGCCCCGCCGATCCTCGTGGCGACCGCCGGGCCCATCAACGCCAAGAAGACCGGCAAGTTCGCCGACGGCATGATCACGGTCGGCGCCCCGCTGGAGAAGATCGAGGGCCTCTTCGGCAAGTTCGCCGAGGGCGCTCGTGAGGCCGGCAAGGACCCCGACACCATGCCCAAGGTGCTGCAGCTGCACCTGTCGTGGGCCGAGACCGACGAGCAGGCGCTCGAGAACGCGATGACCGAGTGGCCCAACGGCGGCATGAAGTTCGGCAAGGCCGACATCCGCAGCCCGCACGACTTCGCCGCGATGGCGCAGCTCGTGCGCCCGGAGGACTTCGAGGGCCGCATGGTGATCTCGTCCGACCCCGACGTCCACCGCGCGGCCATCCAGCGGTTCGTCGACCTCGGCTTCGACCGCGTGTACCTGCACAACGTCGGGCGCAACCAGGAGGAGTGGATCAAGGTCTTCGGCGAGCAGGTCCTGCCCAAGCTCACCCGCTGACCACCGCGCCGGCCGCGACCGCCGCGTCGCGCGCGCCCTGCCACCTCGAGATGGCAGGATTTCCCCCATGGACACCGAGCGCGTGGCCGCACTGCGCGACGCCCTCGTGCACACGAGCTGGTGGTCGCGCGCCACCGAGCTCGGACGCGCCGTCCGCAGCACGCCCGGGCCAGGGCACCTGCTGCTGGTCGGGACGCCGCGGGTCGAGCCCTGGCACCTCGCGGCGCACCTGGACGACGAGGCGCGGCTCAACGTGCTGCCGCAGATCGCCCCGCAGCTGGTGCGCTGGAACCCACCGGCCCAGGCTCCCGACCACCTGACGATCGGCCTCGGCCGTCTCGAGCAGATCAGCCGGGGCGAGACCGTCTTCGTCGTGGCCCCGGACGTCGCGCCCGACTCGCTGCTGGAGCGCGTCGACGACGCCCGCCGCATCGGTGCGACCGTGCTGGCCCTCGACGCCGGGGACGACCAGCTCGGCGCGCTCGCCCACGAGCGCATGACCGTCAGCAGCAGCGGGCTGATCGTGCCCGACGGCCTGCTCCCCGACCCGCCGCGGACCGCCCGTGAGTGGGCCGACGAGGACGACGACCGGGGGTTGGCTCCGGAGGTGCTGGCCGGCCTCGCGCTGCCGGCGTCGTTCGACCTCGCCCAGCACTTCGTCAGCGCCGCCGCCGGACTTCCCGCGCTGGGCCAGCGCGTCGGCTGGCGCGACCGGTTGGGCCACCTGATCGACATGATCAGCGGCCCCTCGCCCCGCCAGCGCCCGGGTCAGTGAGCCGCTTCCACGTCGACGTCGCGCCACTAAGGGCCTCGCGCGACTTCCGGCTGCTGCTGTCGGCGGGCACGGTCTTCTACCTCGGGGCGATGGTCACCTACGTCGCCGTGCCGTACCAGCTCTACCACCTGACCGGGTCGAACTTCGCCGTCGGCGCGGTGGGGCTGGTCGAGCTGGTACCGCTGGTCGTCTTCGGTCTGTACGGCGGCGCGCTCGCCGACCACGTCGACCGCCGGGCGATGCTCGTGCTCACCGGGCTGGCGCAGATCGCGCTCACCAGCGTGCTGCTCGTCAACGCGGCGCTCGGCCGGCCGCAGGTGTGGCTGATCTACGTCGTCGCCGCGCTGCTGTCCGTGGCCCAGTCGCTGCAACGGCCGAGCCGGGAGGCGCTGATCCCCCGCGTCGTGCCGCACGGGCTGCTGTCGTCCGCGGTGGCCCTGTCGTCGTTCGGGATGGAGGTCGGTGCGGTGCTCGGCCCGACCCTCGGCGGCCTGCTGCTCGCCGGCCCGGGGCCGGCCTGGGCCTACGGCGTCGACGTCGCCGGGCTCGTCGTGGCGACGTCGCTGTTCTGGGCCATGCGGCCCTACCCACCGTCCGAGCAGAGCCGACCGCCGAGCCTGGCCGGCATCGCCGAGGGCATCCGCTACGCCGTCGGCCGCCGTGACCTGCTCGGCACCTACGTGGTCGACATGGTGGCGATGTTCCTCGCCGTACCCGTCGTGCTGTTCCCCGCCCTGGCCACCGAGGTCTTCCACCGTCCCGAGCTGCTCGGTGCCCTCTACACCGCGGAGACCGTCGGCGCGCTGCTGGCCAGCGCCACGAGCGGCTGGGTCGCTCACGTGCACCGCCACGGCCGGGCCATCGTCGTCGCGGCGATGTGCTGGGGTGGTGCGGTCGCCCTGGCCGGCCTCGCGCCGTCGGTGTGGGTCGCGGTGGCGTTCCTCGTCGTGGCCGGCGGCGCCGACGCGATCAGCGCGATCTTCCGCAGCACGGTCTGGCACCAGACCATCCCGGACTCCATGCGCGGCCGCATGGCCGGCATCGAGATGCTGTCGTACTCACTGGGCCCGCTCGGTGGCCAGGCCCGCAGCGGCGTGGTCGCCGACCTGACGTCGGTGCGCACCTCGATCGTCAGCGGCGGGGCGCTGTGCGTCGTCGCGGTCGCCGGCACCGCGACCTGGCTGCGCGGCTTCTGGCGCTACGACTCCCGCACGGACGAGCACGCGGTGCGCGAGCGCGAACGCCGCGCGACACCGGGTGAGGCGTCCGAGCCCGCCTGACGCGCGCCCGTCACTCGTCGTCGCCGCGCCACTCGCGGTCCTCGCGGTCCCACTCCTCGGTGCGCCGGTGGGCGCTCGCGAGCGCCTGCTCGGCCTCCGCGCGCGACGCGTAGGGCCCGAGCAGGTCCTTGCTCTGGCTCTTGTCCGCGAGCTCCTCGACCTTGCCCGTGCGCGTGTTGAAGTAGTACTCGGCCATGTGCGCATCCTGCCGCCTGCGCCTACGGCGCGCATCCCGCGGGGCCCCACCTAGACTGCGAGCATGTCCCCGACCCTCGCCACCGTCTCCCCGGGCAGGATCTCGCCACGCCGGCCCGTGCCGTCGTCCATCGTGCGTCCGGAGTACGTCGACCGGCCGGCGCCGGCCCGCTACACGGCCCGGAGGTCAAGCCCCCGGAGATCATCGAGCGCATGCGCGTGGCGGGACGCCTTGCGGCACAGGCGATGGCGGCTGCTGCAGACGTCATCGCGCCAGGCGTCACGACGGACGAGATCGACCGCGTGGGTCACGAGTTCCTGCTCGACCACGGCGCCTACCCCTCGACCCTCGGCTACCGCGGCTTCCCCAAGTCGCTGTGCACGAGCGTGAACGAGGTCGTCTGCCACGGCATCCCCGACGACCGCCCGCTCGAGGACGGCGACATCGTCAACATCGACATCACGGCCTACGTCACGATCGACGGCGTCGGCGTCCACGGCGACACCGACGCCACCTACCTCGTGGGCGACGTCGACGAGGAGTCTCGGCTGCTCGTCGAGCGCACGCACGAGGCGATGATGCGCGGGATCAAGGCGGTGCGGCCCGGACGCGAGATCAACGTCATCGGCCGGGTCATCGAGTCCTACGCCAAGCGCTTCGGCTACGGCGTGATCCGCGACTTCACCGGGCACGGCATCGGCACGGCGTTCCACTCCGGCCTCGTGGTGCCGCACTACGACGCCGCGCCCGGCTACTCCGAGGTCATCGAGCCGGGCATGACGTTCACCATCGAGCCGATGCTCAACCTCGGCACCCACGAGTGGGAGATGTGGGACGACGGCTGGACCGTCGTCACCAAGGACCGCCGCCGCTCGGCGCAGTTCGAGCACACCCTGCTGGTCACCGAGACCGGCGCCGAGATCCTCACGCTGCCCTGACCACTCCTGACCACTCCTGACCAGCCCGACGTCCTGACCTTCCTGACACCCCGGGAGACCTGATGAACGCAACGCTCAGCCGTCCCCGCCGTGGGCGCATGATCGCCGGCGTGTGCGCCGGCCTGGCACGGCGCTTCGGCCTCGGTGTGGGCACGGTGCGGCTGCTGTTCGTGCTGTCCTGCCTGCTGCCGGGCCCGCAGGTGCTCGTCTACCTCGTGCTCTGGGTCGTCATGCCGCAGGACGCCGAGTGAGCGGCGCCGCGAAGCACCAGGTCGGCCTGGGTATCGACGTCGGCGGCTCGGGGATCAAGGGTGCCCCCGTCGACCTGCGCACCGGCGCGCTGCTGGCGGACCGGCTGCGCATCGAGACCCCGCAGCCGGCCACGCCGTCGGCCGTCGCGGACGTCGTCGCCGAGGTCGGCCGCCACTTCGCCGACGAGCTCGGGGACGGCGCGATCGGCGTCACCGTCCCCGGCGTGGTGACCCGCGGCATCGTGCGCAGCGGCCGCGAACATCGACTCCAGCTGGATCGGCACCGACGCCGACACGCTCATCACCGAGCGCCTCGGGCGCGACGTCCACGTCGTCAACGACGCGGACGCGGCGGGCGTGGCCGAGGTGCGCTTCGGCGCCGCCCGCGACCAGCGCGGCCTGGTCGTCATGACGACGCTGGGCACCGGGATCGGCACGGCGCTGCTGCTCGACGGACGTCTCGTGCCGAACAGCGAGCTGGGCCACCTGGAGATCGACGGCCACGACGCGGAGTCGCGCGCCGCGGCCTCCGTCCGCGAGGTGGAGGACCTGACCTGGGAGGAGTGGGCGGCGCGGCTGCAGCGCTACTACAGCGTGATCGAGGACCTGCTGTGGCCGTCCCTGATCGTGGTCGGCGGCGGGGTGAGCCGCAAGGCCGACAAGTTCCTGCCGCTGCTGCACCTGCGCGCACCGATCATCCCCGCCGCCCTGCGCAACCAGGCCGGGATCGTCGGCGCCGCCCTGCTCGCCCACGAGGAGCGCGGCAGCCGGCCCTGAGCGGGCACCAGCTCAGCCGGGCGGCGCTGGGCCCTCGCCGAGCAGCGCCCGCTCGCGCGGACCCAGGCGGCCCACCCGGTCGTGCAGCACCTGCGCGGTGACGTCGAGCTCGGCGGCCGCCGCCTCGGCGTCGTCGGGGTGCACCGCCAGTGCCCTGGCCAGCGCGTCGAGCGGCACCAGGCGCGTCGCGGCCCACGCGTCGGCCGCGGCCTCGACCCGCTGGGCGAGGCGATCGGGACCCGGCGACGTCCGGCAGGCCACCGTGCCCGAGCTCGACGTGGGCGAGCTCGTGGGCGAGCGCGCAGCGGGCCTCGCGCCGCCCGAGCCGGTCGTCGAGCAGGATCACCCGCTCGGCCGGGCACCACCAGCCCGTCCCTTCGTCCAGCCGGCACCGGTGCACCCAGATGTCCGGATGACGGCGCAGCGCGGCCCACGGCGACCACGCCCTCGGTGCCGCCGCGCCCGAACCCCACCCCGTGACCACCCCGACCTCCGCATGACACCGCCGGCTGCGACCCGCGGGGACCACGGTGCCGCCGACCACCGACAGCGCGGTCGGCCGGCGCCCTGCCGGCGCTCCACCCGACGCTCCACCCGACGCTCCACCCGACGCCCTGCCCGGCGTCTTGGGCCGCTCGTCAGCGCTGCGGTTCGTCCCCGGCGCGCACCCGGCGAGCGGTCGTCGAGGCCCGCTGGGCACCGGCCGCCGAGCCCCCCGGGCGGCGTCCGGACCGCGCGACCGCCTGCACCGGCGGCTCGGCGCCCGGGCGCTCCTGCTCCGCGGCGTCCAGGATGGCGTCGATCACCGACAGGACGACGGCGCGCTCGGACTTCGTCAGGGTGTCGGCCCGCCGGGGCAGCTCGAACGGCCCTTGCGGGATGCGCTGGCCGGCGACCTCCAGGATCGCCTCCAGCGGGAGGTCGAGCGCGAGCGAGAGACCCTCGGCGGTCTCGAGGGTGATGCTGCCGGAGTGGCGGCCCAGCTTCAGCAGCCGCAGCGTCTCGTAGGAGATCTTGCCCTCGGACCGGGCCGCGGCTCGCCGCGTGGGCATGGGGCCGCGGTGGTCGCCGAGCTCCTTGAGCCGGCGGTCGACCAGCTGCTGCAGGTGGCGCGCGTGCTTCACGTGTGTTCCCTCCCCTTGGGCACCGGTGTGCCGTCGGCACGGTCGTGCGGCCATCCACGCTGTCGATACCTCGACCCGCTGCCCGGTGACAACTGCAGGCGGCTGCAGCCACCTCGTCGGGCTTCTGACCTGCGCCGCATCATCGAGGGCCGCTTGTCACCTTGACAACTATTCTGTATCGGCATGGCTGACGCTTGTCATCGTTGCCCGGAACGGGCAGGATGTCCGAACTCAGCGGCGACCGGCCGCGAGCCGTGCCACTGGAGGAGGGGGCCGATGAAGGTCAAGGACGGTGCCGCGCTGCGGCGACGCCGACAGGTGCGGGGGCTCAGCCAGCGCGAGCTGGCGTTCTTGTGCCGCCCCTGCTCGCAGACCACGATCTACCTGCTGGAGACCGGCCGCATGGCCACGCTCAGCCCGCAGCTCGCCGTGCGGGTCGCCCAGCGGCTCGAGTCCGACGTCCACGAGCTCTTCGACGAGCGGACCCTCAGCCGGCCATGAGACGGCCCCGGTGCACCTCCTGGCGAGGTGCACCGGGGCTGTCGTGCGGACGAGTCAGCCGATACGCCGGGTCCTGTCCCCGCGCGCGGTCACCCCCGCGCGGGTGGCGACCATCCATCTCGGCGTGCTGTTGCCAGCACGCTCCAGCGGTCTACCCGGGAGCTCGGGCGGGCCGCCCTCGAACGCTCCCTGTCTGACCTTGCTCCGGGTGGGGTTTACCGAGCCACCCCCGTCACCGGGGGTGCTGGTGGTCTCTTACACCACCGTTTCACCCTTACCGTCCCGGCGAACCGGGTCGGCGGTTTGTTTTCTGTGGCACTGTCCCGCGGGTCACCCCGGGTGGGCGTTACCCACCACCCTGCCCTGCGGAGCCCGGACGTTCCTCGGCACCGGACGAGCCGGTGACGCGGCCGCCTGGCTGACTCGTCCGCCCCATGATCGTAGCGGCCGCAGCGGCCCGAGGGGACGAAGCCGCGGCCAGGGCGCTCAGCGCAGCCGGCGACGCCGCTGCTGCGGGGGTGCGGTGCCCACGAGCACGGCGGCGAACCGCGCCAGGTGGTAGCCGGCGATCGTGACGACGCTGCCCAGCGCGATCCCGGTGAAGGCGAAGTTCTCGCCGAACTTCAGCGAGATGCCGCCGCCGATGGCGACGACCACGCCGGCGGCGACCGGCACGAGGTTCACCGGCTCACCGAAGTCCACCTTGTTGACCAGCCAGATCTTGGCGCCGAGCAGCCCGATCATCCCGTAGAGCACCACGGTGATCCCCCCGATGACGCCGCCTGGGGTCGCCTCGATGACAGCCCCGAACTTCGGCGACAGCCCGAGGGCGATCGCGATGACCGCGGCCACGTAGTACGCCGCCACCGAGTACACCCGGGTGGCGGCCATCACGCCGATGTTCTCGGCGTACGTGGTGGTGGGGGCGCTGCCGACGGCACTGGCCAGCACCGTCGTGATGCCGTCCGCGGCGAGGGTGCGTCCGACGTACGGGTCGAGGTCGCGGTCGATCATCTGGGCGACGGCCTTGACGTGGCCCAGGTTCTCGGCGACGAGCGCGACGACGGCGGGCACGACGAGCAGGATGAACAGCCAGTGGAACTCCGGCAGGTGCCAGCCGACGATCGGCGTGCCGTCCGCCGTGACGCCACCGGTGTGCGGGGGCAGCCCCAGCCAGGGCGCGTCCGACACGTGCGACCAGTTCACGCGGTCGCGGGTGCGCAGCGTCAGCGTGTACGGGTCGATGGAGTTGATGGGCCCGGTGAGCCGGTCGAGCACGTACGAGAGGCCGTAGCCGAACACCAGCCCGATGAGCACGGCCATGCGCCCGAACGTGCCGCGACCGGCGACCAGCATGACGGTCACGAAGACCATCGTGGCGAAGGCCACCCACGGGTCCTGGGGCCAGAACTTCTGCCCGACCAGCGGCGCCAGGGCCAGCCCGATGAGCATGACCACCGCACCGGTGACCACGGGCGGCAGCACGGCCTCGACCACCCGCGCACCGAGGAAGTGGACGAGCACGCCGACGGCGGCCAGCACGACGCCGGCCACGAGGATCGAGCCGGTGACGTCGGGCTGCATGCCGCCCTGGTTGTAGATCGCGGTGGCACCACCGACGAACGCCGCCGACGACCCGAGGTAGCTCGGCACCCGCCCCTTGACGATGAGCAGGAACAGGATGGTCGACACCCCGCTCGTCATGATGGCGAGCTGCGGGTCCAGTCCCATGGAGACCGGGAAGAGGAACGTGGCCCCGAACATCGCCACGACGTGCTGCGCGCCGAAGCCGAGCGTCCGCGGCCACGACAGCCGCTGCTCGGGAAGCACGACGGGACGCTCTCGCAGGTGGCGCCCCGTACGGGGCGCGTTGAACTCCAACGTCACGGTCGGTCCGCTCTGCTCGGCCGGCCGTCCGGGTCAGGCCGGGGTGAACTCCACGCGCCGCTGGGCGACGTCCGCCGCCACGAGGCGCACGCGCAGTGTCGCACCGAGCTGCACGTCGCCCCTCACGGGCGCCAGCACCGGCGGCTCGGACAATTGAACGACGCCACCCGGTCCGCTGTCCTGCACTTGGCTCACCTCACCGTGACCGTGGTCGGCGTCGACGTCGACGACCGAGGCCTCGAACGTCTCGCCGACGCGGTGGGCGAGCACCGCGGCCTCGACCGCGTCGGTGCAGGCGCGCTCGAGCCGGCCGGCGAGCTGGTCGGACGTCGCCATGCTGGCGGCGAGCGCCGGCAGGGCCTCGCGAACCCACCCCGGCACCGGTGCGTCCTCGCAGAGGGCCGCGCAGACCACGAGCCCGAACCGGTCGACCAGCCGCCGCAACGGAGCTGTCACGTGCGCGTACTGGTCCGCGACCGCGGCGTGACCCGTCGTCTCAGGCACCGCGCCGTCGAACGGCGTGTACCCGGCACCACGGAACAGCGCGGTCGCCTCGTGGATCAGCGCGAGGTGACGCGGGTCGCTGCGGTCCAGACCGCGCAGGAAGTCGCCGTAGCTCTGCTCCGCCGGCCAGCGGGCGCCGAGCGCCAGCGCCTGGCGGCGAAAGCGCGCCACCGCCCGGTGGTCGGGCTCGGGCATGGTGCGCAGGATCCCGACCTGGCCGGCGAGCATCATGTCGGCGGCGGCCATGCCGGTCACCAGGGAGATCTGGGCGTTCCAGTCCTCGACGACCGACGGCGGCCGCCAGCGCAGCACGTAGTGGTCGTCGTCGAGGTCGACGTCCTGCTCGGGCATCGGCAGGCTGGCACCGCCGCGAGCGGACTCCAGGGCGATCCGCCGCTGCCCGATCTCGCCCAGCAGCTCGATGCGCTCGTCGGCGCCCCCGGCGTCCACCTGCGCCTGCACGGTGTCGTAGTCGAGGCGGTCGGCGCTGCGCACCATGGCGCGCCGCACGTCCGCCCCGCGCAGCTCGCCCTCGCCGTCCAGGCGCAGGTCCCAGACGAAGGCCGGACGCACCGCGCCGGGCAGCAGGCTGCCGGCGTCCTCACTGATCGCCGGCGGGTGCAAGGGGGTGCGGCGGTCGGGCGCGTAGAGGGTCTGCCCGCGCCGGCGGGCCTCCAGGTCCACGGGGCCACCCGGTGCGACGAACGCGGGCACGTCGGCGATGGCGTAGCGGACGCGGAAGCCGGCGCCGTCGCGCTCGAGCAGCATCGCCTGGTCCAGGTCCGTCGACCCGGCCGGGTCGATCGTGAAGAACGGCAGGTCGGTGTGGTCCTCACGCGGCAGGTCCGGTGCGGCCGCCGCCTGGGCTGCCGCTTGCAGCACGGGGTCCGGGAAAGGCCTCCGGCACCCCGAGCTCGGCGCGCACGGCGTCGAAGACGGCGTTGAGCCGGGTGGTGGCCGCGCGGTCGCGGGCACCGCGAAACCGGACACGTCGTTGGGCCATGCGCGTCACCCTAACCACGACAGGCGGTGCCAGCACCGCGAGCAGCCGCCACTACGCTCACGGCGTGCTCGTGCTGCTGCCACCCTCGGAGGGCAAGACCCGCCCGGGGCCGCGGCGCAGCCCCGTCGACCTCGACGCCCTGAGCTGGCCCGAGCTCGGCGCGGCACGAGGGCAGGTGCTGGACGCCCTGGCCCGGGTCAGCGCCGCACCGGGCGCCACGGCGGTGCTCGACGTCGGCGCGTCGCTCGCGGCCGAGGTCGTCGCGAACGTCACTCTGCGTTCGGCCCCGGCCGCGCCGGCCGCCGACGTCTACAGCGGGGTGCTGTTCGACGCCCTGGGCGTGCGCACGCTCTCGGCCGCCGGCCGCCGTCGCGCGAACCGGCGGCTGGTGGTGGTCTCCGCGCTCTGGGGTGCGGTGCGGCTCACCGACCGCATCCCCGCCTACCGGCTGTCGATGGGCACCACGTTGCCGGGCATCGGGCCGCTCGCGCCGTTCTGGCGCAGCCGACTCGGGGAGCCGCTGACAGCGGCGGCCGGCACGGGCTTGGTCGTCGACTGCCGCTCGGCCACGTACCAGGCGGCGTGGACGCCGCCGCCGCACGTCGCGCCGCGCACGGTGGCGGTGCGCGTGCTGCGCGACGACGCCGGCCGGCGCACCGTCGTGTCGCACATGGCCAAGCACACGCGGGGTCTCGTCGTGCGGCACCTGCTCGAGGGTGGCGCCGAGCCACGCACCCCGCGCGCGCTCGCCGCGGCCGTCGCCGAGGCCTTCACCTGCGAGCTCACCCAGCCGCCGCGTGCGGGGCGGCCCTGGACGCTCGACGTCGTCGTGCCGGCCTGATCGCGTGCCGACCCGGTGATCCTCGGCCTGCTCGACGAGCTGGCGCACCGCGTCCTGCCGGTGCTCGCGTTCCTGGCGGCGATCACCGTGGTCGCCGAGCTGAGCGAGGCGGCCGGCGTGTTCGAGGTGGCGTCGGACCTGGCGGCGCGGTGGGCGCGCGGGCGGGTCTGGCGGCTGTGGGCGCTCGTCGCCCTGCTGTCGACGGCGGCCACCATCGTGCTGTCGCTCGACACGACCGCCGTGCTGCTGACGCCGGTCGTGCTCGCTCTGGCGCGGCGGCTGCGCGTGTCGACCGCGGCGCTCGCGATGACGACGGTGTGGCTCGCCAACACCGCCTCGCTGCTGCTGCCGGTCTCCAACCTCACGAACCTGCTGTCGCTGTACCGGATGCGCGACCTCGGCGTCGACGTCACCGGGTTCGTGCGGCTCACCTGGCTGCCCGCGGTCGTGGCCGTCGTCGTCACCGTGGTCGTGCTCGCGGTGATGTTCCGGCGGGACCTGGCGGGCCACTACGACGAGGCGCCACCGGTCGACCACCACGACCGGCTGCTGCTGTGGTCGGCTGCGGGCGTCTGCCTGCTGCTGGGACCGGCGTTCGTCACCGGCGTCGACGTCGCCTGGCCGGCCGCGGCGGCCGCGCTGCTGCTCGCCGCGCTGTTCGCCTGGCGCGACCGATCCCGGCTCGCGTGGGGGCTCGTGCCGTGGCGAGCCGTCGCCTTGGTGGCGGTCCTCTTCACCGTGGTCTACCTGCTGGGGCGGCTCGGTCTGAGCGCCCTGCTGGCGTCCGCGGCTGGTGGGGGCGAGGGCTTCTGGCCGTACCTGCGCCTGTCCACGGCCGGTGCGGTGACCGCGAACGTGCTCGACAACCTGCCGGCCTACCTCGCGCTGGAGCCTGCGGCCGACGGGTCGCCGAGCCGCCTCGTCGCGCTGCTGGTCGGCGTGAACTGCGGACCGCTGGTGACGCTCTGGGCGTCGCTGGCGACGCTGCTGTGGCGCGAGCGCTGCCGGGCGCGGGGCGTCGACGTGACCTGGTGGCGCTTCGCCGCGCGGGGCCTCGTCCTGGTGCCGCTGCTGCTGGTCGCGTGCAGCGCCGCCCTCACCCTCACCGCGCCCTGATCAGACGGGCAGCACCGAGATGATCGACAGGTCGCCGCTCGGGTAGCTCTTGGGCGCCACGGTCACGTCGAGCCGACCGGTCAGGGTGATGGTCCACGGGACGACGTCGCCGGGCAGGGTCTCGCCGGAGCCGTGCACGCGGTAGAGCCGCTGGTGGACGTCGGAGCACCTCGTTGATGCTGCCCGCCAGCACGTTCAGCAGCTCGTTCGCGTTCTCCTGCAGGGACTCCGGGAGGGTCTTGTCCTCGATCGCCGCCTCAGCCCCACCGGGTGGGACGAGCCCCAGCGCCGCGCCGACACTCGCCGTCAACGCGAAGTCCATGACCACCACGCTCGTGAGCTGGTTGCTGTCGTCGACGTACACGGCGGTGCACGGGCCGGGCTGCGCCTCCATGTCGGGCCGGCGCCCGTACGAGAGCGCCACCTCGCGACCGAGCAGTCCCTCGAAGAGCTCCTTGACCGACTGGTTCGTGGGCAGTGCCATCGTCGTCCGCCCTCTCAGCCCAGCACCGGCGACAAGGCGCTCTCGAAGGCCTCGGCAGTGAACGGCTTGACGATCACGAAGCGGGCGCCCGCGTCCTGCGCGATCTCCTGCATGTCGTCCGAGCCCTCCGACGTCACGAAGCCGAACGCCGTGGTGTCGCCGGCGGCCCGGAGGGCACGCAGGAACTCGATGCCGGTCATGTTCGGCATGTTCCAGTCCGACAGCACCAGGTCCGGTGCGTGCTCCCCCACCTTGGCCAGCGCGTCCGCGCCGTCCACCGCCTCGACGATCTCGTGACCGCCGAAACCCGCCTGCCGCAACGTCCGTACGACGATCTGCCGCATCACGCGGCTGTCGTCTGCGACCAGGATCCTCATCGTCCCCCTCCATCCACCGGACCGACGGCGGTCGCCGTCGATCGCCACACCGCGACGCGGGCCACGTGACCCGCCCACTCCACACCGGCCCGGCAGCTCTGCTGCGCGTGCGGCAGTCGCCAGGCCGGCCCCCACGCGCGGCAGGCCGAGGGTGTTGTCGCCGAAGCACAGCGACTTCACCTGGCCGCCCACGATGTTCGCGATCTCGCCGATCGCGTCGTGCACGTCCTCGACCGGCACCTCGGCGTCGTCCGGGATCTGGTGCATGGCCCGGGCCACCGCGTGCGCGGCTGCGCTCGGGCAGGTGAACGTCACCAGGCCCTCCCAGTCGCCGTGGATCTCGACCGCGCTCGTGAGCGACTGCTCGAGGTTGAACGCGTGGTCGACGCGCTCGGGTCGTCCACCGAGGACCGACTCCCAGACCTCGGCGACGATGCTCCACAGGTCCTCGGCGGTGACCTGCGGCTCCTGGGCCGTGATCATGCGTTCACCTCCGCGTCATCCGGCACGAGGCCGAGCAGCAGCAGCTTGTCGCGCAAGGCATCCGCAGTGAACGGCTTGATGAGGTACTCGTGCGCACCGGCGGCGAGCGCGCGCACGATCTGCGACTGCTCGCTCTCGGTGGTGACCATCATCAGCGTGACGTCGCGCCACTCGCGGTTGTCGCGCACCTTCGTCACGAACGTCAGACCGTCCATCACGGGCATGTTCCAGTCGACGCACGCCAGGTGCGGCAACGGGCCGGACGTCATGGCGTCGAGCGCCTGCTGCCCGTCGGCGGCTTCGGCGACCTCGAAGCCGAGGTCGACGAGGACCCGACCGACGATGCGCCGCATCGCCCGGGAGTCGTCGATGACCAGTGCTCGCATCACGGGTGGTCCTTCCTGGTGTCCTTCAACCGGTAGACGGAGCTGCGGCCGACCGGCACGCGCTCCCACGACTCGTCCACGCCCATCGTGGTCTCGCTCGCTCCGAGGTAGAGGTAGCCGTCCGGCGCGAGGAGGCTACGGATGCGGTGCAGCACCTCGCGCTTGGTCGCGAGGTCGAAGTAGATGAGGACGTTGCGCAGGAACAGCAGGTCGAACCGGCCGAGCGGCGGCAGCGGTCGCACGAGGTTGAGCTGGCGGAACGACGTCATCGCCGTGAGCTCGCGCTTGACGCGCCAGGCCGCACCCTCGCGCTCGAACCAGCGCACCAGCTGGGTCGCCGGCAGGCCGCGGTTCATCTCCAGCTGGCTGTACCGGCCGTCGCGCGAGCGCTCGACCATCTCCAGCGACAGGTCGGTGCCGAGCACCTCGACGCTCCAGCCGGCCAGCTGCGGCGCCTCGGCCAGCGCCATCGCGATGCTGTACGGCTCCTGGCCGCTGGAGCACGCCGCCGACCACACGCGGAGCCGTCGCGAGGCGGCGCGCGCCACGGCGAGCTCCGGGAGCAGGGTGCTGCGCAGCGCCACGAACGGCTCGCTGTCGCGAAACCACGACGTCTCGTTGGTGGTCAGCGCCTCGACGATCTCGCGCCCGACGGGGCCGTGGGGCGAGCGGCGCGCGCGGTCGACGTAGGCGTCGATGTCGCCGTCGCCCTGGGCCCGCGCGAGCGGGAGCAGACGCGACTCGACGAGGTACTCCTTGCCGGGCTCGAGCACGATGGCGCTCTCGCGGCGCACCAGGTCGCAGACGAAGCCGAAGGCCTCCGGCGCGATGGTCATCGCAGCTCCCCCGCCCGCACGAGCCGACGGGACAGGGCCGCGCCCAGCTCGCCGAGGGGGAGCACCTCCTCAGCCGCTCCGGCCTGCGCGACGGCGCCGGGCATGCCCCACACGACCGAGCTCGCCTCGTCCTGGACGAGCACGCTGCCGCCGGCGCTGACGACGTCCTGGCTGCCGCGCCGTCCGTCGGTGCCCATGCCCGTCAGCACGACGGCGAGCACGTCGGGTCCGAACACGCGCGCCGCGGTCCGGAAGAGCACGTCGACGGCCGGACGGCAGAAGTTCTCCGGCGGGCTCTGGTCGATCGCGGTGACCGTCCGGCCGGCCGTGGTCGTCACCGACAGGTGGTGGTCGCCGGGCGCGACGTAGACCGCACCGGCCTCGAGCGACTCGCCGCCCTGGGCCTCGACCACGCGGAAGGGCAGGCTGCGGTCGAGGCGCATCGCGAACTGCCGGGTGAACACCGGTGGCATGTGCTGCACCACGACGACCGGTACGGGCAGGTCGGCCGGGAGGTCGGCGAGCAGCCGAGCCAGGGCGTCCGGGCCGCCGGTCGAGCAGCCGACGGCGAGCACGCGGAACGGTGTCTGGCGACCTCGGCGCGGCGCGAGGACGACGCTGCGTCCCGCGGTCGTGGCCGGCCGACCGGCCGCGCCGGGAGCGGGCCCGGGCCCGATGGCCTGGCGCGGCAGCCGGGACGCCGGGCCGCCGCTCTGCGGGCGCGGCACCAGCGCCTTGATCTTGGGTACGAGCGACTGGCGGACCTGCTCGAGCGACTCCGAGATGCTGCCGACGTTCGCGGGCTTGGTGACGTAGTCGCTCGCGCCCGCCTCGAGCGCGTCGAGGGTCGTGGACGCCCCCCGCTCGGTGAGCGTGCTGAACATGATCACCGGGATGCGGCTGCCGCGCCGGCGCAGCTCGCGAAGCGTCGAGATGCCGTCCATCTCCGGCATCTCGATGTCGAGCGTCACCAGATCCGGCGCCAGCTGCTCGACGCGGGCGAGGGCCAGGCGCCCGTTGGACGCCGTTGCCACGACCTCGATGTCCGGGTCGGACGTCAGGACGTCGCTGACCAGGCGGCGCACGACGACCGAGTCGTCGACGACCAGGACGCGGACCGGCGGCACCCAGGGCTCCTCACGGGGACGTGCCGCACCGCCGCCGTGCGGATCACGGCGGGCAGGGTGCCGGCACTGTGCCTATCGGTCGCGGGTGCGGGAACCTGAGCCAGGGCGGCCGCCTCGTGCGAGGTGCCAGGGGGCCAGCAGCGTGGCGGTCTCGTCGTCGCCCAGCAGGTCGACCACGACGAGCGCCTGAAGGACGCCGCTCACGGCGTTCCAGCTGCCCTCGGCCGCGTCGGCGGTGGTGAAGCCGGCCGCCCGGAAGGCGCGCACCGCGAGCATCTGCGTGCGGGCGGCCGTGCGGGTGCGGCCCGACAGGTGCGCGGCCCAGCCGGCCTCGTGCATGGCGGAGGCCCAGGCGCCCTGACCGGTGCGCAGCAGGTCGACCGCCGAGCGCCACTCGGCGCGGTCGGCCTCGGTCCAGCTGGACACCTCGTGCAGGACGTCGGCCACCGCGTCGCCTGCTTCACCGGCGCCCAACGCCCCTGCGTCCGGGGTGGTGTCACCGGCGACACGCACGGCCGCCAGGTACGGCGCCGCCAGGTGCCGTCGTTGGTCGTCGCCGAGCAGCTGCGAGCAGTACGCGGACGCCGCCGCGTCGACGAGGACGTCGGACGCGAACCGGTCGCGCAGCCGCTGCAGGCTGACCTCGCCGGCGACCTCCCAGGTCCAGTCCAGCGCGTCCCGGCGCAGGAACCGGTCCAGGGCCTGCAGGTCGCCGAGCGGTGCGGCGCCGAGGCGGGTCACGAGCTCCTGGCTGCCGCGCTCGTCCCCCGCCGCGGCGAGGTCGACCGCCTCGGCGGCCAGCCCGAGCGACGACCGCAGCGGCGGTCGCTGTGCCGCGGCGAGCAGCGCGGCGTCCCAGCAGGCGCTGCGACAGGGGCCCGGGTGCACGTTCGCGAGCTCCTGCAGCGTGTGCTCATCGGCGTCGAGCGCCCGGACCACGACCTCGGCCACGTTCGGGCCGCCGGGCACCCGAACCAGGTCGAAGCCCAGTGCCGGTGCGTTGACCAACGAGTACGCCACCACGCCCACCTTCGATCCGCCAGCGCCGACGAGCTCAGCCTCCCGCGCGACGAGGGGCCCTGCCAACGGAGTCGACACGCAGCACCCGATCGTCCGGCCCTGGTGGCCCAGCGTCACGTGCGGTGACGCACCGTCTCGGGTGTGCGGACGGCCGGTGGTGGCCTCGGTGCCTCGTGGGTCAGTAGGTGAAGCGGGCGATCTGGGTGCGCAGCTCGGCGGCCATGGCCGACAGCTCTCCCACCGCCACCCGCGACTGCGTCAACGCCTCGTTGGTCGCCGCCGACGCCGATGCCACCCCGGTGATGTTCGCCGCGATCTCCCCCGACCCCGTCGCCGCCTCGGTCACGTTCCGGCTCATCTCCTGCGTGGTCGCCGTCTGCTCCTCCACCGCCGAGGCGATCGTCAGCTGGTAGTCGTTGATCGAGGCGATGATCGCCGAGATCTCCCCCATCGCCCCCACCGCCGCCGCCGTGTCGGACTGGATCGCCTCCACCCGCCGCGCGATGTCCTCCGTCGCCCGCGCCGTCTCCGCCGCCAGCTCCTTGACCTCACCGGCCACCACCGCGAACCCCTTACCCGCCTCCCCCGCCCGCGCCGCCTCGATCGTGGCGTTCAACGCCAACAGGTTCGTCTGCTCCGCGATCGAGGTGATCACCTTGACCACGTTGCCGATCTCCACCGAGCTCGACCCCAGCTGCGCCACCGACGCGTTCGTCGACTCCACCACCCCCACCGCCTGCGAAGCCACCCGCGCCGCCTCGTTGGCCGACTGCGCGATCTCCCGGATCGAGGCCCCCATCTGCTCCGACCCCGCCGCCACCGTCTGCACGTTGCGCGACACCTGCTCCGCCGCCGCAGCCACCACCCCCGCCTGCACCGACGTCCGCTCAGCCGACCGCCGCCACCGCATCCCCCGACACCGACAGCTCCTCCGAGCTCGACGCCACCGCATCCGCCGACGACGCGACGGTCGTCAGCATCGTGACCATCGAGGTCGCCGACTCGTTCAGGGCCCGCTCCAGGTCACCGAGCTCGCCCGCAGAGCGCACGTGCGCGCGCGAGGTGAGGTCGCCCCGCGCGAACGACTGGAGGACGGACACGATCCGCGTCAGCGGGGCCGTGATGCTGCGCGCCACGAAGAAAGAGATCACCGCGAGCGCGGCGAGCCCGAGCAGCAGGGCGGCCACGGCCATCAGGCGTACCCGCGCAATGGTGGAGTGCAGCGACTTCTCTTGCGCCGCAGTCAACGTGGTGAACTCGTCGATCGCCGCACCGAGGGACGCGTCGGTCTTGTCGTTGGCGTCCTGGATCTCGCCGACCCGAGGCAGCATCGCCTTCTGGTCAGCGACCGCCGCCTTCACGAAGGCGCTGATGTCGTCCATGTACGTGGCGTACCCGCCCTGCACCAGGCCCACCTGCGCCTTGGCCTTGCCGGTGAGCTCGAGCGCGGCGAGCTGGTCGATCAGGTCCTTCGGCGTCTGGACGTCGTCGGCGAGGTCTCCCAGCACCGGCGAGGGGTCGGCGAGGGTGAGTGACTTGTACGCGTCGACCTTCAGCTCGCTGGCCCGCGTGTCCAGCTGGTGCGACAGCGAGGTCGCGGCGGCGAGCCGGCTCAGGTCCTGGGTGTCGGCGTTGATCTGCCCGACGCCCTGCAACGCGACGCCGCCGACGGACGCCGCGACGACGAGCCCGACCCCCGCGATGGCCGCGAGCTTGCGCCCGACGGTCCAGGTGATGCCCTTGCTCATGATGTTCTCCGTGCCTTCTCTGTGGGGGTTCACACCGCGACGGCGCGGTCGGGGTCGAGGGCCAGCAGCAGCCGGCCGGGGAGCTTGTAGACGCCGAGGACGAGGTTGCGCGCGCCGTCCAGCAGCGTGTCCGGTGGGGGCTCGAAGTCCTGCGGCTCGACGTCGACGACGTCGCCGATGGTGTCGACGAGCAGACTGATCGGCTCGCCTCCCACGCGGATCACGACGACCATCGGCTCGACGCCCGCGTCGCGCTGCGGCAGCCCTAGCCGCTCGCGCAGGTCGATCGCCGTCAGCACCTGGCCGCGCAGGTTGACCAGCCCGGCCACCTCACGCGGCGCCAGCGGCACGCGCGTGCGCGGCTGCGACCGCAGGACCTCCTGCACGCGGTCGACGTCGACGCCGTACACGTGGCCGTCGAGGGTGAAGGTCGCCAGCTGGGCGCTCACCGGAGCACCTCCAGTTCCTGCGTTGTCGGCGTCGCCGCGCCAGCGGGCTCGGCGACGAAGAACCGCGGGTCCGCGGCGAGGATCGCGGCGCGCACGTCGAGGAGCTCGACGACGCGCTCACGGATCACTGCTGAGCCCACCAAGCCGTCGTCGTCGACGTCGCTGCGGACCTGGGCGCCGTCGACGATGTCGCGCACCTCGTCGACCACGAGCGCCACGCTGCGGCCGCCGCTGGTGTACACCACGAGCAGCAGGTGCTCGCGGCTGTCGCCGCTCACCGAGCGCAGGTGGCGCCCGAGCCGCAGCAGCGGGAGGATCTCGCCGCGGTACTGGATCACCTCGCGGCTGCCCACCCGCTCGACCCGGGAGGCCGGCACCTGCTCCAGGCGAGTGACCATCGACAGCGGGATCGCCACGTCGCGACCGTCCCCGACTCCGGCCAGCAGCACGCGCTCCCGCTCACGCTCGGTGGCCGCGTCGCCGGCGCTCTCCTGCTCTCGCTCGAGCGCGTCGGCCCGCAGAGCGTTCTTGGCCAGGGCCTGGACGTCGAGGATCAGCGCGACCTGGCCGTCGCCGAGGATCGTCGCTCCGGAGTACACGCCGATGGACTTCAGCCGCGTCGAGAGCGGCTTCACGACGATCTCCTCGGTGTTCAGCACCCGGTCGACGACGAGCCCGAAGCGGCGACCGTCGGCCTGGAGCACCGCGATGACCAGGTGACCGTCGGACCGCTCGGAGTGCACGCCCAGCACCTGGGAGAGCCGCACGAGCGGCAGCAGGGAGCCCCGAAGGCGGTAGACCTCGGCACCGCTCACGTCCTCGACGGCGTGCACCGCGCGCTCGGAGTCGATGGTGACGAGCTCCTGCAGGCTCACCTGCGGGATCGCGTACCGGTCGCCGGCGCACTCGATGGTCAGGGACGCGACGATGGCCAAGGTGAGCGGGATCCGCAGGCGGCAGGTCGTGCCTCGCCCGAGCGCGGACTCGAGCTCGATGGCGCCGCCGATGGACTCGATGTTCGTCTTGACGACGTCCATACCGACCCCGCGGCCGGACACGTTCGTGACCGCGGCGGCAGTGGAGAAGCCGGGGGCGAACACCAGCTGCAGCAGCTCGACCGGGCTCAGCTGAGCGAGCTGGTCCGCGCGCCGCAAGCCCTTCTCCAGCGCTTTCGCGCGGATCTTCTCCGGGTCGATGCCGGCGCCGTCGTCAGTGACCTCCACGACGACCTGGCCGCCCTCGTGGAAGGCACGCAGGGTCAGCGTGCCTTCCCCGGGCTTGCCGGCCCGCAGCCGGACGTCCGGCCCCTCCAGACCGTGGTCGACGGCGTTGCGCACCAGGTGGGTGAGCGGGTCCTTGACCGCCTCCAGCAGCGTGCGGTCGAGCTCGGTCTCACGCCCGACCATCTCCAGGCGCACCTGCTTGCCGCACGCGGCGCCGAGGTCGCGGACGACGCGCGGCAGCTTGGACCACAGGTGGTCGATCGGCTGCATGCGCGTCTTCATCACGCCCTCCTGCAGCTCGGAGGCGATGAGGTTCAGGCGCTGAGAGGCACGCAGCAGGTCGATGTCGTCGAGCAGCCCGGCGTGCCGCACGATCTGGTTGCGGCTCAGCACCAGCTCGCCGACCTGGCGCATCAACGTGTCGAGCAGGTCGACGTCGACGCGGATCGACGCCTCGGCCACGTTGCGCTTGGGCGGTACGGCGACCGACTCAGCGACCGACTCAGCGACCGACTCGACGACCGCTTCGACGGCCGGCTCGGGCGCGGGCACGGCACCGCCGTCCAGCAGCTGCTGGATGCGCACCACGACGGCCTGGACGTCGACCGTCCCCTCGGTGCCGTCGGCCTCGATCGCCGCCAGCAGCTCACGCACGCTGTCGACCATGGCGAGCAGCCCGTCGGCGATCTCGGGGGTCATGACGAGCTTGCCGTCCCGCAGGCGAGCCAGGAGGTTCTCCCCCACGTGCGTCAGCGACTCCAACCGCGAGAAGGCGAGGAACCCGCTCGTGCCCTTGATCGTGTGGATGGTGCGGAAGACGCTGGCGAGCAGGTCGCGTGACTGGGGCTCGCGCTCGAGCTGCACGAAGTCACGGTCGAGCTGGTCCAGGTTCTCGTGGCTCTCCACCAAGAACTCCTGGACGATCTCGTCCGTCTCATCCATCGTCTGACTCCCAGGCGTCGTCGTGCGGTCGACGGTCCTATCGGCCACGGAGCCAGGGACCTGAGCGAGCCGCACCGCGACGAAAGGGCGAGCTCAGTCGCCCAACGCGGCCAGCGCCTGGTCGAGGTCGTCGCGCAGGTCGCGCACGTCCTCCAGGCCGACCGACAGGCGCACGACGCCGTCGGTGATGCCCACCGCAGCGCGACCCTGCTCACCGAGCCGGCGGTGGGTGGTCGTGGCGGGATGGGTCACCAGCGACTTGGAGTCCCCGAGGTTGTTGCTGATGTCGATGCACCGCAACGAGTCCAGCAGGGTGAACGCCTCGGCCTTGCCGCCGTCGAGCTCGAAGGTGACCACCGTGCCGCCGCCGCTCATCTGCCGGGCCGCCAGCTCGCGCTGCGGGTGGGAGTCGAGGAAGGGGTAGCGCACCCAGCGCACGCGCGGGTGCTGCTCGAGGTGGGCGGCGAGACCGAGCGCGGACGCGGTCGCCCGCTCGACGCGCATCGCGAGCGTCTCCAGGCCCTTGGTCAGCACCCACGCGTTGAAAGGGCTCATCGACGGGCCGGTGTGCCGCATGAGGTTCTGCACCGGACCGTCGACGAACTCGGCCGACCCCAGGACGGCACCGCCGAGGGTGCGGCCCTGTCCGTCGATGTGCTTGGTGGCCGAGTAGACGACGACGTCGGCGCCGAGGTCCATCGGCCGTTGCAGCACCGGCGTCGCGAAGACGTTGTCGACGACCACCGTCGCCCCGGCGGCGTGGGCGAGGTCGCACACCGCGCGGACGTCGACGAGCTCCTGCATGGGGTTGGACGGCGACTCGAAGAACACCGCGGTCGCCGGTGTGCTCAGCGCCGACTGCCACTGGTCGAGGTCGCTGCCGTCGACGAAGTCGGTGTGCACCCCGAACCGGCGCAGGATCTCGTCCAGCACCACGTAGCACGACCCGAACAGGCTGCGGGCGGCGACGACGCGGTCGCCCTGCGACACCAGCGCGGCCATCGCGACCCAGACCGCAGCCATCCCACTGGCGGTGGCGAAGCACGCCGGTGCGCCCTCGACGAGGCGCAGCCGCTCCTCGAACCCGCGGACCGTGGGGTTGCCGTAGCGCGAGTAGACGAAACGGTCGACCTCCCCGGCGAACGCGGCCTCGGCGTCCGCGGCGGTGTCGTACACGAAGCCGGACGTCAGGAAGAGCGCCTCAGCGGTCTCGTCGAACCCGCTGCGCGCGAGGCCCCCGCGCACCGCGAGCGTGTCGGGACGCCAGGACGACGCGTCGCTCACGGCGAGACCACGCGCGCGACGCGTGGCAGCACCACCGCCTGGGCCGCCACGACGGCGCCGTCGATGCTGGTCACGCCCGGCGAGCCGTACAGCACATAGCCCTCGGCGAGGGCCGAACTCACCTTCTCGCAGAACGAACGGTCGTCCGGGCCGGTGAGCAGCCGGTAGGCGAGACGGTCGGGCCCGGTGGTCTCGGTCATCCCCTCAGCGTAGGGCGAGTCCCGCGGCGTGCAGGTGGGCGGTCTCGTTGAACGAGACGAGCGCCGACCCGCCGTCCGGCCACCACTGAGTGCGGGTGATGGACGCCGGTGAGGACTCCATCCGCCACGCGACCTCCGGCCCGGCGCCGATCGCGAGGCGCACGAGCGCCTTGATCGGGCTCGCGTGGGTCACGACCACGACCCGTCCCCGTGGCTGATCGGCCAGGACGTGGTCGCGACCGCGCCGCACGCGCGCCTCGAGATCGGCGAGGCTCTCACCACCCGGCGGCGACGTCGTCGTCGAGCCCAGCCACGCGGCGTACTGCTGCGGCCAGCGCGCGGCGACCTCCGCGCTGGTCAGGCCGTCCCACTCGCCGAAGCTGCACTCGGCCCAGTCCTCGTCGACCCGCAGCGGCAGACCGAGCCGCTCGGCCACGACCTCGGCGGTCTCGCGGGTGCGCCGCAAGGGCGAGCAGACGACCGCGGCGAAGGGGTCGTCACCGGCAAGCACGGCGGCCGCGGCGGCGGCCTGGCGGTGACCGAGCTCGGTGAGCCCGAGGTCCTCGCCGTCCCGGCCGCTGTAGCGGCGCGCGCTCGTGTGGTCGGTGACGCCGTGTCGGAGCAGGACGAGCGTCGTACCGGCCAGCTGGACCGGCGGCTCGACCGGCGGCTCGACCGGCTGCTCGAAGGGCAGCTGCGCCGGCTCCTCGGCCGTCTGCGCCCCGGGGTGCTCGGCGGCGTCCTGGCGCTCGATCTCCTGCACGGCCTGCGAGCGCGCCAGGCCGCGCCAGGGCCGGCCCCTCGCGGCGTCGTCCATCGCCTCGTTCGCCAGCTTGTCGGCCGCCTTGTTGCGCTCGCGCGGCACCCACGCGTAGGTGACCCGCCGCGGGTCGACCACCGCGCGAGCCTCGTCGGCCAGCCGCCGCATGTCGGCGTGCTTGATCTTCCAGCGCCCGGACATCTGCTCGACGACGAGCTTGGAGTCCATCCGCACCTCGATGGTGCAGTCCGGGTCGAGCTCGACCGCGGCCCGCAGCCCGGCGATCAGCCCGCCGTACTCGGCGACGTTGTTCGTCGCCTGGCCGATGGACGCCGCGGCCTCGGCCAGCACGTGACCGGTGTCGGCGTCCCTGACCACCGCGCCGTACCCCGCAGGGCCGGGGTTGCCGCGCGCCCCGCCGTCCGCCTCGACGACGAACCGGCGGGTCACAGACCGGACTCGCCGGTGCGCACCAGGATGCGGCGGCACTCCTCGCAGCGCACCACCTCGTCGGGCTCGGCGGCCCGGATCCGCTGCAGCTCCTGCGGGTTGAGCTCCAGCCGGCAGCCTTCGCACCGCCTCGCGCGCAGCATGGCCGCGCCGGTGCCGGTCGACTCGCGCACCTTCTCGTACAACGCGATCAGGGCCGCGTCGAGCCCCGCGACCATGCCCACCCGGTCGCGCACGAGCTTGTCGCGCTCGGCCGACAGGTCGGCCAGCGCGGCGTCCCGGCGCGCAGCGACGGCGTCGACGTCGCCCTGCAGGGCGTCGCGCTCGGCCTCCAGCCGCTGGACCGTCGCGGTGACGGTCTCGAGGCGCTCCATGACCTCGAGCTCGGTGTCCTCGAGCTCGCTCTGGCGCCGTCCGAGGGTCGCGAGCTCGTGCTGCAGCGACTCGAGCTCCTTGTGGCCGCCCTGCCCGGCCTCGAGCCGTGCCTGGTCGCGGGCCGCGCGCTGGCGCACCTGCTCGACGTCGGCCTCGGCCTTGGTGAGCTCGCGCTGGATGTCGCTCGCCTCGGTCTGCGCGGCGACCAGCTCGTCGCGCAGCACCGCGGCCCGCTGCTCGAGCGCGGTGACCTCGGCGTGCTCGGGCAGCGTGCGCTCGCGGTGCGCGATCTGGTCCAGCCTGGTGTCGAGGGCCTGGACGTCGAGCAGCCGCCACTGGTCGGTCGTCGGGGCGATCAGGGTGTGCTCCCTCGGCTCGGGACGTGCGAGGTCCAGGGGTCGGTGCGTGTGGTGCTGACGCGGGTCTCCACCGTACTGCCCAGGTCACCGAGCTCGGCGACCAGCCGGCTCTCGCAGCCGGCGAGCCAGGGCCACTCGCTCGCCCAGTGCGAGACGTCGACGAGGAACGGCCGCCCGCCCGCCACGTGCTCGCGGGCCTCCGAGGCCGGGTGGTGGCGCAGGTCGGCGGTGACGAAGACGTCCGCACCGCTGGCCCGCACGGCGGCGAACTGGTCGTCACCGGCCCCGCCGAGCACCGCGATCCGCTGCACGAGCGCGTCCTTGTCGCCGCTCACGCGCACCCCCTGGACGGTGTACGGCAAGGCCGTCGCCACCAGCCGCGCGAACTGGTCGAGCGTGACCGGCTCGGCCAACGTGCCCACCCGCCCGATGCCGGTGCCGCGGCCGTCGTCGGCCAGCTCGAGGACGTCGAACGCGGGCTCCTCGTAGGGGTGCACGCTGCGCATGGTCCGCACGACGTCGGCGCGCCGGTGCCGGGGCAGCACCATCTCGACCCGCGTCTCGGCGACCGTCGCGGCCTGCCCCACGGTGCCGACCGCCGGGTCCGCACCGGGCTGCGGGGTGAACGTGCCGGTGCCGGTCGACGTCCACGCGCAGCGTCGGTAGTCGCCGATCTCGCCGGCGCCGGCCGCGGCCAGCGCGTCGACCAGGGTGTCAGCGTGCTCCGTCGGCACGAAGACGACGATCTTGTCGAGCTCCACCACCGGCTGAGGAGTGAGGGGCTCGAGGTGGTCCAGACCCAGCACGCGGGCCAGCGCGTCGCTGACCCCTGGCACCGCGATGTCGGCGTTGGTGTGGGCGACGTACAGCGCGCAGCCGGCGCGGACGAGCCGGTGCACCACCCGACCCTTGGCGCTGGTGGCGGCCACCGAGCTCACCGCGCGCAGCAGCAGCGGGTGATGGGCGACGAGCAGGTCGGCGCCCCACTCGACCGCCTCCTCGACGACGTCCGCGGTGGGGTCGACGGCGAGCAGCACCTTGCGGACCTCCTGCTCCGGATCACCGCACACGAGGCCGACGGCGTCCCAGGCCTGGGCGCTGCTGGGCGGGTACAGCCCGTCGAGCGCCGCGAGGACCGCCGACAGCCGTGGCGGCTCGGGGGGCTGGTGCGTCGGGTCGGTCACGGGAGGTGAGGCTACCCGTCGCGCCGCGTCGCGCCCGTCGAGCACCGTGCGCGACGACAACTACACTCGACGACCGTGACGACCCCGGACCCCGCCGAGCACGAGGCACGACTGGCCCGCAGAAGACACCGGCTCCTGGTGCTGCGCAGGCTGGACGTCGTGGCGCAGCGGCGGGCGCTCGCCCGCCGTCGCGCGCAGCAGGAGGACGGCTCCGAGGGAGCCGGCAGCACGCAGGAGCGACGCGACACGGCCTGAGCCCGCACGGGCGAGGGGTGGGCCCGGCCGGGTTCGAACCGACGACACCCGCGGTGTAAACGCGGTGCTCTACCAGCTGAGCTACAGGCCCTGGGCCGCCCGGCCGGGCCGGACGGCCGTGACGACCGCCTAGAGGGCGGCGATCGCCTCACGGTACGCGTTCGGGTCGCGAGCCTCCCCCGGCCCGTTGACGACGCTCCAGCGCACCACGCCCTCGGTGTCGACGAGGAACGTGGCCCGCACGGCACCTCCGGAGCGGGCGTTGAAGACGCCGTAGGCGTTGACCACGGCGCCGTGCGGCCAGAAGTCCGTCAGCAGCGGGAACGTGTACTTCTGGTCCTCGGCCCAGGCCCGCAGCGAGTGCATGGGGTCGCACGAGACGGCGAGCACCTGCACGTCGTCGTTCTCGAAGGCCGACAGGTCGTCGCGGATCTCGCAGAGCTCACCGGTGCAGATCCCGGAGAACGCGAACGGGAAGAAGACCACGAGCACCGCGCGGTCACCGCGGAACGACGACAAGGTGACCTCCTCGCCGTGCTGGTTGCGCAGCGTGAAGTCAGGGGCCGTGTCGCCGACAGACACGGGGGTCTGGGGCTGGTCGGGCTGGTCGGTCATGGGAACCTCTCGGTCAGCGGCGCGCGGACTTCGGCGCGACCAGGCGGGTGGCGGTCCAGTCGCGACCGGCGCTGACGGTGCTCGTGTTGTGCAGGCCGGCCGCGAGTGCGGACTCTGCCACGTCGCTCGGCGGGACGTGACCTTCACGCCCCGCTTTCGGCGTGAGCAGGACGACGGCGCCGCCCTCGGCCAGGTTGGTCAGGGCGTCCACGAGGTCGTCGACGAGGTCACCCTGGCCCTCTCGCCACCACAGCAGGACCACGTCCGCGACGTCGTCGGCGTCCTCGTCGAGCAGGTCACCGTCGACCGCGTCCTCGATCGCCGCGCGGACGTCGTCGTCGACCTCCTCGTCCCAGCCGAGCTCCTGCACGACCTGGCCGGGCTGCAGACCCAGGCGCCCGACGAACCCCCGGTCGGCCGCGTCGTCCGCGGTGGCACTCACGATTCCCACTTCCCTCTCGCGCTCTGTCCCTGCTCACCGCCCGCGCGGACGCGACGGACGGGCACCGGCTCGCACCGCTACCTGCCCGTAGTCCACTAGAGGTGAACCGTAAGCGCAAGCGGCCGCCGGCCGGCCGGTCGCGAGCACTGCCGCCGCGTGCCACGCTGAGCGCATGGGACGCGTCACGACACGGACGCCGGCGCGCCGGGTCGATCTCAGCGACGGGCACGTCGCGGTCGCTGCGAGGCCCGACACCATCACGGTCGAGGAGCCGCTGCAGGTGCGCGTCGGTGGCCGTCCGCTCACCGTGACGATGCGGACCCCGGGTGACGACTTCGACCTGACGATCGGCTTCCTCGTCACCGAGGGGCTGGTGGCCGGCGCCGACGACGTGGCCACCTTGATGCACTGCCAGGACGAGGGCGACGACGGGCGTCCGACGTTCAACGTCGTCGACGTGGTGCTGCGCGACGGCGTCGAGCTGCCGGACGTCTCCCTGGAGCGCTCGTTCTTCTCCACCTCGTCGTGCGGGGTGTGCGGCAAGGCCAGCATCGACGCGGTGCGCCTGCGCTCGCCGTACGACGTCGCGTCGGACACCGTCGCCGTCTCCCCCGCCGTCCTCGCCGCGATGCCCGACACGCTGCGGGCCGGTCAGAAGGTGTTCGAGCGCACCGGGGGTCTGCACGCGGCGGGCCTGTTCACCGCCGAGGGCGAGCTGCTCGTCGTCCGCGAGGACGTCGGTCGGCACAACGCGGTCGACAAGGTCGTGGGCTGGGCCGCTCGCGAGGGCCGGCTCCCGCTCACCGGCTGCGTGCTGGTCGTCACCAGCCGGGCGTCGTTCGAGCTGACGCAGAAGGCGCTGATGGCCGGGATCCCTTGTCTGGCAGCGGTTTCGGCGCCGTCCAGTCTGGCGGTGGAGCTGGCGCAGGAGTCCGGGATGACGCTGGCGGGGTTCGTCCGGCCGCCGCGCCTCACGGTGTACGCCGGCGGCGAGCGGCTCGGGATCGACTAGCCGGCGAGGAACGACAGCCGCACCCGGCGCTCGGGGTTGTCGACGTTGGTGTCGACGAGCACGACGCTCTGCCACGTCCCGAGGGCCATCCGGCCGGCGAGCACCGGCACCGTGGCGTACGGCGGCACCAGGCCGGGCAGGACGTGGTCGCGGCCGTGACCCGGTGAGCCGTGCCGGTGCTGCCACCCGGCGCCGGCCGGGCCGCCCGGCGGCACGACCTCACCGAGCAGCGCGATGAGGTCGTCGTCGCTGCCGGCACCGGTCTCGATGACGGCCAGCCCCGCGGTGGCGTGCGGGACGAACACGTTGAGCAGCCCGTCACCGGCATCGACGTCGGCGAGGAAGCGCGCGCAGCGCTCGGTGAGGTCGACGACCCGCTGGCGGTCGCCGGTGGTCAGGCGCAGCTCGACGGAGTCCATGGCACGCGACCCTAGCCCCGCCGCGACGACCGACGGCTGGACTACCGACGGGTAGATGTGACGTCGCGAGGACCGAGGGGCAGGATGGGGTGGACATCGGTACGTGAGAGAGGTCACCGTGAGCAGTCGCGACGAAGCCGGCCCCATCCTGAACGGGATCCCGAGCCAGTTGCCGGACATCGACCCCGACGAGACCCAGGAGTGGCTGGACTCGCTGGACGGCGTCCTGGCCGACAAGGGGCGGACGCGTACCCGCTACCTGATGCTGCGACTGCTGCAGCGGGCTCGCGAGATGCAGGTCGGGGTGCCCAGCCTCACCGCCACGGACTACATCAACACGATCCCGCCCGAGGCCGAGCCGTGGTTCCCCGGTGACGAGGAGGTCGAGCGCCGCTACCGCGCCTGGCTGCGGTGGAACGCCGCCGTCATGGTGCACCGCGCCCAGCGCCCCGGCATCTCCGTGGGCGGCCACATCTCCAGCTACGCCTCGAGCGCCACGCTCTTCGAGGTGGGGTTCAACCACTTCTTCCGCGGCGCCGACCACGAGGGCGGCGGCGACCAGATCTACTTCCAGGGGCACGCGGCCCCGGGTGTCTACGCCCGAGCGTTCCTCGAGGGCCGGCTGAGTGAGGGCGACCTCGACGGCTTCCGCCAGGAGCTCAGCCACCCCGGCGGTGGGCTGCCGTCGTACCCGCACCCGCGGCTGATGCCGGGCTTCTGGCAGTTCCCGACGGTGTCGATGGGCCTCGGCCCGATGAACGCGATCTACCAGGCGCAGTTCAACAAGTACCTCCACGGCCGGGGCATCAAGGACACCAGCCAGCAGCACGTGTGGGCGTTCCTCGGCGACGGCGAGATGGACGAGCCGGAGAGCCGCGGCCTGCTGCACGTCGCCGCCTTCGAGGAGCTCGACAACCTCACCTTCGTCGTCAACTGCAACCTGCAGCGTCTCGACGGCCCGGTGCGCGGCAACGGCAAGATCATCCAGGAGCTCGAGGCGTCCTTCCGCGGCGCCGGCTGGAACGTCGTCAAGGTGACGTGGGGCCGCGAGTGGGACCCGCTGCTGGCCGCCGACCGCGACGGCGCCCTGGTGCACCTGATGAACATCACCACCGACGGCGACTACCAGACCTACCGCGCCAACGACGGCGCCTACATCCGCGAGCACTTCTTCGGCCGCGACCCCCGCACCCGCAAGATGGTCGAGCACCTGTCCGACGAGGACATCTGGAAGCTCAAGCGCGGCGGCCACGACTACCGCAAGATGTACGCCGCGTACCAGGCCGCGATGAACCACACCGGCCAGCCCACGGTGGTGCTCGCCCAGACGATCAAGGGCTACGGCCTCGGCCCGCACTTCGCGGGACGCAACGCCACGCACCAGATGAAGAAGCTGACCCTCGACGACCTCAAGCTGCTGCGCGACAGCCTGCGCATCCCGATCTCGGATGCCCAGCTCGAGGCCGACCCGTACCAGCCGCCCTACTACCACCCGGGGCCGGACGACGAGGTGATCCGCTACGCGCTGGAGGCGCGCGCCAAGCTCGGCGGCTCGGTGCCCTCGCGCCGCAAGCAGAGCACGCCGCTGGCGCTGCCCGCCGACAAGACCTACGACGTCGTCAAGCGCGGCTCCGGCAAGCAGCAGGTCGCCACCACCATGGCGTTCGTGCGACTGCTGAAGGACCTCATGCGCGACCCCGAGATCGGTCCGCGCATCGTGCCGATCATCCCGGACGAGGCCCGCACCTTCGGCATCGACGCGTTCTTCCCGACCGCGAAGATCTACAACCCGCACGGGCAGAACTACGTCTCGGTCGACGCCGACCTGCTGCTCGCCTACAAGGAGGCGACCAACGGGCAGATCCTGCACGTCGGCATCAACGAGGGCGGCTCGGTGGCGGCCTTCACCGCGGCGGGCACGTCGTACTCGACGCACGACATCGCGATGATCCCCGTCTACGTCTTCTACTCGATGTTCGGCTTCCAGCGCACCGGCGACGGGCTGTGGGCGGCCGCCGACCAGATGACCCGCGGCTTCCTCATCGGCGCCACCGCCGGGCGCACCACGCTCACCGGCGAGGGCCTGCAGCACGCCGACGGCCACTCCCCCATCCTCGCCTCGACCAACCCCGCGGCGGTCAGCTACGACCCGGCGTACGGGTACGAGATCGGGCACATCGTCCGCGACGGCCTGCGGCGCATGTACGGCGAGGCGGCCGAGAACGTCTTCTACTACCTCACGGTCTACAACGAGCCGATCGTCCAGCCGGCCGAGCCGGAGGGCCTGGACGTCGACGGTCTCCTCAAGGGCATGTACCTGCTCAGCCCCGGCCAGCAGGGCACCGGGCGACCGCGGGTGCAGCTGCTCGCGTCCGGCGTCGCGGTGCCGTGGGCGCTGGAGGCCCAGGAGCTGCTCGGGCAGGACTTCGGCGTCGACGCCGACGTCTGGAGCGTCACCTCGTGGACCGAGCTGCGGCGCGACGGCCTCGCGTGCGACGAGCAGGCCTTCCTGGCACCGGACGACGCCCAGCGCACGCCGTTCGTGACGCAGCAGCTCACCGGCCAGCAGGGCCCGGTGGTCGGTGTCAGCGACTACATGCGCGCCGTCCCCGACCAGATCCGCGAGTGGGTGCCCACCGACTACGCGACGCTGGGCGCGGACGGGTTCGGAATGTCCGACACCCGGCCGGCCGCACGGCGGTTCTTCCACATCGACGGCCCCTCGATCGCCGTCCGGGCGCTGCAGTCGCTCGCGGCGCGCGGCGAGGTCGACGTCGCGCTGGCTCGCGACGCGGCCGAGAAGTACCGCCTGCTCGACGTCACCGCCGGCACGTCCGGCAACGCGGGCGGCGACGCCTGAGCTGAGCGCGTTGGCGTACCGGATTCTGCAGGAACTCGGGCACGGGCCACCCGGCTCGTGCTCGGGGCCGTCGGTCCAGGGCGAGTTCCCGCAGCATCCGGTACGCCACTCAGTGCGCACCTCACCCGGTCGGATCAGGCCGAGGGCGTGGCCTTGCGGCGAGCCGCGAGCGCGTCGAGCTGGTCGCGCAGGTCGATGACGTCGGCGTCCGGGCGCTCGGCCAGGGCGTCGAGGTGGCGGCGCGCCTCGGCGAAGCGCCCGGCCTCGGCCGCAGCCTGCACGAGCTCACGGCCGGCGGCGGGCACGTGCTCGCGGGGCCGCCAGTGGCCGACGCCCAGTGAGAGCGCGACCTCGGGCATGCCCTCGCGACGCAGCATGGCCAGGCTCTCGGCCAGCGCGCGGCCGGTGGGCTCGCGCTCGACGGCGATGCCGAGCCGGCGCTGCGCGCCCTCGAGGTCCTCGTGCAGCGAGAGCCGGCCGAGCTCGATGAGCGGGTACCAGGCCCGCGAGCTGTGCGCGAGCTCCTCGGCGAGGGCCCACTCGGCGTCGGCGACGGCGCGGGGGCGGCGCTCGGCGTCCTCGTGCCCCTCTGCGGCCTGCCGGCGCACGATCTCGGCGAGCGCGGCGAACGCCTCGGCGTCGTTGGGGTCGTCGTGCAGCCGGGCGCGCAGGGCGACCTGGTCCGAGCCCGGACCCACCCGGCGGCGCCGCTTGACGGTCTGCACCGTTTCGCGCACGACCGGCGGAGCCACCGTGCGCAGCCGTCGTCGGAGTCGGTCGAGCAGTCCCACGGTGCCTCCCTGCGAGCCTCACGCGGACCCACCCTGCGCCTCCAGCGCGCCGACCCGCTCCTTGACGATAACCCAGGGACGCGAGGAAGGCAGCCCGGCGCCGGGGTGGTCGGTGCTCGCGGGGTCCGTGACGCCCGCCGGCGGCGATTGTGCCGCAGCGACAAAGGTCACAGTAGAGTGAACGACGTGGTGACCCCCGCGACGCGAACGGCGAGCGCCCGCACGCGCCGCCGGATCGAGCAGGGGATGCCCGACCTCGCCCGGCTCGCGACCGCTCGCATGGAGGCCACGCTGCCGTGGTACCGCGCGCTGTCCGCGCAGGACCGCTCCTGGGTGGGTCTGGTCGCGCAGGCCGGCATCGGCGCCTTCCTCGCGTGGTTCCGCAACCCGAGCGGGATCCTCGAGATCACGGCCGACGTCTTCGGGACGGCGCCGCGCGAGCTCACCCGCTCGGTGAACCTGCGCCAGACGCTCGACCTCGTGCGCACCGTCGTCGACGTGGTCGAGGACCAGGTCGACGAGCTGGCAGCTCCCGGCGACGAGCAGGCGCTGCGCGAGGCCGTGCTGCGCTACTCGCGCGAGGTCGCGTTCGCCGCGGCGGAGGTGTACGCCCAGGCTGCGGAGTCACGCGGCGCCTGGGACGCCCGCCTGGAGTCCCTCGTGGTCGACGCGGTGCTGCGCGGCGAGGCGGACGACGCCCTGCAGTCACGCGCGGCGGCGCTCGGCTGGGACGCCCAGACCGACGTGGTGGTCGTGGCCGGCCAGGCGTCCGGGGGTGCGGCCGCCGAGGTCGTGGAGTCGTTGCGCCAGCAAGCACGCAGGCTGGACGTCGACGCGCTGGCGGCGGTGCAGGGAGGCCGCCTCGTCGCCGTCCTCGGTGGGGTGCAGGACGCGCTGCGCACCGCCGCCGGGCTCGACCGCTGCTTCGCGCCGGGCCCGGTCGTCGTCGGTCCCCCGGTGCCCCACCTGTTCGCCGCCGGCCGCTCGGCGCGAGCGGCTCTCGCCGGCCTGGTCGCTGCGCGCGCCTGGCCGGAGGCTCCGCGTCCGGTGCACGCCGACGACCTGCTGCCCGAGCGGGTGCTCGCCGGTGACACCCCCGCGCGCCGCGCGCTGGTCGACCGGGTGCACCGTCCGCTGCAGGACGCGCGCGGCAGCCTGCTCGACACCGTCACGACGTACCTGGAGACCGGCGGCTCGCTCGAGGCGTCCGCGCGCATCCTGTTCGTCCACCCCAACACGGTGCGCTACCGGCTGCGCCGCGCGGCCGAGACGTGCGGGTACGACGTCATGCAGCCGCGCGACGCGCACGTCGTGCGCGTCGCCCTGGCCCTCGGGCGGCTCTCCCAGGCCCCCCGTCGCTCGCTCGCCGCGACGCCACCGGGCGCCCCGTCGGCCACGGCGGGCACGGCGCCGACATCCAGCTCTTTGTAGGAAACCTCCAACTTCGGGGCTCAAGGTTGGTCCGCGTCGGCAGCCCCGGGGGGCCGCACGAGCGGCGAGGGTAGGAACGTGCTCGTCATCGCCTGCCCCGGACAGGGCTCACAGACCCCCGGCTTCCTCCAGCCCTGGCTGGAGGTGCCCGGCTTCGAGGAGCGCCTGCGCTGGCTGTCGGCCGTCGCGGGCATCGACCTCGTGGCGCACGGCACCGAGTCCGACGCCGAGACGATCCGCGACACCGCGGTCGCCCAGCCGCTCATCGTGGCCAGCGGCATGGTGTCGCTGCTGGCGGTCTTCCCCCACCCCGCCGAGGCGTTCCGCCAGGTCGCCGCCGGCGCCGGGCACAGCGTCGGCGAGATCACCGCAGCGGCCGGCGCCGGTGTGCTGTCCGCCGAGCAGGCCATGGTCTTCGTCCGCGAGCGCGGCAAGGCGATGGCGGCCGCGAGCGCCGTCACGCCGACGGGCATGACCGCCGTCCTCGGCGGCGACCCGGACGACGTGGCCGCCGCACTCGCCCGGCACGGTCTCACCCCCGCCAACGCCAACGGAGCCGGGCAGGTCGTGGCGGCGGGCACGCTGGAGCAGCTCGCGGCGCTCAAGGACGACCCGCCCGCCAAGGCGCGGCTCATGCCGCTGCAGGTCGCCGGGGCGTTCCACACCGAGCACATGCGCCCCGCGGTCGACGTCCTCGCGGGGTACGCCCGGGCCATGACCACCCACGACCCCCGCACCCGGCTGCTGTCGAACGCCGACGGCCACGTGGTGCACGACGGGCGAGAGGTGCTGGGCCGGCTGGTGCGCCAGGTGAGCAACCCGGTGCGCTGGGACCTGTGCATGGACGCCATGCGCGACCTGGGCGTCACGGGCGTCATCGAGATCCCGCCGGCGGGAGCGCTCACCGGCCTGGTCAAGCGCGCGCTGCCGGGCGTCGAGACCCTGGCGCTGAAGACCCCCGACGACCTGGACGCCGCGCGCGACATGGTCGCCCGGCACGGCCAGGAGAGCGGCCTGTCGCAGCACCCGACCTGGCGCCTCGTCGTCGCGCCCGTCAAGGGCACGGTGCACGTCACGGCGCTCGACACCGGCTCCAGCGTCGACAACGGCCAGAAGGTCGCGACCGTCGCGACCCTGCGCGACACCTACGACGTCGTGGCCCCGCACGGTGGGCGGGTCGTCGAGTGGCTCGTCGAGGACGGCGACCCCGTCTCGCCCGGTCAGCCCATCGTCCGGCTCCACCCGCAGGAGGTACCCGCATGACGTCCGGCGTCCAGATCTCGCCGCCGAGCGGCGCCCCGCAGGCCCGCATCCACGGCGTGGGCGGCTACCGCCCCGAACGCGTCGTCCCCAACTCCGAGCTCGTCGAGCGGATCGACTCCAGCGACCAGTGGATCCGCGAGCGGTCCGGCATCGTGACCCGCCGCTGGGCCGCGCCGGACGAGAGCGTCGTCGACATGTCCGAGGCGGCCGCCCGGCAGGCGCTGGACGCCGCCGGTATCGACCCCTCGCGCCTCGGCGCGGTGCTCGTGGCCACCGTCACCCACCCGTTCCAGACGCCGTCCGCGGCCTCGCTGCTCACGCACCGGCTGGGCGCGACACCCGCCGCCGCGATGGACATCAGCGCCGCGTGCGCCGGCTTCTGCCACGGCGTGGCCCTCGCGGGCGACATGGTGCGCGGCGGCAGCGCCGAGTACGTGCTCGTCGTGGGCGTCGAGAAGCTGTCGGACTTCACCGACCTCGACGACCGCGGCACCGCCTTCCTGTTCGGCGACGGCGCCGGCGCGGTGGTGATCGGCCCCTCCGACACCCCCGGCATCGGCCCCACGGTGTGGGGTTCGGACGGCGAGCAGTGGGACGTCATCCGCCAGCGCGAGAGCTGGCTGACCGTCCGCGACCACCAGACCGACTGGCCGCACATCACCATGGCCGGTCAGACGGTGTTCCGCTGGGCCGTGTGGCAGATGGCGCCGGTCGCCCAGCAGGCCCTCGACAAGGCCGGCATCAGCGCCGACCAGCTCGACGCGTTCATCCCCCACCAGGCCAACATGCGCATCATCGACTCGATGATCAAGGCGCTCGGCCTGCCCAGCCACATCCCGGTGGCGCGCGACATCGCCGAGACCGGCAACACCTCGGCGGCCTCGATCCCGCTCGCCATGGAGCGCATGCTGCGCGAGGGCGAGGCACCGCACGGCGGCCTGGCCCTGCTCATCGGCTTCGGCGCCGGGCTGTCCTACGCCGCCCAGGTCGTCACCCTGCCCTAGGGCTCACGGTTCCCCGCCGCCCGACGGGACCCTCGGGCACCAGCACCACCAACCAGCAGCCACACACAAGGAGCGCCACGCATGGCCAACAGCGAGCAGGAGATCCTCAGCGGTCTTGCCGAGATCGTCAACGAGGAGACCGGTCTGCCCGTCGACTCCGTCGAGATGGACAAGAACTTCACCGACGACCTCGACATCGACTCGCTGTCGATGATGACGATCGTCGTCAACGCCGAGGAGAAGTTCGGCGTTCGCATCCCCGACGACGACGTCAAGAACCTCTCCACCGTGCGCGACGCCGTCAACTACATCCAGCAGGCCCAGGGCTGAGCGGGCTTCCCCGAGCTGTCCGGGGACGGTGTCCCGGTCTCCTCCGGCACCGTCCCCGGGCGCTCCACGGCCCGCTCTCCCACCCGGCCCCACCCAGTGCCACCCACCCACCCGACCCACCCCCTGCCTTCCGACGTCCTAGGAGCTGACCCAGGCATGGCCACGAGCCAGAACCGTCGCGTCGTCGTCACCGGACTCGGCGCCACCACTCCCCTCGGGGGTGACGTCGCCAGCACCTGGCAGGCGGCCCTCGACGGCACGTCCGGCGCTCGCACGCTCACCCACGACTGGGTCAGCGAGCTGCAGCTGCCCGTGACGTTCGCGGCCTCGGTGGCCGTGCACCCTTCCGAGCAGCTCGCCAAGGTCGAGACCCGACGGCTGGACCCCGCGGGCCAGTACGCGCTGGTCGCGGCCCGCGAGGCCTGGGCGGACGCCGGCACGCCCGAGATCGACGGCGAGCGCCTCGGCGTCGTCGTCGCCAGCGGCATCGGCGGCGTCTGGACGCTGCTGAGCTCCTACGACACGTTGAAGGAGAAGGGCCCTCGTCGCGTCTTCCCGCTGACGGTGCCCATGCTCATGCCGAACGGCCCTGCCGCCGCGGTGAGCCTCGAGCTCGGCGCCCGGGCCGGCGTCCACACGCCGGTCAGCGCGTGCGCGTCCGGCGCCGAGGCCATCGGCTACGCCGCCGACATGATCCGCTCCGGTCGCGCCGACGTCGTCGTCGCCGGCGGCACCGAGGCCGCGATCCACGCCCTGCCGATCGCCGGCTTCGCCGCGATGCAGGCGCTGTCGACGCGCAACGACGAGCCCGAGCTCGCCAGCCGTCCGTACGACAGCGCGCGGGACGGCTTCGTGCTGGGCGAGGGCGCCGGCATCGTCGTCCTGGAGTCCGAGGAGCACGCCCGAGCCCGTGGCGCGCGCGTGTACGCCGAGATCGCCGGTGCGGGGCTGACCAGCGACGCCTACCACATCGCCGCACCCGACCCCGTCGGCGGCGGTGCAGCGCGCGCGATGAAGATGGCGCTCGAGGCCGCCGGCGCCGTGCCCGCGGACGTCGTGCACCTCAACGCCCACGCCACGTCCACACCGGTCGGTGACACCGCGGAGGCGGCGTCGATCCGGGCCGCGCTCGGCGACGCCACCGACGCCGTCGCGGTCTCGGCCACCAAGTCGATGACCGGGCACCTGCTCGGGGCCGCCGGCGCCGTCGAGGGCATCTTCACGATCCTCGCTGTGCACCACCACCTGGCCCCGCCGACGATCAACGTCGACAACCTCGACCCCGACGTCGACCTCGACGTCGTCGTCGACAAGCCGCGACCGCTGCGCGACGGCGACCTGGTCGCGCTCAACAACTCGTTCGGGTTCGGCGGTCACAACGTCGCCCTGGCCATCCGGAGCGCCTCATGACGGCCACCCAGTCCACCGACTCCCTGCAGGTCGAGGTCGACCCGCGCGACCCCGAGCTGCGGCTGGGCATCTTCTTCGACGACGGCAGCGTCGAGCTGCTCACCGAGCGCGACGACAGCGGCATGCTCGCCGCGCGCGGCACCGTCGACGGGACGCCGGCCGTGGCCTTCGCCAGCGACGCCACGATCCAGGGCGGCGCCATGGGCGAGGCGGGCTGCAAGGTGATCCTGGTCGCCTACGAGCGCGCCCTGGCCGACGGCGTCCCCGTCGTCGGCCTCTGGCACTCCGGCGGCGCGCGGCTGCGCGAGGGCGTCGTCTCGCTGCACGCCGTCGGCGAGGTGTTCGCCATGATGACCCGCGCCTCCGGCAAGGTCCCGCAGATCTCGGTCGTGATCGGGGCGGCCGCGGGCGGCGCGGCCTACGGGCCGGCGCTCACCGACGTCGTCGTGCTCGGGCCGGACGGGCGCGTGTTCGTCACCGGTCCGGACGTCGTGCGGTCGGTGACCGGTGAGAACGTCGACGCGCTGCGCCTCGGCGGCCCCGAGCCGCACGGCCGCCGCTCGGGCGTCGTCCACGTGGTCACCGAGACCACCGAGGAGGCCTTCGCCCGCGCCCAGCTGCTGACGTCCCTGCTCGGCAACCAGGGCGAGCTGGATCTCGCCGCCGTGCAGGAGCGCGACCTCGCCGGGCTGCTGCCGGAGTCGCGCAAGCGCGCGTACGACGTGCACCCCCTGGTGGAGAACCTCCTCGACGACCCCGAGACCTCGATCGAGCTGTTCCCCCGGTGGTCGCCCAACATCACCACGACCCTGGGCCGCCTGGGCGGACGCACGGTCGGGGTCGTCGCCAACAACCCGATGCGTCTCGGCGGCTGCCTGGACTCCTCCTCGGCGGAGAAGGCCGCGCGTTTCGTGCGCATGTGCGACGCCTTCGGGGTGCCGCTGGTGGTCGTCGTGGACGTGCCGGGGTACCTGCCCGGCGTCGGGCAGGAGTGGGACGGCGTCGTCCGCCGTGGCGCCAAGCTGCTGCACGCGTTCGCCGAGGCCATCGTGCCCCGCGTGACCCTGGTGACGCGCAAGGCCTACGGCGGCGCCTACATCGCCATGAACTCCCGCTCGCTCGGAGCCACGCGCGTCTTCGCCTGGCCGGGCGCGGAGCTGGCCGTCATGGGCGCCGTCGCCGCGGTGCGCATCCTGCACCGCCGCAAGCTCTCTGAGGTGCCCGACGACGCGCGCGCCGACGTCGAGGCCGATCTGGCTGCCGAGCACGAGCAGCTCGCGGGCGGCCTGCCGCGCGCCGTCGAGATCGGCGTCATCGACGAGGTCGTCGAGCCGGCGGTCACCCGTGGCGCGCTCGCCCGGGCCATCGCGGCGGCACCCTCGGTGCGCGGCGACCACGGCAACATCCCGCTGTGACCGCCCGCTCGCGAGAGCGGGCACGACGACGGGGCGGGCCCCCCGCGCTGATCACGAGCGCTCCCGCGCGTAGTCTCCCGATGGAACGAAACGGTTTCGTTCCATCACCGTCGCAGGAGGCACCGTGGACGTGGCCGAGTGCTCGTTCTGGCCCCGCGCTTCCTCGGTGAGTCGGCGCGCGAGCAGGGCGGCTTCGACCTGCCCGGCGCGCTCACCGCGACCGGCGGTCTCGTCTCGCTCGTCTACGGCCTCACCCACGCGGCGACCACCTCGTGGGGCAACGCCACGACGCTGACCACGATCGTCGTCGGGCCGGTGCTCATCGGGGTGTTCCTGTCGATCGAGGCCCGGTCCCGGCACGCCCTGATGCCGTTCCGGATCCTCGCCGACCGCACCCGCGCCGTCAGCTTCCTGGTGATGCTCATCGTGGGCGCGGCGATGTTCGCGATGTTCTACTTCCTCGGCCTGTACATCCAGCAGGTCCTCGGCTACAGCTCGCTGAAGGCCGGGTTCTCGTTCCTGCCCTTCAGCGTGGGCATCGTCGTGGCGGCGCAGGTGGCCTCGACGCTCGTGTCGCGGGTCGACCCCGCGCTGGATCTCCGGCGCCGGTGGCGTGCTCGCCGCCGGGGGCATGCTCGGCATGTCGACCCTGAAGGTCGACTCGACCTACCTCACCGGCCTGCTGCCGTGGATCATGCTGCTCTCGTTCGGGCTCGGCCTGGTCTTCGTGCCGCTGACGCTCACCGCGGTGAGCGGCGTGGCCCGCGAGGACTCCGGCGTCGGCTCGGCGGTGCTCAACACCATGCAGCAGGTCGGCGGTTCGCTGGGCCTGGCCACCCTGTCCACGGTCGCGGTCTCCGCTGCCACCGACAAGGGCCGCGAGCTCGCGGCCGCGGTGCAGGCCAAGGCGGCGGCCGGTGGGTCGGCGCCGTCCGCTGAGCAGCTGAAGGCCGCGCAGGAGCACATCGCGCTGGTCGCCCAGACCCACGGCGCGACCCGTGCCTTCATGGTCGCGGCGGCCATGGTGCTCGTGGGTGCGGTCATCATCCTGGTCGGCCTCAACGTCCAGCACCAGGTGCTCGCGAACGACGGTCAGAGCCCCACCGCCCCCGTGGGCTGACCCGCGGTGGCAGTGCCGCTCGGCTGAGCGCGGTGGCTCAGCCGACGCGGTGCAGCCAGCGCACCGTTGCGCCGTCGCCGGCGTACCGGAACGGCTCGAGCTCCTCGTCCCAGTCGCGGCCGAGCACGCCGTCGAGCTCGGCGAGCAGCATGGCCGGGTCGCCACCCGAAGCGCGCACGGCGGTGCGCAGCCGGTCCTCGCCGACGAGCACGTCGCCGTGCACGCCGACCACCGCGTGGTGGACGCCGAGCCGCGGCGTGTGGCTCCAGCGCGCGCCGTCCGCACCGGCGCTGGGCTCCTCGGTGACCTCGAAGCGCAGCTTGGCCCAGCCACGCAGCGCCGACGTCAGTCGCGCGCCGGTGCCGGCGCGCCCCTGCCAGGACAGCTCGGTGCGCCAGGTGCCGGGCTCGGCAGGCTGGCCGGTCCACTCGAAGGTGACCTGCTGGTCGAGCACGCCGCCCACGGCCCACTCCACGTGCGGGCACAGCGCGGGGGGCGCGGAGTGCACGAAAACGACACCACGCGTCATCGCGGCAGACATCACGACCTCCTGTTGGCCTCGAGGGACGTCTTCCCCAACGACCTCGGGCTACGGAGCTCGGTCTCACCACGTGCTGCTGGCGTACGGTGCGGCAGGCGCACTGGCGCACATTCTGCCTCACCGGCCTCAACGGCACCAGCCCTGGCGGGGCACGAAATGTTCGCCCGTTCGGCTCTAGAGGACGCGAGGACGTGCCGATGGTCCACGTGAGAGTGCCAGAACGAGCGAAGGACACACCGTGGAGAAGAGCGAGCTGCTGATGGCGGAGGCGTACGACGAGGGCGTCGTCTCCGAGGTCATCCGTCCTGCCGCGATCGTCCCCGAGGAGGCCGCTCGCGCCGTCCTCGTCGAGCTGGCCCTGCGCGACGTCCAGAACGGCGGCGTGTGGCAGTCCGAGCCGCAGCTGTGGAGCCTGTACGACCGCCCGTGGCACGGGTACAACAACCCGTCCGGCGCCGAGCTCATCGGCACCATCCAGGTGGCGTACGGCACCCCCACCAAGTACGAGATCACCATCTACCGCGTCACCGTGACCCGCTTCGGCGTCGAGCACGGGTGGACCGTGCACAGCCTCACCGACTCGGCCCTCGAGTTCGGCGGCCTCACGCTGGACGCGTGCCCGCGCGCGACGCTCGCCGCTCCCCCGCGGCCGTTCCGCTTCTGAGCGGAGCAGCCGAGGCGGCACGGCCGCACGGCGAGACGGCCAAACCAAGGCGCTCGGAGGGCGACTCAGCCCATCGTGAGCAGCTCGTGGCCCCACACGACGGCGGCCAGGTGCGCCATCTGGACCTCGAGGCCGGCGTCGAGGTCGAAGCCGGACACGTGCAGGTCGACGTCGCGGACCACGCTGCCGAGGTCGCCGCGCCCCTCGAGGACGGCGGCCCGGATCTCGTTGCTGGCGCCCACGGTGTCGAGCATCTGGCCGGACGGGATGCCCGTGGACTCGGCCAACGCCGTCACCAGCCCGGCGAGGAACGCCTCGCCGCCCGACCCGCCGTGGCGGCTCTTGCTGACGAGCTGGCAGGCGCGCGCGCGGACGAGGACCTCGATGGAGGTCACGACCTCCGGCGGGTCCTCGGCGGCGACGAGCATCAGGGCGATCCAGCCCGACAGCGTCGACGGGCCCACGAGCACCAGGGCCTGCTGCAGCGAGCTGATGGCGCGACCGGTACCGGCGGCCGCGCTGTTGGCCATCCGCAGCGTGCGGACGGTCAGGACCGCGTCGGAGCTGACGAGCTCCTCGATCTGGCCCATGTTGGTCTCGTCCTCGGCCAGCGCGCTGAGCAGCCGCAGGCACACCGCGTGCCGGGGCGAGAGCGACAGCGAGGGCTGGTCGGTCGGACGGGCGTACCAGTAGCCCTGGAACAGGTCGAAGCCGGCGGCCATCGCCAGCTCGTGGACGTGCTGGTCCTCGACCTTCTCGGCGACCGCGGCCAGACCCTGCTCGTGCAGGCGCTCCACCAGGAGCGGCCACTGCTCGGCCGGTGTGACGAGCACGTCGATCTTGGCCACGTCCGCGAGTGAGATGAGCGCCTCGGCTGCCGTCCCGGGCACGAAGTCGTCGAGCGCGATGCGGAAGCCGGCCTCGCGCAGCTGCGCCACGCGGTCGATCACCGCGCCGTCGACGTCCACGCCCTCGACCACCTCGATGACCGTGTGCTCGGGCGGCGCCAGGTCGATCAGGGCGCCGAGCAGCAGCCCGGTGTCGACGTTGAGGAACAGCGGGTGCCCACCGCCGAGGCGCTGCCACCCCAGGTCGCACGCCGCGGCGACGAGCACCTCGGCGGTGGCGCGGTCGCCGTCGAAGCCGGTCTGCGGCATCCGCCCCCGGAACAGCAGCTCGTACCCGTACAGCTGGCCGGTACGGTCCACGATGGGCTGCCTGGCCAGGGAGGCGCGTCCTGCTGTGGGTACCCCCGTCAGACTCACACCAGCGCTCATCGTCACGGACGCAGCATCGGCAACGCTCCAGCCGATCTTGAGACCGCGGTCGTGGCCGACACCTGGTCGGCGTACCCGGCCCGGTTCGGTCGACGCAGGGTCAGGATCCGCCGGCCGGGCGGCGCCTGCGGACGGCGTCCTCGAGCGCCCCCAGGCCCTCGTCGCTGCTCGCGGCGGCGGCCTGGTTGGCCGCCATGACGGCCTCGTAGACCTCCTGGCGGTGGATCTGGACGTGCCGAGGGGCGTCGACGCCGATCCGGACGACGTCGCCCTTCACGTCGAGCACGCGGATCACCACGTCGTCCCCGATGACGAGGCTCTCGCCGATCCTGCGCGTCAGTACGAGCATCCGGCCAGCATAGGTGCCCGACCGGCTACAGGCGGTCCAGGCACGGCGCGGCCCACGCGCCGAGCGTCGCCGGACGAGCGTCCAGCCAGGTGACCTGGACCCCGAGGTCGAGCAGCCGCAGCGGCTGGGCGGCGTCGTCGAGGCCGTGCGCAGCGAGGTGGTCGGCCGGCTGGCCCTGCTCGGCCAGGGCGGCCAGCCAGGCCCGCGTCGTCGCGACGTCCCACCGCGCGTCGACGACGGCGGTGACGGCGGTGACGGCGGTGACGGCGAGGGCCCGGAGCTCGGCGACGACGCGGCCGGCGCGACGCGCCTGCGCGGTGCGCCCGTCCGTCTCCACGACCACGATCACGTCGTGCCGCGCGGAGGCCTCGCTCAGCAGGGTCCGGGCGGCGGAGACGTCGACCAGCGCGGCGTCGTCCTCGCCGCAGGCCTCCAGCCAGGCCCGCGCCACGGCGCGTGCCTGCTCCGCGGGCCCGACGACGACCTGAGTGCCGGCGAGTCGTCGCGGCGGCTGCACGGCAGCGGCCGCGAGCGTGTCCAGCAGCGCCAGTCGAGCGTCGTCGCGGCGGGCGGCGGGCGCGACGTCAGGTGCGTCGTCCTGGCACGCCTGCGCTGGCTGCTCGACCGGCTGCTCGACCGGCGGCTCGACCCGCAGCGTGGCCGGGACGAACGTGTCGGGGACGAACGCGTCGGGGGCGAACGCGTCGGGGACCTCGACCTGCGCCGCGGTCGGCGGGGCGTGCAGCGGACCGCCCTCGGCGCGCGAGATGAGGTCGCGCACGAAGTGGTCGAAGGACGCCGTCTCGGTCGAGACCTTGCGACCGGGCGCACGCTGCACCGCGGTCGAGGGTGCGGCCGGCTCGGGCACCGGGCGAGGCTCGGAGCCGTCCTGGGCGTCGGCGAGGGCGAGCAGGTCCTCGATCGACGCCGGCGCGGCGGGAACGGAAGCCACCCGGGCGGTGTCCTCGTCGACGGCCACCGCGACCTCGAACCGCCGCCTGGCGAAGAACCCCGCGACGCCACCGACGAGCTTCTGCTCGGCGTGCACGATGCGGGCGTCGGGCCCGTGCTCGACACGCACCCGCTCGAGGAGCTCGTCGATGTCTGGTCCCTCAAGCAGCAATCGCTGTGGCACCGCTCACCACTCCCGTCGTCTCGATGCGCAGGGTCGGATCGATCTCGGCGTACGACAGCACGGGCAGCCGAGGCACGTGGGGTGCGAGCAGCCGACGCAGCGGCGCGCGGACGGCCGCCGGGCACACGAGCACCGGCGCGCGGCCGTCCTGCTCGGCGGCCAGCAGCGCCTGCGCCGTCGAGTCGACCAGCCGCTCGACGGCGGCGCCGGCCACGGCGATGACGCCGCCGGACTCCCCCGGCCGCACGGCCTCGACGAGCTGCTGCTCGAGCATGGGCTCCAGGGTCAGCACCTGCAGCACGCCGTCGCGGGCCCAGGTGTCGCAGACCGCGGGCCCGAGCGCGAGGCGCGCCGCCTCGACCAGGCCGTCGACGTCGGCACCGGCCTTGGCGCGCTGCGACAGCGCCTCGAAGACGCGCACCAGGTCGCGGATGGAGATGCCTTCGGCGAGCAGGCCCTGCAGCACGCGCTGCACCTCCCCGGTGGTCAGCAGGGCGGGGGTGAGCTCCTCGACCACGACCGGGTGGGTTCGTCGCACCGACTCGACCAGCGCCCGGACGTCCTCGCGGCCCAGCAGGCGCGCGGCGTGGGTCTGCACGATCTCGGCGAGGTGGGTGATGAGGACGCTGGAGCGGTCGACCACGGACGCGCCGTACAGCTCGGCCTGCTGGCGCGCCTCGACCGGCACCCACTTGCCCGCCAGGCCGAACACCGGCTCGGTCGTGACGCGGCCCGGCACAGCGTCCAGGGTGTCGCCGATGGCGAGCACGTGCCCGGGTGGCGCCTCGCCGGAACCGACCTCGACGCCGCTGATCCGGATCGAGTAGCCGGACTGCGGCAGGTCCAGGCTGTCGCGCGTGCGCACCGGCGGCATCACGAGCCCGAGCTGCATGGCGAGCTTGCGGCGCAGTGCCCGCACCCGGTCGAGCAGGTCGCCGCCGACTCCGCTGTCGACCAGGTCGACGAGGTCGGGAGACAGCACGATCTCCAGCGGGTCGACCCGCATCTCGGCCATGAGCGCGTCCGGTGTGTCCTCGCGCGCCGGCTCGGCGGACACGACGGACTCCTGCGCCTCGGCCGCCTTGGCGGCACTCGCCGACGTGCGCTGGGCCACGAGCAGCACCGCGGCGCCGATGACGATGAACGGCAGCTTGGGGATGCCGGGCAGCAGCCCGATCCCGATCGCGGCCGCCCCCGCGATGTAGAGCGCGCGGGGCTGACCGCCGATCTGCTCCGCGGTGTCCGAGCCCATGTCCCCGTGCGTCGTCGAGCGCGTGACGATGAGGCCGGTGGCGACCGACAGCAGCAGCGCCGGGATCTGCGACACCAGTCCGTCGCCGATGGTCAGGAGGCTGTAGGTCTGCAACGCCTCCGTGGGCGACAGGCCGCGCTGCAGCATGCCGATCGCGAAGCCGCCGATGAGGTTGATCAGCGTGATGACGATGGCGGCGACGGCGTCGCCCTTCACGAACTTCGAGCCACCATCCATGGCGCCGTAGAAGTCGGCCTCAGCGGCGACGTCCGCTCGCCGCTGACGAGCCTGGTCCTCGTCGATCAGCCCGGCGTTCAGGTCGGCGTCGATGGCCATCTGCTTACCGGGCATGGCGTCGAGCGTGAACCGCGCGCCCACCTCGGCCACCCGGCCGGCACCGTTGGTGATGACGGCGAACTGGATCACCACGAGGATCAGGAAGATGACCAGGCCGATCACCAGCGAGCCGCCGACGACGAAGTGGCCGAAGGAGTCGATGACCTTGCCGGCGTATCCGTCGCGCAGCACCAGGCGGGTCGCCGAGACGTTCAGGGACAACCGCAGCAGCGTCAGCACGAGGATCAGCGAGGGGAACACGGCGAAGTCGAGCGGCCGCTTGATGTAGACCGAGACGAGCAGCACGGCGATGGCCGCGGTGATGTTGAAGGCGATCAGCAGGTCGAGGAACGCTGCGGGCAACGGCACGACGAGGAGCAGGACGACGCCCACGACGCCGATCGGCAGAGCGAGCTGGCTGGCACGAGAGGTCGCGCGAGAGGTCACTGACAGGCCAATCGAGAGCGTGGCCGATCCGTGGCCGCAGCGGTGCCTTCCTGGCAGTGAAGCGAACCGGCCGTCGGCCGGTCCGTTGTGAGCCTCGGCAGCGGGTCGAAGGACCTTTAGCCGAGCTCGCGGCGGGCCGAGCGGTGTCACTCGCGTCTTCGGGTGAGGTGACGTCGGCTCGTCCAGCGGCGGAGCAGGTGGTCGATGACCGGTGGGGTGGCTGGTGATGGCTGGCTTGGGTGGCCGACTCGCTCGCCGGCGGTGGGCTCCCCCGCGTGACGGCTGCTCGGGGTGGTGTCCCAGACGACGCGGCCGTCGATGACGCGTCCGGTGGTGCCGGTGGCGTGGACGTGGCGGTGGTGGCGTCCGCAGAGGAGGGCGGCGTTGGTCAGGTCGGTGCGTCCGCCGTGCTGCCAGGGGGTCAGGTGGTGGGCGTCGGTCCAGGCGGCGGGGGCGGTGCAGCCGGGCCAGGTGCAGTGGCGGTCGCGTTCGGTCAGGGCGGTGTGTTGTTTGGGGGTGAACAGGCGGTGGGTGCGCCCGACGTCCAGGGGGTTGCCGAGCTCGTCGATCAGGATCGGGACGAGGTCGGCGGTGCAGGCGAGGCGGGCCAGCGTCTGACGGGAGAGGGGGGTGCCGTCCGACAGTTCTGGTGGGCTGGGGTGGCGGGTCGGAGGCTGCCCTCGGCCGACTGCTCGCCAGGGCTCGCCTGACGTCGGCTGCCGGGCAGCCTCCGGCCCGCCCGCAGCGCGTGCACTCGCCGTCGGATCGCCCGCATCGCCTGCTGGACCTGCTGGACCCGGCGCGCTCAGGGCGGTGGCCAGGGTCTCGAGGTCGACGCGGACGATGATCTTGGCTGGGGAGCCGTGGGTGGTGGGGACCTCGCCGTTGGCGAGGGTGGTGTCGGCGAGGTGGTGCAGGGCGTCGTGGCGGCGTTGGCCACCGGTGCGGGGGTCGGGGGTGCCGTCGGCGGCGGGTTGGGGGGCGGACCAGGCGTCGATGGCGGTGCGCAGCGCGGCCCCGCACTCCGGGGTCAGCGAGCCGTGCAGGAAGACCATGCCGGAGGCCTCGGTGGCCACGGTCAGGGTGCGCTGGCGCTGCTGGTGAGCTTCGTCTTTGGCGAGGCGGTCGTCGGCGGCGGGGTCGAGGTGGTGGCGGACCGCGACGGCGAGCTTGGCCAGGTCGGTCGCCGCGAACCGGGCCGCTTCTTCCACCAGGGTGGTCTGCGCCCTCGCCACGTCCTGGGGGTCGATGGCGTGCGGGCCGTCGACCGGCACGGTCGGTGGGGAGAGCTGTTCGATGGTCTGGCTGATGACGCGTTCCTGGTCCGGGCGCACCCGCCCGGCCTCCAGCCCCTCCCGGGTCGGGCCGAGGTCGGGCGCCAACGTCGAGCGGTAGAGCCGCTCGGCCCGCTTACCCAGCCCGCGGCTTCGGCCGGGCGCATCGTCGGCACCACCGAGCGCAGCCACCCGGCCGGGGAGCCGGTGCCGTCCTGGCCCGGCAGCCCCCGCGCGTCGACCTCGCCGAGCAGCCGGACCTGCTGGGCCGCGCTGAGCAGGCCGGCGCGGTCCAGGCCGGCCGCGGCCTGGCGCAGCTGGGCCTCCGAGAGCTGCCACAGCTCGAGATCGGCCAGCCGGGCCAGTCCCTGGGTGACCAACGCCAGCGCGGCGTCCAGCGCGTCCGCGCCGCCGCCGCCCTCGTCGTCCACCCGAAACGTCATGCGTCAACCCTAGCCGCGGCCACCGACACAGCGACTGTCCCGCAACCGATCTGTGGACAACCGTCAAGGTTCGAGACCTGTGGAGGAAAACCGTCGGCCGTCCACAGGTCGCGGTCAGGAGACCGGCACGCCGGCACCACGGTTCGGTGACACGTGTGATCCCGCCGCCACTCCTCGAGCCCGCAACCCCATGACGAACGCGAGCACCTGGGCGACCGCCGCGTACAGCTCGGCGGGGACCTCCTGCCCGATCTCGCACGAGCCGTGGATCGCACGCGCCAGCGGGATGTCCTGCACGAGCGGGACACGCGCCTGACTGGCTCGCTCCCGGATCGCCGCGGCCACCGCCCCTGCACCCTTGGCCACCACACGCGGCGCGCCGCGGCCCGGCTCGTACCGCAGGGCCACGGCGACGTGCGTGGGGTTCACCAGCACGACGTCCGCGGACGCGACGTCGGCCATCATCCGGTTGCGGCTCATGGCGAGCTGCAGCGAGCGCCGGTGACCCTTCACGTGCGGGTCACCCTCGGACTGCTTGTGCTCCTGCACGACGTCGTGCCGCGACATGCGGATCTGCTTGTTCACGTGACGTCGCTTGACCAGGTAGTCGGCCACCGCCATCACCAGACCGACGAGCACGCTGGCCCGCACGAGGCTGAGGACGCCGTCCGCCGTCACCTGCAGGGTGGAGGCGAGCGGTGCGTTCGTCGCTCCCGTGAGCCGTGGCACGACGCCGCGCACGACCGCCCACAGGACGAGCGCGAGGCCGGCCGTCTTCGCGAGGATCTTGCCGGCCTCCCACCACGTCATCGGTCCGGCCAGTCGCTTGACGCCCTTGACGAGGTTCAGGCTCTTGAAGCTGGGCTTGAGCTTCTTGGTCGCCGGGTGCATCCCGCCCTGGGCGACGGACGCCGCGACGCCGATGAGCAGGATCCCCAGCCCCAGCGGCAGCAAGGCCATCGCCCCCTCACGCAGCCCCTTCGACAGCAGCGCGACGGCGCGGTCGGGGTCCGGGTCGGACATCGACGAGCCCGCACCCAGCAGCAGGCCGACGACGACGTCGCTGACGGACGACGCCGCACGGGGCACCAGGTAGGTGGCGGCGAGCATGCCGAGCCACGCACCGATGTCCGGCGTGCGCGCCACCTGGCCCTCGCGCCGCGCCTCCTTGAGGCGCTTGGCTGTGGGCTTCTCGGTCTTCTCACCGCTCATCCGAGCAACCGCACGAGCGTCGCGCCGGTGGTGTCGGCGAGGTGGCTGACGATTTCAGGAAGCGCGGCGATCGTCGTCCCGACCAGCAGCAGGGTCAGCAGGATCTTGAAGGGGAAGCCGAGCGCGAAGGCGTTGAGGGCCGGGGCGACGCGCGTGAGCAGCCCCAGCGCGACGTCGGCGAGGAAGAGGATCGCGAGCAGCGGTGCGGCGATCTGCAGCGCTGCGAGCATGAGCTGGCCGAGGCCGCTGCTCAGCACCCTGGTGAGGGTCGCGAGGTCGAGCCCGGCGTCCAGGGGGACGGCCTGGTAGCTGCGCAGGAAGCCCTGCAGCACGATCAGGTACGCACCCGACGCCATCAGCAAGGTCGTGGCCAGGAGCTGGAAGAGCTTGCCGAAGACGGCGTTCCCCTGCTGCATCAACGGGTCGAAGGCGAAGGCGAGTGAGAACCCGCCGAACACGTCGATCAGGTCGCCAGCCGCCTGCACCGCGGTGAAGACGAGCAGGCACAAGAACCCCAGCGCCGCGCCGACGAGCAGCTGCAGCACCATCGCCGACACCACCGCCGACGTCTCCAGCGACGGCACGGCGGTGCGCGACCCCGCGACGACGGGCAGGGCGATCGCCACGGACAGCAGCGCCTTCACGGTGCGCGGGATGGCCCGCGAGGAGAACGGCGGCGCGATCGCCAGCCACGCTCCCGCCCGCATCGCCGCGAGGAGCACCGTGACCAGCAGCTCTGCCGGCAGGTCGAGCGCCATGGCTAGCCGTTCAGCAAGATCGCGGGGATGCGTTCGTACAGGTCGGTGGTGAAGCTCACCAGCTCGTGCAGCATCCAGTTGCCGCTGATCACGATGACCACGGCGATGGCGATCGCCTTCGGCACGAAGCTGAGCGTCGCCTCCTGGATCTGGGTCACCGACTGGAACAGCGAGATCCCGAACCCGACGGCCAACGCGGTGAGCAGGATCGGCGCGGCCAGCTTGGCGGCGAGCAGGATCGACTGCAACGCGATCTCGATGACGGTCTGGTCCCTCATGGCGTCACCGGTAGCTCGCGACCAGGGACTGGACGATCAGACCCCAGCCGTCGACGAGGACGAACAGCAGCAGCTTGAAGGGCAGCGACACCGTGACCGGCGGCAGCATCATCATGCCCATCGACATCAGCGCCGCTGACACGACGAGGTCGATGATCAGGAACGGCACGAACACGAGGAAGCCGATGACGAACGCCGAGCGCAGCTCGGACAGCACGAAGGCCGGGATGAGGGTCGTCAGGGGCACGGACGCCGCGTTCTTGGGCTTGGGCAGCTTGGCGGCCTTCGTGATGAGGGCGAGCTCCTCGGGCCGGGTCTTGGTGACCATGAACGACTTCAGCGGCTTGCTGCCGGCCTCGAACGCCTGCGACTGGGTCAGGTCGCCCTTGAGGTAGGGCTGGATGCCGTCGTGGTTGACCTTCGTCAGCACCGGGCTCATGACGAAGAGGGTCAAGAACAGCGCGAGGCCTGCTAGCACCTGCGTCGGGGGCGTCGTCTGCAGCCCCAGCGCGTTGCGGGTGATGCCCAGCACGACGAAGATCTTCGTGAAGCTGGTCGTGAGGAGCAGCAGCGCCGGCGCCACCGACAGCGCCGTGATGGCGAGGATGATGACGATCGAGCTCGACGGCTTGTTGCCGTCGGCGCCCGTGCCGCCGATCTGGATGCTCACTCCCCCACCGGACGGCGCCGACGGCTTGGTCGGCGGCGACGGTGGCTTCGGTGTCGACACCGCAGCGACACTGGTCCGCGGCTGCGGTGCCGCGGACGCCGGCGCAGCCAGGGCGAGCCCGAGCGCGCACAGCAGGGACGCGAGCAGCGCGACGGCAGCGGCTCGAGGCCTCGAGGTCACCGGCGCACCGTCATCTCGCGGACGGCCTCGAGCGCCTTCGCCCAGGTGGCCGGCGACAGCGCCGACCCGGCCAGGCCGCCGTGGCTCGGGCCGCCCTGCCTCACGCCGCCCTGCGTCAGGTCGTCATGCGTCAGCTCGCGCTGCGACAGCCCGGTCTCGGCGGCCGGCGACGTGACGAGGGCCGCGAGCGAGGTCTCGGTGAGCAGCTCGACCCGGCTCTCGGTGACGCCGAGCACCAGCGCACGGTCGCCGACCTGCACCACGGCCAGGGACGAACGCTGGGCCAGCGGCTGGCGGGCGAGCACGTCGACCTCGATGCCGCGCATGGTGCGCCGCTGGTTCTTGCGCAGGGCGCGCGCAGCGACCCAGAGCAGGACGAGGACGACGACGAGCGACAGCACGACCCGTGCGAGCAGGGCGAGCAGCTCCATCAGCCGCGGCCGGGCAGCGAGCTGGACACCAGCTCAGTGATCTTCAGGGCGTAGTCCTCGTCGACGACGACGACCTCACCTCGCGCGATGAGCCGGCCGTTGACCAGCAGGTCCGCCGGACTGCCCGCCAAGCGGTCCAGCTCGACGACCGCGCCGGGCTGGAGGCTCAGCAGCTCGCGAACGGTCATGGTGGTGCGACCGAGCTCGGCGCTGAGCTCCATGACGACGTCCTGCAGCAGGTCGAGACCCGCGCCGGAGACCGGCTGCTGCGGGCCGGCCTCGGCGGCGTCGGCCGGTGCCGACGCAGCGACGGCGAGCCACGCGGACGCGCCGCTCGGGCCGTTGAGCGGCACGATGACGGCGTCGCGGCCCTGCAGCAGCGCGACGGTGCCGGCGGCCGTGGTCTCGGTGACCTGCCCGAGCGCCCCGACACCGAGGGCGCCGCGCAGCGCCTCGAGGGCCGGGCGCAGCGCGTCGGCCAGCGGCAGCGGACCCATCGGCGACTCGGCGAGAGCCGAGGCGAGGGCGCTGTCGACGATGACGACGGCGGTGCCGGTGCGCTCACCGAGCACCTCGGCGTGGATGGCCACCGCGTCCGGCGGGACTGCCGCCGCGGCGTCCGCGAGACCGACGACCGCACCCACCGTGAGGGGCGTTGCGGTGGGCAGCAGGTCCGCGACGCGCTGGGCGGTGGCGAGGACGTCCTGCTCGACGGAGGTGATCGTGGTCATTCGCTGGCCCTTCCAGGCAGAACCGCTCCGACCACCGAGGCGGTGGTCGACGACGTGGTGGAGGAGGTGGAGGAGGTGGAGGAGGTGGAGCTGATCGAGGAGGTGATGGAGGAGCTGACCGACGCCGTGATGGCCGAGCTCGTGACGAGACAGGCGGCGCGGCTGCCCTGGGCCCCCGCGACGCCACGGGCGCAGACGACACCGGCCGAGACGACGTCCAGCGGCCGCTCCACCGGGTGGTTGAGGCGGATCACGTCGCCCTCACGCAGCTCGAGCAGCCTGGCCGTCGGCATCGACCGCGGCACGAAGCGCACGACGACCTCGACCGGCACGTCGCTGACCGCGTGGGCCATGGCGAGCCGCGCCTGGTGGCGTGTCTCGCGCGCGGCCGGGTCGTCGGCGCCGTTCGCGTCGGACGTCCGCATCGCCAGGACGGGCGCGGGAAGCGCGACGGACGCCGACGCCGCCGACTCCCCGATCTTGATCGTGAACGTCGCGACGATGTACAGGTCGGTCGCAGCGGCGACCTGGACGAACTGCGGGTTGAACTCGAGCGACTTCAGGACAGGCGCGATCTCGGTCACCGCGGCGAGGCCGTACCGCAGCTCACCCAGCATCCGGTCGGCCACGCGCATGATGAGCTGCGTCTCGATCTCGGTCGGGATGCGCACCGGCTGCTCGCCGCCCGTGCCACCGAGCATCCGCTCGATCGCCTCGAACCCGGTCTGCGTCGAGACCTGCAGGAAGCCCGCTCCCGTGTGCGGTTCGGGGATGAACACCGCGAGCAGGTTGGGCGACGGCATGGTGCTGACGTAGTCGTCGTAGCTGCGCTGCTCGACGCCCTCGAACACCACCTGGCACTGCGCACCGATCTCCGAGCCGAGCACCGTCCCCCACTGCCGGGCGACCGTCTCGTAGACCATTTCCAGCAGCCGCCCGTGCTCTCGCGCCAGCTTCGTGGGGCGGCGGAAGTCGTACGCCTGCGGCTCGACGACGGCGGTCTGGCCGCGCCCGCTCGCGGGCTCAGCAGGGCTGTTCGAGGGCATGAGCCTGCTATCGGCAGGCTCTTGTCGCGTCTTTACGCCGAATGGGGCAACAGATCCCGCGTGGCCGAGCCCGCGCCGGACCGGTCCGGCGCTCGGTGCGACCGGTGCTGCGCTACTGCATGACGAGCGTCGTCGGGTACAGCCCGATGACCTCCTCCTCGCCGTACGCCTTCTCGATCGCCGCCGTCAGCGCCTCCACCGCCTTGCGTCGCTCCTCGGTCTTGGACAGTCGCTCCATGGACTGGCCGGTCAGCTGGTCGATGGCGATCGACAGCGCCTCGCTGGTGTCGAGGTCCGCCTTGGCCCCCTTGCTGAGCTGCAGGGCGAAACCGAGCTTGAGGTAGTGACCGTCGGCGAGGTTGATGTTGATCGGGTCGATGGCGACGACGGCGCCCTTCTCCGGCTTCTTCGGCGTCGACGGGCCGCCCCGGAACAGGAAGAACCATGCCGCAGCGCCGGCCACCGCCACCAGGAGGACCAGCACCAGCAGCTTCTTCAGCTTGGGCTTCTTCGCCTTCCCCTGTGCCTCTGCGCCGTTGGTGTCCTGGGCTCGCGCTCCCCCGGCGGGGGCTGACGACAGCGTGGTGGCGCTCACGATTCTCTCCTCGGTCATGGCCATGGCGTGCTCACAGGTCCGACAGTCCGTGCGCGAGCTTGGGCAGCAGCGCGCGCACCTCAGGTGGTTGGTTGCTCACGAGCACCAGGTCGACCCGTCGGTTGAAGCGGATCGACCGGGGGTCGCTGACGGGGTACAGCGGACGCGACGAGCCGTAGCCGGTCGCCGACAGCCGCCGCACCGGGATGCCGCCCGGGCTGGCCAGCCACCGGACGACGCCCGCGGCCCGCGCGCCCGACAGCTCCCAGTTCGTGGGGTAGAGGGACGAGGTGATGGTCAGGTGGTTGGCGTGTCCCTCGACCGCGATCGGGTTGGGCAGGTTGCGGATCGTCGGGTCGACGGCCTGCAGCACCATCAGACCTCGCGGCCGCAGCGTCGCGCTCGCGCTCTCGAAGAACACGTCGTCGGACACGAGCGCGACGACGAGCCCGCGCTCGGTCACCTTGAACCGCACGTCGTCCTGCAGACCGTGCCGCTTCAGGGCCGCTCGAATCCGCTTCTCGATGTCGGCGAGCCGCTGGACCTCCTGCAGCGCAGCGGCTTGCGCCTCGGTGCCCTTGAGGTCGGAGACACCGCCGAGCTGGGCGTTCGTCCCACCGCTGCTGGAGTCACGGACGCCGGACGACTGCTGGCCCTGGTTCTCGTTGGACTTGATCCCCATCCCGAGCTGGAGGTCGAGCGGCTCGGGCGCTGCGCCGTCCATCTGCGCGATGCCGGTGCCACCGCTGATCGGCACGCTCGCCGTGGCGCCGAACCCCTGCGCGAGCCCCTCCTTCAGCATGGCGAACTTGCGCTGGTCGACCTGGCCGATCGCGAACAGCACGACGAACAGCACCATCAGCAGCGTCATCATGTCGGCGTACGAGACCAGCCAGCGCTCGTGGTTCTCGTGCTCCTCCTCGTGCCCACCGCGGCGCTTGCCGCGCGCAGACATCAGGCCGCCTCCTTCTGCGCGGGCGCCTGCGGCGGAAGGAAGCTCTGCAGCTTCTGCTGGACGACGCGTGGGCTGGTGCCGGACTGGATCGCCAGCACGCCCTCGACCACCAGCTCCATCTGGTGGCAGCGGACGTCCGAGAGCCGCCTGAGCTTGTTGGAGATGGGCAGCCACATGACGTTCGCGCTGAGGATGCCCCACAGCGTGGCCACGAACGCTCCCGCGATGAGGTGGCCGAGCTCGTCCGGCTTACTGAGGTTCTCCAGGACGTGCACGAGACCGAGGACCGTCCCGATGATGCCGATGGTCGGGGCGTAGCCGCCCATGTCGGCGAACAGCTTCGCTGCCTGGCGGTCGGCCGTGCGTCGCGTGTCGATCTGCGCGTACAGGATCTCGCGCAGCTCCTCAGGGTCGGCACCGTCGATCGCGGACTGCAGCCCCTCGCGCAGGAACGCGTCGTCGACGTCCTGCACCGCGGACTCCAGCGCCAGCAGGCCTTCGCGCCGGGCGCTCTCGGCGAGCCGGACGAGTGCCTCGACGGTGCCGTCGGGGCTGGCCGGCTTGCTCGTGAACGCCGTGACGAGCGCCGCGAGCGACGCCTTCACGTCCGTCATCAGGCTGCCGGCCATGCCGGCCCCGAAGGTGCCGGCGAACACCAGGATCAGCGGCGGCACCAGGAAGATCGCGGTCGGGCTGCCGCCCTCGAGGATCATCGTGGTGAAGATGGCGGCGAACGCCAGGACGATCCCGATCAGGGTCAGGGGATCCATCAGGTCCTCCGACGCGCGTGCAGCGGCACGGGCTCGGCGATCGGACCACCGTCGTCGGGCGGTGGGGGCTCCTCGGCGGCCTGCAGGTGCTGCGCCAGCGCGACCACGGAGGCGCGGTGGGTGAGCACCCGCTCCATCAGCTGCTCGACGGACTCGGCCACCACGTACTTGGTGCCGTCGACGAGGGTGACGACGGTGTCGGGCGTCGCTTCGGCCCGCTGGATCAGGTCAGGGTTCAGCGCGAACCCTGGCCCGTTCAGACGAGTGAGCAGTATCACGAGATCCGTCCCTGGAGGCGACACGGCGACCCGTCCGTGGGTCGCTCACCGTCCCCATCGGCCGCCGTCGGGCGCTCCTGAGCCTTCCGCCCCCCACCCGTCCCCCACACGGACGAACGCAGCTACCCGCCGACGTCCGGTGGAACGCGACCGCGAGGCGGCCGTCCAGGCGGACGTCGGCGGGTAGCTGCCCGTCAGGTGGAGAGAGTCAGCGCTTGATGTTGACGAGGTCCTGCAGGATCTCGTCGCCGGCGGTGATGATGCGCGAGTTCGCCTGGAAGCCGCGCTGGGCGACGATCAGGTTCGTGAACTCGGCGGCCAGGTCGACGTTCGACATCTCCAGCGCGCCGCCGGTGAGGGCTCCGCGCGACCCGGTGCCCGCCGTGCCGTACTGCACCGTCCCCGAGTTCGGGGACGTCACGTACGCGGAGTTCCCGGCCTTCGTCAGGCCGGCGGGGTTGGTGATCGTCGCGATCGCGAGCTGGCCCAGCGGGCGGGTGAGCCCGTTCGAGAACGTGCCGGTCATGACGCCGTCGCTGCCGATCGCGAAGCCCTGCAGGGTGCCGGCGGCCGACCCGTCCGCGGTCTGCACACCGAGCGTGCTGAGCCCCGAGTAGCCGGTGAGGCTCGACATGTCGACCTGGACGCCGGCCAGGTCGAGCTCGGTCGCGGTGCCGGTGGACGGCGCCGTCGGGGTGATGGCCTGGAAGGACCCGTCGGCGTTGAAGGTCAGCGTGCCCGTCGCGGTCGCGGTGCCGTCCGAGAGCGAGATGTCCCAGGTGGTGGCCGACGTGCGGGTGAACGCGGCGCTCAACGTGCGCGCCTTGCCCTGCGCGTCGTAGACGTCGATCGAGGTCTGCGGGGTGGTCACGTTGCCGTCGGCGGGCAGGTTGCCCGACAGGGTGACGGACGTCGAGGCCTGCGGCGCCAGGGTGGACGACAGCGGGATCGACAGGTCGCCGATCTGGCCGTTGGTGTTGATGGCGCCCGTGGCGTCGGCCATCCAGCCCTGGACGATGCCACCGTCGGGGCCGACGAGCCGACCGCGAGCGTCGAAGCCCAGAGCGCCGTTGCGGGTGAACATCTCCTGGTTGCCGGAGCGCTCGACGAAGAAGCCGTCGCCCTGGATCATCACGTCCGAGCTGCGACCGGTGCTCTGGGCGGCACCGGGGTTGAAGTTGGTCGTGATCGCGGCGACCCGGACGCCCAGGCCGATCTGCGCCGGGTTGGTGCCACCGCGGGCGTTGGTCGGCGCGCTCGAGCCCTGGACGAGCTGGCTCAAGGTGTCCTGGAACACCGTGTTGGAGGTCTTGAAACCGGCGGTGTTGACGTTGGCGATGTTGTTGCCGACGACGTCCATCATCGTCTGGTTGGCCCGCAGGCCGCTGATGCCGGAGTACAGGGAACGCAGCATGGTCTTCTCCTCGTGAAGCGGCTGATGGTGACTCGAACCGCTGGTGCTGAAGGGATCTGGCGCGTCCGTGCGCCTCGTGCGATCGCATCCATGCTGTGGTCGTTCTGGGTCGGTCAGCTGGTCGCCGGCCCCGTGGTCGCGTCGGGCAGGTCAGCCTCCCGGCCGTACGGTGTGGATCTGCGACAGGGGCACCTGCTGGTCGCCGACCTTGACGGTCGGCTCGCCGCTCAGGCTGCCGCCGAACGTCGCGGACTCGGCGGTTCCCTCGTGGGAGACGCCGTCGGCGTCGACCCACGACACCGACTTGCCGACGAGGTTGCTGGCGGCCAGCCCCTGCTGCAGCGACAGCGCCGCGGTCGAGTCCTGCGCCATCTGCTCCAGCTTCTCGACCTGAGTGAACTGCGCCGTCTGCGCCATGAACTGGCTGCTGTCGACCGGCGAGGACGGGTCCTGGTACTTCAGCTGAGCGACGAGCAGCTTCAAGAACGCGTCCTTGTCGAGCGAGGTCCTGTCCTTGGGTGGCGCAGCCGTCTGCATCAGCTCGGTGATGGGTGTCACCAGGCTGGTCGACGTGATCGGGTCGGTCATGGCACCTCCAGGTGCTGGTTCGTCGAGGCTGAGGTCCGCACGGTCACACCCTGAGGTCCACGCGTCGTCCGTCACCGGGACGCAGAACCGTTGCGGCGAGAGGGATCTCGATCGGGGTGGCACTCACCGGCACGGCCGCGCGTCCGGAGCCGCCTTCACCGCGCTGCCCCTGCCCGGGGTCGCCGAACCCGGGCTGCTGGTCGGGTGCGCGGTCGGAGACGTCGAGGGACGCGAGGTCCGTGACACCACCGGCCGTCAGGTCGGCGCGCAGGTCGGCGAGCGCGGACCGCAGCACCTCACGGGTGACGTCGCTGGCAGCGTGCAGGTGCAGCGACAGGCCCTGGTCGCCGAGGGTGGCGACGATCTGGATGGTGCCGAGCTGAGCCGGTCGCAGCTGGACGTTGATGGTGTGCAACCCGGAAGCGGTCGCGGCGACCGCGGCGGCGAGTGCCCGCGGGCCGAGCTGCGCGGTGAGCAGCTGCGCCGTGAGCGGGACCGCCGGCGCCGGTGCCGGCGTCGCCGCCGGTGCGGGGACGGGCGTGGCGGTCGGCGCGGGCGCAGCCGGTGCGCTCGCAGCACCGGACGGTGGTGTCGTGGGACCGGACGTGGCCGTCGTCGTCGACGTGCTGGCGCTGCTCGTGGCCGGCTGCGCCTCCGCCGACCGCGTGCCGTCGGGCGGCGTGGTCGACCGGCTGACCCCTGGGCCGGCCGCGGTCACTGCCGCGGCGGCCCCTCGGGTGCCTGCATCCTGCGTTGCCGCCGAGCGGCTGGCAGTGGTGGCGCCGGCGGCCTGGCCCGCGGTCGCACCCGCGGGCGTGGCCGTCGCAGCTGCAGCGGCCTTCGCAGCGGCTGCCACGGGAGCGGTGCCGCCAGGCGTGCCCGCCGCAGCCGCAGCGGCGCCGGGCGCCGAGGTCGTCACCGAGCCGGCCTGCTGACCGGGCGCCGACGAGGTGGCAGCTGCGGCCCCGGCCACGGCCCCAGCCCCGGCCGCGGCCGACGTGGCAGCGCCCTGCCCGGACACCTCTCCGGTCCCGCCCGCGGGCGCGGCCGTGGACACGACCGCCGGCCCTGCCGCAGCCTGCGCCGCGGCTTGCTGGGCGGTGGCCGCGCCGTCCGAGGCGGTGCCTGCTGGTGCGTCGGTCGAGGCGTCCGTCGAGGCGTCCGTCGAGGCGTCCGTCGAGGCCGTCGCGGCGTCCGTCGAGGTGTCCGTCGAGGCGTCCGTCGCGGCGTCGGTCGAGGCGTCCCTCGGCTCGTGCGTCGGGCTGCTCGTGGGGGCGTGCGCAGCGGGGCGGCCGGCGTCGTCGCCGATGCGCTTCGCGGCCCGACGGGCGGTGTCCAGCGCGCGGTCGAAGGGCTCGCCCTCACCGCTCACGCGGCCGCGGCGCGCCCCGGCCGGCGAGGCCGGCGGCGCTGCGGTGGGCTGCGGCGCAGCGGCGGCTGCGGTCGTGGCACTCATCGGTCGGCCTCCATGGTGGCGGTGACGCGCTGCACGTAGGCGCGGGTCTCGGAGTAGGGCGGGATGCCGTCGTACCGGCGCACCGCGCCCGCGCCGGCGTTGTAGGCGGCGAGAGCGAGCGGCACCGAGCCGAAGGTGTCGAGGTGCTGGCGCAGCAGGCGCGCTGCCCCGTCGACCGCCTGCGTGGGGTTGCGGGGGTCGACGCCGAGGTCTCGCGCGGTGCCCGGCATGAGCTGCATCAGGCCGACGGCACCGGCGTGGCTCACTGCCCCGGCGTCGAAGCCGGACTCAGCCTGCGCGACGGCGCGCAGCAGCCCGGCGGGCAGGCCGTAGCGCTGGGTGGCCGTGGCGAACAGGGAGTCGTACGAGGTCGACACCGAGGCGTTGGCGCGCAAGGCGGACGGCCGAGCATCGCCAGCGGTGACCGTGGGGGCCGTGAGCCCGTCCCCCGCCGGGACGACGCGGCGGATCCGCGTCGGCGTCTGGTAGACCGGCTGGATCTTCACGACGTCACCGGCCTTGGGCGCGGCGAGCATCTTTCCGCCACCGACGTAGATGCCGATGTGGTGGTCACCGAAGACCAGGAGGTCACCCGGGTGGGCCGCGTCCATCGACGGCACGGCCACCCCGGCGTCCTTCTGCTGCGCGACCGTGCGCGGGAGGTCCACACCGACGTCCTTGAAGACCCGCTGCACCAGTCCCGAGCAGTCCAGTCCGGTGCTGGGGTCGGTGCCGCCCCAGCGGTAGGGCACGCCGAGGTACCTGCGGGCGTCGGCGACGACGGCGTCGCCATCCAGGCGCCCGCCGGCCGCCGCGGCGTCCCCGGCCAGCGCGAGTGAGCCACCGGCCGGCGACTGCGCGGCCGCCAGCGAGGCGGCGAACGCGGACCCGTTGCCGGAGGTCGCGGACGCGCCCGGCAGCACCGTGACGGGCGCGGGTGACAGCTGCGCGATCGTGGACCGGATCTGGTCGATGCGGGACATCACCGCGAGGTCGCTCACGCCTGCCCCCGCTCACGCTGGAGCGCCGCGGCGGCGTGGCGCGCGCCCGCGAGGTCGTCGTTGAACGCCTGGTCCGCACGGCCGAGCTCAACCTGCTGCTGCGCCTCGTGCCGCTCGGCGAGGCGCTCGACGGCGCGCGCCCGCATCCGGGCGTGCAGCCACTGGTCCCTGGCGTAGGCCAGCTCCCCCTCGGACGCCTCGCGCAGGGCTGCGGCTTGGCTCACCGCAGCGGCCATGCTCGTGCGAGCGGCGACGCCGGCGAGGAACACCGACGCGGAACCGCTGGGCGGCCCGCCGGCGGACGACAAGGACTGCTGTCGGTCGCGCAGCTGGTCCCCCGCCCGGTGCAGCCGCACCTGGGCCGCACCGAGGTCGCGCCGCGCCTGCTCCTCCTGCACGCCGCGCACGCGCAGCAGCCCGGCCAGCCTGAAGCGGCTCATGCGCGTGCCCCCGCGTCGACGAGGGCGGCGGTGAGCGCCGACAGGTGGGCCCAGGACGCCTGCCGGCTGACCGTCTCGTGGATCGGCTGGCGCAGGAACCCGTTGATGGCGTCCCAGTGCACGACGGCCGCGTCGACGTCGGGATCGGCGCCGGCCACGTACGCGCCCACCTCGATGAGCTCGCGGGCGTCCCGGTGGGCGGCCAGCACGCGCCGCAGGACGGTCGCGGCCGCGCGCTGCTCGGGCGTGGTGACGGCGCCCACGACACGTGACACCGACTCCAGCACGTCGATCGACGGGAAGTGCCCAGCCGTCGCGAGGCGGCGGGACAGGGTCACGTGACCGTCCAGGATCGAGCGCGCCGCGTCGGCGATGGGCTCGTTGTGGTCGTCACCGTCGACCAGGACGGTGTAGATGCCGGTGATGGTGCCGACCGCCGCCGGGCCGGCACGCTCGAGCAGCCGCGGCAGCAGCGCGAACGTCGACGGCGGGTACCCGCGCGTCGCCGGCGGCTCGCCGTTGGACAGCCCGATCTCACGCTGCGCCATGGCGACGCGGGTGAGGCTGTCCATCATGAGCAGGACGTCGAGTCCGCCGTCGCGGAACCACTCCGCGACGCGGGTCGCCACGAACGCGGCGCGCAGCCGGGTGACGGCCGGTGCGTCGGAGGTGGCCACGACCACGACCGAGCGCGCGAGGCCCTCGGCCCCGAGGTCACCCTCGACGAACTCGCGCACCTCGCGGCCGCGCTCACCGACGAGCGCCAGGACGCTCACGGCGGCGCTGGTGCCCCGGGCGATCATCGACAGCAGGCTGGACTTGCCCACACCGGAGCCGGCGAAGATGCCGAGCCGCTGGCCGCGCCCGGCGGGCACGAGGGTGTCGAGCGCCCGGACGCCGAGGGACACCGGGGTGTCGACCCGCTGGCGCGACAGCGCCTCGGGCGCGCGGTGGTTGACGCTCGTCACCTCGCCGGTGGTCGGCGGGCCGCCGTCGACGGGCCGGCCGAGACCGTCCAGCACCCGACCGAGCAGGTCGCTGCCGACCCGGATCCGCAGGCCGTCGCCGGTGGCCACGACGCGGTCGCCCGCGCGTAGGCCGTCGACCTCACCGAGCGGCATGCACCGCAGGTGGTCGCGGGCGATGCCGACGACCTCCGCGGGCACGCCGTCCAGGCCGTTCGACGACGCGAGCAGCACCAGGTCGCCGACCGCTGCGTCGACACCGACGACCTCGACGACGAGACCGACGACGGCGCTGATCCGGCCCACGCGCTGGGCGCGGGCGGCCTCAACTGCCGCCTCGAGCCGCGTGGCGACGGCGGTCACGACGCACGCTCCGCGCCGCGCAGCACGTCGAGCGCGCGCTCGAGCGCGGCGTCGATACCGGCGTCGACGAGCGAACCGGCCTGCTCGGCCAGTGCGTCGCCCCGGCCGACCGCGGGGTCGGCGACGAGGCGCAGCTCATGACCGTCGAAGATCTCGCCCTGAGGGGTGCGCGTCACGACGTGGTCGAGGACGGTGCGGTCCGCCGGGTTCACCCGGACGGTCACGACGGCGTCCGTGGGCATCGGCCGCAGCGCTCGGCGCAGCGCAGCCAGAGCGGCGGCGTCGACGACGGACAGCTCGGCGTCCAGGATGGCTCGCGCCAGGGTCACCGCGGCGTCCAGGACGACGTCACCGGCCTCGTCCAGGGTGGGGGTCGTGGTCAAGACCAGCTGGCGGGTCGCCGCGGCCAGCCCGGCCAGCGCGCGCTCGGCGGCAGCCCGCGCGGTTGCGGCGGACTCCTCGTGCTCGCGCAGCAGCGCGGTCCGCAGCGCCTCGGCCTGCGCGGCCGCCGCGCGGGTCCCGCTCGACCAGCCCTCTGCGTACCCGAGAGCGCGAGCGGCCTGGCGCTCGTCACGGACGTCGACGGCGCCGGTCGAGAGAGGTGACAGCGGTGCGAACCGTCGCGCCTCAGCTGACGAAGTCATCGTCACCCCCGCGGCGCAGGATGATCTGGCCGCTCTCCTCGAGCGAGCGGATGACCTGGACCACCTTGGCCCGAGCCTCCTCCACCGCCGAGACGCGCTGCGGCCCGAGCAGGTCGATCTCCTCGAGCAGGTTCTCGCGAGCGCGCTCGGACACGTTGCCGAGCACCTTCTCGCGGACGACGTCGGTGCAGCCCTTGAGCGCGACGGCGAGGTCGCCGGTCTCGACCTGGCGCAGGACGAGCTGCACGCCGCGGTCCTCGAGCGTCGTGATGTCCTCGAAGACGAACAGCCTCGCGCGCACGGCCTCGGCCAGCGCGGAGTCCTTCTTCTCCAGGCTCTCCAGGATGATCCGCTCGGTCGCGGGGTCGGCACGGTTGATGAGGTCGACCAGCGGCTGGACGCCGCCCACCGCGGCCGCGTTGCGCCCGGGCGAGAGCACCGTGGAGGTCTGGCGCTCCAGCACCTCGGCCACGACCCGCACCATCTCGGGGTTCGTGCGCTCCATCGTGCCGATCCGGTGCGCGACCTCAGCCTGGGTCTCCGCCGGCAAGCCGGAAAGGATCACCGAGGACTGGTCGAGCTGGAGGTGGGCGAGCACCACGGCGATGATCTGCGGGTGCTCGCCGCTGAGGAAGCTCATGAGGGTGCGCGGGTCCGCGTCGGCGAGGAACGCGAACGCGTCCGTGGCATGCGCCTTGGCGAGCCGGTCTATGACCGCTGACGCGCGCTCGGCGCCGAACGAGGCGGCGAGCAGGTCGTGCGCGACCTCCACCCCACCGCCCGCACCGGTCTGACCGGAGCCCACGGCGTCCTGGAACTCGCGCAACACCGCGTCGACGACATCCGGCTGCACCGAGCGAAGGCGCACGATCTCGGTCGCGACCTCCTCGATCTCGGCCTCGCGCAGCTGGGACAGCACGGGCGCCGAGTGCTCGCGGCCGAGCTGCATGATGAGGACGGCCGCCTTCTGCGCGCCGGTGAGCGATGCGGCCGGGTTCGGCTGCGCGGGGACCGGCAGCTGGTTCAGCGCGCTGGTCATGGCGGTGGTGAGCGCCGCGGCAGGTGTCGACACGGTCATCAGCTCCGGCGGTCCGCGAGCCAGCCGCGCAGGAGCTCGGCGACCTCGTCGGGCTGCCGCTCCACGAGGGCGAGGACGTCGTCCTTGCGTCGCTGGGGCGTCACCGGCGCGGTGGCGGGCGACGTCTCCAGCGCCGGCACCTGGTCGGCTCCGTCGATCGCGCGACGCTGCGTCGGCAGTGCCAACGCCGCGCCCCGCTGCTCGAGCAGGTCGAGCCGGACGAGCTCCTCTGCGCTCAGCGAGCCGCGCTTCTTGCGGCGCGAGATCCACACCAGCAGCAGCAGGATCACGACACCGAGCACGATCAGGGCCTGCTTCGCCCAGCCGACGATCTGCTGCTTCTGCTGGGCCGCCTCGGCCTTCTTCAGCTCTGCGGCAGCGGTCTTGGCGGCGCTGGTGTCGAACGGCAGGCTGGTGACGTTCAGCGTGTCGCCGCGCGTGGTGTCGATGCCGGCCGCGGTGCTGATGGCGGTCCCGAGCTTGCTCAGGTCCACCCCCGTGGCCTTGGCGTCGACGACCACCGAGACCGACTGCCGCACCAGGCTCCCGGGTGCAGCGCTCTTCTTCTCGGTGACCTTCGACTGCGCGTTGTTGGTCGTCGTGGTCGACTTGTCGTACTTGCCGTTGCCCGACCCGCTGCTCGGCACCGCGATGTTGTCGGTGCCCAGGACTCCGCTCGCGGTGCTTGCCCCGCCGGAGTAGGTCTCCTTGGTCGTGGTGGTCGCGAGCGGCTTGGCCTGCGGGTCGGTGTAGACCCGCTCGGTCGTGGTGTCGATGGTGTCGAACTGCAACGTGGCGTTGACCTGCGCGACCGCGCGGCCCGGCCCGACGATCTTGTCGAGGACGGCCTGCAGCTGCGCGGCCTCGCGCGACTCGTAGTCGGACGTGAGCTGCTCGCGGCTGTCGCCGCCGGCGCCGACCGACCCCGGCCCGCCCTTGGTCGAGAGCAGGTTGCCCTTGCCGTCGACGACGGTCACGTCCTCCGGGCTCATCCCCTCCACGCTCGACGCGACCAGGTGCACCACGGACTGCACCTGCTGCGAGCTGAGCTGACCACCGGGCTTCATGCCCACCAGCACCGAGGCGCTGGGCTTGCTCTGCTCGTCCAGGAACACGTCCTTGGCCGGGATGGCGAGGTGCACGACGGCGCTGCTGACGCCGTCGATGGCCTGCACCGTCTTGGCCAGCTCACCCTCGAGCGCGCGCTGGTACGTGACCTGCTGCTGGAACTGCGAGGCCGTGACGCCCTGCCGGTCGAGCAGCGAGTAGCCGCCCTCGCTGGACGCCGGCAGGCCCTGGCCGGAGAGCTTCACGCGCTCGGCGTAGACGACGTCGTTGGGCACCATCACGGTGCTGCCGCCGTCCGCGAGCTTGTACTTGACGCCGTCGGAGTCGAGCTTGTCGACGATCGCGCTCGCGTCCGAGCCGGCCAGGTTGCTGAACAGCGGCGCGTACGTCGGTGCGCTGGCCCAGCGGAAGAAGGCCATGCCGGCGATGACGACACCGATGAGCAGCAGCACACCGATCACGCGCTGCGCCACCGTGAAAGCGGCAAGCTGCTTCTGCAGACGCTGCAGCGTCTGGTTCATCGCTCGAGGCATCAGCCCTGCATCCTCATGATCTCGTTGAACGCCTCGAGGGCCTTGTTGCGCAGCGTCACCGTGAGCTCGGTCGTGAGCTCAGCCTGGGTCGCGGCGATCATGTAGTCGTGGACGTCCTTCAGGTCGCCGGTCGCGGCCTGGACGCCGAGCTGGTCGGCCGTGGACTGCACGTCCTGCAGGTTCTGCAGGCCGCCGGCGAGCGCCTGCGCGAACCCGGCGCCGTCGGCGGCCGGCGCCGCTGCTGCACCTGCCGTCGGCAAGGAGACCGACGACGCGAGTGAGGCCGCGCCGATGGCGGGAACGCTCATCAGCCACGGCCCAGCTGCAGCGCGGCCTGGTACGCCTCACGGGCGCGGTCGACGACGCTGAGGTTCGCCTGGTAGCCGCGCTGGGCCATGATGAGCTGGCCCATCTGCTGGCCGAGGTCGATGTCGGGGTACCGCACGTAGCCGCCGGCGTCCGCGAGCGGGTGCGTCGGGTCGTAGACGAGCCGGCCCTGGGCGCTGCCGAGCGCGACGCCCCCGACCTGCACGCCCTCGTCCATGGCGGTCGCGATGATCGACTTCTGCTGGTAGGCGCCCTGCGACGTCGGCGACACGTCGTTCATGTTGGCGATGTTGTCGCTCACCGCGTCGAGCCACTTGCGGTAGACGGCGACCCCGGACTGCGCGATGCCCAGCGCGGCGAAGATCGGCATCAGACGGCCTTCATCGACGCGCGCAGGATGCTGAAGTCGTGGTCGACGGCGCGCAGCGTGAGCTGGTAGCGCAGGTTGGTGTCGACGCTGCTCAGCGTCTCGGTGTCGAGGTTGACGTTGTTGCCGTCCAGGCGCGTCGGCTCGAGCGAGGTCTGAGCGACCGGTGCGGCGAAGCCGCTGCCCGACTCGACGGCCTGGCGCAGGTCGTCCTCGAAGCTCACCCGCGTCGCGTGGTAGCCGGGGGTCTGCACGTTCGCGATGTTGTCCGCGATCGCGCGCTGGCGGGCCGACAGGCCGGTCAGCGCGCTGTGCAGGGCCACGCTCGTGACGTCGTCGAACACGGAACACCACCCAAGGGGTTGCCGAGGCGGGTGGCCGTTCCGTGGCCGGGGGCGAGCGATCCTTGCTCGCTAGTTCCTTCGTCGCTGTGAGTAAGCACTTGAGCGTTGCCGGACAGCCGGTTTCACGTTGTCCCCGAATGGATCAGCCAGCACTACTCACAGCGATGGCGGCCGGGTCGTGCAGCCGCCAGCGGTCAGACCGCCGCGTCCACGAACAGCGGTGCGGCAGGCGCCACGGCGCTCATGCGCCGGCCGACCTCGAGCTGCTGGCGTGACCGCACGGCGGCGTTGGCGACGTCCTCGATGATCCTCACCTGGCGGTCGAGGACCGCCTGCGCGCGCTCGGCCAGTGAGTCCGGCAGCCGTCCGATGCCTGCGGGCGGGCTCCACGAGCCGAGCGCGTCCGCCACCTCGAGCTCGCGGCCGCCCCGCATCGAGGCGAGCAGCGCCTCGGCGGCGTCCAGGTCGAGGTCGAGCGCGGCGAGCGCGCGCTCCCACTCGGCCCGGAAGTCCGGCTCGTCGGCCACGCTCACGCGGTGGCGCCGATCAGCGCAGCGGCAGCGCCGCCCATCGCCCCGGCGGTCAGCGCCTGCGTCCAGGCGTCGCGGAGCGGCTCGACCACGGACAGGCACGCCGCTGTGCGATCGGGATCCATGCGGACGTTGGCGGTGATGAGCTCGCGGATGACCCAGCGGTAGAGGCTGGCGAGGTTCGCGCCACCTTCCCAGGCCTCGACGTCCAAGCTCGACAGCAGCTCGGCGACGATGTCCTGCGCGTGCGCCAGCTGGTCGTTCGCGGTCTCCCGGTCACCGTCGAGCTGGGCCTGGCGGCCGCGAGCGAGGTCGAGGACGAGACGGTCGTAGAGCATGACGACGAGCCTGGCCGGCGAGGCGGTGGCCGTGGCGTCGTCGCCGTAGCGGCCGACGGCGCGCTCGTAGGCCTGCCTGGTGCCGAAGGTGGGCAGCGTCACTTGTTGCCTCCGGGGCTGCTCAGCTGGTTGATCTGCCCCGCCAGCCAGGTGGACTGGCTCTTGAGCTTGCCCAGCGCGACCTCGAGGGCCGAGTACTGCCGCTGCAGCGCCTCCTGGCGGCTCGCCAGCCGGACGTCCCAGTCGGCGATGCGGTCGGTGAGGTCGTTGATGGTCGACTGGCGACCGTTGATCGCGGCGGAGATGGTCCCGGTGCTGCTGCTGGTGTCGGCCGCGAGGGTCTGGAGGACGTCGGCGAAGCCGCTTCCACCCGTGGCGGCGGTGGTGAACTTGGCCTGCGTCCCGGCTGGGTCGGCCGCGAGCGCGCTCGTGAACGCGTCCTTGTCGAACGCGATGATGCCGTCCTTGTTGACGCTGATGCCCACGGTCGACAGGGACGTGCCACCGACTCCGGCCGTGACCTTGCTCAGCACCTGGCTGGTGAGCTGGCGCATCAGCCCGTCTCCGGCCAGGGCCCCGGCGCCGGTGCGCTTGCCGTCGGAGCCGAGCACGCCTTGGGAGCTGACGTTCTGGATCCCGGTGAGCGCGAGGTTCGCCGCGTCCACCAGCGACTGCACCGCCGAGGCGATGGCTGCGGTGTCGGTGTCGACGGTCACCGTCGCGTCCGTGACCTTGCTGGTGACCTTCAAGGTCACGCCCGGCAGCACACCCTCCACGGTGTTGCTCGCCGAGGTGATGTCGTAGCCCGTCGCAGGGTCACCGACGTGCAGGACGGCGTCCTGGGCGACCGTGACGTCGCTGAACGACAGGCTCGTCAGGGGTGCGCCGCCTGTACCGGTGAGCGAGAAGCCGTTGGCCGCGCCGGTCGCGGTTCCCGTGAGCTGGAGGCGGTACTGGCCCGGGGAGACCTGGACGGCCGCGGCGCGTACGCCGGCGTCCGGGGTGCCGTTGATGGCGTTGACGAGCGACTGCAGCGAGCCGTCCGCCGGTGCGTTCACGGCGACGGTCTTGGCGGTGGTGCCGCTGCCGAGGTGCAGCTCGAAGGCCGTGTCGCTGATGGCCGTGGTGTCGGTCAGCGAGGCGAAGGTCTGGGTGCTGATGCTCGACTGGGCGGTGGCGAGCTGGGTGACCGAGAAGGTCATGGAGCCGGCCAGGGCGCCGGACGCCGCGGTCGCCGTGACGGACGACGACGTGGAGCTCGCCGTGGCCGCACCCCAGGTGGCCACCTGCTGCAGCTTCTCGGCCGCCGTCTGCAGGCCGGCGAAGCGGGTGTTCACGGACTGCAGCGCGCTGAGCGCCGACTGCTGCGTGGTGAGCGAGGACTTGAGGCGGTTCTGCGGGGCGGCCTGCAGCTGCATCAGCTGGGTGATGATGCCCGTGGTGTCCAGGCCGCTGATCAGCCCGTCGACGGTGGTCGCCACGTCGCCTCCTCCGCTTCCTGGTGGGTGACGTGGGGCGGGCGGGTCCTGCGGACCCACCCGCCCGACGTCCGGGTAGTGCTGGTCGTGCTGGTGGTGCTGGTGCTGCTACCTAGGCTCAGCCGAGGAGCTTGAGCACCGACTGCTGCGACGAGTTCGCCTGGGCGAGCATCGACGTGCCGGCCTGCTGCAGGATCTGGGCCCGGGTGAACTGGGTCATCTCCTGAGCCATGTCGGTGTCGCGGATCCCGCTCTCGGACGCGGACAGGTTCTCGACCGCGACGTTGAGGTTGTTCACCGTGTGCTCGAAGCGGTTCTGCAGAGCACCGAGGTTGCCCCGAGCGGACGACACGGACTTGATGGCCGTGTCGATGACGCTGATCGCGGCGCTGGCGCTGGCCTGGGTGGTCAGGTCGACCGCCCCGACGCCGAGGTCGGTGGAGCTGAAGCCGGCGTTCGCACCGGGAGCCGCGTTGGTGGTGGCGGCGGTCAGCGTGCCACCGACCGCGATCGCCCCGGCGAGGCCGTCCTTGGACACGACCTGCAGGCCGCCCTGGTCGTCGACCGACGCCGTGTAGCTGGCCGCGAAGCCCGAGTCGCCGTTCAGCTGGGTGGCGATGGCGTTCGCGTCGGTGTTGGCGGTCACCGCGACCGTCGTCACCACGCCGCTGTGCGTGAAGGTCGCGTTGCCGGCCGTGGCGACGGCAGAGCCGTTGGTCCACGACGACTTCGCGCCGCCGGTGCCCGTGGAGGAGATGTCCACCTGGATGGTGTCGCCGGCCGCGTAGCCGACCTGGAACTTCTTGCCGGTGAACGAGCCGTCCAGCAGGCTGACGTTGTTGAACGACGTCTTGCTGGAGATGCGGTCGAGCTCCTTGTTCAGCGCCGTCGCCTCGGCGTTGATGGCGCTGCGCGAGGTGTTGTCGTTCGTGTCGTTGGCCGACTGCACGGCCAGGTCACGCATGCGCTGCAGGATGGCGGTGCTCTCGTTGAGCGCGCCGTCGGCGGTCTGGACGACGTTGATGCCGTCCTGCGCGTTGCGGACGGCGACCTTGAGGCCACCGATCTGCGAACGCAGACCCTCGGAGATGGACAGCCCGGCCGCGTCGTCGGCAGCGCGGTTGATGCGGAAGCCGCTGGAGAGCTTCTCCAGGGACTTGCTCATCTGGCCGTCGGTGACCGACAGGTTGCGGTACGCGTTCATCGCCGCGATGTTCTGGTTGATCCGAAGACCCATGATGCTTGCTCCTCCGTGAGGTGTTGGACGGCGCCCGTCCGTGGGCTGCCAACCGCCTATTCGGCGGGGTGGCGGTGGGGCTGAGGGTTTGTCGTTACGCCGTCAGGGTGACGTCGTCGGCGAGGCGCGTGACCGGCTCACCCGCGCGCTGGGCGGGCACCGAGACGGCGGCGAAGGCGGCCACCTGGGCGTAGTAGGCGCTCCGCCTGCGGGCGACGACGCCGTCCGGGCGCTCGGGTGCAGCGACCTTCTCGGGGTCGAGGTGGGTGTTGAGCCCGTCGCGCAGCAGCGACAGCGCCTCCGCGCGAAGCTGTGAGACCCGCGACTCGGTGACACCCAGCTGCGCGGCGATCTCGGCCATCGGCCGCTCGCCCAGGAAGTACTGCTCGACGACGACACGCAACCGCTCGGGCAGCGCCTGCACCGCCGCGGTCAGGTACCGGATCCGCTCGGCCTGCACGACGTACTGCCCGGCGTCGACCTGGTGCATGCCCGGGGAGAGGTGCTCGTCCGCCGAGCCGCTGCTCTCGACGAGCTGGTCGAGGCTGACCACCACGCTGCGGTGCAGGTCCGTGCGAGCCGCTGCCACCGAGCCGAGGTCGACCTCGAGCTCGCGGGCCAGCTCGGCGTCGCTCGGCCACCGGCCGAGGTCGGCGGCGAGCCGGTCCTCGGCGCGAGCCATCGACCGGGCCCGGCTGCGGACGCTGCGCGTGGCCCAGTCGGCCGCGCGCAGCTCGTCGACGAGCGCGCCGCGGATCCGCGTGCGGGCATAGTGGCCGAAGGGGACACCCGTCGACGCGTCGTACGCGCGCGCCGCCTTGACGAGGGCCAGCTGGCCGGCGGAGACCAGGTCGTCGCGCTGCACGTGCTGGGGCACCCGGCCGAGGATCTCGGCGACCAGGTAGCCCACGACGGGCAGGTGCTGGCGCACCAGGTCGCGCTGGGTGTCGTCGAGCGGCGCATCAGGGTGGCGGTCCTCCATCCCAGGCTGGGAGGGGGACAGGTCGCGCTGCTGCATGACATGTCCCTCGTCGCGCCGGTGCGTCACCTGTAGCGGCCAGAAGAGCGGTCTGCCCGATCACCTCAGGTCACGGCGTGCGCGGCCGATGAGACGTCGACGGAGAAGTTCTCCGGCGGGAGGTAGTGCGATGGGCCTTGCAGAGGTCTCGACGGTCCTGTGGACCGAGCGCGAGCTCCTCGAGCTGCTGCTGTTCAAGCTCGAGGAGGAGCAGCTCGTGCTCTCGAGCGGCCGCACCCGGTGGCTCGCGCACGCCACGCGTGAGGTCGAGATGATCATCGAGCAGATCCGCGGCGCCGAGCTCTCCCGCGCCGTCGCGGTGGACGCGCTGGCCGCCGAGCTGGGCCTGCCGTCCGGCCCGAGCCTCACCGCCCTGGCCGACGCGGCAGACGCCCCGTGGGACGACATGCTCCGCGACCACCGGCAGGCGTTCCTCACGCTCACCGACGAGATCAGCACGATCTCCAAGTCCAACCGCGAGCTGCTCGGCTCGGCCGCGCGATCGAGCCGCGAGGCGCTCATGGGTGTCGAGGCCCACGCGGCGCAGACCTACTCCCCCGACGGCCGCAAGAGCCAGCCGGCACCGTCCACCCGCGTCATCGACCGGGCCCTGTGAGTCGGCGATGAGCAGCACGTTCTCGGGCCTCAGCACCGCGCTCAACGCGCTGATGGCGCAGCGTGCCGGGCTCACCACCACGGGCCAGAACATCGCCAACGCCAACACCATCGGCTACAGCCGGCAGCGAGTCGAGCTCGCCGCCCTCGGGACGCCGTCGCAGGTCGGTTTCAACGCCAGTGCCCTGGTCGACCGCGTCGGCAGCGGCGTCACGGTCGACTCGCTGCGCCGCCTGGCGGACTCGTTCGTCGACGCCCGTCAGCGCGACGCCCACGCCAACGCCTCGTACGCGCAGACCCAGGCGACGGCGCTCGGCCAGGTCGAGGGCATCATGGGCGAACCGTCGGACACCGGTCTGTCTGCGGACCTCGCCACGTTCTGGAGCTCCTGGCAGGACCTCGCGAACGCCCCCGACAGCATCCCGGCCCGCCAGGCCGTGATGAGCAACGCCACCACCGTCGCCGGGACGCTGCGCCGCGGCCGCGACGCCCTGGACGCCGCGTTCACCGACACGCGCAGCCACCTCGACTCGCTGACCACCGAGCTGAACACCACCGCGCAGGGTGTCGCGGCGCTCAACGACAAGATCCGCATCGCGGGTGCGAGCGGTGACCCGGCGAACGAGCTGATCGACCAGCGCGACCAGCTGGTGCTGCGTCTTTCCGAGCTCGTGGGCGCCCGCAGCTCGGCCAACGACGACGGCACGGTCAGCGTCTCGGTCAACGGCGTGAGCATCGTCTCCTCGACCCACGCCTACGCGCTCAGCGTGACGGACGGCTCGTCGCTCGACTCGCTGTCCTCCGCACCCTTGCAGCTGAGCTGGTCCAACGGCGCGCCCGCGACGTTCGCGTCCGGCGAGCTGGGTGGTCTCGTCGACGCCCTGCGCTCCACGTACCCCGACGCCGCGGCCGGCTACGACCAGGTCGCCGCCACCCTGGCGTCGACGGTGAACGCGATCCACTCGACCGGCCAGGACCTCGACGGCGTATCGACGGCGCCCGGGGACTTCTTCACCGGCACGACGGCGAAGACGCTCGCACTGGCCATCACCGACCCCCGGCAGGTGCGCGCCGCCGTGGCCGACCCCTCGGGCACTCCCAGCCTGGACGCCACGATCGCCGACCAGATCGCCCAGCTCGCGACGTCCGCCACCGGGGCCGACGCGCGGTGGAGCGCCTTCGTGGCCGCGACCGGCGTGACGTCGGCGTCGGCGCAGAACCAGGTCGGCGTGCACGCCGCCATCAGCCAGAACGCCGACGGCGCACGGCAGTCGGTGTCCGGCGTCAGCCTCGACGAGGAGATGGCCAACATGCTCATGTACCAGCGGGCCTACGAGGGCGCCGGTCGCATGATGACCGCCGTCGACCAGATGCTCGACACCCTGATCAACCGCACCGGAATGGTGGGGAGGTAACCCGTGCGCATCACGCAGTCGTCCATCGCGGCGTCGACGCTGGCGAACCTGCAGGCGAGCCTCGCGCGCAACGCGCGCCTGCAGGAGCAGCTGAGCTCCGGCAAGGTGATCAACAAGGCCTCGGACTCGCCGTCCGGCACCGTGTCGTCGCTCGCGCTGCGCGCGCAGATCGGCGCCAACGAGCAGTTCTCGCGCAACGCCGAGGACGGCAAGGCGTGGCTCGGCACGGTCGACGGCACCTTGCAGTCGGTGAACGCGCGGCTGCAGCGCGTCCGTGACCTGGCGCTGCGGGGAACCTCGACCGGCAACATGGACGTCAACTCCCGCAAGGCGATCGCCGAGGAGGTCACCAGCCTGCGCCAGGAGCTGATGGGCCTGGCGAACACGACCTACGCGGGGCGCCCGGTCTTCGGCGGCACCACCAGCGGCGGCCAGGCCTTCGACCCCGCGACGTACGCGTACGTCGGCGACTCCGGCTCGGTGGTGCGCCGCCTCGACGCGCGCAGCAGCGTGGAGGTCGGGGCGAGCGGCACGGCGGTCTTCGGCGACGGGGCGACGTCGGTCTTCACGCTGCTCGACGACCTGGCCGACCACGTCGTCAACGACCCCGCATCGGTCGCCGGTGACATCACCGCCCTCGACGCGCGCAGCACCTCGGTGCTGCAGACCCTCACCGACGTCGGCGTGCGCTACAACCGCGCGGACGCCGCGTCCACGACCGCCGCCAACAACGTGCTGTCGCTGCGCACGACCCTGTCGGGCGTCGAGGACATCGACCTGCCCAAGACGATCATGGACCTGCAGCTGCAGCAGACGACCTACCAGGCCGCCTTGTCGGCCACGGCGAAGGTGCTGCAACCTTCTCTCATGGACTTCCTGCGATGAGCCCGGAGATCACGACCACGATGGACGACGCCCAGCCCGTCATCGAGTTCGCCGACGCCCTGCCCGGCCTGCCGGGCATGTCGCGCTGCGTCCTCGTCGAGCTCGGCGACTCCGGCGCGCTGTTCCGGCTGCGCTCGGTCATCGACCCCGACCTGCAGCTCGTCGTCGCGGCCCCGTCGGTGTTCTTCGACGACTACGCCCCCGAGATCGACGACGAGACGGCGGCCGCCATCGGGCTCGACCGCGCCGAGGACGCCCTGCTGCTCGTCGTCGTGACCGTGGGCGCGTCGCTGGCGGAGTCGACCGCCAACCTGCTGGCTCCCATCGTCGTCAACCAGCTGACGCGGCGCGCCGCCCAGGTGGTGCAGCCCTCGGCGGACCTGCCGCTGCAGGCGCCGCTCGTCGCCGCCTGAGCGCGCCGAACCTTTCCGCCACCCAGGCCGCTTTGCGCACCCCAGCCGCGGCCTGAGCGGCGCAAGCACCACCCTTTCCGCCACCCAGGCCGCTTTGCGCACCCCAGCCGCGGCCTGAGCGGCGGAGGCACTCAGACGAGGATGCGCTCGGGGTTCTCGAGCAGCTCGACGAACGCCTGCATCCACTGTGCCGCCGCCACGCCGTCGACCGGACGGTGGTCGACCGAGAGCGTGACCCGAAGGACCGTGGCCGCGCGCAGCCGGCCCTTTCGCACCACGGGTTCTGGGCGCGCCGCCCCGACCGCCAGGATGGCCGCGTGCGGCGGGTTGATGATCGCGGCGAACTCCTCGGTGCCGTACATGCCGAGGTTCGTGACCGAGATGGTGCCGCCCTCGAGCTCCTCCTGACGCAGACGCCCCTCGCGCGCCCGCGCCGCCAGGTCCGCCGTGGCGCGTGCGACACCAGACAGCGACAGCGACCCGACGTCGCGCACCACCGGCGTCAGCAGACCTCGCCCGGTCGCCACGGCCACCGCGACGTCGACCCGCTCGAACGCCCGCACGGTCTCGGCGGTCCAGATGACGTTCATCGCAGGCACCAGCAGGTGCGCCGCACCCACCGCCTTGACCACGAAGTCGTTGACCGAGACCTTCACGCCGCCGGCCGAGTTGACCCGCTCGCGCATCCTCAGCAGGCGGTCGACGCGCGCTGTGCCACGCACGTAGAAGTGCGGGGCCTGCTGCTTGCTCTCGGTGAGCCGCGCCGCCGTCGCGCGCCGCACCCGTGAGTGCGGCGTGTCGGTGAACCCGGTTGAGGTTACGGCTGGCGCCGGCGCCGACGCTGCGGCCTCAGCGGTTGGCGCCACCGGCGCTTGCTGCCGGACGGCGGTCTCGACGTCGCGACGGACGATCCGCCCACCCGGACCGGTGCCGACGAGCTGGTCGAGGCGCAGGCCGGCGTCGCGCGCCAAGCGGCGGGCCAGCGGGCTGCTGAAGATCCGGTGCGGCTCGTGCGGCTGAGCGCCGTCCACGACCGCGCCTGCGGCGCCGTTCACCGACCCGTCGACGGCGGCACCGCTCGCCGAGCCGGCGTCGGCGTCGACCGGCGCGACCCGCTCGGCGGCGCCGAGCTCGACGAGAAGCGCGTCGAGGTCGTCGACGCTCTCACCGTGGTCGCCCAGCACCGCGATGGGTGCGCCCACCTCGACCTCCGCACCGGGCTCGACCAGGGTCTTCAGGATCACGCCGTCGGCGTCCGCGGGGACGTCGACGACGGCCTTCTCCGTCTCGATCGTCGCGATCGGGTCGGCGGCCCTGAACGGGACGTTCTCGCCGACCGGCCACTCCGACACCACCGCCGCGACGGCGTTCGCCGCGACCTCCGGCATCCTCAGCAGCCGCGCCACGTCAGGCCTGCCCACCGTCGAGGACGATCTCGCGCAGCTTGGCGACGACTTCCTCGCTGCGCGCGATGGCGGCCCGCTCCAGCACCTTGCTGATGCTCGGCGACGCTTCACCGCCGGTGACCCGCTGCACCGGCTGGTCGAGCCAGTCGAAGAACCGACGCTGGATCTCGTCGGCCAGCCAGCCGCCGTAGGACGTGCCCACTGCACCCTGCTCGGCGATGAGCACGTTGTTGGTGCGACGGATGCTCTCGCCGATGGTCTCCCAGTCCAGGCTCGCCCGGTCGAGCCAGCGCAGGTCGATCACCTCGGCGTCGACCGTCCCGACCTCCTCGACCGCGTCCAGCACGTACTGCACCATGGCGAGGTAGGAGATCACGGTGAGCTCCGACCCCTTGCGCCGCACCGCAGCACGGCCCACGGGGAGGCAGTAGTCCAGGTCGTCGACCGGGCCTTCACCGACCGACCCGTACAGGTCGACGTGCTCGAGCACCACGACCGGGTCCTCGCAGCGCAAGGCGGTGTTCATCAGCCCCACGTAGTCGAAGGGCGTGGACGGCGCGACGACCCGCCAGCCGGGTGCGGTGGCGAACACGCCGGCAGGGTCCATGGAGTGCTGCGAGCCGTAGCCGGTGCCCATGGCGACCTTGCTGCGCAGGACGAACGGCACGGCGCCGTCACCGCCGAACATGTGGCGTGCCTTGCCGATCTGGTTGAAGAGCTGGTCGGCGGCGACCCACATGAAGTCCGCGTACATGAACTCGACGACCGGCCGGAACCGACCGTCGAGGGCGATGCCGCCGCCCAGGCCGGCGAACGCGTTCTCGCTGATCGGGGTGCCGAGCACCCGGTCGGGGTGGGCCTCCTTGAGCCCGCGGGTGGCGCCGTTCGTCCCGCCGTTGAGCCGGTGGACGTCCTCCCCCATCACGACGACGCGGTCGTCCGTGGCCATGCGACGTGCCATCACCGCGGCGACCGACTCGATGAACGTCGTCGGCGCGAGGGTGCCTGCGTAGCTGTCACGGTCGGCCACGGGCGCGTCGGCGAGCTCGCTCAGGTCGCCGCGGACCCCGACGTCGACGAAGGCCGGGTCCGGCCACTCGTCCGGCCGGATCCGGCGCTGGCCGGGCTTGCCACCGGGAAGGGGCTCGAGCAGCACGTCCCCCACCTCGGCCATGAGGCGCTTGGCCTGCCCCCCGATCTGCTCGACGGCGTCGGCGGCGATGATCCCCCGGCGCACGAGGTGACCGGCCGTCTGCGCGATCGGGTCACGTTCGCGCCAGGCCCGCTCCTCGTCCTTGCTGCGGTAGCCGAAGGCACTGCCCGGGAACGGGCCGTTCTGGTGGAAGTAGCGGTAGGTGTCGACCTCGACGATGGTCGGACCTTGCCCGGACCGCATGTGCCGCAAGGCCTCCTGCGTCGTGAGGTACACCGCCAGCGGATCCATCCCGTCCGTGCGCCAGCTCGCGATGCTGAACCCCGGGCCGCGCGCCGACAGCCGCGGCTCGGCCGTCGCCTCGGTGACGTTCGTCGACACCGCGTAGTGGTTGTTCTCGATGAAGAAGCAGACCGGCAACCGCCAGGCCGCAGCGAGGTTGAAGGTCTCGAGCGTCGAGCCGATGTTGACGGCGCCGTCTCCGAAGTACGTGACCGAGACGGCGTCCGTACCCGCGTGCCGGTGAGCCCACGCGAAGCCGGCGGCCTGGGGCACGCCGCCGCCGACGATGGCGTTGGTGCCCATCGCGCCGGCGTCCTTCCACTGCAGGTGCATGGACCCGCCCCGGCCGTGGCTGAAGCCGCGCGACAGCCCGCAGATCTCGGCGAGCGTGCGCAGCAGCACGGTGCGCACCTCGTCGGTCGGCGCACCGAGGTCGAGCCCCTTGGGTGCGACGTGAGCCAGCGCCTTGGCGAGGAACTGGTGGTGTCCGCGGTGCGAGCCGTTGACCACGTCACCGTCCTGCAGCGCCAGCACCGAGCCCACCGCACCGGCCTCCTGCCCGATGCTCGAGTGGGCCGGACCGTGCACCAGGCCCGCCGAGGCCAGCTCGAGCACGTACTCCTCGAACGCCCGCACCATCACCAGCTGGTGGAGCATCGTGCGCAGCAGCTCGGGTTCAGCGGCGTCCCAGTCCTGCTCGGTCGCGACGAGCTCCACCCACGGGGCGGTCGGCTCGAGCGGTCGGTGCTGCGGCATGCCCTACCTCCAGGTCAGCAGTTACGTCACCAGCCTGCCACACGATTGGATCCAATCGCTAGAGCCAGAATGAGGTCGACGGGGCTAGACAGGGCGCCGCCCCCGAGTCCTATGATGCATTGGATCCATTCAGCCGAGAGGGGTTGCCGGTGGGACTGCCTGGTCTGCGCCGCCTCGACCACATCGGGTTCACCGTGCCCGACCTGGACGAAGCGACCCGCTTCCTGGTCGACGTCCTCGGCTGCGAGTACCTCTACTCGCTCGGGCCGTTCCAGCACGACGGCGACTGGATGGCCGAGCACCTGGCGGTGCACCCGCGCGCGACGATCCCCGAGAACCGCTTCTTCCGCTGCGGCGAGCAGGCGGTGTTCGAGGTGTTCAGCTACACCGCACCCGACCAGCGGCAGGACGTGCCGCGCAACAGCGACGTCGGCGGCCACCACGTCGCGCTCTACGTCGACGACCTCGACGCGGCCGTCGAGCACCTGCGGTCGCACGGTGTGCGGGTGCTCGGTGAGCCGACGGCCAGCAAGGGCCCGCACGAGGGCCAGCGGTGGGTGTACTTCCTCGCCCCGTGGGGCCTGCAGCTCGAGCTCGTCTCGTACCCGCACGGCAAGGCCTTCGACCGGCAGGCGACGTCGTGAACGCCACCCAGCCCGCGCTCCCGCCGGTCGACGACGGCTCCCCCGCCGCGGCCAGCCAGCGCGTGGCCGACTACCTGCGGCGCGCGATCCTCGACGGCGACATCCGCCCCGGCGAGCGCGTGCGCCAGGAGTCGGTGGCGGAGCGGTTGGGGTCCAGCCGGATCCCGGTGCGCGAGGCGCTGCGGATCCTCGAGGCCGAGGGCCTGGTCGAGCACCAGGCCAACAAGGGCGCGCGGGTGCCTCGACTCGACCGCCACGAGGTGGACGTCGCGTACCAGATGCGCGAGCGGCTCGAGCCCCTCGCCCTGAGCGAGAGCATCCCCCGGCTCACCGACGCCGACCTGCGCCGGCTCGAGGACATCCAGCGCGACATCGAGGCCGACACCGGCCTCACCGAGTTCCTCGCGCTCGACCGTCAGTTCCACCTGCTGACCTACTCCGGGTGCCGCATCGACTCCCTCACCTCGATGGTCACGCGGCTGTGGAACTCCACGCAGCACTACCGCCGTGCGTTCGTGGCGCTGGGTGGCCCCGGCCGTAGCTGGGTCATCAACGCCGAGCACCGGCTGCTGCTCGACGCGATCGAGCGCCGCGACCTGGTGGACGCCGAGCGGTGCCTCACCGGGCACATCCGGCGCACGCGCGTCGAGCTCGACCGGCACCCGGAGGTCTTCGACGAGCAGGAGGTGCCATGACCGCCGAGCCCGGCGCCTCGCCGAGCCGGTCGTTGCGCTTCACCGTCAACGGCGAGCCGGTCGAGGTGGGCGTCGACGACGCGCGGACCCCCCTGCTCCACGTGCTGCGCGAGGAGCTCGGCCTCAAGGGTGCGCGGTTCGGGTGCGGGCTGAGCCTGTGCGGCGCCTGCTTCGTCCAGGTCGACGACGCCGTCGTCGCGTCGTGCGAGACCCCGGCGTGGTCCGTGGCCGGCCGGAGCGTCCGCACGGTCGAGGGCCTGGCCGACGACGGGCGGCTGCACGCGGTGCAGCAGGCGTTCCTCGACGCGCAGGCGGCCCAGTGCGGCTACTGCACCTCGGGGCTGCTCGTGAGTGCGGCGGCGCTCCTCGACCGCGACCCGCAGCCGGACGAGGCCACGGTCGTGCAGGCTCTGGACCGGCACCTGTGCCGCTGCGGGGTCCAGCGCCGCGTCGTTCGCGCCGTCGTGGCCGCCGCATCCGGGCCCCAGCCGGAGCCGGAGCAGACGTGAGCGTCGACCAGGCGCCCGCGCTGCCCCTCGACGTCGCGGCCAACCCCGAGCTGGCGCGCTGGGTCAGCGTGCAGGCGGACGGCCGCGTGGGCGTGAGGGTCGGCAAGGTCGAGCTCGGCCAAGGCATCCTGACCGCGCTCGCGCAGGTCGCCGCTGACGCCCTGGAAGTGGCCATCGACCAGATCCGGATGCTTCCCGCCCACACCGCGAAGGGCCCGGACGAGGGCCTGACGTCCGGCAGCATGTCGGTGTTCCACAGCGCGCCCGCGGTCCGTGCGGTGTGCGCCAACGTCCGTCACCTCTTCGCCCAGGAGGCGGCCCGGCGCTGGGACGTCGACGCGGCGGACGTCACGGTCCAGGGCGGCCGGTTCGTCCACGCCGCTCATCCCGCGGGGCTGACCTACGCCGAGCTGCGCGACGCCGTCGACCTCCACCGCCCAGCCGACCCCGCGGCGCCGGGAGCCGCTACCGACCCGGCCGAGCGGCCCGTGCTCGTCGGCACCGACGTCGCGCGCCTGGACCTGCCCGCGAAGGTCACCGGCCGCCCGGCGTACATCCACGACCTGCGCCTGCCCGGCCAGCTGTTCGGGCGGGTGCTGCGGCCGCCGTCGCCCGGTGCGCACCTGCACGGGGTCGACCCGGACGCCGTCGCCGCGCTCGAGGAGGCAGGGGCCGGTGTGGTGCGCGACGGCTCGTTCGTGGGCGTGCTGGCGGCCGACGAGCGCCACGCGAACCTCGCGCTGGACCGACTGCGCACGGCGTGCGAGTGGATCGAGCGCGACCTGCTGCCCGACGAGGACGACCTGCCGGCGTTCCTGCGGGCCGGACCGCTCGAGTCGAGCACCGTCGCCGAGGTCGGCGACACCCCGGACCCGGCGACCGGCCTGACCCTGAGCGCGTCGTACAGCCGACCGTTCCTCGCGCACGCCTCGATGGCACCGAGCTGCGGGGTCGCGCGCTGGGACGGGGACGGCACGCTGCGCGTCTGGAGCCACAGCCAGGGAATCCACCACCTGCGCGACGCCATCGCCCAGGCCCTCGGACTGGACCCGCAACGGGTCGTCGTCCAGCACGCCGAGAGCGCGGGCTGCTACGGCCACAACGGCGCCGACGACGCCGCGTTCGACGCGGTGCTGCTCGCTCGCGCGACGCCGGGCCGTCCGGTGCACGTCCAGTGGAGCCGTCAGGACGAGCTGACCTGGGCCCCGTTCGGCTCGGCCATGAGCGCCGACGTCTGCGCCCAGGTGGGCCCCGACGGCGCGCTGCTGTCGTGGACCTACGACGTGTGGAGCCAAGGGCACACCTCGCGGCCGGGCTACGCCGGCACCCCCGGGCTGCTGGCCGGCGCCCACCTCGCCGAGCCCCTCGTCCCCGTCGCCCCGGCCGACCCACCCGCGGCTGCCGGAGGCGGCACCAGCCGCAACGCCGACCCCGGCTACGACATCCCCCGGCGCCGGGTGACGGCGCACCGCCTGACGCGCACGCCGATCAGGTCCTCCGCGCTGCGAGCGCTCGGCGCGCACTTCAACGTCTTCGCCATCGAGTCGTTCGTGGACGAGGTGGCGCTCGCCGTCGGTCGTGACCCGCTCGACCTGCGGCTGGCCCACCTGTCCGACGCCCGGGCCCGCCGCGTGCTGTCCGTGGCGGCCGAGCGCGCCGGCTGGGGCACCCGCCTGGCCCCCGGGTCGGGGCGCGGGCTCGCGGTCGCGCGCTACAAGGGGCGTGGCGCCTACTGCGCCGTGGTCGCCGAGGTCGAGGCCGAGCAGGACGTGCGCGTGCGCCGGCTCACGATCGCCGTCGACGTCGGAGCCGTCATCAACCCCGACGGTGTCCGCAACCAGATCGAGGGCGGGGCCACCCAGGCCACCAGCTGGACCCTCACCGAGCGGGTGCGGTTCACCCGGCGGCGCATCACCAGCGAGGACTGGGAGAGCTACCCGATCCTGCGGTTCAGCGAGGCGCCCGAGCTCGACGTCGAGGTGGTCGACGCCGACGACGAGCCCTCCGTCGGCGCCGGCGAGGCCGCAGCCGGCCCGACGTCGGGCGCCATCGCCAACGCGGTCGCGGACGCCGTGGGCGTCCGCGTGCGAGCCCTGCCCATCACCCCGGCCGCGATCGTGGCGGCCATCGAGTCGGACGAGTGACACCCACCCTTGGAGGAGACCGTGCCCGCACACATCAGCTACGTCCCGCTCGAGCAGATGGACGAGCGCATGCAGACCGAGATGCACCGCTGCGCGAGGGAGGGGACGCCGCGCCCCGAGAGCTCGGCCGTGCGCGCCCACGCGCCCAACGCCTTCTGGGCGTTCGCCGACTCCTGGAAGGCGACCTTCCACGAGGGCGTGTGCGACCACGCGATCAAGGACCTGTGCCGCGTGTACATCTCCCGCACCGTCAAGTGCGAGTTCTGCGGCAACCAGCGCTCGACCAAGGCCACGGCCTCCGGCCTGCAGGAGCAGCAGTACGACGACCTGCTGAACTTCGAGTCCTCCGACCGCTACGACGACCGGCAGAAGGCGGCGCTGGCGTACGCGCAGGCCATCGCGTGGGGTGAGGACGACCTCGACGGGCTGTGGGCCAGGCTGCACGCCCACTTCAGCGAGCCCGAGCTGGTCGAGCTCGGCTGCTTCATCGCCCTCACCTACGGCCAGCAGAGCTGGATCCGCCTGCTGGGCATCGACCACCACCAGTACATGGCGGGAACGGCCGCGTCGATGGCGCCGGGGTTCCGCTCGGCCGAGGAGCTGGCGGCCTCCACGTCACGCGACGACTACTGGGCCAAGGCCTGACCGTCCCCCCGCCCGCGGGGCGGGCTCACCACTGCACGGCGATGTACTTCGACTCCAGGTAGTCGAGCATGCCGTCGTGGCCGCCCTCGCGCCCGATGCCACTCTGCTTGGTGCCGCCGAACGGCGCCGCCGGGTCGCTGACCAGCCCGCGGTTCAGGCCCACCATGCCCGACTCCAGCGCCTCGCTGACCCGCAGCCCGCGCGCGAGGTCACCGGTGTAGACGTAGCCGACCAGACCGAACTCGGTCGCGTTGGCGAGCCGCACCGCCTCGTCCTCGGTCTCGAACGTCACGATCGGCGCGACCGGGCCGAAGATCTCCTCCCGCAGGATGGCGGAGTCCGCGCTCACGTCGAGCAGCACGGTGGGCTCGAAGTAGTAGCCGGCCCGCTCCTGGCGCGCTCCGCCGGCGACGGTCGTGGCGCCGGCGGCCACGGCGCCGCGCACCAGCGACTCGACCTTCGCGACGGCGTCCTCGTTCACGAGCGGCCCGACGTCGGTGCTCTCGTCGGTGCCCGGGCCGACCCGCAGCGTGGTCATGCGCTCAGCGAGCCGCCGGCCGAACTCCTGCGCCACCGCGGACTCGACGTAGAAGCGGTTCGCGGCGGTGCACGCCTCCCCCGCGTTGCGCATCTTGGCGACCATCGCGCCGTCCACCGCGGCGTCGAGGTCGGCGTCGGCGAAGACGACGAACGGCGCGTTGCCACCGAGCTCCATGGAGGTGTTCACCACCTGGTCGGCGGCCTGGGCCAGGAGCAGGCGGCCGACCTCGGTCGACCCGGTGAACGACAGCTTGCGCACGCGCGGGTCGTGCAGCATGGCGGACACGACCTGGCCCGAGCGGCGGGCCGGGACGACGTTGACGACCCCGGCGGGCACGCCGGCCTCCTCGAGCACCTGCGCCATGGCCAGCGCCGTCAGGGGCGTGTCGCTCGCCGGCTTCAGGACGACGGTGCAGCCGGCCGCGAGCGCCGGCCCGATCTTGCGGGTCGCCATGGCGGCCGGGAAGTTCCACGGCGTGACCAGCACGCACACGCCGACCGGCTGCTGCACGACGAGGATGCGGTTCTGCCCCGAGGGGGCCGTCTGCACCGAGCCGGTCGCGCGCACCGCCTCCTCGGAGTACCAGCGGAAGAACTCCGCCGCGTACGCGACCTCGCCCCGCGCGTCCCGCAGCGCCTTGCCGTTCTCGAGCGAGATCAGCCGCGCCAGGGCCTCGGAGCGCTGCGTCATGAGCTCGAACGCCCGGCGCAGGATCTCGCCGCGCTCGCGCGGCGCCGTGGCGGCCCAGGCGGGTCCGGCGCCGGCGGCGGCGTCCACCGCGGCGAGCGCGTCCTCGACGGTGCCGTCGGCGACGGTCGTGACCACCTCGCCGGTCGCCGGGTCGTGGACGTCGAACCGGCCGCCGTCCGCAGCGGGCACGGCCTTGCCGCCGACGAAGAGGTCGGTGAGGACGCCGTCGAGGATCTCGGAGCTGGCAGTCATGGCGAGTGTCCCTTCGCGGCCGCGCGGGCCGCTCGCTGGCGGTGAGACTCAGTAGGGGTTGGCGACGAAGAGGTCCTGCGCCGGGAAGAGCGTGAGCAGGCGCGGGCCGTCGTCGGTGACGACGACCTCCTCCTCGATGCGGGCGGCCGAGAAGCCGTCGTCGGCAGGGCAGTAGGTCTCGAGGGCGAAGACCATGCCGGCCTGCAGCTCGACCGGCTCCTTCATGCTGTTCAGCCGGGAGATGATCGGCCGCTCGTGCAGCCCCAGCCCGAGCCCGTGGCCGAACTGCAGGCCGAAGGCCGCCATCTCGTTCTCGAAGCCGAACTCCGTCGCCTCGGGCCAGACGGCGGCGATCTCGTCGGTGCCGACGCCCGGCCGCACCGCGGCGATCGAGGCGTCCATCCACTCGCGGGCCTTGTCGTACGCCGCCCGCTGGCTCGCCGTCGCGGTGCCGACGCTGAACGTGCGGTAGTAGCAGGTCCGGTACCCGTTGTAGGAGTGGATGATGTCGAAGAAGGCCTGGTCGCCAGGCCGGATGAGCCGGTCGGAGAAGTTGTGCGGGTGGGGGTTGCAGCGCTCACCCGAGACCGCGTTGACGGCCTCGACCTGGTCCGACCCCATCTCGTACAGCCGCTTGTTGGCCAGCGCGACGATCTCGTTCTCGCGCACCCCGGGCTTGAGGGCCTCGACGATGTCCTGGTAGACCCCGTCGACCATCGCGGCGGCCTGGGTGAGCAGCATGATCTCGTCGCTGGACTTGATGAGCCGGGCGTCCAGCATGAGCTGCTGCGCGTCGACGACCGTCAGGCCCTGGCGCTGCATCTCGAACAGGAACGGCGGCTCGACGATGTCGACGCCGACGGGCTGGTCGGCGACCCCGGCGTCCTCGAGCATCCCCTTGATCTCGCGCACCGCCGACTCCATCAGACCGGCCGTGGGTGCGATGGCCCCGCGCATGCCCAGCATGCCCGCGCGGCAGTCCTGCGGGTCGAGCCACGGCGAGTACAGCCGGTGGTGCCGCGCGGCCGAGCCGAAGTCCCACAGCGTCGGCCCGTGGTCGCGCGTGAGCAGCGCGTACCGCGTCATCTTGTCGCCGAGCGCGCCGCCGATCCAGGTCTGGGTCGTGTAGCGGATGTTGTAGAAGTCGAAGAGCAGGAAGGCGCCGCACGCGCTGGACTCGAGCGCAGCCTGGGCGCGCTGGAGGCGGTAGCGGCGGAGGCGGTCGAAGTCGACGCGCTGCTCGTAGTCGACACCCATGTGCCCGGGCGCCGGAAGCGGCGCCGCTGAGGTGCTGGCCGCAGCGCGGTCCGTGGTGGCGCTCACGCCGCGCCCTCCTTCGGGCCGAGCCCGTCGTCCACCTCGACGTCCTCCGGCTCCAGCTTCATCCCGGCCGATGCCGCCTGCTGGTCCAGCAGGACGGCGAAGTCCTCGGTGACGCGTCCGCTGCTGACCGTGGCCTGGACGAGCTGAGCGGTCAGCGACGCCACCGGCATCGGCACGTCGAGCTGGCGTGCCGCCGCCAGCCCGAGGTCGAAGTCCTTGCGCAGCAGGATCGGCGTGAACGTCGGCGTGTAGTCCAGGTGCACGAACGCCGGTGACTTGTAGCGGGTGAACACCGACCCCATGACGCTGTTGTTGAGGAACTCGAGGAACGCCGCCCGAGGGACGCCGCCCCGCTCGGCCAGCACCGTGATCTCGGCGAGCGACTGGGTCACCACCCCGAGGAGGAGGTTGTGGCAGATCTTCACCAGCCGGGCCAGGTCGCCCTCGCCGACGTACGTCACCGACTTGCCGATGTGGCGCAGCAGGTGCTCGACGCGCTCGTACGTCTCGTGCGGCCCGGACACCACGAGGCTCAGCCCGCCGGAGGCGACCACCTTGCCGTTGCCGCTCACCGGGGCGGCGAGGAAGTCGACACCACGCTCGGCGCAGGCGGCGCGCATCGCCTCGCTGGACTCGGTCGACACCGTCGAGCAGTCGACGACGGCTCCCGGCACGTGGGCGGGGTCGGCGAGCAGCCCACCGTCGCCCAGCAGCACCTGCTCCAGGTCGGCCGGCGTGGAGACCATGGTGAAGACGACGTCGAGCCCGCGAAGGTCCGCGATCTCGTCGGCGACGGCGCAGCCCAGCTCGGCCAGCGGCTCGGCCTTCGCGCGCGTGCGGTTCCAGGCGGTGAGCGGCACGCCGGCCCGGGCGAGCCGGGAGGCCATCGCGAAGCCCATCCGACCGGTGCCGATCCAGCCCGCCGAGAGGTCTGCGGACGTGGTCGGCCCGGCGGTGGGCCCGCTGCTCGTGTCGTTCATCAGACCGCCTCGCTCGTCCCGGTATTGCAATCGATTGCTGCGAAGGTAGCCACGCCCGTGCAGGGGTGTCAAGCAGGGCGCTCGGCCGCGTCGCGCAACCGGGTGGCGAGCCAGTCCGCGGTGTAGGGGCGGTGCCAGGGTGCGACGTCCGCGCAGCCGTGGTTGCCCCGCTCGAGCATGAGCAGCTCGACCGGACCTCCGGCGGACTCGACCAGCCGCTGCGCGTGCTGCCACGGGATGAGCCGGTCGCGCCGGCCGAAGACCACGAGCAGCGGGGCGGTGATCCGCTCCGCGTGGCCGGTGAGGTCGAGCGTGTGGGCGATCTGTCGCGCCTCGGCGTCGTCGCGCGCCCCCGAGCGCACCTGGAACGTGGCCCGGGTGAGCTCGGGCAGCCCGTCCCAGCAGTCGCCGAAGTCGTACGGCCCGGCCAGGGCGACGCAGGCCGTCACCCGGTCCCCCAGCTCGGCCGCCACCCGCGGCGCGTAGTAGCCGCCGAGGCTCACCCCCCAGACACCGAGCCGCGTGGCGTCGACCTCCTCGACGCGCTCGAGCGCCTCGACGATCGCTCGGGCCGGCGCCGACCAGTCCCCGCGGATCGGCAGGTCGTACTCGGCCTCGCCCTGGCCCGGCCCGTCGACGCTGAAGGTCGCGAGGCCTCGCGCCAGGAAGGTCTCCTCCGTCGAGCGCAGCTCCTCCTTCGTGGAGTCCAGGCCCGACAGCAGGACGACGACGGGGGGTGGCGTCGCGGCGTCCGGCACACGGAGCACGCCGACCAGCCGCGTGCCCTCGAACGGGATCTCGACGCGGCGCCCGGGTGGCTGCAGGTGCGGCAGCGCGGCGGTGAGGCAGTCGACCGCGCGGGCGTGCGCCGTGCGCATCTGGTCGAGGTCCTCGACGAACACGAACTTCCCGAAGTGGTAGTAGACCGCTGCCTGCGCCAGGTGCCCGCCCGCAGACAGGTGACGACCCTGCGCCAGCGCCTCTCGGCCCAGTGCCTCGTGCTCGGCGGCGACCGCCGACCACGCGGCGCACCAGTCCGCCCAGCGCTCCAGGCCCGCGGTCACCCGCTGGAAGTCGGCCACCGTGACGCCGTTCACCGTGAAGCGCGGAGCCCAGTGGGCCATCGCCGACGCGACCTTGTCGTCCACGCGCTCGCTCCGTTCCGAGGGGCGGAATCGCCCGACTGGCAGGCGGGGTATTGCAAACGAGTGCAGCCTCATGCACTGTGAGGGGGCTGTCAAGCAGGGGCACCGGCACGGAGGCGCTGATGACGACGTCCACGACCGACTCCGCAGCGGCGTCGAGCGGCCCTCCCGACGCCGGCGCCGAGGCCGACGTCGTGGTGATCGGCGCGGGCCACAACGGCTTGGTGTGCGCGGGCTACCTCGCGGCTGCGGGTCTGCGCGTCGTCGTGCTCGAAGCGCGTGACCAGCCCGGTGGCAACACCGCGACCGAGGAGCTGACGCTGCCCGGCTTCGCCCACGACACCTGCTCCAGCGCGCACGTGCTGATCCAGGGCAACCCGCTGCTCCGTGACGACGAGCTCGGCCTGCTCGCCCGCTACGGCCTGGAGTACCTGCGGACGGACCCCGCGGTCGTCCTCCCCCAGCCGGACGGCGACACGCTCGTCATGCACCGCGACCTCGACGCGACAGCCGAGGAGCTGGCGCACTGGTCGCCCGAGGACGCTCGTGGCTTCCGCCAGATGATGGCCGAGTGGTCGAGCGGCCTGGCCGCGGTGCACGGCCGCTGGGGCTCGGCGCTGCCCCTGGGGGTCGACGACGCGGCCCGGCAGTACGTGGCGCTGCGCGAGCGCAGCGCCTGGGACGTGGTGCACGAGCGCTTCTCGCACCCGGTCGTGCGCTCGTTCGTGCTGTGGCTCGCGGGTGCCACGATCCAGGACGTCCGGCGCCGGGGCACCGGGGTGCTGCCGTCGTCCATCGCGTCCGGCCGGCTCACGCACGGCTGGACCACGCCGCTCGGCGGCTCCCAGGCGTTGCCACGAGCCCTCGTCCGCCAGCTGGCGGACCACGGCGGGTCGGTCGTGTGCTCCGCACCCGTGGCTGCCGTGGAGGTCCGGGGCGGGCGCGCCCGCGCGGTGGTCACCGAGGACGGCCGCCGCTTCACCGCCTCGCAGGCCGTGGTCTCCAGCGCCCACCTCGCCGAGCTGGGCCGGCTGGTGACCGGTGAGCCCGCACCCGCTGACCTCGCCGAGGCACGCGAGCGCTGGCGACCCGGACTCAGCGTCTTCGCCGTCCACGCCGCGCTGCGCGGCAACCTGAGCTTCCCCACCCGCACCGGCGCGGTCATCAGCAGCGCCGCCGCGGGCCTCGGCAGCACCGCGGGCGTGGACCGGCAGCTGCGGGCGTTCGCTCGCGGCGAGGCGGACGCGCAGGACCCGTGGCTGCTCGTGGTCAACCAGACGGCGGTGGACCCGAGCCGGGCCCCCGAGGGCGCAGGCACCTTCAAGATCCTGACGATCGCCCCCTACGAGCGAGCGGACGGCCGCAGCTGGCAGGACGCCAAGGACGAGTACGCCGACAGCCTGATCTCGTTGGTGCGTCTGCGATCTGGCGGGATCGAGGAGGCAGACCTGCTCGCGGTGCGGGCCGAGTCGCCCGTCGACGTCGCCGCTCACAACCCGCACAACCTGGCCGGGTCGTGCCACGGCGGTGAGTTCCTGCTGGCGTCCGGTGCGGTGGTGCCGGGGTGGCTGTCCTACCAGACGTCGGTCGACCGGCTCTTCGTCACCGGTGCGACGACCCACCCGGGAGGGTCGGTGTCCGGCCGTCCGGGCCGCAACGCGGCGCGGACGGTGCTCACCGCGCTCGGCCTGGACCCCTCCCGGGTCATGAGCTCGGCGTGACCTCAGCGCCGGCAGCCGCCGGCGCCGCGCCCCCACCGAGGTAGAGCGAGGCGATCTCGGGGTGGTCGCGCACCTCGGCGGCCGTGCCGCTGAGCCGCACCTTCCCGCCCTCCATCACCACGCCGTGGGACGCCAGCCCCAGACCGAGCCGGACGTTCTGCTCCACCAGCAGCACCGTCGTCCCGCCGGCGTTGAGCTCCTGGATGAGGTCCGCGACACCGGCCAGGCTGCGCGGGTCGAGGCCGAGCGACGGCTCGTCGAGCAGGATCAGCCGTGGGTCGAGCATGAGGCACCGGGCGATCTCGACCATCCGCCGCTGCCCGCCGGAGAGGTTCCCCGCCGTGTCGTGCGAGCGGTCCGCGACGATCGGGATGCGCTCACGCACCATCTCGAGGCGCTCCCGCAGCAGGCGACGGTCGCGACGGATCAGGAAGCCGCCCATGAGGACGTTCTCCTGCACCGACATCGACGGGAACAGCGCGTGCGACTGCGGCACCTGGGTGATCCCGCGCCGCAGCACCTCGTCGGGAGCCAGCCCCCCGACCTGCTCACCGTCCATGGTGATCTGCCCGCTGCCGGGACGCAGCAGACCGCTGATCACCCGCAGCACCGTCGACTTGCCGGCGCCGTTCGGCCCCACGATGCAGGTGACGGTGCCGCGCGGGCAGACGAGGTCGACCCCCTGCAGGACGTTGCCGCCGCCGTAGCCGGCCACCACCGAGCTCAGCTCGAGCACGTCACACCAACCTCTCGCCCGCGCCGGCGGGGTGCTCGGTCTGGCTGGCCTCGTCTGCTCGCTGGGACGTCGGCGCCGGGCGCCAGTCGTCGCCGAGGTAGGCGTCGAGGACGACGGGGTCGGTGCGCACCAGCTCCGGCGGCCCTTCGGCGATCTTGGTGCCGCGGGAGAGCACCACGACCGGATCGCACAGGTCGAGCACCATCGGGATGTTGTGCTCGACGACGAGGAACGTGATGCCGTTGCGGTTGAGCTCGCGGATCACGTCCGTGAGCCGCCCCAGGAGGCTGGGGTTCACGCCTCCGGCGGGCTCGTCCAGGAGGATCAGCCGCGGCTCGAGCATGAGCACCTGGGCCAGCTCGACGAGCTTCTGCTGGCCGTACGACAGCGCCCCGGCGCGCTCCCCCGCGAACCGGCCGAGGCCGACGACGTCGAGCAGCTCGCGGGCCCGGGCCGCCTCGTGGCCGCTCACGGAGTCCGCGAACATGGTGCGCCAGTGGGAGTTCGGCAGCGGCGCGACGACGTTCTGCTGCACCGTCATGTCCTTGAAGAGCCGGGTCACCTGGAAGGTGCGACCCAGACCGAGGTGCCCGCGTTCCCACGGCTTGCGGTCGTCGATGCGGCGTCCGGCGAAGTGGATCTCACCGGAGTCCGCGGTCATCCCGCCCGTGACGAGGTTGAACAGCGTCGTCTTGCCCGAGCCGTTGGGCCCGATCAGAGCGGTGATGGAGCCTTGGCGCACGGTCAGGTTCGCGTGGTCGACCGCGACGAGGCCACCGAAGCGCTTCGAGACGTCGCGGACGTCGAGCAGGACGTCCCCGTCGCGCGGGACGTCCCCGTCGCGCGGGCCGCCGTCCGCCGAGCCGCGTACTGCGTCCGCCACGGCCCGCTCGCGCGTCACGACGGGGCCGCGTCCCAGCGCTCCTGCCTGGTCGGTGTACTCGACCTCCACCGGGTGCCGCTTGCGCCACAGGGCCTGCGCCGTCGGCAGCAGCCCGGACGGCATGAACAGCACCACGAGCACCAGCGCGAGCCCGAACAGCAGGACCCTCGCCTGGTTGCCACCGCCGTACACGGTGGCCGCCTCGCTGAGCAGCTGGACGATGAACGCGCCCACCACCGGCCCGTACAACGTGCCCTTGCCACCGGTGAGGGTGGCCAGCACGATGACGACGCTGCCCAGGATCGCGAACGACCCCACCGGGTTGAGGAACGTCAGGTAGTAGGCGTAGACGCCGCCCGCGACGCCGATGAAGAACGAGCTCGCGGCGTAGCCGACGATCTTGAACCGGGTGGTGTTGACCCCGATCGAGGCGGCCTTGCCCTCGTCCTCGCGGATCGCGACGAGGCCGGTACCGAACTTGGTGCGGCGGATCCAGGCGCTGAACAGCACCGTGAGCACCAGCAGGGCGAGGAAGGCGTAGTAGAAGGGGATGTTCTGGTAGTCCCGGCCCCAGAACGGCAGCTCGAGGGTGATGCCGTCCGAGCCGTGCGTGAGGCCCTTGAAGTTGATCGCCAGGATCTGCGCGGCGAGCAGCATCGCGATGGTGATGATGACGAAGGCGTGCCCGCTGGTGCGCAGCACCACCCAGCCGATGACCACCGCCACGACCACCGCGGTGACGCCGCCGATCGGCGCCAGCAGCAACGGGTTCACGCCGAGCTGCAGCGCGAGGATCGCGACGGTGTACGAGCCCAGGCCGAGGAACATGCTGTGCCCCAGCGAGATGTAGCCGGCGTACCCGGAGATGATGTTCCAGCTCGAGGCCTGGATCGCCAGCATGAAGCCCAGCAGCATCACGCCCTGCGGGTACGGCTGCCAGGGGTTGACGACCGGGTACAGCAGCAGGGCCAGCAGGCCGACCGCGGCGACCAGGTGGGCGCGCGGCAGGCTGCGCAGGCGGCTCATGCGGCGTCCTCACGCAGGCGGGCGCCGAACAGTCCCTGCGGTCGGAACAGCAGCACCACCATGATCACGAGGTAGAACACGAGCGTCGACCACTGCAACGACCCGTAGGTGGCGGTGAGCGTCTCGGCCACGCCGAGCACCAGGGCGCCGACCATGGCACCGGGCAGGCTGCCCATGCCGCCGAGGACGACGATGCCGAGCAGCCGCGAGATCCAGTCGTAGTGCGAGGCGGGGAAGAACGGGTAGAGCACGGACAGGATCGACCCGCCGACCCCCGTCGTCGCGCTGCCGAGAGCGAACGACAGCGCCGCGGTGCTCGCCGCGCCGACGCCGACGAGCGCCGCGCCGGAAGGGTTCTGGGACGACGCCCGGATCGCCCGCCCCGTCCAGGTGCGCGTCAGCACCACGTAGAGGGCGGCGAGGACGACCACGGCGGCGAGGAAGCCGTACACCTGGGTCTTCGGCAGCGACACCGACCCGATGCGGAACGACTCCTCGAAGTAGGACGGCGCGGCGGACTTGAACTTGTTGCCCGCCACCACGTTGAGGACCCCCTCGATCAGCAGCGCGAAGCCGAACGTCAGCAAGACCGACATCGACGCCGACTGGTCGCGGATCCGAGAGATCAGCAGCCGGTAGACCACCCAGCCGAACCCGAACATCAACGGCGTCGTGACGACCGAGGCGAGGATGGGGTCGATCCCGGTCTCACGCCACAGCCACCACGTGAGCATGGCCACGAGGATCAGGAACGCGCCCTGCGCGATGTTGATGATGCGCATGACCCCGAAGATGAGCGTCAGGCCGGACGCCATCAGCGCGTACACCCCGCCGATGAGCAGTCCCAGGACGAGTGCCTGTGCGAGCTGGGTCATGCGGAGGGCTCCTTGGTCACCGGGCGATTGTCTGTCGCGATGGGGTCACGTCGCAGTGGTTCGGGTGCACTCGCCCGACGACGAGCCGGGTGCCGCCGGCCGGGCCGGCGGCACCCGCTCGCGTCACTTCCAGCCGGGCTTGGGGTTGACGACGTTCTTGCTGGTCGCGACGTCCGCCGGGGCGACCACCTCGACCTTGCCGCCCTGCCACTGCGCGAGGATGAACTGACCCTTCGGTGCGCCGGTCTCGTCCCAGCTGAGCGGCCCGAGGATGGTCTGCACCTCGTTGGCGTGCAGCCAGTCGCGGATCTTCGCCTGGTCGATGGCGCCGACCGCCTTCACCGCGGCCTCGACGACCTGGGCGGCCGCGAAGGCGTCCGCGGCGTCCTCGGCGGGATCGGCCCCGGAGTACGCCTTCTTGTACGCGGCGACGAAGTCGCTGTTGAGCGGCGTGGTCGCCTTCTCGTTCCAGCTGACGGTGTAGAAGACGCCCTCCGTGTTCGCCATGCCGATGGCGTCGCTGTACTGGCCGGCGTTGCTCGGAGCCGACGTCTGGAAGAGCATCTTCGGCGAGTAGTTCAGCTGCTTCAGGGCGCGCACCAGCCCGACGCCGTCCTCGAACACCGCGCCCTGGGCGATCAGGTCCGGCTTCTTGGCGGCCAGCTGGCTGGCGATGGTCTGGAAGTTCGTGGTGTCGGGCGGGTAGACCTTGCTGAAGACCGTCTGCACGCCGAGCGCCTCGAGCTGCTTCTGCATGGACTCGATCACCGGGGCGGCGAACGGGTCGTCCTGGGAGGGGTAGGCCGCCGTCTTGGGCCGGTCGGCCTCCGGCATCGACTTGATGAGGTTGACGAACACGTCGGCCTGGTGCGGCGCGGTCGCCGGCTGGGCGAAGAAGAGGTTCTTGAAGCCGCGCTCGAACATCTTGGGGGCGCCACCGGCGGGCTCGACGAACACCATGCCGTTCTTCTCGGCGACGGCGGACGCCGGGTAGTTCAGCAGCGAGGAGAAGGTGCCCAGCAGCAGGTCGACCTTGTCCTGCGTGATCAGCTTGGTGTAGTCGGCGACGATGGTGTCCTGGTTGCTGGCGTCGTCGGTGATCTTCAGCTCGATCTGCCGGCCGAGCAGCCCGCCCTTGGCGTTGACCATCTGCTGCCACACCTCGTAGCCGCGCTTGGCCTCACCACCGGGCTGGGAGAAGTCGCCCGTCAGGGGCAAGGAGATGCCGACGACGATGGGCTTGCTGGTGTCGGCGGCCTTCTCCGACGGCTTCTGCCCGCAGGCGGCCAGGCTCAGCGCCGCCACGGCCACGAGGGCGCTCGCCCCCCAGAGCCGACGCCGCCGTCGAGGGACCGGCCCGGACCGGTCAGCAGCGCGGGTAACACCGGACGGGCGAGCAGTCATGGGTCCTCCTCATTGAGGCGACAGCGGCGCTGGGACCGCAATCGATTGCTGGCACAGGATCATGCTGTCCCATCGAAGGAGTGTCAAGGGTGCCGCCCCCGCACGAGCTCGCCCAATGCAAACGAGTGCGGGTACAGTGCCCCGGACCGGCGCTCGGCCCACCCAACGACAGGAGGCACTGTGAGCACGAAGGTCGTGGTCGGCGCGTTCAGCCCGTCGGTGCTGCTGCGCGTCGCCCGCCGTACGGGCCGGCTGCAGACCGGGGACCTCGTGGTCGAGGAGGTCCCCGTCACCTCCTCACCGGCGCAGTTCCGGTCCCTGCTGGACGGCGAGCTGGACGCGGCGCTCACCAGCCCCGACAACGTCGTCGCCTACCGCTTCTGCCCCGACAACCCCCTGGGCGCGACGGCCGACGTCACGATCGTGTCCGCCATCGACCGCGGCCTCGGCCTCGGCCTGTACGCCGGGCCGCTGACGACCGTCCGCGACCTGCGCGGAGCCGGGTGGGGCGTAGACGTGCCGACGTCCGGCTTCGCCTTCGCGATGTACGCGCTCGGCGAGTCGATCGGCCTGTCCCCCACCGACTACGAGGTGCTGGCGCTGGGCTCGACGCCGCGTCGTCTGGACGCCCTGCTCGACGGACGCTGTGCCGCCACCATGCTCAACGCCGGCAACGAGCTGCGCGCCGAGCTCGCCGGGTGCGTCCGCCTGGCCGGCTTGACCGACGTCCACAGCCCGTACCTCGGCACCGTGCTCGCGGTCGCCGGGTCAGCGCCTTCCCCCGAGGTCGCGGCGCTGGCTGCGGCGCTGAGGGCGACCTCCGCCGACGTCTGCGCCGGGCACCTCGACGACGTGGTGGCCGACGAGGCCGCCGACGCGCTCAGGCTGCCGCCTGAGCTCAGCGCCCGGTACGTGCAGCGGCTGAAGGACCCCGCGGAGGGCCTGGTGCCGGACGGCGTCGTCGACCCGGCGTCCCTCGAGGTGCTCGTCGACCTGCGCCGGCGCTACCGACCCTGCGTGGTGGACGGCGTGGACGTCCTCGTCGGGGCCACGGAGCCGACCTCCGGTCTGCTCGCACCAGCCCCCGCATGAGACCCCTCCGGCTGCTGCAGCTCACCGCCCTGGTGAGCACGCTCGACCGGTTCTCGATGCCACCGATGCTGCTCGCGATGTCGCGCGACCTGGACGCGCCGCTGACCGCCGTGGTGCAGGCCGCCGGCGCCTACTTCCTGGCCTACGGTCTGATGCAACCGGTGTGGGGCATGGTGTCCGACCGCATGGGCCTGGTGCGGACCATGCGCCTGACGCTGCTCGCCGCGGCGGTGGCGACGACGGCTGCGGCGCTCACCGACTCCGCGCTGGCGCTCGGCATCGCCCGGGGGCTGGCCGGAGGTGCGTTCAGCGCGGCCATCCCGGCGAGCCTGATCTACCTCGGCGACACCGTGCCCGCCCAGCACCGCCAGCGGGAGGTGACGGACCTCATGGTGGGCGTCGCCGTGGGCACGGCCCTGGCGTCCGTCGGCGCCGGGTTCGTCGCCCAGCTCCTCACCTGGCGCGCTGCCTTCGTGGTCACCGGGGTCGCGGCGCTGGTCCTCGTCGTCGCGCTGCGCCGGCTGCCCGAGCCACCGCGGACCCGCACCCACGGCCACCTGCTCGCGCCACTGGGCCAGGTGGCACGGTCCGGGCCGGCCCGGCTGGTGCTGCTGCTGGCCTTCATCGAGGGTGGGGTGCTGCTCGGGGTGCTCACGCTGCTTCCCCCGGCGGTCGAGGCGACCGGGGCGAGCGCGGGACTGGCCGGCGCGGTCACCGCGGCCTACGGGGTCGCGGTGCTGGGCTTCGCCCGGCTCGTCGGCGCGCTGTCGCGGCGCACGCACGCCTCTCGGCTCATCGCCCTCGGCGCGACCGCGTCGCTCGCCGGCTGCACGCTGCTCGCCGTCTCGCGCACACCGCTCGTCGCGGTCGTGGTCGCCGTCCTGCTCGGCCTCGGCTGGGCGGCCATGCACTCCTCGCTGCAGACCTGGGCCACCGAGGTGCTGCCTCTTGCGCGCGCCACGGTCGTGTCGCTGTTCGCCGGCTCGCTCTTCATCGGCAGCGCCGTGGCCGCCGTCCTCGTCGCCGCTCCGGCCGCGGCGAACCGCTACGGCGAGGTGTTCGCCGTCGCCGCCGTCCTGACCGTGCCCCTGGGGCTGCTGGGCACCTGGGCCAGAGCCTCGTGGCGCCGCCCCGAGGAGGGCGCCGCGTGACGGGCCGAGCACGCGCCGCGACGCCCGCCGGCCCGCGCGACACTAGGATCACCGGCGTGCAGACCCCGACGCTTCGTGACGTGGCCGAGATGGCCGGGGTGCACGCTGCGACGGCGTCGCGAGCCCTCAACCCCCGCACCCGCCGCCTCGTCAACGCCGACACCGCCAAGCGGGTGCTGCGCGCCGCGGAGTCCCTCGGCTACCAGCCGAACCCGATCGCCCGCAGCCTGAAGACCTCCCGCTCCAGCACCATCGGGCTGGTCATCCCCGACCTCACCAACCCGCTCTTCCCACCGATCGTGCGCGGCATCGAGGACGTGCTCGGCCCGGCCGGGTTCAGCGCGTGGATCGTCAACACCGACAACGACCCTGAGCGTGAGCGGGCCCAGGTCGAGTCGCTGCGCTCCCGTCAGGTCGAGGGGCTCATCGTCGCCACGGCGCGCCTCGACCACCCGCTGCTGGAGCAGCTGCACGACCAGGGCGTCAAGATGGTGCTGGTCAACCGACGCGTCGACGGAGCGGAGATCGCCTCGGTCACCGCCGACGACCCCACCGGCGTCGCGATGGCCGTGCAGCACCTCGCCGAGCTCGGCCACCAGCGCATCGCGCACCTGGCCGGTCCGCAGTCGACGTCCACGGGGCTCGTGCGCTCCCGAGCGTTCCGGCACGCCGTCCGCGACCACGGCCTCGCCGACGACCCCGACCTCGTCGTCGAGTGCGCCTACTGGACCGAGGACGAAGGCGCCCGCGGGCTGCGCACCCTGCTCGACCACGGCACCGACTTCACCGCCGTCGTCGCCGGCAACGACCTGATCGCCCTCGGCTGCTACGACGTCTTCGCCGAGCGAGACATCTCCTGCCCAGACGACATGAGCGTGGTCGGCTTCAACGACATGCCGTTCCTGGACAAGCTGCGCCCCCCGCTCACCACCGTCCGCGTCCCGCACTACGACATCGGCGTCGAGGCGGCGCGCATGCTGCTGGAGACCCTCGAGGAGCCCGACCGTCACCCCCGGTCGGTGCTGCTGCCCCTGTCGCTGGTCGTGCGGCAGTCGACGTCACCGCCCCGCCGAGGCGCGGGGTGACGACGCCGGTGCTCACCGCACCGCAGTCGCCCTACCCGCGCTTCAGCGACGCCGAGATGGCCCGACGCCGCGCAGCCCTCGAGGCCGAGATGCAGGCGGCAGACGTCGAGCACCTGGTGCTCTACGGAGCCAACCGCGCGGGCAGTGCCGTGCAGTGGCTGACCCGCTGGCCCGTCACGCGCGAGGGCGTGGTCGTCCACACCCCCGGGCAGACCGACGTCCTGCTCGTGCACTTCTTCAACCACGTCCCGAACGCGCGGCGCATGGCCACCGAGGCCGACGTGCGGTGGGCCGGCGACACGACCTCCAGCGTCGTGGCCGAGGTCGGGCACCGCGGCGCCGGCGAACGCACCAGGGTCGGGGTGGTGGGCGCCGTCCCGTTCGCGATGCGCCAGGCGTTGGCCGAGCAGTTCGGGGACGTCGTCGACCTGACAGCGCGCTACACGACGCTGCGCACAATGAAGTCGGCGGAAGAGGTCGACTGGTTGCGGCGGGCGGCCGCCCTGACCGACCTGTCCTGCCAGGCGCTGCGCGACGGCGCCGAGACCGGCATGACCGAGCACGAGCTCCTGGCGCTCGTGGAGGGCGCCTACGTCGGTCTCGGTGGCACGAGCTACATCCACTACCTCGCCGTGACGCCCATGGCCGACCCCGCGCAGTGCGTGCCGTCGCAGTGGCCGACGAGCCGACGGCTGACGGCGGGTGACGTGCTCTCGTGCGAGCTGAGCACCGCGTACGGCGTCGACTACCCCGGCCAGCTGCTGCGCACGTTCAGCGTCGGCGCACCCCCGAGCGCGCTGTACGCCGAGCTGCACGACGTCGCGGACGCCGCCCTCGGCCGGATCGAGCAGGTCCTGCGGCACGGCACGACGCCGCAGGAGGTCGTCGCCGCCGCGAGCGTCATCGAGGACGCGGGCTTCACGACGGTCGACGACCTCGTGCACGGCTTGGGTGGTGGCTACCTCCCGCCCGTGCTGGGCTCGGCCAGCCGGACCCTGGAGCCGTTGCCGAGCCTCAGCTTCTGCACCGGCATGACCGTCGTCGTCCAGCCCAACGTCGTCGTCCCGGACGGCAGCGCCGGCGTGCAGACCGGCGAGCTGCTGCACGTCACGGACGACGGGTGCGAGCGCCTGCACACGTTCCCGCGGGGGCTGGGCCGGATCGCCTGAGCGAGCGCGGCCCCGCCCCCGCCGAGCTCAGCTCAGGCCTCGCGGTCGACGCGGTGCTCGCCGTCGCGCACGTCCACCTCGCGCGGGGCGTCGGCGTCCCGCGCCGCGTCGACGGGCCGGCCGTTCTGGCGCAGCTCGTCCTCGCGCACGGCCTGCTCCTCGGGAGCCGGCGCGTCCGGGTCGAGCTCGTCAGCCCGGCGGATGTGCTCGTGCATCTCCTCACGGGAGTCCCCGGCGTGCCGCGTGCGTTCCTGCGCGTCCGCCTGCAGCTGGGCGGCCTGCGCCGCCTTCGCCTCGGCCTCGGCCTGCGCCCGGCGCGCCTGGGCATCGGCCTCCGCCGCCTCGGCCTCACGGCGCGCGACGTCGGCCCGCTGCGACTCGGCGCGCTCGCGCAGCGCCTGAGCCTCGTCGCGTCGCGCCTCGGTGCGGCGCTTTCCCATCATCGTGGCGACGACGAACGCCACCACGGCGATGACGACGATGGCGATGACGATCCACAGAACGGTCGTGCCGTCCATCTCTGGGCTCCTCGTGTCGATGGTCCCCGATCACCGAAGATCGTGGGCCCGGCACCGGCAACCCGCAACCCGAGACCCCACCTCCGCCGCCCGAGCCGGTTTACGCCGGCCAGGCCGCTTTGCGCCCGTCAGCAGCGGCCTGAGCGGCGGAGGGACGTGGTGGCTCAGCCCTTCTGCTCCCAGTCCACCGCACGGGCGGAGACGAGCGTGACCCCGCGTTCGTGGCCCTCGTCCGCGTCTCCGACGCCGAGCACGTCGTGAGCGATCTTGCGGCCTTTGGCGTCGCCGCTGCGCTCGTTGTCGGCCTCGATGGTGAACTGCACCACCAGGTGGTCGGCGACGTCCTCACCCAGCACCTTCGGTGCGGGCTCGTCCAGGACGTCGTCGTGCTGGGCGAGCAGCGACTCGACGTCGGCGCGACGCTCGGAGCCGCCGTCCAGGGCTGCGTGTGCTTCAACCAGGTACCTGTTCATGGCCCTGAGCATGGTCGTGGTCTCGGCATCGCGCACCCGGGCGAAGGTCCCGCGGGCTGCGGGGAGACCGGCAGCGGGATTGTTTCAGGACTACAATGATCCTGTCGGGTCCGTATGAGACCCAGGCGTGGGCTGGTTGAGAGATGGTCCTCCACTGCGTTGAGAGGCACCGATGTCTCCTGCCCTGAACGACGCCCAGCACTTCGCCCGCATCAGCCGAGAGCTCATGGCGGGTGATGAGAGCCAAGCCACGCTGCAGCGCATCGCCGAGCTGGCCGTCGCCACCATCGGGCCCTGCGACTACGCCGGGGTCTCGTTGCGGCATCGCAGCCGCCTGCACACGCCGGCCTACACCGACGAGGTCGTCACCAAGCTGGACGCGATGCAGTACGAGCTGGGCGAGGGGCCCGGCGTCACGGCCCTGCAGACCGGCGACACCACCATCATCCAGGACATGTCCCTGGACCGGCGCTGGCCGCGATGGGCCTCGTTCGCCACCGAGCTGGGCGTCAACAGCGCGCTCGGCGTCAGCCTCGCCAACGAGGGGCACCTGCTCGGCTCGCTCAACCTGTACTCGCGCCAGGGCTGGGCCTACACCGGCGAGGACATGGTCGCCGCTCACGTCTACGCGACCCACGCGGCCGGTGCCCTGCAGCACAGCCTCGAGACCGAGGGCCTTCGGGTCGCCCTGCGCACCAGGCACCTCATCGGCATGGCCCAGGGCATCATCATGGCCAGGCTCGACGTCGACGAGGAGCAGGCCTTCGCCTACATGCGCCGCACGTCCCAACACCGCAACGTCAAGGTCCGTGAGCTCGCGGAGGAGATCGTCACCAGGCGCGGGCTGCTCGACGGCCACCCGACGTGCTGAGCAGCAAGGCCGTCGAGAAGGTCGCCGAGCGACGTCGCCTGGGTCAGGCGTGGTGAGGCTGGTGGGGCGGGTGGGGCTCGAACCCACGACCGACGGATTATGAGTCCGCTGCTCTGACCGGCTGAGCTACCGCCCCGGCGGCTGCGTCGCCCCGACAGTATCGACCCGAAGACCCCACCGGAGATCACCAGCGAGCCAACGCGTCGCCGCTGCCGCGAAGAAGGCACCGACGAGCAGACCACCGACGACGTCGCTGACCCAGTGGAACCCCAAGGCAACCGTCGCCCACCCGACCGCCAGGCTGAGGACACCGGCGCCCGTCACCAGCACCCCCCGCCGGACGCCGCCCCCTGGGCCGGCGACCACCCACGCCGCCAGCAGCAGGCACACCGCAGCCGTGGCCGCGTGCCCCGAGGGGTACGACCGCCCGCCGGCCAGCACGGCGTCGACGCCGGCGCCCGGAGCGGTGCGTCCGACCGCGACCTTCAGCAGCGCGACCGACGCGCCGGTAGCGGCCGCCGCCACCGCGCACACGACGACCGGCCGAGCGCTGCGCTGACGCCAGCCGCGCCACAGCGCTGCCACGGCGAGCACCGGCACGGCGACAACCACCTCGCCGAACGCGGCCAGGACGCCGAGCACCGCGTGCCCGGCCTGGCCGCTCGCCTGGTCGGTGAACCACGGCTGGGCGGAGGCGTCCGCCCCGAGCAGGCCGCCCGCGACCACCACGGCGGTCAGGACGCCGGCCACCATCAGCAGCGGTAGCCACGCCCGGCCGGTCCCGTGAAAGACGGATCTCCCGGGCCCAGGCCACGCACCCTTCCCACGAGCGCGTGATCCGGGCACAGGGCGATCATGCCGCAGCAGGCGACCATCGCTCACCCGACGTGTCGCGGCGCCCGTCCCCCGATCCGGCGCCCGCAGTGGCTAGGTTGCCGCGCATGAGCGAAGCCCTGGAGCTGCTCGTCGTCCACGTCGTCGAGGGAGACCTGCGCGAACGCGCCTGGGACGCCTACTGCGACGCCTTCGCCGAGCTGCGGTCGGCCGCCATCCAGCGGCACGTCATGACCCGCGAGGAGTTCGACGAGGTGATGGCCGACGAACGCGTCGCGGTCTACCTCGCCCAGAAGCCGGACGGCGTCGTGGCGGCCATCGCGACGCTCGCCAACGACCTGAGGGCCATGCCCCTCGTCTCCCCCGACTTCTTCGCCGCCCGCTGGCCGGAGCACTACGCCGCCGGGCGCTGCTGGTACATCGGCTTCGTCGGGGTGCGCCCGCAGGACCAAGGCGGCGGAGCCTTCGCGCTCATCGTCGGCACGGTGGCTGCGACGCTGGGCCCGCACGGCGGCGTCCTCGTGCTCGACGTGCCGCAGCGCAACATGGAGGGCTTCCACGTGCCGCGGGCCGTCAAGCGCATCGCGGACGCCGTGGTCGCCGACGTCTCCTACGAGATGGTCGACGCCCAGGGGTACTGGGCCTACACGACGCCGGTGCCGGCCGAGATCGACCTGCGCGAGCCGGCGGCCATCGACCTCAGGGACGACGCGGCTCCCCACCGGGAGAACGCGGGTCACCCCCGACCGGACGCACCACGCCGCCGGTCCACTGACGGCTGACGAGCGCGGCCGCCTCGGCCGCGGGCACCGGCCGGCCGAGCAGCCACCCCTGCCCTCGCGCGATTCCGAGCTCGATGAGCGCCGCGCGCTGCTCGGCGGTCTCGATGCCCTCCGCCACGACGGTCAGCCCGAGGGCGGCGGCCATGGCGACGGTGGCCCGCACGATGGCGTGGTCCTCCGGGCGGGTGGTCAGGCCGGCGACGAAGGACCGGTCGATCTTCAGCTCGTGCACCTTCAGGTGGCTGAGGTAGCTGAGGGACGAGTAGCCGGTGCCGAAGTCGTCGACCGAGATCGAGACGCCGGCGTGCTCGAGGTCTCGCAGCGACGTGGCGGCCGTCGGGTCGTCGCCCACCAGGGTCGACTCGGTGACCTCGAGCCGCAGCGCCGACGCCGGCACCTCGTGCTGCGCGAGGGCGGCGAGCACCCGCGCGGTGAACCCGGGGTCCTTGAGCTGACGACCGGAGACGTTGACGTTGACCCCCACGGCCCAGGGAGTCGCCGACCGCCAGGTGCTCAGCGCGGCGAGCGCCCGGCCGAGGACGAAGTCGCCGATCGGCAGGATCAGCCCGTTCTCCTCGGCGGCGGCGATGAAGACGTCGGGCGTGCTCGGGCCGTCGTCGGGACGGTTCCAGCGCGCGAGCGCCTCGAACCCGAGCAGCCGGCCGGTGGCGAGCTCGACGAGCGGCTGGAACGCGACGTCCATCTCGCCGCGGCCCAGCGCCTGGCGCAGCGCGCGATCCAGGGTGACGCGGCTGCGCACGACCTCGCCCATGGCCGGGTCGAAGGCGACGGCCCGGCTGCGACCGGCGTCCTTCGCGCGGTACATGGCCGTGTCGGCGTCGCGCACCAGCGCGTCGGCCGTGTGCTCGCCGGCGGTCGCCGACGACACGACGCCGATCGACGGCGTCACCACGACGTCGCCGACCGACAGCGAGTAGGGCTGTGACAGCTCGGCGATGACGTGCTCGGCGAAGACGGTGCCCTCGGGGTCGTGCTGGCGGATGGGGGTGACGAGGATGAACTCGTCGCCGCCCGCCCGCGCGACGAGGACGTCCGGCGGCAGGTGACGACGCAGCCGCTCGGCCACCTGCAGCAGCATCTCGTCACCGACGGCGTGGCCCCAGGAGTCGTTGACGAGCTTGAACCCGTCGAGGTCGATGAACAGCACGTTGACGAGGCGACCGAGCGACAGCTCCTGCTCGAGGCGGTCGTTCAGCGCCGGGCGGTTCGCGAGACCGGTGAGCGCGTCGTGCGTGGCCAGGTGCTCGAACACCCGCCGCGACTCGCTCTGCTCGCGCACCGCCCGCCCAGCGCGGACGATCATCGCGGCCGTCAGCCCGGCGGCACCCAGCGCCTGCAGGAACCGCACGACCAGGGGGAGGTTGGCGTCGGGGATGATGAGCAGCGCGGGCACGAGCAGGGCCGGCACGAGCACCAGGAGCCGCTGCCACGACCACGCCTGCACGCGTTCGTGGTGACCCGCCACCACGCTGCGCATCGACGGGTGCAGCGCGGAGGCGCCGAGGAGGCCGAACGCCACCAGGTACGGCGCGTCGAACACCGGCGGTGCCGTGAGCACACCCTGGCTGCCCAGCAGGTTGTAGCCGACGTCGCCGGCGAGCAGGCTCACCATCGCCCCGGCCACGAACATCAGGGAGGGGCTGCGTCGGCGGGCGGTGAACGCCAGGAGCGCCAGCAGCGCCAGCAGCGCGACGTCGAGCACGGGGTAGATCGCCACCACGACCGCCGCCCACCCCGGCAGCGTCGAGTGCTCGATGGCGGGTGCCACGAGGTAGCTGATCGACAGCAGCGCCGCGCCGACGGTGACCACCGCGACGTCCAGGGCGGCATCGGGGTCGTGGGTGCCCCGCAGCCGCAGCAGGCGACGCAGCGTCGCCAGGGCGACGACGTACCCGGGCAGCAGGAACGTGTCGGGCAGGACGAGACCGATCCCGCTGAGGTCGCGAACCATGGGCCGGACCGCCGGGCCGACGGCGAACAGCAGGCACACCACGAGCAGCCGGCGCCACGTGACCCGGTCAGCGGGGCGGTGCAGGCGGGGGCCGATCACCATCGCGGCGGCCGTCGACAGGCCGGTGAGGACGAAGGCAACCGCGTTCAGCACCGCCGAGACGTCGGACACGTACAGGACGAGGCACAGCGAGACCAGACCGAGGTGCGCCGGCACCAGCCACGCGGCGCGCGGCCGCGTGCTGACCGGGGCCTGGCTCATGCCTGCTCCCTCGACTCGTCCGTGGCAGCCCGCACCGGGGCTCGTACGCGTGGCGTCCAGCAACGATGACACCGAGCGGTGGCACCATCATCACTATCGACCCCTCCCCGCGGGGCCTGAAGCGTTCTCCGCGACCGGGGTGATGCATCTCATCGCTGGTGCAGCCCGGCACGGCGAGGCACGACGAAGGCCCCGGCCTGGTGGCCGGGGCCCTTCGTGGCTCCCGCGACTGGACTCGAACCAGTAACCGTCCGATTAACAGTCGGATGCTCTGCCGATTGAGCTACGCGGGATCGGCTGGAGAACCTTAGCAAGTCCGCGGCGCAGATCTCACATCCGGTGCCAGGCCCGCCTGCTCGGCCAGGTCCCGCGTGAGCGCCGCGACCTGGTCGGCCACCTCCGGACGGACCGTGGAGATCCCGTCGTCGGCGACGACCTGGGTGAACAGCGTGCCCTCGACGGCGTGCCGGCGCACGGCGACCGTGACCCCGCGCCGGCCACGCACCGGCAGCCGTTGGGACAGCACGTAGGTGCTCATGACCCGTTCGCGCAGCACCTGGGGCAGGTGCCCGACCGGGTCGGCGAGCAGGATGGTCGAGCGGGCCGCGTCGACCCAGCGGATCTCGACCGCCGTGGTGTCGGGGTCCCAGGTCGCCTCGGCGACGTCGTGCCACAGCCGGCGCGCGGACGGCGTGCCCGGCCCGTGCAGCGGCCCGTCGATCGCGTCGACGAGCACGAGCGCCGCCGACGTCGCGATGGCCCAGCCGCCGTCCGCGCGCTCGCAGTGCGCGAGGACGCGCTCGCCGCGTCGCAGCGCCAGGCCCTCGCGGACCTGCGCCGGCAGGGCGGGCACGCGTTCGGGGCGGCGCCTCCAGGACATGGCCCCAGGGTAGGCAGATCGGCCGGCCGCCTCGCCGCCCCACGGTCACGGTCCGGCAACGGGTTGGACACGGACGCCTGGATGTCTCGCATGCTGAGCGGAATCGTCCCATCGCGCCGAGGCGGCGACCTCCTCAGTCGGCGCGCGCGGCCAGGGCCCGGCGACGCTCGACCAGCACCTGCGCCTCGCGCAGCGCCGCCATGTAGCCCACCGCGTCACCGGCGGCGTCCAGCCGCTGCATGCGGCTGTGCACGTCCTTCTCGCGTCGCATCAGGTCGCGCTGGGCGATGTCGACCTGCAGGGACGCGCCGAGCCGGGCCAGCCCGTCGTCGTCGACCACCGGCATCGAGGAGACCGTGAGGTCGGTGACGTAGGAGCGCACCGCGTCCGGCACCTGCGCCGCGACCCGCTCGTGCCAGCCGGGGCCGGCCTCGCGCAGGCCGCCGAGGGCCCGCACCGCCGCGTGCACGGCCTGGTGCATCGGGGTGAGGAACGCGTCGTCGCCGAGCGCGTCGAACTCCGCGGCGTCGAGCACCCAGGGCGCCTGCAGCACGCACTGCAGCAGCTGTCGCTCGCGAGAGACGTCCGGGTCGCGCGGGTCCGGGCGGGGGATCACCGGCTCGGTCGGTGCCTGCGGCTCGACCGTGCCCGGGGTGCGGGCGGTGACGACGGGCAGTGGACGGCGCCCCGCCTGCTCCTCGGCGCGGCCGGCCGCCGCGACGGCGCGGCGGGCCTCCTCGACGTCCAGCCCCACCAGCCCGGCGAGCCGACGCGCGTACTCGGGCCGCAGCGCGCGGTCCTTGATCCGGGCCACCACGGGGGCGGCAGCGCGCAGCGCCTGCACCCGGCCGACGGCGTTCTCGAGGTCGAAGCGCGCGATCGTCGTCGTGATCGCGAACTCGAACAGCGGCACCTTGCGCGCGATGAGCTCGCGCACGGCCTCGTCGCCGTGCTGCTGGCGCAGCTCGCACGGGTCGAGCCCGTGCGGCTCGACGGCCACGTAGGTCTGCGACACGAAGCGCTGGTCTTCGCCGAAGGCCCGCAGCGCGGCCTTCTGCCCGGCGGCGTCGCCGTCGAACGTGAACACGACCTCGGCCGGGTTGACCTCGTCGTCGTCGCGCATGAGCCGCCGCACCACCTTGATGTGGTCGGTGCCGAACGCGGTGCCGCACGTGGCCACGGCGGTGTCGACGCCGGCCAGGTGGCACGCCATGACGTCGGTGTACCCCTCGACGACGACGGCTCGGCGGCTGGTGGCGATCGCCTTCTTGGCGAGGTCGAGGCCGTAGAGCACCTGCGACTTCTTGAACAGCGGGGTGTCGGAGGTGTTGAGGTACTTGGCCTCGATGCGGTCGTCGTCGTACAGCCGCCGCGCACCGAACCCCACGCAGTCACCGGTGATGTCGTGGATCGGCCAGACCAGCCGGCCGCGGAACCGGTCGTACAGGCCGCGCGCCCCCCGCCCGGCCAGTCCGACGAGGACGATCTCGTCGTCGCCGAACCCCTTGCCGCGCAGGTGCCTCACGAGCGCCTCACCCGACCGCGGCGCGTAGCCCACGGTGAACCGCGCCGCCGCGTCGCGGTCGAAGCCGCGCTCGGCGAGGAAGCGCCGCCCGGGCATCGCCTCGCTGCTGTCGGCGAGCTGCTCGGCGTAGAACTGCTCGGCCACGCGGCCGGCCTCGACCAGGCGGCGGCGGCGTCCGACCTCCTCGCGAGGTCGCGGGGCACCGCCCTCCTCGTACTCGACCGCCACGCCCGCGCGGTCGGCCAACCGCTCGACCGCCTCGCTGAAGGTCAGGTGGTCGACCTTCTGGACGAACGACAGGACGTCGCCGCCCTCGCCGCAGCCGAAGCAGTGCCACACCCCGAGCTGGGGGCGGACGTTGAACGACGGTGACTTCTCGTCGTGGAACGGGCACAGGCCCTTGAGCGAGCCGACACCGCCCTGGCGCAGCGTGACGTGCTCACGCACGACGTCCTCGATCGAGGTGCGCTCCTTGACGGCGGCGACGACCTCGGCCTTGATGCGTCCTGGCACTCGCTCTCCTCGGGGTTCCCGGGCAGTCTAGGTGAGCGCTCCGACGCCAGGGCCGAGACGCCCCGGCCCCCGGCTAGCGTGGCCCAACATCCACCCGCCCGGCGAGAGGCAGCCCCCCGTGCACACCACCGTGATGACCCAGCACGGCCGCGTCCGGGGCGAGGCACGCGAGGGCGTCGCCCGCTTCCTCGGTATCCCCTACGCCGCCAGCCCGACCGGCCCACTGCGCTTCGCGGCCCCCGAGCCGCCCGCGGCCTGGTCCGGCGTCCGGCCGGCCACGGACTTCGGCCCCACTCCCCCGTGCCCCGGCTACCGGCCGCCGATCGACGAGATCCTGCGCCAGCCGACCGTCCCGGGCGAGGACTGGCTCACCGTCAACGTGTGGACGCCAGACCCCGGGGGCTCGGGACTGCCCGTGATGGTCTGGGTGCCCGGCGGTGCCTTCGTCAACGGCAGCTCGGCCATCCCGATGTACGACGGGCACGCCTTCGCGCGAGACGGCGTCGTCCTGGTGTCGCTGAACTACCGGCTCGGCGTCGAGGGGTTCGCGCTGCTGCCGGACGCACCGCCCAACCGCGGGCTGCTCGACCAGCTCGCCGCGCTGGAGTGGGTGCAGCACAACATCGCCGCGTTCGGCGGCGACCCCACCCGGGTGACGATCTTCGGCGAGTCGGCCGGAGCGATGAGCGTCACGAGCCTGCTGGCGTCTCCGCGAGCCCACGGCCTGTTCGCCCGGGCCATCACCCAGAGCGGCGCCGCGCAGGCCGCCGCCAGCCCGGCCGACGCGGCGCACGTGGCGGCAGAGCTCGGCCGGGTGCTGGGCCGCGAGGCCACCGCCGGGTCGCTGGCCCAGGTGGCGATGGACGACCTGGTCGGCGCCCAGCGCACCGTGTCGGAGGCACTCACCGCCGCCCCCGACCCCGACCGCTTCGGCCCGAGCGTCGTGGCGAGCTCGATGGCCTTCATCCCCGTGGTGGACGGCGCCGTCCTGCCTGAGCACCCGCTGCAGGCGATCGCCGCCGGAGCCGGCGCGGACGTGCCGCTGCTCACCGGCACCACCACCGAGGAGTACCGCTTCTTCCTCGTCCCGACGGGGCTGGCGGCGGCGACGACCGAGCCCGTGCTCGAGATGCTGCTCTCCGCCCGGGGCGTGGCGTCCTCGGTGCTCGACGTCTACCGCGGCAACCGTCCCGGGGCGACACCCGGCGACCTGCTGTCCGCACTGCTGACCGACCGCTTCTTCCGCCTGCCGGCGCTCGACGTCGTCGCCGCGCGGGGGTCCAGCCCCTCGTGGGTGTACGAGATGGCCTGGCCCACGCCGCACCGCGACCTCGGGGCGGCGCACGCCGTCGACATCCCGTTCGTCTTCGACACCCTCGAGGCCTCGGGCGTCGACGGTCTCGTGGGTCACCGGCCGCCACGGCGACTGGCCGACGACATGCACCGCGCCTGGGTGGCGTTCGCCGTCGGCGGTCGGCCGGGCTGGCGGCCGTACGCTCCCGACCGCACCGTCATGGTGTTCGACGCCGAAGGCAGCCGCGAGGTCACCGCACCGCGCGAGGACGAGCGAGCCGCGTGGGGCTGACCGCCGCGCGGCTCAGCGCGGTCGAGGGATGTCGATGCCGACGGGCAGGCGGTCGTCCGGCCAGCCCAGCAGCTCGACGGCGGTGCGGAAGGCGTAGCGGTCGGTCATGCCGCCCACGTACGTGACGGCGGCACGCGTGGCGGCGTCGTCGGGGGTCAGGGCGTCCAGGCCCAGTGCCGGGGGCTGGAAGTCCACCGGCAGCGCGGCCGGCCGGCTCACGTAGAACTCCACCAGCGCGCGCAGCACGCGGACGACCGCCTCGCTCTGCGCCAGCGCCTCCGGCCGGGTGTAGATGCGCTCGTAGTTGAACGCCCGCAGCGCCGCGAGCGCCTGCGCGACCCGCGGCGCCATCCCGATGACGCCGGTCTGGCTGGTGCAGCGCACGAGCTCGGACACGAACGTGCCGAGCTGCTCGCGCCGGGTGCGCCCGCAGACCGCGGCGACGTCGTCCGGCAGGTCGTCGGCCGAGACGATGCCGGCGTGCACGGCGTCCTCGAGGTCGTGCGCGGTGTAGGCGACGCGGTCGGCCCAGCTGACGACGACGCCCTCGGGGGTCAGGGGCGCCGGCCGCGACCAGGAGTGGTTGCGGATGCCGTCCAGCGTCTGCGCGCACAGGTTGAGCGGCGTCAGGACGACGTCGGCGCCCCACACGGCGTGGTCGTAGCCCTCGGGCAGGAAGGTGTCGAACGCCTCCTCGCTGGCGTGGCCGCCCGGCCCGTGGCCGCAGTCGTGGCCGATCGCGATCGCCTCGGTGAGCGCGACGTTGAGCGAGCAGCCACGGGCCACGGAGGTCGCGACCTGCGCGACCTCCAGCGCGTGGGTCAGCCGCGTGCGCTGGTGGTCGGCGGGGTGCACGAAGACCTGGGTCTTGCCGGCCAGCCGGCGAAACGCCGCGGAGTGCAGGATGCGGTCGCGGTCGCGCTCGAAGCAGGTGCGCTCGACGTCCGGCTGCTCGGGCCGGGCGCGCTCGCCGGCGCCCCGCGCGCGGGTGGCGGCCGGCTGGAGCAGGGCGTCCTCGATCTGCTCGCGCTCCTCGCGGCTGCGCGCGGGCCGCACGGCGACCCGGGGCTCGGCGTCGGAGTGCGCCGTGACGACGCCGGCCTCGACGGCGTGGCCGCTCATCGTCGCGGCCCAGGCGCGGGAGCGCTCGGACGGGCCGTTCACGGCAGCCACCGCGACACCTCGTAGGCGAGGAAGGCGACGGTCTCGCGGCCGACGTAGCGCACCTTGACCGCCAGGCCGTCGACGGACGGGCCGGTGCGCGTCGGGGAGCCGTAGACGGTGATGCCGTTGTCGCGCAGCATCGTGGTGCTGCGCAGCTCGTGCCACGGGTCGGTGACCACCACTGCGGAGGTCCATCCGCGCCGGTCGAACGCCTCGGCCGCCCCCCGGATGCTCTCGAGCGTGTCGTTGCCCTCGCCCACGGCGACGACGGCGTCGGCAGGGACCCCGTGGTCGACCAGCCAGTCGCGTCCGGCCTGGCCCTCGGTGAACCGGTCGCCGGGCTGCTTGCCACCCAGCGTGACGACGTGCGCCGCCGTGCCGGACTCGTACAGCTCGCGCGCGTGCTCGAGCCGGGCCACGAGGTACTCCTGGGGCCGCCCGTCGAACTGCGCGGCACCGAGCACGACGATGGCGTCGGCCTGGCGGGCGTCGTCGGTGCGCCCGTGCTGGACGACGGTGGCCGCGGTGAGCACCACCACGACCGCCGCGACGAGGACGAGCACGACGGCGAGGGTCCGCACAGCCCGGACGATCGCGTGGCCACGCGTGGTCAAGGGCTGCGCACTCCTTCGGGCGGTCGGTGGGTCGCGGCTCGACCCGGGACGGCCTCAGCAGGGTAACGGCAGCACCTGACAACGGCCCGTCAGGACGCCGGCGCCACCACCAGGCTCACCATCGTGCTCGCGTCGCAGCCGGGGACGGCGCGCAGCCCCCAGCGTCCCCGGACCCCCTGCCCATGGAAGTCGGACTCGGCGTCGCGCTCCTCGACCTCGCCGTGGTCCAGCGTCAGCCCGGCCCGCTCGTAGGTCGAGCGCAGCTGCGACAGCGCCTCCGTGAACGGCAGCGCGACGACGGCGCCGACCACGGTGCGATGGCCGGATCGGGACTCCACCCCGGTCACCACCGCGCCCTCGGGGAGCAACGGCAGGTCGGCGACGTCGGCCGGCAGCGTGGTCGACGTGCTCGGCGGGGTGGTGGGCCGGCAGCCGGTCCCCAAGGCGCTGTGCGCGCTGGCGCTGGCGGCCTTGAGGTCGGCGTCCGCGCAGCCGCTCACGGTGAGCAGGATCCCCAGCGCGACCGCGCCACCCGCGAGCCCGCCGGCCCTCCCCGCGCGCATCAGCGCACCCTCACCGAGGTGGCGCGCTTGTTGTCCGCCTCGTCGGACTCGGCCACGAGGCCGTCGGGGTCGGCGACGGCGAGCACCGAGTGGCTGCTGCCCCTGGCGAGCCGCGAGCCGAGGCTCAGGGTGATGGTGCGCGACGCGCCGGGTGCCAGGTCGGTCATGGTGCTGGTACCCACCGCGACGCCGTCCAGCAGCACCCGTACGGCCGAGCCCTTGGCCACGGCCGCACCGGTGTTGGTGAGCACGGCGGTCGCGGTGCCGGTCCGGTTCGGCGCGACGTCGGTCGACAGCGACGACACGGTCAGGTTCGGCTGGGGGTCGGCCGCCGAGCGCAGGGTCAGGCCGCCGGACTGCCGGGCGATCGACGTCAAGGCGTCGTAGTTCTGCGCACCGCCCGTGGCGCAGGCCCCGGTGCAGCCGTCGGCGTAGCCGACGAGGACCCGGCCGTCGGCGTCCGTCGTGACGTCCATGAAGTCCAGCAGGTTCCGGTCGTTGCCGCAGGTCGTGCCGCCGGTGCAGATCGAGCCGCGCTGCACCGGGTCGTTCGGGGTGACGTCGACCGTGCCCCAGGTCTGGCCGCCGTCGTAGGTCGTGGCGACGTACAGGTGCCACTCGCCGGTGAAGGTCGCCTGGTCCTGGTAGTTGCCCGCGGTGGTGGTGCCGAGGAAGGCGAAGGCCGCGCGGTCGTCGTCGCCAGCGGTCACCGCGGGGAACACCGCGTTCTTGACGCCCAGCTGGGCACCGACGTTCTGGTCGTGCTGCCACGTGCGGCCCTGGTCGTGCGACACCGCGACGCGGGCGCTGCCGTCGGCCGCCTGGTAGCCCAGGTACACCGAGCCGCCGGAGCCGATGCCGACGCTGGGGTCGGAGTCGCCCGGCGTGCTGGCGGGGTCGGGACGCACCGTCCAGGTGGTGCCGGCGTCCGTGGAGACGGCGACGGCCTGGTGGGCGCCGCAGCCCTTGTTGGGGACGTACACGGTGCCGTCCGGGGCGACCTTCACGTGCCCGTGCAGGCCACCGCAGTCCAGCAGCGAGTACATCGGCACGGCCGGCCCGTAGCTCGTGCCGCCGTCCAGGCTGCGGGCGCACGACGCGTCGGCGATGTCCTGGCTGCAGTAGTAGACGGCGTTCGGGTAGCTGGTGGTCGGCAGGTTGCTCGCACCGGACGGCAGCGGGCCGCCGCCGATCGTCTGGTGGTCGACGCCGGAGTTGATGCCGGAGCCGGTGGTGTTGTGCCAGCTCGCGCCGTCGTCGTCGGTGGAGCAGGTGAGGGCGGTCTTCCCGGCGAGCTGCGACTCGAAGGTGCGCCCCGTCTGGTGGTCGGTGAACAGGATCGGGTCGAGGCTCGTGGTGCTGCCGCCCAGGCAGCCGTTGGTGGCCGTCGCGCTCACGTCCGTCCAGCTGGCCTTCGCCGGCGTGGTGGCGTCGTCGAAGGTCGCCTTGAACGTCGAGGTGTACGCCTGGTACATCACGGCACCCGTGCGGTGGTTGACGCCGATCGACGGCTCACCGGCGTTGTGGACGTCGGCGCTGAGCGAGTCCGGCGGCGTGTACGTCGCGAAGGTCGGCCGCGCGGCCGTGCTGGGTGCCGGGTCGGGCGGCGTCGTCGTGAGGGTCGCGGTGCCGGTCACCGAGTCGCCGAGCGGCGCGTACGGGACGACGCGGACGGTGTACGTGCCCGCGTCCGGCGGGACGATCATCGTCTCCGGCTTGGCGCTCGAGGCGGCGCTCGAGACCACGCGGCCCGCGCTGTCGAGCAGGTAGATGTCGAAGTCGGCGGCGGCCTGCGTCCAGTCGACGCTGACCTTGAGCTGGTGACCGTCGCCGTAGCCGGCCGGGGTGTCGACGCTCAGCGTGTAGTCGTCGCAGGGCGTGGCCGCCGAGCAGGTCACGTCGCCGACCGTGCCGGAGGCGTTCGGGACGGCGAACGGGCCCGCGGTCCACGACGTCGTGGTCGAGGTGTCGCTGAGCGACCCTGGGCCGGCGTCGCGGCCTGGGCCGCTACCGAGCCCAGCGCCAGCGCTGCGGCGGTCAGGGCCGCGAGCGCGGCGAGCGGGCGAGCTGGGCTGTGTGCGCGAACCACGGCGGCCTCCACCGGTGAGCGGCGCGGGACCCGATGTCCCTGCCGACCGGTCAACGACCGAGCGGCAGAGGTTACGCCGGCGGAGGTTACGGCGTCGGCGTCAGCCGCCGCTGACCGACAGCTCGGCCTCGCGGATCGCGCGGGCGGACTCGCCCTCGAGCTCGCGGCTGTCGAGCCAGCCGTCCGGCAGGGCCACGCGCTTCTGCGGTGTGCCCGCGCGTCCGCGCTGGCCCTCGGCGGCCTCGCCCGGCCACGGCTGGGCGAGGTCGAGCTCGCCGATGAGGGCGTCGAGCCGGTCGAAGGAGTCGACCAGACCCAGCCCGGCCCGCACGGGAGCCCCGACGACGAAACCCTTGAGGTACCAGGCGACGTGCTTGCGGATGTCGCGGCTGGCCTTGGCCTCGCCGTCGTGCCCGGCCGCCTCGTAGTGCTCGGCCAGGAGCACCGCGTGCCGGCGCAGGGCACCCGCCACCTGGGCCAGGGTGGGCGTCACCCGCACCTGGCGGCCGGCGAACGCGGCCGCGAGGTCGGCGAACAGCCACGGGCGGCCGAGGCAGCCGCGGCCCACCACGACGCCGTCGCAGCCGGTGTGTCGCACCATCGCCAGCGCGTCGTCGGCGCTCCAGATGTCGCCGTTGCCGAGCACCGGGATGCTCGTGACCGCCGCCTTGAGCTCGCCGATGGCGTCCCAGTCGGCGCGCCCCGAGTAGTGCTGCGCCGCCGTGCGCCCGTGGAGCGCCACGGCGGCCACGCCCTCCTGCTCGGCGGTGCGGCCGGCGTCCAGGAAGGTGAGGTGGTCGTCGTCGACGCCCTTGCGCATCTTGACGGTGACGGGGACGCCGCGCGGCTCGGCGGCGCGCACGGCGGCCCGCACGATGTCGCGGAACAGCGTGGACTTCCACGGCAGCGCCGAGCCGCCCCCCTTGCGGGTCACCTTGGGCACGGGGCAGCCGAAGTTGAGGTCGACGTGGTCGGCGCGGTCCTCCTCGACGAGCATCCGGACGGCGGCACCGACCGTCGCCGGGTCGACGCCGTACAGCTGAACGCTGCGGGGGTGCTCGCCGGGGCCGTGCTGGATCAGTCGCATCGACTCCGGCGTCCGCTCGACGAGCGCACGGGACGTGACCATCTCGCTGACGTACAGCCCGGCCCCCACGCCGGGCAGCCCGGCGTCCGCGAGCGCCTCACCCGCGAGCTCACGGCACAGCTGCCGGAACGCGGCGTTGGTGATACCGGCCATCGGCGCCAGCACCACCGGCGTCCCGATGGGGTGCGGGCCGATGGCGAGCGGCGCGAGGGCTGGTGCCTCGGCGGTCGCGGTCATGGGCTCCAGTCTCCCAGCCCTGCCCCCTCCCCCCAAAACGCACCTCTCCCGTGGTTTCGCACGGGGGCACCCCGTGGCCTACCGGAGCGGCAGCGGTGCGGGGCTAGAAGCCGGCGTCCTTGGGGATCGACAGGTCGGGCTTGTTGTCGAGCTCCTCGACGTTGACGTCCTTGAACGTCACGACCTTGACGTTCTTGACGAAGCGCGCCGGGCGGTAGACGTCCCAGACCCACGCGTCGCTCATCGTCACCTCGAAGTAGACCTCGCCGCCGTCCGAGCGCACCTGGACGTCGACGGAGTTCGCCAGGTAGAAGCGCCGCTCGGTCTCGACCACGTGCGAGAACAGCCCCACGACGTCGCGGTACTCGCGGTACAGCGACAGCTCCATCTCGGTCTCGTAGTTCTCGAGATCCTCCGCGCTCACCGGGCCACCTCCGTCATCACCCCATCATCGACCACGACGTCCGCGGACGGCGCGCCGACCTGCTCGGGCACACCGTACGGCGGGAGCCGCCACGTGCGGCGGTGGTGCTCCGAGGCGCCGCACTCGCTCAGCGCGGCCAGGTGCTCGGGGGTCGCGTAGCCCTTGTTGACGGCCCAGCCGTACTGCGGGAAGGCCGGGGCGAGCTCGAGCATCATCGCGTCCCGCTCGACCTTGGCGAGCACGCTGGCCGCGGCCACGGACGAGCACCGCAGATCGGCCTTCACCAACGTGCGCACCGGCGGTGTCACCACGGCGCCCTCGCAGAAGGCGAGCAGGCCGCCGGACGCCGGGTCGCTGAGCCAGTCGTGGCTGCCGTCGAGCAGCACGAGGTCAGGGACGGCGGGCAGCGCCGCGAGCGCCCGGCGCGCGGCGGCCCGGAGGGCGCCGAGGATGCCCACGCGGTCGACCTCGGCGGCGCTGGCGTGCCCCACGGCGCTCGCCAGCGCCCAGCGCCGGATCCGCGGCACGAGCGCCTCCCGCGCGGCCGGCGTCAGCAGCTTGGAGTCCCGGACGCCGGACGGCGCCGTGCGCACGGCCGCGTCGACCAGCACCACCCCGACGCTCGCCGGGCCCGCGAGGGCCCCACGCCCCACCTCGTCGACAGCAGCCAGCAGCGTGCACCCCTCGCGCAGCAGGCCCCGCTCGACCCGCAGGGACGGCGTGCGGCCGGCCGGGCTCATACCCCGACCTCCACCGGTGCGCAGCCCGCGAGCCGGCCGGCGCGCTCGCGCTCCAGCAGCGGCGGCAGCAGCGCGGCGAGGTCGCGAGGCGTGAGCACCGAGCGGCGCTCGGCGGCGAGCTCGTCGAGGGTCCACCAGCGCACCTCGTCGATCGTCTCGACCTCCAGCGGGGTCCACCCGGCGTGGTCGAGCTCTAGCGCGCCCACGCGCAGCAGGTACCACCGCTCGCGCAGGTCCAGCTCGGGCAGCACGTGGCGGCGCACCCAGACGCAGTGGCCCACGTCGCCGGCGGGCCCGACGTCGAGGCCGAGCTCCTCGCGCAGCTCACGGCGCGCGGCCTCGACCGCGGTCTCACCCGGCTCGATCCCGCCACCCGGCGGGAACCAGAAGCCCGCTCGAGAGCGCATGAGCACCACGCGGTCGGCCGCGTCGACGACCAGCACGCGCACGGTCGGGCGCACCGGCTCGGCCGGTAGCGTCGCGTGCAGCGCCGGGAGCCACCCCGCCATCGCGCTCGGCGAGACGGCCGCACCGGAGGCGACCAGCTGGTGCAGCTCGTCGGCACCGAGCCAGTGCGAGCCGCGCGTGAAGGCGCGCTCCTGCTCGCTCATCCCCCGCGCCACCGGCTCGAACCGCGCCGTGCGGACGGCGAAGAACGTGTTGTGGCCGAGGTAGCGCCGTCCGTCGAAGCCGAACTCGTTGCTCATGGTCTCCACCGGGCCACCGAGGTCGTCGACACTCAGCCCGAGCTCCTCCCACGCCTCGCGGCAGGCGGCGTCGTGCGGGCTCTCGCCCGGCTCGAGCCCGCCGCCTGGACTCACCCAGCGTAGGACGTCCGGCTCGGCCGGGTCGACGACGCTCTGCAGCAGCAGCGCGCCGGTGGGGTCGACGCACAGCAGCCGCGCGGCGGGGCGCTCGATGAGGGTCACGGGTGAGCCGTCACCGCGTCGAGGCACCTGCGGCCGCTGCGGGGACCCGGCTGAACGTCGACGTCGGCACGCCCAGCCAGTCGGCCCGGTCGAACGGCCACACCACCGCCATCGCGCGGCCGGTGACGTCGTCCATCGGCACGAACCCCTCGAAGCGCGAGTCCTGGGACGCCGCCCGGTGGTCGCCCATGACCCACAGCATCCCGGCCGGCACGCGCTTGTCGAAGGCCTTCTCCGAGGGACGGTCGCCCGGGTAGAGGTACGGCTCGTCCAGCGCGACGCCGTTCACGGTCACCCGCCCGTGGTCGTCGCAGCAGGTGACGTGGTCGCCGGGCAGGCCGATGATGCGCTTGATCAGGTGGTTGCCCGAGTCGTTGGGCAGCAGCCCGACGAACATGAGCACCGAGCGCAGCACGCCCGGGTCGGCGTTGGGCGCCTCGGTGGGCCCGAGCCAGTCACCGGGGTCGGTGAAGACGACGACCTCGCCGCGCTCGAGCGAGAACGGGCCGGGCGTGAGCTTGCTGACGACGACCCGGTCGCCGACGAGCAGGGTGTTCTCCATCGACACCGAGGGGATGTAGAAGGCCTGCACCAGGAAGGTCTTGACCAGCAGCGACAGCACCAGGGCGATGGCGACGACGATGACGGCCTCGCGCAGCATCCCGACGATGCCCAGGCGCGGTGGCCGACGCGGCACCACGGTGGCGTGTCCCTCGGCCTCCGCGCGCCGGTAGCGCTCGCTGCGGAAGGTCTGACCGGGCGTCTCCTGCGGTCGTGCTGCGCCGGTCGGTGCGCCGGTCGGGTCGCCGGCTGCGCCGTCCGGACCGCCGTCCGGGCCGCCCTCGGGACCGCCGTCCGAGCTGTCGGCCGGGGGCGGGCTCATCGCCGCACCGTCGGCGCCCCGTCGACGCCGCCGAGCCGCGACAGCGGCCAGAAGCGCGCGAACACCTTGCCGACGACGCGGTCGACCGGCACCGTGCCGCCGCCGGGGTCGCCGAGGTGGGCCCGAGAGTCGGCCGAGTCGCTGCGGTGGTCGCCCATGACCCACAGCCTGCCCTGCGGCACGACGACGTCGAACGGCGTGGTGCTCGGCGCGTCACCCGCCATGACGTAGGGCTCGTCGACCGCCTGGTCGTTCACCGTGAGCCGGCCCGCGGCGTCACAGCACTCGACGTGGTCGCCGGGCAGGCCGATGACGCGCTTGGTGAAGTCCTTCTCCGACGGTGAGATGCCGAGGAACACCCCGACCTGCCGGGCGGCCCGACCCACCAGCCCGTGGGCCGGTGCGACCTCCTGGGCGCCGGCGAAGGAGTCGCGGCCGTCGAAGACGATGACGTCGCCGCGGTGGATGTCGCCGAACCGGTACGACAGCTTGGAGACCAGCACCCGGTCGCCGACCTGCAAGGTCGGCTCCATGGAGCCGGACGGGATGTAGAACGCCTGCACCAGGAAGGTGCGCACCACCAGGGTCAGGACGAGCGCGGCCGTGATGAGGAACGGCAGGTCGCGCCACCACGAGCGGTGCTCGGCGTGCGGCTGCGGCGGGGTCGGCGGGGCCTTCGGCCCGGGCGAGCCGGGCGCGGCCTCACCGGCCGCGTCCTGGGGAGCGACGTCCATCACGGCGAGCCTATCGTGCGCGGGGACTGGGCAGGGCCATCAGCAACAGCGACGCCCGGGACTCCGCAAGGGGTCCCGGGCGTGCTCGACCGGTGGGGTCCGTCGGTCAACGCGAGACCGGGGTCTCGCGCTTCTCCTTGATCTTGGCGGCCTTGCCGCGCAGGTCGCGCAGGTAGTAGAGCTTCGCGCGGCGCACGTCACCACGGGTGACGACCTCGATCTTGTCGATCACCGGGGAGTGCAGCGGGAAGGTGCGCTCGACGCCCACGCCGAAGCTCACCTTGCGGACGGTGAAGGTCTCGCGGACCCCGTCGCCCTGGCGGCCGATGACCGCGCCCTGGAAGACCTGGATGCGCGAGCGGCTGCCCTCGACGACCTTGACGTGGACCTTCAGCGTGTCGCCGGCGCGGAACTCGGGGACGTCGTCCCGCAGGCTCGCGGCGTCAACTGAGTCGAGGATGTGCATGGCGCGTCCGTTTCTCGCAGGTGCCACGGGTCACCCACGGCTTCGTGGTCACAGTGGTCGCCACCAGATCGGCGAGTGCGTCACCCCCGTGGCGGGGACGCGGCCGGTGCGTGGCGCGAGGACCTAGTCTGCCACAGCAGGGGGCTCGCCCCGAAATCCGTCGAGGACGGCGCGGTCGTCGTCGTCGAGCGCCGCGTCGTCGAGCGCCGCGAGGAGGTCCGGACGGCGCTCGGCCGTGCGGCGCAGCCGCTGGTCGCGCCGCCACCGGGCCACGGCGCCGTGGTGCCCGGAGAGCAGCACCGGCGGCACCTCACGGCCTCGCCAGGACGCCGGCTTGGTGTAGACGGGGTACTCCAGCAGGCCGTCCTCGTGGCTCTCCTCGACCAGGCTCTCGGCGTTGCCGACCACCCCGGGCAGCAGCCGGGCGACGGCCTCGACGATGGCGAGCACCGCGACCTCACCACCGTTGAGCACGTAGTCGCCGAGGCTGACCGGCGTCACGCGCCAGCGCTCGGCGGCGTCGTCCAGCACCCGCTCGTCGATGCCCTCGTAGCGTCCGCACGCGAACGCGAGCCAGGACTCGCCGGCCAGCTGGTGCGCCATCGCCTGGGTGAACCGGACGCCGGAGGGGCTCGGCACCAGCAGGTGCGGCGTGGCCGCGTCGTCACCGAGGGCGCTGCGCCCGGCCGCCTGGACGTGCGCGAGGGCCTCGCCCCAGGGCTCGGGACGCATGACCATGCCCGGACCGCCGCCGTAGGGCGTGTCGTCGACCGTGCGGTGGCGGTCGTGGGTGAAGTCGCGCAGGTCGTGCACCGCGACGTCCAGCAGCTGCTGCTCGCGCGCCTTGCCGATCAGCGACAGGCCGAGCGCGTCGAGGTAGGCCGGGAAGATGGTGACGACGTCGACGCGCATCAGGCGCCGTCCTCGTCGTCCTCGTCGTCCTCGTCGACGGCGCCGACCTCGTCGACCGCGTCGAACAGGCCGCCAGGCGGGTCGACGACGACGCGGCCGCCCGCGACGTCGACCTCGGGCACCAGCGCGGCGACGAAGGGCACCAGCACCCGCGACCCGTCGACCGCGCGGACGGCCAGCAGGTCCTGCGCTCCCCCGGTCTCCAGCGCGACGACCTCACCGAGCGGGCGACCCTCGAGGTCCTCGACGCGCAGGCCGACGAGCTCGTGCTCGTACCAGGCGTCCGGCTCGTCGGACGCCTCGGCCTCGACGAGCAGCAGCACCCCTCGCAGCGCCTCGGCGGCGACCCGGTCACCGATGCCGGCGAACCGCAGCAGCAGGACGCTGTTGTGGTCACGGACGGTGTCGAGCGTGAGCGGACCCGCGCCTGCCGGGTCGGTGGTGAAGGTGGCCCCCGGGACGAACCGCTGCTCGGGGACGTCGGTGCGCACCTCGACGCTCACCTCACCGCGCAGGCCGTGGGCACGGCCGACGCGGGCGACGACGCGCTGCATCCTGTCTCCCTCGGGCGGGCGGCCGCAGGGCCGCGAAACGGCGGCGTCCGAGCACCCGGCCGCGCGGGCCAGGTGCTCGGACGCTGGTGGTGCTCGTGCGGGTCAGCGCACCCGGTCGGTGTCGACGATGTCGATCCGCACCGAGCGGCCGTTCGCCAGGGCACCGACGACGGTGCGCAGCGCGCTCGCCGTGCGGCCCGAGCGACCGATCACCCGGCCGAGGTCGTCGGGGTGCACGCGCACCTCGAGCATCTCACCGCGGCGGCCGTTGACCCGGCGCACGACGACGTCGTCGGGGTTCTCGACGATGCCGCGCACGAGGTGGTCGAGAGCCTTCTCGAGCACGATCAGGCCTCGGTCTTGGCGGCCTCGTCGGCCGGGGCCTCGGCAGCGGCCTCGTCGGCCTTGGGCTCCTCAGCCTTGGGCTCCTCAGCCTTCGGCTCCTCAGCCTTGGGCTCCTCGGCCTTCGGCTCAGCCTTCTTGGCGGCCCGCTTCTTCGGCGTGGTGGCGCCCTCCTTGACGTCCTCGCCCGCGGAGGCCCTGGCGGCCTCGTTGAACAGGGCCTCGCGGTCGGGGCGCGCCGCGGCGGTGCGCAGGGTGCCCTCGGTGCCCGGCAGGCCCTTGTGCTTCTGCCAGTCGCCGGTGATCTTCAGCAGGGCGAGGACCTGCTCGGTCGGCTGGGCGCCGACGCCCAGCCAGTACTGCGCCCGCTCGGAGTCGATCTCGATGAGCGAGGGCTCCTGCGTCGGGTGGTACTTGCCGATCTCCTCGATCGAGCGGCCGTCGCGCTTGGTGCGCGAGTCGGCCACGACGACGCGGTAGTACGGGGCCCGGATCTTGCCCAGGCGCTTGAGACGGATCTTGACGGCCACGGGTGTGGTCACTCCTGAATCTGCAGAGGGTGGCGCGGCAGGCTCCCGGGTGGGGACTCGGGTGCCGTGGCGCTCGGGACACGACCTGTGGAGGAGAGAGGGGCCGCCACGGCCGGGTACGGCCCACCATTCTGCCAGACGCGGCCGAGGTCCTCGACCACCGGCCGTCCGGGCCGGTGCCTCCGCCGCCCAGGCCGGTGCCTCGCGCCGTCCGCAGGCCGGTGCCTCCGCCGCCCAGGCCGCGGCCGGACGACGGAAAGCGGGTGGTTTCAAGTGGTCGTCGCAACGGGGGCTTGTGGTGGGTTGGACAGTAGCGCGGCCATGCGTTCGGCGGGGTTGTCCCAGTTCAAGGTCTCGCGGGGTCGGCCGTTGAGGCCGGCGGCGACCTCGTCGAGGTCGGCTCGGGTGTGCACGGACAGGTCGGTGCCCTTGGGGAAGTACTGGCGCAGCAGGCCGTTGGTGTTCTCGTTCGAGCCGCGCTGCCAGGGTGAGTGGGGGTCGCAGAAGTAGATCTGCAGGCCGGTGGCGACGCGGATGTCGGCGTGTCTGGCCAGCTCCACGCCCTGGTCCCAGGTCAGGGTCCGGCGCAGCGCGGTCGGCAGGGTGGTGATCGTCTCGATCATCGCCTCGCGCACGGCCTCGGCGCTGTGGTCGTTCGGTAGGTGCAGCAGCATCACGAAGCGGGTGGAGCGTTCGACCAGGGTGCCGATCGCCGAGCCGCTGTTGGCCCCGATGATCAGGTCGCCCTCCCAGTGCCCGGGCACGGCGCGGTCGGCCACCTCGGCTGGGCGCTGGCTGATCAGCAGCTCGGGCGGGATCCGGCTGGCGGTCGCGGCGCTCACCTCGCGGCGTTGCGGGCGCCGCAGCGCCCGTCCGGTGCGCAGGCACGCGTGCAGCTCGCGGCGCAGTGCGCCGCGTCCTTGGACATACAGCGACTGGTAGATCGTCTCGTGGCTGACCCGCATACGGCCATCGTGGGGGAAGTCGCGCCGCAGCTGCCGGGCGATCTGCCGTGGGCTCCATCGACCCGGCCCCGACAACGCCTGCTCCACGTAGTCGCGCAGGACGGCGTTGGCAGGGTCGGCCAGCTTGGCCGTCTTAGGCCGACGCGCCCTGGCCTCGGCGCGTGCCTGCGCCGAGGTCGCCCGATACAGGTGGGCCTTGACCGGGCTGTTGCGGGCCAGCTCCCGGCTGATCGTGGACGGTGAGCGGCCCAGGCGGGCCGCGATCGCGCGCAGCGACATCGTGCCGCGCAAGATCGCGATCTCCTCCCGCTCGGCCATCGACAGATACCGCCCAGACGGCTCGCACAACGTGATCGGGCACACCCCGCCAGCCTGCCGGAACCACTGCCGACCCACCCCAGAGGTGACCCCCGCCTCAGCCGCCGCCCGCGACGGACTCAGCCCCTGCCCGATCACCCGCCAGAACCGGCGACGAGCCTGCAACGACTGCCTCGGACGACCCTTGATCACGAACACCTCACATGGTCAGGTGTTGCGACGACCCCCTGACCCCAAGGCGGCCTGAGCGGCGGAAAGCGGCCTGAGCGGCGGAAGCGGTGGAGGGGCTGGTCAGGCCTGGCGGGCGACCTTGGCGAGCCGGTTCCAGGTCTCGACGACGGTGTCGGGGTTGAGCGACATCGAGGCGATGCCGCGCTCCATCAGCCACTCGGCGAGGTCGGGGTGGTCGCTCGGGCCCTGGCCGCAGATCCCGACGTACTTGCCGGCGGCCGTGCAGGCGTCGATGGCCGCCTGCAGCATGAACAGCACCGCGGGGTCGCGCTCGTCGAACGCCTCGGCGACCAGGCCCGAGTCGCGGTCGAGGCCGAGGGTGAGCTGGGTCATGTCGTTCGAGCCGATCGAGAAGCCGTCGAAGTGCTCCAGGAACTGGTCGGCCACCACGGCGTTGGACGGCAGCTCGCACATCATGATCACCTGCAGCCCGTTCTCGCCGCGTCGCAGACCGTGCTCGGCCAGCAGCTCGACCACGCGCCGGCCCTCGTCGACGGTGCGCACGAACGGGATCATCACCTTGACGTTGGTGAGCCCCATGTCGTCCCGCACGTACCGCAGCGCCTCGCACTCCATCGCGAAGCACTCGGCGAACTGCTCCGACAGGTACCGCGAGGCGCCGCGGTAGCCGAGCATGGGGTTCTCCTCGTGCGGCTCGAACTGCGCGCCGCCGAGCAGGTTGGCGTACTCGTTGGACTTGAAGTCCGACATCCGCACGATCACCGGCTTGGGGGCGAAGGCCGCCGCGATGGTCGCCACGCCCTCGGCGACCCGCTGCACGAAGAAGTCCCGGGGGCTCGGGTACGCCGCCACGGCCTCGCTCACCTGCGAGCGCAGCGCGTCGTCCAGGCTGTCGAGCTCGAGCAGGGCGCGGGGGTGGATGCCGATCTGGCGGTTGATGATGAACTCCAGCCGCGCGAGGCCGACGCCGGCGTTGGGCAGCCGCGAGAAGGCGAACGCCTGGTCGGGGGTGCCGACGTTCATCATGATGTCGACGTCGAGCGGCGGCATCGTGGCCAGGTCGGTCTCGGTGACCTCGAAGTCGAGCACCCCGTCGTACACGTAGCCGGTGTCGCCCTCGGCGCACGAGACGGTCACCTCGCGGCCGTCGGCGAGCTCGCGGGTCGCCGTGGCCGTGCCGACGACGGCCGGGATGCCGAGCTCACGGGCGATGATCGCCGCGTGGCAGGTGCGCCCGCCGCGGTTGGTGACGATGGCGCTCGCGCGCTTCATGATCGGCTCCCAGTCGGGGTCGGTCATGTCGGCGACGAGCACCTCCCCCGGCGTGAACTGGCCCATCTGGTCGGCCGACTCGAGCACGCGCACCGGGCCGGCGCCGATCTTCTGCCCGATCGCCCGGCCCTCCACCACCACCTCGCCGCGCCGGCTCAGGCTGAACCGCTGCATGCTGGTGGCCGAGCGGCGCGACTGCACCGTCTCGGGCCGGGCCTGCAGCACGTACAGCTGACCGTCGACGCCGTCCTTGCCCCACTCGATGTCCATGGGGCGGCCGTAGTGGTCCTCGATGGCGACCGCGAGCCGGGCGAGCTCGGTGACCTCGTCGTCGCTGAGGCTGAAGCGGGCGCGCTCGGCGGGGTCGACGTCCACGAAGGCGGTGGCCCGGCCCACCGCGCGGTCGTCGGTGTAGACCATCTTCGTGGCCTTGGTGCCGATCCCCCGCTTGAGGATCGCCGGCCGGCCGGCGCGCAGTCCCGGCTTGTAGACGTAGAACTCGTCGGGGTTGACGGCACCCTGCACGACCGCCTCACCGAGCCCGTAGGAGGAGGTGATGAAGACGGCGTCGTCGTAGCCGGACTCGGTGTCCATCGTGAACATCACGCCGGACGCACCGACGTCCGAGCGCACCATGCGCTGCACGCCGGCCGACAGGGCGACCTCGGCGTGCGCGAAGCCGTGGTGCACGCGGTAGGCGATCGCGCGGTCGTTGTACAGCGAGGCGAACACCTCGTGGATGGCACGCAGGACGGCGTCGATGCCGCGCACGTTGAGGAAGGTGTCCTGCTGGCCGGCGAACGAGGCGTCCGGGAGGTCCTCGGCCGTGGCGCTCGAGCGCACCGCGAACGACGCGTCGTCGTCGTCACCGGCGAGGGTGGCGAACGCCTCGCGGACCGCCTCCTCCAGGTCGCTCTGCAGCGGCTGCTCGATGACCCAGCGGCGGATGTCGCGGCCCGCGTCGGCCAGCGCGACGACGTCCTCGGAGTCCAGCCCAGCGAGCCGCTCGGCGATGCGGTCGGCCAGTCCGGTCTGGGTGAGGAACCGCCGGAACGCGTCGGCCGTCGTGGCGAATCCGTCCGGGACGCTCACCCCGGCGCCGGCGAGGTTGCTGACCATCTCACCCAGGGAGGCGTTCTTGCCGCCGACCTGCTCGAGGTCGCCCATACCGAGGCTGGAGAACCACCGGACGTCGTCGCTCATGCGTCGTTTCCTTTGGTGATGGTGCGGTCGGCCCAGTGCCGCAGTCGGGGCCGTCCGGGCTGACGTCGGTCGCTGAGAGTCTGCACGATCAGGGTCGCCATCTCCTCCACGGACCTCGTGGTGGAGTTGATGACCGGCAGGTGGTTCGCGCGGTACATGGCCTCGGCCCGGCGCAGCTCGAAGGTGCACTGGTCGAGCGAGGCGTAGCGCGAGTTGGGCCGCCGCTGCTGGCGGACCTCGGACAGCCGGGTCGGGGTGGCGATCAGGCCGAAGCAGCGGTCGGCGAGGTCGCGCACCGGGCGGGGAAGCAGCGTGCCTTCGAGGTCCTCGTCGACGAGCGGGTAGTTGGCGACGAACAGCCCGTGCTGCAGCGCGAGGTACATGGACGTCGGCGTCTTGCCGCACCGCGACGGCGCCACCAGGATCACGTCGGCCCGCTCGATGGCCCGCAGGGTCTGCCCGTCGTCGTGCTGGATCGAGTACTCGATCGCCTGCATGCGGGAGTTGTAGCGCTGGACGTCGCCGAGGCCGTGCAGCCGGGCGGGCACGTTCTGGGCGCTGACGCCGAGGGTCTGCTCGACGCGCTCCATGTGCATCTCGTAGAAGTCGATCACCGGGCAGCGCGCCTTGCCCAGCTCGGTCCGGATCTCCCGCGTCGCGGCGGTGGAGAAGACCAGCGGCGTGACCGGCCCGTCCATCGCCTCGTCGATGATCGCGACGACCTCGCGGGCCTCGTCGACCGAGCCGATGAACGGGATGAGCCGACGCTCGAACGTCAGGTGCGGGAACTGGATGAGCAGGGCGTTGCCCATGGTCTCGGCGCTGATCCCGGTGCTGTCGCTGAGGAAGAACACCGGCACGGGGACGTCGGGCGACGCCGGTGTCGCGGTGGGCTGGCCCATGGGGCTCAGGGTAGGGCTCGCGCCGAGGCGCGCACCTCCAGGGCCAACCGGGCCACCTCGCGCGGGGTCGCCGGGACGGCGGTGTCGACCCGGACCACCGGCCCGGGCAGCCTCGTCTCGTCGCGGTCGCCTCCGACGACCACGGCGCCCGCCGGGCACGCAGCGAGCAGGGGGCGCAGCCGTTCGCCCAGCGACGTCGCGTCGAGCAGCGGCAGCGCGAGCTCGGCGGCGAGCGCCTCGGCCAGCTCACGGCGTGCCGTGGCGTCGGGACCCTCGACCAGCACGACGCGGCGGCCGCGCCGATGGGGGGCGTAGGGCTCGGCCGGCCACTCCTCGGTGGTGACGGCGTACCGCTCGTGATCGCGCCAGGCCAGCCCGTCGGGGCCCTGCAGCCGCAGCATGCGCGGCGTCTCGCCCTCGTGCCGGAACCCCAGCGAGCGCAGCACCAGCGCCGATCGCACGTTGCCCGGCTGGACGTTGGCCTCCACCCGGTGCAGGCCGAGGCCGCCGTCGCGCTCCGGGGCGAAGCAGAGGTCGACGACCAGCCGCAGCCCCTCGCGGAACAGCCCGCGGCCGGCGTACGGGTCGTAGGCGTCGTACCCGAGCGAGCCGGACTGGAAGGTGCCTCGGACGATGGTGGAGACGTTGACCCGACCGACCAGCCCGTGGCCGCCGGCCGGGTCGTCGGCGAGGACCATCAGCGTGCGACGCGTGGGCGACTGCTCGGCGAGGTCGGCCTCGATGCGGCCGGGGTCGACGGGGTTCCAGCGGCCGATCCGTTCGCGCGAGGCCTCGTAGGCGAGGCGGAACGGCGCGACGTCCTGCGGTGAGACCGGACGCACCCGCACTCCCTGCCCCCGGGCGGTCAGCACCGCCGTCCCCGCAGCACCACAGCGCCGGGGTCGGCGAGCACGGCGACGTCCTCGCGCGGGTCGCCGCCGTACACCACGAGGTCGGCGGGTGCGCCCTCGGTGAGCCCGGGGTGGCCGAGCCACTCGCGGGCCGACCAGGTGGCGGCCGCGAGGGCGTCCAGGCGGGGTAGTCCGGCGCGGTGGAGCTCGGCGACCTCCTGCGCGACCAGGCCGTGGGGCAGCGAGCCGCCGGCGTCGGTGCCGCAGAACACGAGCACCCCCTCCTCGAACGCCGAGCGGATCGTGTCGTACCGGCGTGCGTGCAGGTCGCGCATGTGCCGGGCGTAGACCGGGAACTTGGCCTCGCCGGTGTCGGCGATCGCCGGGAAGGTCGCGATGTTGACGAGCGTCGGCACGATGGCGACGCCACGGGACGCCGCGGCCTCGATGGTGTCGGCGGTGAGGCCGCACGCGTGCTCGATGCAGTCGATCCCGGCGTCGATGAGGTCGGGCAGGCAGTCCTCGCCGAAGCAGTGCGCCGTGACGCGCGCCCCGAGCTCGTGGGCGGCGTTCATCGCGGCGGTGAGGACGTCGGCCGGCCAGCACGGGGCGAGGTCGCCGGTGTCGCGGTCGATCCAGTCGCCGACGAGCTTGACCCAACCGTCACCCGCCTCGGCCTCCACGCGCACCTGCTCGACGAGCCGGTCGGGCTCGATCTCGTGGGCGAAGTTGCGGATGTACCGGCGCGGCCGGGCGATGTGGCGACCCGCGCGGACGATGCGCGGCAGGTCTTCCTCGTCGTCGACCCACCGGGTGTCGGCCGGGCTGCCGGCGTCGCGGATCAGCAGCGTGCCGGCCTCGCGGTCGGCCACGGCCTGGGCGCGGGAGGTCGCGTCGTCGACGGCGCCGTGCGCGTCCAGGCCGACGTGGCAGTGCGCGTCGACGAGGCCGGGCAGCACGTGACCGTCCACCCGGACGACATCGGCGCCCGCCGCGGCCGGCCGCTCGAAGGTGACCCTTCCGCCGACCACCCACGCCTCGGGGGCCTCGTCGTGCGGACCGACGAGCACGGGTCCGGTGAGGTGCAGCACGTCCTCAGGCATGGCCGTCACCCTAGCCGCGCGGTACCGTCGCCCCTCCCGTGGACGGAGGCCCATGACCCGACGAGTTCTCGTGACCGGCGTGACCGCGCTGCTGCTCACCGCCTGCTCGGGCCGGCCGACGACCGCGGCGATCACACCGACCCCCACGGCCACAAAGACGACCACACCGACGACCACACCGACGACCACACCGACGACCACACCGACCGCGACGCCGACACCGACACCGACGGCGGACGCCGCGGCCCGGGCGCTGTCGCACCTCACGCTCGCCCAGCGGGTGGGCCAGCTGCTCATGGTCGGCAGCCCGGCGACGTCCGCGGCCTCGAGCACCCGGCGCGCGATCGAGCGCTACCACGTGGGCAACGTGATGCTCACGGGCCGCAGCTCGCGCGGGGTCGAGGCCACGGCGAAGGTCAGCGCGGCGCTGCAGGCGGCGGTCTCCCGCAGCGCCACGGGTGCTGTGCCGCTGCTCGTCGCCACCGACCAGGAGGGCGGCCGGGTCCAGGTGCTCTCGGGCCCGGGGTTCTCGCGCATCCCCACCGCTCTCACCCAGGGCACGTGGGACGTGGCCACGCTGCAGGACCGCGCTGAGCGCTGGGGCCGGCAGCTGCGGGCCGCAGGCGTGCAGGTCGACCTCGCACCCGTCGCCGACACCGTGCCGACGTCGCTGGGGCGGGCCAACGCGCCCATCGGCCGCTACGACCGCGAGTTCGGCCACAGCACGTGGCGCGTCGGCGACCACGCGGCCGCGTTCGCGGTGGGCATGCGCACGGCCCGGGTGGCGACGGCGGTGAAGCACTTCCCCGGCCTGGGCCGGGTCCGAGGCAACACCGACACGACCGCCGGGGTCACCGACGACGTCACCACGCGCACCAGCGCGTACCTGCGACCGTTCCGGCAGGTGATCGCCGCGGGGGCGCCGATGGTGATGATGTCGAGCGCGTTCTACCCGCGTATCGACGCCGACCACCCGGCGTGCTTCTCGCGCACCGTGGTGACCGACGTGCTGCGCGGCGACCTCGGGTTCGAGGGCGTCGTCATGAGCGACGACCTCGGTGAGGCCCAGCAGGTGCAGCGCTGGTCAGCCGGCTCGCGGGCCGTCCAGCTGGTCGCGGCGGGCGGCGACGTCGTCCTCACCGTGGACCCCGACGAGACCGGGGCGATGTACCGCGCGCTCTACCGGAAGGCGCTGCGGGACAGGGCGTTTCGCGCCAAGGTCGACGCGGCCGCCCTGCGGGTGCTGCGACTCAAGGACGAGTACGGCGTCCTGCGCTGAGTGACCAGAGCTCGCTGCGCGTCACCTCAGCCGGACCGCCCCTGCATTTCGGGCCTGTGCCATGTCGGCAAGACCTGCCGGTACGGCAACGGAGCAAATAGCCGTGGCCGGTGCCGCTGCGACACGCCGGTGCGGCGACCCGCGTGATCGGCGCCGCCGGGTCAGCGGCCGAGGAACTTCTCGAAACCGGCGGGCAGCTGGCCGAGGGCCTGAGCGTCCTCCTCCGGCGTGGTGCCGGCACCGAACGACGACCCGAGAGCCGCACCGCGCGACTGCTCGGCCTTCTGGCTGGCGAGGCGCTCCTGCTCGGCGCGCTTGGCCGGGTTGCCGCTCTTGCCCTTCTTGCGCTGCGGGGCCTTGCCCTTGACCTTCTTGCCGCCGCCCATCCCGGGCAGCGAGCCCATGCCCGGGATCGAGCCCATGCCGCGGCGCATCTGCTTCATCATCTTCTGCGCCTCGGCCAGGCGCTGCAGCAGCTCGTTGACGTCGGAGACCGTGCGGCCCGACCCCCGGGCGATGCGGGCCCGACGTGAGCCGTTGATGGCCTTCGGGTGCTTGCGCTCGTAGGGCGTCATCGACTGCACCATGGCCTCGACGCGGTCGAACTCGCGCTCGTCGATGGAGTCGAGCTGGTCCTTCATCTGGGCCATCCCCGGCATCATGCCGAGCATCTTCTTCAGCGAGCCCATCTGCTTGACGGCCTGCATCTGCGCGAGGAAGTCGTCGAAGGTGAACTCCTCCTCGTCGACGAACTTGCGCGCCATCTGCTCGGCCTGGTCGGCGTCGAACGCCTTCTGCGCCTGCTCGATGAGCGTCATGACGTCGCCCATGTCGAGGATGCGGCTGGCCATGCGGTCGGGGTGGAAGACCTCGAAGTCCTCGAGCTTCTCGCCCGTGCTGGCGAACATGATCGGCCGTCCGGTGACCGTCGCCACCGACAGCGCGGCGCCACCGCGGGCGTCGCCGTCGAGCTTGGAGAGCACGACGCCGGTGAACTCGACGCCCTCGAGGAAGGCCTGGGCGGTGGTGACGGCGTCCTGGCCGATCATCGCGTCGATGACGAAGAGCACCTCGTCGGGCTGCACGGCCGTGCGGATGTCGGCCGCCTGCTGCATCAGCTCGGAGTCGATGCCGAGGCGACCGGCCGTGTCGACGATGACGACGTCGTGCTGGCGGGCCCTCGCCTCCGCGACGCCGTCGCGCGCCACCCGCACCGGGTCGCCGAGGCTCGCCTGGTCGAGGTCGTCGCCCTGGTTGCCCTTCTCCGGTGCGAAGACGGGGACCCCGGCGCGCTCGCCGACCACCTGCAGCTGGGTGACGGCGTTCGGGCGCTGGAGGTCCGCGGCCACCAGCAGCGGCGTGTGGCCCTCGGAGCGCAGCCACAGCGCGAGCTTGCCGGCCAGCGTCGTCTTGCCGGCGCCCTGCAGGCCGGCGAGCATGATCACGGTCGGGGGGGTCTTGGCGAACTGCACCCGCCGGGTCCGGCCCCCCAGCACCGCGACCAGCTCGTCGTTGACGATCTTCACGACCTGCTGGGCGGGGTTGAGCGCGCCGCTGACCTCGGCGCCGAGCGCCCGCTCGCGCACGGCCGCGGTGAACTGCTTGACCACGGGCAGCGCGACATCGGCCTCGAGGAGCGCGGTGCGGATCTCCTTGACCGTCGCCGCGACGTCCGACTCGGACAGGCGGCCCTTCCCGCGCAGGTTCTTGAACGTGGCGGTCAGGCGGTCGGACAGGGTGGCGAACACGGAGCAACCTCGGGGTGCTGGACGTCGTGGGACTCGCCCCCAGCCTACTTGGCGCGCGCGCTGGCCTCCTCGCCACGCACGGGCAGCTCGGCGGCGTCGACGAGGGACGCGACGACCGACGCCACCCGCGGCGGGCTGAGCAGGCCGCCACGGCCCTCCGCGAGGTAGAGGGTGTCGACCGCCTGCCCCGCGTGCGTGGCCACGTGCGCCGACCGGACGTCGACGTCCGCGTCCGCGAGCGCGCGCCCGAGGGCGTGCAGCAGCCCGGGCCGGTCTGCGGCCCGCACCTCCACCACCGTGGCGTGCTCGGAGGCCCCGGGCACCAGCACCACGCGCGGCTGCGGCGGCACCGACCGGCCGGGCCGGTAGGCGGCGTCGCGGCTGCGCAGCCGGTCGAGCACCGACAGGTCGCCGTCGGCCAGCCGGCGCAGCCCGAGGCCCAGCGTGGCCACGGGCGGCAGGTCGCCGTACGGCGAGCTCACCCACCAGCTGTCGACGGCGACGCCGTCGACCGTGCGCACCAGCGCCGAGCGCACCGACAGCCCGTGCGCAGCGAGCAGCCCGGACACCTCGGCGAAGAGGCCGAGCCGGTCCGGGGCCACCACCGTGACGACGTGCATGCCGTCGACCCGGGCGACGTCGACGCGCACACCGGCGTTCCCCCGCACGTCCGCGAGCAGCTCGCCCTCGCGCTCGCTGAGCGGCGCCGGCCCGGGCACCTCACCGTCCGCCAGGAGCCGGCGCGCCCGGGCCACGAGGTCGTCGACCAGCCGCGCCCGCCAGGTGCTCCACGCCGCCGGCCCGGCCGCGAGCGCGTCGGCCTCGGTGAGGGCGCGCAGCAGGTCGAGGACGTCGGCGCGGCCGTCGACCGCAGCGACGACAGCCTCGACGGTGCGGGGGTCGTCCGGGTCGCGTCGGGTCGCCAGGTCGACGAGGGTGAGGTGCTCGCGCACGAGCCGCTCGACCACGTCCACGTCGCGGGGCGCGAACCCGAACCGCTCGGCCGCGCGCCGAGCCAGCGGCGCACCGGTCGCGCTGTGGTCGGCCGAGCCGGGCAGCTTGCCGATGTCGTGCAGCAGCGCGGCGACCAGCAGCAGGTCGGGCCGCTCGACGTCGCGCAGGAGCTCCCCGGCCCGCACGACCGTCTCGACGAGGTGCCGGTCGACCGTGTGCCGGTGCACCGCGTTGCGCTGCGGGCGCGACCGCACGCCCGCCCAGCCCGGCACCCAGGCGGCGACGAGGCCCGCGAGGTCGCACGCCTCCCAGGTCGGCACCAGGCCGGGCCCGGCGCCCAGCAGCTCGAGGAACACCTCGCGGGTCTGCGCCGGCCAGGGCCCGGCGTCCTCGGTGCACCGCGCGGGGTCGATCGCGCGCGCCAGGTGCTCGACGGTCACCGGCGACAGCGGCAGCCCGAGCTGGGCCGACGTCGCCGCCGCCCGCACCGCGAGCGCCGGGTCCTGCGCCGGGCTGACCCCGGCGCCGAGCACGAGCTCGCCGTCGTGCTCGACCAGGCCGTGCCCGAGCGGGCGCAGCGTCGGGCGCCGAGGGCCGCGCCGCAGCCGCCGCGACGGCACCGCCTGACGGGCCCGCCGGGCCGTCGTGTCGACCGCGAAGGCGATGGTGCGCGCGGCGTGCGAGACGCGCGTCAGCAGGTGGTCGGCGTCGTCGGCCCCCACCAGCCCGGCGACGGTGTCCTGCTCGGCCAGCAGCAGGGTGTCGCCGGCCTTGCCGGTGACGAGCTGCAACGCGTCGCGGACGTCGAGCAGCACCCGCTGCGCCTCGTCGACCACCGCGTGCGGCCGGTCGGCGAGCCACGAGGCGGACAGGGCGCGCAGGACCGTGACGTCCCGCAGGCCGCCTCGGCTCTCCTTGAGGTCGGGCTCGAGCAGGAAGGCGGCGTCGCCGAACCGCTCGGCGCGCTCCTCGCCGGCGCGCAGCAGCTCGGGCAGCCGCCGCCGCGCCGCCCCTCGCCAGTCGTCGAGCAGCCGGCTGCGCGTGGCCGCGACGAGCTCGGCGTCCCCCGCGACCACGCGCAGGTCCAGCAGCCCGACGCCGGCGGCCAGGTCGTGCCCGGCGACGTCGCGGCACTGCGCGGGAGTGCGCACCGAGTGGTCGAGCCGCACCCCGGCGTCCCACACCGGGTACCAGACGCGCTCCGCGAGGGCCGCCACCTCCTCGACGGGCAGGGTGCGGCCGTCGTGGAGCAGGACGAGGTCGAGGTCGCTGGTCGGTCCGCCGTCGCCGCGCGCCTGGCTGCCCACGGCCGCGAGCGCGACGCCGGGTGCCGGCGCGCCCCCGGCGCCGCGCGCACCGAGCGGGCCGACCGCCGCGACCCACAGGTCGGTGAGCCACGAGTCGACCAGCGCGGTGAGCGCCCGTCGGCGACCCGGTCCGTCGTCCGTGTGCCACGACGGTGACCGGGCCGCCGACGTCAGGCGCTCGGCGCGCAGGTCACGCACGCCCACCACCTCCCCCACGGCTGCCCTCTCCTCAGATCGCGTCCAGGCCGCGTTCGCCCGTGCGCACGCGGGCGACGTCGTCGACCGGCGTCGTCCAGACCTTGCCGTCACCGATCCGCCCGGTCTGGGCGCTCTTGACGAGGATCTCGACGACGTCCGCGGCGTCGTCGTCGCCGACGAGCACCTCGATCCGCAGCTTGGGCACCAGGTCGACCTTGTACTCGGCGCCGCGGTACACCTCGGTGTGACCGCGCTGGCGGCCGTAGCCGCTCGCCTCGCTGACGGTCATGCCCTGCACCCCGAAGGACTCCAGGGCAGACTTCACGTCGTCCAGCTTGTGGGGCTTGATGATCGCCGTGACGAGCCTCATGCCGACACCTCCGTCGCAGCCGTGGTGGTGGTGGTCGTACCCGGCGCACCGCCGAGGGCCGGCCGGAACCCGCCCCCGCCGACACCGGCGAGGTCGTACCCGGTCTCCGCGTGCTCGGCGGAGTCGATGCCGCTGATCTCGGCCTCCTCGCTGATCCGGAAGCCCATCGTCTTGTGCAGCAGCAGGCCGATGACGTAGCTCAGCACGAAGGACGTCACGAGCACCGCCAGCGCGCCGACGACCTGGCGCCAGAGCTGGTCGACGCCGCCGCCGTAGAACAGGCCCTTGACGGCCGCGGGCGCCGCGTCGGTCGCGAAGAAGCCGATGGCGATCGTGCCCCAGAGGCCGCCGACCAGGTGCACGCCCACGACGTCGAGCGAGTCGTCGTAGCCGAGCTTGAACTTCAAACCCACGGCGAGCGCGCACAGCACGCCCGCGAGGGCCCCGATGGCGATCGCACCGAGCGGCGAGACGGCCGAGCACGAGGGCGTGATGGCGACGAGCCCCGCCACGACGCCGGACGCCGCGCCCAACGAGGTCGGGTGACCGTCGCGGAACCGCTCGGTGGCCAGCCAGCCGAGCATCGCCGCCGCGGTGGCCACGATCGTGTTGACGAAGACGACGGCCGCCGTGTTGTTGGCCGCGAGCGCCGAGCCGGCGTTGAAGCCGAACCAGCCGAACCACAGCAGGCCGGCCCCGACCATCACGAGGGTCAGGTTGTGCGGGCGCATCGGGTCGCGTCCGAAGCCGATCCGCTTGCCGAGCACCAGCGCGAGCGCCAGCCCGGCGGCGCCGGCGTTGATGTGGACGGCGGTGCCGCCCGCGAAGTCGATCGCCTTCAGCTGGTTGGCGACCCACCCGCCGACGTGCGACACCGTGCCGTCGTCAGCGGTGACGGTGAAGTCGAAGACCCAGTGCGCGATCGGGAAGTAGACGACCGTCGCCCAGATCCCGGCGAACACCATCCAGGTGCCGAACTTGGCGCGGTCGGCGATCGCGCCCGAGATGAGCGCGACCGTGATGATCGCGAACACGGCCTGGAAGGCCACGAACGCCATGGTCGGCAGGCCGCCACCCTCGGACGTCGCGTCGACCATCAGACCCTTGAGGCCGAGGAACTCCGTCGGGCTGCCGAGCAGGCCACCGCCGACGTCGTTGCCGAAGGCGAACGAGTAGCCGTACAGCACCCACAGCACGGTGATGAGACCGAGGGCGCCGAAGCTCATCATCATCATGTTGAGGACGCTCTTGCCGCGGACCATGCCGCCGTAGAAGAGCGCGAGGCCCGGGGTCATCAGCAGCACGAGCGCTGCGCTGGTGAGTACCCAGGCGGTGTCGCCGGTGTTGACCACGGCAACCTCCATCGGGAGTCGGGCGGCCACGAGGGCCGTCGGGCGGCCGGCCCTCGAGCGGGGCCGGTGCCTCGACGATCCCCAGCCGCTGTTTCCTCCCCGCGCGCGCAATGTTTCGGGCAGGTCACCAACCCCCGCCCCAGGTGAAACCCGTGTTGCGCGTCGGTCGGCGTCTCACGTGGCGAGAGGCGGCGGCCCGTCAGGCGAGCAGCGCGTCGACGAACTCCTCAGCGTCGAACGGCGCGAGGTCGTCCGGGCCCTCCCCCAGGCCGACGAGCTTCACCGGCACGCCGAGCTCACGCTGCACCGCGACGACGATGCCGCCCTTCGCCGTGCCGTCGAGCTTGGTGAGCACGATGCCGGTGATGTTGACGACCTCGCTGAACACCTTGGCCTGCCGCATGCCGTTCTGCCCGGTCGTGGCGTCGAGCACGAGCAGCACCTCGTCGACGGGCGAGCGCTTCTCGATCACCCGCTTGACCTTGCCGAGCTCGTCCATGAGGCCGGCCTTGTTCTGCAGCCGGCCGGCGGTGTCGACGAGGACGACGTCGACCTCGGCCGCGATGCCGGCGTCCACCGCGTCGAACGCGACCGCTGCCGGGTCCGCGCCGTCCCGGTCGGCCCGCACCGTCGGCACGCCGACGCGGCTCCCCCAGGTCTGCAGCTGGTCGGCGGCCGCCGCCCGGAACGTGTCCGCGGCGGCGAGCAGGACGTCGCGGTCCTCGGCGACGAGCACGCGGGCCAGCTTGCCGACCGTGGTGGTCTTGCCGGTGCCGTTGACGCCGACGACGAGGACGACGGCGGGGCGACCGACCACGGAGTCGACGGCGAGCGAGCGGTCCATCGTGGGGTCGACCAGCGCGACCAGCTCGGCGCGCAGCACCCGGCGCAGCGCGTCGGCGTCGGCGATGCCCTCGACGCGCACGTGCGTGCGCAGCCGCTCGATCAGCTCGGTGGTGGGGCCGACGCCGAGGTCGGCACCGAGCAGCGTCTCCTCGACCTCCTCCCAGGTGGCCTCGTCGACGTGGTCGCGCGACAGCAGGGCCAGCAGCCCCTGGCCGAGCGCGCCGTTGGAGCGCGCGAGCCGGGCCCGCAGCCGGTGCAGGCGACCGCGCGCCGGCTCCGGCCGCTCGATCGGGGGCAGCGCCTCCAGCTCGGGCTCGGCGACGGTGCCGTCGCGGTCGAGCACCGCGACGTCGACGTCCTGGATGCTGCGCTTGGGGGTGTCCCGCGGTGGCGTGGCGTCGTCCCCGACACCCGGCGCGTAGTCGGTGCCAGGGCGGGGGGCGGGCGGCGCGGCGGATCGACCGCGCCCGCGCAGCAGGCCCACGAGGGCGCCCACCACGACGAGGATCGCGACGGCCAGGACGATGATGAGAGTCAGCGGGTCCACGAGGAGCGATTCTCCCAGACCGGGCGACGACCGGCCGACCGAGCCGCGCGCGGCGGCGGGTCAGGCGTGGCGGCGGTGCTGACCGACGTCGGACGGGTCGGTGCGCAGGTCGATCTCCGCCGGCCCGGCGGACGGCGCGGGCTCGGGCGCGGGCTCGTCGGCGTCCCGCGGGGAGACGGGCAGGCGCTCGGCGAGCTCGCCGACCCGGTCGCGCGCCTTGTCGCGGGCCGACTCGACCGCCTCGGCCGTGCGGTCGCGGGCCGCCTGCACGAGCTGCTCGCCCTCGGGCGAGAGCAGGTCGCGGCCCTCGCGGTGCGCGGGGACGGCGACGGCCGCCACGACCGCTCCAGCGATGAGCAGGGTGACCAGCATGCCGATGATGACCGCCGTCATACCCCTACGGTGCCCTACGCCGGGCACACTGCTCAAATCGGGACTCACATCGCGGTCACAGGTGGCGCGGTGCACCGGCCTCGCCGCCCTCAGGCGCTGGACGCCTCGCGCAGCCGCTGGCTGACCACCGTGGTGACGCCGTCGCCTCGCATCGTGACGCCGTAGAGCGCGTCCGCGACCTCCATCGTGCGCTTCTGGTGGGTGATGACGATGAGCTGGCTGGACTCGCGCAGCTCCTCCATGATCACGATCAGCCGGCCCAGGTTGGTGTCGTCGAGGGCAGCCTCGACCTCGTCCATCACGTAGAACGGGCTGGGTCGCGCCTTGAAGATCGCGACCAGCAGCGCCACGGCCGTGAGCGAGCGCTCGCCGCCGGAGAGCAGCGAGAGCCGCTTGACCTTCTTGCCCGGCGGGCGCGCCTCGACCTCGATGCCCGTCGTGAGCATGTCGTCGGGGTCGGTGAGCACCAGGCGGCCCTCGCCGCCGGGGAACAGCCGGGCGAACACGCGCTCGAACTGCGCCGCCGTGTCGTGGTAGGCCGCGGTGAACACCTGCTCGACGCGCTCGTCGACCTCCTTGACGATGTCCATCAGGTCGGTGCGGCTGCGGCCGAGGTCCGCGAGCTGCTCGGTGAGGAACTTGTGCCGCTCCTCCAGCGCCGCGTACTCCTCCAGCGCCAGCGGGTTGACCCGGCCGAGCAGGCTGAGCGCGCGCTCGGCCTTGCGCAGCCGCTTCTCCTGCTCCTCGCGGACGTACGGGCGCGGCTCCGGCGCCGTCTCGGGCTCCGGGTCGCCGGGCACGGCCGGCGACGGCGGCACGAGCTGGTGCGGCCCGTACTCCTCGACCAGCACGTCGGGGTCGATGCCGAGCTCCTCGACCGCCTTGGCCTGCAGCGCCTCGATGCGCAGCCGCTGCTGGGTGCGCGCCACCTCGTCCTTGTGCACCGAGTCGGTGAGCTCGCGCAGAGCGTCCTCGAGGCCGCGCAGCTGCGTGCGGACGTCGTTCAGCTCGGCCTCGCGGTGCGAGCGGGTGGCCTGGGCGGCGTCGCGCTCTCGGGTGGCGCGCTCCAGGGAGCCGGACAGCAGCTCGTGGGTGAACTCCGCCGCCACCTGCACGGCGTGCGCCACCTCTGCCTCACGCTGGCGCCGGGCGCGCCGCGCGGCGGCCCGCTCACGGGCCTGCTGCTCGTCGCGGACCGCGCGCTCGAGCGACTCGGCGCGGGCGGTGAGCGCCCGCCCCCGCTCCTCGCCGGTGCGCAGGGCGAGCCGGGACTCGGTCTCGGCCGAGCGCGCCGCCGTGGCCTCGGCGTCGAGCCGGTCGCGCTCGTCGGTGGAGGGCTCGCCGACGTCGTCCGGCTCGTCCTCGGCGGCGGCGAGCCGCTGCTCGAGCTCGGCCAGAGCGGCCCGGTCGGCCTCCAGCGCCGCCTCGGCGGTCTCCCCCGCCTTGCGCAGGCGGTCGGCCTCGGCGTGCGCGGACCGGACGGCGGCCCCGAGGTGGCCGAGCCGCTCGGCCACGGCCGCGTGCTGGGCGTCGGAGTCGTGGAGGCGCTCGAGCGCGGCCTCGACCCGCTCGAGAGCCGCAGCCGCCTGCTGCTGGGCGGTGGCGAGGGCGAACCGCGCCTGCTCGGCGCGGCGCGTAGCAGCCGCGGCCGCGTCACCGGCCTCGTCCGCGGCCGCCTGTACCTCCAGCAGGCTGGGGGCGCTGGCCGAGCCGCCGCGCACCAGCCCAGGAGCCAGCACGTCGCCGTCCGCCGTGACCGCGGTGCAGTCGGGCAGGGCGTGCACGAGGGCGCGGGCGTCGTCGAGCGTGCGGACGGCCGCGACGCGCGTGAGCAGGCGGTCGATCGCCGGCCGGACGCTGTCGGGCACCTGCACCAGCTCGCGCACCCACCGGGCGCCGTCCGGCAACCGCGGCCAGCGCGCCGGGTCGTCCTGCGGCGAGGGGACGCCGGCGACGACGAGGCCGGCCTGTCCGGCGTCCTCGGAGCGCAGCATGCGCAGCGCGCCGACCGCAGCGTCCAGCGAGTCGACGGCGACGGCGTCCGCTGCCGCCCCCAGAGCGGCGGCGACGGCGGTCTCGTGGCCGGACTCGACGCTCAGCAGGGTCGCGACCGACCCGAGCACCCCGCTCACGCGGTCGTCGGCGGCCAGCAGCGCACCGCCGCCGTCCTTGCGCGCCAGGCCCAGCTCGAGCGCCTCGCGGCGGGCGGTCCAGGTGGCCCGCTCGCGCTCGGCGGCGCGCTCGACCTCGCGCAGCCGCTCGGCCTCGGCCTCGGCCGCCTCGAGCTGAGCGCTCGCCTGCTCGTGCTCGGCGTCCAGGCCCTGCTCGCCACGCTCCACGCCCGCGACCTGGGACTCCAGGGCGGTGAACTCCTGCTCGGCCTCGGAGCCGCGGGCCATCGCCTCCTGCAGCGCCGCGCCGAGTCGGCCGGCCTCGGCCTCGGCGGCCTCGATCCGGCTGCGGCGCGCCTGCACCTGACCGGAGAGCCGGGCGAGACCCTCGCGGCGGTCGGCCGCCGCACGCAAGGCGGTCGCGAGCCGCCGCTGGGCGTCGGCGAAGGCCTGCTCGACCTGCTGGCGGTGCTCGACGGCTGCGGTCAGCGCCTCACGGTGCCCGGCGATCTGCGCAGCGAGCGCCTGCTCCTCCTGACGCACGCTCGCGGCCTGCGCCGCCAGCTGCTCGGGGTCGCGGCCGGGCTGCTCGTGCTCGTCGGTCTCGCTCGCCAGCAGCCGCAGCCTCTCGCGAGCCACGCCCTCGGTGGAACGCAGCCGCTCGCGCAGGCTCGACAGGCGGTACCAGGTCTCCTGCGTGCGGGCGACGAGCGGCGCCTCGGCCTGGGCGGTCTCCTCCAGCGCGGCGAGCCGGGCGCGGGCCTCGGCCAGCGCCTGCTCGACCTCGGCGCGCCGGGTGCGCAGCGCCGTCTCGTCGGCGACCTCGGCCTCGAGGGTGCTGGTGAGCTGGGCGAGGTCGTCGGCCAGCAGCCGCAGCCGGGCGTCGCGCAGGTCGGTCTGGACGACGACGGCCTTGCGCGCCACCTCGGCCTGGCGCCCGAGCGGCCCGAGCTGGCGGCGGATCTCGGAGGTCAGGTCGGAGACGCGCGTCAGGTTGGCCTGCATCGCCTCCAGCTTGCGCAGCGCCTTCTCCTTGCGCTTGCGGTGCTTCAGGACGCCCGCGGCCTCCTCGATGAAGCCGCGGCGCTCCTCCGGTGTCGCCCGCAGGACGGCGTCGAGCTGACCCTGCCCGACGATGACGTGCATCTCGCGGCCGATGCCGGAGTCCGACAGCAGCTCCTGGACGTCGAGCAGCCGACAGGCCGTGCCGTTGATCGTGTACTCCGAGCCACCGCCGCGGAACATGGTGCGCGAGATCGTGACCTCGCTGTACTCGATCGGCAGGGCGCCGTCGGTGTTGTCGATCGTGAGGCTGACCTCGGCGCGGCCCAGCGGCGGGCGGCCGGAGGTGCCGGCGAAGATGACGTCCTCCATCTTGCCGCCGCGCAGGCTCTTGGCCCCCTGCTCGCCCATGACCCACGACAGCGCGTCGACGACGTTGGACTTGCCGGAGCCGTTCGGGCCGACGACGCACGTGATGCCGGGCTCGAGGTTCAGCGTCGTCGCCGACGCGAAGGACTTGAATCCCCGCAGGGTGAGGCTCTTGAGGTACACCGGGCGCTCGCTCCTGGCCGACTGTGCGTGTCTGTGGTCTGCGGGGAAGTGCGGCCACAGTACCGCCTCGGCGGCGCCGTCCGGCTAGCGCTCGACGAAGCCGCTGGTCGTGCCGCGTGGCGCCGACCACTGGTCGGTGACGCCCGCGACCCGGCCCGGGCGGCCGGCCCCGGACGGCTGCTCGGCGAGCAGCTCCAGCAGGCGGATGCAGGCGCCTCGGTCACCCTCGGCGACCACCTGCACCCGGCCGTCCGGCAGGTTCGCGGCGTGGCCGTCCAGGCCCAGCTCGAGCGCGCGGGCGCGGGTCCACCAGCGGAACCCGACGCCCTGGACGCTGCCGCGCACGAAGGCCGTCAGGCGGGCTCGCCCGGGGTCGTCGTCGTCCAGGTCCACCACGCCGTCACGGTACGTCAGCAGGCGGCCGGGCTGCCACGGCGCAGGCTGCGGGCGGCTGGAGGACGGGCATGGGCGGGCGAGGGAACCACCGACCGGCCCGGCGCGTCCCAGAGGTGTCCGTCCGTCCACCGCCGGAGGTGCGCATGTCTCCGAGCTCCCGGCAGTCCGCGAGGCGGTCGGCCCGATACCGCGCCCTGGGCGTCGCAGTCGTCCTGGCGGTCGGCCTGACGGCGTGCGGTGCGCAGACCAGCGGCGAGTCACCCCCACCGACCTCGACGACGACCGGCACGACGTCGCCGAGCACCGGTCTTCCAGCTCCTGGCGCGGTCGGGCTCGTAGGCCTCTGGGGCCTGCGCGACGCCCGCGGGCTCGACGAGCACGACGCCGTGCTGCGGCTCGCGCCCGGCGAGCTCTCGCTCTGGCGCTCCTGCGGCGTCAGCTTCGGCGGCTGGCGCGCAGGCGGCGGGCTGCTGCTGCTCGACCCCGGCCAGAGCGCGACCGGCAGCTGCGCCACGCCTACCGGCGGCTCGGCCGACCCCTCGTCGTCCTGGCTGAGCGCCGTCACCCGCTACGAGCGCGACGGGTCGGGATGGCGCCTGCTCGACCGCTCCGGCGCGGTGGTCGTGCGGCTCGTGGCCGGGGGGACCGTGAGCCCGCGGCCGGACGTCGATGCGTCCCTGACCGAGTCGCCGGTGCTCGACGCCGCCGGACGCGCCGCCCTGGCCGAGCCGGTGGCGCTGCCGTCCGGGCTGCGCCCCGCGGCGCGGGTGAACGTTCTGGGGCGCTGGCGGCTCGCCGACCCGCCGACCCGGCAGTCCGGCAAGCCGCCGTTCCTGTCGGTGGCCACGGACGGCACCTGGACCGGCTTCGACGGCTGCAACACCACGGCCGGGCGGTGGCTGGTGGGGGACGGCGGCCGGCTGCTGACGACGTCCGGTCCCTCGACGCTCATCGGGTGCGAGGGCTTCGACATGGCCCGGGTCTGGGGCACGGCCGCGCGCGTCGGGCTCGACCAGGGGCTGCTCGTGCTGGTCGACCGCGACGGCCACGAGATCGTCCGGCTGCAGGGCCCCGACGTCGTCGCGTCGATGAGCCACGGCCCCGTCCAGCGCTGAGCCAGCCCGGGCCCCGCTGCGGGCGGCGGAAGCGGTAGACCGAGGGCGCGCGGTGCGGGCGGGGCTCTAGGGTCACCGGCTATGCGCGCGCGCCCCGCCACCGCGGACGACCTGCCTGCCGTCACGGCGCTGCAGGCGGCCTGGGACACCCACTGGTTCGGCGCTGCGGAGAGCGACGAGAGCGAGATCCGGCAGACCCTCGACCTCGCCAGGCCGCTGGAGGAGCGCAGCCGGGTGCTCGTCCGTGCCGACGGCGACCTGCTGGCGGGGGCCTGGTGGTGGAGCCCGGACGACGCCTTCCTCGCCGTCCGCCACGACGCGCCCGAGACCGAGCTCGCGGCCGCCTACGACGACCTGCTGGCGTGGTTCGCCGCGTGCGGCGTCCACGCCCTGGAGGCACTGGCCGGCGACGACGGGTTCAGCGCGGCACTGGCGCGCCACGGCTGGGAGCACTGGCTGTCGTCGTTCGAGCTGATCCGCGACGTCTCCCCCGACTGGCAGCTGCGCGCGCCGTCGTGGCCGGCCGGCGTCACGGTCACCGGCCTGACGGCAGGCGCCGAACGGGCCGTCCACGAGCTGATCTACGACCGTGCCGGGTGGGCCAGCGTGCCCGGCCACGGCTCGCGGGGGTTCGAGGAGTGGCGGCACCTCTTCGTCGCCGACGTGCCGGCCGACCAGCCGGTGCTCGCGTGGCGCGGCGAGGAGCTCGTCGGTGCCGCGCTGGGCAAGATCTTCAGCGACGGCACCGGCTGGGTGGCCCAGCTCGCTGTCCCGCGCGAGCTGCAGCAGCAGGGCCTGGGTCGCGCGCTGCTGCTCGAGTCGTTCCGACGTCGGGTGGCGGCGGGGGCGACGCAGCTCGGGCTGGCCGTCAGCGCGCAGAACGCCCACGCGCTCGGGCTGTACCTGGGCGATCGGGCTCACGGTCGACCGCGAGTGGCGCAGGTACCGCCCTACCAGCGGGCGCGCCGCGGACTGGGCTGGCACGTCGGGCAGCTGAAGCTCGACCGGTTCGTGAACGCCTCGCGGCGGATCGGCGTGCCGCAGCGTGGGCACGGACGACCGGCCTGGCCGTACGCAGCCAGCGAGCGGTCGAAGTAGCCGCTCTGACCGTTGACGTTCACGTAGAGCGCGTCGAACGACGTCCCGCCCTGCCCGAGCGCCTCCCGCATCACCTCGGCGGCGCAGTCCAGCACCCGGCGCGCCTCGGCCCGCTTCAGCGTCTCGGTGGGCCGGGCACCGTGCAGGCGCGCCCGCCACAGCGCCTCGTCGGCGTAGATGTTGCCGATGCCCGACACGAGCGTCTGGTCGAGCAGAGCGCGCTTGAGCCCGGTGCGCCGCCGGCGCAGAGCGCCCACGACCGCCTCGAGGTCGTAGCGCGGGTCGAGCGGGTCGCGGGCGATGTGCGCCACGGACGCCGGCACGGTCTCGCCGCCGTCACCAGCGGGCACGAGCGGCTCGAGAGCCATGCCGCCGAACGTGCGCTGGTCGACGAACCGCAGGTCCGGGCCGTCGTCGTCGAAGGCCAGCTCGACGCGCAGGTGGGTCTCGGCCGGGGCGTTCGCCGGCTGGACGAGCAGCTGGCCGCTCATCCCCAGGTGGACGACGAGCGCCTCGGACGGCGCCGCGTCCTGGCCGGGGTCGCCGAGGTCCAGCCACAGGTACTTGCCGCGCCGGCGGGCGGCGACCAGCCGGCGCCCGACCAGCCGCGCGACGAGGTCCGGCCCGCCCGGCAGGTGCCGGCGCACCGCTCGTGGGTGGCGCACGGTCGCGGTGCGCACCGTGCGGCCGACGGCGTGCTCGGCGACACCGCGCCGGACGACCTCGACCTCGGGCAGCTCGGGCACGCGGTCAGCCCTGGGTGGCGGTCGGGGCCGCTTGCTCCTCGGCGGCCCGCCGCGACCGCAGCTCGCGCCAGGCCGCTGCGGCGGCGTACTGCTCGGCTTCCTTCTTGCTCTTGCCCGTGCCCGTGCCGAGGTCCTCGCCCGCGATGCGCGCCACCGCGGTGAAGACCTTGTCGTGGTCGGGGCCGTCCTCGTCGACGACGTACACCGGGACGCCCAGCCCGGCCGCGGACGTCGACTCCTGCAGGCTGGTCTTCCAGTCCAGCCCGGCACCCAGCTGGGAGGCCTGCTCCAGCAGCGGGTCGACGAGGCGGTGCACGACCTCGGCAGCGACCTCGATGCCGTGGTCGAGGTAGACCGCGCCGAGCACGGCCTCGACGGTGTCGGCGAGGATGGAGTCCTTGTCGCGCCCGCCGGTGGCTTCCTCGCCGCGGCCGAGGAAGACGTAGCGGCCGAGGTCCAGCGTGCGCCCCACGCCGGCGAGCGCGCGCATGTTCACGACCGAGGCCCGCAGCTTGGCCAGCTGGCCCTCGGGCAGGTCGGGGTGGGTGCGGTACAGCGTGTCGGTGACGACCAGCCCGAGCACCGAGTCGCCGAGGAACTCCAGGCGCTCGTTGGTCGGCAGGCCGCCGTTCTCGTAGGCGTAGCTGCGGTGCATCAGGGCGCGCTGCAGCAAACCGGCATCGACCTGCAGACCGAGAGTGGTCTGCAGGTCGGCGGCGTCAGCCGGCTCGCTCATCGCGCGTCGGGGGTCGACACGAGAGGAGACAGGCCGATCAGCCCTGGTGCTCGGTGCGCTCGGCGGCGGCGTAGTGCCGGCCGGCGTACGTGCCGCAGCTCGGGCAGGCCACGTGCGGCTGCTTCGGCTCACGGCACTGCGGGCACGCGGACAGCGTCACGGCGGTCGTCTTCCAGTTCGCCCGGCGCGAGCGGGTGTTGGATCGCGACGTCTTCCGCTTCGGGACAGCCACGTCAGTTCTCTTCCTGGTCGTCGGTCGGCTCGCCCGAGGTCCGGGCCAGCCCCTGCAACGCGGCCCACCGGGGGTCGACCACGTCGTGCTGGTGGTCGGGGTCGTCCGCCAGGCGCGCTCCGCACTCGGAGCACAGTCCCGGACAGTCGTCCCGGCACACCGGTTGGAACGGCAGCGCAGGTACCACCGCGTCCCGGAGCGCGGGCTCGAGGTCGATCAGGTCTCCCTCGAGCTCACGCACCTCGTCCTCGTCGACATCGGCGTCCGGCCGCTTGCCGGGGTAGGCGTACAGCTCCATGAGCTCGACCTCGACGTCGTGCTCGAGGTCGGTCAGGCACCGCCCGCACTCCCCGGTGGCGCGTCCGCTCACCGTGCCGGTCACGAGGACCCCCTCCATCACCGACTCCAACCGGAGGTCCAGCCACAGCGGCGAACCCTCGGTGATGCCGATGACGTCGGTGCCCATCTCTGCCGGCGCCGGCACCTCTCGGGAGATCGTGACCATGGACCCCGGACGTCGGCCGAGCTCGTGCGTGTCGAGCACGAGCGGCGCACGGGGGTCCAGATGAATCGCAGGCTCCAGGAAAGTGGCGGTTCCGGCCGGTCAGGGCCGACAGGCAAGGCTACCGGACGACGGCGTCGTCACCCAATCCGCTCGACCTGCGGTCGGCCCCGTCGTCCGCCCTGCCGTCCGGGATGTCGACCACGTCGTCTTCCGCCGCGTCGTCGGCGGGCGCCGTCGCCTCGGAGCCCGCACCGGTCTGGAGGTCGTCGACGATCCCGCGGACGCGCTCGGCGACCGGGCGGTCGGACAGGTGCTGGCGCCCGCGCTGCACCTGCTGGACGATCTTGTCGAGGGCGATCTCGAACTCCCCGAGCTTGCGGTCGACGTAGTCGTCGGCCTCGCTGAGCAGCCGGGCCACCTCCGTCTGGGCCTGCTGCTGCACATGGGCCGCGCGCTGGCGCGCGGCCTGCACCACCTCGGTCTGCTCGACCAGCCGGTCGTGCTCGACCTGGGCCTGGGTGAGCAGCTCCTCGGCCTGGGCGCGGCCCTGCTCGACCACCGCCTCGCGGTCGGACAGCAGCAGGTCGGCGTGGTGCAGCTCCTCGGGCAGCAGCTCGCGCAGCTCGTCGAGCAGGCCGAGCAGCTCGACCCGGTTGACCAGGGCGGACGCCGACATCGGCATGGCCCGCGCGTCCTCGACGTACCGGGTGATCTCGTCGAGCTTGTCGTGAACGTCCACTGCCTGCCTGTCCTCTCGCTCAGCCGTGCCGGTCGCCGCGATGGGCCTGGAGGGCCGCACGGACGACGTCGGGCACCAGGCCGCTGACGTCGCCACCGTAGGCGTTCACCTGGCGCACCAGCGAGCTGGACACGTGGGCCAGCCGCGGGTCGCCGGCGACGAACACCGTCTCGACGCCCGTCAGGTGGCGGTTCATCAGCGCCATCGGCAGCTCGTAGTCGAAGTCGCTGCCACCGCGCAGCCCCTTGACGACGTGCCCGGCCCCCAGCTCGCGGCAGACGTCGACGAGCAGCCGGCCGCCGAACTCGGCCACGCGCACCCGCTCCCGGCCGGCCAGCACGCCCCGCAGCAGCTCGACGCGCTCGGCGGCCGAGAAGGTCCCCCGCTTGTCGGGGTTGTGCAGGACGGCGACCACGACCTCGTCGAACATGGCGGCCGCGCGGTCGATGACGTCGAGGTGGCCGAGCGTGACCGGGTCGTAGGACCCGGGGCAGACGCACCGGCGTCCGGGCTGGTCGTCGCTCACCCGACCGAACCTATCGCCACCCGCGCTCACTGGGTGCCCGCCACGCGCCGCCGGGTCGCAACCACCGGCTCAGAACCGCTCGGCGAACCACAGCCGCGTCTCGCCGTAGGCGCGCTCCCCCACCTGCTCCAGCCCGGCCGGCCAGCGCGGCTCGCGGCTGCGCCGGGCCCGCTCGACCACGACCAGCGCCTGCTCGGCCAGCCACCCGTGCTCGCCCAGCAGCGCGAGCAGGGCGTCGAGGGCGTCGTCCGCCAGGGGGTAGGGCGGGTCGGCGAGCACGAGGTCGAACGGCTCGTCGGCGTCACGGGCGAGCCAGCGCTCGACCGTGGTCTCGGCGACGGTGACGCCGGTGAGGCCGGTGGCCGCGACGTTGCGGCGGATGGTCGCCGCGGCCGTCCGCGCGCCTTCCACCAGCACGACGGCGCGGGCACCGCGGCTGGCGGCCTCCAGCCCGAGCGCCCCGGACCCGGCGAACAGGTCGAGCACGCGCGCGCCCTCGAGGCGCCCCTCGTGCGCGAGCCGGCTGAACAGCGCCTCTCGCACCCGGTCGCTCGTGGGACGCGTGTCGCGGCCGGCCGGCACCTGCAGCCGTCGCCCACCGGCCTGCCCGGCGATGATCCGCGTCACGACACGCGAGCGTAGTTGTCAGCCACGCTCGAGGAAGTCCTCGCGCTCGGCGCCCACCAGGACGTCGATCGCGTCGGCGAGGGCGGGGTGGCCGGCGAGCTCCGGGTCGGCCGCCAGCACGCGCGCGGCGTCCTCACGCGCCTGCACGATGAGGTCCTCGTCGCGCAGGACGCGCAGCAGGCGCAGCGAGGAGCGCAGGCCCGACTGCGCCGCCCCGAGCACGTCGCCCTCGCGCCGCTGCTCGAGGTCGACGCGCGAGAGCTCGAAGCCGTCCGTGGTCGAGGCGACGGCGGCGAGCCGCTCGCGGGCCGGTGTGCCGTCCGGCGCCTGGGTCACCAGCAGCGCGAGGCCCGGCGCCGAGCCCCGACCGATCCGCCCGCGCAGCTGGTGCAGCTGGGAGATGCCGAACCGGTCGGCGTCCATGACCACCATCACGGTGGCGTTGGGCACGTCGACGCCCACCTCGATGACGGTCGTGGCCACGAGCACCTCGACGTCACCGGCGGCGAAGGCCGCCATCGTCGCCTCACGCTCCTCCGCGGGCAGCCGGCCGTGCAGCACCTCCACGCGCAGCCCGGCCAGCGCCGGCTCGCCCCGCAGCTGCTCGACGACGTCCAGCACGGCCAGCGGCGGCCGGCGGGCGTCCTCGTCGTCCGGCAGGTCGGCGCCGGGCGCGGTGTCGAGGTCGGGCTCTGCCCCGTCGCCCCCGATGCGCGGGCACACCACGAAGGCCTGGTGCCCGGCCTGGACCTCCTCGCGCACCCGCTCCCACGCTCGGGCCAGCCAGCGGGGGTGGTCGCCCGGGACGACGTGCGTGGCGATCGGCGAGCGCCCGGCGGGCAGCTCGGTGAGCGTGGAGGTCTCGAGGTCGCCGAAGACGGTCATCGCCACCGTGCGCGGGATCGGCGTGGCCGTCATGACGAGCACGTGCGGCGGCACGGAACCCTTGGCGCGCAAGGCATCGCGCTGCTCGACGCCGAAGCGGTGCTGCTCGTCGACGACGACGAGGCCGAGGTCGGCGAACTGCACGTGCTCCTGCAGCAGCGCGTGCGTGCCGACCACGATCCCGGCCTGGCCGGACGCCGCCTCCAGCAGCATGGCCCGCCGCGCGGACGCCGGCTGCGACCCGGTGAGCAGCGCCACCCGGGTGCCGACCTCGCTGCCGCCGAGCATCCCGGCCTCGGCCAGGTCGCCGAGCATCGCGGTGATCGAGCGGTGGTGCTGCACCGCCAGCACCTCGGTGGGTGCGAGCAGGGCGGCCTGGCCGCCGGAGTCGACGACCGCGAGCATGGCCCGCAGCGCGACGAGGGTCTTGCCCGACCCGACCTCGCCCTGCAGCAGGCGGTGCATGGGGTGCGAGCCGGCGAGGTCGGCGGCGACCTGCTCTCCGACCTCCCGCTGCCCGGCCGTGAGCTCGAAGGGCAGCCGCGCGTCGAACGTCGCGAGCAGGCCGTCCGGCCGAGGGACGCGCGGCACCGCGGGCAGCGCGGCCAGTGCGGCCCGGCGGCGCAGCAGCGCGGTCTGCAGGACGAACGCCTCCTCGAACCGCAGCCGGCGCTGCGCGGCGCGCGCGTCCGCCATCGTGGCCGGGTCGTGCACGGCCCGCAGGGCGGCGTCGAGGCCCAGCAGGCCGTGGGCGTCGCGCACCTCGTCGGGCAGGGGGTCCGGCAGCGGCGGCAAGGTCTGCACGAGCGGCCTCAGCGCGCCCCGGATGTGCCACGACTGGATGCCGGCACCCGCCGCGTAGATCGGGATCGGCTTGGCGGCGAGGGCCTGTGCGGCGGCCTCGTCGTACTCGGGCAGCCGCTCGTACAGCGGGTGGGCCAGCTGGCGGCGTCCGTTGTACAGCCCGACCTTGCCGCTGAACAGCGCGACCGTGCCCACCGCGAGCTCGCGCTCGTACTTCTGCGTCAGGAACGACTTGGCGGCGAAGAAGACCAGCTCGAGCGTGCCGCGACCGTCGCCGATGCGCACCTGCACCCGACCACCGCGACGCTGCCGCATCGAGTGCACGGTGACCTCGAGCACCTGGGCCAGCACGGTGACGTGCTCGCCCACGGCGAGCCGCGACAGGTCGGTGAGCTCACCGTGCTCGGCGTACCGCCGCGGGTAGTGCCGCAGCAGCTCCCCCACGGTCGTGATGCCGAACGTCTTGGCGAGCGCCTTGGCCGCCTTCGGGCCGATGCGTCGCTCGGTGGGCACCGCCAGCTCGCCGCCCGTGACGGTCACGGCGCGCTCACTCCAGCCCCAGCAGCAGGGGGTAGTTCGCCTGGCCGCCGTCGACGACGTTGACCTCGACGTCCAGCCGGCTGGCCCGCACCTGCGCCGTCACCGCCTCGGCCAGGGCCCCCGCCTGCGGGTCGTCTCCGGTGACGAGCGTGAGGAGCTCCCCTCCGGCGGACAGCATGCGGGCCACGACGTCGGCCGCGACGTCCGGCAGCCGCCCGCCGATGACGGCGACGTCGCCGTCGATGACACCCAGCGCGTCGCCGACCTGGCACCACCCGGCCGAGGTCAGCGCCTCGCGCACCGCGACGGTGACCGCGCCGTGCCGGGTCGCCGCCGCGGCGGCGGACATGCGCACGAGGTCCTGCGAGAGCGGGCTGAACGGGTCGTGCACGGCGAGGGCCGCGAGCCCCTGCACCGCGGCTCGCGTCGGCAGCACGGCCACCTGGACGCCCTCGTCGCGCGCCGCAGCCGCTGCCGCCCCCGCCACGGCCAGCGTGTCCGGGTCGTTGGGCAGCAGCACCACGGCCTGCGCGTGGGTGGCGCGGACGGCGTCGAGCAGCTCACCGGTCGACGCGCGTCGCCCCGGTGCGCTGGGGACGACGACCGCGCCGGCCCGCTCCAGCAGCGCGCCAGCCCGGGGCCGGCCGCGGTGGCGACCACGGCGACCGACCGCGGTGGCCCGTCGTCCGCCGCCGCCCGCCGGCCGCGCTGGTCGGCGATCCGCGTGACGCGGATGCGGTGCGGGCGGCCCACCGCGACGCCCGCCTCGATCGCGCCGCCGACGTCGTCGGTGTGCACGTGGACGTTCCACAGCCCGCCGCCGCCGACGACCACGGTGGACTCGCCGAGGTCGTCGAGCGTCGCGCGCAGCCCGCGCACCGGGCTGTCGTCGGACGCCTCGGCGTCGAGCAGGTACATGACCTCGTACTCCGGCCCCTCGGCCGGTGGCTGCTCCGCCGACGCCCGCCGCGGTCGCGGTGCGGGTCGCGTCGAGCGCACCGTACGGTGCTGGCTGACGGTGCCGAGCAGGCTCTCGAGCAGCACGACGAGCCCCTGGCCGCCGGCGTCGACGACCCCCGCCCGCCGCAGCACCTCCAGCTGGTCGGGCGTGCGCGCGAGCGCCTCGTCCCCGGCCTGGACGGCGCCGCGCACCACGTCGGCGAGGTCGCCGCCCTCGTCGAGAGCCGCGCTCGCGCCCTGCGCGGCCGCTCGAGCGACGGTGAGCATGGTGCCCTCGACGGGGCGGCTGACCGCGGCGTACGCCTCGTCCGCCGCCCGGGCGAGCGCGTCGCGGACGGCCTTCGGGCCGCCGTCCTGCTGCTCGCCCAGGACCTGCGCCCAGCCGCGCAGCAGCTGGCTGAGGATCACCCCGGAGTTGCCCCGCGCACCGAGCAGCGCACCCGTGGCGAAGGCGTCGGCCACCTCGGCCAGCCCGGCGTCGTCCGGCAGGCGCTCGACCGCCGCGGCGGCGGACTCGACGGTGAGGTAGAGGTTGGTGCCGGTGTCGCCGTCCGGCACCGGGAAGACGTTGAGCCCGTCGATCTCGTCGCGCTGCTCGCCGAGCTGGGCGAGGGCGTCGCGGCCCCACTGCCGAGCGGCGTGGGCGTCGAGGTGGTCGAGCACGCTGGAAGGCTAACGGACGCCATTTGGGCCGCCGGGCCGCTGTCGGTTACGCTGTGACGGTTGCCCGACCCGCTCGGGCTCTTTCGCACGTCCCCGCCACGCCACGAGGTGTCCGCGGTGCGCGCGTGCGAGACCACACCACGTACCAGCGATCAGGAGAGCACCCGTGGCTGCCAACTGCGACGTCTGCGGCAAGGGGCCGGGTTTCGGTCATTCCATCTCGCACTCGCACCGCCGCACCAAGCGGCGTTGGAACCCCAACATCCAGCGAGTCCGCGCGATGGTGGGCGCGACCCCCAAGCGGCTCAACGTGTGCACCTCCTGCCTGAAGGCCGGCAAGGTCACCCGCTGACCCCCTGACTCCCGGCGAGGGCCGGCCCGCGACGAGCGGGCCGGCCCTCGCTGCGTCCGCGCGCTGCCCTCACGGGCGGAAGTGGTCCCAGCCGAGGGCGGTCGGCGGCTCGCCGTCCAGCAGCACCGGGGGTCGTCCCTCGATCGCGGGCAGCACCTCACCGACCGCCACGAAGCCGTCCGGCAGCGCGACGTCGGCCGGGAACGTCGCGGCGAGCGGGTGGTCCTCGCCGCCGGCGAGCACCCACGGCCCCCAGCCGTTCTCCGGCAGTCCCAGAGCCCGCAGGGCCGGCTCGAGCGGTGCGGCGAAGCCACCGGCCAGCAGGTTCCAGTCCAGGTCGACGGTGACGCCGCTCGCTCGGGCGAGCCGCCCCAGGTCGCGCACGAGGCCGTCGCTGACGTCGAGCATGGCCGTGGCGCCGCCGTCGGCCGCCGTCGGCCCCGCAGCGTAGGGCGGGTGCGGACGACGGTGGGCGGCCACCAGCTGCGGCACCTGCTCGGGCAGGCCGGCCTCCAGCAGCGCCAGCCCGGCCGCCGACCAGCCGAGGCGGCCCGCCACGGCGACGACGTCGCCCGCGCGCGCACCCGAGCGCAGCACCGGCGCGCGCCCCTGCAGGTCGCCGAGCGCCGTCACCGACACCATGATCTGCGCGCCGGACGACAGGTCCCCGCCCACGACGCCGGCACCGGTGCCCTCGCACGCTGCGGCGAGCCCCTGCGCGAGGCCCACGGCCCAGGCCACCGGGAGGTGCGGAGGGGCCACGAGCCCCACGACCAGCGCCGTCGGCACCGCGCCCATCGCCGCGACGTCCGCGAGGTTCTGCGCGGCGGCCTTCCAGCCGACGTCCTGCGGGCTGGACCAGTCGAGCCGGAAGTCGCGGCCCTGCACGAGCACGTCGGTGGTCACCACGACGCGGCCGTCCGGCGCCCGCACGACGGCGGTGTCGTCGCCCGGCCCGGTCAGCGTCGCCGCGGCCGGCGGCAGCACCGGGAAGATCGCGGCCAGCACGCCGTCCTCGCCCACGTCGGCCAGGGTCGGCGAGGGCGGCAGGTCGTCAGGCACGTGCGGCACGGTAGCGTTCGGGGCGAAGCGGGGCAGCCGGCACCGCACGAGCACTGGAGGACGCGGTGGTGGTGCAGGCCTACATCCTCATCCAGACCGAGGTCGGCAAGGCCGCCACGGTCGCCGAGACGATCGCCGGGATCACCGGCGTCACCCTCGCCGAGGACGTCACCGGTCCCTACGACGTGATCGCGCGCGTCGAGGCACGCAACGTCGACGAGCTCGGCAAGCTCGTCATCGCCAAGATCCAGGACGTCGCCGGCATCACCCGCACGCTCACGTGCACCGTCGTCCACGTCTGATCCTGCTGCTGGCCGCCGCGGTGGTGGCCGCCGTCGTCGGGGCGCTGGCGTGGTGGCACGCGCGCCCGCTGGAGGTCACTGCGCCGTCCGGGGCGTCCGACCCCGCCTGCGCCGACCTCGCCCGCTCGTTGCCGGCCACCGTGCAGCGGCAGGGGCGGGTGCGCACGACCTCCGACTCGCCCGCGGTCGCCGCGTGGGGCGATCCCGCGATCATCTGGCGCTGCGGCGTGACACCTCCCGGGCCGACGACGGACGAGTGCATCGACGTCAACGGCGTCGACTGGGTGCGTCAGCCTCTGAAGGACGGCAGCGCCTTCGTCACGTACGGGCGCGACCCCGCCGTCGAGGTGCTCGTGCCGGACGCCTACGCCCCCGAGCCGCTGGTGCTGCCGCCGTTCTCGACGGTCGTGGCCGCCGTCCCGCAGGGCGAGCACCGCTGCCGCTGAACGCCCTCAGCGCAGGCCGGTGCGACGCCGCAACGCGAGCTGGACGAGCCGGTCGACCAGCTCCGGGTAGTCGACGCCGGACGCCGCCCACATCCGCGGGAACATCGAGTGCGGCGTGAAGCCCGGCATCGTGTTGAGCTCGTTGACGACGACCTCGCCGTCAGGGGTGAGGAAGACGTCGACCCGCGCCAGGCCCTCGCAGCCCATGACCTCGAACGCCTCGACCGCGAGCTCCTGCACCCGACGGCGCACCTCGGGCGGCACGTCGGCCGGCGTGGTGAGGCGGACGTCGTCCTCGTCGACGTACTTCGCGTCGAAGTCGTAGAAGGTGTGGCCGGACACGACCTCGATCTCGCCGAGCTCGCTCGCCCGCGGCGTCCCGTCGAGGTCCTGCAGCACCCCGCACTCGAGCTCGCGGCCAACGATTCCCGCCTCGACGACCACCTTGGGGTCGTGCTCGCGCGCGGCCTCGATGGCCGCGGCCAGCTCGGCGAGGTCCTCGACGCGCGTGATGCCCATGCTCGACCCACCCCGCGCGGGCTTGACGAACATCGGCAGGTCGAGGCCCTTGAGCCGCTGCAGCACACCGTCGCGGTCGGACTCCCACTGGCGCGGTGTGACGACCTCGTAGGGCCCCACCGGCAGGCCGTGCCCGGCGAGCAGCACCTTCATGTAGTGCTTGTCCATGCTCGCGGCCGAGGCGAGCACGCCCGAGCCGACGTAGGGGACGTCGCCGAGCTCGAGCAGGCCCTGCAGCGTGCCGTCCTCGCCGAACGGGCCGTGCAGCAGCGGGAAGACGACGTCGACCTGACCGAGCGTGGCGGGCACCTCCCCCGGGCGCAGGGCGACCAGCGTGCGGTCGGACGTGCTCGTGGGCACCAGGACGCCGGGGCCGGAGGTGTCGACCGACGGCAGCGTGCGGTCGCGGGCCTCGAGCAGGTCGGGGTCGTCCTCGGCCAGCACCCAGCGTCCGTCGGTGGCGATGCCGACCGGCACGACGTCGTACCGGTCGCGGTCCAGTGCGCGCAGCACACCGGCCGCGGTCATGCAGCTCACCGCGTGCTCGCTGGAGCGGCCGCCGAACACGACGGCGACACGGGGCTTGGGCGGGGCCGGGTCCTGGCCAGGGCTGTGGTTCATCGCCGCACGACACTACCCGGCGCCGGCCCTGCAGCCAGCCTCGGTGGCGCCGACTAGCCTTCGCCCGTGAGCGACCCGAACCCGCCCCGGCTGTCCCCGGCCACCCTCGCCGTCACCGCGGGACGCCCGCCGGCGGCGCCGGGTGCGTCCCTCAACGAGCCGGTCTGGCTGACGTCCACCTACGTCGCGGACGGCCCGTACGACTACGGCCGCACCGGCAACCCCACCTGGGACGCCTTCGAGGCGGCGCTCGGAGCGCTCGAGGGAGGCCGGGCGCTCGTCTACTCGGCCGGTCTGGCTGCCATGGCTGCTGCGACGTCCCTCGTGCCGGACGGCGTGGTCGTCGTTGCGCCGTCGACGGCCTACTCCGGCACCACCAAGCAGCTCGAGCTCGCGCAGGCCCAGGGGCGGCTCACCCTGCGCCAGGTCGACGTCGCGGACACCGAGGCGGTGACGGCCGCGCTGGACGGTGCGGCGCTGCTGGTCGTCGAGTCGCCGACCAACCCGGTGCTCGACGTCGCCGACCTCCCGGCCCTGGTGGAGGCCGCGCACGCTCGCGGCGCGCTGGTGGTCGCCGACAACACGTTCGCGACGCCGCTCGTGCAGCGTCCGCTCGACCACGGCGTCGACGTCGTCGTGCACTCGGTGACCAAGTACCTCGCGGGCCACTCCGACGTCGTGCTCGGTGCCACGGTCACCCGCGACGACGACGCCGGCCGCGCGCTGCACGACCGGCTGCGCGCACACCGTCACCTCACCGGCAGCATCGCCGGGCCGCAGGAGGTCTGGCTCGCCCTGCGGGGGCTGCGGACGCTCGCGCTGCGTGTCGAGCGAGCCCAGGCCAACGCCGCCGAGCTGGCCCTTCGCCTGAGCTCGCACCCCGCCGTGCGCCGGGTGCGGCACCCGTCCCTGCCCGACGACCCCGGGCACGCCCGCGCGGCGGCCCAGATGCGCGGCTTCGGCTCGATCGTGAGCATCGAGGTCGACGGCGACGCCGCGGCGGCCGAGCGGGTCGCGGCCGGTACCCGCCTGTGGGTGCACGCCACCAGCCTCGGCGGCGTCGAGTCGAGCCTCGAGCGCCGGCGTCGGCACGCCGCTGAGTCGCCCGAGGTGCCCGAGAGCCTGCTGCGGCTCTCCGTGGGCGTCGAGGACGTCGAGGACCTCTGGGCCGACCTCGACCAGGCCCTGCGCGCCTGACCCACGCCCACCACTTCCGCCGCCCAGGCCGCTTTCCGCCCCCGAGGCCGCTGCTTGCGCCGCCCAAGCCGCCGCTGAGCGACGCAATGCGGCCTGGGCGGCGGAAAGCGGCCTGGGCGGCGGAAGCGGGTGGGTGCTGGGGGGCGGGGTAGGTTGCGCGCATGAGCGACGCGCCGACCCGTACCCTCGACGTCCCGGTCCCCGGCGGACGCACGCTGCACGTCCGCGACGACGGTGAGCCCGGCGACCCGCGCGTGCCGCTGGTGCTGCACCACGGCACCCCGCAGTGCGGGCTGGTGCTCTCGGCGCAGCTGGACGACGCGCGGCGGCGCGGCCTGCGGGTCGTCAGCTTCGACCGCGCCGGCTACGGCGCCTCACCGCGCCACGACGGACGCCGCGTGGCCGACGTCGCAGGGGACGTCGCGGCGCTGGCCGACGCGCTGGGCTTCGACCGGTTCGTGACGTCGGGGGCGTCCGGTGGCGGGCCGCACGCGCTCGCGTGCGCCGTCCTGCTGCCCGACCGCGTGGCCGCCGCCGCGAGCGTGGCCGGCGTGGCGCCGCACGACGCCGAGGGGCTGGACTGGCTGGCCGGCATGGGCGACGACAACGTCGCGGAGTTCGGCGCGGCCGCGGCCGGCCCGGCCGAGCTGGCGGCGTTCCTGGCGGCCGCGCGCGAGGAGGTGCTGGGCGCCACCCCGCAGACGCTGGTCGACAGCATGCGCTCGCTGCTCCCGCCGTCGGACCTCGCGGTGCTCACCGGCGAGCTCGGCGCGTGGCTGCACGCCAGCATGGCCGGCGGGCTCGCCACGGGCACCGACGGCTGGCTCGACGACGACCTGGCGTTCGCCGGTGACTGGGGCTTCTCCCTCGCCGACGTGCGGGTGCCGGTGCTCGTCATGGCCGGCGCGCAGGACCTCATGGTGCCCCTCGGACACGCGACCTGGCTGGCCCACCACGTGCCCGGCGCCACCACGATGATCGACGACGCCGCAGGGCACCTGTCGCTGCTCACCGGCATCGGCCGCGTGCACGGCTGGCTGCTCGACGAGTACGAGCGCTGAGGACGTCGCGCGCTCAGTCGCCCTCGGCCTTGCGCGCCCGAGACAGCAGCCGCCGCCCCATCTCGCGCGGCGACATCCCGTGGTGCACGACCGCGACGACGCCCTCGGTGATGGGCATGTCGACGCCGTTGGCGTAGGCGAGGTCGAGGATCGACTGGCACGACTTCACGCCCTCGGCGGTCTGCCGGGTCGCGGCGATCACCTCGTCGACGCTCAGCCCGCGGCCGAGGTTCTCGCCGAAGGTGCGGTTGCGCGACAAGGGCGACAGGCAGGTGGCGATGAGGTCGCCGACGCCGGCCAGGCCCGCGAACGTCGCGGGGTCGGCGCCCAGCGCCTCGCCCAGCCGGGCGGTCTCGGCGAGCCCGCGGGTGACGATCGTCGCCTTGGTGTTGTCGCCGAACCCCATGCCCGCCGCCATGCCGACCGCCAGGGCGATGACGTTCTTGACCGCGCCACCGAGCTCGGTGCCCACGACGTCCGTGGCCGTGTAGGGCCGAAAGTAGGGCGTCGCGCACGCGTGCGCCACCAGCTCGGCCGTGTCGTGGTCGATGCAGGCGACGACGCTCGCGGCCGGCTGACGCTGGGCGATCTCGGGGGCCAGGTTGGGGCCGGAGACGACGACGACGCGCTCGGGCGCCACGTGCCCGGCCTCGTGGATCACCTGGCTCATCCGCTGGGTGGTGCCCAGCTCGACGCCCTTCATCAGCGACACCACCGGTGCGTCGTGCGGCACCAGGCGCGACCAGCCGCTGAGGTTCTCGCGCAGGTGCTGCGAGGGTACGGCGAGGACGACGAGGCCCGCGCCCTCCAGCGCGCGCGCGGCGTCCGGTGTCGCCTGGACGCTCGGCGGCAGCTCGAGGTCAGGCAGGTAGTCGGGGTTGCGGTGCTCGCGGCAGATCGTCGCGGCGAGCTCGGGGCGGCGCGACCACATCGTGACGTCGCAGCCGGCGTCGGCCAGGATCATCGCGAAGGCGGTGCCCCAGCTGCCCGAACCCATGACGGCGCAACGCGTCACGACGCCCGCCGCTTCGGCGGCTTGTGCGGGTTGCCGGTGCGCGGCAGGCCGTGCTCGCGCGGGTCGAACCGGCGCACGGGGGCCTGCTCACCGCGCAGCTGCTCCAGCAGCCGGGTGATGTCTCGCATGATGCGGCCCGAGGCCTCGGTGAGGACGTCGGCGTCGAGCGGCCTGCTGCGCAGGTCGTCGAGGTCGACGGGCGGCCCGGCCAGCACGTGCACGGTCTTGCGGGGCAGCACGCGCAGCCGCTTGGCGTACGGCATGAGGATCTCCTGCGGCCCCCACTGCGCCACGGGCACCACGGGGCAACCGGTCGTGAGCGCGAGCCGCGCCGCACCGGTCTTGGCCACCATCGGCCACAGCTGCGGGTCGCGGGTGAGCGTCGCCTCGGGAAAGATCGCGATGCACTTGCCGGCCTCGACCGCCGTCACCGCCGAGGTGAACGCCGCGGCCGCGTCGCCGGTCTCGCGGTGCACCGGGATCTGCTCGGCCTGGCGCAGGATCCAGCCGACGAACGGCACCCGGAACACCTCCTCCTTGCCGAGGAACAGCGGCGGGCGGCCGTTGTCGATGAGGAAGTGCGCGAAGGTCAGCGGGTCGACGTAGGTCATGTGGTTGGAGCAGGCGACGAAGCCGCCGTGGCTCGGAAGGTGCTCAGCGCCGCGCCAGTCCCGGCGAGTGAGCGCCATGAACAGCGGACGCAGGACGCCGACGGCGAACCGATACGCCCAGCTCTGCTCCTTCAGCGACACGCACGCTCCTTCGTGGTGGGAGCGCGGCTGCGCTCGCCGTCCATTGTCCGGCGGATGCATCCTCGCCGCCGAGGGGGGCGTTGTCGAGCGAGCACGCGCAGGCTGCGACCATCGGGTGGTGCAGTCGCCTGACCCCACGCCGACGCCGCCGCCATCGCCGACGCCGCACCGCACGTGGACGCTCGTCCTGCCGGTGCAGCACCCGGCCCGCGCCAAGAGCCGCCTGCAGGCGCCGTCGTCGGTCGAGCGCGCCGCGCTGGCTCGGGCGATCGCACTGGACTCGCTGGCGGCGGTGCGCGCGACCGCGAGCGTCGTCCGACGCGTCGTCGTCACCGCCGACGACGACCTGGCGAGACGGTGCGCGGCGGCCGGCGACACCGTCGTGCGAGACGACGGGCACAGCCTCACTGCCGCGATCGGCAGCGGCGTCGAGGTGGCACTCGCCGACCAGCCGGAGGCTGCCGTCGCGGTGCTGCTGCCGGACGTCCCGGCCCTGACGGCCGGTGACCTGGCGACCGCGCTCGACGCCGCGTCCCAGCACGCCTTCGCGGTCGTGCCGGACGCCGAGGGCACGGGCAGCGTGCTGCTGACCGCAGTGCCGGGCGGGCTGCTGCGCCCGGCGTTCGGCGCCGGCTCCGCCCGCCGCCACCGCGACCTCGGCGCGCACGTGCTCGACCTCGACCTGCCCCGGCTGCGCCGCGACGTCGACACCCGTGCGGGGCTGGTGCAGGCGGCCGGGCTGGGCCTCGGGCCGGCGACCCGAGCCGCGCTCGGCGCCGCGGCCGGCGACCTGCTGCGCGAAGGGCGCCGCACCTGCACCGGGGCCCACTAGCCTGGCGGGATGCAGGCTTCGGTGCACGAGTTCGACGGCGCGTCCGGCGCGGGCAGCGTGCTGCTCGACGACGGCGTGCGGGTGCCGTTTGACCCGGATGCCTTCTGGCGCAGCGGGTTGCGCCTGCTGCGCGTGGGTCAGCGCGTGACCGTCGACGTCCGGGACGGGCGCGTCGTGACGCTCGGGATCAACGGCGTCTGACGCTCAGCTGCGCTCGTAGTGCGCGCCGACCGCGTCCAGCTTGTCCAGGAACTGCTCGTAGCCGCGGTAGATGAGCTCCACGCCGCGCACGGTGGAGGTACCTTCGGCCGCCAGCGCGGCGATCAGGTAGCTGAAGCCGCCGCGCAGGTCCGGCACCTCGATGTCACGGCCCTTGAGCCGGACGGGGCCCGAGATGACCGCGGAGTGCTTGAAGTTGCGCTGGCCGAAGCGGCACGGCAACCCGCCGAGGCACTCGCGGTAGAGCTGGATCGTGGCACCCATGTCGACGAGGGCCTGGGTGAAGCCGAGCCGGTTCTCGTACACGGTCTCGTGCACGATCGACAGGCCGCTCGTCTGGGTCAGCGCCACCACCAGCGGCTGCTGCCAGTCGGTCATGAACCCGGGGTGCACGTCGGTCTCGAGCACCAGCGAGCGCTGGGCGTCGCCACCTCGCCAGAAGCGGATGCCGTGCTCGTCGACGTCGAAGGCGCCGCCGATCTTCCGGAACACGTTGAGGAAGGTCATCATGTCCGGCTGCCGAGCGCCCTGGACGTAGACGTCGCCGTGGGTGGCCAGGGCGGCGCAGGCCCAGGAGGCGGCCTCGATGCGGTCGGGCATCGCGCGGTGGGTGAAGCCCTGCAGGGAGTCGACGCCCTCGATGCGGATCACGCGGTCGGTGTCGACGCTGATGATCGCGCCCATCTTCTGCAGCACGGCGATCAGGTCGAGGATCTCCGGCTCGATGGCCGCGTTGCGCAGCTCGGTGAGGCCCTGCGCCCGCACGGCGGTCAGCAGCACCTGCTCGGTGCTGCCCACGCTGGGGTACGGCAGCGTCAGCCGGGTGCCCTGCAAGCGGTTGGCGGCGGACAGGTGCAGTCCCTCAGGGCGCTTCTCGACCACCGCGCCGAACTGGCGCAGCACGTCGAGGTGGTAGTCGATCGGACGCTCGCCGATGCGGCAACCACCGAGGTCGGGGATGAAGGCCTCACCGAGCCGGTGCAGCAGCGGTCCGCACAGCAGGATCGGGATGCGGCTGGACCCCGCGTGCGCGTCGATGTCGGCGACGTGCGCCCGGTCGACGTTGGAGGGGTCGAACAGCAGCTCGCCTTGCTCCTGTCCCGGCGTGACCTGCACCCCGTGCAGCTCGAGCAGACCAGAGACGATCCGGACGTCGGCGATCTCCGGGACGCCGCGAAGCCGGCTCGGGCTCTCGGCGAGCAGGGTCGCCACCATGGCCTTCGAGACGAGGTTCTTGGCCCCGCGGACGCGGATCTCACCCTTGAGCGGGGTGCCGCCGTGCACGGTCAGGACGTCAGTCATGCGCCCATCATCTCAAGGAAACGGGCCGACACCCTCATCGAGGGTGCCGGCCCGCGACCGGTCGTGCTGGGGTCAGCGCGCGCGGCCCGCGCGCTTGGCGGCCGTCTTCTTGGCCGTCGTCTTCTTGGCCGTGGCCTTCTTCGCGGTCGCCTTCTTCGCCGGCGCCGCCTTGGTGGTGGCCTTCTTCGCGGTCGCCTTCTTCGCCGGCGCCGCCTTGGTGGTGGCCTTCTTCGCGGTCGCCTTCTTCGCCGGCGCCGCCTTGGTGGTGGCCTTCTTGGCCGTCGCCTTCTTCGCCGGCGCCGCCTTCGCGGTGGCTTCTTGGCCGTCGCCTTCTTCGCCGGCGCCGCCTTCGCGGTCTTCTTGGCCGCCGCCTTCTTCGCCGGCGCCGCCTTCGCGGTCTTCTTCGCCGCGGTCTTCTTCGCCGGCGCCGCCGTGCCGGTCGCCCGACGAGCGGTGCTCGTGGCGGTGCCCGCGACGGAGGCGGCGACCTTGCCCGTGGCGGACGCGGCGCGGCCGGCGGCAGCGGCGGTGAAGGCCCGCAGCGCCTTGGCGTCGGAGGTGACCTCCTTGAACGCCGTGCCCGCGCGGAAGCGGGGCACCGAGGTCTTCTTGATCTTCACGGCCTGGCCGGTGCGGGGGTTGCGACCGGTGCGGGCCGCGCGAGCCGCCTTCTCGAAGGTGCCGAAGCCGGTGATGGCGACCTTCTCACCCTTGGCGACGGTGACGGTGATGACGTCGACGACGGCCTCCAGGGCCTCCGCCGCAGCCCGCTTGCTGCCGAGACGTGACTCGAGTGCGTCGACCAGCTGTCCCTTGTTCACTGCGTGTCTCCCTCTTGGAGATGTCCGCCAGGCCGCTGCCCGGCTGATGCCGTTGCCGTCGAGCGACGCTCGACTCGAGGACGACGGTAGGACCACGGGGCGCCCACGTCCAACACCTGAGGGCCTGCCAACGCTTGTGTCGCAAGCGTTTGGAGCGCCTGGGCCACGCCTGTGGCCGGGCGCCGGGCGCCGTCCGCGTACCCCCGGCGTCAGCTCGCGTGGTCGCGCCGCGACCACGTCTCTGGCCACAGAAGCGTTGCGGCACAACGGCAGGACGCACGGAGCCCGGGTGGTCCGTCTGGACCACCCGGGCTCCGGAACACGTCGCGACCTCCGCGCTCACTGCGGTGTCGTCACCGGCAACCAGGCCGCGCGAGACGACTCGAAATTCTTCACGTCTTCCTCGTGTCCCAGCGTCAAGGAGATGTCGTCGAGTCCTTCGAGCAAGCGCCAGCGGGTGTAGTCGTCGACCTCGAACGGGCACGTGATGTCTCCGGCGTGGACGGTCTTGGCCTCCAGGTCGACCGTCACCTGCGTCCCCGGCTCGTTCTCCAGCAGCTTCCACAGCAGCTCGACGTCGTCCTGGCCCACCTGCGCCGTCAGCAGCCCCTGCTTGCCCGAGTTGCCACGGAAGATGTCGGCGAAGCGCGAGCTGATGACGACCCGGAAGCCGTAGTTCATCAACGCCCACACGGCGTGCTCGCGCGAGGAGCCGGTGCCGAAGTCCGGCCCGGCGACCAGCACGCTGCCCGAGCGGAACGCGGGGTGGTTGAGGACGAACGACTCGTCGCCGCGCCAGGCCGCGAACAGGCCGTCCTCGAAGCCGGTGCGCGTCACGCGCTTGAGGTAGACGGCCGGGATGATCTGGTCGGTGTCGACGTTGCTGCGCCGCATCGGGACACCGACGCCGGTGTGCCTCGTGAAGGGTTCCATCGGGTTCTCCTCAGTCCAGGTCGGCGGGGGTCGAGAGCGTGCCGCGCACGGCGGTGGCGGCGGCGACGGGCGGCGAGACCAGGTGCGTCCTGCCGCCCTTGCCCTGGCGGCCCTCGAAGTTGCGGTTCGAGGTCGACGCGCTGCGCTCGCCCGGCGCGAGCTGGTCGGGGTTCATCCCCAGGCACATCGAGCACCCGGCGAGCCGCCAGTCGGCACCGGCCTCGGTGAAGACCTGGTCCAGGCCCTCGCTCTCGGCCTGCAGCCGCACGCGCGCCGATCCCGGCACGACGAGCATCCGCACGCCGTCCTTGACCTTGCGGCCCTTGAGCACCTGGGCCGCGGCGCGCAGGTCCTCGATCCGGCCGTTGGTGCACGAGCCGACGAAGACCGTGTCGACGGCGATGTCGCGCAGCGGCGTGCCGGCGGTCAGCCCCATGTACTCCAAGGCCCGCTCGGCCGCCGCGCGGGCGTTCTCGTCGCCGATCTGCTCCGGGTCGGGCACCCGCTCGCCGAGCGGCAGACCTTGCCCGGGATTGGTGCCCCACGTGACGAACGGCGCGAGGTCGGCGGCCTCGATGACCACCTCGCGGTCGAACGTCGCGTCGTCGTCCGTGCGCAGCGAGCGCCAGTGGTCGACCGCGGCGTCCCAGTCCGCGCCCTGCGGCGCGTGCGGCCGCCCGCGCAGGTACTCGAACGTCGTGTCGTCGGGCGCGATCATCCCGGCGCGGGCGCCGGCCTCGATCGACATGTTGCACACCGTCATCCGCGACTCCATCGAGAGCTGCTCGATGGCCTCGCCGCGGTACTCGATGACGTGACCCTGGCCGCCTGCCGTGCCGATCCGCGCGATGACCGCCAGCACGAGGTCCTTGGCCGTCACGCCGTCCGGCAGCGCGCCGTCGACGGTGACCGCCATGGTGCGGAACGGCTTGAGCGACAGCGTCTGCGTGGCCAGCACGTGCTCGACCTCGCTGGTGCCGATGCCGAACGCCAAGGCGCCGAAGGCGCCGTGGGTCGAGGTGTGCGAGTCACCGCAGACGATCGTCATGCCCGGCTGGGTGAGCCCGAGCTGGGGCCCGATGACGTGCACGATGCCCTGCTCGGCGTCCCCCATCGGGTGCAGGCGCACGCCGAACTCCTCGCAGTTGCGGCGCAGCGTCTCGACCTGCGTGCGCGACACCGGGTCGGCGATCGGCCCGGGCTGCGTCGGGACGTTGTGGTCCTCGGTCGCGATGGTGAGGTCCGGCCGCCGCACCGGCCGGCCCTCGAGCCGCAGCCCGTCGAAGGCCTGCGGACTGGTCACCTCGTGCAGCAGGTGGAGGTCGATGTAGAGCAGGTCCGGCTCCCCCGGCGCACGTCGCACGACGTGCGTGTCCCAGACCTTCTCTGCCAAGGTGCGGCCCATGTCGAGCTCCCTTTCGTGTGTCGCCTCGAGGTGATGGTGACGCCGCCGGGGCGCCGAGGAACTTGCATCTCATGACGTGAGACGGCAATATCGAGGCATGGACAACTCTAGCGGAGTCGGCGTCCTGGACAAGGCCGCCGTCGTTCTCGGTGCTCTCGAGGCCGGGCCCTCCACCCTCGCCCAGCTCGTGGCCGCCACGGGGCTGGCCCGCCCGACGGCGCACCGGCTCGCGGTCGCGCTCGAGCACCACCGCCTGGTGGCCCGCGACATGCAGGGTCGCTTCGTGCTCGGCCCCCGGCTCGGCGAGCTCGCCTCAGCCGCCGGTGAGGACCGGCTCCTCGCGGCCGCCGGCCCGGTGCTCGCGGCGCTGCGCGACCACACCGGCGAGAGCGCCCAGCTCTTCCGCCGCCAGGGCGACCACCGCATCTGCGTCGCCGCCGCCGAGCGCCCGGTGGGGCTGCGCGACTCCATCCCCGTCGGCTCCTCGCTGTCCATGCTCGCGGGGTCGGCGGCGCAGATCCTGCTCGCGTGGGAGGAACCCGACCGGCTGCACCGCGGGCTGCAGGGGGCTGCCTTCACGGCGACGGCGCTGTCCGGCGTCCGCCGCCGCGGCTGGGCCCAGAGCGTGGGCGAGCGCGAGGCGGGGGTCGCGTCGGTGTCGGCACCGGTGCGAGGTCCGTCCGGCCGCGTCGTGGCCGCGGTGTCGATCAGCGGGCCGATCGAGCGGCTCTCGCGCCAGCCGGGCCGCCTGCACGCGCCGTCCGTCGTCGCGGGAGCCAACAAGCTCAGCGAGGTCCTGCGCCGCGCCAGCTAGCCCCGACCCTCGCAAGTACGGGTCCCGTCAGCGGGCTTCGACGGGCACGAGCGAGGCGCTGGGCCGGCGCTGGCGCTGCCGGCGGTCGTACAGGACGCTCGTGACGGCCATGACCAGGCCGACCGCGGCCAGCCCGGCCCCGACCCAGGCGGGCGACGTCCAGCCGTACCCGGCGTCGATCACCAGCCCGCCGAGGAACGCCCCGGAGGCGTTGGCGAGGTTGAGGGCCGAGTGGTTGAGCGAGGCCCCGAGGGACGCCGCCGCCGGGCCGGCCGTGTCCATGAGCCGCAGCTGCAGGGCGTTGACCGTGATCGAGCCGACGATCCCCAGCGCCAGCACGGCGACGGCGACGCCGACCCGCGAGCGGGCCGCGACCGGGAAGGTCGCCAGGATCACGAGCGTCAGCGTGAAGCCCAGCACCAGCGCCCGAGGAACCGACCAGTCGGCGAGCCGGCCGCCCAGCACGTTTCCGACCGTCATGCCGATCCCGAAGACCGCGAGCGCGACGGGCACGGCCGACACCGACCAGCCGGCCGTCTCGGTGAGGATGGGCGAGATGTAGCTGTAGACCGCGAACATGCCGCCGAACCCCACCGCCCCGATCGCCATGGTGACCCACACCTGGCCCTTGGCGAGCGCGCGCAGCTCCTGCCGGCGACTGGCTCCCTCGTGGGCGGCGACGTGCGGCACCACGCGCCAGACCAGCACCACCGTGACCACGCCGACCAGCGCGACGAACCAGTAGGCCGCGCGCCAGCCGAGCTGCTGGCCGAGGAAGGACGACGCGGGCACCCCGACGACGTTCGCTGCGGTGAGCCCGAGCAGCGGGAAGGCGACCGCGCGACCGCGCCGAGCCGGCTCGACCATGGAGGCCGCCACGAGCGAGGCGATGCCGAAGTAGGCGCCGTGCGGGACGCCGGACAGGAACCGGGCGAGCACGAGCGTGGGGTAGGTGGGCGCGAGCGCCGAGGCGACGTTGCCGAGCGCGAACGCGGTCATGAGCACCATGAGCAGGCGCGTGCGGGCGATGCGAGCGGTGAGCACGGCGAGCAGCGGGGCGCCGACGACGACGCCGAGCGCGTAGGCCGAGATGACGCGGCCCGCAGCCGGGATCGACACGTCCAGCCCGGACGCGATGTCCGGCAGCAGCCCCATCGTCACGAACTCGGTCGTGCCGATGGCGAACCCGCCGACGGCCAGGGACGTCAGAGCAGCGCCGAGCGAGGACGTCCGGGGCGCGGTGGGGGTCACGTCGAGCGGCAACGTCACGGCTCCTGCCCTTCATCCCGACGCCGACCCTGCGCAGGTGGCGGACACGACGAAGGCCCCCGCCCTGCTGGACGAGGACCTTCGGATCGCGTAGCCCCGACGGGATTCGAACCCGCGCTACCGCCTTGAGAGGGCGGCGTGCTAGGCCGCTACACAACGGGGCCCTAGCTCGTGCTGGTGGTGCGTGAAGGATCCTACCGGCTGGTGCGGGTGGATCCTCGCTGGGGTACCAGGACTCGAACCTAGACTAACTGAACCAGAATCAGTCGTGCTGCCAATTACACCATACCCCACCGGGGTATCACGTCCGGGGCGGAGCGAACCGCGTCCGGGCCGTGACCCGACCGCCGATACTAGCGGCCCCGGGTCCCCTCCCCCAAATCAGCCCAGCCGCGCGCGCAGGGCCATCAACCGGGTCAGCGTCGAGGCGTGGCCGAGGATCTCCATCGACTCGAACAGCGGTGGCGACACGCGGCGACCGGTGACGGCGACGCGCAGCGGCCCGAAGGCGAACTTCGGCTTGATGCCGAGGCCGTCGACGAGCGCCGCCCGCAGCGACGCCTCGATCTGGGCGGTCGACCAGTCGGCCAGCGGCTGCAGCGCGGTGACCGCGGCGTCGAGCACCGCGGCCGCGTCGTCCTTGAGCGAGGCGAGCGCGTCGTCCTCGACGGTGAGGTCGTGGTCGTCGAGCAGCAGGAAGCCGACCATGCCGGCGGCCTCGTTCAGCCGCACCATCCGCGTCTGGACCAGCGGCGTGGCCGCTCGCACGACCTCGCGGTCGCGGTCGCTGGGCTCGTCGCCGAGCAGCTCGTCGTCCTGCAGGCGCTCGACCAGGCGCTGGGCGAGGTCGTCCTCGTCGAGGCTGCGGATGTAGTGGCCGTTGAGCCAGTCGAGCTTGTCCAGGTCGAAGACCGGCCCGACGGTGTTGACCCGCTGCCAGTCGAAGTGCTCGACCATGTCGTCGAACGTGAACACCTCCTCGCCGCCGGGCATCGAGTACCCGAGCAGGGCGAGGAAGTTGCGCAGCGCCTCCGGCAGGTAGCCCTGCTCCTGGAACCACGTGAGCCGGGCGGCGGGGTTCTTGCGCTTGCTGATCTTCGACTTGTTCGCGTTGCGCAGCAACGGCATGTGGGCGAACTTCGGCAGCGGCAGACCGAGCCACCGGTACAGCAGCACGTGCTTGGGCGTCGAGCTGATCCACTCCTCGCCGCGCACGACGTGGGTGATCTGCATCTCGTGGTCGTCGACGACCACGGCCAGGTGGTACGTCGGGAAGCCGTCGGCCTTGAGGATCACCTGGTCGTCGGGCCGCGGCGCGTTGACCTCGCCGCGGATCACGTCGGTGAAGGTCAGCGGGACGTCGTCCGGGATGAGCATGCGCACGACCGGCGTCTCGCTGAATCCGGGCAGCTGGGCCCGCTCGTCACGGGTCTTGCCGTAGCAGAGCCGGTCGTAGCCGGTGGGCTGCTTGGCCGCCTGCTGCGCCTCGCGCATCTCCTGCAGCCGCTCGGTGGAGCACCAGCAGTGGTAGGCGTGGCCGTCAGCCAGCAGGCGCTCGACGTACGGGCGGTAGGTGTCGAGCCGCTCGGACTGTCGGTACGGCGCGAACGGGCCGCCCTTGTCGGGGCCCTCGTCCCAGTGCAGCCCGAGCCAGCTCAGGGTGTCGTAGAGCTGCTGCTCGCTGTCGTCGCGGTAGCGGGCGCGGTCGGTGTCCTCGACGCGCAGCACGAACTGCCCGCCCTGCTGGCGCACGAACGCGAGGTTGAACAGGGACATGTAGGCCGTGCCGACGTGAGGGTCGCCCGTGGGGGACGGCGCCACGCGCAGCCGGACAGGACCGGTGGATTCGCTCATGATGCGTCCAGACTACGGGGCGCGGGCGAGGGTCAGCCGCGTGCGACCACGGGGTTCGACAACGTGCCGATGCCCTCGATCTCGACCTCGACGCGCTGGCCCGCGGTGATCGGACCCACCCCGGCGGGCGTTCCGGTGAGGATCACGTCACCCGGCAGCAGCGTGAACGCCTCGGACGCGTGCGCGACCAGCGCCGCCACGCCGTGCACCATCTGGCTGGTGCGACCGTCCTGCACGACCGCGCCGTCGCGGCGGGTCGTGAGAGCGAGGTCGGAGGCGTCGAGCCCGGTGACGATCCACGGCCCGAGCGGGCAGAACGAGTCGAAGCCCTTGGCGCGCGACCACTGGCCGTCCCCGCGCTGCAGGTCGCGCGCCGTGACGTCGTTCGCGCAGGTGTACCCGTAGATGACCTCGGGCACGCGCTCGATCGGCACGTCCTTGCAGATGCGCCCGATGACGACGGCCAGCTCGCCCTCGTAGTGCACCTCCTGCGACTGGCGCGGAAGGACGATCGGGTCGTCCGGGCCGACGACGGAGGTGTTGGGCTTGAGGAACATGAGCGGCTCGGCCGGTGCCTCACCACCCATCTCGGCGGCGTGTTCGGCGTAGTTCTTGCCGATGCCGATCACCTTGCTGCGCGGGATCACCGGCGCGAGCAGCCGCACGTCGTCCAGGGGCGTCCGGACGCCGGTGAATACCACCGGCTGGTAGAGGGGGTCGCCCTGCACCTCGGCCAGCATCAGCCGGCCGCCGTCGTCCTCGACCACGCCGAAGGTGGGGTCCTCGCCTGCCGTGTACCTCGCGATGCGCACGGCCCGAGGCTACCCAGTGACGTTCCGCGGATGCAGTGCGGGTTCCCCAGCGCGGCTCCCGAGCCACCTAGCCTGGTGGGGTGACCTCGACGACAGCCGCAGCGCCGCGGGTGCTCGAGCCGCGCGAGTGGCGCGCGCTCGAGGCCGACCACCAGGCGCGCGTCGAGGCGTGGACGGCGGGCCGACTGGCCCGAGCGCGACGCGGCGAGAAGCACCCGGTCGAGGACTTCCTGTTCACCTACTACTCCCACCGGCCCGCCCAGCTGCGGCGCTGGCACCCCGGCGCGGGCGTGGTGCTGCTCGGCGAGCAGGCGCGAGAGCGCCTGGCGTGGCGGTGGTACGTCGAGACGGACGCCGGCGCCGGAGCCGGTCCGGGGGTGACCGTCGACGTCGGGGCGTTCCTCGCCGAGCGGGGCGCCGCCGTCGAGTTCGTGGTCGCCCTGCTCGCCGCGACCGCCGACCGTCCCGCGCAGCTCGGCTGCTTCGGCCTGCACGAGTGGGCCATGGTCTACCGGCTCGGTGAGGGCGAGCAGCGGCACGAGGACTGGCCGCTGCGGCTCGGCCCCGCCGCTACGGACGCGGTCGTGGAGTCCCAGCCCGTACGGTGCTCGCACTTCGACGCGTTCCGGTTCTTCACCCCCGAGGCTCGTCCGCTGAACTCCTTGCAGCCCAGCCGTTCTGAGCAGCTCGACCTCGAGCAGCCGGGCTGCCTGCACGCCACGATGGACCTCTACAAGTGGGCGTACAAGCTCACTCCCCTCGTGCCGTCGTCCGTGGTGGCGCAGTGCTTCGAGCTGGCCCGCGACGTCCGCCTGCTCGACATGCAGGCCTCGCCCTACGACCTGTCCGCCCTCGGTGTCGAGCCGGTGCGCATCGAGACGCCTGAGGGCCGCGCCGAGTACGCACGCCGGCAGCGCGGCTTCACCGAGCGCGGCCAGGCGTTGCGCCAAGAGCTCCTCGCGGCTGTCAAGGCCATGGAGTCGGTGTCAGACTCCGAACGACTCGTCGGGAGGAGCGCGACATGGCTGGCCAGGGAACAGCCGACGACCCGTGGCGGCTGACCACGGCCCCGGGGTCGTCTTCGTACACCATGCACCGCGACGAGTCGGCTGACCCGCCGGCCCTGGTCTGCCAGGTGGGCTCGACGCAACTGCGGTACCTGCTGCGCGCCGTCGAGGACCTGCACGCGTGGCTTCGCGAGCAGGGTGGCTGGGTGCCGCTCGGAGCCGCCGACGAGAAGAAGGACGCCGCACCCGGAACCGTCGAGGCCTGGGGTCGCTCGCCGGACAACCCCGTCGGCGGCTGGTATGGGTTGCGCAACGGCTACCGCGGTCGGTTCGGCACGTACCTGCCGCCGTTGCTCGAGACGCTCGGGTTGGTCGAACTGACCCACGACGCGCGCAACAACAGCGTCCGGGCGCTCTGACCCGTCGTTCAGCGGCTAGGCTCACGGCGTGCGGATCCTGGTGCTCAACGGCCCCAACCTGGGCCGCCTCGGCACGCGCGAGCCGTCCGTCTACGGCACGACGACCTACGCCGAGCTCGTCGCGCTGTGCGAGGACGCCGGACGCGCGGCCGGCGCCGACGTCGAGGTCCGCCAGACCGACGCCGAGCACGAGCTGCTCGCCTGGCTGCACGAGGCCGCGGACGACGGCACCGCCGTGGTGCTGAACCCCGCCGGCTGGACCCACACCTCCGTCGCCCTGCGCGACGCCTGCGCCGCGCTCACCGCGCCGCTCGTCGAGGTGCACATCAGCAACGTGCACGCCCGCGAGGAGTTCCGCCGGCACTCCTACGTCTCCCCGGTCGCCACGGCGGTGGTCGCCGGACTCGGCGTGCAGGGCTACGCGGCGGCGATCCGCTGGCTGGCTGAGCGACACTGAGCGGGTGCGAGCCCGAGCCGAGATCCTGCACCTCGACCTGGACTCGTTCTTCGCCGCCGTCGAGCAGCGCGACAAGCCCTCGCTGCAGGGGCAAGCCGGTCGTGGTCGGCGGTGTCGGCGGCCGGGGCGTGGTCGCCACCGCGTCGTACGAGGCGCGGGTGTTCGGGGTGCGGTCGGCCATGAGCGTCGCCGAGGCGCGGCGGCGGTGCCCGAACGCCGCGTACCTGTCGCCGCGCTTCGCCGCCTACCGCACCGCGAGCCAGGCGGTGATGCAGACGCTGCGCGACATGAGCACCGTCGTGCAGCAGGTGAGCATCGACGAGGCGTACGCCGACCTGGCCGGACTCGACGACGACCCCGAGCAGGCGGCGATCGCGTTGCGGCGCACCGTGTCCGACGTGACCGGCGGCCTGACCGCGTCGGTGGGGCTCGCGCCGTCCAAGAGCGTCGCGAAGCTCGCCAGCGAGGCCGCCAAGCCGGACGGCCTGCTCGTCGTCGAGCCGGACGGCGTCCGCGCGTTCCTCGACCCGCTGCCCGTCACGGCGATCGGGGGCGTCGGGCCGGCCACCGCCGCGCGGCTGGGCAGCCACGGCATCCGCACGGTGGCCGACCTCGCGGGAATGGACGACGACGACGCGGTCCGGCTGCTGGGCTCGGCCCACGGCCACGGCCTGCTGGCTCTCGCGCGAGGCCAGGACGACCGCCCGGTGGAGCCCTACCGCGAGGCCAAGTCCGTCTCCGCCGAGGAGACCTTCGAGACCGACCTGCGCGACCCCCAGCGGATGGCCGCCGAGGTCGACCTGCTCGCGGCCAAGGTCGCCGGGCGGCTGCGCAAGGAGGGCCTCGCCGGGCGCACCGTGACGCTCAAGGTCCGGTTCGCCGACTTCACCGCGCGCACCCGCTCGTACACGCACCCGCAGGCCGTGGACGGTACGGCGGCCGTCACCCGCACCGCTCGCCGCCTGCTGTCGGAGATCGACACGCTCACCTGGTCCACGGCCGGGGGCATCCGGCTCCTGGGAGTCGGGGTGTCAGGGCTGGCGGACTGGTTCCAGCCCGACCTGATCGCCGCGGCGGACGACGCGGCCACGGGCGGCGTCGCCGAGCCCGCTGTCGACGCCGCCGAGCCCACTGCTGCGCCGCCACCGCCGTCGGAGCCCGAGCCCCAGCCCGAACCGCCGCCGGTCTGGCGCCCCGGCGCCGACGTCCGGCACGCCGACCTCGGGCCCGGCTGGGTCTGGGGCAGCGGGCGCGGCCGCGTCACCGTGCGGTTCGAGGGGCCCGGCACCGCACCGGGCCCGGTGCGCACCTTCGCGGCCGACGACCCCGACCTCTCCCCCGCCGACCCACCCCGCCCCTAGCCCCCACCCCCAACCGCCCTTTCCGCCGCTCAGGCCGCTTTCCGCCGCTCAGGCCGCTTTGCGCCAGTCGGCCGCGGTCTGGGTGGCGGAGGCACCGGCGCTTCCGCCGCTCAGGCCGCGGCCGAAGCGCGGAAAGCGGCTTGGGTGGCGGAAAGCGGCTTGGGTGGCGGAAACGGGGGTCAGCGGGGGTCGATGTCCTGGCGCATCAGGCCGTAGGAGATCGAGTCGACGAGCGCCTCCCAGGACGCCTCGACGATGTTGGCGGCCACCCCGACCGTCTCCCAGGACGACGCGCCGTCGCTGGTCTCGATGAGCACGCGGGTGACCGCGTCCGAGCCGTGGGCGGCGTCGAGGATGCGGACCCTGAAGTCGATGAGCTGCAGCCGCCGCAGCTCGGGGTAGGCCGTCGACAGCGCCTCGCGCAGCGCGTGGTCGAGCGCGTTGACCGGACCGTTCCCCTCGCCGGTGGCCACGACGCGGCGCCCCGCCGCGACGACCTTCACGGTGGCCTCGGACGTCGCCGTGTCGTCGCCGCGCGCGTCGGTGATGACCCGCCAGCTCTCGACGTCGAAGTAGCGCCGCCGGCCGCCTTCGACCTCCTCGCGCAGCAGCAGCTCGAACGACGCGTCGGCGGCGTCGAAGGTGTAGCCGCGCGCCTCGAGGGCCTTGACCTTGTCGGTGACCCGCGCCAGCAGGTCGTCGCGTCCGGCGAGGTCGTAGCCGAGCTCGCGGCCCTTGAGCTCGATCGAGGCCCGGCCGGCCATCTCCGACACCAGGGTGCGCATGTCGTTGCCCACGGCCACGGGGTCGGTGTGCTGGTAGAGGTCGGGGTCGACGCGCAGGGCGCTGGCGTGCAGCCCGGCCTTGTGCGCGAACGCGCTCGCGCCGACGTACGGCTGGCGCGAGTACGGCACGACGTTCGTGATCTCGCTGACGGCGTGGGCGATCCGCGTCGCCTCCCGCAGCCGCTGCGGTTCGAGCACCTGGCGTCCCTGCTTGATGACCAGGTTGGCGACGACCGTGACCAGGTCGGCGTTGCCGGTGCGCTCGCCGTAGCCGTTCAGGGTGCCCTGCACGTGCGTCGCGCCGGCGTCGACCGCCGCCAGCGAGTTGGCCACCGCGCAGCCGGTGTCGTTGTGGCAGTGGATGCCCAGCCGCGCGCCGGACGCCACCAGCACCTCGTGGACGACGTCGGCGACCTGCGGCGGCAGCATCCCGCCGTTGGTGTCGCACAGGGTCACGACCTCGGCGCCGGCCTCGGCGGCGGCCCGGACGACCTCGATGGCGTACTTGGGGTCGTCGAGGTAGCCGTCGAAGAAGTGCTCGGCGTCCAGGACCACGCGACGGCCCTCTCGCACCAGCAGGTCGACGGTGTCGCGCACCATCTCCAGGTTCTCGGCCGGCGTGGTGCGCAGCGCCATCTCGACGTGGCGGGAGTGGCTCTTGGCCACCAAGGTCACCACGGGCGCCTGCGCGTCCAGCAGCGCTCTCACCTGGGGGTCGGCTGCTGCCGTGGAGCCCGGACGGCGGGTCGCGCCGAACGCGGCGAGCACGGCGTTGCGCAGCGTCAGCCGCTGCGCCGCCAGGGCGAAGAACTCGGTGTCCTTGGGGATCGCCCCTGGCCACCCGCCCTCGATGAAGCCGACCCCCAGGTCGTCGAGGTGCTCCGCGATCGCCAGCTTGTCCTGCACCGACAGCGTCAGGCCCTCCTGCTGCGCGCCGTCGCGCAGGGTCGTGTCGTAGACGTGGAAGTCGCCGCTGAGCGTCACGGTCGTCCTGCCCTCTCAGATCGTGTGCTGCGCGCTGCTGGTGCCAGTCTGACAACGAAAAAGACCCCCCGGGGACGGGAGGTCTGGCGCGTCGTCGGACCCACTGGCCCGTCGGCGCGCCTCACGTAATGATCCACCTGGTGAACATGGCGCGACCATGCTCGCACTCATCTCACGTCGCGGCCAGGGCGTCTCACGATGCGGCCGCCACCAGGGCCTCGAAGAGCCGGGGGTCGGAGCCGGCCTCCGGGTGCCACTGCACGCCGACGCGGAACCGAGCCGCCGGCGCCTCGATGCCCTCCAGCACCCCGTCGTCCGCCCACGCCGAGGCCACGTAGCCGGGGTGCGAGACCACGCCCTGGTGGTGGTACGTCGGCACGACGACCTGCCGACCGAGCACCCCTCGCAGCACCGACCCATCGGCCGTTCGCACCTGGTGCGAGCCGTAGCGCGCCGGCGCCGGGGAGTGCCCGTCGTGGCCGACGACGTCCGGCAGGTGCTGCTGCAGCACGCCGCCGGCCGCCACCGCCATCACCTGCATGCCCCGGCAGATGCCCAGCAACGGCAGGTCCGCGTCGGCGGCCGCGGCGACGAGTGCCAGCTCGAGGTCGTCGCGGTCAGGTCGCGGGGCCTGCAGCACCGCGTGCGGCTCCTGGCCGTAGCGCGCCGGGTCGACGTCGGCCCCACCGGCCACGACCAGCGCGTCGAGCTCGGCGACCAGCTCTGCCGCGTCCGAGGCGTCGATCCCGCGCTCAGGCGGCACGAGCACGACCCGGGCTCCGGCGCCGCGCAGCGCGTCGACGTAGGCCTGCGGCACGAGCGCCGCCGGCACGTCGCGCCAGGCTCCCCAGGACGCCGGCTCGCAGTAGGTGGTGAGCCCGACGAGCGGCCGCGAGGTCACAGCGGCGTCACGTACGCGCCGCTGATGCCGCCGTCGACCAGGAACTGCGAGGCCGTGACGAAGCTGGAGTCGTCGCTGGCGAGGAACGCGACCGCGGCGGCGATCTCCTCCGGCTCGGCGAAACGCCCCAGCGGCACGTGCACGAGGCGGCGCGCCGCGCGGTCGGGATCGGCGGCGAACAGCTCCTGCAGCAGCGGCGTGTTCACCGGGCCGGGGCACAGCGCGTTGACCCGCACCCCCTGCCGGGCGAACTGCACCCCGAGCTCGCGCGACATCGCCAGCACGCCACCCTTGCTTGCGGTGTAAGAGATCTGGGACGTCGCCGCGCCCATGACCGCGACGAACGAGGCGGTGTTGATGATCGAGCCGCGCCCCTGCTCGAGCATGTACGGCAGCACCGCCTTGCAGCACAGGTACACGCTCGTCAGGTTGACCTCCTGGACGCGCCGCCAGGCCTCGATACCGGTCTCGAGGATCGAGTCGTCGTCCGGCGGTGAGATCCCCGCGTTGTTGAAGGCGACGTCGATGCTGCCGTACACGTCCTTCGCGGTGCGGAACATGGCCTCGACCTGCTCGGCGTCGGTGACGTCGCAACGCACGTAGCGGCCACCGACCTCCTCAGCCACCTGCGGACCGCGCTCGTCGTCCACGTCGCCCACGACCACCGTGGCCCCCTCGGCGGCGAACCTGCGCACGGTAGCCAGGCCGATGCCGCTGCACCCGCCCGTGACGACGCACACCCGGCCGTCGAGCCGACCTGCCATGACCGCTCCCCTCTCAGTCGCCGGTGGCGATGTAGACGTTCTTGACCTCGGTGAACGCGTCGAGCGCGTCCGGCCCGAGCTCGCGCCCGAGACCGGACTGCTTGAACCCGCCGAACGGCGTCGAGTAGCGCACCGACGAGTGGGAGTTCACCGACAGGTTCCCCGCCTCGACGCCGCGGGCGACCCGCAGAGCGCGGCCGACGTCCCGCGTCCAGATCGACCCGGACAGACCGTACGCGGTGTCGTTGGCCAGCCGGACGGCCTCGGCCTCGTCCTCGAACGGCAGCACGGCCACGACCGGGCCGAACACCTCCTCGCGCCAGACCGGGTCGTCGACCGAGCGCGGGCGCACGACGGTGGGCGGGTACCAGTACCCGGCACCCTCCGGAGCGCTGCCGCGGAACAGCACGTCCACCGGCGTCTCGGCGTCCTCGACGTACGACCGCACCGTGCGCCGCTGGCCGTCGCTGATGAGCGGCCCCATCTCGGCGTCCTCCGCCGACGGGTCGGTGACGCGCACGCCCTTGACGGCGGTCTCGAACAGCTCCATGAACCGGTCGTAAGCGCTGCGCTGCACCAGGATCCGGCTGCGCGCGCAGCAGTCCTGCCCCGCGTTGTCGAACACGGCGTACGGCGCCGTCGCGGCCGCGCGCTCGAGGTCGCTGTCGGCGAAGACGATGTTGGCGCTCTTGCCGCCGAGCTCGAGCGTCACCCGCTTCACCTGGTCGGCCGCCCCGCGCATGATGCGCTGACCCACGGCGGTCGAGCCCGTGAAGCAGATCTTGCGCACCAGCGGGTGCGTCACGAACCGCTCGCCGACGACCGAACCCCGGCCCGGGACGACCGACAGCAGGTGCTCGGGAAGCCCCGCCTCCGAGCGCGAGGCGGCCCAGCATCATCGCGGTCAACGGCGTCAGCTCAGCGGGCTTGAGCACCACGGCGTTCCCGGCGGCGAGCGCCGGGGCGAGACCCCAGCCCGCGATGGGCATCGGGAAGTTCCACGGCACGATCACGCCGACGACGCCGAGCGGCTCCTTGAACGTGACGTCGATGCCGTCGGCCACCGGGATCTGGCGGCCGAAGAGCCGCTCGGGCCCGGCTGAGTAGTACGCGAGCACGTCACGCACGTTGCCGGCTTCCCAGCGGGCGTTGCCGATCGTGTGGCCGGCGCCGCGCACCTCCAGCTGCGCGAGGTCCTCGACGTGCGCGTCGACCACCTCGGCGAACCGCCGCAGCAGCCGACCGCGGTCGGCAGGGGCGAGGGCCGCCCACTCGCGCTGGGCCGCCGCTGCGCGCTCGATGGCCCGGTCGGTCTGCTCGACGTCGGCGAGCTCGACGGTCTCGACGACCTGCTCGGTCGCCGGGTCGAGGACGTCGTGGGTGTGCTGCTCGCTCATGGTCACAGTCTCTCGAACCCCCGGAAGCGCTCCCAGTCGGTCACAGCCGACTCGAAGGCCGCCAGCTCGACGTCCGCCGCGTTCACGTAGTGGTCGACGACCGCGTCGCCGAACGCGGCCCGGGCGAGCTCGGACTGCGCGAACAGGTCACGCGCGGCGCGCAGGGTGCGCGGCACGTGCGGCTTGCCGGCGGTGTACGCGTTTCCCGTGCACGGCGGCTCGAGCTCGAGCTCGGCCTCGATGCCGTGCAGGCCGCCGGCGAGCATCGCCGCCAGCGCGAGGTACGGGTTGACGTCACCGCCTGGGAGGCGGTTCTCCAGCCGGAGCCCCTCACCGTGCCCGACGACGCGCAGGCTGCACGTGCGGTTGTCCCGTCCCCAGGCGACGGCCGTGGGCGCGAACGAGCCCTCGGCGAACCGCTTGTAGGAGTTGATGTTCGGCGCGTACAGCAGCGTCAGCTCGCTGAGCGAGGCCAGCACACCGGCCACGAAGTGCTCGAACAGCGGCGTCGGCCCGGACCCGTCGTCGAACACGATCCCGCCATCCGCTCCGCGCAGGCTCATGTGCAGGTGGCACGAGCTGCCCTCGCGCTCGTCGTACTTGGCCATGAACGTGATCGACTTGCCGTGCAGGGCGGCGATCTCCTTCGCGCCGTTCTTGTAGACGCTGTGGTTGTCGGCCGTCCGCACCACCTCGTCGTACAGGAACGCGATCTCGTGCTGGCCCAGGTTGCACTCCCCCTTGGCCGACTCGACCGTGAGGCCCGCTCCGTGCATGCCGTTGCGGATGGCGCGCAGCAGCGGCTCGACCCGCGTGCCCCCCAGGATCGAGTAGTCGACGTTGTAGCGGTTGGCCGGTGTGAGGCCGCGGTAGGCGTTGTCCCAGGCGCTCTCGTAGGAGTCGTCGAACACGATGAACTCCAGCTCGGTACCCGCGAAGGCGGTCAGGCCGCGGGCCGCGGCGCGCTCGGCCTGGGCCCTGAGCACCTGGCGCGGCGACTGCTCGACCGGGCCGCCGTCGATCCACTTCAGGTCGCACTGCACCATCGCCGAGCCAGGCAGCCACGGGGTCAGCCGCAACGTCGCGAGGTCGAGCACGAACTCCATGTCGCCGTACCCGGTGCTCCACGAGCTGATCGCGTAGCCGTCGACGGTGTTCATGTCGACGTCCACGGCCAGGAGGTAGTTGCAGCCCTCCGTCCCGTGCTCGAGCACGCGGTCCAAGAAGAACGGCGCGTGGATCCGCTTGCCCTGCAACCGGCCTTGCATGTCGGTGAAGGCGACGACGACGGTGTCGACGTCGCCGCCGGTGACCCGCCGTCGCAGCTCGCCGATCGTGAGGGGGCCGTGGGTGGTCATCGCGCTCCTCTCAGGCGAGCAGCCCGCGCAGGAGCGCGGACGTCGCGTCGCAGTGCTGCTCCATGGCCAGCCGGGCGGCGGCGGGGTCGCCCGCGAGGACGGCGTCCACGACTGCGCGGTGCTGCTCGTTGGAGTGGCCGATGTTCGGCGCCAGGACGGGGATCGCGGTGAGCATCTCGTGCAGCATCCCCTGGACCTGGGTGACCGCCGAGACGAGCAGGTCGGACCCGGACAGCGTCGCGAGCGCCAGGTGCAGGCGCGAGTCGGCCTGCCGGTGGTCGGCGACGTCGGCAGCGCGCTCGACCTCCTGGCGGCTCGCCACGAGCCACGACCGCTGCTCGGCCGTGAGGTCACGCGAGGCTGCGAGCGCCGCGGCCCCTGGCTCGACCACGCGCCGGAAGTCCAGCGCGTCGCGCATCTGGACCGCGGTCATGCCGACCGGGTGGCCGGACGCCTCCCCCTGCGCGGGCGCCCGGTAGGTGACGACCGTGCCGCCGCCACGCCCACGTCGCGTCTGCACCATGCCCGCCTCGCGCAACGCCGCGATGGCCTCGCGCAGCGTCGTGCGGCTGACCCCGAGGGTCTCGGCGAGCTCGCGCTCCGGTGGCAGCTGCTGGCCGGCGACGAACACGCCGAGCCGCACGCTCGTCGCCAGCTGCTCGACGGTCGCCTCGAACGCGTTGCCGTCGCGCACCGGTCGCAGCACGGCCTGCGGCAACCGGTGCGCGGACGGCTCGACGTCCTTGGCCATCGCCTCCCCCGACGTCCTCACGCGCCGAAGATCTCCGTCGGCGCCTTGGTGTCGTGACCGGCCGGCACGTCGCGCAGGAAGTGCTTGCGGCCTCCGACGAACCACGTGACCGTCGCGAAGACGAGCACCAGAGCGACCGCCACGGGCGCGTAGTTGAACGTGGCGTCGCCCCACGTGCCCGGCGAGTACGCCGGCAGCATGAACAGCACCACGATGAACGCGACCCAGGCCACGGCGATCCAGCCGATCACCGGGCTCCATCGGCCGAGGTTCCACGGGCCCGGCTCGAAGCCGCTGTTCAGCCGCCGCAGCAGGACCGGCACCACGTACGCGATGTAGAGCCCGATGACCGCGATGGAGGTGACCGCACCGTACGCGACCAGGCTCTTCAGAGCCGGCGAGGCCAGCACCAGCGAGCAGACGACGCAGAGCCAGATCGAGTTCGTGGGTGTGCCGGTGCGCGGGTTGACCTTCGACCACCAGCGCGAGCCGGGCAGCGCGTTGTCCCGGCTGAAGGCGAACGACATCCGCGAGTTCGCGGTGACCGAGGCCATGCCGCAGAAGAACTGCGCGACGGCGCAGATGAGCAGCAGGAACTCACCCGTCGTCTGCCCCGCGGCGTCGATGAAGATCTGCGCGGGCGGCAGGCCGGTGGCGCTCGCGCGCTGGGCGGCGTAGTCCTGGATGGACGCCGTCACCGCGATGAGCAGCACCCAGCCGGCGAGGATCGAGACCCAGACGCTGCGCACGATGCCCTTCGGCGCCTCGCGCGCCGCGCTGATGGTCTCCTCGGCGACGTGGGCGGAGGCGTCGTAGCCGGTGTACGTGTACTGCGCCATGAGCAGGCCGATCATGAACGCGTAGATGCCGCTGCCCCAGCCGGTCTCGTTGCGGAACTCGGTGAAGGTCCACGACAGGGACTGGTGCTGGTCGGGGACGATCGCCAGCACGCCGACGATGACGACGACGCCGACGAGGTGCCACCACGCGCTGACGTCCGAGAGCAGCTTGACGAGGTTGACGCCGAACGTGTTCAGCAGGCCGTGCAGCAGCAGGATCACCGCGTACGCGACGAAGGTCGACGTCGTGGTGACCTCGAGGCCGAAGACGAGGTTCAGCAGCGCCATCCAGGTGATCGCGGCGCCGAAGTCGATCGCGGCGGTGACCGCGACCTCACCGAGGAAGTTGAACCAGCCGACGTACCAGGCCCAGACGCGGTTGCCGCGCCGCGCGAGGCGTCCGGCCCACCAGTACAGGCCCCCGGCGGTCGGGTAGGCCGAGCACACCTCGGCCATGGCGAGCGCCACGCACAGGACGAACACGCCGACGAGCGGCCATCCCAGCGTGATCGCCATCGGGCCGCCGGCGTCCATCGCCAGGTAGTAGGTCGTGATGCAGCCGGCGAGGATCGAGATGATCGAGAACGACACGGCGAAGTTGGAGAAGCCGGTCATCCCCCGGTGGAGCTCCTGCTTGTAGCCCAGCGCGGCGAGGGCCCGCGCGTCGTCGTCCAGCTCTTCGTGGTCGAGCACGTTCTCCGAAGCCATGGCCCATCCCTTGACGAACGGGGACCGGACCAAAGTCAGACCGGTCGCTAGGGCACGTGATCATGCTCCCCGCGTCGGGGCCTCGTCAATGGTCTGCTGCAAGACCATTTGAGCTCCTACACCAGCCGGTGCAGCCACCCGTGCTCGTCGGTCACGCGGCCGTACTGGACGTCGAGCAGCGCGGCGCGGACGGCCGAGGTGACCTCGCCGGTGCCGCCGTCGGCGACGACGCTCTCGCCGTCGTCCCAGACCAGCCGGCCGACCGGCGTCACGACCGCCGCGGTGCCGCAGGCGAACACCTCGCGGATCGCACCGGACGCCGCACCCTCGCGCCACTCCTCGACGTCGATCCGCCGCTCGACGACCTTGTGCCCCATGTCGTCGAGCAGGGTGATGATCGAGTCGCGCGTGACCCCCTCGAGGATGGTGCCGGTGAGCTCGGGCGTGGCGACGCTGCCGTCGTCCATGACGAAGTAGAGGTTCATGCCGCCGAGCTCCTCGACCCAGCGGTGCTCGACGGCGTCGAGGAAGCAGACCTGGTCGCAACCGTGCGCGCTGGCCTCGACCTGGGCGGCGAGGCTGGCGGCGTAGTTGCCACCGCACTTGGCGGCGCCGGTGCCCCCGGGCGCCGCCCGGCTGTACTCGCGCGACAGCCAGATCGACACCGGCTTCACGCCGCCGGCGAAGTAGGGCCCGGCCGGTGAGGCGATGACGCAGAAGGTGACCTCGGCGGCCGGCCGCACCCCGAGGAACGCCTCGGAGGCGAACATGAACGGCCGCAGGTAGAGGCTGGCCTCCCCTGACCCGGCAGCCGGCACCCAGTCGACGTCGGCGGTGACGAGGGCGCGCACCGCCTCGAGGAAGTCCTCGGCGGCCAGCTCGGGCAGCGCGAGCCGGCGAGCGGACCGCTGGAACCGCGCGGCGTTCTGGTCGGGACGGAAGGCCCACACCGAGCCGTCGTCGTGGCGGTAGGCCTTCAGCCCCTCGAAGATCTCCTGGGCGTAGTGCAGCACCGCGGCCGAGGGGTCGAGCTGGATCGGCCCGTAGGGGCGTACCTGGGCGTCGTGCCAGCCCTGCCCCGCCGTCCACGTGGCCACGGCCATGTGGTCGGTGAAGTGCTTGCCGAAGCCGGGCGCTGCGAGCACGGCTGCCCGTTGGTCGTCCGGGAGTCGGGAGGTGGCGGGTGTGAGCACGAAGTCGAGCATGTTCGGACGCTACCGCAACCGGTTGACCGTCGCCTCGAGCCCTCAAGAACGCACGCTCGCCGGCCGAAGGAAGGGCGTGGATCTCGACACCGGCGTCGGGCGGGACGAGACGGCCAAGCGGTGGCTGTGTCGCACCGAGATGGAGCGTGCCCGCTTCACGGACATGAACGAGCGCGTCCGCTCGGCGCGCCGGGTCCAGGGCGCCTCGATGGGCCTCGCCGTGCTCGTGTCCGCCCCCACGTACGGCTGGTGGGTCGCCGCCCTGGTCGCCGCTGCGCTCGCCTCCCTGGCCGCGATCGAGAAGGTGCCTGAGCGCACCGTCGCCCTCGAGCGAGCCTCCGCCGCGAGCATGGGCACGATCATCGTGCTGCTGGGGCTGGCGTCGCTGGGCACCGGCGGCGTCCACAGCCCCTACCTGCCCTTCCTCGCGGTGCCCACGCTGATGCTCGCCGCCCGTTTCCGGATCGCGGTCGTGGCGGCCGGGCTGGTCACCTGCGCCCTGGTGGGCACGGGCGCCATGCTCGGGGCGCTGGCGCTGCCACCCGCACCCGAGCCGCCCTGGTGGGTGTACCTGGCCGCCTACGTCGCCCTGCTCACCGGCCTCGCCGCCATCTCGATGACCCTGCTCGGCGCGGAGATGCAGTCGCGCGGCGACGCCGTGGTCGACCCGTTGACCGGCCTGTTCAACCGCAAGGCGCTGCACGGGCGGTTCGCCGAGGCTGCCGCCCAGGCCAAGGTGCTGGGCGGTTCGGTGTCCGTGGTGCTCTGCGACCTCGACCACTTCAAGCTGGTGAACGACCGCTACGGGCACGACCGCGGCGACGTCGTGTTGCGCGAGGCCGCCTACCGCCTGCGCAAGACGCTGCGGACGTTCGACCTCGTCTACCGCATCGGCGGGGAGGAGTTCTTGATCCTGCTGCCCGGTCAGGACCTCGCGGCCGCCACCATCGTGGCCGAGCGGCTGGTGGACGACGTGGCCGCGGCCGCCGTCGACGGCCTCGAGGTCACCATGTCGGCGGGCGTGTCCTGCGGCTACGGCGACGGCCTGGAGCTCGAGCCCCTCATGAAGCGCGCTGACGTGGCGCTGTACGCCGCGAAGGCCGCCGGTCGCAACCGCGCGTGCGTCGACGGGCGGCTACCCGAGCCCGCCTGACCCGGCGACGCGCGCTGCCAGCGCCTCGCCCACCTCCCGGGTGCTGCGCCGAGCCGAGCCGCGCTCGGCGAGGTCGTCGGCCACGGCCTGCTCGACCCGGCGCGCCGCCTGCTCGTGACCGAGGTGGTCGAGCAGCAGCGCGACCGACAGCACGGTGGCGGTGGGGTCCGCGACGCCCTGCCCGGCGATGTCGGGCGCCGAGCCGTGCACCGGCTCGAACATGCTGGGCGCCGCCCCGCTGGGGTTGACGTTGCCGCTGGCCGCCAGGCCGATCCCGCCGGTGACGGCCGCAGCCAGGTCGGTGACGATGTCGCCGAACAGGTTGTCGGTGACGATGACGTCGAACCGCGCGGGGTCGGTGACGAGGAAGATCGTGGCGGCATCGACGTGCAGGTAGTCGGTGGTGACGTCCGGGAACTCCTGCCCGATCCGTTCGACGACGCGCCGCCACAGGTGCCCGGCGTAGGTGAGCACGTTGTGCTTGTGCACGAGCGTCAGCCGCCGCCGTGGGCGCGCCTGGGCCTTGGCGAAGGCGTAGCGCACCACCCGCTCGACACCGAAGGCGGTGTTGACGCTCACCTCCGTGGCGACCTCGTGCGGCGTGTCGACCCGCAGCGCCCCACCGTTGCCGGTGTACGGGCCCTCGGTGCCCTCCCGCACGACGACGAAGTCGATCTCGCCCGGTGCGGCCAGGGGCGTCCGGACGCCGGCGAACAGCCGGCTCGGCCGCAGGTTGACGTACTGGTCGAGCTCGAAGCGCAGGCGCAGCAGCAGGCCACGCTCCAGCACCCCGCTGGGGACGCCGGGATCGCCGATCGCCCCGAGCAGGATCGCGTCGTGGCCGCGGATCTCGTCCAGCACCGCGTCGGGCAGCGTCTCGCCGGTGGCGTGCCACCGGCGGGCGCCGAGGTCGTACTCGGTGCGCGAGAACGCCGGCCCACCGAGGGCGGTCACGGCGTCCAGGACCTTGAGGCCCTCCGCGACGACCTCCGGGCCGATGCCGTCGCCTGCGACGACGGCGAGCGAGAACGAAGCAGCGATGGCGTTCGACATGTCGTCACCGTAGCGACTGGTCCAGATACCGGTCAGCAGGTCTCGGTATCCGGGCGGCGACGGCCACGCACGAAGCCCCCGGCCAGAACGGCCGAGGGCTTCGTCGTGACGAGGTCAGACGTGTGGCTCTCGCCGCGACGTCAGTGGACCGTCACGTAGATCAGCGACGAGTAGCTCGGGGCGTAGCCCGCGTTGCCGCTGTAGTACGCCCGTACCGAGTGCCTGCCCCGGCTGAGCACCGGGAGCTTCGCGACGGCCCTGCCCCGGACGACGGTCGCCGTCGCCAGGATCCTGCCGCCGTTCTTGAAGGTCACCCGCCCGGTCGCGGCCGACGACACCGTGGCGGTCACCGTCGGACGGCCCCCGTAGCGGTAGTAGTAGTCGTTGGACGTGAGACGGACGCTGGTGGTCAGGGCCCGCACGTACACGCGGACCAGGCCGGAGTAGCTCGCCATGACGCTCGACGAGCCGTTGTAGTAGGCGCGCACGTAGTGCGTGCCGCGGCTCTGCCCGCTCGCGCGGAACACCGCCTTGCCCCCGCTGACCGCGACCTTGGCCAGCGTGCGGCCACCCTCCTTGAAGGTCACGGTGCCAGTGGCGGAGGACGGCGACACGGTCGCGGTGAAGGTCGGGTGACCTCCGTAGCGGTAGTTGTCGTCGTTCACGGTCAGGTGCACCGACGACGCGGTGCGCACCGCCGTCACCTGAGCCTTGTCGCCGTTGGCGTTCAGGTGGTGCATGGTCAGCAGGCCGAGCGGCTTGTCGGCCGCGAGGGTGCTGGTGTCGCGGCGGACCGTCAGGGCGTAGTCGGCGCCCATCCCGTCGCTGTTCAGCACCGGCAGGCCGGCGTCACCGACCGCCGAGAGGGCCGGCGAGACGACGTCGGCCGACATCGGCGCCGAGGACGAGCCGATCCGGTCGGTGTCGCCGGACTCCACCGTGCCCGCCTGCACCCAGTAGCGGATGCGGTGCGAGGTGGGCGCGCCGGTCGGCGTCCCGGCGGACGAGCCACCGGGCAGGTACTTGCCGATCGCGGCGAGGGACACCGGAAGGAACATCGAGTCGCTGTGGAACAGCCCGGTGTCGAACTGGCCCGGCAGGACGTTCAGCAGCTGCAGACCCGCACCGTCGCCGGTGTCGGGGCAACCGTCGCCGTCACCGTCGGCCCCGGCGACCGCGTCGACGACGCAGCCGGTCGAGAGGTCGACGAGCACGCTCACCATGGTGTCGCTCGTCGCGCCGAGCCGGGTGTTGTACACGGCCAGCTCCGGCCCTGCCTTGCCCGGGTCGGTGTCGAGGTACACGTCGTACTCGGCGTACGAGGCCGGCGTGCGCCACGGGCCCCAGGTGCTGACCCCGAAGTAGGCGAAGACGCTGTTGGCGTCGGCCGGGTCGAAGGCGTTGCCGCCACCGATGTACGGCGCGTCGGAGGCGAAGCCCACGTAGCGCAGGTCACCGGCAGCGTCGTCCGCGAACGGCGTGCAGGCGATCACCACCGTCGACGAGCAGGCCGGTCGCCGAGGGCTGGTGCCCTGGAGCTCGAACGCGCTGACGGCGCTGGCGTAGTTGGTGGGGTCGCCGAGGTCGCCGCCCTGGTAGACGTCCATGCCGGTCTGCCTCAGCTCACCGGTCTGGACGCCGCTGCCCGAGACGCCGACCGCGCCGGGCGCGCGGACCGTCGAGGCCGGGTGCGGCGCCAGGTACAGCGGGACCCGCGAGACTCCCGCGACACCGGAGGTGGTGACCTCCACCCGCCCGCTGAAGTCCGAGTAGTAGCTGCGCAGGCCGCCCTCAGGATCCTGCGTCGGGTCGATGGTGCGGGCGAGATCGCCGGCGACGACGCTCACCGTGACGCGCACGTCGGCCGCCTTGCCGCCCGCGAGCGAGAAGCTGCTCGGCGAGATCGACACGCGCACGCCGGGGGTCGACACGATCCCGTGGTAGCGCAGCGAGTACGACCTGGTGGTCGACCCGCTGTTCACGACCCGGAGGGTCTTGGACAGCGACCCCGAGCGGCTGAACGCCACGTCACCCCAGGACAGGCTCACGACGCCCGGGTCGTCCTTCACGTACGCGAGGGTCGGTGCGACCACGGCCCGGTCGGCCTGCACGCGGCCGGCACCGGCGCGAGCCGGCCCGACGACCGTCGTGCCGCTCTTCACGTCAGCACCCGCGGTGTTCATGATGGCGGCCTTGACCTGCTCGACGCTCCACGTGCGGTGCGCCTTGCGGACGAGCGCCGCGACACCGGCGACGTGCGGGGTCGCCATCGAGGTGCCGTTCTCCGACAGGCCGTCCGCCCCGGTGCCCACGTCGGTCGAGAACACCGAGACACCGGGGGCGGACACGTCCGGCTTGAGGTTGTGCGCCGTGCCGAACCCGCGGGAGCTGAAGTCGGCGATCTGGTCCTTCGCCGACGGCGTGCTGATCTGCACCTTGTTGTGAAGCGCGTGCGTCATGGTGACGCGCACCGTGGTCGAGGCGTCCAGCGCCGCCACGATGGCGCCGGTCGACTTGGACGTGATGCCCATCGCCGGCAGCGTCGCGCTGCCGGTGAAGCCCGCGGAGAAGCGCGCGAGGTCCTCGCCGTAGAGGACGCCCACGGCGCCGGCCGCCTCGGCGTTGGCGGCCCGCTTGGCCGAGCCGCAGCGGAAGGACGCGTCGTTCCACTCGGTGAGCAGCACCTTGCCCGCGACGTTCGTCGCGTCGGTGGGGCTCAGGGTGTCGCAGCCGTCGCTGTTGCTGGCCGCGGGGTCACCGCCCCAGGTGCCGATCTTGGCGACCTCCGCGTTGGTGACACCGGGATCGTTCGCCCAGTCGTAGGCCACCGACTCCATGGCCGCGAAGACGTTGTCGACCGGCCCCTCCTGGTTGGCGGTCGTCTCCAGCCCCGCGGGCGCGTCGACCTTCAGGCCGTCGAGCACGTCGACCGGGTCGTCGGACGCCGCGACGCCGATGACGCGGGCGGCGTTGCCAGGTGAGCCGGCGACGTCCGAGACGTCACCGGCGTTGCCGGCAGCGGCCACCACGATGGTGCCGATCGCCGCGAGGTTGTTGCTCGCCACCGCGTCGGGGTCGTCGGGAGAGGCGAAGTCGCCACCCAGCGACATGTTGACGACGTCGAGGTGGTCGGAGACGTCGCCGTCGCCGTTGGGGTCAGCCGCCCAGTCCAGCGCGTCGGCGACCACGTTCGTGGAGCCGTCGCAGCCGAAGACCTTGAGCGCGTAGATCGACGCCGCCGGCGCGACGCCGGGCCCGATGCGGAAGTCAGCCGGCTGGAGGCCGCTCGTGTACGGCCCGGCGTAGGTGCCGCCCGCAGCGGTGACGCCGCGACCGGCCGCCGTACCCGCCACGTGCGAGCCGTGCCCGTTGCAGTCGAGCGGGTTGGCGTCGGGCGCGGGGTTGGGCTGGTAGTCGGGGTTGGGGCTGCCGTCGTCCAGCGTGGGGTTCGGGTAGTAGGCGTCACCGGCGAAGTCGTAACCGCCCACCACCGCACCCTGCGGCCAGGAGACGGCGGTCGCCTCGGCCGCGTGCGCGGTGTCGTAGGCGGCCGTCGTGCCCACGCCGCCGAAGTTCTTGTGCGTGTAGTCGACACCGGTGTCGATGATGCCGATGCGCACGCCGGCGCCGGTGTTGCCGGGGGTCCCGGCCCAGACCTGACCGGCACCGATCAGCGGCACGGTGGTGCTGTTGCGGTAGGACTTCGGGGTCAGCCGGTGGATCGCCTTGACCCCCGGCAGCGCGGCCAGCGCAGGCAGCCGGCTGGCGTCCGTCGAGACCGCCACACCGGCGTACGCGGCGTGCGTGCGGTACAGCGTGCGGGCCTTGGTCTTCGACCGGCCGAAGGCGCGCTCGACGGAGGCCTGGGTGGCCTTCACCTTGCGGGTCTGCTGGACGGCTGCGCGCCGGGCCGCGGTGCGTCCCTGCGGCAGCGTGGCGCGGTAGGTGGTCGCCGCGGCGGCGGCGTCCAGCTCCAGCATGACCTGGACGGGGCCGCTGGTGGGCAGCCCCTGCAGTCGCTCGGACGCCGTGCTCTTGCCCCTGGCCCGCGGCTCGAGGATCGAGGGGTTCGCCGATTCGCGCAGGTGCGCGCGCGCCTTGGCCGCGGCCGCGCGCAGGTCCTGGCGCCCCTGGGGCGAACGCGCGTCCGCCGTGGTCGCCGAGCCGGCGGCCATCGCGGGTGCCGAGCTGAGGGCTGCCGCCGCAAGCGCTGCGACGGCGCTGACGCTGACCACTGAACGCAGACCGCGGCGCCGCCGCGGTCGAAGGTTGATCGACACCGAGGTTCTCCTATGTCACGCGGCCCCGAGCCCGTCGGCACCGCCCGGGGCTGCCCGGACCGGTGCCCGCGAAGGACCCGTGTCCCCCGCCGAAACGACCACGCCGAGGGGAACATAAGGCCTCCGGGGCCAGGCGGGGGCGCGAATCGCCCAGATTGGCCCCTCGGAGTTGACCGGGGTCGTCCCGGACGTGCGGCAGGGCCGCCCCTCGCGGGACGGCCCTGCCGCGTGTCGCCGGTCTCGGCGGCTCAGTCGTCGCTGTGGCCCTGGTCGCGCAGGTCCATCGACTCCTGCAGCGCCCGGCGGGCGAACTCCTCTGCCTCGCTCATGATCGTGTTCCTTCGTGACGTGCGCGTGACTGGCGGGCGCCGGTCGGCTGCCCTGCGGCCCGGGCTCGTGCGACGGGGTCACCGCCGGCGAGCTGCCGTGCCGTCCGCGCGACATCGAAGGATGGGTGCCGCGCTCGTGTCCGCCCCAGAATACTCGGACGTCCACGTATCGGCCACGGACTCCCACAACTTGAGACGGTCAAGGTTTCGGCGTAGGCGCCGGGCCGGTCAGCGGGCGGCGGTGCCCTCGGTGTAGTCGTCATCGGTGGACTTGACCCACGACATCAGGCCGCGCAGCTCGCGCCCGGTGGCCTCGATGGGGTGTCGCTCGCCTTCGGCGCGCAGCCGCGCGAACTCCGGCGCGCCGGCGTCCTGGTCGGCGATGAACCGCGCGGCGAAGGTGCCGTCCTTGATGTCGGCGAGCACGTCCTTCATGCGCTCCTTGACCGAGTCGTCGATGACTCGCGGCCCGGACACGTAGTCGCCGTACTCGGCGGTGTCCGAGACGCTCCAGCGCTGCTTGGCGATCCCACCCTCGTACATGAGGTCGACGATCAGCTTCAGCTCGTGCAGGCACTCGAAGTAGGCGACCTCGGGCTGGTAGCCCGCCTCGGTGAGCGTCTCGAAGCCGGCCTGCACCAGGCGCGAGACCCCGCCGCAGAGCACGGCCTGCTCCCCGAACAGGTCGGTCTCGGTCTCCTCCGTGAAGGTCGTGCGGATGCCGCCGGCGCGCAGCCCGCCGATCGCCTTGGCGTACGCGAGCGTCAGCGGCCAGGCGGTGCCGGTCGCGTCCTTCTCCACCGCCACGAGCACCGGCACACCGCGCCCGTCGCTGTACTCGCGGCGCACGAGGTGACCTGGCCCCTTCGGCGCGACCATCACGACGTCGACGCCGTCCGGCGGGCTGATGTAGCCGAACCGGATGTTGAAGCCGTGCCCGAACAGCAGCGCCTTGCCCGGCGCCAGGTGCGGTTCGATGGCCTCGGTGTAGACGTGGCGCTGCACGTGGTCGGGGGTCAGGATCACGAGGACGTCCGCCTCGGCCGCCGCGGTGGCCGGGTCGACGACCCGCAGCCCCTCCGCCTCGGCCTTCGCCCGGCTGCGGCTGCCCTCCGGCAGCCCGACCCGGACGTCGACCCCGCTGTCGCGCAGGTTCAGCGCGTGGGCGTGGCCCTGGCTGCCGTAGCCGATGACCGCCACCTTGCGGTTGGCGATCGCGGCCAGGTCGGCGTCGTCGTCGTAGTACATCTCGGCCACGGTGGGCGCTCCTTCGGTGGTTGCGTGTCGTGCGCGGAAGAACGGGACTGCGGGTCAGGCCGTGCGCAGGGCGCGGTCGCTCATGCTGCGAGCGCCCCGCCCGACGGCCACCATGCCGGACTGCACGAGCTCGCGGATCCCGAAGGGCTCCAGCACGCGCAGCAGGGCGGCGAGCTTCTCGGCGTTGCCGGTGGCCTCGATCGTGACGGCGTCGGTGGAGACGTCGACGACCTTGGCGCGGAACAGCTGCACGGTCTCGAGGACGTGCGAGCGGGTCTGCAGGTCGGCGCGCACCTTCACGAGCAGCAGCTCGCGCTGGACGGACGCCGGCCCCTCGAGCTCGACCACCTTGATGACCTCGACCAGCTTGTTGAGCTGCTTGGTGACCTGCTCGAGCGGGAGGTCCTCGACGTCGACGACGACGGTCATGCGCGAGATGTCGTCGTGCTCGGTCGGGCCGACGGCGAGGGAGTCGATGTTGAAACCCCTGCGGGAGAACAGACCTGCGATGCGAGCGAGGACACCGGGGCGGTCCTCGACCAGCACCGACAGCGTGTGCTTCGACATGCTCAGTCCTCCCTGTCCCACGTCGGGCTCATGCCCCGCGCCACCTGGATCTGGTCGTTGCTGACGCCCGCGGGCACCATCGGCCACACCATCGCGTCACGGTGCACGACGAAGTCGACGACCACCGGTCGGTCGTTGATCGCCATCGCCTGCTGGATGGTCGCGTCGACGTCCTCGGGGCGGTCGCAGCGCAGCCCCGCGCAGCCGTAGGCGTCGGCGAGCTTGACGAAGTCCGGGATCCGTCGGGCGGCGCCGGTGTGCAGGTCGGTGTTGCTGTAGCGCTCGCCGTAGAACAGCGTCTGCCACTGGCGCACCATGCCGAGGCTGGAGTTGTTGATCACCGCGACCTTGATCGGGATGTCGTTGATGGTGCAGGTGGCGAGCTCCTGGTTGGTCATCTGGAAGCAGCCGTCGCCGTCGATCGCCCACACCGTGCGCTCCGGACGACCGACCTTCGCCCCCATGGCTGCCGGCACCGCGTAGCCCATGGTGCCGAGGCCGCCGGAGTTCAGCCACGTGCCCGGCTGCTCGTAGGAGATGAACTGGGCGGCCCACATCTGGTGCTGGCCCACCCCGGAGGTGAAGATCGTGTCGGGGCCGCTGATGGCGCCCAGGCGGCTGATGACGTACTGCGGCGACAGCGAGCCGTCCTCGGGCTCGGTGTAGCCGAGCGGGTAGGTGGTGCGCCACCCGTCGACCTCGCGCCACCAGGCCTCGTAGTCGCCGACGCGTCCGCTCTGGCGCTCAGTGGTCAGCGCCGCCACTAGCTCGCGGATCACCTCGCGGGCGTCACCGACGATGGGCACGTCGGCCGTGCGGTTCTTGCTGATCTCGGCCGGGTCGATGTCGGCGTGCACGACCTTGGCGTGCGGCGCGAACGTCGAAAGCTGCCCGGTCACGCGGTCGTCGAACCGCGCGCCGAGGCTGACGATGAGGTCCGAGCGCTGCAGGGCGGTGACCGCGGCGACGGTGCCGTGCATGCCCGGCATGCCGAGGTTGGCCGGGTGGCTGTCGGGCAGCGCCCCGCGCGCCATGAGCGTGGTGACCACGGGGATGTTCGTGTCGTCGACGAGCCGCCGCAGCTCGGCGCTCGCCCGGGCGCGGATGACGCCACCACCGACGTACAGCACGGGTCGGCGGGCCTCGGTGATGAGCCGCGCGGCCTCGCGCACCTGCTTGCCGTGCGGCCGGGTCACCGGGCGGTAGCCCGCGAGCTCGACGCGCTCGGGCCAGTGGAACTCGGTGGTGGCCTGCAGAGCGTCCTTGCTGATGTCGACCAGCACCGGGCCGGGGCGGCCGGTGCCGGCGATGTGGAACGCCTCGGCGATGGCCTGCGGGATCTGCGCCGGGTCGGTGACCAGGTAGTTGTGCTTGGTGATCGGCATCGTGATGCCGCGGATGTCCGCCTCCTGGAAGGCGTCCGTGCCGATGGACGACGAGGCGACCTGGCCGGTGATCGCCACCATCGGCACGGAGTCCATGTACGCGTCGGCGATCGGCGTCACCAGGTTCGTGGCCCCCGGGCCGGACGTCGCCATGCACACGCCCACCCGGCCGGTGGCCGCGGCGTACCCCTGCGCCGCGTGGCCGGCGCCCTGCTCGTGGCGCACCAGCACGTGCCGCACCGACGGAGAGTCCAGCAGCGGGTCGTACGCGGGCAGGATCGCGCCGCCGGGGATACCGAAGACGACCTCGACGCCGGCGTGCTCGAGGGAGCGGACGAGGCTCTGGGCCCCGGTCATGGTCGTCCGGCCGCGCGAGAGGGCACCGGCGACGTCCGCCGGGCTCCCCGGGCGCGCGGTGCCGCTCGGAGCCTCGCCTGCTGCGCTCACGTCCTCACCCATTCTGCTCGAGTCCTTCTCGCTGCTGCTGACTGCTGCTCGCTGCTGTGGTCCTGCCTGCGGTGCCGTGCACCCCCGGGAACGAAAAAACCCCTCGGCCCGGGGTACGGGCACAGCGAGGGGTCGCGCGCGGTCTCGGGGCCGTCCGGCCCGCTCAGATCGCGCGCCGCCTGAGTACGAGCGAGAGGCGCACGGCCTCAGCCTGTCCCCCGCCTGTCGTGGCGTCAACCGAGCCGTCGGCTCGTCTCGCCATGCAAGACGCCCGTCCACTGAGCGGACGCTTCAGTGCCGGCGCCGGTCAGCAGACGGCGCCGTGCGCGGCCGAGCCGACGAGCCGGACGTACTTCGCGAGCACGCCGCGCTCGTGCTTGGGCGGCGGTGGCGCCCAGCCCTCGGCCCGCTCGGCCAGCACCTCGGGCTCGACGAGCAGGTCGAGCCGGCCGCCGCCGACGTCGAGCCGCACGCGGTCGCCGTCGCGCACGAAGGCGATGGGACCACCGTCGACCGCCTCGGGGGCGACGTGGCCCACGCACAGGCCGGTGGTGCCGCCGCTGAAGCGCCCGTCGGTGAGCAGCAGGACGTCCTTGCCCAGCCCGGCGCCCTTGATGGCGCCGGTGACGGCCAGCATCTCGCGCATGCCGGGGCCGCCCTTCGGGCCCTCGTAGCGGATCACGCACACGTCGCCCGCGCCGAGCGTGCCGTTCTCGACCGCGTCCATGGCCGCCCGCTCGCCGTCGAACACCCGCGCGGTGCCCTCGAACACGTCGTTGTCGAAGCCCGCGCTCTTCACCACGGCACCCTCGGGGGCGAGCGAGCCGTGCAGGATCGTCAGCCCGCCGGTGCGGTGGATCGGGTCGCTCATGGCCCGCAGCACCTGACCGTCGACGTCCGGGGGCGCGATGTCGGCGAGGTTCTCGGCGAGGGTGCGACCGGTGACCGTGAGCGCGTCACCGTGCAGCAGCCCCGCGTCGAGCAGCGCACGCATCACCACGGGGATGCCGCCGACGCGGTCGACGTCGGTCATCACGTAGCGCCCGAACGGCTTGACGTCGGCCAGGTGCGGCACGCGCGCACCGACGCGGGTGAAGTCGTCGAGGGTCAGCTCGACGTCGGCCTCGTGCGCGATCGCGAGCAGGTGCAGCACCGCGTTCGTCGACCCACCGAGGGCCATGACGACGGCGATGGCGTTCTCGAACGCCTCGCGGGTGAGGATCTGGCGGGCCGTGATGCCCTGGCGCAGCAGCTCGACGACCGCGGCCCCGGAGCGCCGGGCGTACCCGTCGCGACGCCGGTCGGTGGCCGGCGGCGCCGCGCTGCCGGGCAGCGACATACCGAGCGCCTCGGCGGCGCTGGCCATCGTGTTCGCGGTGTACATGCCGCCGCAGGCGCCCTCGCCGGGGCAGATCGCGCGCTCGATGGCGTCGACGTCCGCGCGGGGGATCAGGCCGCGGGCGCACGCACCGACCGCCTCGAAGGCGTCGATGATCGTGACCTCGCGCTCGGTGCCGTCCGAGAGCTTGGCGATCCCCGGCAGGATCGAGCCGGCGTAGAGGAAGACGCTCGACAGGTCGAGCCGCGCGGCGGCCATGAGCATGCCCGGCAGCGACTTGTCGCAGCCCGCGAGCAGCACCGAGCCGTCCAGCCGCTCGGCCTGCATGACGGTCTCGACGCTGTCGGCGATGACCTCGCGCGAGACGAGCGAGTAGTGCATGCCCTCGTGGCCCATCGAGATGCCGTCGGACACCGAGATCGTGCCGAACTCCAGCGGGTAGCCACCGGCGCCGTGCACGCCTTCCTTGACCGACTGGGCGAGGCGCTGCAGCGACAGGTTGCACGGGGTGATCTCGTTCCAGCTGCTGGCGACCCCGATCTGCGGCTTGGCGAAGTCCTCGTCACCCATGCCTACCGCGCGCAGCATGCCGCGGGCGGCCGCCTTCTCCAGTCCGTCGGTGACGTCACGGCTGCGCGGCTTGATGTCCGGGGTGCTCATGGCCGCGAGTCTAGGACCGCTGCCCCGGGCCGCCGAGGGCCGTCCCACGGGCTGGCCCTGCGCAGGCGCCGTGCGCTCAGCCGCCTGCCACCGAGGGCAGCACGTGCAGCACGGCCCCGTCGCGCAGCGGCGTCTGCGCCCGGTGCAGCGTGCGCACGTCCTCACCGTCGACGAACAGGTTCACGTGCCGGCGCACCGCCCCGGTGTCGTCGCGCAGGCGACGGCCGAGCGCCGGCCACCGCAGCGACAGCGCCTCCAGCGCGACGTGCACCGTCGCCTCGTCGCCGAGCTCGAGCTGCAGGCAGTCCTGTCCGTCGGCGTGCTCGCGCAGCACGCCGGGCAGGAGGACGTCGACCAGCACCGGCCGACCTCAGGCCGGCACGACGGCCGCGCGGACGCACAGCACGTCGGGCAGGTTCTCGGCCACGGTCGTGAAGGTGCGGCCCTCGTCCGCGCTGGCGTACACCGCACCGGCCCGCGTGCCGAGGTAGACGCCGACGGGGTCGAGCGCGTCGACGCAGGCCGCGTCGCGCAGCGGGGTGACCCAGCAGTCGTCCGGCAGCCCGGACTCGTTCGGCGTCCAGCTGGAGCCACCGTCCGTGGTGCGGTGGACCCGCAGCTTCCCTTGCGGCGGAACGCGTTCCATGTCGGCAGTCAGCGGCACCACCCACGCCGAGTCGGCGTCGCGCGGGTGCCCGAGCGCGATGAAGCCGAAGTCGGCCGGCAGCCCGTCGGCGATCGACGTCCAGCTCACGCCGCCGTCGTCGCTGCGGTAGACGCCGTGGTGGTTCTGCGCGTAGAGCCGTGCCGCGTCCGGCCCGGACGCCGCCACCTTGTGCACGCACTGGCCGAACTCCGGGTACGGGTCGGGCATGAACTTCACGTGGATGCCGCGGTTGCGCGGGCTCCAGGACCCGCCTCCGTCCTCGCTGACGTAGACCCCGCCGGTGCTCATCGCGACGGTCACGCGCTGGTCGTCGCTGGGATGAGGCACGACGGTGTGGACGGCGGCCCCGCCCGCGCCGGGGTACCACTCCTTGCGGTGCGGGTGGTTCCAGAGGCCCTCGACGAGCGAGAAGGTCCGCCCGCCGTCGTCGCTGCGCCACAACGACGTCGGCTCGCAGCCCGCCCAGACCACACCCGGCCGGCCGGGGGTGTCGGGGTGCAGCTGCCACACCCGCTCCAGCGCGGTCTCGGAGCCCTCCGGGAAGACGATCGCGCCACCCTCGGCCTCCGACCAGGTGCGGCCCAGGTCGTCGCTGTGCTGCACGGTGGGGCCCCAGTGCTCCGAGCGCGCGCCCGCCATCAGGTGCGTCCCGCCCGCGCGCGTGTCGATCGCGACGGAGGGCACCTCGGTCATCAGCAGGTGCGGGCCGTCGACGGTCCACTCCTGACGGTCGTCGCTGCGCGCGAGCCAGAGGCCCTTGCGCGTGCCGATGGCTACCAGTACCTGCGTGTTGTCCATGACTGTCATGACCGCCCGCCTTCAGCAAACTCATCGGTCGAGGCCGCCCACGGCCCGCGGCGTCCAGGCACCACGATGCCGCGTGGCGGTCGGCCCGTCGAGAGCCTTTCCAGCAGGTCGGCCAGCATCGCCACCGCGCGGGGCCGGAACGCGGACGTCGCACCGCCGACGTGCGGGCTGACCAGCACCCCGGGGGCGGTCCAGAGCGGGTGGCCCGGCGGCAGGGGCTCGGGGTCGGTGACGTCGAGCGCCGCGAGCAGCCGGCCCCGCTGCAGCTCGGCCACCAGCGCGTCGGTGTCGACCACGCCCCCGCGCGCGACGTTGACGACGAGCGCACCGTCGGGCAGGGCGGCGAGGAAGGCCGCGTCGACCAGCCCGCGCGTGGCGTCGTCGAGCGGCACGGTCAGCACGACGACGTCGTGGTCGGCGAGCAGGCCCGGCAGCTCGTCCATGCCGCGCACGGCCAGGCCGCCGGGGCCGTCCGGACGCGCCGTGCGAGCCACCGGCGTCACGTGGGTCTCGAACGGCAGCAGGCGCTCGACGACGGCGCGCCCCACTCCCCCAGCGCCGAGCACGAGGACGCGCCGGTCAGCCAGGGAGCGGCGCCGCTGCGGCGCCCACCGGCCCTCGTCCGCGGCCCGCACGAAGTCCGGCAGGCCGCGCAGCGCGGCGATGGCGAGCCCGACCGCCAGCTCGGCGGTCGAGGCGTCGTGGACGCCCACGGCGTTCGCGAGCGCCACGCCGTCGGGCAGCAGCGGCACCAGGGTCTCGTAGCCGGCGGTGAGGGTCTGCACCAGGCGCAGCCGCGGCAGCGCATCCAGCAGGCCGCCCCAGTCGCCCACGCCCATGTAGGGAGGGACGACGACGGTGACGTCGTCGGGGTCCTCGAGCGGCGCCGCGAGGTCCCACAGGCGCAGCCGGACGCCGTCCGGCGGGGTGGCGAGGGCCTCGACCAGCTCGACCTCGGGCAGGGTGACGACCCACGGCTCAGCCATGCCGTCACGGTAGTCAGCCCGGTCAGGGACGTGCGCGGCGGCGGTGCGAGGGGGAGACTGGACCATGCGTCCGCTCGGGGTCACGTCACGGAACGCCGCCGTCGCCAGCGTCGTGCTGGCGGTCTCGCTCGTGGCGTCGGCGTGCTCGGGGGGCCCGGCAGGTGGCGCGTCGGGTGGTCGGGCGTGCGACGGGGCCGGCGGCCACGCCGTCGTCGCCGGCCACCCCAGCCAGCACGCCCGCGACCACGACCTCTGCGACGGCCACGCTCTCGGCGCCGTCGTGGCCTCCGGCGACCGCCGTGGCGGCGGTGCGCGTCCTGGCCCGCGACCTGGCGGTCCCCTGGGGACTGGCCCGCCTGGACGACGGCTCGTACCTCGTCTCGCTGCGCGACGAGGCGCGGATCGTGCGCGTGACGCCGAGCGGCGCCGTGTCACCCGTGCCGGCCACCGGTGCGAACGGTCGCGTGGCCGGCGTCCGGCCCGAGGGCGAGGGCGGCCTGCTGGGCATCGCGTTCGCCCCCGGCGACCAGAGCACGCTGTTCGCCTACCTCACCTCGCGCGACGACAACCGCGTGGTGTCGATGCCTTACCGCGACGGCAGGCTCGGGCCGTTGACGGCGCTGCTCACCGGCATCCCCAAGGCGGGCAACCACAACGGCGGCCGGCTGGCGTTCGGCCCGGACGGCATGCTCTACGTCACGACGGGCGACGCGGGCGAGCGGCCCAACGCCCAGGACCGCCGCTCGCTCGGCGGCAAGATCCTGCGCATCACCCGAAGTGGTGCCCCCGCGCCCGGCAACCCGTTCCCCGGCTCTCCGGTGTGGTCGTACGGGCACCGCAACGTCCAGGGCATCGGGTGGGACAGCGCGGGGCGCATGTACGCCAGCGAGTTCGGTCAGAACACCTGGGACGAGCTGAACCGCATCGAGCCCGGCCGCGACTACGGCTGGCCCGACGTCGAGGGCATGGGCACCGCGGCCGACGTGCGGCGCGGCTACACCCGGCCGCTCGCCGTCTGGCGGACGTCGGACGCCTCCCCCAGCGGCATCGCGGTCGGCCGCGGCGCGGTCTGGATGGCCGCCTTGCGCGGGCAGCGGCTCTGGCGGGTGCCGCTCGCGGACGACGGCTCGGTCGGCCGACCGCAGGCGCTGCTGCAGGGCCGCTACGGCCGCCTGCGGGCCGCCACGTTCGACGCCGACGGCAGCCTCGTCGTCATCACCAGCAACCGCTCGCGCGGCAACCCGACCGCCGACGACGACCGCATGCTGCGCGTCACCCTGCGCTGATCCGGGTCGACGGCGCTGCCGCGGCTCAGGTGACGAGCTTCCAGTAGGAGTCCTTGCGGCGGATCCTTCCGTCGCCGTCGAGGTCGAACAGGTCGCAGCCGCGGACCTCGATCCGCTCGCCGGACGTGGTGGTGCCGGTGAGCAGCCACCTCGACACCGCATGGTCGCCGCAGACCCAGTGCACGTCGTCCCCGTAGTGCACGTCCGGGATGCCCGCGAACCGCTGCCCCAGCCCCTCCCGAACGGCCTCGCGCCCGGTGAACCGGGTGCCCCACGGGTCGCTGCCCCGGGGGGAGTCGAAGACGCAGTCGTCGCTGAAGAACCCCATGATGCGGTCGAGGTCGTGGTCGTTGAACGCGTCCAGGAACGCCTGCAGGGTCTCGGTGCCCGTCATGACCTCAGCCTCCCCCGCCGGTGCGCCGACGGGAAGTGGCTAGCTCGAGCCCTGGTCGCGGCGCGGACGGCGGGTGGCGCGCGTGGGGCGCGTCGGACGCTCTGGCGAGTCGTCCAGGTGGCCGGTGAGCAGCTGCTGGGCGATCACGGCGACGGGGTGCATGGCGGGCATCGCGACCATCTCCTCGGGACAGGTGCGTCTACCTCTGGTGAGAGCGCCGTGCGCCGGCGCCTGATACGGCGACCCGGTAGCTCGCTGCGCTCAGTGCGACCGCACGTGCCGGCCGTTCAGCCGCTCGACCACCTGCCCGACCTCGTCGACCGGCACCGCCGGGCTGTACAGCCACCCCTGGGCGTACTGGGCACCGAGCTCGCGGACGACGTCACGCACCTCGGTGGTCTCGATGCCCTCCACGACCACCTCCAGGGGGAGGGCGCGGCCGAGGTCGATGATCGAGCGCATCACGGCCAGCGCCCGGGGGTCGCTGGACAGGTTGGCGGTGAGTCCCTGGTCGACCTTCAGCGTCGAGGCCGGCAGCCGACTGAGGTAGGCCAGGGCGGAGTAGCCGCTGCCGAAGTCGTCGATGGCGACCCAGACGCCGTGCCGGCGCAGCTCGTGCAGCTGGCCCAGCTCCGCGGCGCCCTCCCCCACGAAGGCGGACTCGGTGACCTCCACGATGAGCTGTCCCGGCTCGACCCCCACCTCGGCGAGGACCGCGAGCACGTCGGCCGCGAACGACGGCGACCGCAGCTGCACGGGTGAGACGTTGACCGCGACGTGCGCGCCCGGGACGGCGTGCGAGAGCACCGTCAGGTCACCGAGCGCCCGGCGCATCACGTGCTCACCCAGGGCGGCCACCAGACCGCAGCGCTCGGCGGCCGGGATGAACTCGTCCGGGGCCACCCGCCCGAGCAGGGGGTCGGCCCAGCGCGCGAGCGCCTCGAAGCCGACGACGCGGCTGTCGGCCAGTCGCATCACCGGCTGGTAGTGCACGTCGATGTCGCCGACGGCCACCGCCGTCCGCAGCCGTCGCTCGACCTCGGTGCCCCTCCGGTGCGAAGCGGCGACCGGCCCGTCGTAGCTCTCGACGCGGTCGCGGCCGGACCGCTTCGCCGCGTGCAGGGCCACCCCGCTCTCGACGACCGCGTCGCCGGCCCCGTGCGGCGCCGACCACCGCGCCACCCCGATGCTGGCCGAGACGCCGACGGCGGCGATGCCGGGCAGCGCGTCAGCGGCGCTCCTCACGCCCTCCAGCAGCGTCTGCGCGAGGTCGAGGTCGCGGCCCGGCCGTCCCGGCACCAGCACCACGAACTCGTCGCCGCCGACCCGGAAGGCGTCGCAGTCAGCGGCCAGCGGCTCGTCGACGCAGCGGGCGACGGCGACGAGCAGGTCGTCGCCGCGGGCGTGACCGAGCAGGTCGTTGACCTCCTTGAACCCGTCGAGGTCGAGAGTGAGCACCGCCCCGGACGACGCCGCGCCCAGCTGGGCCAGGCGCCGGGCCATCGAGCGCCGGTTGCCGAGCCCGGTGAGCGGGTCCTGCAAGGCCTGGCGGGTGAGAGTGCGCAGCAGCCGCCCGCGCTGCAGCCCGGTGTAGGTCTCCCGCAGCGCGAAGGTGCCGATGATCGCCGTGGCGAGCGCCATCGTCACCTCGTCGGCGACCGGGTCCGTGGCGAAGTCGGCGACGGCGACCAGCAGGACGACGAGGCTGACGACCGTGGTCGTGACGGTGACCCGCGTCTCCGAGGCCCGCCCGTCGTCGTCGTGGTGGACCGGGCGGAACCGCAGGATCCCCTCGCCGATCATGGGCCACGCGACGCACCACAGCGCGGCCGCGCCCCACGGCCAGGTGCGGCCCTGCACGACGGTCTGCAGCGTGTACTGGTCGGCGACGGCGTACAGCCCGAAGCCCAGCATCATCAGCAGCAGCCCGCGGTCGAGGTCGCGCAGCCAGGCCAGCACGAGCATCGCGACGATGCTGATCTCGACCAGGACGATCGTGAGCGCCAGCAGGTCGGCGCCGCTGAGGCCGTCCGCGAAGAGCACCGAGCCGAAGGCCACCCGCCACAGCATCAGCCCGGTGGCCAGACCCAGCAGCAGCGAGTCCAGGGTCATCCGCATCCAGTGCGTGCGCATGGACGACGGCCGCAGGGCCAGCAGGACGCCGGCCACGCCGAACGGCGCCGACACCGTGCCCAGGAGGTCACCGAGGCTCGGGAAGGTGGGGTGCCCGACGTACGCCTCCCACCCGAGGAGCAGCTGCCCGGCTCCCCACAGGGTCATGCCGGCACCGAACAGCAGCGCCGAGCGACGCATGCCGCGGTGACGACCCGGGGCGTCGACGAACAGCATCACGCCGGTCACCAGGGCCACCAGCCCCGAGAACAGGGCTGCCGCGGCGACGGCGGTGCCGGGGTGCACTCGCGCCAGGACGGCCACGAGGGCAGCGGCCAGCAGGCCGGCCGACATCATCGCCCGACCGCGCCCGACCCGGCCGGCTCGGCCGGCCCCACCCCCTGCGTTCACAGGTGCTCTATCGGCACCTGCGGCGCCGCGTTGAGCGGCGCGGGTCAGGTCAGCCGTTCGAGCACGAGCTCGCGCACGCGCCCGGCGTCGGCCTGGCCGCGCATCTCCTTCATCACGGCACCGATGAGCGCACCAGCCGCGGCGACCTTGCCGGCCCGGATCTTCTCGGCGACGTCCGGGTTGGCCTCGATCGCCCGGTCGACGGCGGCGCCGAGGGCACCGTCGTCGGAGACGACCTCCAGGCCGCGCGCGGTCACGACCTGCTCCGGCGAGCCCTCTCCGGCGAGCACACCCTCGAGCACCTGGCGGGCGATCGTGTCGTTGACCCGGCCGGACTCGACCAGGGCCGCCAGCTGGGCCACCTGCTCAGGGGTGACCGCCAGCGCGCCCAGCTCGACGCCGTCGACGTTCGCGCGGCGGGCCAGCTCGCCGGACCACCACTTGCGGGCCGCGGCCGGCGAGGCGCCGGCCGCGACGGTGGCCTCGACGAGCTCGGTGGCACCGGCGTTGAGGAGGTCGCGCATCTCCAGGTCGGTGAAGCCCCAGTCCTGCTGGAGCCGGCGCCGGCGCTCGGCCGGCGGCTCGGGCAGCGTGCCGCGCAGCCGCTCGACCCACGCGGCGTCCGGTGCGACCGGCACGAGGTCGGGCTCGGGGAAGTAGCGGTAGTCGTCGGCGTCGGACTTCACCCGGCCGGACGTCGTCAGGCCGGAGTCCTCGTGCCAGTGGCGGGTCTCCTGCACGATGCGCTCGCCGGCCACCAGGCGCGCCGCCTGGCGGGTGATCTCGTACCGGACGGCGCGCTCGACGCTGCGCAGCGAGTTGACGTTCTTGGTCTCGGTGCGGGTGCCGAGCGGCACGGCGTCCTGGTCGCCGTCGCGGCGTTCGCGCAGCGAGACGTTGGCGTCGCAGCGCAGCGAGCCCTGCTCCATGCGCACGTCCGAGACCTCCAGCGCCCGCAGCAGGTCGCGCAGCGCAGCCACGTACGCCCGCGCGACCTCCGGCGCGCGCTCACCGGCGCCGGTCATCGGCTTGGTGACGATCTCGATGAGGGGGATGCCGGCCCGGTTGTAGTCGACCAGCGAGTACTCGGCGCCGTGGATGCGGCCGGTGGAGCCGCCGACGTGCAGCGACTTGCCGGTGTCCTCCTCCATGTGGGCCCGCTCGATCTCGACCCGGTAGGTGGTGCCGTCGTCCAGCTCGACGTCGAGGAAGCCGTTCGTCGCGATCGGCTCGTCGTACTGCGAGGTCTGGAAGTTCTTCGGCATGTCCGGGTAGAAGTAGTTCTTGCGTGCGAACCGCCCCCACGGGGTGATCCCGCAGTGCAGCGCCAGGCCGATCCGGATGGCGGACTCGACGGCGGCCTCGTTCACCACCGGCAGCGCGCCGGGCAGGCCGAGGCACACCGGGCACACCTGGGTGTTGGGCTCGGCACCGAAGGCCGTGCCGCAGCCGCAGAACATCTTGGTGCGCGTCGACAGCTCGACGTGCACCTCCAGGCCGAGCACCGGATCGAAGCGCTCGAGCGCCTCGTCGTAGCCGAGGACGGCCTCGGCGGTCGATGCGGTGGTCACGCGAGCACCTCCAGCTCGGGGGCCTGGGCGAGCAGCGGACCGCCCCAGCGGTCGAGCAGCAGCTGCTCGAGCGCCGCACCGACGCCGTACAGGCGGTGGTCCTGGGTGGCGGGGGCCAGCAGCTGCACGCCGACCGGCAGGCCGTCCTCGTCGGCGAGCCCGGCGGGCAGCGACATGCCGGGGACGCCGGCCAGGTTGGCCGGGATCGTCGCGATGTCGTTGAGGTACATGGCCAGCGGGTCGTCGAGCTTCTCTCCGAGCCGGAACGCCGTGGTCGGCGCCGTGGGGGAGATGAGGACGTCGGCCTGGCCGAACGCCGCCTCGAAGTCGCGCGCGATCAGGGTGCGGACCTTCTGCGCCTGCCCGTAGTAGGCGTCGTAGTAGCCGCTGGACAGGGCGTAGGTGCCGAGGATGATGCGGCGCTTGGCCTCGTCACCGAAGCCGGCGTCGCGCGTGGCGGCCATGACCTGCTCGGCCGTGGGGGCGTCGACACCCTCGGGAAGCACCCGCAGGCCGTACCGCATGGCGTCGAACTTGGCCAGGTTGCTGCTCGCCTCGCTGGGCAGGATCAGGTAGTAGGCGGCGAGCGCGTACTCGAAGTGCGGGCAGGAGACCTCGACCACCTCGGCGCCGGCCCGCGTCAGCAGGTCGACGGCCTCGTCGAAGCGCGCGCGGACGCCGGGCTGGTAGCCCTCGCCACCGAGCTCACGGACGATGCCGACCTTGACGCCCTTGACGTCTGCGCGGCGCGCGGCGTCGACGACCCCGGGCACGGGGGCGTCGATGCTCGTCGAGTCACGCGGGTCGTGGCCGCCGATGACCTCGTGCAGGAGCGCGGCGTCCAGGACGGTGCGCGTGCAGGGTCCGGCCTGGTCGAGGCTGCTCGCCAGCGCGATCAGCCCGTAGCGCGACACCCCGCCGTAGGTCGGCTTCACGCCGACCGTGCCGGTGACCGCCGCCGGCTGGCGGATCGAGCCGCCGGTGTCGGTGCCGATCGCCAACGGCGCCTCGAAGGCCGCCACCGCCGCTGCCGAGCCACCACCGGATCCACCTGGGATCCGGTCGAGGTCCCACGGGTTGCGGGTGGGCCCGAACGCCGAGTGCTCGGTGGAGCTGCCCATGGCGAACTCGTCCATGTTGGTCTTGCCGAGCACGACCATCCCGGCGGCCTTGAGCCGCTCGACGAGCGTGGCGTCGTACGGCGGCACCCAGCCCTCGAGCAGCCGCGAGCCCGCCGTGGTGGGCAGGCCCTTGGTGGCGACGACGTCCTTGACGGCCACGGGCACGCCGGCCAGCGGGTGCAGGCGCTCGCCCGCCGCGCGGCGCTCGTCGACCGCGCGGGCCGCGGCCAGCGCCTCGTCGCGAGCGACGTGGAGGAACGCGTGAACGGCCCCGTCGACGGCGGCGATGCGGTCGAGGTGGGCCTCGGTGACCTCCACCGCGGTCACGTCACCGGCCGTGAGGGCCGCAGCGAGCTCGTCGGCGCGCCGGCGGGTGAGGTCCTGCGCTGGCGCACCCATCAGTCCTCCTCCAGGATCCGCGGCACGCGGAAGCGCTGCTGCTCGGACTCGGGGGCTCCGGACAGCGCCTCCTGCGGCGTGAGGCCGGGGACGGGCACGTCCGGGCGCGTCACGTTGGTGAGCGGCAGGGGGTGCGACATGGGGGGCACGTCGTCGGCCGCGACCTCGCCCACCCGCGCGACGGACTCGAGGATCACCCCGAGCTGGCCCACGAGCCGGTCGAGCTCGGCGTCCGTCGCCTCGATGCGCGCGAGCTGCGCCAGGTGGGCGACGTCGTCGCGGGTCAGCGTCGACTCGGCGGGCGCGGGCAGGGTCGTGGGGTTCGCGGGCGGTTCGGACATGCCCGCAAGTCTAGGGGTGGCCCACCGACGCGGGTTCCAGCAGGCGCTCGGCCAGCCAGCGCGTGGCCGGCTCGGACGGCATGGGACGGGCGATGTGCCAGCCCTGGGCGCTGTCGCAGCCCATCTGCGCGATGGCGTTCCAGGTCACCGCGGTCTCGATCCCCTCGGCGACGACGTGCAGGCCGAGGCCGTGGGCCAGCCGCGTCGTGGCCTGCACGACGACGGCGTCCTCCTCGACGACGGCGGCGCGGCTCACGAAGCTGCGGTCGATCTTGATCTCGGCGAGCGGCAGCTCGCGCAGCAGGCGCAGCGACGACCACCCGGTGCCGAAGTCGTCGAGCGAGAGCCGCACGCCGAGGTCGCGCAGCACCTGGAGCGTGAGCCTGGCCCGCTCCATGTCGGCGGTGAGCACGCGCTCGGTGATCTCGAGGGTCAGCAGCCGCGGGTCGACCCCGTGCCGCTGGAGCAGGTGGTCCAGCCGTGCGGCGAGCGTGGAGTCCAGCAGGTCGCGGAAGGACACGTTGACCGCCACCGGCACGACCATGCCGGCGTCCTGCCACCCACGCACCTGGGCCAGCGCGAGGTCGAGCACCACCTCGGTGAGCCGGTGCATGAGCCCGGACTGCTCCGCCACCGGGATGAACTCGTCGGGCGGCACCAGGCCTCGCACGGGGTGGTTCCAGCGCACCAGCGCCTCGACCCCGCACACCGAGCGGTCGGCCAGCCGCGCCTTGGGCTGGTAGTGCAGCTCGATCTCACCGTGGTCGATCGCGTGCCGCAGCCCGCTGATCAGGCCGATCCGCGAGGTGGAGTTCGCGTCACGGCGGGCGTCGTACACCTGCACGCCGGAGTGGTCGGCCTTGGCGAGGTACATCGCGACGTCCGCCCGCGAGAAGAGCACCTCGTAGTCCTGGGCGTGGTCGGGCACCATCGCCACCCCGATGCTGCCCTCGAGGTCGATGAGCTGACCGTCGATGACGAGCTCGGCGTCCAGGGCGGTGAGCAGCCGCTCAGCGACCAGGACGGCGGCCGGTGGGTCCGGGACGTGCCGGGCGAGGACGGCGAACTCGTCGCCGCCCAGGCGGGCGACGAGGTCGTCGGGCCGCAGCGCGCCCGACAGCCGGGCGGCGACGCAGCGCAGCACCTCGTCACCGACGGGGTGGCCGAGGACGTCGTTGACCTCCTTGAACCGGTCGAGGTCGAGCAGGAACAGCGCGCAGGGCTCCCCCGTGCGCAGCGCCTCCTCGATCGCCTCCTCGGCCCGGAGCACGAGCATCTTGCGGTTGGCGAGGCCGGTGAGGTCGTCGTGCAGCGCCTGGTGCTCGCTGTGCCGGGACGCCGCCGCGCTGCGGTAGATGGCGTACATCGGCAGCACGGTCAGCGCGACGTAGGCCGGTGCGTGCTGCATGAGGACGACGACCAGCGGGCCCAGACCGTATTGCGCGGACGACACCATCGACTGGAAGCGCAGGTCGGACTGGAACGCCGCCCACGGCGACTGCCCCGCGATGAGGCCGACGGCCGTGGCGACGAGCAGGTCGTTCACCAGGAAGCAGGCCGCGGCGACCGCGGCGACGACCGCCAGGTCGCCGAGCGTCGCGGGCGTCCAGGGGTCGGTGAGGCTGGGCCGCACACCGAGCACCGCGAGCACCACCCAGCCGGCGGCGACGCTGAGCGTGTACTGCCCGACGTTGAACAGGTTGCGCCACAACGCCTTGCCCTCGACCAAGCCGGTCAGCACCGTCGCGACGGCGTGCAGCACGGCCGCAGGCAGCAGGCCGAAGTGCAGGAGCACGGGGAAGACGAACGTGGTCGACAGGGCCACGCCCATGGGGTCTCGCACCTGGGAGCCGATCACCGGCCGGATCTCGCCGAGCACGACCAGGACGAAGCAGGTCGCGAGCGCCAGCATCTGCCCGCGGCCCATGGTGGCGAGGTCGCCGGGGTCGAACCCGCCCGCAGCGACCGCCAGCACGGCCAGGCCGCTGACCACGACGGCCCCCACGAACCCGACCAGCAGCCCCGGGCGGTGGGCCGAGCGCACGCGGTTGCGTGCCTCGTCGGCTCCGCTCACCGCTGACACCTCGCTCCCGTCGCTGCCCCCCGGTGGGCGTTGCCCTGCTCGTCGGCAGGTCCGGCGCCGACCTGAAGCGACGGCAGGTCACGAAGCGGGTGGCCCCTGCTCCAGCAGCGCCCGGAACCCGGCCTCGTCGAGCACCGGGACGCCCAGCTGCACCGCCTTGTCGTGCTTGGTGCCCGGGCTGTCGCCGACGACGACGAAGGAGGTCTTCTTGGACACCGAGCCGGACGCCTTGCCGCCCCTGGCGAGGATCGCCTCCTTCGCCTCGTCGCGGCTGAAGCCCTCCAGCGACCCCGTGACGACGATGGTCAGCCCCTCGAGCGTGCGCGGCACGGACTCGTCGCGCTCGTCGGCCATGCGCACGCCGGCCCGCGCCCACTTGTCGACGACCTCGCGGTGCCAGTCGACCTCGAACCACTCGCGCACCGCCTCGGCGATCACCGGCCCGACGCCCTCGACCGCGGCGAGCTGCTCCTGGCTCGCGGTGCGGATCGCGTCCAGGCTGCCCAGCTCGGTGGCCAGCGCGCGGGCAGCCGTCGGGCCGACGTGCCGGATCGACAGCGCGACGAGCACGCGCCACAGCGGCTGCGAGCGCGCCTGGGCGAGGTTGGCGAGCAGCTTGGTGCCGTTGGCCGACAGCTCGCCGTCCTTGCGGGTGAACAGCGGCACGGTGCGCAGGTCGTCGGCGGTGAGGGCGAACAGGTCGCCCTCGTCGTGCACCACGCCGGCGTCCAGCAGCGCCTGGGCGGCCTCCCAGCCCATGGCCTCGATGTCGAACGCACCCCGGGAGGCGACGTGGAAGAGCCGCTCGCGCAGCTGGGCGGGGCAGGACCGGGAGTTGGGGCAGCGGATGTCGACGTCGCCCTCACGCTGCGGCCGCAGCTCGGTGCCGCAGCTCGGGCAGTGCGTCGGCATGACGAACTCGCGGGCGTCGTCGGGGCGCAGCGCGACCACCGGCCCGAGCACCTCCGGGATGACGTCACCGGCCTTGCGCAGCACCACGGTGTCGCCGATGAGCACGCCCTTGCGACGCACCTCGTCGGCGTTGTGCAAGGTCGCCATCTCGACGGTGGACCCCGAGACGAGCACCGGCTCCATCACCGCGTACGGCGTGACCCGGCCGGTGCGGCCGACGTTGACCCGGATGTCGAGCAGCCTGGTGTTGACCTCCTCCGGCGGGTACTTGTACGCGATCGCCCACCGCGGGGCGCGGCTCGTCGAGCCGAGGCGCCGCTGCACCGAGAGCTCGTCGACCTTGACCACGACGCCGTCGATCTCGTGCTCGACGTCGTGCCGGTGCTCGCCGTGGTGCGTGACGAAGGCGAGGACGTCGTCGACGTCGTCGACGACCCGCGTGTGACCGCTCACCGGCAGCCCCCAGCCGGCCAGCAGCTCGTAGGCCTGGGACTGGCTGGTGAGCTCGATCCCGAGCTCGTCGAAGCCGCGGCGCGCCCCGATGCCGTGGACGATCAGGCGCAGCGGCCGCGAGGCGGTGACCTTGGGGTCCTTCTGCCGCAGCGACCCCGACGCGGCGTTGCGCGGGTTGGCGAACGGCGCCCGGCCGGCCTCGACGAGCCCGGCGTTGAGCTCGGCGAAGGCCGCCGTCGGGAAGAAGACCTCGCCGCGCACCTCGACGAGCTCGGGCACGCCGTCGCCGGCGAGCTCGGTCGGCACCCCTCGCAGCGTGCGGACGTTGAGCGTGACGTCCTCACCGGTGCGGCCGTCGCCTCGCGTCGCGGCGCGCACCAGACGTCCGCGCTCGTACACCAGGTCGATCGCCAGACCGTCGATCTTCAGCTCGCACAGCCAGTGCACTGCCGCGCCGGCGTCGCGGCGCACGCGGTCGGCCCAGGCCTGCAGCTCCTCGACGCTGAAGACGTTGTCGAGGCTCAGCATGCGCTCCAGGTGGTCGACCGGGGTGAACTCGGTCGAGAAGGTGCCACCCACCTGCTGGGTCGGGCTGTCAGGCGTGCGCAGGCCGGGATGGGAGTCCTCCAGCGACTCCAGCTCGCGCATCAGGGCGTCGAACTCGCCGTCGCTGACCGTCGGCGCCTCACGCACGTAGTAGGCGAACCGGTGCGCCTCGATCTGCTCGGCCAGCTCGGCCCACCGGTGCCGGACGTCGTCGGGCAGCTGCGTCTCGGCGCTCTCGGCAGGCTGGGTGCTCTGGGTGGTGTCGGTCGTGTCGGTCGTGTCGGCCACGGTCGTCATTGTGCCGGGTGACACCGACAGCCACTCCTCGGCGCGAGCGTCAGGCCGCCGCGCGCTCGGCGAGCTCGCGCGCGACCTCCACCGCCCGGCCGATCGCCGCGCGGGCGGCCTGCGGCGTGGCACCCGCCAGGCCGCAGGTCGGCGTCACCACGACGGCGTCCAGGCCGCTCGGCGCCAGACCCACCTGGTGCCAGCCGCGGGCCACGTGGTCGGCGAGCTGCCGGGTCGAGGGCAGGTCGCCGAGGGCAGGCACGACGCCTGCCCACAGGCGCGGTGCCCGCCTCGACGGCCGCGGCGACCGACTCCCACCCGGCCGGGCCCAGCAGGCCGACGTCGAGCGAGATCGCGTCGGCACCGCTGTCGCGCAGCAGAGCCACGGGGACGTCGGCGGCGCAGCAGTGCACGGCCGTGGCGGCACCGGCGTCGCTCGCCGCGGTGAGCACCGCAGCCAGCCCGTCGCGCACGTCGGCCGGCGGCACCGGTCGCACCCGTCCGTAGCCCGAGGCGGTCGGCAGCCGACCGTCCAGCACGGCCGGCAGCGACGGCTCGTCGAGCTGGACGACGACCGCAGCGCCAGGCACCAGCCGTTCGAGGTCCGCCACCAGCCGGCGCACCGCCTCGGCGCTGGACTGCAGCAGGTCACGTACCGCGCCGGGGTCGGTGAGCGCACGCTCCCCCCGGGCGAGCTCGAGGGTGGCGGCGAGCGTCCAGGGCCCGGCGAGCTGCACCTTCAGCGGGCCCTGCCAGCCGTCGAAGGCGTGCGCGAGCCGGTCGAGGTCCTCGCGCCAGAACGCCTCCGCCCGGGCGAGGTCGCGACCGGGGCGGTCGACGAGCCGCCACCCGGAGGGCTGGAGGTCGACCGGGAGGTCGACGAGGCGCGCGGCGGTGCGGCCGACCAGGTCGCCGCCGGGCCCGCGGGCCGGCAGCTCCGGCAGGTGCGGCAGCTGCTCGAGCTCGCCCCGGACGACGGCGATGGCCTCGGCCTGGTCGGTGCCGGGCCACGAGCCGATGCCGGTCGCGGTGGCGGGTGGGAGCTGCGCGGGCCGGGACACGCCCCGACCCTACGGGCACGGGCAGGGCCCGGGACCACGAGGTCCCGGGCCCTGCCGTGTCGGTCCCGCAGGACCTGGATGAGGGTCAGCGACCGCCCGGCTGCAGCTCACCGTTGACGCGAAGCTCGTACGTCGCGTTCTTGGTGGCCGTCTCCGTGGGGTCGTCGACCGTCACGATGATGCCGACGTGGTCGGCGTCGTTGAGGATGCGGCGGATCGTGGACTTGCTGGCCGAGGCCCAGCCGTTGTGCACCGGCAGGTTCCCGTAGTAGACCCGCTTGTTCTTCTCGTCCCAGCCGACCAGCTGGACCGACCAGCCGGCGACCGGCGTGGGCGAGACCTGCGTCGCGGACTTGAACGCGTCGAGCGACGAGCCGTCGGACACCGAGGTGCCGCCGACGTTGACGTCGTCGACCCACCAGCCGGCGTTGGAGTTGTCGGCGTTGTTGCCCTCCTGCGCGGCGTCCGTCATGTAGCGGAACGACAGCAGGATGGTCTTGCCGGCGTACTTCGACAGGTCGAAGGTCTCCGTCGTCCAGTCGCTCACCCCGGTGAGGCCGGGCAGCTGGGCCACGATGTTGCCCGCGGCGTCCGCGTCGTGGTCGGTCGTGGTGTTGTCGTTCGCCAGCGACGTGTACGTCTTGCCACCGTCGGTGGAGACCTGCACGACCCCGAAGTCCCAGCCGCTCTCGATGTTGTACTTGGTCGAGAAGGTCAGGGTCGGGTTCGCCGCGGGCACGGTCACGGACGTGACCGCAGCGCGGTCGAGCTCGTTGCCGCTACCGGAGAACAACGCCGCGCCACCGTCGTGGGCCGTCGCGTCGACGGTCCACTGCAGCGGGTCCGGCGCGTACGCCGGAGCGCCCTTGAAGGTGATCTTGTTGACGCCCTTGGCGCTGAGCATCCGCTCGTACCGGCGGGCCTGGACGTAGTCCGAGCCGTTCGGCGGTGCACCCGGCGAGTCGTACGAGCCGGGCCAGGCCCAGTCGATGCCCGCGTGCAGCTGGCTCGCGCTGTAGATCGACGGCGACCCGCCCTTGAGCTTGGCCCCGTCGTCCTGGAAGCCGTCGAGGGCCAGCATCGCCGTCCACTGGTGCACCAGGTCGGTGGCCGAGGTGCGGCTACCGCGGGAGTCGAGCAGCGCCTGCACCGAGTCCAGACCGCTGTGGTCGGCGTCGTTGTGCAGGTAGGTGATCGCGTCACGACCGAAGCGGTTCTCGATGTAGGTGATCATCGAGTAGGCGGCTCCGTAGTCGCTGAGGATGGACGCGCTGCCCTGGTCACCCCACTGCGTGAGCGAGTTCTCGGCCCCGCAGTACGGGAACGAGCTGGATGCCGTAGAACCCGTAGAAGCAGTTGAGGTGGCTGTCGGAGCCGGTCTGGCCGAAGGGGATGGTCGTGTCGACGTACCCGACGATCGTCTGCGCGTAGTCGGACAGGCCCTCGTTCATCCAGGTGCTCTCACCCGGCGAGGCGTAGTACTCCAGCAGGTGCTGGTACTCGTGGGCGAACGTGCCCTCGTACAGCCGCGGACGCGGTGCGAGGGTGTTACCGCAGCCGTCGGTGCCGGCCTGGGGGTTGGCGCCGGTGCGCTGCGCCCAGTCGTAGCTGTCGATCGTCATGACGTTGCGGTCGTAGAACTCGTTGAACGTCGATGAGAAGAAGCCGGCGATGTACGTCTTGCCGTCCGGCGTGTTCGGCGCGTAGTAGTTCGCGTCCCGGACGTTCGAGATCAAGCGCGACCGTCTTGTCGCCGTCGCCCGACCAGTACGCGTCCGCGCCACTGCGGGCCGGTGAGCAGCGGCTCGCTGCCGTCGCGGTCGGGCGCGACCGAGAAGTACTGCGACTCCTTCGGCAGCATGTTGTTGTCGAACTCGTCGACCAGGGCCTGCACCTGCGCGTCGGTGACGACGTTGACGTTGCCGTCGTTGCGGCAGTCACCCGCGGGGTAGTTCAGGTCGTCCTGCACCCAGGCCTCGATGTGCGAGCCGACGGCGCGCAGCGTGAACGTCGCGGGCACGTACCCGCCGTTGTAGTCGTCGAGCACGTAGTAGACGCGCTGCGTGCCGACCGGTGGGGTCAGCGCCGGCAGCGAGGGCCGAGAACGAGCGCCGCGCGGCGGCTACTGCCCGCCGTGGCCGCCTGCAGGGCCGCGATCTCCTTCTTCGTGGGCTGCTTCTTGAGCATGTCCGCCGAGGGTTCGCGGATGTCGCCCTTCTTGCCCTGTGCCGCACCGGCCTTGGCGGCAGTCGGGACGGTGGTCGCTGCGGAGGCGCTGACGGCGCTCACGCCACTCAACGCCAACGCCAGTGCGCTCAACCCAGCGGCTGCTGCCCAGGTAGAGCGTGAGCCAATCCTTCGGGACATGTAGACGTCCTGTCTGGTCAGGACGTGCCCCCCTGCCCCCCTGGCTTGTCGGCGACGAGGCACGTCGTTGCAAGTGGTCGGCAGCAAACCACCATTTGGGCTAACTGTGAAGACCTTGTGACTCAACGTGAAGCGTTTGTGACGGTCGCCGAGCCCACCACACGGGTGGCGGAGTAAAGCACTACGGCCTGCCCGGGTGCGACGCCGCGCAGCGGGGTCCGCAGCTCGACCCGCAGGCCGCCGTCCGGCGTCGTCTCAGCGACCGCGGGTACGGCGTCGCCGTGCGCGCGCACCTGTGCGGTGACCTCGACCGGGCCCTGCGGCGCCGGGCCGCACCACCGTGGCCGCTCACCGACCACCGTGGTGACGTCGAGAGCCTCGACCGGCCCGACGACGACCGTGCCGTCGACCGGCTGGATGTCGAGGACGTAGCGTGGCCGCCCGTCCGGAGCCGGACGGCCGATGCGCAGGCCCTTGCGCTGGCCGACGGTGAATCCGTATGCGCCGTCGTGCCGGCCGAGCACCTGCCCGGACTCGTCCTCGATGCGCCCAGGCCGCGCGCCCAGCCGCTGCTCGAGCCAGCCCCTGGTGTCTCCGTCGGCGATGAAGCAGATGTCGTGGCTGTCGGGCTTGTCGGCGACGCCCAGGCCGCGGCGCTCGGCCTCGGCGCGCACCTCGGACTTCAGCGAGCCGCCCAGCGGGAAGACCGCCCGCTCCAGCTGGTCGGGGGTCAGGACGCCGAGGACGTAGGACTGGTCCTTGCCGGGGTCGGCGGCCCGGTGCAAGGACGGCGGCTCATCGTCGCTGTGCTCGACGCGCGCGTAGTGGCCGGTGCAGAGGGCGTCGAACCCCAGCGCCAGCGCCTTGTCGAGCAGCGCGGAGAACTTGATGCGCTCGTTGCACCGCAGGCAGGGGTTGGGGGTGCGGCCGGCGGCGTACTCGGCGACGAAGTCGTCGACGACGGCCTCGGTGAACTGCTCGGAGAGGTCCCACACGTAGAAGGGGATGCCCAGGACGTCGGCGGCGCGCCGCGCGTCGTGGGCGTCCTCGACGGTGCAGCAGCCGCGAGCGCCGGTGCGCAGGGTCGCCGGCTGCCGAGACAGCGCGAGGTGCACGCCGACGACGTCGTGCCCGGCGTCGACCGCGCGCGCGGCGGCGACCGCGGAGTCGACGCCACCGCTCATGGCGGCGAGCACCCGCATCAGGCGTGCGCCCTCGGACGCGGGCTCGCCGCGCCCCGAGCGCGCGCGACGGCGCCCGGCACCGCGGCCACGGCGCGCTCGACGTCCTGGTCGGTCGTCGTGTGACCGAGCGACAGGCGCAGGGCCCCGCGCACGAGCTCGTCGGCCAGACCCATCGCCTCCAGGACGTGGCTGGGCTGCGGCACGCCGGCCTGGCAGGCCGAGCCGGTGGAGCACTGCACGCCCTGCGCGTCCAGCAGGTAGAGCAGCGAGTCGCCGTCGCAGCCGGCGAACGACAGGTGGGCGTTGCCGGGCAGGCGGCCGGCGGGGTCGGGGTCACCGTTGACGACGACGTCGGGCACGGCGGCCCGGACGCCGGACACCAGCGCCGAGCGCAGCGCCGTGAGCCGCGCGACCGTGCGCGGCAGCCGCGAGACCGCGAGGTCGGCCGCGACAGCGAACGCGCGCACAGCGGGCTCGTCGATCGTGCCGCTGCGCACCTGGCGCTCCTGGCCGCCGCCGTGCATGAGCGGGCTCAGCGCGGCGCCGCGCACGGCGAGCAGCGCCCCGACGCCGACCGGCCCGCCGACCTTGTGGCCGGTGACGGTCATCAGGTCGAGGCCGCTCGCCGCGAAGTCCAGCGGCACCTGCCCTACGGCCTGCACGGCGTCGGAGTGCACCGGGACGTCGTACTCGTGGGCGATCTCGGCGACCTCGCGCACGGGCTGCACCGTGCCGACCTCGTTGTTGGCCCACATGACGCTGACCAGTGCCACCGACCCGGGGTCGTGCTCGATCTGCGCGCGCACCGCTTCGGGGTCGACCCGGCCGAGCCGGTCGACGGGGAGCAGCACCAGCTCGGCGTCCTCGTGCTCGACGAGCCACTGCGCGGAGTCCAGGACGGCGTGGTGCTCGACGGCGCTCACCAGCACCCGCCGGCGGCGCGGGTCGGCGTCGCGGCGGGCCCGGTAGGTGCCCTTCACCGCGAGGTTGTCGGCCTCCGTGCCACCGCTGGTGAAGACCACCTCGCTGGGCCCGGCGCCGAGCGCCGCCGCGAGCTGCTCGCGCGACTCCTCGACGACGCGGCGGGCGCGACGTCCGGCGGTGTGCAGCGACGAGGGGTTGCCGACGACGGCGAGCTCGCCCACCATCGCCTCGATCGCCTCGGGCAGCATGGGCGTGGTCGCCGCGTGGTCGAGGTACACGGCCTCGTCGGTCGTCACCGCTCGATCCTACGCGGGACGACCGACGCGGCCGCGGGTCAGCCCTTCGCCTGCTGGATCGCCTCGGTCGCCTGCGGCAGCACGGTGAACAGGTCGCCGACGACGCCGAAGTCGACGAGCTCGAAGATCGGCGCCTCCTCGTCCTTGTTGACCGCGACGATGGTCTTGGACGTCTGCATCCCGGCGCGGTGCTGGATCGCACCGGAGATGCCGTTGGCGACGTAGAGCTGCGGGGAGACGGTCTTGCCGGTCTGGCCGACCTGGTTGGCGTGCGGGTACCACCCGGCGTCGACCGCGGCGCGCGAGGCGCCGACGGCGGCACCGAGGGCGTCGGCGAAGGCCTCGACCGGGCCGAAGTCGCCGTTGGTGCCGCGGCCGCCGGAGACGACGATGGCGGCCTCGGTGAGCTCGGGGCGCCCGGACTTCTCCCGCGGCTTGGTCTCGGTGATGCGCGCGGTCTTCGCGGCGTCCGAGACGCTGGGCTCGAACGCCTCGTCCGCCGCGGCGGCCGGGGCGGCCTCGGGGGTGGCCGAGTTCGGCTTCACCGTGATGATCGGCGTGCCGTGGGTGACCTTGGCGCGCACGGTGTACGACCCGGCGAACACCGACTGGGTCGTGGTCAGGTCGGCGTCCACGCCGACGGCGTCGGTGATCAGCCCGGAGCCGGTCTTGATCGCCAACCGCGCCGCGACCTCCTTGCCCTCGGCGCTGGAGGCGATCAGCACCGCGGCCGGGCTGGTGCGCTCGACCAGCTGCGCCAGCGCCTCGGCGGTGGGCGCCACCAGGTAGTCGGTGACGTCCGCGGACTCGATGCGGTACACCTTCGCCGCGCCGTACTCGGCCAGCGTCTCGCGCGCGGCGTCGAAGCCGGCACCGACGAACACGGCGGACGGCTCGCCGACCTGGCGGGCGATGGTGAGCAGCTCGGTGGTGGTCTTGCGCACGGCACCGTCGACGTGGTCGACGAGCACGAGGACTTCGCTCATGGCAGTGCTCCTTGCGTGGTCGGCAGGGTGGTCGGCGGGCTCAGACGAACTTGCGGGAGACGAGGAACTCGGCGAGCTTCGTGCCGCCGTCACCCTCGTCCGCGACGACCTGGCCCTGCTCGCGCGGCGGGCGGGCGGCCACCGACTCCACGGCGGTCCAGGCGGCGCCCAGGCCGACCTCGCCGGCGTCGACCCCGAGGTCGGACAGCGCCCAGGTCTGCACCGGCTTCTTCTTGGCCGCCATGATCCCCTTGAACGAGGGGTAGCGCGGCTCGTTGATCTGGTCGGTGACGCTGACCAGCGCCGGCAACGAGGCGGTGATGGTCTGCGTCGAGGCGTCCCCGTCACGGCGGATCGTCACCGCCTCACCATCGACCGACAGCTCACTGGCGTAGGTCACCTGCGGCAGACCCAGGCGCTCGGCCAGCATCGCCGGCACCACGCTCATCGTGCCGTCCGTCGAGGCCATCCCGGTCAGCACGAGGTCGACCTGGCCGGCCTCGCCCAGCTTCTCGACCGCCTTGGCCAGCACCAGCGAGGTGCCGACCGCGTCCGAGCCGGCGATCGCGTCGTCCAGCACGTGCACACCGGCGTGCGCACCCATCTGCAGCGACTTCTTCACCGCCTCGGCCGCCTGCTCGGGCCCGACCGTCACCACGGTGACCTCACCCTCACCGGCCTCGACGATCTTCAGCGCCGCCTCGACGGCGTACTCGTCGAGCTCGGACAGCCGCCCGTCGACACCGACCCGGTCAGTGGTGTGGTCACCCTCCTCGAAGGTGCGCTCGGCCTGCGCGTCCGGCACGTACTTCACACACACGACGACGTTCACGGCCTCGACCTCCACTGCTAGACGGCAACCGGGCCAAGACTGCCAGGCGGTGCCGTGAGGGGCACCACCGGACCGGCCCGCAGGATCTCTGCGACGATGTTACCGGCGGGTAACGTGAGGGCAAGCGCAGGGCCGGTGAGCCCGGTCACACGCGGCCTGCGCCCGCGCGAGGTGAGGTGCTGCGGTGGCCGTCGCAGTAGATTCGCCGCGGCCGGTCATCGAGCGGAAGGCGTGAGGACGATCAGCGACACCGCTGAGGGCCGTGCGGCACCTCCCCCGGAGCTCACCGGCGAGCGCACGGCGCCCGGTGTGTGGCACGAGTCGTACTGGTTCGCCCGGCACCTTGCCGCCTACCGGTCGCTGCGCGACCTGTGCCGCGGTCGTCGTGTGCTGGAGGCCGGCTGCGGTGAGGGCTACGGCTGCGCCGTCGTCGCCGACGGTGCGCTCGGCGTCCTGGGTCTGGACTACGACAGCGCGGCCGTGCGCCGGGCGGCTGAGCGCTACGGCGACGCAGCGGCCTTCGCCCAGGCGAACCTCGTGGCCCTGCCGCTCGCCGACGACAGCGTCGACACCGTCCTCAGCCTCCAGGTCGTGGAGCACATCTGGACGCCGCACGAGCTGCTCGCCCAGACAGCACGGGTGCTGCGCCCAGGGGGCTGGCTCGCGCTGACCACACCCAACCGGCTGACGTTCTCGCCCGGCCTCGCCAGCGGCGAGCGCCCGGCCAACCCGTTCCACGTCCGGGAGCTGGAGGCCGCCGAGCTCGCCGACCTGGTCGCCGCCCACCTCGACGTCGTCTCCCTCGGCGGCGTGCACGCTGGCGAGCGGCTGCGCGCGCTCGACCGCAGGTACGGGTCGTTCACCGGCGCCCAGCTGGCCACCGCACCGGACCGGTGGGCGGACCAGCTCGCGGCCGACGTCCGGTCGGTGCAGCCGGATGACTTCGTGGTGCAGCGCGACCGGGCCGAGGGCGCGCTGGACCTGCTGGTGCTGGCCCGCCGGCCGGGCGTCGCGTCGTGACCACTGGCCGCCCGGTGGGCTCGTTCGCGTTGGTGCTGCACAGTCACCTGCCGTGGCTGGCCCACCACGGCTCGTGGCCCGTCGGCGAGGAGTGGCTCTACCAGGCCTGGGCGGGCTCGTACCTGCCGCTGGTGCAGGTGCTGCGGCAGCTCGGCGACGAGGGCCGACGCGACGTCCTGACCCTCGGCGTCACGCCGGTGCTCGCCGCCCAGCTCGACGACCCGTACTGCCTCGACGGTCTGCGCACCTGGCTCGGCTTCTGGCAGGCGCGGGCGGAGGAGCTCGCGGGCCGCAGCGACCCTCACCTGCGTGAGCTGGCGAGCGAGGAGTTCCGGGCAGCGAGCGCCGCGCAGGAGCTCGCCGGCACCACGTGGCGCCACGGCGGCTCACCGGTGCTGCGCTCGTTGGCCGACGCCGGTGTCGTCGAGCTGCTCGGCGGCCCGGCCACTCACCCGTTCCTGCCCCTGCTGGAGCCGCCCGTCGCGCGGCTGGCCCTGCAGGTCGGCCTGGACGACGCGCGCCTGCGCACCGGTCGGACGACGGGAGGCATCTGGGCACCGGAGTGCGGCTACTCCCCCGGCCTGGAGCGGCTGTACACCGAGTGCGGGGTGACGCACTTCGTGGCTGACGAGGCGGCCCTGACCACCGCCGGGCGAGCGACCGCCGGGGCGTGGCGGGTCGGCAGCAGCGAGGTCGTCGTGGTCGGCCGCGACCTGTCGGTGACCGACCGCATCTGGAGCTCGCGCACCGGCTACCCCAGCGGGCCCGACTACCGCGACTTCCACGCCCTCGACCACCCGTCCGGGGCCCGGCCGTTCCGCGTCACCGGCACGGGGGTCCCGACGCACTCCAAGCTGCCCTACGAGCCGGCCCGAGCGGCAGCCGCCGTCGAGCGCGACGCGCTGGACTTCGTCACCCACGTGCGGCAGCGACTCCTCGACGTCGCGGGGCGCGACGGTCGCCCCGGGCTCGTCGTCGCCGCCTACGACACCGAGCTCTTCGGGCACTGGTGGCACGAGGGGCCGGCGTTCCTGGCGCGAGTGCTGCGGCTGCTGCCGGAGGCAGGCGTCCACGTGACCACCGTGCGACAGGCGATCCAGGACGGCGCCGTCCGCGGCCGGGTCGACCTGCCGGCCGGATCCTGGGGAGCCGGAAAGGACTTCCGGGTCTGGGCCGGTGAGGCCGTGCGCCCGATGGTGGACGAGTCCTTCTGGGTGCAGCGCAGGCTGCTCAACGTCATCGAGGCCGAGCGCTCGGGTGGCCGGCTGGGCGTACGCCGTCCGGATCTCGACCAGCTCGCCCGGCAGGCGCTGCTGACGCTCTCGAGCGACTGGGCCTTCATGGTCAGCCGCGACCAGGCCGCGCACTACGCCTGGCGCCGCGCCGACGACCACCGCGCTGCCTTCCACCGGCTCGCGGAGCTCGTGGAGCGCGCCGACGACGGCGCGACCCGGGAGGCGCTCGGGCAACGCCGGCAGGACGGGCCGTTCGGGTCCCTCGATGGTCGATCCCTTGTGGCGCAGGGCTAGCTGGGTCGCGCAGGCCGCTGGCACGCGGCGTCGCGCACGTGGGACGACGTCGCGCGGCATGTGGGGCGCGTGTACGCCCTCTGACTCGGCGTTGAGGTTGCCAAGGGAGCGACCAGCGTGGCCAAGGGCGCGGTGCTGGGACCGCTCACTGGCGTCGGTGAAGGACCCAGCGGCGGAGCAGGTGGTCGATGACCGGTGGGGTGGCTGGTGATGGCTGGCTTGGGTGGCCGACTCGCTCGCCGGCCGTGGGCTCCCCCGCGTGACGGCTGCTCGGGGTGGTGTCCCAGACGACGCGGCCGTCGATGACGCGTCCGGTGGTGCCGGTGGCGTGGACGTGGCGGTGGTGGCGTCCGCAGAGGAGGGCGGCGTTGGTCAGGTCGGTGCGTCCGCCTGCGTGCCAGGGGGTCAGGTGGTGGGCGTCGGTCCAGGCGGCGGGGGCGGTGCAGCCGGGCCAGGTGCAGTGGCGGTCGCGTTCGGTCAGGGCGGTGTGTTGTTTGGGGGTGAACAGGCGGTGGGTGCGCCCGACGTCCAGGGGGTTGCCGAGCTCGTCGATCAGGATGGGGACGAGGTCGGCGGTGCAGGCGAGGCGGGCCAGCGTCTGACGGGAGAGGGGGGTGCCGTCGGCCAGTTCTGGTGGGCTGGGGTGGCGGGTCGGAGGCTGCCCTCGGCCGACTGCTCGCCAGGGCTCGCCTGACGTCGGCTGCCGGGCAGCCTCCGGCCCGCCTGCAGCATCTGCACTCCCCGCACCGCCCGCATCGCGTGCACTCGCCGGGTCGCCGGCATCGCCTGCTGGACCTGGTGGGGTCAGTGCGGTGGCCAGGGTCTCCAGGTCGACTCTGACGATGATCTTGGCGGGGGAGCCGTGGGTGGTGGGGACCTCGCCGTTGGCGAGGGCGGTGTCGGCGAGGTGGTGCAGGGCGTCGTGGCGGCGTTGGCCACCGGTGCGGGGGTCGGGGGTGCCGTCGGCGGCGGGCTGTGGGGCGGACCAGGCGTCGATGGCGGTGCGTAGCGCGGCCCCGCACTCCGGGGTCAGCGAGCCCTGCAGGAACACCATGCCGGAGGCCTCGGTGGCCACGGTCAGGGTGCGCTGGCGCTGCTGGGCGGCCTCGTCGCGGGCGAGGCGGTCGTCGGCGGCGGGGTCGAGGTGGTGGCGGACCGCGACGGCGAGCTTGGCCAGGTCGGTCGCCGCGAACCGGGCCGCTTCGCTGACCAGGGTGGTCTGAGCCCTCGCCACGTCCTGGGGGTCGATGGCGTGCGGGCCGTCGACCGGCACGGTCGGTGGGGAGAGCTGTTCGATGGTCTGGCTGATGACGCGTTCCTGGCCGGGCGCACCCGCCCGGCCTCCACCGCCTCCCGGGTCGGGCCGAGGTCGGCGCGCCAACGTCGAGCGGTAGAGCCGCTCGGCCCGCTTACCGAGCCCGCTTGCTTCGGCCGGGCGCATCGTCGGGACCACCGAACGCAACCAGCCGGCCGGGGAGCCGGTGCCGTCCTGGCCCGGCAGCCCCCGCGCGTCGACCTCACCCAGCAGCCGGACCTGCTGGGCCTGGCTGAGCAGGCCGGCGCGGTCGAGGCCGGCGGCGGCCTGGCGCAGCTGGGCCTCGGACAGCTGCCACAGCTCGAGGTCGGCGAGCTGGTCGAGGGCGTCGGCCAGGGCGGACAGCGCGCCGTCCAGCGGGTGCCCGCTGCCGCCGTCCACCCGGTTCGTCATGCGTCAACCCTAGCCGCGGCAACCGACACAGTGCCTGTCCCGCAACCGATCTGTGGACAACCAAGGTGACAGCGTCAACCTGTGGACGAACACCTGTGGACGAACCGACTCATCCCCCGCCGGCAGCGTGGTGCTTGCGCGCCATGTCCGCGAGCGCCGCACGGCGGGCCGCCTGCGCCTCGTACTGCGCCGCGCGGTCTCGGACCACCCGCCCCGGCACGCCGGCGACGACCGACAGCTCGGGGTACTCCCCGCGGGCGACCGTGTGCGCCGCGAGCACGCTGCCGCGCCCGACGCTCGTGCCCCGCAGCACACTCGCCTTGACGCCGATCCACACGTCGGGCCCGATCCGCACCGGGGACTTCGCGATGCCCTGGTCCTTGATCGGCAGGTGGACGTCGTCGGTGACGTGGTCGAAGTCGCCGACGTACACCCAGTCCGACACGATGCACTGGGCGCCGAGCTCGACGTCGAGATAGCAGTTCACCGTGTTCTCGCGACCGAGCACGCACTTGTCGCCGATCGTGAGCGTGCCCTCGTGGGCGCGCAGCCGGTTGCCGTCGCCGAGGTGCACCCACCGGCCGAGCACCACCCGCCCGTACCCGGGCCGCGCGGTCACCTCGACACCCCGCCCGAGGAACACCATGCCCCGCACGACGACGTCCGGGCGCCGCAGCCTGAGGGCCAGGAGCCGCCAGTACCGCACGAGGTACCAGGGCGTGAACGCTCGGTGCCGGACGACCCAGCGCAGGCTGTCGCGCGTGACGAACCGCGCCTGCCGCGGGTCGCGGCCGTCGCGCAGCCGCACCAGCCAAGCACCCAGGACGCCGCCCGGCACCGGCCCGCTGAACCCCACGCCCGCCGCCTACGGCTTGGTGCCGGTGACGCCGACGTTGTAGAAGAACCGGCCCGGGACGACCTTGCCCAGCAGCCGGTCGAGCGCGGACAGCCGACGCCACGAGCCGAAGGCGAAGCGGGCCCACCGCAGCCCGAGCGCCTCCGGGTTGACCGCCGCCTCGATCGTGCGCACCGGCCACCCGACGAACGCCGCGGTGAGCTCCTCGGTGACGGTGCGGACGTCGACCGCGCCCGCACGCAGCACCGTGCGCGCCAGCTCGTCGGGGTCGAAGGTGTGCAGGTCGACGACCCACTCGAGCGCAGCGGCCCGCGAGGACTCGTCGAGCTCCTCACGCGACCTCGACCACTTCTCGCGCAACGGCTTCACGTGGGTCAGCCGGGTGGTGGCCTCCCAGGTGAGGCGTCCCAGGCGCCGCGCGTACCAGTTGCCGATCGTGGTGGGTTCGCCGGCGATGACGAGACGACCACCGGGCTTGAGGACCCGCAGCATCTCGCGAAAGGCCAGCTCGACGTCGGGGATGTGGTGGATGACGGCATGGCCCACGACGACGTCGAAGGTGTCGTCGTCGTAGGGCAGCCGCTCGGCGTCCGCGACCCGCCCCTCGACCGTGAACCCGAGGTGCTCGGCGTTGCGCTTGGCCGCCTCGACCATCCCCGGCGACAGGTCGGTGACGTGCACCTCGTCGAGGACGCCGGCCTGCTTGAGGTTCAGCGCGAAGAAGCCCGTGCCGGCGCCCACCTCCAGCGCGGTGCCGTACGGCCAGCCCGAACGGCCGGCGACGGCCTCGAACCGGTCGCGGGCGTAGTCGATGCAGCGGTCGTCGAACGAGATCGACCACTTCTCGTCGTAGGTGCCGGCTTCCCAGTCGTGGTAGAGCACCTGGGCGAGCTTGGTGTCGTTCCAGGCGGCCTCGACCTCGTCCGGCGTCGCGGCCGGACGCGGCACGGGATCGGGCCCGGGTCCGGGCACGGGATCGGGCAGGGGCGAAGCCATCAGCGTCCCTCGAACCGAGCCTTGCCCGGGCCGTCCTTCACGAACGACTCCATCCCGATCTCGCGGTCGCGCGTGGCGAACAGGGCGCTGAACTGCATCCGCTCGATCTCCAGGCCAGTGTCGAGGTCGGCCTCGATCCCCCGGTCGATGGCTTCCTTCGCCGCACGCAGCGCGTACGCGGGGCCGCCGACGTACCGCCCGACCATCGCGAGCGCCGCCTCGTAGACGCCGTCCGGGGCGACGACCTGGTCGACCAGCCCGAGGGCGAGCGCCTCGTCCGCGCCGACGAAGCGCCCGGAGTAGATGAGGTCCTTGGCCTTCGCGACGCCGATGAGCCGCGGCAGCCGCTGCGTGCCGCCTGCTCCCGGGATGACGCCGAGCAGGATCTCCGGCTGGCCCACCTTCACGTTGTCGCCGCACACCCGGAAGTCGCAGCACAGCGCCAGCTCCAGGCCACCGCCGAGCGCGTAGCCGGTGATGGCGGCGACCGTCGGCTTGGGGATGCGGGCGACGGCACCGAGGGAGGACTGAAGGGCGGCCGACCGGTCGACCATGTCGGTGTAGCTCATGGCCTGCATCTGCTTGATGTCCGCGCCCGCGGCGAAGACCTTGTCACCGCCGTAGACCACGACCGCGCTGACGTCGCGGCGCTCGGCGGCCTCGCGGGCGGCCGCGCCGATCTCGTCCTGGACCTGCGCGTCCAGGGCGTTCATCGGCGGCCGCTCGAGCCGGATCGTGCCGATGCCGCCGTCAACGTCGAGCCGGACGAACTCGCCCACGGTCTACCTCCTGTGCTGGGCCACGCGGGCCGCGGTCGGGTCCTTCGGGCCTGGTGCTCGGCCCGCGGTCGCGAGCGAGCCTAGCCGTCGGTGGCCGCGCCCCCGCCGAGGCTCTCGTGCCACAGGTTGACTGCGGTGAGCACGAGCTCGAGCGAGGACGTGACGACGACCTGCAGCGGGGTGCCGGGGGTGACCACGTGGTCGGCGGAGACGACGAGGATGCCCTCCCCCAGCGTGGTCTTCACGACCGACAGGCGCGAGGAGACCGCGTTGCAGGCGCGCAGCAGGGCGAGCTCGTCGTCGGGGACGACGTCGCCGAGCCGCCACTGGCCGAAGACCCGCAGGACGGTGATCTCGCCCTCGGTGCAGCGGATGTAGAGCTGCTGGCCCTGCACCTTCAGCGCGACGTCGCCGTCGGCGTCGATGTCCGGTCGGTAGCCCTCGTCGAACAGCACGTCCAGCACCCGCCCGCGCAGCGGGTGCTCGCCCGGCGGCGGCGGGAAGTCGGGAAGGGCGGTCGGGTCGGTCATGGTCTCCACGGTAGTCGGCGAGCGGGCTGACCTCGTCCGGAGCGACCGCCGCACGCGCAGAAAGTTGCATCGGCCAACTAGATGCTCGTATAGTTTCGCTATGCACTCGACCGTCGAGCTCGAACGCGCGCTCCTCCGCCTCGCCCGCACCGCGCGCCGGGCCGGTCGCCGCACCGCCGACACGCTGTCCCCCGGCCTCGACGAGAGCGGCTACACCCTCGTCGTCGCGGCCGACCGGCTCGGCGCGACGCACGCGTGCGAGCTCGCCGACGCGCTGGGCCTCGACAAGTCCACGGTCAGCCGCCAGCTGTCCGCACTGGTCGAGCGAGGGCTCGTCGAGCGCACGGCGGACCCCGATGACGGACGAGCGCAGGTCGTCTCGCTGTCACCGGACGGTCGGGCCCGGCTCGCCGCGTCCCGCACGAGCCATCGGGCTGACCTCGCCCACGCCGTCGCCGACTGGTCGCCCGCCGAGCTCGAGGACGCCGTCCGGGTCCTCAGCCGGCTCAGCGACGGGCTCGCCGCGGCCGCGCACCGCCACGAGGCCCCCGAGGCGCACGCACACCACCACCAGCAGCACCACCACGCCACGACCCAGGAGTCCCGTACCGCATGACCTCTCAGCCCGTCACCACCTCGCCGCGCCCGACCGGCTACCTCCCCCACCGCCAGGTGATGGAGGTGCTGTGGGGCCTGCTGCTCGCGCTGTTCGTCTCGTCCCTGTCGGCGACCGTCGTCGGCACGGCGCTGCCGACGATCGTCGGTGAGCTCGGTGGCCAGGACCAGCTCGCCTGGGTCGCGACCGCCACCATCTTGACGATGACGGTCTCGATCCCGTTGTGGGGCAAGCTGTCTGATCTCTACGGTCGCAAGCGCCTCTTCCAGCTCGCGATCGTCGTCTACGTCGTCGCCTCCGCGCTGGCGGGCATGGCGCAGAACATGCCCGAGCTCATCGCGGCCCGGGCGTTGCAGGGCGTCGGCGTCGGCGGCATGCAGGCGCTCGCGCAGGCGATCATGGCCGACATCGTCAGCCCGCGTGAGCGCGGCCGGTACTCCGGCTACCTGGGCGCGTCCTTCGGTGTGGCCACCGTGGCCGGGCCGCTGATCGGTGGCTTCCTCGTCGACGGCCCCGGCTGGCGCTGGTGCTTCTACGTCGGCATCCCCTTCGCGGTCGCCGCCCTGATCGTCATCCAGCGAGTGCTCAAGGTGACGACGCGGCGGACGGACGTGACCATCGACTGGGCCGGGGCGGCGGCGCTCACCTTCTCGGCGTCCAGCCTCATCGTGTGGCTCTCGCTCGGCGGCAAGGAGTTCGCCTGGTCGTCCGGCTGGACCGTCGCGTTCCTCGCCGTCAGCGTCGTCGCGCTCGTCGTGGCCGTCGTCGTCGAACGCCGTGCGATCGACCCGATCCTTCCGCCGCGGCTGTTCCGCGAGCGCACCTTCACCCTGACCAGCGTGGCCGGCTTCCTCGTGGGCGTGGCCCTCTTCGGCGTCATGATCTACCTGCCGCAGTACTTCCAGATCGTCAAGGGCGAGTCGCCGACCGCCAGCGGCCTGCTGACCTTGCCCATGGTGGCCACGATGCTCGCCACCTCGATGGTGAGCGGCAAGCGGATCACCGCCACGGGCCGATGGAAGGCCTACCCGGTCGTCGGCACCGTCCTCATGGCCGCGGCGCTCGCGCTGCTCTCGCAGATCCACGCGGGCACGTCGCTGGTCGTCGTCAGCCTCGACATCGCGCTGCTCGGCCTGGGCCTCGGCATGACCATGCAGGTGCTGGTCCTCGCCGTGCAGAACGCCGCCCAGCCGCGCGACATCGGCATCGCCACGAGCTCGGCGAACTTCTTCCGCTCGATGGGCGGCGCCGTCGGCATCGCGGTGTTCGGTGCGCTGCTGACCAGCCGGCTCCACGACACGCTGCCGGGCCTGCTGCGAGCCGCCGGGGTGCCGGCCAAGGCGATGGCCGGCGCCGGGACGCTCGGTACGCCGGACGCCGTGGCCGGCCTTCCCGGGCCCATCAGGGACGCCGTCCGCGAGGCGTTCACGCTCGGACTCGACCGCGTCTTCCTCGTGGCCGTCCCGGCCGTCGCCCTGGGCACCCTCGTGCTGTTCTTCGTCCGCGAGGTCGCGCTGCGCACCCACAGCGCCCCCGAGCCCGCGCACCCCGAGCCGCGCACCGACGCCCTGCAGACGGCGGCCGAGGCGGGGGTCTGACCCCCGGACGCTCGGAATGATCGTGCCGGGCAGCCGGTTGCGGGGGCATGAGTCGCTCCGTCGTCGCTGCCGGGTACGGTCCGCCGAGCGTCCTCACGCTCCTCGAGGAGCCGACCCGCGCACCCGGGCCGGGCGAGGTGCTGATCGAGGTGCGCGCCGCGGGGGTCAACCCCGCTGACGTCAAGTCGTACAGCGGCCAGTGGGGCACCGACCCCGCCAAGCTGCCGCTGCGGCTGGGGTACGAGGCGGCCGGCGTGGTGACCGCCGTCGGGCCGGACGCCGTGGGACCGGCCGGGCCGGTGCGAGTCGGTGACGAGGTGATCGCCTTCCGGGTCGCCGGGGCCTACACCGACGTCCTGCTCGCGCGCGCGAGGGCCGTCGTGCCGAAGCCGCCGTCGCTCGGCTGGTCGCCCGCCGCCGGGCTGATGCTCGCCGGCACCACCGCGACCCACACGGTGGAGGCCACCGGCGTGCACGAGGGCGACACGGTGCTCGTGCACGGCGCGAGCGGCGGCGTGGGGCTCATGGCCGTGCAGCTGGCGGTGGCTCGCGGCGCCACGGTGATCGGCACCGCCGGGCAGAGCTCGCACGACCTGCTGCGCGAGCTCGGCGCCACCCCGGTGACGTACGGGCCGGGGCTGGCCGAGCGGGTGCGCGAGCTCGCACCCATGGGGGTCGACGTGGCCATCGACACGGTCGGCACGGACGAGGCGGTCGACGTCTCGGTCGAGCTCGTGCCCGACCGTCGCCGCATCGCGAGCATCGCGGCGTTCGACCGAGGCGGCGAGGCGGGCATCCGCCTGCTCGGCAGCGGCCCGGGCGCGGACGCCGGTGAGGACGTCCGGATGGCCGCCCGCACGGACCTCGCCGCGCGGGCCGGACGCGGTGACCTGCGGGTGGTGGTGGCCGCTGAGCTGCCGCTCGAGCAGGCGCGCGAGGCCCACGAGCTGCAGCTCGGTGGCCACCCGGCCGGGAAGATCGTGCTGGTCGTCTGACGAGGCCGGCTCAGCGCTGCCTCAGCGCTGGCTCAGCCCGTGTGCTGTGCCGGCTCGAGCACGAACAGCGGGATCAGCCGGTCGGTCTTGGTCTGGTACTGCGCGTAGTCCGGCCACACCTGCACGGCGCGGTCCCACCACAGCGCGCGCTCGTCGTCGTCGAGCTCGCGGGCGACCATGTCCTGCCGGACGGCACCGTCCTGCAGCTCGACCCGCGGGTCGGCGGCCAGGTTGTGGTACCAGACCGGGTGCGACGGGGCGCCGCCCTTGGAGGCGACGACGGCGTACCGGCCGTCGTGCTCGACGCGCATCAGCGGCGTCTTGCGCAGCCGGCCAGAGCGTGCGCCGCGGCTGGTCAGCACGATGATCGGGACGCCCCGCAGCGTGTTCGCCTCGGTGCCGTCCGACCGCTCGAACTGCTCGACCTGGTCGCGCACCCACTGCTCGGGGCTGGGCTCGTAGGTTCCCTGAAGTGGCATGCCTGCGACAACACCCCTCCCCCGCAGCCGATTCCGTCGGCTGGTGCGCGAGACTGCTCGCGTGACGACGCACCTCCCGGGCCCCGACTCACCGCCGCCGCTCGGCGTCGCTCTCCGTGACGGTGGTGCCGACGTCGCCGTGTACGCCGGGCACGCCGACGCCGTCGAGGTGTGCCTGTCGGCCCCGGGCGCTGCTGACGCCGACGAGCGCCGGGTCGAGCTGCCGCTGCGGGCCCACGGCGTGCACTACGGCTTCGTGCCGGGGATCGCGGACGGCGACCACTACGGGCTGCGGGTGCACGGCCCGTGGGAGCCCTCGAAGGGCTTGCGGCACAACCCCGCCAAGCTGCTGCTGGATCCCTACGCGCGCGGCGTCAGCGGTGACGTGTCGGCTGGCGGCCGGAGGTCTTCGGCCACGCCGTGGGCGGCGACCTGACCGGCGACCCCGACGTGCGTGACGACCGCGACTCCGCGCCGTTCGTGCCCCGCTCGGTGGTGCTCGCGGACGGCTTCGACTGGGGTGACGACCGGCGTCCGGACGTGCCGTGGTCGCAGACCGTGGTCTACGAGGCGCACGTGCGAGGGTTGACCCAGCGCCTGCCCGGCGTACCTGAGCACCTGCGCGGCACCTACGCCGGCCTCGCCCACCCCGCGACGGTCGAGCACCTGACCTCGCTCGGCGTCACCACGGTCGAGCTGCTGCCCGTGCACGCGTTCACCCACGAGCCGGCCCTCGCCCGTCGAGGCGCCCGCAACTACTGGGGATACAACACGTTGTCGTTCTTCGCGCCGCACGCGGCGTACGCGAGCGTCGCTGACCCTGCTGCGGTGCTGCGCGAGGTGAAGGGCATGGTGCGCCTGCTGCACCAGGCCGGCCTGGAGGTCGTGCTCGACGTCGTCTACAACCACACCGCCGAGCAGGGCCGCGAGGGCGCGACGCTGTCCTGGCGCGGCCTCGACAACCAGGCCTACTACCGACTCGACGACAACGGCCGCGACGTCGACGTGACCGGCTGCGGCAACACCCTCGACCTGTGCCACCCCCGCGCCGTGCAGCTCGCGCTGGACTCGTTGCGCTACTGGGCAGAGCAGGTGCACGTCGACGGCTTCCGCTTCGACCTGGCGACGGCGTTGGCCCGCGGTCGCGACGACGCGTTCGACCCCGACCACCCGTTCCTGGTCGCGCTGCGCACCGACCCGGTGCTGTCCCGCCTGAAGCTCGTCGCCGAGCCCTGGGACGTCGGCCCCCACGGCTGGCGCACCGGCCAGTTCCCACCGCCGATGGCGGAGTGGAACGACCGCTTCCGCGACACGGTGCGCACCTTCTGGCTCGCGGACGCCGCCCGAGCCGCGCGCGGCGAGCCGGGCCACGGCGTCCGAGAGCTCGCCACCCGTCTGTCCGGCTCGCAGGACCTGTTCGGGGTCGGCGACCGCGGCCCGCTCGCGTCGGTCAACTACCTGGCCGCGCACGACGGCTTCACCGTGGCCGACACGACGGCCTACGAGCGCAAGCACAACGAGGCCAACGGCGAGGGCAACCGCGACGGCCACGACGACAACCGCTCGTGGAACCACGGGGTCGAGGGAGACAGCGAGGTCCCCGCCGTCGTCGCCGCACGACGGCGCTCGATCCGGAGCCTGCTGGGCACCCTGCTGCTGTCGACGGGCGTGCCGATGCTCGCTGCCGGCGACGAGCTCGGTCGCACCCAGGGCGGCAACAACAACGCCTACAACGCGCGACGACGAGACGTCCTGGCTCGACTGGGACCTCCAGCCCTGGCAGCAGGACCTGCTCGAGACGACCCGGTACCTGCTGCGGCTTCGCGCCGAGCACCCGGCGCTGCGCCAACGGCGGTTCTTCGGCGAGCGACCGCCGCACGCCGACGGCACGCTCGACCTCGCCTGGTTCGCCGCGGACGGCCAGCAGATGGACGACGCCCGCTGGCACGACCCGTACGCCCGGGTGCTCCAGGCGTTCCTGCACGGCGAGCCGGTGGACGGTGAGTCACTGCTGCTGGTGCTGTGCGGCACCGCGCACCACGCCGACATCACGCTGCCCGGGCCGCCGTGGGCGGGGTCGTACGAGCTGCTGTGGGACAGCGCGCAGGAGCGCCCGAGGCCCTGCGCCGAGCCAGTGAGCGGCGTCCAGCGCGTGGCCGCGTCGTCCCTGCGCCTCTACCGCGCGCTCTGACGGCTACGCCAGCCCGACCCCGGGGTCAGGCGTTGACGACCAGGCCCAGGTCAGCCGGTGACGCGAGACCGCGGTGGTTCGGCAGCACCCGAACGGCGTACCCGAACGCACCGGTGCGCGCGAGCTTGATGTCGCCCTCGAAACGGTGCCGGCCGCCCTCGTAGGTCTCGGCGTGCTGGAGCGTGACGACGCGGGTGTCGGTGAGCTCGTCCTGGTGCGAGACGCGGCCGTGGACCACCTGCACCTGCACGTCCTGCGCGTCGAGCCCGTCCAAGGAGACGAAGGCCCGCACCGACAGCACGTCGCCCACCTGCGGGGAGTCGCTGACGCCCGAGGACTCCACGTGGTCGACCCGCACGGACTCCCAGGCCGAGCGCACGCGCGACTTCCAGGTGGCGAGCTCGCGGGCGCCCGCGTAGCCGGGCCCGTCCAGCGCCCACCCGGCGCGCGCCGCCGGCGTGTAGAGCTGCTCGACGTAGTCCTTGACCATGCGGGAGGCGAGCACCTTCGGCCCCAGCGAGCGGAAGGTGTGGCTCACCATCTCCATCCAGCGGCCGGGGACGCCGGACTCCTCACGGTCGTAGAACCGCGGCGCGACCTGGCCCTCGATGAGGTCGTAGAGCGCGGCGGCCTCGAGGTCGTCGCGGTGGTCGGGGTCCTCGACGCCGTCCGCGGTGGGGATCGCCCAGCCGTTCTCGCCGTCGAACCACTCGTCCCACCAGCCGTCGAGGATGGACAGGTTGAGACCACCGTTGAGGGCCGACTTCATGCCCGACGTCCCGCAGGCCTCGAACGGCCGCAGCGGGTTGTTGAGCCAGACGTCGCAGCCGGGGTAGAGGTACTGCGCCATGGCGATGTCGTAGTTGGGCAGGAACACGATCCGGTGGCGGACCTCGGGGTCGTCGGCGAAGCGCACCATCTGCTGGATCAGCGACTTGCCCTTGTCGTCGGCGGGGTGCGACTTGCCGGCGATGACGAGCTGGATCGGCCGCTGCGGGTGCAGCAGCAGGGCCTTGAGCCGCTCGGGGTCGCGCAGCATCAGGGTGAGCCGCTTGTACGTCGGCACGCGGCGGGCGAACCCGATGGTGAGCACGTCGGGGTCGAGCACGGAGTCGACCCAGCCGAGCTCGGCGCTGCTGGCGCCGCGACGCAGCCAGGCCGACCGCAGCCGGCGTCGGGCCTCGACGACCAGCTGGGCGCGCATCTCGCGGCGCACCGCCCAGATCTCCTCGCGCGGCACCAGCGGGACGTCGTCCCAGACGCCGGCGTCGGTGCCGAGCCGGTGCCCCAGGTGCTTCTCGGCCAGCTCGAAGACGCGGTGGTCGACCCAGGTGGGTGCGTGGACGCCGTTGGTGATCGAGCTGATCGGCACCTCGCGGTCGTCGAAGCCCGGCCACAGACCGTCGAACATGTGCCGGCTCACCTGCCCGTGCAGCTCGGACACGCCGTTGGCGCGACCGCCGAGGCGCAGGCCCATGACGGCCATGTTGAAGACGCCGGCCTCACCGCCGGGGTAGTCCTCGGCGCCGATGGCGAGGATGCGCTCGACCGGCACCCCGGGCAGGGCGTTGTCGCCGCCGAAGTAGGTCTCGATCTGGTCGGTGCCGAAGCGGTCGATCCCGGCCGGCACCGGCGTGTGCGTCGTGAAGACCGTGGCGGCGCGGACGGCCTCGAGCGCCTCGTCGAACGTCATCCCCTCGGCGCCGACGAGCTCGCGGATCCGCTCGATCCCCAGGAAGCCGGCGTGGCCCTCGTTGGCGTGGTAGACGTCCGGTGCGGGGGCGCCGGTGAGGCGCGACCACAGCCGCAGGGCGCGCACGCCGCCGATGCCGAGCAGCATCTCCTGCTGGAGGCGGTGCTCACCGGAGCCGCCGTAGAGGCGGTCGGTGATGCCCCGGGCGGCCTCGTCGTTGGCCTGGGTGTCGGAGTCGAGCAGCAGCAGCGGGACGCGGCCGACCTGGGCCTTCCACACGTGCGCGACGAGCCGGCGACCACCCGGCAGGTCGACGACGACCTCGCACGGGGTGCCGTCCTCCTCGCGCAGCAGCGCGAGCGGCAAGCCGTCGGGGTCGAGCACCGGGTAGGTCTCCTGCTGCCAGCCCTCACGCGAGAGCGACTGCTTGAAGTAGCCGGTCTTGTAGAACAGACCGACGCCCACGATCGGGACGCCGAGGTCGGACGCCGCCTTGAGGTGGTCGCCCGCGAGGATGCCGAGGCCGCCGGAGTACTGCGGCAGCACGGCGGTGATGCCGAACTCGGCGGAGAAGTACGCGATCGAGCGGGGCAGGCCCGCCTCGCCGGCGTCCTGGGCCTGGAACCAGCGCGGCTGCTCGAGGTACTCGGCGAGGTCGGCTGCGGCGGCGTCGACGCGCGCCACGAACACCTGGTCGTCGGAGAGCTCGGCGAGCCGCTCAGGCGGCAGGTCGCCCAGCAGCGCCACCGGGTCGTGGCGGACGGCCTCCCATCGCCGGGGGTCCAGGTCGGCGAACAGCTCGCGGGTGGGTGCGTGCCAGGACCATCGGAGGTTGCTCGCGAGGTCGCCCAGGGCGGCGATGGGCTCGGGCAGGACGGTGCGGACGCTGAATCGGCGGATGGCTCTCACGACGGGAGAGCGTAGCCCCCCTGCGCCGTAGATCTGACACCGTTGGTCAACTTCTTGCGGTTCTCTGCAAATCGTTGCAGATGCCGCAGCCCGATGCAGTCCGGCGGGCGCGGCGCGGACGAACGGTGACCGGGAGTGCACGGGCCAGCGGTCCTCGGTAGCGTCGGCGCGGTGATCGGTCGCATCCCCGTCCTCTCCGTCTCGCCCTGCGTCGACGGTGGCCGCTGGCCTGCCCGCGCCGTCGTCGGCGAAGCCGTGCCGGTTCGCGCCACGGTGTTCCGAGAGGGCCACGACGCCGTGGCCGCGAGCGTCGTCCTCGTCGCGCCCGACGGCGTCGAGCGCCCGCGACAGCGGATGACGTTGCTCGACGCCGGCCTGGACCTGTGGGGAGCCGACGTCGTGCCCGACCGGGAAGGCGACTGGACCTTCCGTGTCGAGGGCTGGTCGGACCCCTACGGCACGTGGGAGCACGACGCCGTGATCAAGGTGGCCGCGGACGTCGACACCGAGCTGATGCTGACCGAGGGCGCGCTGCTGCTCGAGCGCGCGTCGACGGTGCCTGGCCGAGCCGCTCCGCACGCCAAGGCGCTGCGGGACGCCGTCACCGGGCTGCGCGACACGACGCGTCCGCCGCAGGCGCGCCTGGCCGCCGGCACCTCACCCGCGGTGCACGCGGCGCTGGCTGCCGACCCCGTGCGCGAGATGGTCACCTCGAGCGCCGACCACGTGCTGCGGGTGCAGCGCGAGCGGGCCCTGGTCGGCGCGTGGTACGAGTTCTTCCCCCGCTCGGAGGGGGCGACGTACGACCCGGCCACCGAGACGTGGACGACGGGCACGCTGCGCACCGCGGCGCAGCGGCTCGAGGCCATCGCCGACATGGGCTTCGACGTCGCGTACGTGACGCCGGTGCACCCGATCGGCACGACGAACCGCAAGGGGCGCAACAACACGATGGACCCGCGTCCCGAGGACCCGGGCTCCCCCTACGCGATCGGATCGCCCGACGGCGGTCACGACGCCATCGAGCCGAGCCTCGGCACGTTCGACGACTGGGACGCGTTCGTCGCCGAGGCGCGCCGCGTGGGCCTGGAGGTCGCGCTCGACCTCGCCCTGCAGTGCTCGCCGGACCACCCCTGGGTCACCGAGCACCCCGAGTGGTTCACCACGCGCGCCGACGGGTCGATCGCCTACGCCGAGAACCCGCCCAAGAAGTACCAGGACATCTACCCGCTCAACTTCGACAACGACCCGAAGGGCATCTACGCCGAGGTGCTGCGCGTCGTCCTGAAGTGGGTCGAGCACGGGGTCACGCTCTTTCGCGTCGACAACCCGCACACCAAGCCGGTCGAGTTCTGGGAGTGGCTGATCGCCGAGGTCAACCGCAGCCATCCTGACGTGGTGTTCCTGGCGGAGGCGTTCACGCGGCCGGCGATGATGCACACCCTGGCCAAGGTCGGCTTCCAGCAGTCCTACACGTACTTCACCTGGCGGCACACCAAGGAGGAGCTCACCGAGTACCTCACCGAGCTGTCGGGCGAGGCGGCGGACTACATGCGGCCGAGCTTCTGGCCGACGACGCACGACATCCTGACGCCGTACATGCAGTACGGCGGCCGCCCGGCGTTCCGGCTGCGCGCCGCGCTCGCCGCGACCATGGTGCCGACGTACGGCATCTACAGCGGCTACGAGCTCGTCGAGAACGTCGCGCGCCCGGGCGTCGAGGAGCAGATCGACAACGAGAAGTACGAGTTCAAGGCCCGCGACTGGGACGCTGCCCTCAAGGACGGCTCGAGCCTCGCGCCGTGGCTCACCCGGCTCAACGAGATCCGACGTGCGCACCCTGCGCTGCAACGGCTTCGCAACATCACGTTCCATCCCACCGACGACGACAGCGTCCTCTGCTTCAGCAAGCGGCTGACCGCCGCGCAGTCGCCCACCGGCCGCGAGGACACCATCGTGGTCCTCGCGAACCTGGACCCCCACGGTGCGCGCGAGACCATGGCCCACCTCGACATGCCCGCGCTCGGGCTCGACTGGCAGGACGGATTCGTGGCTCACGACCTCGTCACCGGACAGACCTGGCACTGGGGCGAGCACGTCTACGCGCGCCTGGACCCTCACGTCGAACCCGTCCACATCGTCCACGTGAGGGGGATGTGACGTGGAGGGGCTGAACCTGCCCGGGGCCGGGCTGCGGCACGACCCCAACTGGCACAAGAAGGCCGTCTTCTACGAGGTGCTGGTGCGGGGCTTCTCCGACTCCAACGGGTCGGGCTCCGGTGACTTCACGGGCCTGATCAGCAAGCTGGACTACCTGCAGTGGCTCGGCGTCGACTGCCTGTGGCTGCCGCCGTTCTACGCCTCACCGCTGCGCGACGGCGGGTACGACGTCGCCGACTACTGCTCGGTCCTGCCGGAGTTCGGCACGCTGCCGGACTTCACCGAGCTCGTGAGCCAGGCCCACGCGCGCGGCCTGCGCGTCATCGTCGACCTGGTCATGAACCACACCAGCGACCAGCACCCGTGGTTCCAGGCCAGCCGCTCGGACCCCACCGGCCCGTACGGCGACTTCTACGTCTGGAGCGACACCGACGACCGCTACGAGGACGCGCGCATCATCTTCGTCGACACCGAGACGAGCAACTGGACCTTCGACCCGGTGCGCCGTCAGTTCTTCTGGCACCGCTTCTTCAGCCACCAGCCCGACCTGAACTTCGAGAACCCCGCGGTGCAGGACGCGATGTTCGACGTCGTGCGGTTCTGGATGGACCTCGGCATCGACGGCTTCCGGCTCGACGCCGTGCCGTACCTGTTCGAGGAGGAAGGCACGAACTGCGAGAACCTCCCCGCGACCCACGCCTTCCTGCGCCGGCTGCGGTCGATGGTCGACGACGAGTACCCCGGCCGGATCATGCTCGCCGAGGCCAACCAGTGGCCCAAGGACGTCGTCGAGTACTTCGGCAGCGACGACGACCCCGAGTGCCACATGGCGTTCCACTTCCCGGTGATGCCACGCATCTACTACGCGCTGCGCGACGAGTCGGCGCGGCCGATCATCGACATCCTGGCCGACACCCCGGACCTGCCCACGCACGGCCAGTGGGGCACCTTCCTGCGCAACCACGACGAGCTCACCCTCGAGATGGTCACGACCGAGGAGCGCGCCGCCATGTACGGCTGGTACGCCCCCGACCCGCGCATGCGCGCCAACATCGGCATCCGCCGTCGGCTGGCGACGCTGCTCGACAACTCGCGGGCCGAGATCGAGCTCATCAACGCCCTGCTGCTGTCGCTGCCCGGCAGTCCCTGCCTCTACTACGGCGACGAGATCGGCATGGGCGACAACATCTGGCTCGACGACCGCGACGCCGTCCGGACGCCGATGCAGTGGACGCCGGACCGCAACGCCGGCTTCTCCTCGGCCGACCCGGGCAAGCTCTACCTGCCCACGATCCAGTCGCTGGTGCACCACTACAACACGGTCAACGTCGAGGCCCAGCTGGCGACGCGCTCGTCGCTGCTGCACTGGACGCGCGGGATGCTCGCGATCCGCAAGCGGCACCCGGTGTTCGGCGTCGGCCGCTACGTCGCGGTCGAGTCCGACAACGAGGCGGTGCTGGCGTTCTTGCGGGTGATCGACGACGACGAGCTCGGCGAGGCACCGGAGACCGTGCTGTGCGTCAACAACCTGGCCCAGACGCCGCAGGGCGCGACGCTCCAGCTGCCGCTGCACGCGGGCGGGGTGCTGGAGGACCTGTTCGGCGGGTCCGGCTTCCCTGCGGTCACCGCCGAGGGCACGCTGACGCTCTCGCTGGGGTCGCGCGACTTCTTCTGGTTGCGCGTGCGCACCGGGGAGGCCGACCGTGGCTGACCACGAGCGGGCGTCGATGGCGCCCCCCTTCACCGACTTCCTGCCCGCGTGGGTCGCCCGGCAGCGGTGGTACGCCGGCAAGGGCCGCGAGCCGCAGCTCCAGCGCATCGGCGGCCTGCGGTGGCAGGACCCCGACGGTGAGGTGGGCATCGAGACCTGGCTCGTCGTCGACACCGGCGGTGAGCGCCGCACGGTCTACCAGGTGCCGCTCAGCTACCGCGGCGAGCCGCTGCCCGGCGCGGACGACGCGCTCGTCGCCACCACCGAGCACAGCGAGCTGGGCACCAGGTACGTCTACGACGCCCCTCACGACCCGGCCTACGTGCGCGCCGTGCTGCGTCTGGTGCTGGCGGGCGCGACGGTCACCTCGGACGGCCCGGCGGGCACCGGCGAGGCCCGCGGGGTGCCGCAGCGCGACCTGGACCCGGCTGCCGTCGGCACCCTCGTCACCAGCCGCGTCATGCGCGGCGAGCAGTCCAACACCTCGATCGTCCTGGACCTGCAGACCACCACGGGACGCTCGGCGACGCCGTTGGTGCTCAAGCTGTTCCGGGTGCTGAGCGACGGAGCCAACCCCGACGTCGTGGTGCAGTCCGCGATGGCCGACGCGGGCTCGACGCTCGTCCCGCGTCCGGTCGGGCACGTCGCCGGCACCTGGACCCAGGACGGCTCGTCCGCCGAGGGTCACCTGGCCTTCGTGCAGGAGCTCATCCCCGACGCGCGCGACGCGTGGCGCGAGGCGGTCGACGCCGTCGCCACCGGGGTCGACTTCGCCGAGTCGGCGCGCGAGCTCGGCGCCGTCACGGCGCGCGTGCACGACACCTTGGCCAAGGCCCTGCCGACCGAGGACTTCGACCAGACGGCGGCCACGGCGCTGGTCGACGGCCTGCTGGGCCGGTTGCAGTGGGCGGTGCGCAGCGTCCCGGCCTTGGCGCCGTACGCCGAGCCTGCCCGCGAGGTGCTCGAGGCGGTGCGCGAGCTCGACGAACGCCCTGCGCTGCAACGCATCCACGGCGACCTGCACCTCGGCCAGGTGCTCGACGGCGGCCCTCGCGGCTGGGTCGTCATCGACTTCGAGGGTGAGCCGCTGCGGCCGCTCGCCGACCGCAACCGCGCCGACCTGGCGCTGCGCGACGTGGCGGGCATGCTGCGCTCGTTCGACTACGCCGCCGGCCACCTGCTGGTGAGCGCCGGGGCGTCCGACGCGAAGGCCCGGGCGGCGCAGTGGGCCAGCGCCTGCCGAGACGCCTTCTGCGCCGGCTACGCGGAGGTCTCCGGCCGCGACCCGCGCGAGAGCTCGGTGCTGCTACGGGCGCTCGAGCTCGACAAGGCCGTGTACGAGGCGGCCTACGAGGCAGGCAACCGCCCCTCGTGGCTGCCCATCCCCCTCGCCGCCGTCGAGCGGCTGCTGGCCGGCGAGCCGACGTCCCCCACCGTGAAGGAGCGGCACCGCATGAGCGACCCCGACGCCCGTCCGAGCACCACCGCGGGCACACCCTCCGCGCGCACCCCCCAGGTGCGCCCGGTGCAGCCCGGCCAGCTCGAGCTGCTCGTGCACGGCTCGCACGGCAACCCGCACGAGATCCTCGGGCTCCACCCGCACGACGGCGGGCTGACCCTGCGCACCCTGCGCCCGCACGCCCGCGAGGTCGTGGCCGTCCTGCCCGACGGCTCGCGCACGCCGCTGACCCACGAGTACGACGGCGTGTTCGTCGGGGTCGTGCCCGGCACGGACGTCTCGGACTACCGGCTCGACGTGACGTACGACAGCGACTCCGACACGCCGGCCACCTACCCCAGCGACGACCCCTACCGCTTCCTGCCGACGCTCGGCGACGTCGACCTGCACCTCATCGGCGAGGGGCGCCACGAGCAGCTGTGGGCCGTGCTCGGTGCCCACGTGCGCCGCTACCCCGGCCAGATGGGCGAGGTCACTGGCACCTCGTTCGCCGTGTGGGCACCGCACGCCCGCGGCATCCGCCTGGTCGGCGACTTCAACCACTGGGACGGCCAGGGCCACCCGATGCGCTCGCTCGGCTCCACCGGCGTCTGGGAGCTCTTCGTGCCCGGGGTCGGCGCCGGCAGCCGGTACAAGTTCGAGATCACCGGATCGGACGGCGAGCGCCGGCTCAAGGCCGACCCGATGGCGCGCGCCACCGAGGCGCCGCCGTCCACCGCCTCGGTGGTCACCGAGAGCAGCTACACGTGGGGCGACGACGCGTGGATGCGGCAGCGGGCCGAGACCGACCCGCACCAGGGCCCCATGAGCACCTACGAGGTGCACCTCGCCTCGTGGCGAGCCGGGCTCGGCTACCGCGAGATGGCCGAGCAGCTCGTCGACTACGTCGTCGAGACCGGCTTCACGCACGTCGAGCTGATGCCCGTCATGGAGCACCCGTACGGCCCGTCCTGGGGGTACCAGGTCACCGGGTACTACGCCCCCAGCGCGCGGTTCGGCTCCCCCGACGACTTCCGGTACCTCGTCGACCGCCTGCACCAGGCCGGCATCGGCGTCATCCTCGACTGGGTGCCGGCGCACTTCCCCAAGGACGCGTTCGCGCTCGCGCGGTTCGACGGGCAGGCGCTCTACGAGCACCCGGACCCCCGGCGTGGCGACCAGCCGGACTGGGGCACGCACGTGTTCGACTTCGGGCGCGCGCAGGTGCGCAACTTCCTCGTCGCCAACGCGCTGTACTGGTGCGAGGAGTTCCACGCCGACGGCCTGCGCGTCGACGCCGTCGCCTCGATGCTGTACCTCGACTACTCGCGCAAGGACGGCGAGTGGCTGCCGAACGAGTTCGGCGGCCGCGAGAACCTCCAGGCCGTGCAGTTCCTGCAGGAGACCAACGCCACCGTCTACAAGCGCGTGCCGGGCGTGGTGACCATCGCCGAGGAGTCCACCGCCTGGCCGGGCGTCACGCGACCCACGCACCTGGGCGGCCTGGGCTTCGGCCTGAAGTGGAACATGGGCTGGATGCACGACTCGCTGGAGTACGTGCAGCACGAGCCGGTGCACCGGCAGTGGCACCACCACCAGCTGACGTTCTCGCTGATGTACGCCTGGAGCGAGAACTTCGTCCTGCCGATCAGCCACGACGAGGTCGTGTACGGCAAGGGCTCGCTGCTGCGCAAGATGCCCGGCGACCGCTGGCAGCAGCTGGCGAACACCCGTGCGTTCCTCGCGATGATGTGGGCCCACCCGGGCAAGCAGCTGCTCTTCATGGGCTCGGAGTTCGCCCAGGAGGCCGAGTGGGCCGACGCCCACGGGCTGGACTGGTGGCTGCTCGACCAGCCGGCCCACCGCGGCGTCCACTCGCTCGTCCGCGACCTCAACGAACGCTACCGCGAGCTGCCGGCGCTGTGGTCGCAGGACCTCTCGCCCGAGGGCTTTCGGTGGATCGACGCGAACGACGCGGCGGGCAACGTGTTCTCGTTCCTGCGCTACCCGGCCGACGGCTCCGACGACGTCCTCGCCTGCGTGGTGAACTTCTCCGGCACGCCGCACCACGGCTACCGGCTGGGGCTGCCGTCCACAGGTCGGTGGACCGAGGTACTCAACACCGACGCGGAGCAGTACGGTGGCTCCGGCGTGGGCAACCTCGGGGGTGTCGACGCCGGCGACCAGAGCTGGCACGGGCTGCCCGCCTCGGCCGTCCTCAGCCTCCCGCCCCTCGGCGCGGTGTGGTTGAGAGGAGCCCCGACTCAAGAATGAGACCGTCTCTGCCGACGTCAGGAGGTGGATGACGGTCCGACGTCGGAGCCGAGAGGAGCCCCCGCGGTGAGCCCTCGCGCCCTGACACCCTCCCCCGAGCCGGCATCGGCCGAGCGCGCCCTGCGCGAGCTCGTGCTGCTGCCCGAGGCCCGCTACGAGCAGATGCTGGCGATCCCCGCCGAGTACGCGATGGACGCCCTGGGCGCGCACAGCGCCTCGCTGTCGCGCTGGGAGCGCGACCGCGGGCAGCTGCGCACGCTCGTCAACGTCGGTGAGCTCAGCGCCGCCGAGACGCGCTTCCCGCGCGAGGAGGTCTACGAGGCGGCAGGCGACACCGCGATCTCCCGGGTGCTGCTGGGCGAGCCCATGGTCTACCGGCGCAGCGACGTCACCCTCGACGCCCACGGCCGCTCGCTGCTGGACTTCTCGGCGAAGCACTCGGCGCTGAGCCTGCCGGTGTGGGTCGACGACCGGCTCTGGGGCGAGCTGTGGGTGAGCCGCGACGACGAGCGGCTGTCCGGCGAGCTGCTCGAGGTCGGCGAGGTGGTCGCCGGCGAGGTCGCCGGGATGGTGTCCATCGCCGAACGGCTGCAGCGCATGGCCCGCATGGCGTTCGAGGACCCGCTCACCGGCGTCGGCAACCGCAGGGTGCTCGACGACACCCTGCGCGAGCTGCTCGACGCCGGAGGCCCCGGCGCCACCGTCGTCATGTGCGACATCGACAACCTCAAGGACCTCAACGACGAGCACGGGCACGCGGCCGGCGACCGCGCGATCGTGGCCACCGCCGACGCCCTGGCGACCGCGGCGAGCGCCGTCCCCGGGTCGGTGACGGTGCGGATGGGCGGCGACGAGTTCGCGGTGCTCCTCGTCGGCGAGCAGCGCGCTCGGGCGATCGCGCTCATCGAGGGGGCCGCGCGCTCGCTCGCCGAGGACGAGTCCGCGGTCGAGGTCAGCTGCGGGATCGCCGTCGTCCCGGCCGGCCTGGCCGGCCGCGACGCTCTCGCGGCCGCCGACGCGGCCCAGTACGCCGCCAAGAGCCGCGGCGCGCTGCTCGTGGTCGCCTCCGACCTCCCCGACGTCGCCCCCGAGCGACGCCGCAGCGGGCGCCGTCGCTCCGGTGAGCGGCCCCGTCCGCTGCCCGAGACCGCGCAGGCGGTCTCGGAGGTCGTCGCCGACCTCGCCGAGCAGCTGCCCGACGCACCGGACTCGGTGGGCGGCCGGCTGCGCTGGCTGGGTGAGCGCCTGCTGGCGCCGCTCGACCTTCAGGAGTGGTCGCTCAGCCGGGTCGACCTGGTCGGCGACCGGCTGCTCAGCACCGACTCGCTCGGGCTGCGCCACACCCCGCTCACCGGCGCGCGCCCCTACGACCTGCAGGTCGACGCGCGGTTCCGGCTCGACGAGTTCCCGCTGAGCCGGGTCGCCGTCGAGCGCGACCAGTGGTTCACGGTCGACGTCGACGACGAGGCCGCGGATGCCCAGGAGCGCGCCGTCCTGCGCGAGATGGGGATGCGCCACGTCGTCGCCCTGGGGTGCCGCGACGGGGCCACCGGCTGGCTGCTCGAGCTCTACGGCCGTGGCGGGCCGACCGACCTGCGCGCCATCGGCAGCGTCCTCGCGATGGGCGCCGGTGCGCTGCTCTTCCGGCCGTTCGTGCGCGCCACCTGACGGCGCCCGCGGGTGTGCCCGCGCACGGGATCGGCCAGGATGGGCCCATGAACGATCCCCGCGCCGGCCAGCCCGCCCAGCCCAGCGACCTCGTCGACCTCGACCAGCTGCTCGCCGCCTACACCGACGTCAGGCCCGACGTCGACGACCCGGCCCAGGCGGTGGCGTTCGGCACGTCCGGGCACCGGGGCTCGAGCCTGGACGGCGCGTTCAACGAGGCGCACATCCTGGCCACCACCCAGGCCATCGTCGAGTACCGGGCCGGACAGGGCACCACCGGCCCGCTGCTCATGGGCCGCGACACGCACGCGCTGTCGCTGCCGGCCTGGCAGAGCGCACTCGAGGTGCTGGTGGCGAACGAGGTCACCGTGCTCGTCGACTCTGAAGGCGGCTTCACGCCGACTCCGGCCGTGTCGCACGCGATCCTGCGGCTCAACCGCACCCAGGCGCACGGCCCCGCCGACGGCATCGTCGTGACGCCGTCCCACAACCCCCCGCGCGACGGCGGCTTCAAGTACAACCCCCCGCACGGCGGGCCGGCCGACAGCGACGCGACCGGCTGGATCCAGGACCGCGCCAACGAGATCCTGCGGGGCGGCCTGCGCGAGGTGCGTCGCGTGCCCCTGGCGTCGGCGCGCGACCAGGCCCACGCCTACGACTTCCTCGGCCACTACGTCGACGACCTGCCCGAGGTGCTCGACCTCGAGGCCGTGCGCGACGCCGGCGTGCGGATCGGCGCCGACCCGCTGGGGGGTGCGAGCGTCGCGTACTGGGGCGCCATCGCCGAGCGGCTCGGCCTCGACCTCACGGTCGTCAACCCCGACGTCGACCCGCGCTGGGCCTTCATGACGCTGGACTGGGACGGCAAGATCCGGATGGACTGCTCCTCGCCGTACGCCATGGCGTCCCTCATCGGCAACCGCGACGCCTACCAGATCTCCACCGGCAACGACGCCGACAGCGACCGACACGGCATCGTCACACCGGACGCCGGGCTGATGAACCCCAACCACTTCCTCGCCGTCGCCATCCAGTACCTCTTCGGCTCCCGCCACGGCTGGGACGCCGAGGCGGCGGTCGGCAAGACGCTCGTGTCGTCGTCCATGATCGACCGCGTGGCCGCCGACCTCGGCCGCCGGCTGGTCGAGGTGCCGGTCGGCTTCAAGTGGTTCGTGCCGGGCCTGCTCGACGGGTCGGTCGGCTTCGGCGGCGAGGAGAGCGCGGGGGCCTCGTTCCTGCGCCGCGACGGCTCGGTCTGGACCACCGACAAGGACGGCATCGTGCTGGCGCTGCTCGCCTCGGAGATCCTCGCGGTCACCGGCCGGTCGCCGTCCGAGCACTACCGCGAGCTCACCGCGCGCTTCGGCGAGCCGGCGTACGCCCGGGTCGACGCCCCGGCCAGCCGCGAGCAGAAGGCGGCCCTGTCGAGGCTGTCGGCCGACGACGTCAGCGCCACCACGCTCGCGGGCGAGCCGATCACGGCCAAGCTCACCCGCGCGCCCGGCAACGACGCGCCCGTGGGTGGGCTGAAGGTCGTCACCGAGTCGGCGTGGTTCGCCGCGCGCCCGTCCGGCACCGAGGACGTCTACAAGATCTACGCGGAGTCCTTCCGCGGCGCCGACCACCTCGAGCAGGTGCAGGCCGCCGCCCGCGAGCTCGTCTCCTCCGCCCTCGGCGCCTGACCCTCGTCGATCACGTGAAGTGGGCTGCCCAGCACCTCACGCGGCCCGCAAGCCGCGTGAAGTGCTGGCAACCCCGGCAAAGGTGCCGCCGGTGAGCCGGCCGGCGCGGGTCATGGCCTCGGGGCTGGTCGTGCGCAGCACCACCGGCCGGGTCCTGCTCGCCGAGCTCTCGTACAAGCCCCGCTGGGACGTCGTCGGTGGCGTCGTCGAGGCGGGTGAGTCGGTCGTGGCGGCGGCGCGGCGCGAGGCGCTGGAGGAGGTCGGCGTCGAGCTGCCGGTGGGCGATCTCCTCGTGGTCGACTCCTGCGCTGCCACGGGCGAGCGCGAGGAGATCACGTGCTTCCTGCTCGATGGTGGGGTGCACGACGAGTCGCTCGTCGAGAGCTTCACCTACCCGGACGGCGAGCTGGTGGCGGCGCACTGGGTCGACCCGGCGTCAGTGCCCGAGCGGTGCGGTCCGCGGATCGGACGTCGGCTCGTCGCCGCGCTCGACGCCCAGCGCACCGGCCGGCTGCCCGGGCCGCCCCTGCTGCTCGTGGACGGGCTACCGGACCGCTGAGCCGGGCCGCGCGTGCCTGAGCACGGCCGCCTCAGAACAGCGCGGTGCTCAGGGCGCGGCGGGCTGCCGTCACGCGAGGGTCGTCGGACCCCACGACCTCGAAGAGCTCGACGAGGTGCTTGCGCACCTGCTCGCGGTCGTCGCCCGCCGTGGCGCGCACGGTGTCGACGAGCCGGGAGAACGCGTCCTCGACGTGCCCGCCGAGCAGGTCGATGTCGGCGACCAGGATCTGCGCGGCCGGGTCGGCGGGAGCCGCGGCCGCGGCGTCGCGAGCGGCCTGGGGGTCGACGTCCTGGGTGCGCCGCAGCAGGTTGACCTGCGCCAGCCCCGCCTTCGCCTCGGCGTCGGCCGGGGCCTGCGAGAGCGCCTGCTCGTAGGCGGTGGCCGCGGCGTCGAGGTCACCTGCCTCGATGGCGTCGTACGCCTGCTGGTGCAGCGGCGGCAGCGGCGGCTCGGCCGGCTGCTCGGCCTCGCCCTCCGCCGCGGGGGCGCCCTCGACCGGCTCGACCCGACCGCTGACGCCGTTCGCCTCGGCGACCCGCAGCAGCTCGTCGAGGTAGGCGCGCACCTGCTGCTCGGGCAGGGCGCCCTGGAAGAGCGGCACCGGCTGACCCTTGACGATCGCGACCACCGTGGGGATCGACTGGGCCTGGAACAGCTGGCCCAGCCGCGGGTTGGCGTCGACGTCGACCTTCGCGAGCAGGAACCGGCCCTCGTACTCGTCGGCGAGCCGCTCGAGCACCGGGCTGAGCTGCTTGCACGGACCGCACCACTCGGCCCACAGGTCGACGACGACGGGCACCGTCATGGACTGCTCGACGACGCCCTGGAAGCTCGCCTCGGTGGCGTCGACGACGTAGCCGGACGGCGCGCCGCCGCTCGCGTCGGCCGCACCACCGGCGGCCGCCTGCTCGCGGCGCTTGGCCTGGGCGGCGACGGCTGCGAGGTCGACCGCTCCACGCAGGGACACAGGTGAGGAGGCCGGCTGGCCCGTGGGCTGGCTCATAATCACCGATTCTGTCAGACCGTCAGGAACCCTTCACCGCCACGGGCATCTCGCTGAAGCCGATGACCCGTGCCGACCCCTTGCCGTGCGGCGGGAGGACCAGCGCGACGACCTCGACCGTCGTCACCGCGGCCGAGCGGGTGATGCGCTTCAGTCCCGAGCCGAGCGCGCGGTACGCCGGCGGCGGCGTGATCACCCCTGCACCCTTACGCACCGTGAACAGGTCGGTGCGGTTGATCGCGGCGAACACCAGTGCGCCGCCGTCGGCCGTGCGGACGACGCGCATGCCGTCGTCCCGGGCCGTGTGCCGCTGCTGGAACACCGCGACCTTGTTGACGTCCTTGGCCTGGGCCGCCGCCTTGGAGCGGACCTCGCGCACCACCACGCTGGAGTCGAACGGTGTCCCGCCCGACGTGCCGGTCTGCAGCAGCGCGGCGAGGTCCTTCACCGCCTGGCGGGGCGTCGCGACGAGGCCACCGACGTCCTCGGCGAGCACGGAGGCGCCGCGCGTGTTGGGCGCGGTGGGGGGCAGCACCTCACCCGGCAGCAGGTCGACCCGCGTGGCGACCCGGAACGGCGTGCGGACGTCGGGGCTGTCCATCAGCACCGCCTGTCGGGTGCTGGAGCCGTCCGGCTGCCAGACCGCGAGCACGGTGCGGGGGAAGCCGCGTCCGGCCGTGACGACGATGCGCGAGGGCTGTGCCACGGGGGCGAGGGCCCCGCCGGAGGAGTCCTTGCTCGGGTCGAGCACCTTCTCGACCACGTAGCGGGCCGGAGCGACGGTCAGCGCGAGGCCGGTGTACGCCGACTCGGCCGCCTCGGGCGTGCGCAGCGCGTCGGCCCGCTGAGCCTGGGTGAGCGCGCGGGTGGCGATCGCGCTCGCCTGACCGGCCGTGACCGCCGGGCTGTTGCTCAGGACGGCGGTGTTGGGGTGCAGCCCCAGCAGCGTCTGCGCGGGCGAGCAGGCCGCCAGGGCACCGGCGACGGCGACGAGCGCGACGGCGCGGATAGGGCGAATGGTGCGGACGGCGCGAGGCAGGGCGGGACGGTGCGTCATCGCTGCCTGCCCGACCTCGAGGTGGCGCGGCGACGTCCGACGTGACCGGAGCGGCCCGGCCGGTCGGCGCCGCCGGGACGCCGTGGGCGCACCGCGCGGGCCCGGCGCCGGACGGCGGACAGCCCGGCGGCGCGCACGGCGGCCGGCCGGTTCCAGCGGCGCACCGCGTACAGCAGCACCAGCCCGATGGCGAGCAGCAGCAGCGGCACCCAGTACCAGGTGCGGTCGCTCCACGAGACGGTGAGAGAGACCTCGGGCAGCGGCTGACCGTCAGCGCGGGCCACCACGGCGGACTGCGCCCCCGCGCTGGCGCGGTACGACAGCCGTGCGTCGCCCTGGGCCAGGACGCGGCTGTGCCAGACGTCGACGCCGTCCGGCGCGGGCAGCGGCTCGGTGCCGTCGGCGTCGCTCGTGCGGAGCAGGCGCGCGCCGTCCAGACCGGTGACGAGCAGCCGGTCGGTGGAGCCGACGAGGGCCTCGGTGTCGTCGGGGCGCGCGCGGCCGATGAAGAGCGCGACGTCGGGGTCGCTGGTGCGGGCGTGCACCGAGACCGTGGGCCCCATGACGCTCGCCAGCGCCGGCTCGATGACGATGGCCGTGCGCCCGGCAGGCACCTGCAGCTCGCTGTGCCAGGTGCCGTGGGTGCCGAGCAGCACCAGCCCCATCACAGCGCAGATGACGAGCACCAGTCCCACGAGGGTCCCGGCCCCCATGACGGCGCGCTTCATCGGCTCAGTGCTCCCTGCGGTGGCGTGGCGTGGGCAATCCACAGTAACTGCGCGGGCGCTCGGCGCCGAATCGCGCCTGGTGCCGCCTGGCCCGGGCTAGAACCTCGCGGGCTCGCGGTAGTCGCCCCACAGCTCCTTCAAGGCCCCGCAGATCTCACCGAGCGTCGCCTCGGCCCGCACCGCGTCGAGCATCGCGGGAAGGGTGTTGCCCTCGCCCCGTGCGACGTCGACGAGCGCAGCCAGCCGCTCGCGCACGACCTGCTCGTCACGAGCCCCCCGGCGCTCACCCAGCAGGCGCACCTGCTCGCGCTCGACCTCGTGGCTCACCCGCAGGATCTCGAGCTCGTGCGTCAGCGACTCGGTGTGGACGTTGACGCCGACGACCTTCTTGTCGCCCTTCTCCAGCGCGGTCTGGTACTGGAAGGCGGCGTCGGCGATCTCGGACATGAACCAGCCGTCCTCGATGCCGCGCAGGATGCCGCTGGTGATCGGCCCGATCGGGTGCTGCACCTGGCCGTCGGCCGCGACGTCGCGGCCGCGCTCGCCCATCTCGCGGATCCGCGTGAAGATCGCCTCCGCCTCGGCCTCCATGCGGTCGGTGAGCGCCTCGACGTACCAGCTGCCACCGAGCGGGTCGGCCACGTTCGTGACGCCGGTCTCGTCCATGAGCACCTGCTGCGTGCGCAGGGCGATCTCGGCGGACTCGTCGGTGGGCAGCGCGAGCGTCTCGTCCAAGGCGTTGGTGTGCAACGAGTTCGTGCCGCCGAGCACCGCGGCGAGCGCCTCGACCGCGGTGCGCACGACGTTGTTGTACGGCTGCTGGGCGGTGAGCGAGACGCCTGCGGTCTGGGTGTGGAACCGCAGCCACTGCGCGCGGTCGGTCTTCGCGCCGTACACGTCGCGCAGCCAGCGGGCCCAGATGCGACGGGCCGCGCGGAACTTGGCGACCTCCTCGAAGAAGTCGACGTGGGCGTCGAAGAAGAAGCTCAGGCCGGGCGCGAAGCGGTCGACGTCCATGCCGCGCGACAGGCCGAGCTCGACGTAGGCGAAGCCGTCGGCCAGGGTGTACGCGAGCTCCTGCGCCGCCGTCGAGCCGGCCTCGCGGATGTGGTAGCCCGACACCGACAGCGGCTTGTACGCCGGGATGTTCTCGGCGCAGTACTCCATCAGGTCGCCGATCAGGCGCAGGTGCGGCTCGGGGCCGAAGAGCCACTCCTTCTGGGCGATGTACTCCTTGAAGATGTCGGTCTGCAGCGTGCCGTCGAGGCTCGCGAGGTCGACGCCCTGCCGCTCGGCCGCGACGAGGTACATGCAGAAGACCGGCACGGCCGGGCCGCTGATGGTCATGGACGTCGTCACGTCGCCGAGCGGGATCCCGGCGAACAGGGTCTCCATGTCGGCGGCGGAGTCGATGGCGACGCCGCAGTGACCGACCTCGCCCAGGCTCATCGGGTCGTCGGAGTCGCGTCCCATGAGGGTCGGCATGTCGAACGCGACCGACAGGCCGCCGCCCCCGCGCGCCAGGATCATGCGGTACCGCTCGTTGGTCTGCTGGGCGTTGCCGAAGCCCGCGAACTGCCGGATCGTCCAGGTGCGCCCGCGGTACCCGGTGGGGTACAGCCCTCGGGTGAACGGGAACTCGCCGGGCCAGCCGATGCGCTCCATCCGCGGGTCGACGGCGCCCTCCGGTGGGCCGTACACGGGCTCGACGTCGCTCCCCGACAACGTGGTGAAGTCCGCGTCACGCACCTTGCCGGCTGCCGTGGCCGCGTCGAAGCGCTCCTGCCAGCGGCGTCGTCCGGCCTCGATCACGTCGTCGCGTACGTCGTCCTGGTCAGCACCCATGCCGACCAATTTACTTGGACGTCCTAGTACCTGTCGACCCGCCCTCTCCGGTGGGTCAGGCGTCGGCGAAGTCGCCGGCGCCGACGCGCACCTTGCGCAGCAGGTCGAAGAGCTGACGCCGCTCGCTGCCGTCGAGGGACTCCAGACCGAAGTCCAGCGCGACGAGGTCGTCGGTGGCGGCCTGGACGACGCGCCTGCCCTCGGCGGTGATCCCCGCGAGAGTGCCGCGGCCGTCGTCGGGGTTCGGCGTGCGCTCGACGAGGCCGGCCTGCTCGAGGCGCTGCACGATGTTCGTGACGCTCGTGGGGTGCACCATGAGCCGCTCGCCGATCTTCGACAGCGGCAGCCGGCCGGTCCGGCTGAAGGTGAGCAGCACGAGCGCCTCGTACCGGGCGAAGGTCAGCCCGTGGCGACGCAGCGCCTCGTCGTAGCGGGCGATGAGCAGCTGCTGCACGCGCATGATCGACGTCGCCGCCGCCATCGAGTCACCGGCGTCCCACCGCTCGCGCCACAGCTGCTCGGCGCGCGCCACGGGGTCGAAGCTGAGGCGCAGGGCTCTGGGCATGACGCGCACCGTACCGCCAGCCGACCCGACCCCGGCCGACCTGACCGCACCGTGAGCACGCCGCTCAGTCGGCCAGCGGTCGGACCCACTGCGGCACACCGGCGTCCAGGTGCAGCTCGCCGTCGCACGCGGCGGCCGCCTCGGGGTCGTGGGTGGCCATGACCACCACCGCACCTCGCTCGGCCTCACCGCGCAGCAGCTCGACGACGCGCGCGCGGTTGACGGCGTCCAGCTCGCTGGTGGGCTCGTCTGCGAGAAGCACGCGGCCGGCCTGGGCCAGCCCGCGGGCGACGGCCACCCGCTGCTGCTGGCCACCCGACAGCTCCTCGACGAGCTGGTGGCCGGACTGCCCGAGCCCGACGGCCTCCAGCGCGGCGCCGGCGCTCGCGCGGGCGTGCTCGGGGTCGCGGCCGGCCGCCAGCAGCGGGACGACGACGTTCTCGGCCGCGGTCAGCACCGTGGCGAGCGCGTTGCCCTGCGGCACCACGACGACCCCCCGCCCCGCCGCGTCGTCGCGGGAGGTGAGCGGCTCGCCGTCCAGCAGCACCGTGCCGGTGTCGGGGAGCCGCAGCGCCGACAGCGCCCACAGCAACGTCGTCTTGCCGGCGCCGGACGGCCCGGTGACCGCGAGCAGCTGGCCGGGGCGCACCCACACGTCCACGCCGGCGAGCACCTGGCGGCCGTCGACGACGACCCCGACCGACGCGCCCGACAGCCCCTGCGTGGCCACCGCGGTCTCGACCTGGCTCATGCGCTCACCTCGTCCTCTTCGGCGGCGGGCGCCGGCGCGGCCTCGGCCTCGTCGTCGAGCTGCGGCACGAGCCGCACCGTCCCGTCGTCCTCGAGCTGCACCCGCAGCAACGACCCCGGTGGCACCACCTCGAGGACGTCGGGCGGCAGCGCCAGCGAGCCGTCGCGGCCGACGACGGCGAAGTCCTCGCCCCGCCGTCCCTCGGCGCCGACCCGGCCGTCGCGGATCGTCACCGTGCGGTGCAGCCGGGCAGCGACCTCGGGGTCGTGCGTCACCGCGACGACGGTGGTGCCCAGCAGCCGGTTGACGTCCTCGACGGCGGCCAGCACCTCGTCGCGTCCCTCGTGGTCGAGCTGGCTCGTGGGCTCGTCGAGCAGCAGCAGCCCGGGCCGCGCACCGAGGGCCACGCCCACGGCGAGGCGCTGGCGTTGCCCCGGCGACAGCTGCTCGAGCGACGTGCGCGCGTGGTCGGCGAGCCCGACGAGGTCGAGCACCTCGTGCGGGTCCGGCAGGTCGCGGCCGAGCGAGCGGGCACCGCGCTGGGCGAACCGCACGTTGTCGACCGGCGACGCGTACGGCAGCAGGTTGCGCATCGCGCCCTGCACGACGATGCCGACGTCGCTCGCCCGCATGCGCGCCAGGCCCTTCTCGTCCAGCCGGGTCAGGTCGTGGTCGCCGACGCGCAGCCGTCCCGCGCTCGGACGCAGCAGCCCGGCCAGCAGGTTCAGCAGGGTGGACTTGCCCGACCCGGACGGCCCGAGCAGCCCGACGACCTCGCCCGAGGCGATGTCGAGGTCGACGCCGGACAGTGCGACGACGTCGTTGCCCTCCAGCCGGTAGATGTGCACGAGCCCGTGGGCCGCGACGTCCAGGCCGCTCATCGGCCGCCCTCCCTGATCCGATCGACCGAGCCCCCGCGCAGCTGCGCGGACGCCACGAGCACCGCGACGACGGCCAGGAGCGCCGTCACGCCCAGCACCGACCACACCCCGGCGACGAGCGCGGGGGCCGTGTCCGCCACGACCACGGCGGAGTCCTCGTCGGCCAGCGGCAGCACCGGCAGCACCACGGCGCCCGCGACGGCGGCGGCCCCGACCGCGCAGACCACCGCGACGCCGACGCCCGCGAGGTTCTCCACCAGCATCGCGCGCCGCAGCACCGGCCGCCGCACGCCCACGGCGCGCAGCGCCGCGACCTCCGCCGCCCGCTGCCGCGAGCCCACGAAGGCGGCCACGAGCACCGCACCCAGCGCCACGACGACGGCGACCGCGCCGCAGGCCAGGAACAGCAGCAGCGCGAGCACCGCGCCCTCGCGGTCGAGCACCCGCAGCGCCTCGGCCGACGTCGCCCGCGCCGTCACCTGCACCCCGGCCGCCGCCAGGTCAGCGACGAGCGCCCGCTCGGCGCTGGGGTCGTCGCGCGCGAGCCACACCTGCACCCCGTCGGACGAGCCGGTGGGCACCTCGCGCAACGCCAGCTCGAGGTCGACCAGCACACCGTCGCGGCCCAGGCCGGGCACGAACGCCGCCGTGCCGGCCGACCGCACCCTCGTCGGCGCACCGTCGGCTCCGGCGACGGCGATCACGCCGTCACGCACCGCAGCCCGGCCCCCCACCAGCGCCGGCAGCAGGGCGGGCGCGTCGGCGCGCACGATGCGCGCCGGGAAGCTGCCGGGGGCGGTGAGCTGGGCCGTGAGCACGGCGCCGGGCGTCAGCTCGGTGACGGCGCCCTCGTCGTCCTGAGCCGCTGGGCGCCAGGAGGCGACGTCGGACAGGCCGGCGTCCAGCGGTGCCAGCGCGCCGTCGGCCGCCGCCGAGAGCTCGCGCACCTGCAGGGTCGCCCGGCCGGAGGAGATGTCTGCGGCCGTGTGCCGCACGGCCAGACCCACCAGCCGGCAGCCGTCCGCGCAGGACGCCGGCACCGCGCCCCGGTAGGTGCGCCGGCCGAGCTGCAGGGCACCGAGGTCGACCTCGCGCCAGCCGTCGCCTGCCTCGATCGTCGCCGAGAGGACCAACGGCGTGACGGTGTCGAGCGCGGTCACGGTGACGTCCGCGGCGAACGAGCCCGGACGCAGCACGACGGCAGCCGGCAGCCGCGGGCGCAGCACCCCCGCGACGTGCCGCGGGCCACGGCCCGAGTAGCCGAGCACGGCATCGGCGCGCGTGCCGTCGACCGCGAGCGCCCGAGAGGTCGTGTTGCTGCCCGCCAGGGCCATGGCGGTCATGGCGTAGTGCGCGCCCGGGTCCGCACGGCGGACGGCGCCCAGCACGGTGGCCGGGCTCGCGGCTCGCACGTCGAGCACCACGGCCGCCCCGGTCTCAGCGAGTGCTCGCACCTGCCGCTCGCGGGCGGCGACGGCCCACGCCTGCACACCGACCAGCAGGAGGCACAACGCCGCGGCGAGCACGCCCGTGGTGCGCGCGGTCCCGGCGCGACGGGCCACGCCTGCCCAGCCGACCAGCAGGCCGGGTCGGCCCCGGTCGAGCGCTCGCGCCGCGCGGCGACGGGAGAGCCAGCGCAGCGCTCGAGCGGCGAGCAGCGCACCGCCGAGCGCGATCATGCCGGGAGCGGCCGACGCGACCGGGCCGGGTGCGGAGCCGGGTGCGACCGCCAGCTGGACGATGCCCGCCGCCACGAGGGCCAGCACGATCCCCTCGACAGCACCGGCCCGGCGTCCGTGGCCGGCTCCTGGCACCCGGCGCAGCAGGTCCGACACGTGGCCGCGCGCGACCGAGCGGGCGGCCACGGCGGCGGCGGCGAGGCCGCCCACGACCCCCAGCAGCACCGAGCCGACCACGGTCGGCGTGATGGCCAGGGTGATCCCGGGCTCGAGCAGGTGGCCGGCGACCTCGTGCACGACCCACCAGCCCAGCAGCGTGCCGACCGGCGCCGACACCAGCAGCAGCACGGCGACCTCGCCGAGGCCGAACCGCACGGTGCGCGGCGGGGTGAGGCCGCGCAGCTTGGCCAGACCGAGCTCGGGCGCGCGCTCCTGGGTGGCCGAGCCGACCACGTGCGCGAGGATCACCCAGGCCAGCAGCACCAGCTGGAAGGCCGCCAGCGGCGCCGCCACGCGCACGACGTCGCTGCGCCGGTTGGCCCCCTCGATCAGCACGGGCAGCTGGCTGGTCACCGCGACCGACACCTTGCCCAGGTCGTCCCGCGCCTTCGTCACGGCCGCGGCCACCGCCGGGCCCTCGTCGAGCCCGATCGCGGCGCCGTGGACCGGGACGTCGACGGAGTAGGACTGCACCCCGAGCGCCTGCGCCGAGCCGGGGGCCAGCCACACCGCGTCGGTGATGGGTGGCAGCGCGCTGAGGCCGCGCGGGCGCTCGATCGGGTAGTAGCGGAACATCGCCCGGCCGACCCAGTAGTCGTCGTCGAGGTCGAACGGCTCGGCGGTGCCGACGACCGTCAGACGCGCCACCTGCTGCGACCCGTCCTGGCGCTGGACGTCGATCAGCCCGGCCGAGAAGCGCGAGCCCAGGTGCAGGCCGAGCAGCTTCATGCTGCGGGTGGTGAGCGCCGCCTCGCCGGCGCGGCTCGGGCACCGGCCGGACGACATCACCAGGTGCTCGCACAGGCCCTCGCGGTCCAGCAGGGGCACCTCCACCTGGCCACCCGCCTGCGGGCCCGCCGTCGGCGCGACCGTCGACTCGGTCGTCGACGACAGGCGCGGCGTGCCGAACACCGGCGGTCGCAGCCGTCGCGAGAGGCTGTCGAGCGTGCCGCTCGCCGGCAGCGCGACCCGCGCGGCGTTCGAGGAGACGTCGGCGTGCACCGCGCGGGCGAAGACGTCGGACCGGTCGAGCGCGCCGCGAGCGATGGACTCCTCCGCGGCCCGGGAGTACAGCGGCGCGACGACGGCGGCCGTGGCGGCGACCACCGCGAGCACCAGCACGACCGCCGCGGTCAGTCGCCGGTAGGCGATGCCGCGCAGGGCGAGCCGCAGGCCCGTGAGGCGCCCCGTCGCGCCGGGGTGCCTCATCGGGCACCCTCGCGCAGCAGGTCCGGCCGGGCCAGCCGACCCAGCCGGGCGCCGAGGGCGGCGCACACGCCGCCCAGCGTGACGGCGCTCAGCACGACCAGCACCGCCACCGTGGGGACGCCGGTGAGCACCTGCGGCGCCGGCAGCGTGGGGTCCGCTCCCCCGCGCGCCAGGCTCAGCGCTGCCCCCACCGCGCCCAGCACCGCTCCCGCGATGGTGCCGACGGCGGCGACCAGCAGCTGCTCGCGAACGGCGGCTCGTCGCACGACGCGGGCCGGGACCCCGACGGCGCGCAGCCCGGCGAGGTCGTGGGCTCGCACGCGCCCGCTCGTCGAGACCGCGACGGCGAGCACGCTCGCCGCGAGCAGCAGGGCGACGACACCGACGACGGCCGCCAGGTGCAGCGAGAGCCCCGTGCCGCGTGCGCCGGCCTCCGCCGCCACCTGGGCGACCGTCGTCCGCCCGAGCACGGGCATGCCCGCGGCGGCCAGCTGTCGCGACAGCCGCGCCTCCCGCTGCCGGTCGACGGCGGACAGCCACACCTGCGCCTCGGCGTACGGCGACAGGGGGCCGTCGAGCTCGCTGGTGAGCGGCAAGGAGACGAGCAGCGCCGGGGCCGGCACCCCCGGCACGCGCCCCAGCGTCCCCACCCGCACGAACGGCTGGTCCGACCCGTCGGCCGTCGGCCCGCTCAGCAGGTCCTCGGGTCGCGCGGACGGGTCGGTGACGCCGTACGACGACGCCGCGATCCCGGGCGTCGCCAGCGCGGGCACCGTGAGCGGCGTGTCCAGCCGGTGCAGCACCAGGCTCGCGCCGAAGCTGCGCGCCGCGGCGTGCAGACCGCCCGCCGCGTCGACCTTCGCCTCGTCGACCCAGCCGGCCGGCGTCCACCCGCGGTCCGCCGCGCGCAGGTCGACGGTGCGGCCGTCCACGGTGGCCCCGCGCACCACCAGGTCGAGCCGCGCGGTGCCGATGTCACGGTCGTCGCGCCGGAGCTCGATGACCCGCAGGCGGCATCCCTCGCTGCACGGGACGGTGGCCGTGAGCCGGTGCCGGCCGGTCGGCAGCACGCCGAGGTCGACGTCGTGCAGCTCCCCCCGGCTGTCGGCGACGACGACGACCAGGTGCACCGGGGCCAGCAGCCCCTCCGGAGCCGGGCTGCCCGTGCCCGCCTCGGCGGGGGTCGGGGTGTAAGGCGCCCAGGAGAACTCGGCCTGGACCGCGAGCCGACGGCCCGTGAGCTCCACGGGCGCCGCGGCCGCGGGAACGAGCGGGCGCAGGTCGGGCGCGCCCGCGCCGGGGTCGCCGGAGTCGTCCCACAGCGCCACCGCGTCGAACCGGCCGGGATCGACCGCCAGCGTCGCGGTGCCGGTGCCCGAGGCCGGCCGGCTCACCATGACGGGCGCCGCGAAGGTGCCGGACGGGTCGGCGGCGTCCACCGCCCGCAGCAGCGAGGTCGGGTGGTCGGCGGCGACCGTGAGCACCACCGGTGCGCCGACCGCTCGACGGGCGGCGGCCTCTCGCTGGTGCCCGCCGACGGCGCCCGCCGCACCGGCGAAGACCAGCAGCGCGACGGCCACCGTCTCGATGGCGACCAGACGGCGCAGTGCCGGCCGTCGGGAGACCGCCACGCAGGCCAGCCCCGTCGACAGCCTCCCGGACGCCAGCAGACGGCGCCCCAGCGCACCCGCCGCGGGCACGACCGCCTGCGACAGCAGCAGCCCTCCGGCCAGCGCGAGCAGGCCGGGCGCGATGAGCGCCGACGGCGAGTCGGCGCCCTCGCCGAGCAGGGTCACCAGGCCGGCCACGCAGAGCGCCACCACCGCGCCGTCCGCGACGCCGGCCCGCAGCGCGGAGCTGCGCGGCGGCACGGTGCGCAGCAGCGTCACGAGCGGTTCGCGCACCGTCGGCACGGCGGTGACCGTGACGGCCGCCAGGGCGGCGACGGCGCAGGCCAGCACCGCCACGACCACCGGCCACCCCACCACGACCGGCACTCCCGGCGCCAGCCAGTAGGCGGCGGCCGCGCGCGCCAGCAGCCAGCCCAGGACGCCTCCCACCGAGCAGCCCACGAGCACCACGGCAGCCAGGTCGCGCACGAGCATGCGCGCGGCGCCAGCCGGCAGCTGGCCGCGCAGCCGAGCGAGGGCCACCTCCGGACGCCGCTGCTCGGTGGTGGCGGCGGCGACGTACCCGAGCACCACCAAGGCGAGGAGCACACCCTGCAGGGCCAGCAGCGGCAGCGGGGCCCGAGCGGCGGCGCGCTCGGTCGCGGCCTCGTCCAGCAGCGGACCGAGCTGCGTGGCGCTGTGCGCACCGACCGCAGACGCCTTGCGCTGCAACGCGCCGAGATCCGACCGCGCCGCGCCGACGCGGTCGATGGTCACGCGTCGGACGTCGAGCGGCAGGTCGACCACCACGCTGAGCGTGTGCCAGGTGCCGCGGAGCAGCGTCGGCCAGCCGACGACGACCGCCTCGCTGGCCGTGATGTCAGTGCTGCCGGGAGCGCTCGCGGCCAGCCGCCGCCCGAACCAGAAGCCGTCGGTGTCGGTGGCCTGCTCGTAGACGCCCACGACGCGCAGACCCTTGAGCGCCGGTGCGCCGGCCTGACCCGTGACCGACGCGTCGTCGACGTCGATCCGCTGGCCCACCTCCAGTCCGGCCGAGGCGGCGGTCGAGCGCGCGACCACCACCTCACCGTCGCCCGTCGCGCACGTCCCCTCGACGAGCCGCAGGTGCGCGCACGCACCCTCGCGGGCGACCACGGGCACCAGCAGGCGGTGCGCCGCCGGGCCGACGAGTCCGCTCGCCGAGGCCCCGATGAGCGGTGTCCCCCACGTGCGACGACCGGCCTCGGGCTGCAGGGTCTCCAGCAGCTGCTGCGGGCTGGGTGGTGTGCTCCCCTCGACGGCAATGCTCACTCCTCGCGTCGCGCTCGCCGCCTCGTGCAGCACCGTGCGCTGCACCGACTCCTCGACGGAGCGGGCGTACGCCAGGCCCAGCACCGCCGTCAGCGCGAGCACACCGGACAGCGCCCCCACCAGGACCGCCTGACCGGGCTGGGACCGCAGCCGGGCCGTCGTCAGTCCCGTCACATGGTCAACCTAGGCACTGGTGCCCCCGGCACCCGACGGCCACGCCCGGTTCGTGACGGCATCGTGATCGGTTCGTGGCCGTGACCGCACCCAGCGCTCGGCGGGCACCAGGCCGGGCGGGTGCTCCTTCGCGGTGCCGTCCGGCACGAAACCGTTGCGGCGGTAGAAGGCGTGCGCACGCTCGTTGCCGCGCAGCACCCACAGCGACAGCGCGGGTCCCGCGGCCGCCGCGCCCGTGGCGGCCGTCAGCAAGGCGTCGGCTCGCCCCCCGCCGCGGTGCTCGACCAGCAGGTAGATGGCGTACAGCTCGTCGGCGGGGTCCGGCGGGTCGTCCCGGCTCGGACCGACGGTGGCGAAGCCCACCGGCTCACCATCGGCCGTCAGCACCGCGGTGCGTCGGCCCCGGGTGCCGTCGGCCTCGTCCTGCAGGCTGGTGCGCCAGCGCGCGGCGAACGCCTCGGTCGACAGACCGGCCAGGTACTCGGCCGGCATCAGGCCGACGTACGCCTGCTGCCAGACGCGAACGTGCACCGCAGCCAGGCGATCGGCGTCGGCGGGGCGTGCGGCACGAACGTCGTAGGCGGGCACGGGCGATCTACCGGGTCAGTGCGGTTCGACCAGCTCGATCGCCGCCTCGAGGCGGTCGAGCTTGCCCTGCATCTCGCCGGAGCGGCCCGGTCGGATGTCGGCCTTGAGCACCAGGGAGACGCGCTCACCGTGCCGACCCACGGCCTCGCAGGCGCGCTTGACGACGTCCATGCACTCGTCCCACTCGCCCTCGATGGTGGTGAACATCGAGTCGGTGCGGTTCGGCAGGCCGGAGTCGCGGACGACGCGGACGGCGTCAGCGACGGCGGCGGACACCGAGTCGCCGGTGCCGGAAGGGGCGACGGAGAAGGCGATCAGCATGCGGGCACGCTACCGCCCGCGGCGGCCGCCGGGCTCACGCGTCGTCCCAGCGGAAGAGCCGGGCACCCAGCGCCGTCAAGACGACGGCGAAGCCGAGCAGGATCAGGCACGGCGTGACGATCTGGCTCGCGCCCTGGCCGCGGGCGAGCACGTCGATCATCGCGTCGTTCATGTGCCGCAACGGCAGCAGCTTGCTGACCGTCTGCAGCCAGCCCGGAGCGGCCGAGATGTCGAAGAAGGTGCCGGACAGGAACGCCATGGGCAAGACGATGAAGTTGGCCATCGCGCTGGCGGCCTCCTCGGTCTTGGCCACGGACCCGACGAACAGCCCGATCGACAAGAAGGCGAGCGTGCCGCAGAGCAGCAACGGCGCAGCCAGCCACCAGCTGCCCGCGAGCTGCAGCCCGAACGGCGGCGTCAGGGCGATGCCGATGTACAGCGCCGCCTGGACGAACGCCACGACGAGGCTCACGCCGACGCGCGCCGCCACCACCGCCCACACCGGTGCGGGCGCGAGCCGCACCCGCCGCAGCAGCTGCTTGCGCCGCCAGCTCACGATGGTCAGCGCGGCACCGAAGGCCGCGGACGTCGCCACGCCCCACGACAGGATGCCGCCGGTGATGAACTGGATCGGCTTCAGCGAGTCGTCCTCGACCCGGCTCGCGTCCAGGCTCAGGCGTGGCGGCTGACCCGTGGCGGCGACGTTCGCGCGGTCGACGACGGCGTTGAGGATCCCTTGCACCGTCGCGGCCTTCACCGCGTCGCTCTGGGCGTAGCGCAGCACCAGGCGGTCGCCCTGCTGCTCGACGACGGCGGGCACGTCGCCCTTGCGCACGGCCGCGATGCCGGCGTCCAGGCTCGGGTACTGCTTGGCCTCGAGCACGCTGGAGGGCAGCTGCTGCACGAGGGAGCCGCTGCCGACCACGCCGATCGTGGTGCGGCTGGACCCCTGGTCGTTGAACACCAGACCGAACACCACGAGGAACATCAGCGGGAAGAAGAAGGTGAAGAACAGCGCCATCCGGTCGCGGAAGAAGCTGCGCAGCATCGCCTTGGCGAGGGTGAGGAAGGACGCCCAGCCCGACGTCGCGTACCGACGGCGGGGAGTGGCGGCCTGCGCGGCCTCGGTGTCGAGGGCGGTGCTCATGCGCGGTACTCCCGTCCGGTCAGGTGCAAGAAGACGTCCTCGAGGGTGGCGGTGCGCACGCTCACGCCGTCGAGCCGGTCGCGCTCGGCGAGCGACTGCAGCAGCAGCGCCGGGCTCTTGGTCGACATCACCAGCTCGCCCTCGCCGGACTGCACGAGGTCAGCCCCCGGCATCGCCCGGGCCTCGGCCTCGCTCAGCACGCCGTCGGGCAGCGCGACGCGGGTGTCCGCGTGCAGGCCGCGCACCAGAGCCGCCGGAGTGTCCATCGCCAGGATGCGACCGGCGTCCATGATGGCGACGCGGTCGCAGAGGATCTCGGCCTCGTCGAGGTAGTGGGTGGTGTAGACGACCGTGGTGCCGCGCGACTGCACCTCGCGCAGCACGTCCCACAGGTTGCGTCGCGCCTGCGGGTCGAGGGCGGCCGTCGGCTCGTCGAAGAAGACCAGCTCGGGGTCGTGCACCAGCGCGCAGGCGATCGAGAGCCGCTGCCGCTGGCCGCCCGAGAGCTTGTCCTCGCGGGTCGCGGCCTTGTCGGTGAGCCCCACCAGCTCGAGCATCTCCCCGACCCGACGCCGGTCGACCCCGTAGAGCGCGCCGAACGTCTCGAGCTGCTCGCGCGCCGACAGCTTCTCGAAGAACGCCGACGCCTGCAGCTGGACGCCCATGCGCGGCAACAGCTTCGCGTTGCGCGGCCAGGGCGACTCACCGAGCAGGCGCACGCGGCCGGCGTCCGGCTCACGCAGGCCCTCGACCATCTCCAGCGTCGTCGTCTTGCCGGCGCCGTTGGGGCCGAGGATGCCGAAGAACTCCCCGCGCCGGACCTCGAACGACACGCCGTCGACGGCGACGAGGTCGCCGTAGCGCTTGACCAGGCCCTCGACCTCGATCGTCGTGTCCGCGTCGACGCGCGCTGAACTCACCCCGAGACTCGTCACGGCGACGACCCTACGCCCGGGCGGGCGGTCGCCGTCCACACGTTTGCGGCTACAAGGGTTCGGCGGCGGTGGTGACCGCCTCGACGAGCGCGTCCGCCGCGGCGTACGGGTCGGTGCGACCGTCGACGACCTGCGCCGCGAGCGCCTCGATCCCGGTGCCCTGCCGGAGGTCGCCCATGCGCTCGCGCAGCACCACCATCGCGATCGCCTCGACCTCGTCGGCCGCCCGCCGCAGCCGCCGGTCGCGCAGGTGGCCGGTGCGCTCGAGCCAGTCGCGGTGCTTGTCGAGCGCGGCGAGCAGGTCGTCGACGCCCTCCTCGCGCGCCGCGACCGTCTTGACGACGGGCGGGCGCCAGTCACCGGGCGAGCGCGCCTCGGCCAGCGAGATCATGTGCCGGATGTCGCGCACCGTGGTGTCGGCGCCGTCCCGGTCGGCCTTGTTGACGACGAACACGTCGCCGACCTCCAGGATGCCGGCCTTCGCCGCCTGGATGCCGTCGCCCATCCCGGGGGCCAGCAGCACCAGCGTCGTGTCGGCCATCCCCGCGATCTCGACCTCGCTCTGGCCGACGCCGACGGTCTCGACGAGGACCACGTCGCACCCGGCCGCGTCCAGCACGCGCAACGCCTGCGGTGTCGCCCACGACAGGCCGCCGAGGTGCCCGCGGCTGGCCATCGAGCGGATGTAGACGCCCGGGTCGAGGGCGTGGTCCTGCATGCGCACGCGGTCACCGAGCAGCGCCCCGCCGGAGAACGGCGACGACGGGTCGACGGCGAGGACGCCGACGCGAAGGTCCCTGGCGCGCAACGCCTTCACCAGCACCGACGTCGACGTGGACTTGCCGACGCCCGGGCTGCCCGTGATGCCGATGACGTGCGCGTGACCGGTGTGCGGCGCCAGGGCCGCCATCACCTCGCGCAGGGCGGGGTGGGCGTCCTCGACCAGCGAGATGAGCCGGGCGACCGCACGGGGACGCCCCGCGCGGGCCTGCTCGACCAGCGCGGGGACGTCGACAGCGCGCGCCACGCCGGGCGTCAGGCCTTCGGGACGCGCACGACGAGCGCATCCCCCTGGCCACCGCCACCGCACAGGGCGGCCGCACCGACGCCGCCACCGCGCCGCTTGAGCTCCAGCGCGAGGTGCAGCGTGATGCGCGCGCCCGACATGCCGATCGGGTGGCCCACGGCGATCGCGCCGCCGTTGACGTTGACGATCTCGGGGTCCAGGCCGAGCTCGCGGGTCGAGGCCAGCCCGACCGCGGCGAACGCCTCGTTGATCTCGACGAGGTCGAGGTCCGACGGCGCGATGCCCTCCTTCTCGCAGGCCGTCGCGATGGCCCGCGCCGGCTGGCTCTGCAACGTGGAGTCCGGGCCCGCGACCACGCCGTGCGCGCCGATCTCGGCGAGCCAGTCCAGGCCGAGCTCCTCGGCCTTGGCCCGGCTCATCACGACCACGGCCGCGGCGCCGTCCGAGATCTGGCTGGCCGAGCCGGCGGTGATGGTGCCGTCCTTGCTGAACGCCGGACGCAGGCGGCTCAGCGACTCGACGGTCGTGTCGGCGCGCACTCCCTCGTCGTCCTTGAAGACGACCGGGTCGCCCTTGCGCTGGGGGATCTCGACCGCCACGACCTCGTCGTCGAACACGCCGTTCTTCCACGCCTGCGCGGCCAGCTGGTGGCTGCGCGCGCTGAACGCGTCCTGCTCCTCGCGGGTGAAGGCCTGGTCGGCGACGTTGGCCGACTCGGTGAGGTTGCCCATCGCCTGGTCGGTGAAGGCGTCCCACAGCCCGTCGTAGGCCATGTGGTCGCGCATGGTGACGTCGCCGTACTTGAAGCCCTCGCGGGACTTCTGCAGCAGGTGGGGCGCCTGGCTCATGGACTCCTGGCCGCCCGCGACGACGACGTCGAACTCGCCGGCGCGGATCAGCTGGTCGGCCAGCGCGATGGCGTCGATGCCGCTCAGGCAGACCTTGTTGATGGTGAGGGCCGGGACGGTCATGGGGATGCCGGCCTTCGCGGCGGCCTGCCGCGCCGGGATCTGACCGGCACCGGCCGTGAGCACCTGGCCCATGATCACGTACTGCACCTGCTCGGGTGAGACGCCGGACTTCTCCAGCGCACCCTTGATCGCGAAGCCGCCGAGGTCGGCGCCGCTGAAGCCGGACAGCGAGCCCAGCAGGCGGCCCATCGGCGTCCGGGCGCCACTCACGATCACCGAGGTGCGGCGCTGCGGCTGCGAGCTGTCGGGCTGTGCGGACACGGGAACCTCCGGGCATCGACGGGCGGTGCGACGTCGCTGTCGCACGCCGTCCAGCGTAGCCGCGTCCGCCGGTGAGGACCGCGTGGCGCTGGCCACACCTGGGACGTGCTCGTTCCGTCCGAGCGCTCCCCCGGCCTAGCCTGCGGCCATGACCACCAAGACGACCACCGAGACGACCACCGAGACGACCGACGCGCTCTTCACCGCCATCGACCACGTCGGGGTCGCCGTCCCCGACCTCGACGCCGCCATCGCCTTCTACCGCGACAGCCTCGGGATGCGGCTGCAGCACGAGGAGGTCAACGAGGAGCAGGGCGTGCGCGAGGCGATGATGGCGGTCGGCGACTCGGGCTCGTGCGTGCAGCTGCTCGCGCCGCTCACCCCCGAGTCGACGATCGCGAAGTTCCTCGACCGCAGCGGCCCCGGCATCCAGCAGGTCGCCTACCGCGTCGAGGACGTCGGCGCGGTCAGCGCGACGCTGCGCGAGCGCGGTCTGCGGCTGCTCTACGACGAGCCGCGCCGGGGCACCGCGGGCAGCCAGGTCAACTTCGTGCACCCCAAGGACGCCGGCGGCGTCCTCGTCGAGCTCGTCCAGCCCGCTCCCACCCACTGACCTGCCGTGTCGTCGGTCACAACCGGGCTCCTCGACCTCCCGCCGGAGGTGACTCGTCAGTAACCTCGGGCCCACCCACGCCAGCGCCGGCCGTACCGACGCCGCCGGCCAGCCCTCGGAGGTCCTCGCCGTGAACGACGCCTCGCAGCAGATCCTGGACGCCATCACCGCAGGTGACACGACCGCCGAGGAGTTCGCCGCCCTCGAGGTACCCGACCACTACCGCGCGGTCACGGTCCACAAGGACGAGGTCGAGATGTTCGCCGGCGCGGCCGCGGCGGACAAGGACCCCCGCAAGAGCCTGCACGTCGAGGACGTCCCGCTGCCCGAGCTCGGGCCGGGTGAGGCGCTGGTGGCCGTGATGGCCTCGGCGATCAACTACAACACGGTGTGGACGTCGATCTTCGAGCCCGTCTCGACGTTCGGATTCCTCGAGCGCTACGGCCGCACGTCGCCGCTGGCCAAGCGGCACGACCTGCCCTACCACGTCGTCGGGTCCGACCTCGCCGGCGTCGTCCTGCGCACCGGCGCCGGCGTCCACAGCTGGCAGCCCGGCACCGAGGTGGTGGCCCACTGCCTGTCGGTCGAGCTCGAGCACCCCGACGGCCACAACGACACGATGCTCGACCCCGAGCAGCGCATCTGGGGGTTCGAGACGAACTTCGGCGGCCTCGCCCACCTCGCGATCGTCAAGGCGAACCAGCTCATGCCCAAGCCGGCGCACCTGACGTGGGAGGAGGCCGCCTCACCCGGCCTGGTCAACTCCACGGCGTACCGGCAGCTGATCTCGAAGAACGGCGCGGGGCTCAAGCTCGGCGACACGGTGCTCATCTGGGGCGCGTCGGGCGGGCTGGGCTCGTACGCGACCCAGATGGCGCTGGCGGCCGGCGCCAACCCCGTCTGCGTCGTGTCGAGCGATGACAAGGCCGAGATCTGCCGCTCCCTGGGCGCCGAGCTCGTCATCGACCGTCGCGCCGAGGACTACCGGTTCTGGAAGGACGAGCAGACCCAGGACCCCAAGGAGTGGCGGCGCTTCGGGGCCCGCATCCGCGAGCTCACCGGTGGGCGCGACGTCGACATCGTGTTCGAGCACCCAGGCCGAGAGACGTTCGGCGCCAGCGTCTACGCGGCACGCAAGGGAGGCACGATCGTCACCTGCGCCTCGACGTCCGGGTACATGCACGAGTACGACAACCGCTACCTGTGGATGAACCTCAAGCGCATCGTCGGCTCGCACTTCGCGAACTACCGCGAGGCGTGGGAGGCCAACGACCTCATCAACCGTGGCCTCATCCACCCGACCCTGTCGCGGGTGTACTCGCTGGACGACGTCGGCCAGGCGGCGTACGACGTGCACCAGAACCTGCACCAGGGCAAGGTCGGCGTGCTGTGCCTCGCGCCCGCGGAAGGCCTCGGCGTGCGCGACACGGCCAAGCGCGAGTCGCTGCTGCCGCTCATCAACCGCTTCCGCGACGTCTGAGCCCCTAGGCTCCCCCCGGGAGGAGCCACATGGACGAGAGCACGACCGCGCCGCCGGACCGCGAACCGGGCAGCGAACCGGACGACCAGCGTGACCAGACGGTCAGGGAACGGGTCGACGCGCAGCGCGACCGCAGCGAGCAGGCGGCGGCCGACGCGGGGAAGTCCCTCGGGACGCCCGGGCGCCCGCTCAACCGGCACTCGCCGTTCCTCGTGGGCTTCGTCGGCGCCATCGGCGTGCTGCTCGCCTGGGGCCTGCTGCACACGCTGACCCGGCTGTCGTCGGTGCTGATCCTCATCGTCGTGTCGCTGTTCCTCGCCCTGGGGCTGGACCCCGTCGTGCAGTGGCTCCAGGCGCGCGGCATCAAGCGCGGCTACGCCGCGGGGCTGGTCTTCCTCGGTGTGATCGCGGTCTTCGTCGGCATCATCTCCCTCGTCGTGCCTCCCGTGGTGAACGAGGCCGGCCAGCTCCTCGACCAGGCACCCGACTTCGTCGACAACCTGCTGAAGAACCGGACGGTCCGCGACCTCGACCAGCAGTACGGCATCATCAGCCAGGCCCAGACCGAGCTGCAGAAGCGGGCCACCGACCAGTCGCTGTGGACCTCGGTGTTCGGCGGGGTGCTGGGAGCAGGAAAGGCGGTGGTGGGCGGGCTGTTCAGCGCCTTCACCGTGCTGGTGCTGACGCTGTACTTCACCGCGTCGCTCCCCCGCGTGAAGTCGGCGGTGTACCGCATGGTCCCGCGCAGCCGTCGCCAGCGCGTGAGCTTCCTGTCCGAGGAGATCAGCCGCCGGGTCGGTGGCTACTTCCTGGGCCAGATCGCCGTCGCCACGCTCAACGGGATCTTCAGCTACATCATGATGACCATCGTCGGAATCCCTTACGCCGCAGTGCTCGCGGTCAGCGTCGGCGTCCTCGGGCTGATCCCGATGGTCGGTGCCACGCTCGGCGCGGTGATCGTGGTCATCGTCGCGCTGTTCCAGTCCGGCACCGCAGCGCTCATCGTGGCCGTGTACTACGTCATCTACCAGCAGGTCGAGAACTACGTGGTCTCGCCGCGCATCATGCAGCGCACGGTGTCCGTCCCGGGAGCGGTCACCGTGGTGGCGGCGCTCGCCGGCGGCACGCTGCTCGGTGTGATCGGGGCGCTCATGGCCATCCCCGTGGCCGCCGGTCTGCTCCTGCTGTACCAGGAGGTGCTGCTCCCGCGTCAGCAGCAGGCGTGATCGACGTCAGCCGACGTGGAGGGGGGTGCCGTGCGGGCCGTCCCAGGTGCGCGGCAACGGGGCGCGGTCGGGTGCCACGCGGGCGACGATCTCGTCGAGCGCGCGGCGCACCGACGGCTCGCCGACCCACAGGTGCTTGCCGCCCTCGATCGCCACGACCTCTGCCTGCGGGATCGCGGCGAACCGCTCGCGCGCCTCGTCGGGCCGCAGGTAGTCGTCGAGCTCGGGCACCAGCGCCACGACCGGCTTGCCGGAGTCGGCCCACCGCTGGAGGTCGTCGGGGCCGGAGTAGCGCAGCGGTGGGCTGAGCAGGATCGCGCCCTCGACGGACGGGTCGCAGCCGTGCATCAGCGCGAGGTCGGTACCGAAGCTCCACCCCACCAGCCACGGGTGCGGCAGCTCGCGGAACTCGGCGAGCTCGATGGCCGCGGCGACGTCGTACCGCTCGGCGTCGGCGCCGTCGAAGGCTCCCTCGCTGGTGCCGCGAGGGCTGGAGGTGCCGCGGGTGTTGAAGCGCAGCACCGCGATGTCGGCGAGCGCCGGGAGGCGGTAGGACGCCTTGCGGAACACGTGCGAGTCCATGAACCCGCCGTGCGTCGGCAGCGGGTGCAAGGTCACGAGTGTGGCGACCGGGTCGTTGTGCTCGGGCAGCGCGAGCTCGCCCACGAGGGTCAAGCCGTCGGCGGTGTGCAGCTCGATGTCCTCGCGGCGAGCCGGCAGGACCGTGTTGGCCCGGATCATGTTCTCGTGGAAGGTGTGCGCGTCGTCGCTGCTCATCCCCAGCAGGGTATCGAGCCGACGGCGGCGCGCAGCACGGCGTACCGTCGTGCCATGCGCATCCTGCACGCGGCCCTGCCGGACGACTGGGCGCGCGCCCGCCAGGACGGCAGCTACGACGTGTCGACCCGCGGCGTCTCGCTGGTCGAGCAGGGGTTCATCCACGCCTCGACGGCGGCCCAGCTGCCGGGCGTGCTCGACCGCTTCTACACGGACGTCCCCGCGGTCGACGTGCTGGTCATCGACCTGGCGATGCTCGACCACGAGGGCGCGCAGGTGCTCTGGGAGGACGTGCCCGGCGCACCGGACGGTCCGTACCCCCACGTCTACGGGGTGGTGCCCGCGCAGACCGTCGTCGACGTCGTCCGGCTCGAGCACGTGCCCGGTGAGCCGTGGCCGGTGCCGGACGTGGCGGACGTCGCGACCGGACCCTGACCGGGAACGCCGCAGGAAGTTGCCGTGACAACAACCGTCATGGCTGTCGGTGGCTCCGTCTAGGTTCGTCGACATGGAGAACGCCGCCCTCGCCGCCAGCTCGCCGGCGCACGACGCGAGCGATGCGGTGTCGGCCACGACCCACCGGGGTCGAGCCGTCCAGCGGCGGTTGCTGCGCGCGGAGGCCGATCGGCTGCGCTACGCGCTCGAGGTTCTCTCCGAGTGCGAGGCTGACGGGCCGCAGGCGTTGCACGGCAGCGACTTCGACACGTTCGTCCGGCAGCTGGCCGGTGACGAGATCGCCTGCACGTTGGGGATGAGCCTCCTGGACGGCCGCGACCTGCTGTGGCTTGCCGAGCGGCTCGCCACGGTGATGCCCTGCGCGCTGGAGGCCCTGCGTGAGGCTCGGCTTGATGGCTGCCGCGTCCGGGTGCTGGCCGAGGCCACCACGGTGCTGGACGACGCGCTCGCCGGCCAGGTCGCCGCGCAGCTGGTCGCCGAGCTGGACGCCCCGGTGTGGGACGGGCCGTCCCCCCGCGCGTGGCGAGCTCGGGTGCAGCGGGCCGTCGTTCGCGCCGACGCCGACGCCGCCGCCCGCCGCCGCGACCAGGCCCTCGCCGCGCGGCGGGTGCAGGCGTGGGCCGAGCAGGACGGGATCGGCGTGCTGCAGGTGCGCGCGGATGGCGCCGACATCGCACTGGTCGACCAGGTCCTCACCGATCTGGCCCACGCCCGACCCGACACCGACCCCACGACCGGCGAGCGCACCAGCCTGGGCCAGCGGCGCGTCGACGCGTTCGTCGCCATCTTCCGCGCCGTGCACGAGGACGCGCCGCTGCCGGACGTGCCGGTACGGCGGGTGCACGACCTCGGCCTGGTCCTCCACGCCGACACGTTGTTCGCCGACGGCCCGCGCTCGCACGCCACGGGCGAGCTGCGCGGACTCGGCGCACCCACCCCGCTGGCCGCCACGAGCGCCCGGCACCTCGCCCGGCGGCAGCTCACGCAGAGAACGGCCGTGCAGGTGCTGGTGGTCGACGCCACCGGCGCCCTGGCCCACGTGGTGCGCCTGGCCGACACCGGCGCGTGCGGCAGCCGGAAGGCTCTCGCGGCCGCGGTCAGGGCGGCACTGGAGCACCCGCCACCGCAGTCCACCGAGAGGTACCGGCCCACCACCGCCATCACCCGCCACGTCCTCGCGGAGGCACCCACCTGCTCCTTCCCTGACTGCGCCCGCCGCTCTCGGGCCTGCGACCTCGACCACGACGACCCCTGGCCCCGCGGCCCGACATCCACCGCGAACCTCGACCCCAAGTGCCGACGTCACCACCAGGCCAAGACCCACGCCCTGGTGCGCTCCAGCCTGCACGCCGGCCCGGGCCGAGGACCTCGCCACGTCAGCTGGACGCTCCGCACTGGCGTCCGCGTCAGCACCCGACCCGAGCCACTGCCCGGCTGCGACTGCCTCTGAGTGTCACCGCGGTGCCTTTCGGGCGGCCCCGGCACCACACGGCTGGTGCACGACAGGGGCTGCGCGGCCGGCACGTCCTATCCGGGCGAGCGTGGCCGCCCTCACCGCGGCTCCGCGCACGGTGCGACCACCGTCGGCGCCTGGGCACCTGCTCTTCGCAGCGGCTCATCGATCGCGCGGTCGATGCTGTTGACTGCGACCGTGCGACGTCGCACGCTGTTGCCCGCGTCTGGGAGGGCTCCATGGGTAAGTTGATCTACGCGGCCAACGTCTCGCTCGACGGCTTCCTCGAGGACGAGACGGGGTCGTTCGACTGGTCCGTGCCAGACGAAGACGTGCACGCGTTCTGGAACGAGCACGAGCGGCACATCGGTACGTCGCTGTACGGGCGACGCATGTACGAGACGATGCGCGTGTGGGAGAGCGACGACTGGTTGACGAACGAGGCCCCAGTGGTCCGCGAGTACGCCGGGATCTGGCGTGACGCCGACAAGGTCGTCTACTCCACCTCACTCACCGACGTGTCGACCGCGCGCACGAGGATCGAGCGGCAGTTCGAGCCCGAGGCGGTACGACGGCTCAAGAAGACCTCCGGCTCGGACCTGAGCATCGGAGGCGCGGGGATCGCGACAGAGGCCTTCCGGCACGGCCTGGTCGACGAGTGCGTGCTGCTGCTGTGCCCGGTCCTCGTCGGCGGCGGCAAGCCGGCGCTGCCTCGAGGCGTTCGACTCGACCTCGAGCTGCTGGACCAGCGACGATTCGACAACGGCGTGGTCTACGTCCGCCACGCGGTCCGACACTCCGCCTGACACTTGCGCCAGATCGGCCCCCAGATGCGGGCGAGCAGCCACGGGCAGGCTGCGCGGGTCGGCGCCTCAGCAGCCGGTAGCCCTCGCTTCGCGACTCGGCGATAACCCTGGCAACGGCCGCAGCTTGAACATGAGGATGCCGAGATACTTGTTCATCACCGCCTGCTTGTGGGGATAGCGCTCCGCGGCTTCCGCCGGCATCTGCGGCTCGAGCGCAGCCTCGATCCACAGTCCCGCCGCGCTGAAGGTGCTCAGCAGGTCCGACATCGTGTACGGCCGTTTGGTGAGGGTCACCTGGTCGTTCCAGTTGTGATGCCGGTAGGCGAACGACTCTGTCGCGAAGTACTCCTCGCCCAGCGAGGTGCCGTTCTGCTCCGCTCGTTCGATTGCGTACCGGATCGGCTGGGTCCGGGTGAGGAGGATGAAGCCGTCCTTGGTCAACATCTCGCGCGCGGTCTGCAAGGCCTTTACGCCGTCGGCGGCGTACCCGAAGGACTGCAGGAACAAGATCCGGTCGAACCGCCGGCCCGCGAGTCCCGGGACCGCCGCCAGATCGGAGAGATCGCCCTCGATCAGCTCGAGGCCCGGTGCGGGCGTGATGAAGGTCCCGCTGATGTCGACACCGACCGCCGCTGCGGCCCCGTCGCTGGCCAGCTGCGCAATCTTGGCCCCATTGCCGCATCCGGCGTCCAGGACGGCGAGTCCGGTGACGTCGCCGAGGAGGGCGCGCTGTGCCGGCCACTCGACGAGTCGGTCGAGCGAGTCCTCGCGGGCACGGGCATGCTCGAAGCCCGACGCGAGCGTCTGCCATGGGCGGCTCGAGTCGCCGCCAACTGTGCCAGCAGTGTGCGTTACCGGGTTCTCCTCAACCATGAGCGAATGATGCCGGATGACCGATCCGTCGCGACCGGCCACTGACGCTGCCTCAACGCGCTGGACGCCGCCGACGCCGCGCGGCCCAGCACGGCGTGTGCCAGTGCCGCCGGTCGGTCAGCGCCCCCGCATCGCTGCGGGGGCCGTCAGCCGGCCACGCCACCACGTGCGGGACCCCGGGCGGCACCTCCTGGTCGCACCCCGGGCAGCGGTACGCCTTGGTCGCCGCGGGCCCGCTGACCGGGCGGACGAACCACTCGCCGTCCGTCGAGACCTCCCTGCGGGGCGCGCCCGACAGCGCCCGGCCGACGTCGAGCTCGACGTCATCCCGGCGGCGACGGTTCGCGCGTGGCACGGCTCAAGCGTAGGTGCGAAAGCCGCGCCGGACCTTGCGCCCGAGGTAGCCCGCCGTGACGAGCTGCTCCAGCAGCGGTGCCGGCGAGAAGCCGCGCTCGCGGAACTCGAGGTACAGCTGACGCTGGATCGCCAGCGAGACGTCGAGCCCCACCACGTCGAGCAGCTCGAAGGGACCCATCGGGTAACCGCAGCCGGTCTTCATGGCGGTGTCGATGTCGTCGGCGTTGGCGTAGTGCGCCTCGAGCATCCGCACGGCGTCGTTGAGGTACGGGAAGAGCAGGGCGTTGACGATGAAGCCGGCGCGGTCACCGCAGCTCACCGGGTGCTTGCCGATGCGACGGCACACGTCCGTGACCGTGGCGACGACGTCGTCGGCGGTCGAGACGGTGTGCACGACCTCGACGAGCTTCATGACCGGTGCGGGGTTGAAGAAGTGCATGCCGACGACGTCGCGCGGGCGCTGGGTGACGGCGGCGCACTCGACCACGGGCAGCGACGACGTGGTGGTGGCGAGGATGGCGCCCGGCTTGCAGATCTCGTCGAGGTTCTCGAACAGCGCCTGCTTGACGCTGAGCTCCTCGACGACGGCTTCGACGACCAGGTCGCACGACGCGAGGTCCTCCAGCCGCGTGCTGCCGGTGATCCGCGCCAGCGTGGCGTCACGCTCGGACGCCTCGATCTTCCCGCGCTGCAACGCCTTCTCGAGGCTCTTGGCGATGGCTGCCTGGACGGCGGCGACCTTCTCGCTGCCGCGAGCGACGAAGGTGACCTCGTAGCCGGCCTTGGCGAAGACCTCGACGATGCCGGTGGCCATGGTGCCCGAGCCGACGACCCCGACCGAGGTGACCGGGCGCAGTGCCTCGTGGTCGCCTGCGGCCGGTGCCGGCGTGAGCTCGTCGTCGACGACGGCGCTCGAGCCCTCCTCGGCGTAGGTGTAGAAGCCCCGGCCGCTCTTGCGGCCCTTGAGGCCGGCGGTGACCATCTGCTTCAGGATCGGACTGGGAGCGTGCAGGCGGTCGCGACCCTGCTTGTACATCGTGTCGAGGATCTCGTAGGCGGTGTCGAGGCCGATGAGGTCCATCAGGGCGAGCGGGCCCATGGGCAGGCCGCAGCCGAGCTGCATGGCGGCGTCGATGTCCTCGCGCGTGGCGTACCGCGATTCGTACATGGACACGGCGTGGTTGAGGTAGCCGAACAGCAGCGCGTTGGCGATGAAGCCGGCCTTGTCGCCCACCACCACCGGCATCTTGCCGATCCGGGCGGCGAGGGCCTTGACGTCCTCGACGACGTCGTCCTCGGTGACGACGGTGCGGATCACCTCGACGAACCGCAGGACCGGAGCCGGGTTGAAGAAGTGCATGCCCACCACCCGGCGCGGGTTGTGGGTCGCGACCGAGATCTCCGTGACCGACAGGCTGGAGGTGTTGGTGGCGAGGATCGCGTCCGACCGCACGATGGAGTCGAGCTTGCCGAAGATCTCGCGCTTGAGGTCGAGGTGCTCGGGCACGGCCTCGACGACGAGGTCGCAGTCGGCCAGGTCCTCGAGGCTGCCCGCGAAGCGCACGCGCCCGATCAGCTCGGCCTGCTCGTCCGGCGTCAGCTTGCCGCGCGAGACCGCGCGTCCGGTCGAGTGCTCGAGGTGGCCGCGGCCGCGCTCCAGCCCGGCCGCGTCCGCCTCGACCGCGACGACGCCCAGGCCGTTGCGGGCGAACACCTCTACGATCCCGGCGCCCATCGTGCCCAGACCCACCACACCGATCGTGCTCAGCTCACGCGCCATCGCGTCCGTGCCTCCGCGTCTCTTCGCCATTGCCGTGCTGTCGAGGTGCATCCTCGCAGAGCCCGGACGCCGACCCCAGCCTTCGTGACGCACGCCACCTGAGCCACCCGATGGGTCCACCCGGACGAATCCGGCCGCGCTCCCGGGGCACGCGGCGCCCGCGCTTGCCATGCTGGCCCGGTGAGCGTCCCAGAGCAGGTCCGCCCCGACCGCTACGGCCCGGACGCCGGCCATCGCCGGCTGCCCCGGTGGCTGAAGGTCGTGCTCGTCCTGGTCGCGATCGGTGCGGTCGGGGCTCTAGCGGCCGTCGGGCTACTCGTCTGGGCGCTCTCTGGCGGCTGGGACGGCCTGCGAAGCCGGGCCGAGCCGGACGACCAGCAGGTGGTGGCCGCCCGGCAGCGCTCGCACGGTGAGCTCGACGCGCTCACCAGCGCGACGCTGGCCACGGTCGGGGGGCGCGAACGCGCGCGCGTCCGCTTCGACCAGTGCCGGACCGGCCAGAACAACTGGAAGATCCACGACGGTTACACCCTGCGCTGCGAGCTCGCCGACTCCGTCGTCCTCACACCGGACGACGGCGACGTGACCGCGATCGCGGCCCGGCTCGACGCGGGGCTGCAGCGCGCCGGCTGGCGTCCGGTGGGCATCCGCAACGAGATGTCCCTGTCCGAGGACTCCGACCTCAGCTACCTGCGCCGCACCCGGACCGGGCACTACCAGCGATCGGACGACGAGCGTCTGCAGCTCGACGTCGGTGTCACGGTGCGCAGCAGCAGCCCGGTCACCGGCGACCTGCCCTACGACCCCGCCGTCGACGTCGAGGGTGACGTGACGGCGTACCGGGAGGCGGTGCGCGGCGCAGCGGACGCCGTACCGGGCACGGGGCAGCCGCGGGTCGTCGTCCACACGACAGTGCGGTACTTCGAGGACGACTGAGCCCGTTAGGCTGCCCCGGTGCGCCTGGTCATCGCCCGCTGCTCGGTCGACTACGTCGGCCGGCTCACCGCCCACCTGCCCCTCGCCACGCGGCTGCTCGTGGTGAAGGCCGACGGCAGCGTCCTCGTGCACTCCGACGGTGGCTCCTACAAGCCGTTGAACTGGATGAGCCCGCCCTGCCGGCTGGTGGAGGGCGAGCCGTCCGAGCTCGACCTGGCCGAGGGCGTCCAGGCCGTGTGGACCGTGCAGCACACCAAGACCGGCGACAACCTCCAGATCCGGCTGCACGAGGTGGTGCACGACTCCGCGCACGAGCTCGGCGTCGACCCCGGGCTGGTGAAGGACGGCGTCGAGGCCCACCTGCAGCACCTGCTCGCCGAGCAGATCCACACCCTCGGCGACGGCTACACGCTGGTGCGCCGCGAGTACATGACGGCCATCGGGCCGGTCGACATCCTCTGCCGCGACGCCGACGGAGGCTCGGTCGCCGTCGAGATCAAGCGCCGCGGCGAGATCGACGGCGTCGAGCAGCTGACCCGCTACCTCGAGCTGATGAACCGCGACCCGCTGCTCGCGCCGGTCACCGGCGTCTTCGCGGCGCAGGAGATCAAGCCGCAGGCCCGCACGCTCGCGACCGACCGGGGCATCCGCTGCGTCACCCTCGACTACGAGGCCCTCCGCGGTCTCGACGACGCCGACTCCCGCCTCTTCTAGCCGCTCCCACCCGACCGAAACCTCGTCGCGCGGCTAGGTTCTGCCGTATGACGGACGACCGGACGACGTCGGGCGACGACCGGCAGGAGTCGCACGACCAGCGGATGGACCGCAACTGGGCCGAGCTGCTCCAGGAGCTGCGCGTCAGCCAGACCGGCGTGCAGATCCTCGCCGGCTTCCTGCTGACGCTGCCGTTCCAGCAGCGGTTCAGCGAGCTCGGGACGCCGGAGCGCGTGCTGTACCTGGGCACCGTCGTCGTGGCGTGCGTCTCGACGCTGCTGCTCGTCACCCCCGTGGTGCTGCACCGGGCGCTGTTCCGTCGTCACGCCAAGGAGAGGCTGGTCCGGGCGGCCGACCGACTGGCGAGAGCGGGACTGGGCGCCTTGGGTGTCACCGTGAGCGGAGTCGTCACGCTCGTCTTCGCGATGGTGGTCGGGCGCTGGGAGGGCGTCGTGGCGGGCACGGCGCTGCTGCTGGCTCTCGGGTCGTTCTGGTGGGTCCTGCCCTCACGCCTGCGCTCGCGCTCGTGACCCCGGGTCAGCCGAGGTAGAGGGACGGGTCCGTCCGCAGCCTCGTCTGCGGCGACGTGACCCGCTGGGTCTCGGCGCGGCACAGGTCCTCCAGCCGACGGATGCGCTGCGCGTTGCGGGCCAGCTCGTCGTCGGTCGCGGCCCGGCGGATGCACGACAACCGCTCCGCGTACGCACCGGCGAGCTCGTCGACGCGCGAGGCGGTACGCAGGTCGAGCGACTCGGGGATGGTCGTCATGGCGCACCTTCCGTCCTGCTGGAGGAGTGGGTGGCGCGCTGCTTGACCACTGCGGTCATTGGAGCACAACGGACGAACTCCCACAACAGGTGAGACCGGACGAACGACGCCCGACCCAGCGGCGGTCGGCGCGCGATGCGCGCCCCGCCGGGGCGCTTTCATGCGTCAGGCGACGGCCTCGTAGGCCCGCAGCACCGACCCCATCACCAGGTCGCGGTCGTACCGCGACGTCACCCGGTCCAACCCGGCCAGGCCCCACGACAGCCGGCGGAACGGGTCGGCGACGGTCTCGGTCAGCGCCTCGGCGAGCAGGCGCGAGTGCCCGGGCCGCACGAGGTGGCCGGTGACGCCGTCCACGAGGACGTCCGCCGCGGCCACGCTCTGGACGCCGACGACCGGCCGCGCGCGGTGCATCGCCACGAGCGCCGAGAGCGCGGACGAAGGGTCGCTGCGCGTGGTGACCACCGCCGCTGAGCCGTCCACGAGGCCGAGCACCTGCTCGGGCGGCAGCGCACCGTGCAGCTCGACGCGGTCGGCGGCTCCCTGCCGGTGCGCCAGGTCGACGAGCTCGCGCCGCTCGACGTCCGAGCCCTGGCACCCCGCGAGCACCAGCCGCAGCTCGCGGTCGGCCGCGAGCGCGCCGACCAGGCCCTCGCGGACGCTGCGCCGGCCAGGGACGCCCGACAGACCGAGCAGGTAGCGGTCCTCGGCGGCTGGAGCCGGTGCGGCCACCGGGTCGGCGCACTCCGCCCGGGCGACCAGCGCACCGTCAGCGCACACGGTCAGGCGGTCCGCGCGCACCCCGACGGCCCTGGCGGCCTGCGCGTCCTCGGTGGTGGGCACCACGACGCCGTCCGCCGCCCGCAGCACGGCGACCCACGCCGGCGCGCAGCGTCGCGCGCCGCGCAGGCTCCCCCGCGCGGCCGGCTGGTCGCGCACCACGACGGGCACCCCGCTGGCTCGGCGGGCGGCGAGCGCCGCGGCGCCGGCCACGAGGTCGAGGGCGTGGACGACGTCGCTGTCGGCGGACCGTTCCGCCACCACGGGAGCGAGCTCGGCGACGTCGTCACGCAGGGCGCGGTGCACGGCCGCTGCCGGGGGCCGCGCGAGTGTCAGCGTGGCGACCGACCGCTCGCCGCAGGTCTGGAGCAGCCGCGTGCGCAGGACCGCCAGCAGCGCTCGCGGTGAACCCACGCAGTCGTGGGTAGTCAGCAAAGCCGAGCCGGACCTGAGCAGCAGGGTGCGCACGTTTCCTCCAGGAGAGCTCCTGTACGGGGGAACGCCCGGCTTCTTCAGCGCTCTGGGAGTCGGACAAGTCCGACCTCGTCAGGTATACGCTGCGCTCTCCGCAGCGGCAAGACGATCTTGAGCGGGACCTTGGCCCCGTCGCTCGAGCCCAGGGCGTGGCATGCTGCGGGGTGGACAGAAGGGACGGTTCTGGTCCATGGCACGTGTGAGCGTCGGGGCGGACCTGCACGTCGCATCCCCACCGGAGGATGCCTACCACGTGTGGAACCAGCGGTATCTGTACTCGCGGTTCCTCTCGGGAGTGCTGGAGGTGGAGGAACTCGACGAGACCTGGAGCCGTTGGCTCGTCGAGCGAAGCGGGCAGCGGTACAGCCTGGAGGTGGAGACCACCGACAACGTGCCTCGCCGCCTCGTCGCGTGGCGGGACGACGGTCCGGGCCGTCCGCGCACGACCGTGCGGTTGTCCGGCCCGGCCGGCGGACCGACGGTGGTGTCGGTCGAGGTGAGCTGGCACCCGGCGCACTCCGGCTCGGCCGCCGTGCTGGAGGCCGACCACCGGCTCGCCGAGCTCGAGGCGGACCTGCGCGGTTTTCGCGACTACCTCAGCTCCGAGCTCGGCGGCTACGTCGACGCCCTGCGCTCGCTGGAGCAGCTGCCGCACACGGACTGAGGGTCAGGCGGACTGGTCAGGCGGACACGGCCTCGACGAGCGCGCCGGCCACCTCCTCGGGCAGCGCGCGAGCGAGGTCGCCCTGGCTGACGATGCCCACCACCCAGCGGCCGCTCACGACCACCAGCCGCCGGACGCGCCGCTCCCCCATCAGGTGGGCGGCGGTCTCGATGGCGACGTCAGCGTCGACGGTGACGGCCCGGCCGCGCACCAGCTCTCCCACCGTCGTGCGCGCGGGGTCGATGCCCTCCGCGACCACGCGCAGCACCACGTCCCGGTCGGTGACCACACCCTGCAGCACGTTGCCGAGGCCGTGCACCGGCAGCGACCCGACGTCGAGGTCCCGCATGCGACGGGCGGCGACGGTCACCGGCTCCTGCTCACCGACGCACACGACCGACGTGGTCATGATGTCGCGCACCTGCACCTGCGTCACGGGGATCCAGACCTCCGGGCGCCGGTCGGTTACCGGCACTCTGTGCCCGCACCCTTACCCTGCGTGCGGCGTGGCAAACCTGGTGCCCCGTGGACCGAGGTGCACGTGGGTGGTGACCCGGCGGTAGCCGAGCGCGGCGTAGAGCGGGCTCACCGCGTCCTCGCAGTGCAGCCACGCCACGGGTGAGCGCTGGAGCGCGCGTCGGGTGGCGAGGGCCGACACGGCGCGGCCCCATCCCCGACCGCGCAGCTCCGGCACGACGGTGACGCCGCCGACGTACGTCGTGCCGGCGAGGTCGCGCAGCCGAGCGCAGGCGACGGCGCGTCCGCCCTGGCGCACCACGACGAACTCGCGGTCGGGCAGGTCGAGCTGACCCCGGACGACGGGCCCGAGCTCGGCCCCGAACACGCTCAGGAACTCCTCGACGCTGGCAGCCGGCACGAGCTGGGGATCCGTCGGCTCCTCTTGCGGCGCAACGACCTCGGGCATCACGTCGCACAACCAGACACCGTGGCGCATCTGCTCGACGAGGTCACCCGCCTCCAGTGCCGCCGCGGCCTGCTCCTCGCCGACGACGAGGTGCCAGGACGACGGCGACTGGCCCTCCAGCCACGCGGTGACCTCGGCCACGACGTGGCTCGGGGCGGGGGCGGCACCTGCCCCCAGGCCGGTCAGCGACGCCTGCGTCGCCCACGCGTACGGCAGCGGCAGGTGCGCGCAGGCGATGCCTGCCACCGTGGCGTACCTGGCGCCGTCCGGCCGGTGACCGACCGGCGGCGCGGCGTTGCGCTCGGCGTCGGCCCGTCCGACCAGCTCGACGAGGTCGCCCGGGTACGGCGAGCGGCCGAGCTGCGGCACCCGCGGGGGCCAGGCCAGCAGCCGCCAGCCGTCCGCGTCCCCCTCGAGCTCGACGACCCCGCAGTTGGGGATCCCCGAGCCACGCGCGCGGTCGTCCGGGACGTTGGCGGCCAGCCACGGCAGGGCCAGCGACATCGCTCCGCCGTGGCTCACGACGACGACGGTCTCGCCGCGGTGCAGGTCCGCGACGCCCTCCAACGCCCCCTGCACGCGCTGCACGAGGTCGCGTCCGCTCTCGGCACCCGCCAGCGCGACGTCGAGGTCGCCGTCGAGCCAGGCGTCGAACACGGCGTCGACCTGGGCCCAGTCGGCGTCGGTGTCGCTGCCCTCGTACTCCCCCAGGCCGAACTCGCGCACGTCGGAGAGGACGACGGGCTCGCCGGCGTCGAGGGTCTCAGCGACGACGGCGGCGGTCTGGCGGGCGCGCAGCAGCGGGCTGCAGTAGACGCGGGCGACGTTGCGGCCGCGCAGCTCCCGCGCCGCCGCCGCGGCCTGGCGCCGGCCGACGTCGGTGAGGGGCGCGCCCGGCTCGGCCGCCGACAGCCGGCGGCTCACGTTGCCCTCGCTCTGGCCGTGGCGCATGACCAGGACGGTGACGGGACACTGGAGGTCGCTCACGCCGCTCACGGTAGCGAGCGGGCTGCGGTGCGCGACGCCCGCCGTCGCGGACCCGAGCGCGGCCAGGCAGGATCGGCCGCATGGGACCCGCCACGATCGTCGACCTCACCGACGCCGAGCTGCGCGCTCGCGGCGGCCTGAAGTGGACCTACCCGCCGCCGGACGTACTGCCCGCCTGGGTGGCCGAGACCGACGTCGCGCCGGCTCCGGCAGTCGTCGAGGCGGTGACCGCCGCAGTGGCCCGGGGAGACTTCGGGTACCCGGTGCCGGACGACGCGAGCGGTCTGCCGGAGGCCCTCTGCGGCCACGCGCTGCGTCAGTGGAACTGGCGCGTCGACCCAGCGGACGTCGTCGTGACGGCCGACGTCATGACCGGCGTCCTGCTCGCGCTGACGGCCCTGTGCGACGACGCGCCGGTGGTGGTGCCGACGCCGACCTATCCACCGTTCCTGGAGGTCGTGCCGCAGGCCGGTCGCGAGCTGGTGACCGTGCCGCTGTCACCGGACGCGGCGCGGGCGCAGCTGGATCTCGACGCGATCGACGCCGCGCTGGCCGCCGGTGCCCGCACGGTGCTGCTGTGCAACCCGCACAACCCGTGGGGCCGCGCGTTCACCAGCGATGAGCTCATGAGCCTGCTGGACGTCGTGCGGCGGCACGGCGCTCGGGTCGTCTGCGACGAGATCCACGCCGGTCTGGTGCTGCCCGGCGCGTCGCACGTGCCGCTGCTGACGCTGCCAGGTGCCCCGGAGGTGGCGACGGCGGTGGTCTCCGCGAGCAAGGCGTGGAACCTCCCGGCGCTCAAGTGCGCCCAGATCGTCTGCGGCACCAGGGCCGACACCGCCACGCTGCGGGCGCTGCCGCTCGTGACGAACCACGGGACGTCCTCGCTGGGCGTGCAGGCCGCCGTCGCGGCGTTCACTGGGGGCCAGCCGTGGCTGGACGCCTGGGTCGGGCGGCTCGCCGAGAACCGCGCGCGGTTCGAGACCCTCGTGGCGGAGCGGCTCCCGGACGCGCGCCTGCGTCCCCTCGAGGCCACCTACCTCGCGTGGCTGGACGTGCGCGCCTACGGCCTCGACGACCCGGCCGCGGTGGCGCTCGAGCGGGGTCGGGTGATGGTCAACGACGGGCGGTCGTTCGGCCCCGGCGGAGAGGGCCACGTGCGCGTCAACCTCGGCACCTCCACCGAACGCGTCGAGCGCATCGTCGACCGGCTGGCGACGGCGTTCGCCGGCTGACGGCGGTCAGGACGTCGGCGCCAGGCCGCGGCTGGCGCGGATCACCTCGACGATCTCACCGAGCATCGTCGTGAGCCCGAAGTCCTTGGGGGTGAACACCTTCGCCACCCCCAGCTCGCGCAGCGCACGCTCGTCGGCCTCGGGGATGATCCCGCCGACGACGACCGGCACCTCCCCCGCCCCGGCGGCGCGCAACCCGTCGAGCACCGCCGGCACGAGCTCCATGTGCGAGCCGGACAGCACCGACAGCCCGACGCAGTGCACGTCCTCGGCGACCGCGGCGGCGACGATCTGCTCCGGCGTCAGCCGGATGCCTTGGTACACGACCTCGAAGCCGGCGTCGCGCGCGCGGACGGCGACCTGCTCGGCGCCGTTGCTGTGGCCGTCGAGGCCAGGCTTGCCGACGAGCAGCCGCAACCGCTCGCCCAGCTCGTCCCCGGTGGCGCGCACCGACTCCCGGACACTCACCAGCTCGGCGCCGGTGCCGGCGACCCCCACCGAGCCGGTGACGCCGGTCGGAGCGCGGTACTCGCCGAACTGCTCGCGCAGGGCAGCACTCCACTCGCCGGTCGTGAGCCCGGCGCGCGCGCAGGCCAGCGTCGCCTCGAACAGGTTGACGCCGGACGCCGCCTCGGCCCGGAGCCGTTGCAGCGCAGCGGCTGCGGCCTCGCGACGTACGGGGTCGGCGTCCCGCTCGTCCCGCCAAGCCTTCACGGCGTGCGCGGCCTCCTGCTCGACCTGGGCGTCGACAGTCTGGATCGCGGTGCCGAGGTCGGCCGTGAGCGGGTTCGGCTCAGTGGCCTCGAAGCGGTTGACGCCGACGACGACGTCCTCACCGGACTCGATGCGCGCGCGCCGGGCCGCGTGCGAGGCGACCAGCGCCGTCTTCATGTAGCCCGACTCGACGGCGGCGACGGCACCGCCCAGCTCCTGGACGCGGTCGATCTCGGCTCTCGCCCCGGCGACCAGCTCGGCGACTTTCGCCTCGACGACGCCGCTGCCGGCGAACAGGTCGTCGTACTCGAGCAGGTCCGACTCGTACGCGAGCACCTGCTGGATGCGCAGCGACCACTGCTGGTCCCACGGGCGGGGCAGGCCCAGGGCCTCGTTCCAGGCCGGCAGCTGCACGGCACGGGCCCGGGCGTCCTTGCTCAGGGTCACGGCGAGCATCTCGAGCACGATGCGCTGGACGTTGTTCTCCGGCTGGGCCTCGGTCAGGCCGAGGGAGTTGACCTGCACGCCGTAGCGGAACCGGCGCGCCTTGGGGTCCTCCACGCCGTAGCGCTCGCGCGTCAGCTCGTCCCACAGCTGCACGAACGCGCGCATCTTGCACATCTCCTCGACGAAGCGCACGCCGGCGTTGACGAAGAACGAGATCCGCGCGACGACGTCGGCGAAGCGCTCGGGCGGCACCTGGCCGCTGTCGCGCACCGCGTCGAGCACCGCGATGGCCGTGGACATCGCGAACGCGATCTCCTGCACCGGCGTCGCGCCCGCCTCCTGCAGGTGGTAGCTGCAGATGTTGATCGGGTTCCACTTCGGCATGTGCTGCACGGTGTGGGCGATCGTGTCGGTGGTCAGCCGCAGGCTCGGCCCGGGCGGGAAGGCGTACGTCCCGCGCGACAGGTACTCCTTGATGATGTCGTTCTGCGTCGTGCCCGCGAGCGCCAGCACCGCCTGCTCGGGGTCTGCCCCCTCGGCGACCGCCTGGTCCTCCGCGGTCACCTGGTACAGCGCGAGCAGCCACATGGCCGTCGCGTTGATGGTCATCGAGGTGTTCATCGAGGCGAGCGGGATGCCGTCGAACAGCGCGCGCATGTCGCCGACGTGGCAGATCGGCACACCGACCTTGCCCACCTCGCCGCGGGCCAGCTCGTGGTCGGAGTCGTAGCCGGTCTGGGTCGGCAGGTCGAACGCGATCGACAGGCCCGTCTGGCCCTTGGCGAGGTTGCGGCGGTAGAGCGCGTTCGACGCGGTCGCGTTCGAGTGGCCCGCGTAGGTGCGCATGACCCACGGACGGTCTCGCTCCGCTCGCTGCGGGGCTCCTGGCTCGGGCACGGCGTCCTCCTCGGGGCGGCTCGCTTGGCACCGTACCGGCGGGTAACCCCCCGGTGGAACGTCCTGCGGCGGTGAGGGTCGTCACGTCACGCCGCCGGTCGGCTCACGCCCCGGGCGCCCCGGCGATGCACGCCGTCGCGAGCCGCCGGAAGCCCGCGCGCTCGTACACGCGGGCGACGTCGTCGTCCTGGGCCGAGAGGAACACCACGTCGTGGCCCCGTGCGCGGGCCACCCGCGCCAGCTCGGCGGACACCGCCGCCGCCACGCCCCGGCGGCGGACCGACGGCAAGGTGGCGATACCGACGAGCTCGGCCACGCCGTCGACGGCCTGGTAGCCGCCGACCCCGACCGGGCCGTCCGCGGTGCGGGCCACGACCCGGGCCTGGCGTCCTTCGGCCAGCGCCGCGCGCAGGGCGACCAGGCGAGCCGGATCGGTCGTCCGCTGCGGCGAGACGCACGTCGACGTCCGGAGCGCTCTCGACGGCACCGCTCTCGTCCGCAGCTCGTCCTGCCGCACGAGGACGGCGCCCACGTCGTGCGCCGTCACCGTCACGCCAGGTGCCGCGGGCCGCGCGTAGAACGGCCAGCCCGCACCCTCGCGCACGAACAGCGTGAGCGGCGATCCTGCCAGCCCGGCGCCGGCGGGGCACGGGGTTATCGACGGCTCAGCCGACCAGCTCGTCGACGTAGCACCACCGCCAGTGCTCGTGCGGCTCGAAGCTGCGCATGACGGGGTGACCGGTCTGCTCGTGGTGCCGGTCGGCGTGCTGGAACTGCGAGCTGTCGCAGCACCCGACGTGCCCGCAGGTCAGGCACAGCCGCAAGTGCACCCACGACGTGCCGTCGCGCAGGCACTCCTCGCAGCCGTCCGGCGTGCCCGGCTTCACGAGCGTCGGAGCCTCCTGGAGGTGCTCGCAGCTCTGCGCGTGGCGCGACGGTGCGAGCCCCTCCGCGATGCGCTCGTGCCGCAGCTCGGTGCGGTCGAGCACGGACTCCTCGACGTCCAGCATGGCCGTGACCGCGCGCAGCACCTCGTCGTCGTAGCGACCGGCGTCGCGCGCCTGGATGAGCGCGGCCCGCTCGGCGTCGAGCATCTCCAGCCGCAGCCGCAGGTAGGCGGCGGTCGGTGGCTCGTAGTCCTCGTGCGGCCGGCCGAGCCGCTCCCAGGCGCGGTCAGCGCGGTCGACGGACTGCTGGCGCAGCGCCTGCACCACGTCCTGCGGCTCGTTCTCCCCCGCGGTCTCGTCCAAGCGCGCCCGTCCGGCCTTGGCGACCTCGCTCAGCAACGCAGCCTCGGCGAGCGCGTCCTCGGCCGGGTCGGGCCCAGGCAGGCCGAGTCGGCGCGCGAGCGTGGGCAGCGTGAGGCCCTGCAGCGCCAGCGTCCCGACCACCACGACGAAGGCCACGAAGACGAGCAGGCCACGCCGTGGCGTCTCGGCGGGGAGCGCCAGCACCGCGGCCAGCGTCACCACGCCTCGCATACCCGCCCACCCCACGAGGAGCGACGAGCGCCAGGTCCAGCCGTCGTCGAGATCGTGGTGCACCAGCAACCGCGTGGAGTAGGAGAGGAACACCCACACGAAGCGCGACACCAGCACCGCGCCGAGGACGGCCGCCGCCACGCCCAGGAGCGTGCCGGCGCCGAGCTCGTCGCGCGCCTGCCCCACCACGTACGGCGCCTGCAGACCGATGAGCAGGAACACCGCGTTCTCGAGGACGTACTGCACGGTGCGCCAGTTGCTGGCCTCGGCCAGCCGGGACGCGCCCGACTGCAGCAGGTGCGACTTGTGGCCCAGCACCAGGCCGGTCACCACGACCGCGAGGACGCCGGACGCCTTGATCTCCTCGGCCGCGATGTAGGCGACGAACGGCGCCACCAGCGACAGCGTGGTGTCCGGCACGGGGTCGTCGACCCGACGGCGCACCAGGGCGAACACGGTCGCCACCAGCAGCCCGGCGAGCACCCCACCCACAGCCCCCCGGGCGAAGTCCCAGCCGACCTGCCACACCGTGATGCTCGTGACGAGCGCCGCCCGAGCGGTGTTGAGCGCCACCAGCGCCGTCGCGTCGTTGACCAGGCTCTCGCCCTGCAGGATCGACACCACGCGACGCGGCAGGCCGATGCGCCGCGCGATCGCCGTGGCGGCCACGGCGTCGGGCGGCGCGACGACGGCGCCCAGCGCGAAGGCGGCCGCTGCCGAGAACGGGGCTGGCACCACCCAGAGCGCGACGAGCGCCACGAAGGCCGTCGTGAACAGCGTCGCCCCCACCGACAACAAGGCGATCGAGGAGCGGTTGGCGCGGAAGTCGACGAGCGAGGTGCGGATCGCCGCCGCGTAGAGCAGGGGCGGCAGGACGCCGACGAGCACCAGCTCGGGGTCCAGCCGGACGTCGGGCACGAAGGGCAGGTAGGCGCCCACGACCCCGACGCCCACCAGCACGAGCGGCGGTGAGACCCCGAGCCGCCGGGCGGCGCCGGCGACGGCGACCACCACGAGGGCGACGATGACGAGGGCGACGGCGACGTGCACCGCCCCATCATGGACGGCGCCGCGGGCCGTCGCTCGGCCGTCCGCAGCGTGGAGCGCTCAGGCGTCAGGCCGCCGCGGACGACCGGCGCGCCAGGACCCGCTGCAGCCGGGTGTGCCGGATCAGCGAGTCGAGCCGCTCGGGGACGTCGAGCAGCACCAGCCGGCGGCCGCGCAGCAGCGAGCGGTGGTGGACGCCGACGATCAGGCCGAGGCCGGTCGCGTCGGCCACCGACAGCTCGGACACGTCCAGCACGAGCTCACCGTCGCCCTCGTCGACCAGGCGGTGCAGGCCCTGGCGCACCGCCGCGGCCGCCGCGACGTCCAGGCGGCCGCTGAGTGCGGCGTCGGCACCGGCGCGTCCCACCTCGAGGCGGACCTCGGCGTCCTGCCTCACGCTCGTGACCGTCATGCGGGCTCCCCTCGCGCGCCCCGGGTGCGGCGCTCACCCCGTCAGACGCCCCAGCCTGGCGTGTGGTTGCCCTCGGACGCGTCAGGGTGAGGTCACGATTGCGTCTCGGCCGCTCAGTACTCGCCCGCTCAGTACTCGTAGAAGCCGCGGCCGGACTTGCGCCCGATCTCGCCCGCCGTGACCATGCGGTTCAGCGTCTCGGGCGGGTTGAACTTCTCGTCCTGGGTCTCGAGGTAGATGTTGCGCGTGGCGTTGCGCAGGATGTCGACGCCCGTGAGGTCGGCCGTCGCGAGCGGGCCCATGGCGTGGCCGAACCCGAGGCGGCAGGCGGTGTCGACGTCCTCAGCGCTCGCGACGCCGTTCTCGACCAGCTTGACGGCCTCGACCACGAGCGCGGCGATGAGGCGGGTGGTGACGAAGCCGGCGACGTCGCGGTTGACGACGACGCAGGTCTTGCCCACCGACTCGGCGAACGCGCGGGCGGCGGCGAGCGTCTCGTCGCTGGTCTTGTAGCCGCGCACCAGCTCGCACAGCTGCATCATCGGCACCGGCGAGAAGAAGTGCGTGCCCACGACGTTCTCGGGCCGCTGGGTCGCCGCCGCGATCTGGGTGATCGGGATGGCCGAGGTGTTCGTGGCCAGCACCGCACCGTCGCGACAGATGCGGTCGAGGTCGGTGAACAGCGCCGTCTTCACCTCGAGGCTCTCGAACACCGCCTCGACGACCAGGTCGCTGTCGGCCGCGGCGTCCAGCTCGGTCGTGGTCGTGATGCGGGACAGGGCGGCGTCGGCGTCGTCCTGGGTCATCCGGCCCTTGGCGACGAAGCGTGCGTAGGACGTCTGGATGCCCGACAGGCCACGGGCGAGCGCGTCGTCGGTGACGTCGCGCAGCACGACCTCGTGCCCTGCCTGGGCGCTGACCTGGGCGATACCGGAGCCCATGAGGCCCGCGCCGACGACCGTGATCTTCTGCTGCTCTGGCATGGGCAGGACTGTAGCCACCGCCGAGCGCGTCACGGCCGACGGGTCGTCTGGCGGTGCCCCGTCGGTGAGCGCACACTGAGCGGGTGCCGAGCCTGGGCAGCTACTCGTTCGCGTACGGCCCCGTGGTGGCCTTCGCCGTCGTGGGGCTGCTGGCGCTGCTGCTGCGCTGGACCTTCCGCCGCGGCACCTCCCTGGTGGCCCCGCGACCCAAGGCCGGCGCACCGGACGACTACGGCCTGCTCGTGGCGGTCGCGTCCCCGCCGTCGTTCGCCGAGGCCGAGCTGATCCGCGCGCGGCTGGCGGCCCAGGGCATCCGCGCCACGCTCGCGCCGACGACCGAGGGACCCCGGGTGCTGGTCTTCCCCGACGAGGCGCGCACCGCCCGGGCCCTGCTGCGCGGGCCGCGCTGACCTGGCTCGGTGAGCCGACTCGGGTGAGGCGTCAGGTGAAGGGGAGCTCCTGGACGGCCTCGCGCACGACGTCCGCGCCGAGCGAGCGCAGCGTCGCGTCGAAACCCGGGTAGCCGCGGTCGACGTGGCCGACGCCCTCGACGGTCGTGACGCCGTCCGCGACCAGCCCGGCGAGCACGAGCGCGGCCGCCGCCCGGATGTCGCTGCCGACCACCGGCGCCGCCGAGAGCCGCTCGCGGCCGCGCAGCAGCGCGTGGTGGCCGTCGACCCGGACGTCCGCCCCGAGCCGCGCCAGCTCGGACGCCGTGTGGAACCGCGCCTCGAACAGGTTCTCGGTCACCATCGCCGAACCGTCGGCGACGGCGTCGAAGACCAGCGCGAAGGGCTGCAGGTCGGTGGGGAACCCCGGGAAGGGCAGGGTCATGACGTCGAACGAGCGCGGGCGGCGCGGGCAGGTCACGCGCACGCCGTCCGGACGCCGGTCGATGACCACCCCTGCTCCCACCAGCTTGTCGATCACGAACTCCAGGTGGCGCGGGTCGAAGCCGCGCACGACCACGTCGCCGCGGGTCAGCGCGGCGGCGAAGATCCAGGTGCCCGCGGCGATCCGGTCGCCGACGACGTCGTGCTCGACCGGTGCGAGCCGGTCGACGCCGGTGATGATCAGGGTGGAGCTGCCGATCCCCTCGATCTCTGCCCCCATCGCCGCGAGCATCCGGGCCAGGTCGGCGATCTCCGGCTCGCGCGCGGCGTTCTCGATCACCGTGGTGCCCCGCGCGAGCACCGCCGCCATCAGGACGTTCTCGGTCGCGCCGACGGACGGGAAGTCCAGCGAGACCGGCGCGCCCACCAGGCCGTGAGGCGCCTCGGCGATCAGGTAGCCGTGGTCGACGTGCACGGTGGCGCCGAGCCGGGTCAGCCCGTCGGCGTGGAGGTCCAGCCCGCGCGAGCCGATGGCGTCGCCGCCCGGCACCGCGACGTCCGCGATCCCGCAGCGCGCCGTGAGCGGCCCCAGCACGCTGATCGAGGCGCGCATGGCCCGCACCAGCTCGTAGTCGGCGCGGTGGCCGAGCTGCTCCGGCACGTCGATGCTGACGCGTCCGCCGGCGACGTCGTGCTCGACCGCGCAGCCCAGCCGGCGCAGCAGCTCGGCCATGATCGCGACGTCGACGATGTCCGGCACCCGGTGCAGCGTCGTGCGGCCGACGGCGAGCAGCGCCGCCGCCATCAGCTTCAGCGCGCTGTTCTTCGCGCCCGCCACGGTGACCTCGCCCGCGAGCGGGCCACCGCCGCGCACCCTGAACCTCTCCACGACCGGCCAGGCTAGTGTGAGACGCATGGTCGTGCTCTCTCGGATCTACACGCGCACCGGCGACACCGGGACGACGGCGCTCGGCGACTTCAGCCGGGTGGCCAAGACCGACGTCCGGCTGCAGGCGTACGCCGACTGCGACGAGACCGGCAGCGCCATCGGCGTCGCCATCGCCTCCGGCGACCTGCCCGAGGGCGTGGCCCCGCTGCTCCAGCGCGTGCAGAACGACCTCTTCGACGTCGGCGCCGACCTTTGCACGCCGCTCGCCCCGAGCTACGACCACCCGCCGCTGCGCGTGCAGGAGCCGTGGATCGCCGAGCTCGAGGCCGCCTGCGACACCTACAGCGAGCCGCTCGAGACGCTGCGCTCGTTCGTGCTCGCCGGCGGCACGGTGGCCAGCGCTCACCTGCACGTGGCGCGCACGGTGGCCCGGCGCGCCGAGCGGTCGACCTGGCTGGCCATCGAGGCCTACGGCACCGGCGAGGACGGCGGGGTCAACCCCCTCACCGCCCAGTACCTCAACCGCCTGTCCGACCTGCTGTTCATCCTCGCCCGCTACGCCAACCACGGGCGCGGAGGCGACGTGCTGTGGCAGCCCGGCGGCGGGCGCGAGCAGCCGCCGTCCGACCCGAGCGCCTAGGCGACCGAGACGTTCTGGCCTGGCGGGGCGGACTCCAGCCAGGAGGCGAAACCGGTGTAGGACTGCTCGCTCATGGCGAGCTCGACGGGGCCGTGAGGACCTCGACAGCGGACGATGAGGAAGCCGGACATCACAGAGAACGCCTCGGCCCCCGCCGGCACGCGACGTTCCTGCACGGCCAGGTCACTGCGCTGCAGCACGTGGCGTGGACGCATGGAGGGGCTGAACACCCGGAACCACTCGATGCGGTCGGCCTCGTAGCGCGCGACCCCCAGTCGCCAGCCCTTGCCGTGCGGGCCGGTCTTGGTGCGCAACGAGCAGTCGAACGTGCCGAACGCCCGGCTGAGCCAGCGCCGTCGGACGACGACACCGCTGATGGCCAGCACGAGCAGGACCAGCAGGGCAGCGACGGCCTCCAGGGGGATCAGGAGGCCGCCCACGACGTCGACTCGCTCAGTTCGAGCTGTCGGCGCCGACGCGGGCGCTCTCAGCGACGATCGTCACGCGGTCGTGGTCGACCGACAAGAACCCGCCGTCGACCTGCGCGATGACCTGCTCCGCCTCGCCGGCGATGCGGACCTCGCCCTCGACCAGCACCCCGAGCAGCGGCGCGTGGCCGGGCAGGATGCCGATCTCGCCGTCGGTCGTCCGAGCGACGACGCGTGAGGCCTCGCCGCTCCACACCTTGTGGTCAGCGGCGACGAGTTCAACGGTGAGCGCCACGAGGGTCCTTCCGTCCGGGGATGTCCTTACGATACCGGCTCCGCAGGCCCGTTGCGGACGCAGGGCCAGGTCAGCGGGCGTGGCCACCGAACGACGCCGCGAGCGCGTCGGCCACGGCCGCGGCATCGGCCCGCACGTGCTCGGCCGGCGTGGGTGGCAGCAGGTCGTCCCACACCAGCAGGAACGACCCGCGCAGCTGCGGGACGCCGGCCAGCCGGGCGAAGAAGAAGACGTGCAGGTGCGCACCGCCGTCCCCGAACCGCAGGACGTGGCAGCGGGCGACGTTCGGCAGCGCCTCGACCGCCCGCGTCAGGTGCACCTGCAGCACGCCCAGCTCGGCGGCCAGGTCGTCCGGCAGGTCGCCCAGGTCGTGGTGCACCAGAGGCTGCAGCATCAGCACCAGCGCCGCCCCGCTCGGGCCCAGCACGATGAGCCGCCAGCGCTCGCCCCGCCACACCTCGGCGTCGTCAGGCTCGGCGCCCTCGTCGCTGCGGGCGCAGGCGCCGCACGGACGACCGCCCTCACCGGTGCGCGGCGGCTCGGGCGCCGGAGGCTCCACTGCCGCGACCTGCAGCCCGTCGGTCTCGAAGGGGAAGGTCCCCCACGACGTCAGGGTGCGCAGCGCCTCGGCGCGCCACGCGTCGTCCGACGCCGCCGTCACCCGCTCGTAGAACTCGTCCGCCGTCTCCGCCACGCGCCAGACCCTATCGACCCACCTAGACCCCGCGAGACCGGACGCCGTGCGCAACAGGGCGGCGAACCAGACGAGCCGGCCCCTGTGGTGCCAGAGGGAGAGGTCGGCTGACCAGCGAAGGCCGGTACCTCGCAGGTTCGCGTCAAGGAGCTTGCGACAGCGAACCGGAGAGGTGCCGGCCTTCGCGGAGCGGAACCCAGCCGAGAGCCGGGCACCGCAGGGTCAGATGTTCTTCTGGATCTCCGCCCAGTTGCGCTCGACGTCCTCGAGCCCACCGCACATGAAGAACGCCTGCTCGGCCACGTGGTCGAACTCGCCGTCCGCGATGCGGGTGAAGGCGTCGACGGTCTCGTCCAGCGGGACGGTCGAGCCCTCGATGCCGGTGAACTGCTTGGCGACGTAGGTGTTCTGCGACAGGAAGCGCTGGATGCGGCGCGCGCGCTGCACGAGCGTCTTGTCCTCCTCCGACAGCTCGTCGATGCCGAGGATCGCGATGATGTCCTGCAGCTCCTTGTTGCGCTGGAGGATCTGCTTGACGCGCACCGCGGTGTCGTAGTGCTCCTGGGAGATGTAGCGCGGGTCCAGGATGCGCGAGGTCGAGGTCAGCGGGTCGACCGCGGGGTAGATACCCAGCGAGGCGATGTCACGCGAGAGCTCGGTGGTGGCGTCCAGGTGCGCGAACGTGGTGGCCGGCGCCGGGTCGGTGTAGTCGTCGGCGGGCACGTAGATCGCCTGCATCGAGGTGATGGAGTGACCGCGCGTGGAGGTGATGCGCTCCTGCAGCACGCCCATCTCGTCGGCCAGGGTCGGCTGGTAGCCCACGGCGGACGGCATGCGGCCGAGCAGCGTGGAGACCTCCGAGCCGGCCTGGGTGAACCGGAAGATGTTATCGATGAAGAGCAGCACGTCCTGGTTCTGGACGTCGCGGAAGTACTCGGCCATCGTCAGCGCCGACAGCGCCACGCGAAGCCGCGTGCCCGGCGGCTCGTCCATCTGGCCGAAGACCAGGGCGGTCTGGCCGATGACCTCGGACTCGGTCATCTCCTGGATGAGGTCGTTGCCCTCACGGGTGCGCTCGCCGACGCCGGCGAACACCGAGACGCCGTTGTGGTCGCGCGCGACGCGGGCGATCATCTCCTGGATCAGCACCGTCTTGCCGACGCCGGCGCCGCCGAACAGGCCGATCTTGCCGCCGAGCACGTACGGCGTGAGCAGGTCGATGACCTTGATGCCGGTCTGGAACATCTCGGTCTTGGACTCGAGCTGGTCGAAGGCCGGGGCCTTGCGGTGGATGGGCCAGCGCTCGGTGATCTCGAGCTTCTCGCCCTCCTTGAGGTTGAGGCAGTCACCGGTCACGTTGAACACGTGGCCCTTGGTGACGTCACCGACGGGCACGGAGATGCCCGCGCCGGTGTCGCGCACGGGCATGCCGCGCACGAGCCCGTCGGTCGGCTTCATGGCGATGGCGCGGATCATGTTGTCGCCGATGTGCTGGGCGACCTCGAGCACCAGGGTGCGCTGGTCGCCGGAGAGCTCGTAGTCGACCTCGAGCGCGTTGTAGATCTCGGGCATCGCGTCCGCGGGGAACTCGATGTCGCAGACGGGGCCGATCACCCGGGCGATCCGGCCGACACCTGCGGTGCCGGCGGTCGCGGCGTTCTCGGTGGCAGTGGCGGTCATCTCTCTCACTCTCAGTTCTCGACTCCGGCGGAGGCGAGCGCGTCGGCGCCGCCGACGATCTCGCTGATCTCCTGGGTGATCTCGGCCTGGCGGGCCTGGTTGGCCAGCCGGGTGTACAGACGGATGAGGTCGGAGGCGTTGTCCGACGCCGACTTCATGGCGCGCTGGCGGGCTGCCTGCTCGCTGGCCGCGGCCTGCAGCATGCAGTTGAAGATGCGGCTGCCGATGTAGCGCGGCAGCAGCGCGTCGAAGACGGCCTCGACGTTGGGCTCGAACTCGTACAGCGGCAGGACGTCGTCCGGCTCGGGCTTCTCTTCGCCCTCGACGATCTCCAGCGGCAGCAGGCGGATGACGTCGGGGGTCTGGGTGACCATGTTGACGAACCGCGTGAAGACGACGTGGATCTCGTCGACCCCGCCCTCGTCGGAGCCCTTCACGAAGGCGTCGACGAGCACGTCACCGATCTCGCGGGCGTGGGCGTACTGCGGCGACTCGCTGAAGCCGGTCCACTCCTGGGCCGTCTCGCGGCGACGGAAGCGGAAGTACGCCGAGCCCTTGCGGCCGACGACGTACGGTACCGGCTCGACGCCGCGCTCGCGCAGCAGCTCACCGAGGCGCTCGCCCTCCTTGAGGACGTTGGCGGAGTAGGCGCCGGCCATACCGCGGTCGCTCGTGATGAGCAGCACCGCGGCGCGCCGGACGTTCTCCTTCTCGGTGATGAGCGGGTGCTCGGTGTTCGACCACGTCGCCACCGCTGAGACCGCGCGGGTGATGGCCCGGGCGTAGGGGCTCGACGCCTCGACCGCCGCGCGTGCCTTGGCGATGCGCGAGGTCGCGATGAGCTCCATCGCGCTGAAGATCTTCTTCAGCGACGACGTGGAGTTGATCCGCTGGCGGTAGACCCGCTGCTGGGCTCCCATGGTGCCTGCCGTCCTTCCTGGTGCGCTGTGACTGTGGCCGAGGTGCTCGGTGAGCCGTTCGGGTCAGCCGCGCTTCTGCCGGACGATCTGCTCCTGCTCGACCTCGTCCTCACCCAGGGCCGCGGACTCCTCGTGGCCGGCCTCGACCACGTTACGGTCCTCGGTGCGGAAGCCCTTCTTGAACTGCTCGACCTCGCCCTTGAGGGTCTCGGCGGTGTCGTCCTCGAACTTGCCGGTCTCCCGGATCGTCGTCAGCACCTTGGTGCCGCGACGCAGGTGGTCGAGGAACTCGCGCTCGAACTGGCGCACGTCACCGACGGCGATGTCGTCGAGCTGGCCGGTGGTACCGAGCCAGACCGAGACGACCTGCTCCTCGACCGGGTACGGCGAGTACTGGCCCTGCTTGAGCAGCTCCATGAGGCGCTGGCCGCGCGAGAGCTGCTGGCGCGAGGCGGCGTCCAGGTCGGAGGCGAACAGCGCGAACGCCTCGAGGGCGCGGAACTGCGCGAGGTCGATCTTGAGGCGACCCGCGACCGAGCGCATGGCCTTGATCTGCGCCGAGCCACCGACGCGGGAGACCGACACACCGACGTTGACGGCCGGGCGCTGGTTGGAGTTGAAGAGGTCGGACTCGAGGAAGATCTGGCCGTCGGTGATCGAGATGACGTTGGTCGGGATGTACGCCGAGACGTCGTTGGCCTTGGTCTCGATGATCGGCAGGCCGGTCATCGAGCCGGCGCCCATGTCGTCCGAGAGCTTCGCGCAGCGCTCGAGCAGCCGCGAGTGCAGGTAGAAGACGTCACCGGGGTACGCCTCGCGGCCCGGCGGGCGGCGCAGCAGCAGGGACACAGCGCGGTAGGCCTCGGCCTGCTTGCTCAGGTCGTCGAACACGATGAGGACGTGCTTGCCCTCGTACATCCAGTGCTGGCCGATGGCCGAGCCGGTGTAGGGGGCGAGGTACTTGAAGCCGGCCGGGTCGGACGCCGGGGCCGCCACGATGGTGGTGTACTCCATCGCGCCGGCCTCCTCGAGCGCACCGCGGACACCCGCGATGGTCGAGCCCTTCTGGCCGATGGCGACGTAGATGCAGCGCACCTGCTGCTTCGGGTCGCCGGTGTCCCAGTACTCCTTCTGGTTGATGATCGTGTCGATCGCCACCGCGGTCTTGCCGGTCTGGCGGTCGCCGATGATCAGCTGGCGCTGGCCGCGGCCGATCGGGGTCATCGAGTCGATGGCCTTGATGCCGGTCTGCAGCGGCTCGTGCACCGACGTGCGCTGGACGACGCTCGGTGCCTGCAGCTCCAGGGCGCGGGTCTCGGTGGTCTCGATCTCGCCCAGGCCGTCGATCGGCTTGCCGAGCGGGTCGACCACGCGGCCGAGGAAGGCGTCACCGACGGGCACCGAGAGGATGTCGCCCGTGCGCTGGACCTCCTGGCCCTCCTCGATCCCGGAGAACTCACCGAGGACGACGACGCCGATGTCGCGGACGTCGAGGTTCAGCGCGAGGCCGAGCGTGCCGTCCTCGAAGCGCAGCAGCTCGTTGGCCATGACCGAGGGCAGACCCTCGACGCGGGCGATGCCGTCCATCGCCTCGCTGACGCGCCCGACCTCCTCGCGCGCGGCCGCGCCGGGCTCGTAGGACTGCACGAAGCTGTCCAGGGCGGCCCGGATCTCGTCCGGGCGGATCGTGAGCTCCGTCATCGTGGTGCCTGCCTTCTGTTCTGTCTCGTGGTGCTGGCTGTCAACAGTTCGGGGGTCGTGCGGTGGTGCCTGTGCTGGGGGTCGGTGCCGGCCGCTCAGCCGGCCAGGCGCCGGCGGACGTCGTCGAGCCGGCGGGCGACCGTGCCGTCGAGCACCTCGTCGTCGACCTCGACGCGGATGCCGCCGAGGACGTCGGGGTCGACGTCGACGTTGAGCTGCACGGCCTTGCCGTAGAGGTTCTTCAGCGCGGCGGCGAGGCGGTCGCGGTGAGCGGGCTCCAGCGGCCGCGCGACCTTGACGTGGGCGACCAGCTGCTCGCGGCGCGAGGCGGCGAGCCGGATGTACCGCTCCAGCGCGTTCGCCAGGTGCAGGCCGCGACCGGCGAGCACGGCCCGGCGCACGAGCGCGAACGTCTCGGGTGCGACCTTGTCGCCGACGAGCCGCTCGAGCAGCTCGGCCTTGCTCTGCGCGGGCGCGGCGCGGTCGGCCAGGGCGCGGGCGAGCGCGGGGTCGCCGTCGACGAGCCGCTCGAAGCGGAACAGCTCGTCCTCGACGCGGTCGGCGCGACCGGCGTCCTCGGCGGCGAAGAGCACCGCCTCGGCGGCGAGCTCCTCGGCGGCGTCGCCGAGGTCACGGCCGCGCGACCAGCGGGCCCGGGCCAGGCCCGCCACGAGCTCGACGACGTCGGTCGACGCCTTGCCCTCGAGCAGGCGCTGCGCGAGCGCGGCCTTGGCGTCGGCGCTGTTCGAGGGGTCGGTGAGCGCCCGACGCAGCGCGGGGCTGCCGTCGAGCACGTCGATGACGCCGAACAGCGCGGCGCCGATCGCGGCACCGTCGGTGCCGGCCGTGCCCAGGAGCGCGGTGAGCCGCTCCTGGGCCGCGGCCAGCGACTCACGGCTGCTGCCCTGCATCAGGAGTCCTGCTCCGCCGCGACGACGCTCACGCGCTCGACGTTGCCGGCCTCGAGGTCGGCCAGGAACCGCTCGACGGTGCGACGCTGGCGCGCCTCGTCCTCGAGCGACTCGCCGACGACCTTGGAGGCGAGCTCGGTCGCGAGCGCGCCGACCTCGGCGCGCAGGGAGATCACGGCCTGCTGGCGCTCGGCCGCGATCTGCGCGTGGGCCGACGCGGTGATGCGCTCGGCGTCCGCCGCGGCCTTCTCGCGCAGCTCGGCGAGGATCTGCGCGCCCTCGGCGCGCGCGTCCTCGCGGATTTTCGTGGCCTCGGCGCGGGACTCGGCGAGCTGGGCGCGGTACTGCTCGAGGAGCTCGGCCGCCTCGGCGTTCGCCTTGTCGGCCTCCTCGATCTGGCCCTCGATGGCCGCGGCGCGCTCGGCGTACATCGCCTCGAGCCGCGGCACGACCTTCTTGGCCACGACCCAGTACAGGATGGCGAAGGCGATGATGCCGAAGATCAGCTCACCGGGGTGCGGGATGATCGGGTAGGCGTTGGCCCAGCCGCCCTCTTCACCCTCGGCCGCGAGGATCGTTGCGAGGTGCACGGGGATCTCCTGTGTTGCAGCAGTGGTCAGGTGGCCGGGTCAGCCCTTGAAGACGAACGCGAGCGCGAGGCCGAAGATGGCCAGCGCCTCGGCGAGCGCGAAGCCCAGGAACGCGATCGGCTGGAGCATGCCGCGGGCCTCGGGCTGGCGGGCGACGCCGTTGATGTAGGCGGCGAACACCAGGCCGACACCGATGCCGGGGCCGATGGCGGACAGGCCGTAGCCGAGGATGGCGATGTCGCCGGTCATGTTCATTCCATTCTCTTGCGGGTCCCCCCGGGCCGGTTGCCCGCGAGGTCGGTCGGTCGTGTGCGAACGGGTGGTGCGTCAGTGCTCGTCGGCGAGGGCGCCGGCGATGTAGATGGCGGCCAGCAGCGTGAAGATGTAGGCCTGCAGGAACTGCACGAGGATCTCGAAGACGGTCATCACGAAGCCCATGAGCAGCGACCCGCCGCCGGCGAACTTCAGCCCGAGCGTGCCGTGCGTGAGCATGTACTCGCCGCCGCTGATGAACAGCACGAGCAGCAGGTGGCCGGCGAACATGTTGCCGAAGAGTCGCAGCGCGAGCGTGACCGGCCGGGTGAACATGTCGGTGATCAGCTCGAGCACGAAGATCGGCGGCACCAGACCGGCCGGCAGGCCCGAGGGCACCAGGGACTTGAAGTACCCCAGGAAGCCGTGCTTCTTGATGCCGATCCAGTGGTAGACCCCGAAGACGACGATCGCGAGCACCGCCGGGAAGGCGATGCGGCTCATCGTCGGGAACTGCACCACCGGGATCACGCTGAACAGGTTGTTGAGCAGGATCAGCGTGAACAGCGTGAACAGCAGCGGCATGAACTTCAGGAAGTCGTGGCTGCCGATGACGTCGCGGCCCAGGCCGTTGCGGATCATCCCGTAGGTGACCTCGGTGGCGGCCTGCTTGCGGCTCGGCACGACCGTGAGCTTCTTGGTGCCGGCGAGCAGCAGCCAGGCGATGACCGCGACGGACAGCAGGATCACGATCGAGGCCCGCGTGACCGCGAAGGCGCCGTCACCGATCAGCGGCTGCCAGAAGTCACTGACGCCCGGGGTCTCGTAGGTCGAGCCCTCGGCGACCAGAGCCAGGGTGCTCACAGGTTCTCCTCAGCAGACGGGGTGTACGAAGTGCAGGTGGCACGAGTGCCTCCGGCCCGCGGGCGCGCGCAGGCGCCTCGACGATCTGCAGCCGGGGTCAGTGGGTACCGTACCTGAACCAGATCAGGTACAGCGACAGCGCCATCCCCGCGACCAGGCCCACCGGCAGCAGGAACGACGTGCCCAGCCAGCGGTCGAGCAGCCAGCCGATCCCGCCGTACACGAGCGGGCCGGCGAGCAGGTACGAGAACGAGCGCCAGGCGCGGTTGGCCTCGGCGCCCGGGCGCTCGCCGTCCGGGGGCGGTGGGGAGGTCATGGCGGTCTCCACGGTAGCGGCAGCTCACGGCTGCTCCTGCTCGTCGGCCTGCGGGGCGACGAGGACGCGCATGCGGGTGAACGCGCGCATCTCGAAGGCCAGCCACACGACGGTGCAGCCGATGACCGACAGGGCGAGCGCCTGGCCGGAGAGCCACGCGGCGTCGCGCAGCACGATCATGGCGATGCCGAGCGCGAGGATCTTGGCGGTGTAGGTGGCGAGGACCACGGCCATCACCGCCACCGGCTGCAGGTGCGCGGTCTGGCGCATGACCAGCAGGCTCAGCGAGAAGAAGACGACGACCAGGGCCGCCCCGAGGGCTGCCGACCAGGCGGCTCGAGCGTCGCCGACGACGGCGGCGAGGGCGACCGCGAGGACACCGACCACCAGCGTGGGGACGAGCGAGCCGCGCAGCATCGCCGAGAACTGCTCGCGCGTGCGCGCGGCGTTCGCGGAGTGCGGACGGACGTCCTCGGCCATCACGGGGGCCTGCCTCTCGGCGGCTCGGGGGTGGTCTTCGGGCGGGCTGAACTGCTTGTGAATGCTATCACAAGCGCGGTGCGCCGCTGTCCCGTCGCGCTCGCCGGGCGAGCGGACCGGCGACGGTGACGGTGACCGCGAGCAGTGCCAGCGCGACGATGACCGGCACCGCCCAGCGCAGCGGCAGCAGCGCGAGCGCGGCCATGCCGAAGCCGACGAGGGCGGCCCAGAGGTAGAGCACGATCACGGCGCCGGCGTGGCTGTGCCCGATCGAGAGCATCTGGTGGTGCAGGTGCTGGGAGTCGGGCTGCCAGGGCAGGCGCCCGGCGCGCGTGCGCCGCACGATCGCGAGCACGAGGTCGAGCAGAGGGACCACGAGCACCGCCACCGGCATGAGCAGGGGGAACAGGTACACCAGCTCAGGCGGCAGGTCGCCTTGCGTGACGCCCTGCGGGTCGATGTTGCCGGTGAGCGAGATCGTGGCGGCTGACAGCAGCAGGCCCAGCAGCATGGCGCCGGTGTCGCCCATGAAGATCTTGGCGGGGTTGAAGTTGTACGGCAGGAACCCGATGCAGCAGCCGATCAGCACCGCGGCCACGAGCGCGGCGACGGAGAACACGTTGGCCGAGTAGTCCCTGGAGATGGAGTACGCGTAGCTGAAGAAGCCGATCGCGGCGATGCCCGTGATGCCGGCGGCCAGGCCGTCGAGGCCGTCGACGAAGTTGACGGCGTTCATCGTCGTGACCACCACGAGCATCGTGATCGCGACGAGCACGGTCGTGGGCAGGTACGTGACGCCGAACACGGGGATGGACAGCATCTGCACGCCCTGCTGGGCCATCACGCCCGCCGCGAGCAGCTGGCCGGCGAACTTCGCCCAGGCCTCCAGCCCCCAGACGTCGTCGACCACGCCGAGGGCCACCACGAGCGTGGCGCCGATGAGCACGGCCCGCAGGTCCGAGGACTCCCGCGACACCTGCGACAGCCGAGGCAGGTGGGTCGCCACGAGCAGCGCGACGGCGAAGCCGGCGAACATCGCGAGCCCGCCGAGGCGGGGCATCGGCACCGCGTGGACGTCGCGGTCGCGCACCGCGGTCACGGCACCGCGGCTGACGGCGACCGATCGCACCAGCGGCGTGACCACGTACGTGACGGCCGCCGCCACCAGCAGGACGAACAGGTACTCGCGCACTCAGCCACTAGCCCCGGGGGTACGCCGGGAACGCGGTCACGAGGTCGTGCACCTCGGCGCGGACCGCGCGGGCGACGGCGTGGTCGGGGTCGCCGTCGGTCTCGGTGACCGCACGGGCGATGAGCCCGGCGATCTGGGTCATCTCGGCCTCACCCATCCCCTGCGTCGTCACCGACGGGCTGCCGACCCGGATGCCGGAGGCGATGCTCGGCGGCTGGGGGTCGTTCGGGATGGCGTTCTTGTTCAGGACGATGCCGGCGGCGTCGCAGCGGGCCTCGGCGTCCTTGCCGGTGACGCCGGTGCCCGCGAGGTCGAGCAGCGCCAGGTGGGTGTCGGTGCCGCCGGTGACCGGGCGCATGCCGTGCTCACCCAGCCCCTTCGTGAGCGCCTGCGCGTTGGCGATGACCTGCCGCGCGTACTGCTGGTACTCGGGCGTCATGCACTCCTTGAGGTTGACGGCCTTGGCCGCCACGGCGTGCATGAGCGGGCCGCCCTGCATCATCGGGAAGACCGCCTTGTCGAGCTTCGCGGCGTGCTCGGCCTTGCAGACCAGCGCGCCACCGCGGGGCCCACGCAGCACCTTGTGGGTGGTGAAGGTGACGACGTCCGCGTAGGGCACCGGGCTGGGGATCGCCTTGCCGGCGACCAGGCCGATGAAGTGCGCGGCGTCGACCATGAGGATGGCGCCGACCTCGTCGGCGATCTCGCGGAAGGCCTTGAAGTCGATCAGGCGCGGGATCGCCGAGCCGCCGCAGATGATCATCTTCGGCCGGTGCTCGCGGGCGAGGTCGCGCACCTGGTCGTAGTCGATGTCCTCGGTCTTGGCGTCGACGCCGTAGTGGACGGCGTTGAACCACTTGCCGCTGAACGACACCTTCGTGCCGTGCGTCAGGTGGCCTCCGTGCGGCAGGCTCATCGCGAGCACGGTGTCTCCCGGTGCGCAGAACGCGCCGTACGCGGCGATGTTGGCGCTGGCGCCCGAGTGCGGCTGGAGGTTCGCGTGGTCGGCGCCGAACAGCTCCTTGGCCCGCTCGATGCCGAGCTGCTCGGCCTTGTCGACCTCCGCGCACCCGCCGTAGTAGCGGCGTCCGGGGTAGCCCTCGGCGTACTTGTTGCTCAGGGTCGAGCCGAGAGCGGCGAGCACGGCCGGGGACGTGAAGTTCTCGCTGGCGATGAGCTGCAGACCGCTGCGCAGGCGGTCGAGCTCGCCGAGCACCACCTCGGCGATCTCGGGATCCTGCTGCTGCAGGGCGTCGAAGTCCGGACCCCAGAAGGTGTCGCTCATGACGGTCGCTCCGATGCGCTCGTGGATGTGCTCGTGAACTGGCGGGCGAGGACGCCCGTCACTCTATTGCCTCGTCCAGGGCCTGGACCTCGCCGGCCACCGCGCGCAGCCGGTCCAGGCTGAGCGGCCCGGCGCGCAGCACGCGCGGCACCTCGCCGGTGACGTCCAGGATCGTCGACGCGGTCGACGACGGGCTGGGACCGCCGTCGAGGTAGACGCTCACGGCGTCGCCGAGCTGGGCGACCGCCTCGTCGACCGTCGTGGCCGGCGGCTCGCCGTGCCGGTTCGCGCTCGTGACGGCCATCGGGCCGGTGAGCTCGAGCACCGCCAGCGCCACCCGGTGCAGCGGCATGCGCAGCGCGACGGTGCCGCCGGTGTCACCGAGGTCCCAGTCGAGCGTCGGGGCAGCGCGGCAGACGATCGTGAGCGGCCCCGGCCAGAACGCGGCGACGAGCTCGCGGGCCGCGGGGGTCACGTCCATCGCGAGGCCGTCCAGGGTGCGCACGCTGGGCACGAGCACCGGCGGCGGGACGTCGCGGCCACGGCCCTTCGCGGCCAGCACCGCGGCGACGGCGCGCGGGTCGAACGCGTCAGCGCCCACGCCGTACACGGTGTCCGTCGGGATCACGACGACCTCGCCGCGCTGGACGGCGTCGGCCGCGAGTCGGGCACCCGTCGTCCGGCCGGTGTCGGTGCGGGCGTCGATGCGGTTCACGGCCGCCATCCTGCCAGGGCCGCCTAGGGCGACGGCCGACGAGGGCGACGGCGCGCGGTGACGTAGCGGGGACGCCCGGTGAGGTCGGCGTGGCCCTGGACGTCGTCCCACAGCCCGGACGACGCCAGCACCTGCCGCAGCGCGTCCTGCTGGACGTCGGCGTGCTCGACGACGAGCAGCCCGCCGGGCGCGAGCAGGCGGGCGGCCGCCACCACGACGGCGCGTGGCACCTGCAGGCCGTCGGGGCCGAGACCGTAGAGCGCCACCTGGGGGTCGTGGTCGCGCACCTCGGGGTCGACCGGCACCGCACCGGGCGGCACGTACGGCGGGTTGCTGACGACGACGTCCACCAGGCCGTCGAGGTCGGTGAACGCCGTGGCCGCGTCGCCGGCGCGCAGGTCGACCCGGGGCGCCAGGGCGTCGACGTTGCGGCGGGCCCAGGCGAGGGCGTGCTCGTCGAGCTCGACGGCGTGCACCTCGGCGTGCGGCACCTCGTGGGCGACGGCGACCGCGATCGCGCCCGAGCCCGTGCACAGGTCGACGACGACCGCGCTGCGTCCGCCGGCCACGATGCGCGCGGCCTCCTCGACCGCCGGCTGCGCGACGACCTCGGTCTCGGGGCGCGGCACGAACACGCCCGGCCCGACGGCGAGCTCGAGCCCGCGGAACGGCGCGGTGCCCGTCAGGTGCTGCAGCGGCACGCGGCGGCACCGCTCGTCGACGAGCTCCTCGAAGCGGTCGCCCACGGTGACGTCATCGCCGCGCAGCACCGCCAGACGGACCTGGGCGACCGGCCGGCCCAGCGCGTGGGCGGCCAGGGCCTCGGCGTCGTGCCGGGCGCTGGCGACCCCCGCCTGCTCCAGCCGGGCCGCGGCGTCGCGCACGGCCTCGGCCAGCGGCCGGGTGCTCACTCCCCCATCGCCGCGAGCTGAGCGGCCTCGTCGGCCTCGACGGCCGACTGCACGACCGGGTCGAGGTCGCCGTCCAGCACGGCGTCCAGGTTGTACGCCTTGAAGCCGGTGCGGTGGTCGCTGATGCGGTTCTCGGGGTAGTTGTACGTGCGGATGCGCTCGGAGCGGTCGACGGTGCGCACCTGCGAGCGCCGCGCGGCGGCGGCCTCGGCGTCGGCCTGCTCCTGGGCGAGCGCGTGCAGCCGGGCCCGCAGGATCCGCATGGCCTGCTCGCGGTTCTGCAGCTGGCTCTTCTCGTTCTGGCAGGACACGACGACCCCGGTCGGCAGGTGCGTGATCCGCACGGCCGAGTCGGTGGTGTTGACGCTCTGCCCACCCGGCCCGCTGGAGCGGAACACGTCGATGCGGATGTCGGCCGGCGCGATCTCGAGCTCGACGGTCTCGTCCGGCTCGGGCATCACCAGGACGCCGGCCGCCGAGGTGTGGATGCGACCCTGCGACTCGGTCACCGGCACGCGCTGCACGCGGTGGACGCCACCTTCGTACTTCAGCCGTGACCACACGCCGTGCCCCGGCTGCGGCGTCCCCCGGGCCTTGACGGCGACCGAGACGTCCTTGTAGCCGCCGAGGTCGGACTCGGTCGCGTCGAGCACCTCGGTCGACCAGCCCTGCCGCTCGGCGTAGCGCAGGTACATCCGCAGCAGGTCACCAGCGAACAGCGCCGACTCCTCGCCGCCCTCGCCGGCCTTCACCTCGAGGATGACGTCGCGGTCGTCGTCCGGGTCGCGCGGCACGAGCAGCCGGCGCAGGTGCTCGGCGGCGGTGTCGAGGCGCTCGACCAGCGCGGGCAGCTCGTCGGCGAACGCCTGGTCGTCGGCCGCGAGCTCGCGGGCGGCCTCGACGTCGCCCTGCGCGCTCAGCCACTCGGCCCGGGCCGACACGACCGGTGTCAGCTCGGCGTAGCGGCGGGCGAGCCGGCGGGCCAGGGCCTGGTCGGCGTGCACGTCGGGGTCGGCGAGCCGACGCTCGAGCTCGGCGTGCTCGGCGACGAGAGCCTCGACGGCGTCCTGCACCGGGACCTCCAGGTCTGGCGTGCTGGTCGGGCGTGCTGGTCTGGGGTGCTTGTTCACGGGAAGGTGGGGAAACGCGACGGTGCCGGCACCCCCCAGGGGCACCGGCACCGTCCGACGAGCTACTTGGCCTCGGCCTTGGCGTCCTTCTTGCCGTAGCGGGCCTGGAACCGGGCGACGCGACCGCCGGTGTCCATGAGCTTCTGCTTGCCCGTGTAGAACGGGTGGCACTGGCTGCAGATGTCGGCGTGGATCTGGCCGGACGTCGCGGTGCTGCGCGTGGTGAACTGCGCGCCGCAGGTGCAGGTGACCTGGGTCTCGACGTACTCGGGGTGGATGTCCTTCTTCACGATGCTCCTTGGCGTTGAAAGGTCGCCGGGTCGTCACGAGGCAGGGTGCGCGAGGACGTGAACCGGAACCAACGGTCCAGTGTGCCAGACACTGCACCGGGGGTCACAACGCGCGGTGCTCCCCCACCATTCCGGGCGACCCGGGCAGCGCGGGCGCCGCGGCCCGCTCAGAACCGCAGCGCACCCGCCTGCTGGCTGGTCACCGAGGCGCCGTCCCAGCGGGGCAGGGTCACGGTGAACGTGGTGCCCCGGCCCTCGAGCGAGTCGACGTCCACCTGGCCCTCGTGCGCGGCGACGATGCCGGCGATGATCGCGAGCCCCAGACCGGTGCCGGGGATCTGGCGCTGGGTGGCGTTGGACGCCCGGTAGAACCTCGTGAACAGCGAGGGCAGCTCGCTCGCCGGGATGCCGATCCCGGTGTCCTGCACCTGCAGCACCACGTCCTGGCCCGAGACCTGCACGGTGATGCTCACCCGGCCCCGGCGCGGGGTGAACTTCACCGCGTTGCCCACGAGGTTGAGCAGCATGCGGTCGACCTGGCTGTGGTCGCCGAGCACCACCGCCTCGCCGGGTACCGGGAAGGCGTCGATGCTGACGCCGGCCGCGTCGGCCTGCGGACGCAGCGACGACACGACGTGGTCGACGACCCGCGCGAGGGGGATCGGCAGCCGCTCGCTGCGGACGGCGCCCGCCTCGACCTTGGAGATCATCAGGACGTCCTCGATGAGGTCGCGCAGCCGCTGGGTGTTGCGGCCCACGATCTCCAGCATGTTGTCCTGCATGGGCTGCAGCTCGCCGGCGTCGCCGTCGCGCATCATCTCGACGTACCCGGCGATGCTGGTCAGCGGGGTGCGCAGCTCGTGGCTGATCGTCGACAGGAAGTCCGACTTCGTGCGGTCGAGCTCGCGCAGCTGCCCGACCACGGAGTTCTGCTGCTCGAACAGCCGGGCGTGGTGGACGGCGCGCGCGAGGTCCGCGGCCACCGTCTCGACGAGCCCGACCTCGGCGGCGTCGAACCGCGGCCGACCGGCAGCGCGAGCGCACACCAGGACGCCGATGCGCTCCTGCCCCACCGTCACCGGCGCCACGACCATCGGCCCGACCCCGGTGTAGCTGTGGGCCGCCGCACCGGCGCCCGTGCCGGCGGGGCCGCCCTGCAGGTGCTGCGCGACGTCGTCGAGCGCGAGCGACTGGTGCCCGCGGGCGGCGACGGCGCCGGCCGACTCCAGCGGGTGGGTCGGCCCCGGGGCCTCGACGTCGAGCGGGGGCAGCGCGCGGCTGGCCCACTGCGCGGCGACGGAGCCCATGCGGCCGCTGTCGACGAACCGCACGTGCACGCGGTCCGAGCGCACCATCGCGCCGAGGCCACCCACGACCTCCTCGGCGACCGCGTCGGCGTGCAGGTGCTGGCGCATCCGGCTGTCCAGGTCACGGGCGAGACCGCGCTGCTGAGCGCGCCCGAACTCGGCGTCGCGCAGCCGCAGGCTCTGCTCGGCCAGGCGGTTCACGCTGACCGCGACGGCCTGCATCTCGCTCGGACCCTGCACGGCCGCCCGCGCGTCGAGGTCACCGGACGCCAGGCGCCGCAGGACGTCGCGCAACGCGATGAGCGGTGGGACCACCTGGCGCACGGTCAGCCAGGCGAGCGCGAGCAGGCACAGCGCCGCCAGCGCGGTGCGGGCGAGCAGCAGCCACACCCCGACCCGGCGCTCGCGGTCGGCCCGGCGCAGCGTGGCGTCGATCCGGGCCTCGACGGCCTCGGTGACTCGGGCGTTGGCGGTGCTGAACGACGCCAGCAGCGCGCGGGAGGCGGCGTACTGACGGCCCGCGCCCGCTCGGTCGACCTGCCCGGTGAGGACGGGCACGGCGTACTGCGAGTACCAGCGCTGGGCGATGGCGTCGGCCTGCTCGAGCAGGCCGCAGGCGCCCTGCTGGGTCTGGCAGGCGGCCTCGGCCCGTGCCAGCGTGGGCTGGTAGTCGTCCCAGCGGTTCCGGAGGCTGTCGAGCAGGTCGCGGTCGCCGGTGATGACGTAGCCGCGCAGCTCCGCCGCCGCGCCGGTCACCGTGTCGTGCAGGTCGGCGTTGGCCCGCTCCAGCGGCACCCCCGCCCGCGCGACGTCCGAGACGGCCGACGACGACGAACGCATGACGAGCAGTCCGGCGCTCGTCGAGCCGACCACCAGCACCCCGACGACCGCGAAGGCGACGAGCAGTCGCGAGCGCATGCTCCAGGCCGGCCGCGCGGCGTCGTCCGTCATCACGGCGCGCTCCTGGAGGGGCTTGCGCCGTCACCCACGGGGGCGGTGGAGAAACCCACCCGTGTCATGACGCCCCACTCGACGGTGCGCCGCCGCATCGCCGCCCACAGCCCCTGCAGCCGCCAGACCGCGGTGAGCTGCCGGTAGCCGAGGTTCTCGACGAGTGCCGCGGCCGCCGTCAGCCACAGGTCGCTCCAGCGCCGGTAGCGGTGGAACGAGAACTCCTCCAGCGCGGCCGAGGCGATGGTCAGCAGGAAGGCGTAGCCGAAGGCCACTGCGGCGAAGAGCAGGGCGAAGGGCACGTTCACCGCGCCGACGGCCAGGCCGAGAACCATGGCCACGAGCCCGACCAGCTCGATCACCGGCGCGAGCAGCTCGAAGACGACGTAGTAGGGCAGGGTGACCAGCCCGATCCGGCCGTAGCGGGGGTTGCCGATCATCGACCGGTGCCGCCACAGGGTCTGCGCGAGGCCGCGGTGCCACCGGCGACGCTGCCGGGCGAGCACCTCGCGCGTCGGCGGCACCTCGGTCCACACGACCGGCTCGGGCACGAACACCACCCGGTAGTCCTGGCCCGCGCGGTGCATGTGCCGGTGGATCCTCGTCACCAGGTCGAAGTCTTCGCCGACGTTGGTGATGTCCAGGCCGCCGACCGCCACGACGACGTCGCGACGGAACATCCCGAACGCGCCGGAGATGATGGCGAGGGCGCCCAGCCGCGACCATCCGGTGCGGCCCATGAGGAACGCGCGCAGGTACTCGACCGCCTGGATCCGCGCCAGCCAGGTGCGCGGCATGCGCACGTCGACGACCCGGCCGGCCGCGACGAGGCAGTCGTTGACGGCGCGCACCACGCCGCCCGTGGCGACGACCCGCTGCGGGTCGTCGGCGAAGGGCTTGCTCACGAGCAGCAGCGCGTCGGTGTCGAGCAGTGAGTCGGCGTCGACGAAGCAGACCAGCGGGTACCGCGCGGCGTTGGTGCCGACGTTGAGCGAGTCCGAGCGGCCGCTGTTGGTCTTGCGCACGACGACGAGCGGTGCGGACGACGCCATGTGGACGGCGCCCACCTGGCCCACGGTCACGATGTCCTGCGGGATGTCGCGGGGCACCTCGCGCAGGTCGAACGCGGCGTCCAGGACGGCGAAGGTGTCGTCGGTGCTGCCGTCGTCGACGACGACGACCTCCAGCTCGGGATAGCGCAGCGACAGCAGGCTGCGCACCGACTCGACGATGCCGACCGCCTCGTTGAAGGCCGGCACGACCACCGACACCGGCAAGGTGAGGGGGCTCGCGTGGGCCTCGTCGTAGCCGGCGAAGGGCACGCGCCGCAGCTGCCGGGCGAACTCCAGCGAGGCGAGCACCACGAGCAGCAGGTAGGAGGTGTTGATGGCGAGGAAGTAGCCGAGCACGCCGATGTCGAAGACCCGCAGCAGCTCGACGACCGCGGGTCGAAGCCCCTCGACGGCGCCACTCACGTGAGGGCCGTCTCGAGGTGGTCGTCGGCCGGCTCGGCGCGTGGCAGCGCGAGGTCGCGGACAGCGAGCGCCTCCGCGGCGTAACGGGCGGCCCGCCCTGGAGTGCCGGCGACCTCGGCCAGCACCTGGACGCCGGCCGGCCCGAGGCCCGCGAGCGCCCGCGCGGCGTTGGTGGCGACGCGGTGATCGTCGTCGCCTAGCAGTGGTTGCAGGGTGCGCACGGCCTCCGGGCCGCCGACGTCGCCGACCGCTCGAGCGGCCACGGCACGCAGCGCGGGCGGCTCCCCCGCCGCGACGCAGCGACGCAGCACCGACAGCGCGGACGGCACGCCGATGCGGCCCAGGGCGCGGGCGCACCGGATGCGGACGTCGTCGTCCGGGTCGCGTAGGGCGTGGCTGGACAGGACCCCCACCGCAGTGACCGCGCCGCCGAGCCCGAGGATCTCGGCTGCCACCGCGCGCGCGGGGGCGTCGGCCGACGTCATGGCCTCCACGAGCACGGGCGCGGCACCCGGGCCGAGGCGGGCGAGACTGCGCGCGACGATGCGCATCGGGACGGTGTGGGTGCCCGACACGGCCGACAGCAGCGGACCGGCGGAGGAGGGGTGACCGATCTCACCGAGAGCGCGCGCGGCGACGATGCGCACCTCCGGGTCGTGGTCGTGCAGCAGCATCTGCTCGAGCTCCGGCCGCGGGGCGTGCTCGCCCAGCAGGCCCAGCAGCTCCGCGGCGCGGGCGCGTCGGACGGCACCGCGCGAGCGCAGCCGGCGGGTCAGCCGGGCGATCGTGCCGCGCCGGTCGAGCAGGTCGACGAGCACGGCACGGGCCTCGCCGCGCAACTTGCGCACCATGGCGACCACGATGGGCTCCAGGGCCGACCAGGTGGTGTCGTCGAGCCGCACGAGGGTGCGCAGGTGGGCCTCGTCGACGTCGTCGTCGACGACGAGCGCCACGAGCAGCTGGCGGTGCGGCTCGGCGAGCGCGCGCTCGCGGCGCTGCACCTGCTCGCGCAGGCCGCGCCGCAGCACGATCGCGAGCGACAGGACGACGCACAGCGCGGCGATCGCCGTACCACCGACGGCGAAGGCGGCAGCGGCGTTCACGGCGACGTGCGCGCGAGCACCGCCTGCACCCGGCTCAGCAGCTCGCGCGGGCTGAAGGGCTTGACCACGTAGTCGTCCGCCCCGAGGGAGAAGCCGGACTCGACGTCGGCCTCCTGTGCCTTGGCGGTGAGCAGGATGATGCGCGTCGCGCCGACCTCGTCGTGGCCGCGGACCTCCTGCAGCACCTGTCGCCCGCTGCGCCCCGGCATCATCACGTCGAGGACGGCGAGGTCCGGGCGGTGCTCGAGGACCTGCGCGAACGCGTCGTCGCCGTCAGCGGCGGTCAGCACGGTGTACCCGGCGGACTGCAGCTTGAAGGCGACGAGGTCGCGGATGTCGCGGTCGTCGTCAGCGACGAGCACCGTGGTCACGTCAGCCTCCCTCAGCGGGTCCGGTGGGGCGGCCCGGCGCCGACCCTCAGCACCTTCCTCGGCGCGACGGGCCCAGACCTTGAGCCGAACGGGTGATGCGCACGACCGCGCCCCGGGCACCAGAGGTGGCCGGGGCGCGGGAGCGTCGTCAGTGCGGGTGAGCGCGAGGGCGCTCAGTCGTCGTCGCCCTTGCCGGGGACGGGCGTCGTCTTCTGCACCTGCATGAGGAACTCGGTGTTGCTCTTGGTCTCCTTCAGCTTGGACAGCAGCAGCTCGAGCGCCTGCAGCGAGTCCAGCCCGGACAGCACCCGGCGCAGCTTCCAGCTGACCTGCAGCTCCTCGCGGCCGAGCAGGATCTCCTCGCGGCGGGTGCCGGAGGGGTTCACGTCGACCGCTGGGAAGAGCCGCTTGTCGGCCAGGCGGCGGTCGAGACGCAGCTCCATGTTGCCCGTGCCCTTGAACTCCTCGAAGATCACCTCGTCCATCTTCGAGCCGGTCTCGACCAGCGCGGTGGCGAGGATCGTGAGCGAGCCGCCGTTCTCGATGTTGCGCGCCGCGCCGAAGAACCGCTTGGGCGGGTAGAGCGCGCTGGAGTCGACGCCACCGGACAGGATGCGCCCGCTCGCGGGGGCCGCGAGGTTGTAGGCGCGCCCGAGCCGCGTGATCGAGTCCAGCAGCACGACGACGTCGTTGCCGAGCTCGACGAGCCGCTTGGCCCGCTCGATGGCCAGCTCGGCCACGGTGGTGTGGTCCTCGGCCGGCCGGTCGAACGTCGAGGCGATGACCTCGCCCTTGACCGTGCGCTGCATGTCCGTGACCTCCTCGGGGCGCTCGTCGACGAGCACGACCATGAGGTGGGCCTCGGGGTTGTTGGTGGAGATCGCGTTGGCGATCGCCTGCAGGATCAGCGTCTTGCCGGCCTTGGGCGGGGAGACGATCAGGCCGCGCTGGCCCTTGCCGATGGGCGAGACCAGGTCGATGATCCGGGTGGTCAGCACCCCGGGCTCGGTCTCCAGCCGCAGCCGCTCCTGGGGGTACAACGGCGTCAGCTTGCCGAACTCGACCCGCTGCCTGGCCTGCTCGGGAGACATCCCGTTGACCGTGTCCAGCCGCACGAGGGCGTTGAACTTGCTGTGCCGGCCCTGGCCCTGCTGCTCGCCGTCGCGAGGCTGGCGCACCGCCCCGGTGACGGCGTCGCCCTTGCGCAGGCCGTGCTTCTTCACCTGGCCGAGCGAGACGTACACGTCGTTCGGGCCGGGCAGGTAGCCGGACGTGCGGATGAAGGCGTAGCTCTCGAGCACGTCGAGGATGCCGGCCACCGGCAGCAGGACGTCGTCGTCGCTGATCTCCGGCTCGTCCTGGCTCTGCGGGCCCTCCCCGCCACGGCCACGGCGCTTGCGGTCGCGGTAGCGCCCGCGGCGGCGGCGCCCGCCGCCCTCCTCGTCGTCGTCGCCGTGTCCGGCCGGGCGGTTGGCCTGCTGGTTCTGCTGGTTCTGCTGGTTCTGCTGGTTCTGCTGGTTCTGCTGGCTCTGCTGGCTCTGCTGGCTCTGCTGGCTCTGCTGGCTCTGCTGGCTCTGCTGGCTCTGCTGGCTCTGCTGGCTCTGCTGGCTCTGCTGGCTCTGCTGGCTCTGCTCGCCGTCGCGGTTCTGGGACTCGCGGTTCTGGGACTCGCGGTTCTGGCGGTTCCTGCCCTCGCGAGCCTGGCCGTTCTGGCCGTCCTGGCTCTCGCGGCGGCCCTGGGGGCGGCCCTCCTGCTCGCGGGACTCGCGGGGCTGCTCCTGCGGCGGCACCTCGCGGCGCTGCTCGGGGGCCGGCGCCTCGGTGCGCTGGGGGGCCGTGGCCGGGCGCTGGGCACCCGCACCGCCGCCGCGCCGCTCGCCGATGGCGGCGATGAGGTCGCTCTTGCGCATCTTGCCGGTGCCGCTGATGCCGAGCTCGGCCGCCATCGCCTGCAGCTCGGGAAGCCGCTTGCCGCTCAGGCCACCGCTGGTGCGGACCGCTCCGGACGCTGGCGCGCCGTCGGTCGTCGCTGCTGCAGCGCGTTCGGTGGTTTCGGTCAAGGATCCTTCTCCCCTCGTCGCAGCCGGCGGATCGGCCGGTGCGAGATCGACACCCGGCGTTGCTACCTGGGTGTAGGTGTCGTCATCCGTGTGGGTACAGCGACGCCGATGGCGGTGTCGAGCCGCGAACGGCAGGGACTGCTTCGGATTCGCCGGAGCCTGTCCCTCACGGGGATCGGCTGGGATGGCGACTGCGTCGGCTTCCGGAAGGCGGGGAGCGTGCCGGAGCCGGGACGCGCTGTCACGATAACACCAACTCCGACACCACGTGTTCCCGATCGGTCATGACCCCGGCGCGTGTCGTGCGTCGTCGACCTGGGCTCGCACGCCCTCGTTCGCCACTCCTGGCACGAGGCAGGTCCACCCCGCGCCGGCCGCGCTCTCGCAGCGGAGGCGGGCGCCGTCCGCCTCCTGGGTCGAGGTGAGCACCAGCACGCTCGGCCCGGCCCCGGAGACGACGGCGGCGAGCCCGTCGGCGCGCAGCTCGTCGACCAGAGCGAGCGTGCCGGGCATCGCCGTCCCGCGCTGGCGCTGGTGCAGGCGGTCCTCGGTGGCCGGCAGCAGCAGCGACAGATCACCGGTCAGGGCGTGCACGAGCAGGGCGGCCCGACCGCTGTTGGCGGCGGCGTCCTCGTGCGAGACGCTCACCGGCAGCACCGAACGGGCCTGCTGGGTGGCCAGCCGCATCGCGGGCACCAGCAGGACGACGGCGAGGTCGGCGTGCGGCTGGAGCCGTACGGCCCGCGGGCCCTCGAGCGAGCCCCACGCGATCGTGAGACCGCCGAGCAGGGCCGCTGCGGCGTTGTCGGGGTGCCCTTCGAACCGCGTGGCGGCCCGCAGCAGCGTCGCGTCGTCGAGGTCAGCCGCGACGAGGGCGCGGCCGCCCGCCAGACCACCCACGACAGCGGCAGCCGACGACCCCAGACCGCGGCCGTGCGCGATGCCGTTGCGACACAACAGCTCCAGCCCAGCCGGTTGAGGCGCTCCGGCGAGATCGATCGCCCGGCGCACCGCGCGGACCACGAGATGCTCCTCACCGGCACCGCCGAGGTCCTGCGCCCCCTCACCACTCACGTCCACGACAACGCCGGGCTCGTCGCGCACCCGCAGGGTGAGCTCGTCGAAGACCCCGAGGGCCAGGCCGAGGCTGTCGAACCCCGGACCGAGGTTGGCGCTGGTGGCACCGACGCGCACGCGCACCTCGCGAGCGCTCACCGCCTCAGCCCTCGAGCCCGAGTGCCGCAGCCGCCGACATCGCGTCGACGGGCACGCGCACCGGCGTCACGTCGGCACCGTCCGGCGTGCGCAGGGCCCACTGCGGGTCCTTGAGCCCGTGACCGGTCACCGTGCAGACGACGCGCAGGCCGGGCTCGAGCTCTCCGGCGGCGTGGGCCGCGAGCAGCCCGGCGACACCGGCAGCGGACGCCGGCTCGACGAACACGCCCTCGCGGCTGGCCAGCAGCCGGTGCGCGGCGAGGATCTGCTCGTCCGTGACGGCGGCGATGCGCCCGCGGCTGTCGTCGCGCGCCTGCTCCGCCTGCTGCCACGACGCGGGGTTGCCGATGCGAATCGCGGTGGCGATCGTCTCGGGCTGGTCGACCGGGTGGCCGAGGACGATCGGCGCGGCACCCGCGGCCTGGAACCCCCACATGGCGGGGGTGCGCGTCGCCGGGCCCGGGTGGTCGGAGGTCGCGGTGTACTCCCGATAGCCCTTCCAGTAAGCGGTGATGTTGCCGGCGTTGCCGACGGGCAGGCAGTGGACGTCCGGCGCGTCGCCGAGGGCGTCGACCACCTCGAAGGCGGCGGTCTTCTGGCCCTCGATGCGGTAGGGGTTCACCGAGTTGACCAGCTCGACGGGGTAGGCCTCGGCGAGCTTGCGCGCGAGCGTCAGGCAGTCGTCGAAGTTGCCGTCGACCTGCAGCAGCGTGGCGCCGTGGGCGATCGCCTGGCTGAGCTTGCCCATCGCGATCTTGCCCTCGGGGACGAGCACGCCGCACGTCATGTCGGCGGCGGTGGCGTAGGCGGCCGCCGAGGCGGAGGTGTTGCCCGTCGAGGCGCAGATGACCGCCTTGGCGCCCCGCTGCGCGGCGCGGGAGATGGCCATCGTCATGCCGCGGTCCTTGAACGACGCGGTGGGGTTCATGCCCTCGACCTTCACCCACACCTCGCACCCGGTGAGCTGCGACAGGTGGCGCGCGGGCACCAGGGGCGTGCCGCCCTCGCCGAGCGTCACCACGGGCGTCGAGCCGTCGACCGGCAGGCGGTCGCGGTACTCCTCGATGACGCCGCGCCACTGGTGGGCCATGCTCACTCCCCTTCGACGCGCATGACGCTCGCGACCCCGCGGACGACGTCCAGCCGGCCGAGGTCGTCGACGGTGGCCGACAGCGCCTCGTCGCTGGCCTGGTGCGTCACCACCACCAGCGCGGCGCGAGCCGGCTGGTCGTCGCCCTCGGCGCGGTGCAGCTGCTGGCGGACCGTCTCGATGCTGACCTCGTGCGCAGCGAACACCTGCGCCACCTGCGCGAGCACGCCCGGGCGGTCGGCCACGTCGAGGCTGACGTGGTAGCGGGTGCGGGTGCGGCCCATCGGCCAGAGCGGCAGCTCGGCGTACGACGACTCCCCCGGCCCGCGGCCGCCGACCACGCGGTGCCGCGCGACCGAGACGACGTCGCCGAGCACGGCGCTCGCCGTCGGCTCGCCACCGGCACCGGGGCCGTAGAACATCAGCTCGCCGGCCGCGTCGGCCTCGACGAACACGGCGTTGAAGGCGCCGCGGACGCCGGCCAGCGGGTGGCTGCGCGGCAGCATCGCCGGGTGCACCCGCACCGAGATCCCCTCGCCGCCGTCGGCGTCGCTGGTGCGCTCGCAGATGGCCAGCAGCTTGACGACGCAGTCCATCTCGCGGGCGGCGGCGACGTCGGCCGCCGTGACCTCGGTGATGCCCTCGCGGTACACCGCCGAGGCGGGCACGCGGGTGTGGAACGCGAGAGAGGCGAGGATCGCCGCCTTCGCGGCCGCGTCGAAGCCCTCGACGTCGGCCGTGGGGTCGGCCTCGGCGTACCCGAGCTCCTGGGCCTGCTCGACGGCCTCGGCGAAGCCGGCGCCGGTGGTGTCCATCTGGTCGAGCACGTAGTTCGTCGTGCCGTTCACGATCCCGAGAACCCGCCGGATCCGGTCTCCCGCAAGCGACTCACGCACCGGGCGCACCAGCGGGATCGCGCCGGCCACCGCGGCCTCGAAGTACAGGTCGACCCCGTGGCGTTCGGCCGCCGCGTAGAGCGCCGGGCCGTCCTCGGCGAGCAGCGCCTTGTTGGCGGTCACGACGGAGGCGCCGTGCTCCATGGCCGACAGGATCAGCGACCGGGCGGGCTCGATCCCGCCGATCACCTCGATGACGATGTCGGCCCGGCGCACCAGGTCGGCGGCGTCGGTGGTGAACAGCTCCGCCGGCACCCCGGTGGCGGCCCGGTCGCGCCCGGTGCGCCGTACGGCGATCCCGACGATCTCGAGCGGGCGCCCGGCCCGGGCCGCGAGGTCGTCGGCGTGGGTCGTCAGCAGCCGGGCCACCTGGGTGCCGACGACTCCGCAGCCGAGCATGGCCACGCGCAGCGCATCCGCCACCTGGGCCCCACCTCCTGGTTCGTGGCCGCCATCATGACGGGTGTCCGCCCCTCGATCACGTGTCGTTCCGGCATCCGGACCGTCGAGCGGCGCGGTGCTCACCCGACGTCCAGGGCGAGCAGGTCGTCCTCGGTCTCGCGGCGCAGCAGCACGCGCACCTCGCCGTCGCGCACGGACAGCACCGGGGGCCGGGGCACGTGGTTGTACTGGCTGGCCATGCTGCGGCAGTAGGCGCCGGTGCCCGGCACCGCCACGAGGTCGCCCGGGCCGACATCGCCGGGCAGGAACTCGTCCTTGACGACGATGTCGCCGCTCTCGCAGTGCTTGCCGACCACCCGCGACAGCACCGGGAGGGTGTCCGAGCTGCGGCTCGCGAGCGTCGCCGAGTAGTCGGCGTCGTACAGCGCGGTGCGGATGTTGTCGCTCATCCCGCCGTCGACGGCGACGTAGCGGCGGCTGCCACCACCATCGAGACCGACGTCCTTGACCGTGCCCACGGTGTAGAGCGTGAAGGTGCTGGGGCCGGCGATCGCGCGGCCGGGCTCGACCGAGATCCGCGGCACGTCCACGCCCAGCTCGGCGCACTCGCGCCCGACGATCTCGGCGAGACCGCCGGCGAGGTCGGTGACGGCCATCGGGTCGTGCTGGGTGGTGTACGCGATGCCGAAGCCGCCACCGAGGTCGAGCTCGGGCATGGTCTGGCCGTGCTCGCGAGCGACGCTCGCGTGCAGGCCCAGCACCCGGCGCGCCGCGAGCTCGAAGCCCTGGGTGTCGAAGATCTGCGACCCGATGTGCGAGTGCAGGCCGCGCAGCTCGAGCTCGGGCCGCGACAGCACCGCGGCCACCGCCTGGGCCGCCTGGCCCTCGGCCAGCGACAGGCCGAACTTCTGGTCCTCGTGGGCGGTGGCGATGTAGGAGTGCGTGTGAGCCTCGACCCCGACCGTGACGCGCAGCAGCACCGGTGCGCGCACCCCGCGCTCGCGCGCGAGGTCGGCGACGCGGTCGATCTCGCTCAACGAGTCGACGACGATCCGGCCGATGCCGGCGTCGAGCGCGCGGCCGATCTCGGCGTCGCTCTTGTTGTTGCCGTGCAATCCGATCCGGGCCGGCGGCACCTGAGCGCGCAGGGCCACGGCCAGCTCACCACCGGTGCACGTGTCGAGCGAGAGCCCCTCCTCGACGACCCACCGCGCGACGGCGGTGCACAAGAACGCCTTGCCCGCGTAGTAGACGTCGGCACCACCGCACAGGCCGGCGAACGCGGCGTCGAACGCCGTCGCGTACTCACGCGCCCGGGCCCGGAAGTCCTCCTCGTCGACCACGTAGGCGGGCGTGCCGTGCTGCTCGGCGATCGTCACGACGTCGACGCCGCCGACCTTGAGCCTGCCGCAGCGCGTGCCGCGTCGCACCGTGCGGGCCCACAGGTGCGGCACCAGGTCGTTGACGTCGTCCGGCGGCCGCAGCCACGACGGGCCGTGGTAGCCCTCGGCGTGCAGCGCGCCGGCTTCGTGGGCGCGCACTACATCTGCTCCGGTGCGCTGACGCCCAGCAGGTCCAGCCCGCGCGCGAGCACCGTGCGGGTGGCGTCGTTGAGCCACAGCCGGGTGCGGTGCAGGTCGGTGACCTCCTCGTCGCCGACCGGGCGGACCCGGCACTCGTCGTACCACTTGTGGTACGCCCCGGCGAGGTTCTCCAGGTAGCGCGCCACACGGTGCGGTTCGCGCAGCTCGGCCGCCTGCGCCACCACCCGGGGGAACTCGCCCAGCGTGCCGAGCAGCACCGACTCGGTCTCGTGGTCGAGCAGGCCGGGCTCGAAGCCGTCGGCCATCCGGACGCCGTCCTCGGCCGCCAGCTTGGACATCCGGCTGATGCGGGCGTGCGCGTACTGGACGTAGAAGACCGGGTTGTCGTTCGTGCGCCGGCGCAGCTGCTCGCCGTCGAGATTGAGCGGCGAGTCCGACGGGTAGCGGGCCAGCGAGTAGCGGACCGCGTCGCGACCGATCCAGTCGATGAGGTCGCGCATCTCGATCATGTTCCCCGCGCGCTTGGCCATCCGCGCACCCTTGATGCTGATCAGCTGGCCGATGAGCACCTCGATGCTGCGCTCGGGGTCGTCACCCGCGCAGGCGGCGATCGCCTTGAGCCGCCCCACGTAGCCGTGGTGGTCGGCACCGAGCATGTAGACCTTCTCGGGGAAGCCGCGGTCCTTCTTGCTCAGGTAGTAGGCGGCGTCGGCAGCGAAGTACGTCGGCACGCCGTCCCCGCGGATCAGCACGCGGTCGCGGTCGTCACCGAAGTCGGTGGTGCGCAGCCACACCGCGCCGTCCGCCTCGAAGACGTGCCCCTGCTCGCGCAGCCGGTTGACCGCCTGCTCGACCGCACCGCCGTCGTGCAGGCCACGCTCGCTGAACCACACGTCGAAGTGCACGTCGAAGTCGGTGAGCACCTGCTGGATCTCCGCCAGCTGGGCGCGGTAGCCGAGCTCGCGGGCCACGACCAGCGCCTCGGCCTCGGGCAGCTCGAGCAGGTCGGGCCGCTCGCCGAGCACCGTCGTGGCCAGCTCGGCGACGTACTCGCCGGGGTACCCGCCCTCGGGGACCGGGTCGCCCTTGGCCCGCGCCAGCACCGAGGCCCCGAACTTGTCCATCTGCGCGCCGGCGTCGTTGACGTAGTACTCGCTCGTGACCTCGGCGCCGCTGGCCGTCAGCAGACGGCGCAGCGAGTCCCCGAGCGCTGCCCACCGGGTGTGGCCGATGTGCAGGGGGCCGGTGGGGTTGGCGGACACGAACTCGAGGTTGACGACGTGCCCCACGAGCGCCGTGTTGTCGCCGTAGGACGCCCCCTGCTCGACGACGGTGCGGGCCAGCTCGCCGGCGGAGGCGGCGTCGAGGACGACGTTCAGGAAGCCGGGCCCGGCGACCTCGACGCTGGCCACACCCGAGACCTGCTCCAGCCGGCGGGCGAGCACCTCGGCGAGCTGGCGCGGCGGCACCCCGGCGCCCTTGGCCAGCTGCAGCGCCACGTTGGTCGCCCAGTCACCGTGCTCGCGGTTGCGCGGGCGCTCGACGCGGACGTCGTCGGGCACGGCGGCACTGAGCTCACCGGAGGTGACGGCGTCGGCCAGGACGCCGCGGATGGCCAGGGACAGCTGCTCGGGGGTCACCGTCCCAGGCTACCGGCGGGGGTCAGGTCACCCGGCCGGCGGAGGCGAGCACGCCGACGATGGCGACGAGCTCGTCGGGGTCGAAGGGCTTGGCGATGAAGGCGTCGACGGTGGCCTGCTCGGCCTGCGCGCGGTGGTGGCGCTGCACCGAGGCGGTCACCATGACCACCGGCAGGTGCTCCAGTCGGGGGTCGCTGCGGATCATCGAGACGGTCCACCACCCGTCGCGCCGCGGCATGAGCGCGTCGACCGTGACGACGTCGGGCAGGGCCTCGTGCGGGTCGCTGAGCAGGTCCAGCGCCTCCTGGCCGTCCCGCGCCTCGATGACGTCGTAACCCTCGAGCTCGAGGTTCATGACGATGAGCGAGCGCACCGAGTCGGTGTCGTCGCAGACCAGGACGCGTGGGGAGCTCAGCGTGCTGACCGCCCGCCGGCGCCGACCCCTGCCCTGCTGCGTCATGCGTCCCAGCGTAAGTCCGACGCGTCCCGCTGGTGGACGAACGCACTCGATGGCGCGCTGGTGGGCCGACCGGGGCGCGGGCCGGCGCGCGTCAGGGCAGGTCGTGGATGCCGGGCACGGACAGGTGGAGCACCTCGTAGGACACGGTGTCCGCGCGGTCCCGGTCGCCGGGCGGCGCCGGCTCGGCAGTGGTGTGCACGATGAGGACCATGAGCTCCCACGACGCGGGATCGATGGCCCAGCTGACCGAGTGGACGTCGTCGCCGTCGAGCAGGGCGTCGGTGAGAGCGGCGGCGTCCGCGGCGGTCACGAGCGGGTCGACGTCGGGTGCCAAGCGGCTCGTCGTCCGCACCGCCCGTCGGGGGGAGGTGTCGTGCGCGGGTCCGGGCCGGTGGTCACCGCCGAGCCAGGTGCGCACCGTCGGTCGGCCGAAGTCGCGGACGATGCCGCCGAACCCGTCGCCCCCCCACAGGAACCGTCCGGCGGCCGCGTCGTCGACCCACAGGTAGAGGGGTGCGTAGGCGTTGACGGCCGAGCCGGTGCCGACGTCTCGCACGAGGTAGGCCTTGAGGCCGAGGCCCGGGTAGTCGTCGAGCGCGTGACCGCGAGTGGCGATCCGGTCGCGGATGATGGCCATGTCGTAGTCGGCCGGCAGCGAGATCTCGTACTGCATGGCGAGCATGCGGGATTCCTCCTGGTTGGCGTCGGAGTCGTCGGGTCAGGAGGTGGGCGACAGCAGGTGGTCGGTGGTCACGACGTCGGCGAACTCGTCGTGCAGGTTGGTGGCGGTCGCGCGGGCCAGCTCGTCGGCGGTGAGGGTGGTGCCGTCCGGGCCCTGCCGGTCGAAGGTGTGGGTCGCGTCGAGCGCGAACAGCACCCGGTAGCCGAGGTTCCCGCCGACCCGGGCGGTGGTCTCGCAGCAGTGGTTCGTGGTGATGCCGCACACGACGACGCCGCCGATGCCGTTCGACGACAGCCACGCGTGCAGGTCCGGGGTGCCGTGGAAGGCGGAGTTGACCTGCTTGGTCACCAGCAGGTCGGGGTCGGCACGCAGGTAGGGCTTGAGCCGGTTGCCGGGGTTGTCGGGATGGAGCGGCGAGTCGGGCTCGTCGGAGTCGTGGCGGACGTACACGAGCGGCCGCTGCAGCTGGGTCCAGGCGGTGACGAGCCGTTCGATGTTCGCGTCGCAGGCGCTGTTGTTGCGGCGGCCCCACGACGGGTCGTCGAACCCGACCTGGGCGTCGACGACGATCAGGGCGTAGGCGTCCAGGTCGGCGGGTGTCACGAGGTCCTCCATGGCGACGCGCTGGCTCTCGGCGGCGCCCAGCCTAGATCCACCCTGGCCCGGCGCACGTGACGAGGCACGCCGCACCGCTCGACGACGGCACCGACTGACCGCTGACGGACGGCGGGATCAGGTGAGGTGATGGGCGCCCCCGGCAGGATTCGAACCTGCGCTCCCGCCTCCGGAGGGCGGTGCTCTATCCCCTGAGCTACGGGGGCTCGGGCCAGCCCGAGGTTACCAGCCGTGACCTGTGGGTCGTGACGCCGGTGGCGTCACTCGCCCTCGACGAACTCCCAGTGCCAGGGCTCGGGCTTGCTGCCGCCGGGCCGGGCCCAGTCGGGGTTGTCCCAACCGAACGCGGGGGCGTTGGCGAGGAACCAGGCGCGCCGGGCGCTGTCGACCTGGTCGGGGCCACCGCACACGTCGACGGCCAGCCCCCAGCCGTGCTCGCTGGTGCCCGGCCGGGCGGCGAGGCCGGGCTTGCGAGCGGCGAGGCTGTACTGCGAGGCGAGCGAACGGTAGGAGTCGGTGAGGCACAGGTCGACACCGAACGTGCCCTTGTAGACCTCGTTGAGCCGGATCAGCCGGACGGCGGCATCGGCGCGCAGCTTGTGCCCCGGCGCGAACGGCAGGGTGCACAGCACCGAGGCGGGCAGCTGACCGTTGGCGTAGTGCTGCGTCGGCTCCCGACCGTCGCAGCCGGCGATCGGACCGCGCTCCTGCGAGCGTGAGACCGCGACCATCCGGAAGGCCTTGTCGCTGAAGTCCCCGGCGATGGTCGCGGACGACTGCTCGGTGCTGCGCTGGCTGCGGCTGTGCAGCACGCCGACGGCCGCGGCGGCCTGCGGCCCGAGCCCGGACGCCGGCTGGTCGGACGCCTCGGAGGGCAGTGCTCCGGCAGCGGAGGCCACGGCGCCGAGAGCGCCCACTGCGGCGACCGCCGCGAGGGCGGCCAGGCCGCGGTGGCGCCGCGCGGACTGAGGGCGAGGGGCGGCAGCCGACAGCCGCTGGGGGGCGCGCCGGGCGTTGCCGTCGACGGCCGCGGTGCGCGTGCGCAGTGGCGTGCGCAGCTGGGTCGGGGCGGCCGGGACCCGGCGATCCGTCGACCGGCGCCGCTCGGCGGCCCGCGCGGCCGCCTTGGCCTCGGCTCGCGTCAGGTAGCGCGGACGCGGCGCCGGCGCCGCCGAGACGACCTCGGGCAGGATCGTCGCGGGTGCGATGGGCGGCAGGACGACGGGGACGGTCGGCTCGGTGCCGCTCGTGTCCTGCGGACCCGTCGCCGGGACGGCGTCCGCCTCACGGCGTCGCCTACCGCGGTAGGCGCTGACAGACTCCCCCCGAGCCGGGTCGACGTCGTCGCAGTCGTCCGTCGAGAACGCAGTGGGCACGCAGGATCTCCGGCAGGGGGTGTCGGTTTCGGTGTGTTTTCAGCGGCTGTTCGACCTTAGGGGACTGCAGCGAATCACAACAGGGGTATGCGCTGCGAATGTGACGCAGGCCACAGGTTTAGCAGATCGGGATCATGGCCGTGGTGCGCCGTACCGGCGCGTCTCGTCGCGCACCTCGCCCACGAGCTCCTCGAGCACGTCCTCCAGGAAGACGACGCCGGTGACGCGGTCGGCGTCGACGACGCGGGCCAGGTGGGCGCCCGAGCGCTGCATGGCCGCGAGCACGTCCTCGACGTCGTCGCTCGCCGCGACCGTCACCAGTGAGCGGACCCGCTTGGGCGGGATCGGCGCGTCGTAGCGCTCGTCGTCGGCGTACAGGACGTCCTTCAGGTGGAGGTAGCCCACGAGCTCGCCGTCCGCACCCGTCACCGGGAACCGCGAGAAGCCGGTGCGCGCCACCAGCCGCTCGAGCTCGGCAGGGGTGCTCGCCTCCGGCAGGGTCACGACGTCGTGCAACGCGACCTCGACGTCGCCCGCCGTGCGCTCGCTGAACTCCAGGGCGCCGCTGACCAGGCCGTGGTCGTCGTGCAGGAGCCCCTCCCGGCGCGACTCCGCGACGATCGAGGACACCTCCTCGGCCGTGAACGTGGACGTCACCTCGGCCTTCGGCTCCACCCGCAGCAGCCGCAGGCACGCGTTCGCCAGCCCGTTCAGCACCCGGATCACGGGCCACAGCACGCGCGAGAGCCACACGAGCGGTGGCGCCAGCAGCAGCGCGACGCGGTCCGGCCCGGCGATGGCGAGGTTCTTCGGCACCATCTCGCCCACCACCACGTGCAGGTAGACGACCACGGCGAGCGCCAGCGTGAAGGCCACCGGGTGCACGAGGTCCTCGGGCAGGCCCAGCGCGGCGAAGGGCGCCTCGAGCAGGTGCGCGAGCGCCGGCTCGGCGACCGCGCCGAGGCTCACCGAGCAGACGGTGACGCCGAGCTGGGCGGCGGCCAGCATCGCCGAGACGTGCTCCATCGCGTAGAGCGTGGTGCGCGCACGCCGGGAGCCCTGCTGCGCGAGCGGCTCGATCTGGCTGCGCCGGGCCGCCATCACGGCGAACTCGGCGCCGACGAAGTACGCGTTGGCGAGCAGCAGGCCCACGGCGACGAGCAGCGCCGCTCCCCCGCTCACGAGGCACCTCCCGCGGGGGCGACGTCGTGCGCCGCGCCGGCCGCACGCGCCGGGGTCACCCGCAGCCGGTCGACACGGCGTCCGTCCATGCGCGACACCTGCAGGCGCCAGCCGGGCACGACCACGGCGTCACCCACCTCGGGGACCCGACCCACCTGCGCCATGACGAAGCCGCCCACGGTCTCGTAGGCACCGTCGTCCGGGACGTCCGCACCGATCCGGTCGCGGACCTCGTCCGGGCGCCACAGCCCGGGCACGACCCACGAGCCGTCCCGGAGGCGGCGACCGGCCGCACGGCCCCGGTCGTGCTCGTCGGCGACCTCGCCGACGATCTCCTCGACGACGTCCTCGAGCGTCACGACGCCCGAGGTGCCGCCGTACTCGTCGACCACCACGGCCAGCTGGAGCCCCTGCTCGCGCAGCTGCACGAGCAGCGGGTCCAGCCGCACCGTCTCGGGGACCATCAGCGGCGGTGACATCAGTGCCGCGGCCGGCACCTCACCGCGGCGGTCCGGCGGGACGGCGACGGCCCGCTTGATGTGCACCACGCCGACGACGTCGTCCAGCCCGTCGTCGATGACCGGGAAGCGCGAGTGCCCGGTCGTCCGCGCGAGCCGGACGACGTCCGCCGCGCTGTCGTCACGGTGCACGACGGTGCAGCGCAGCCGCGGCGTCATCACGTCCTCGGCGGTGCGCTCGCCGAAGCCGAGCGAGCGGGTCAGCAGCTCGGCGGTCGAGGCGTCGAGCGTGCCGGCCTCGGCCGAGCGGCGCACGAGGGAGGCGAGCTCCTGCGGCGTCCGCGCGCTCGACAGCTCCTCCTTCGGCTCGACGCCGACGCGCCGCAGCACCGCGTTCGCGCTGCCGTTGAGCAGCGCGATCAGCGGGCGCGCCACGAGGGCGAAGACCCGCATCGGGACGGCGATCAGCTGGGCGGTGCGCAGCGGCTGGGCGATCGCGAGGTTCTTGGGCACCAGCTCCCCGACGACCATCGAGAAGGCCGTCGCGACGACCAGCGCCACGGCGACGGCCACCGGCTCGACCACGGAGTCCGGCAGCCCGGCGCTCGTGAACGGCCCGGCCAGCAGCCGGGCGATGCTGGGCTCGGCGAGGTACCCGACGAGCAGCGTGGTGAGGGTGATGCCGACCTGCGAGGCCGACAGCTGGGTCGACAGGTGCCGCAGCGCCGCGAGCACGCCGACCGAGCGGGAGTCACCGGCCTGCACGGACCTCTCGACGGACGACCGGTCGAGCGCCACCAGCGAGAACTCCGCCGCGACGAACACCGCGGTGCCCAAGGTCAGCACGACGCTGACCAGCACGAGCAGCCACTCGGTCACAGGGCAGGCCTACCCGTCGCCGGGTCACGGGGTTGGTGAGGCTCGTCCGGGGGGTCCTGCGGTGCCTGGGTCATCTGCCTCATCGTACGGGTCGGGGCCGGCGTGGCGCGCCGGCGCGACTCACCAGCCGCCCGGCAGCGGCCGTCCCTCGTCGTAGCCGGCGCTGGACTGCAGGCCGAGCACCGCGCGCTCGTGCAGGTCGGCCAGGGTGCGCGCACCGACGTACGTGGCGGCGCTGCGCACACCCGAGGTGATCTGGTCGATGAGGTCCTCGACGCCGGGCCGGGCCGGGTCGAGCATCATCCGCGAGCTGGAGATGCCCTCCTCGAACAGGCCCTTGCGAGCGCGCTCGAACGCCGAGTCGTCCCGCGTGCGGGCGGCGACCGCACGCGAGGAGGCCATGCCGAAGCTCTCCTTGTAGTCGCGGCCCTGCGGGTCGGTCATCAGGTCGCCCGGGCTCTCGCTGGTCCCGGCGAACCACGAGCCGATCATCACCTGGCTGGCCCCGGCCGCCAGGGCGAGGGCGACGTCGCGCGGGTGCCGGACGCCGCCGTCCGCCCACACGTGCTTGCCGAGCTCGCGCGCCGCCGCCGCGCACTCGATGACGGCGGACAGCTGCGGACGGCCCACCGCGGTCATCATGCGCGTGGTGCACATGGCCCCCGGCCCGACCCCCACCTTGACGATGTCGGCACCGGCGGCGACCAGGTCACGCACACCGTCCGCCGTCACCACGTTGCCGGCCACCACGGGCACCGGCGGGTCGAGCGCCCGGACGGCGGCGAGCGCCTCGAGCATCCGCTCCTGGTGGCCGTGCGCGGTGTCGACCACGAGAGTGTCGACACCGGCCTCGAGCAGGGCCTTCGCCGTGCCTGCGACGTCGCCGTTGATGCCTACTGCCGCAGCGATCCTGAGCCGTCCGGCCGCGTCGACCGCCGGGGTGTAGATGGTCGAGCGCAGCGCGCCCTTGCGGGTGAGCAGACCCAGCAGCACGCCGTCGGCGACCACCGGGGCGAAGCGGCGCCGGGCCTGGTGCAGGACGTCGAAGCCCGCCCGCAGGCCGCCCGGTCCCTCGAGCACCGCCGCGTCGATGGTGTGCACCTCGGGGCTCATCACCTCGCCCAGCAGGGTGTAGCGGTCGACGTCGCCGCAGTCCTGCGCGGTGACGATGCCGACCGGGCGGTGCGCGCCGTCGACCACGACCACCGCGCCGTGGGCGCGCTTGGGCAGCAGGTGCAGGGCGTCCAGCACGGTGTCGTGCGGCGTCAGCGTCAGCGGTGTCTCGAGCACGGTGTGGCGCTGCTTCACCCACTCGACCACCTGCGCCACGACCTCGGTGGGAATGTCCTGCGGGATCACGGCCAGCCCACCGCGGCGAGCGACGGTCTCGGCCATGCGCCGGCCCGCCACCGCGGTCATGTTGGCGACCACGACCGGGATCGTGGTGCCGGTGCCGTCGGCGGTCGACAGGTCGACGTCCAGCCGGGACGAGACGTCGGAGCGCCCCGGCACGAGGAACACGTCGTTGTAGGTGAGGTCGGTCCGGGGGCTCTGCCCCTGCAGGAAGCGCACACCGGAACGATACGTGCAGCACACACGATCGCCGTAGCTCGCGCCGTAGCATCAGCCGCATGACCGGCCAGGCACCGAACGGCAACCCGTCCGCGACCCGACGCGTCCTGGTGGTGGAGGACGAGCCGACGATCGCGCTGTCCGTCGCCCACCGCCTGCGCGCCGAGGGCTACGAGGTCGACGTCGTGGGCGACGGCCCGAGCGCCGTCGCCGCCGCGCTGTCCGACCCGCCCGACGCGATGGTGCTCGACGTCATGCTGCCGGGCTTCGACGGCCTCGAGGTGTGCCGGCGCGTGCAGGCCGAGCGGCCGCTGCCGGTCCTGATGCTCACCGCCCGCGACGACGAGACCGACATGCTCGTCGGGCTCGGCGTCGGCGCCGACGACTACATGACCAAGCCCTTCTCGATGCGCGAGCTCGTCGCGCGGGTGAACGCCCTGGTGCGGCGGGTGGCGCGCGCCGAGCAGCTCGCAGAGCTCGGGGACGCGCCGTCCAGGCTGGTGCTCGGCCCCGTCGAGATCGACCGCGCCGAGCGCCGGGTGCGCCGCGACGGCAGCGAGGTGCACCTGACGCCGATCGAGTTCGACCTGCTCGTGCGCCTCGCCACCAGCGCCCGCACCGTCCTCACCCGCGAGACGCTGCTCGCCGACGTCTGGGACTGGGCCGACGCGTCCGGCACGCGCACCGTCGACAGCCACATCAAGGCGCTGCGCCGCAAGCTGGGGCCGGGGCTCATCCGCACCGTCCACGGCGTCGGCTACTCGGCCGAGCCCACGTCCGACGGCCTCGACGAGCCGGGGCAGGCCGAGGCGCCGTGACCGACCGGCTCGTCGGCTCGTCCGGGTCGAGGGTGCGCGACCTGCGTCCCCTCGACCCGTTCCGCTCGATCAAGATCAAGCTCGGGGTGCTCGTCGGCGCCACCACGACGATCTCGGCCGTCGCGGTGTGGGCGGGCCTGCACAACGACCTGCCCACCCGCTACACGCTGCCCATGTCGGTGGCGTTGGCGCTCGCCGTCACCCAGCTGCTGGCACGCGGCATGACGTCACCGCTGCGCGAGATGACCGCTGCGGCACAGGCGATGGCGCGAGGCGACTACAGCCGGCGCGTGCGGGCCACGAGCAGCGACGAGGTCGGTGAGCTGGCCCGGGCGTTCAACCGGATGGCCGAGGACCTCGGCGACGCCGACCGCCAGCGTCGTGAGCTGGTGGCCAACGTCAGCCACGAGCTGCGCACGCCGGTGTCGGCGCTGCGGGCGGTCTTGGAGAACCTCGTCGACGGCGTCACCACGCCGGACGACGCGTCGCTGCGCACCGCCCTCGCCCAGACCGAGCGCCTCGGCGACCTCGTGAGCCAGCTGCTCGACCTGTCGCGAGTCGAGGCCGGCGCCGTCCCGCTGCACTGCGACCGCCTGGCGCTGGACGGGTTCCTGGCGTCGTGCGTCCAGCAGGCCGAGCTCGCCGGCCGTGACGTGCGCTACGTCGTCGACGTGCAGCCACCGGACCTCACCCTCGTCGCCGACCAGGACCGGCTGCACCAGGTCATGGCCAACCTGCTCGACAACGCGGCCCGGCACTCGCCGCCCGGCGGCGCGGTGACCGCGCGCGCCCGGGCGCACGGCAGCACCGTCCAGCTGGACGTGATCGACGAGGGGCCGGGTATCGACCCGCGCGACCGGGCCCGGGTGTTCGAACGCTTCCACCGCGGTGGCTCCTCCGCGCATGACGGTGGCACCGGCCTCGGGCTCGCCATCGCCCGCTGGGTGGTCGACCTGCACGAGGGGTCGATCCGCGTGGCCGAGTCGACGTCGGGCTGCGACATCCGGGTCACGCTCCCGCTGCGCCCACGAGCCGCCCGAGGGGTGGGTTGACCCTCACGCGGGCTGGGGTGCGAGGGTAGGCCCCGCTCCAGATGTCACGACGCCCACGGGGGTGGACCGCATCAGCACACCACAGCCAGTCGCCCAGCCAGGCGCGCCTGACCAGCCTGCAGCGGCGGCGCACGCCGGCCGGGCGCTCCAGCTCGTCGGACTGACCAAGCGCTTCGGCGGCGTCGTCGCCGTCGACGACCTCACCTTCGACGTCGCGCCCGGCCGGGTCACCGGCTTCCTCGGGCCGAACGGCGCCGGCAAGACCACCACGCTGCGGATGCTGCTCGGGCTGCTGACACCGACGTCGGGCCACTCGACCATCGGCGGCCAGCCCTACAGCGAGCTGCACGAGCCGCTGCGGGTGGTCGGCGCGGGACTCGACGGCTCGTCGTTCCACCCCGGACGCACGGCCCGCAACCACCTGCGGTGGATGTGCGCCAGCGGCGGCATCGACGTCGCGCGCGTCGAGGAGGTGCTGACCCTGGTCGGCCTCACCGAGGCCGCCGACCGACGCGTGGGCGGCTTCTCGATGGGCATGCGCCAGCGCCTCACGCTCGCCGGGGCCATGCTGGGCGACCCGCAGGTGCTGATCCTGGACGAGCCGGCCAACGGCCTGGACCCCGAGGGCATCGCCTGGCTGCGCGGCTTCCTGCGCCACCTCGCCGGCGAGGGCCGCACCGTCCTCGTCAGCAGCCACGTGCTGTCCGAGGTGCAGCAGACCGTCGACGACGTGGTCATCCTCGCCCGCGGCCGGCTCGTGCACACCGGCCCGCTCGAGTCGCTGTCCGGCGAGCCCGGTGTGCGCGTGGTGTCGCCCGACAGCGAGGCCCTGGGCGCGGCGCTCACCGCAGCCGGGCTGCGGGCGCAGACCGAGGCGGACGGCGCGCTCGTCGTCCGCGGGTGCCCCCCCGACCGGGTCGGCGACCTCGCCTACGCGGCGGGCGCGCGCCTGCACCTGCTCGCCCCGCTCGAGCCCGACCTCGAGACCGCCTTCTTGCGGATGGTCGACGAGGCCGAGCGCCGCATCGACCGCGAGCGCACGCAGGCCACCCCGGCGCCGGCGCTCGCCCCGACCACCGACGGAGCCGCGTGATGGGCCGCACCCTGCAGGCCGAGCTGGTCAAGATCCGCACGACGCGGATGTGGTGGGGGCTCCTGCTCGGCCTCGTGGTGCTCGTGGCCCTGCAGGTCACGGTCACGGCGGCCTTCGCCGGCCGCGACCCGGGTGCCGGCGCCCCGCCGCTGCCGACCCTGGACACCGCCGAGGGCCTGCGCACGGCGCTGTCGTCCGGCTTCCAGAGCGGCTACCTCATGGCGCTCGTGCTCGGCACCATCATCGGCGCCGTCGACTTCCGGCACCGCACGGCGACGCAGACCTTCCTCGCGACGCCGCACCGCAGCCGCGTCATCACCGCCAAGGCGCTCGCCGCGGCCGGCTACGGCCTGCTCTACGCAGTGGTGACGCAGGCGCTGTCCCTCGCCCTGGTCGCGCTGGTCGCCGGCATCCGGGGCGCCGGCCTGGGCGCGATCGACTCCACGGTCGTGCGCTCGCTGCTGCTCGGCCTGCCGGGCATCGCCCTGTGGTGCGTCATCGGCGTGAGCCTCGGGGTGCTGCTGCGCAACCAGATCGCCGCCGTCCTCGTCGCCGTGGGCTTCGTCTTCCTCATCGACCCGCTGCTGGGGCTGGCGCTGAACCAGCTCGACCTCCAGGACGTCGGCCAGTACACCGTCAGCAACGCCTCCACCGCACTCGTCGAGGGCTACACCGGCAGCCAGCTGCTGCCCTGGTGGGCCGGTGGCCTGGTGATGCTCGGCTACGGGCTCCTGATCGCCGTCGTCGCGTGGCTGACCTCGGTGCGGCGCGACATCACTTGAACCGACTCTCACCTGCGTCGGCGAGGACCGACCCGAAGCACTAGCCTGGGGTGCGTCGGTCGGCCCTCGGCGGTCGCATCACCGGCAGTTGGCGATCCACCAGGCGTTTGACGAGACGGAAGAGGCGATCACCGCCGTGTCGCAGGAGTCCGCGAACAGCGACCCGATGGCGGCCTTCGGGCCGAACGAATGGCTGGTGGACGAGCTCTACCAGCAGTTCCTGAAGGACCGGTCGTCCGTCGACCGCGCCTGGTGGGAGTTCTTCGAGGACTACACACCGGGCGAGACGCCCGCGTCCAACGGCCAGCCCGCCCCCACCGCCGAGCCCGCTCGCGCGTCGTCCGGCGACCAGCCCGCGCAGCCGCCTGCCGCCCCCGCCGCGCCGCCGTCGCCGCCGAAGCCCCAGCCGGCCCAGCAGTCGCAGCCGGCCCAGCCCGCCAAGCCAGCGGAGCCCGCCCAGCCCGCCAAGCCAGCGGAGCCCGCCCAGGCCGCCAAGCCCGCCAAGCCGGCGGCTGCTCCGCCGTCGGACAGCACCGAGGTCAGCGCCCTGCGCGGCGCGGCGGCCCGGGTCGTCACCAACATGGAGACGAGCCTGCACGTGCCGACCGCGACGAGCGTGCGCGCCGTCCCGGCCAAGCTGCTCATCGACAACCGCATCGTCATCAACAGCCACCTCAAGCGCAGCCGCGGCGGCAAGGTGTCGTTCACCCACGTCATCGGCTACGCGGTGGTCAAGGCGCTCGCGGCGATGCCCGAGATGAACCACAGCTACACCGAGCGCGACGGCAAGCCCGCGCTCGTGCAGCCGGCCCACGTCAACCTCGGCCTGGCCATCGACCTCGCCAAGCCCGACGGCACCCGCCAGCTGCTCGTGCCGAGCATCAAGTCCGCCGAGACGATGGACTTCGCGCAGTTCTGGACCGGCTACGAGGACGTCGTGCGCCGCGCGCGCGCCAGCAAGCTCACCGCCGACGACTTCGCGGGCACGACGATCAGCCTCACCAACCCCGGCACGATCGGCACCAACCACTCGGTGCCTCGCCTCATGGCCGGCCAGGGCACCATCATCGGCGTGGGCTCGCTGGAGTACCCGGCCGAGTGGCAGGGGGCCAGCGAGGAGACGCTCAACCGCAGCGCGATCTCCAAGATCCTCACGCTCACCTCGACGTACGACCACCGGGTCATCCAGGGCGCGCAGTCCGGCGACTTCCTGCGCCGCATCCACCAGCTCCTGCTGGGCGAGGACGGCTTCTACGACGACATCTTCCGCTCGCTGCGGATCCCCTACGAGCCGATCCGCTGGATCCAGGACATCTCCACCACGCACGACGACGACATCACCAAGACCGCTCGCGTGCAGGAGCTCATCCACGCCTACCGCGTTCGCGGCCACCTCATGGCCGACACCGACCCGCTGGAGTACCGCCAGCGCCGCCACCCCGACCTCGACGTCATCACCCACGGCCTGAGCCTGTGGGACCTCGACCGCGAGTTCCCCACCGGGGGCTTCGGCGGCAAGCCGTTCATGAAGCTGCGGCACATCCTCGGCGTCCTGCGCGACTCCTACTGCCGCACGGTGGGCATCGAGTACATGCACATCCAGGACCCCGAGCAGCGCAGCTGGATCCAGAGCAAGATCGAGCGGCCGTACGCCAAGACCTCGCCCGACGAGCAGCTGCGCATCCTGCGCCGGCTCAACGCGGCCGAGGCCTTCGAGACGTTCCTGCAGACCAAGTACGTCGGGCAGAAGCGGTTCAGCCTCGAGGGCGGGGAGTCCGTCATCGCGCTGCTCGACCGCGTGCTGTCGCGGGCGGCCAACGAGGGCATGGACGAGGTCTGCGTCGGTATGCCCCACCGCGGGCGTCTCAACGTGCTCGCCAACATCGCCGGCAAGTCCTACGCGCAGATCTTCCGCGAGTTCGAGGGCACCCAGGACCCTCGCAGCGTCCAGGGCTCCGGCGACGTGAAGTACCACCTCGGCACCGAGGGCAAGTTCACCTCCGAGGAGGGCGCGCCGACGAAGGTCTATCTCGCGGCGAACCCCAGCCACCTCGAGGCCGTCAACCCGGTGCTCGAGGGCATCGTGCGGGCCAAGCAGGACCGCCTCGACTTCGGGGGCGAGTCCTTCACCGTCCTGCCCGTGCTGCTGCACGGTGACGCCGCGTTCGCCGGGCAGGGCGTCGTCGCCGAGACGCTCAACCTGTCGCAGCTGCGCGGCTACCGCACCGGCGGCACGATCCACGTCGTCATCAACAACCAGGTCGGGTTCACCACCGCCCCGTCGTCCTCGCGCTCGTCGTTCTACTCCACCGACGTCGCCCGCATGATCCAGGCGCCGATCTTCCACGTGAACGGCGACGACCCCGAGGCCTGCGTCCGCGTGGCCGAGCTCGCCTTCGAGTTCCGCCAGGAGTTCGGCAAGGACGTCGTCATCGACATGGTCTGCTACCGCCGTCGCGGGCACAACGAGGGTGACGACCCCTCGATGACCCAGCCGCTGATGTACCGGCTGATCGAGAACAAGCGCAGCGTCCGCAAGCTCTACACCGAGTCCCTCATCGGTCGCGGAGACATCACGGTCGAGGACGCCGAGGCGGCGCTGCGCGACTACCAGCAGCAGCTCGAGCGGGTGTTCACCGAGACCCGCGAGGCCACCAGGCCGAGCGACGGCGGCGCGTCGGACGGGTCGGGCGACTCGCGCGGCGGTCTGGAACGCCCGCAGGCGCAGGTCGAGGACGACGTCGCGACCGTCTCGCGGCCCTCGGCCATCAGCGCCGAGGTGCTGCACCGCATCGGCGACGCCTTCGGCGAGATCCCCGACGGCTTCGAGGTGCACCCCAAGCTCCAGCAGCTGCTCAAGCGCCGCACCCAGATGACCCGCGAAGGTGGCATCGACTGGGCGATGGGCGAGCTCATCGCCTTCGGCTCGCTGCTGCTCGAGCAGACGCCGGTGCGCCTCGCCGGGCAGGACTCACGCCGTGGCACGTTCGTCCAGCGGCACTCCGTGCTCATCGACAAGCACACCGCCGAGGAGTGGACGCCGCTGCTGTACCTGTCGGACGACCAGGCGCGGTTCTGGGTCTACGACTCGCTGCTGTCGGAGTACGCGGCGATGGGCTTCGAGTACGGCTACTCGGTCGAGCGCCCGGACGCCCTGGTGCTGTGGGAGGCCCAGTTCGGCGACTTCGTCAACGGCGCGCAGACCATCATCGACGAGTTCATCTCCTCCTCCGAGCAGAAGTGGGGCCAGCACTCCTCGGTCGTGCTGCTGCTGCCGCACGGCTACGAGGGCCAGGGGCCCGACCACTCCTCCGCCCGCATCGAGCGCTTCCTGCAGATGTGCGCCGAGGACAACATGACGGTCGCCATGCCCAGCACCCCGGCGTCGTACTTCCACCTGCTGCGCCGCCAGGCGTACGCGCGCCCGCGCCGTCCGCTCGTGGTCTTCACGCCGAAGTCGATGCTGCGCCTCAAGGCGGCCGTGAGCGCCCCGGAGGACTTCACCAGCGGCCAGTTCCAGCCGGTGATCGCCGACGCGACGGCCGACCCCGCGAAGGTCGACCGCGTGCTGCTGTGCTCGGGCAAGATCTACTGGGACGTCGTCGCCGAGCGCGCGAGCCGCGGCGACGACCGCACCGCCGTCGTCCGCGTCGAGCAGCTCGCGCCGCTGCCGGTCGAGGAGATCCTGGCCGAGCTCGCGAAGTACCCGGACGCCCAGCTGGTCTGGGTGCAGCAGGAGCCGGCGAACATGGGTCCCTGGCCGCACGTCGCGCTGCACCTGCCCGAGTTCCTCGGTGGCCGCCCGCTGCACCGCGCGTCCCGGCCGGCGTCCGCCTCGCCCGCGAGCGGGTCGTCCAAGCGGCACGAAGCCGAGCAGGCCGCCCTGCTCGAGCAGGCGCTGGGCCGGTAGGAGGGCCGCCGCGATGTACTTCACCGACCGCGGGATCGAGGAGCTCGAGCAGCGGCGCGGCGAGGAGCAGGTCTCCTTGGCCTGGGTGTCCGAGCGGCTGCGGGAGTTCGTCGACGTCAACCCCGAGTTCGAGACCCCCGTCGAGCGGCTCGCCACGTGGTTGGCGCGCCTCGACGACGACGAGGACGAGTGAGCGCGTGAGCGCCGAGGACCCGGCTGGCTCCGACCCGGCGGGCCGCCGAGACGTGCGGGTGTGCGTGGTGGGCGACTCCTACGTCACCGGCTACGGCGACCCCAAGGCCCTCGGCTGGGTGGGGCGCGTCGTCGCACGGACGCCGCAGGACGAGATCGACCTCACCGTGCACCAGCTCGGCGTGCGCGGCGACTCGACGGCCGGCGTCCTCGAGCGCTGGCGCGAGGAGACCGGACGGCGCTGGTTCGACGGCGCCGACAACCGGCTGGTGATCGCCGCCGGCCAGAACGACGTCGGTCAGGGGATCTCGCTGGCCCGCACCCGACTGAACCTCGCCAACGTCGTCGACGACGCCGTGGCCGACGGGCTGCAGCCGTTCGTCGTGGGGCCGGCGCCCTGGCTGGACCCCGCCGACAACGAGCGGCTGCGCGCCGTCGTCGACGCCGAGCGCGACGTCTGCGAGCGCCGCCAGGTGCCGTTCGTCGACTGCTTCGCCCCGCTGCTGTCGCACGAGCAGTGGTTCGCCGACCTCGCGGCTGGCGACGGGATGCACCCGGGCCAGGCCGGCTACGGCCTGCTCGCCTGGCTGGTGCTGCACTGCGGCTGGCCGCAGTGGCTCGGCCTCGACACCTGACCCTGTTGACGCGACTCCCAACTCGCGATATATCTTGTCTTCCACAGACGCGATATATCGTGAACGGAGAGATGGCATGGCCGAGAGCTGGCAGGTGGACGGACCTCGCATCCTGGAGGTCGGCAGCAGCAGCGAGCCGGTGCGCGAGCTGCGCGTCGGGCTCGTGGCGGGGCGGGTCGACGTCGTCGCCCAGTCCCCCGACGACACCGACGGCGACAGCGCCCGGGTGGAGGTCACCACGGTCAAGGGACGTCCCCTCGAGGTGACCTGGAAGGACGGCGTCCTGTCCGTGAGCCACCCCAAGGTCACCTGGGACGGGCTGCTGGAGGGGCTCAAGAGCCTCACCCGCCGCGACGACCGCGCCGAGCTGAGCATCGCGGTACCTGCCAGCACCCAGGTGCGCATCTCGACGGTGTCGGCCGACGGGCTGCTCTCGGGCCTGCGGGCGCCGGCCACCGTGCGCACGGTGAGCGGTGAGCTCGCGGTCGACGGCGTGCACGGGGACGTCGCCGCCCGCACCATCTCCGGCCGCATCGACGTCCGCGACCTGCACGGCTCGCTCAGCGGCGAGTCGGTCAGCGGGTCGATCATCGTGCAGGCGGCCGAGCTGCCCCGGCTCGACGTCAAGACGGTGTCCGGCGAGCTGGTCGTCGACCTGCACGCCTCGCCCAGCAAGGTGGACATGAAGAGCGTGTCCGGTGACCTCGTCGTGCGCATCCCCGGCCAGTCGGGCTTCCGGCTGGACGCCCGCAGCGTGTCCGGCCAGATCGTGGCCGACGGACGCCGCATCGGTGCCGGCCGCCCGGGCCCGCCCCAGGGCGAGATCCGCGACGGCGACGAGTCGGTGCGCGTGTCGGCCACCTCGGTGAGCGGAGACGTCACCCTGCTGCGGACGGAGGCGTCGTGAGCCCCGTCTTCGCCCACGGCCAGCTGCGCCTGTACCTGCTGACCGCCTTGGCCAGCGGGCCCAAGCACGGCTACGAGATCATCCGTGACCTCGAGGAGCGGTTCGGCGGCATGTACTCGCCCAGCGCCGGCACCATCTACCCGCGCCTGTCCCGGCTGGAGGACGAGGGGCTCGTCGTGCGCGAGGACGAGGGTCGCAAGGCCGTCTACCGGATCACCGACGCCGGCCGCAGCGAGCTGGCCGAGCGCTCGGGCGAGGTCGACGACCTCCAGGTCGACCTCGAGCGCACCGTGCGGCAGATGGCCGAGCAGGTCCGCGAGCAGGTGCGGGGCGGGGCGCGCGACCTGCGGGCCGAGCTGCTCGCCGCCGCGCGGTCGGCCCGCAAGCACGCCCACGACGAGCCGGTGAGCGCCAGCCGCCCGCCGCAGGGACGCCAGGGCCAGGTCGACCGGGCCGTGGAGGAGCTGCGCCACGGCCTGCGCGCCGCGACCCGGCGCGAGTGGATCGACCAGGAGTCCGTCAACCAGATCGTCACCATCCTCGACCGGGCTCGGGCCGACGTCATGGACGTCGTGGCTCGCGCCGTCGACCAGCACAGGAGGCCGTCATGACCGTCCCCGTCAGCCACGAGCAGGTTCTCAGCTACATCCAGCGCGACCGCGTGCGGACGTCGGTGCGCCGCCACCGCCGCGAGCGGGTCGCACGCCTGCACGCCGACCTCAGCGACTGAGTCCGGCTCGGCCGCCGGTCAGGACGCCGGGCGGGTGAACACGATCTTGCCGAAGACGTCCGCGTGCTGCATCCGCTCGAAGCCCTCGCGGGCGTCCTCGAGCGGCAGGACGTGGTCGATCAACGGGCGGACGCCGGTCACCGCGCACAGCCGCATCAGCCGGTCGAGCTCGTCGCGGGTGCCCATGGTCGAGCCGACGACGCTGAGCTGCAGGAAGAAGATGCGGGTCAGCTCGGCCGGCGGGGCGTCGCCGCTGGTGGCCCCGCAGGTGACGATGACGCCACCGGGCTTGAGCGACTTCACCGAGTGCGACCAGGTGGCCTTGCCCACGGTCTCCATGACGCCGTCGACGCGCTCGGGCAGCCGGGCGCCGGACTCGAACGCCTGGTCGGCGCCGAGCTCGACCGCCTTGGCCCGCTTGGCCTCGTCGCGGCTGGTGACCCACATCCGGTAGCCGGCGGCCGAGCCGAGCGCGACGAGCGCGGTGGCGACTCCACCCCCGGCGCCTTGCACGAGCACCGTCGAGCCCGGCGCGAGGCCGGACCGCGTGAACAGCATGCGGTAGGCCGTCAGCCACGCGGTGGGTAGGCAGGCGGCCTCCTCGAAGCTCAGCTCGGCGGGCTTGGGCACCAGGTTGCGCCGCGGGACGACCACCTCGTCGGCGAAGGTGCCCTGGTACCGCTCCGAGAGCAGGCTGCGGCGCGGGTCGAGCGTCTCGTCGCCGCTCCAGTCCGGGTCGGACACGACCGCGTGCACCACGACCTCGCGGCCCTCGTCGTCGACCCCTGCGCCGTCGCACCCGAGGATCATCGGCAGGCGGTCAGCCGGTAGCCCCACGCCCTTGAGGCTCCACAGGTCGTGGTGGTTGAGGCTGGCGGCCCGCAACCGCACGCGCGCCCAGCCCTCGGGCACCTCGGGAGCGGGCCGGTCGCCGGTACGAAGGGCGGCCAGCGGGTCGTCGGCGTTCGATTCGGCGGCGTAGACGGCGAACATGGTGCGACCCTAGCCCTCGTGACCACCACCTACGACGGGCCCTACGTCGTCGTCGGACCGCTGCTGCGGTACGTCGGCGACACCAGCGCGACGATCTGGGTCGAGACCGACCGCGCGTGCGAGGTGGAGGTGCTCGGGCACCGCACCACCACCTGGGACGTCCACGGCCACCACTACGCCCTGGTCGTCGTCGACGGCCTCACGCCCGGCACCACGACGCCGTACTCGGTGCTGCTCGACGGCGCGCAGGCCTGGCCCGAGCCCGGCTCGCCCCAGCCGCCGAGCGTGATCCGGACGCTCGTCGACGACGACCGCATGCGTCTGGCGTTCGGCTCCTGCCGCCGGGCGGCGCCGTTCGACCGGCACACGCTGCGCACCGTCGGTGCCGACGCGCTGGTGGCGCTCGCCGAGCGGATGATGGGCGGCGGCGAGCAGCAGTGGCCGCACACGCTGTTCCTCGCCGGCGACCAGGTCTACGCCGACGACCCCTCCCCCGCCCTCAAGGAGCGGCTGCGCCGGCTGCACGACCTCGGCGATCGGGTGCAGGACGGCGAGGAGCACCGCGACCGCGGCTACCGCGACGCGGAGGTGCGCGAGGAGATCGTCGACTTCGAGGAGTACACCTGGCTGTACCACGAGTCGTGGCGGACGCCGGCGGTGCGCTGGCTGCTGTCGACGCTGCCGACCTGCATGATCCTCGACGACCACGACCTGCGCGACGACTGGAACAGCTCGTGGTCGTGGCGGCAGGAGACGAGCGCCAAGCCGTGGTGGCGCGACCGCGTCGTGGGCGCGTTCTCGTCGTACTGGGTGTACCAGCACCTGGGCAACCTGTCGCCGCGCGAGCTCGCGGAGGACCCGCTGTACCAGCAGGTGCGCGAGGCGGCCGACGGCACGCAGCGCGCCGAGCTGCTCGCGCAGTTCTCGCTGCGGGCCGACAGCGAGCCCGACACCGCCCGATGGAGCTTCGTGCGCGACTTCGGCCGCACGCGGCTGGTCGTGCTCGACTCACGCTGCGCCCGACGGCTGGACCCTGACGACCGCGCGATGGTTGACGACGTCGAGTGGGCGTGGTTCGAGCAGGCCACCTCCGCCGACGTCGACCACCTGCTCATCGGCACCTCGCTGCCGTTCCTGCTCGTGCACGGGGTGCACCACCTCGAGGGGTGGAACGAAGCCACCGCCCAAGGCGCCTGGGGCGAGCCCGGGCGCCGCGTCGGCGAGGCACTGCGGCGCGCCGTCGACCTCGAGCACTGGGCGGCCTTCCGGCGCTCCTTCGACGCCATGGTCACCCTCGTGCAGGCGGTGGCCGGTCGCGACGACCCTCCGGCGAGCATCGTCTGGCTCTCGGGTGACGTGCACTGCTCCTACGTCGCCACCGCTGACGTCGCCGGCGTCGACCCCGAGCGCACGGCCGTGCTGCAGCTGACCATGTCGCCGTTCCGCAACCCGCTGGGGCCGTTCATCCGCCGCGCCAACACCTGGCTCGACCGGCGCTGGGTCGCGGGTGCGCTGGCCTGGCTGGCCCGGCGCGCCGGCGTCCACGACCCGGCGATCCGCTGGGACGTCGACGGCGGGCCGTGGTTCAGCAACGGCGTGATGACCGTCGACGTCGACGGCCGCCGCGCGACGGTCGAGGTCGAGCACGCGGGCGTCGTCGGTGGCGCGCAGGTGCTCGACCGCACCCTCACCCGCGGCCTCACGCACTAGCTGGCGTCCTCGCAGCCCGGGAGGGGTTCGGGGTGGGTGGTGACGGTGGCCCCGGTGCGCAGGGTCCAGGTGGTGTGGCGTGGTCCTCGGCCGGGGCCGGCGTGACAGTCGGGATCGCACCAGGGCCAGGGTCTTGGTCTGGTGGTGGTGTCGGCACTTGGGGTCGAGGTTGGTCACGGACGTGGGGCCGCGGGGCCAGGGGTCGTCGTGGTCGAGGTCGCAGGATCGGGCGGGGCGGGGGCAGTCGTAGAAGGAGCAGGTGGGTGCTTCGGCCCTGACGTGGCGGGTGATGGCGGCGCCGGGCCGGTAGCGGTGGGTGTGCTGGGGTGGTGGGTGGGCCAGGGCGGCGCGCACCGCGGCCAGTAGGTCCGCGCGGGAACGGCAGGCCGTCTGCGGGTCGGTGAGCCGCACCACGTGGGCCAGCGCGCCGGTGTGGTCGACGAGGAGGACCTGCACGGCGGTGCCTGAGGCGAGCTGGCGGGCGGCGAGCTGGCGGGCGCTGGCCGCGTCCAGCGGGGTCGGGGCGCCCAGGCCGCGCAGCTGGCCGGTCGCGGCAGACCGGGGGCCGTCGGCGAGCAGGGTGTCGGCGTGCAGCACCAGGCCCAGGTCGTGCACCCGGCGCACCGGCACCACCGGCAGGGCCGCGCCGTCCCGCACGCTGCGGAACACCTCGATCAGGGCGTCGGCGCGGCGCTGGTCCAGCGTGGTGGCTTGTCCGGTCTCAGGGTCGTGGGCGGGGCGGGCGTGGGCCAGGTCGCTCAGCACCTGGTCGACGACGGTGATGTCGGCCGCGTCGGCGCGGACCTGCAGCACGCCGATCGCGTCGTCCTCGGCCCAGGCCTGCACCCGGCGGGCGGCCAGCGCGCGGGCGCGGCGGGCCGCGGCCGCGGCGGCGTCGGCGGCCACCACCGCCCGCTGCACCCGCGCCCGCCAGGCCCGCGGCGACGGACCGTCCCACACCGGCGCCTCGAGGGCGGTCACGAGCTCGGTGGCGACGGCGGCGGCGGTGGCGTCGTCCAGCACGCTGGTGGCCTCGGCCAGCACCCGCACCCGCCCGACATCCAGCCGCGCCTGCCCCAACGCGGTCAGCGCGCACGGCATCACCGTGGCCAGCCGCTCGGCCAGCCACAGCAGGTCACGGGCGCGCGACAGGCTGATGCCCAGCGTGCAGGCGATCTCATCGCCCGCGAAGTGACGCACGAACTCGCCCCGGTCAACGGCCCGCAACGCCTCGCCCGGCACGCCGGCCTCGCACTCACCCAGCACCCCGGCCGCCCACCTGAGCCGGTCGGCCTCGCCGGCCAGCAACCGCCCCTGCACGCCCCGACCCCGCACCGTCGTGGCGGACTCCGCGGGCTCGACGCCCTCGCCCGACAGGGACGTGAGGGCTGCGCTGGCGGCTGGCTGCATACCGACGAACCTACCCAAAACCACCGACAGCCGTGACAGTTGTCCACCGGCCCGGCGCACATCTGAGACGCCGAACGCCCTGTCGACAGTGCGGGCATGGACGCCAAGCGGCTCAGCCCGCGGCGCGAGAGCAGCTGAAGATCGCCGCCGGGACGTTTCGGCCGCGAGCTAGGCTGCGCCGGATGCCAGATGCAGCGCCTGACGCCTACACCGCAGCGTTCGAGGCGCGGTGCACCGCCACCGAGGGCCCCGGAACGCGACGTGTGGAGGGGCCAGGTATCCATGGGCTGGTTCCCGTCGACGGGGAGTCACGCACTGACCTCTTGGTCCTGGACGACCGAGCCCTTGACGAGCTCTCCGCCATGTTGCCGCTGACCTCGACCGGCACGGTCAGGGTCCACGAAGCGGCTCGGCGGTGCGGCGAGCTCATCCGCCGGCACCGAACGTGGACACCGAAGGCGGTCACGGCCATGGTGTGCCTCGACCTTCGTACCGTGCCGGAGCCCCCGTTACCTCATGGTCTGACGCTGCGGCCGGTGTGTCGCGCCCCCGAGGACCCACCCGGCGGGGTGCCGTTGACGGATGCAGTTGCGGCCGCCGGGCGGGCGAGGCCAGCCGGTGAGGTGTCGACCGCGGCCCTCGTCACGTACCTGTGCTCGCTGCCGGAGGGTCCCCGACTCTTCGCGGCGGTCGACGAGGGCGGCGTGGTGCGCGGTACGAGCGGATCGCGGACCTTCTTCTCGGACGCGTACGTGTTCTTCGTCAACACCGATCCCGGCTGGCGCCGCCGCGGCGTAGGGCTGTCGATGACCTCGGCGGCGCTGCGCTCCGCGGCGGAGTCGGGAGCGGCACGGGCCTGCCTCGACGCCAGCGGTCCAGGCATCCCCCTCTACCGGCACCTGGGCTTCACTGCTGTCGCACGGCTCACCCAGTTCTCCCGTTCCGGCTGATCAACGTGCCTCCGCTCCTTGTTCAGGAGCGCGAGAGACCCTCCCGCCGGGCCGCCGCGGCGACGGCCGTCCGCACCGCCGCGACGACGCGCTCGTCGAAGACGCTCGGCACGATCTCGCCAGCGGTCGGCTGCTCGACGAGCCCGGCGATCGCCTGCGCCGCAGCGAGCTTCATGCCCTCGCTGATGCGCGTGGCGCGCGCATCGAACGCCCCGCGGAAGATGCCGGGGAACGCCAGGACGTTGTTGATCTGGTTCGGGAAGTCGCTGCGGCCGGTCGCGACGACCTCGGCGTAGCGCCCCGCGACCTCCGGGTGCACCTCGGGGTCGGGGTTGGCCAGGCCGAAGAGGATCGCGCGAGGAGCCATCCTCGCCAGCGCCGGCTCGGGCACCGTGCCACCACTCACCCCGATGTAGGCGTCGGCGCCGGCGAGCGCGTCGGCGAGCGTGCCCGTGGTGCCGCGCGGGTTGGTCGTCGCGGCGAGCTTGCGCTTGTGGGCCGCCAGGTCCGACCGGCCGGGCTCCACGACACCGCGGCTGTCGCAGACCACGACGTCACGCACCCCCGCGCGCAGCAGGATCTTCGTGACCGCCACGCCTGCGGCCCCGGCGCCGCCGACGACCACGCGAAGGCCACCGAGCTGCTTGCCCACCACCCGTGCGGCGTTGACGAGCGCGGCGAGCGCCACGACCGCCGTCCCGTGCTGGTCGTCGTGGAAGACCGGGATCGACAGCCGCTCCTGCAGCCGGCGCTCGACCTCGAAGCAGCGCGGGGCCGAGATGTCCTCGAGGTTGATGCCGCCGAACGACGGCGCGAGCCGCACCACCGTCTCGACGAGCTCGTCGACGTCGGTCGTGTCGAGGCAGATGGGCACGGCGTCGAGGTCCGCGAAGTGCTTGAACAGCACCGCCTTGCCCTCCATGACCGGCAGCGCGGCCGCCGGGCCGATGTCGCCGAGGCCCAGCACCGCCGTGCCGTCGGTGACGACCGCCACGGTGTTGGCGCGGGAGGTGTACACGTCCGCCAGCGCGGGGTCGACGGCGATGGCCCGCGACACCTCGGCGACGCCGGGGGTATAGGCGAGCGAGAGCTCGGCGCGGCTGGTGAGGGGACGGCGGGCGCGCACCTCCAGCTTGCCCCCGAGGTGGTGCTGGAACACCGGGGCGGCGGGGTCGTGCTCGGGGCGGGAGCCGCCCTCGACGGGCGGCTGGGGATCGGAGAGCTCGGCGGACACGGGTCCGTTCACCTCATCTGGGGATCGCTTCGGGGACCTCGAGGACCCAAGCCCGCGTGCGGCCGGCGATGATTGCCGTAGGTGCACGATCCGGGGCGGCCGGGTGTGGCCGCGGGTCCTCGCACGGGGGTCTCCCGCAAGACTTCCCTCATCGTGCCACACGAAATCCGTCGTCACCACGGGTGAACGGTCACGAGAAGGCCGCAAAACGTGTGACGTGTATGACGTTGCCGTCAGGCAGTGGCAGGATGCGGGCACCAGACCGAGCCGTAGGAGGCCTCCCTTGATGCTCCGCTCTCGTCGCGTCGCCGCTGCTGCCGTCTTCGGCGCAGGGGTCGCGATCTCGCTGTCCGCGTGTGGGTCGGACTCGCTGTCGACCGGCAGCAGCTCCAACACCCAGACCGTCGCGTCAGCCACCGTCGACTCCGCACTCACCGCCAAGCTGCCGGACAAGATCAAGACGGCCAAGAAGATCGTGGTGGGCACCGACGCGTCCTACGCGCCCAGCGAGTTCCTCGCGGCCGACGGCAAGACCGTCCAGGGCTTCGACGTCGACCTGTTCAAGGCGGTGGCGCAGAAGTTCGGCGTCGACGTCGAGTTCGTGCCGTCGTCGTTCGACTCGATCATCGGCGGCGTCAGCACCGGCAAGTACGACATCGGCGTCTCGTCGTTCACCATCAACGACGCCCGCAAGAAGCAGGTCAACATGGTGAGCTACTACAGCGCCGGCACGCAGTGGGCGACGCAGAAGGGCAACCCCAAGAACATCAGCCCGGACGCCGCGTGCGGCCTGAAGGTCGCCGTCCAGACCGGCACCGTCCAGGAGGAGGAGGACCTGCCCAAGCGGCAGGCCGACTGCAAGTCCGCGGGCAAGCCGGCGATCCAGGTGCAGTCCTACCAGGGCCAGGACGAGGCCACCGCGGCGGTCGCCACCGGCAAGGCCGACGCCATGCTCGCCGACTCCCCCGTCTGCGCGTACGCCGTGCTGCAGTCGTCGGGCGCGCTGATGACGGTCGGTGACGTCTACGACTCGGCACCGTACGGCTACGTGCTGCCCAAGGACGAGACCGACTTCGCCACGGCCATCACCGAGGCGCTGAAGGCGCTCAAGAGCGACGGCACCTACGACAAGGTGCTCGAGAAGTGGGGCGTGAAGTCGGGCGGGATCAGCGACTTCGCCGTCAACCCGTGACCGCTGAGGCCGCGTCGAGCCCCGGGACGGACACCCGTCCCGGGGCGATCGACGCCGTGCCGGTCCGGCATCCCTGGCGGGTGGTCGCCGTCGCCGCCATCACCGTCCTGGCCGCGATGTTCCTGCACCTGCTCCTGGCCAACGACGCCTTCAAGTGGGACTTCGTCTTCCAGGCGATGGTGCAGCGACCGGTCATCAACGGCCTGCTGCGCGGGACTCTGACGGCCACCGCCGGCTCCATGATCGTCGGCGTCGTGCTGGGCGTCATCCTCGCCGTGATGCGCCTGTCCCCCAACAAGATCCTGTCGTGGTCGGCCTGGGCGTTCACGTGGTTCTTCCGGGCGATCCCGCGCTACGTGCTGCTCTTCATCATCGGCAACCTGGCGATCGTGCTGCCGCGCATCGACATCGGCATCCCCTTCGACTGGATCATCACCGACCTCATCGGGCTCGGCCAGGACTTCAGGTTCCTCGGCTTCAACACCCAGCAGCTCGGCACGTCGGTCGCCGGCGGCATCCTGGGGCTGGGCCTGTCAGAGGCGGCGTACATGGCCGAGATCGCGCGCGCAGGCATCCTGAGCGTCGACAAGGGCCAGGACGAGGCAGCGCAGGCGCTCGGCATGAGCCGTGGCAAGACCATGCGCCGCATCGTCCTGCCGCAGGCCATGCGCGTCATCGTGCCGCCGACCGGCAACGAGACCATCGCCATGCTCAAGGACACCTCGCTGCTGATCGCGCTACCGCTGTCGTACGAGCTGTTCTTCCAGCTGCGCTCGATCGGCTCCCGCACGTTCCAGGTGTTTCCCGTCGCCGTGGCCGCCACGCTCTGGTACCTGATCCTGTGCAGCGTCCTGATGGTCGGGCAGTACTTCCTGGAGCGTCGCTTCGGTCGCGGGTTCGGCACGAAGACCGGCCCCAAGGCGCCCGGCGTCACTGCGGAGGGCCACTGACATGGCGAGCGAGACCATGCCGCTGGTGCACGCGGTCAACGTGCACAAGGCGTTCCACGGCGTCGACGTGCTCAAGGGCATCGACATGGACGTCTCCACCGGCGAGGTCGTGTGCCTGCTCGGGCCGTCGGGCTCGGGCAAGACGACCTTCCTGCGCTGCATCAACCAGCTCGAGACCATCGACGGCGGCCGCATCTGGGTCGACGGCGACCTCATGGGCTACGAGGACCGCGACGGCCGGCTGCACCAGCTGAGCGACAAGCGCATCGCCGCCCAGCGCCGCGAGATCGGCATGGTGTTCCAGCGGTTCAACCTGTTCCCGCACATGACGGCCACCGAGAACGTCATGGAGGCGCCCGTGCAGGTCAAGGGCGTCGGCAAGGGCGAGGCGCGCAGGCGCGCCGTCGAGCTGCTGGAGCGCGTCGGCATGGCCGACCGGTCGCACGCCTACCCCAGCCAGCTCTCCGGCGGCCAGCAGCAGCGTGTGGCCATCGCGCGGGCGCTCGCCATGCAGCCCAAGCTGATGCTCTTCGACGAGCCCACGAGCGCGCTCGACCCCGAGCTGGTCGGCGAGGTCCTGTCGGTCATGCGCGAGCTCGCCGACGACGGCATGACGATGATCGTGGTGACCCACGAGATGAGCTTCGCCCGCGAGGTCGCCGACCGGGTCGTCTTCATGGACGGCGGCGTCGTCGTCGAGCAGGGCGACCCGCGCCAGGTGATCTCCAACCCCCAGCACGCTCGCACCCGCTCGTTCCTGCAGCGGATGCAGCGCGATGAGGCCGAGGGCCACCACGGCGAGGCGATCGAGGCCGGCAGCGAACCCGCCGAAGGCGCCTGAGCTGCCGGCACGGTGGGGGCTCGTCGTCGTCCGCGGGCGCTCGATGCTGCCCACGCTCGCGGACGGCGACCGGCTGCTCGTGCGCTGGGGTGGCACACCGCGCTCGGGCCGTCTCGTCGTCGTCCGGCTACCGGACGCCGACGACGGCCCGCGCCCCGTGGCGGTCAAGCGGGCGACGCGCCGCGAGACCGGCGGGTGGTGGGTCGAGCGCGACAGCGCCGGCGAAGGGGTCGACTCGTGGCAGGTCGGCGCGATCCCGGACGACGACGTGCTCGCGGTCGTGCTCGGCCGGGTCTGGCCGCGACCTGCCCGCGCGCTGCCCGACCCCCGCGGGTAGGTTGATCACGTTCACCGCGAGTCGCGAAAGAAGGGACCACCCATGCTCTCCCGCCTGTTCGCCCGCACTGTCGAGGTCAGCGCCCACTGCGACCTCCCCTGCGGCGTCTACGACCCCGCGCAGGCCAAGATCGAGGCCGAGTCGGTGAAGGCCATCATCGGCAAGATGAAGGACAACTCCGACCCCGAGTTCCAGACCCGCGCCGTCCTCATCAAGGAGCAGCGCTCGGAGCTCGTCAAGCACCACCTGTGGGTGCTGTGGACCGACTACTTCAAGCCGCCGCACTTCGAGAAGTACCCGCAGCTGCACCAGCTGTTCAACGAGGCCACCAAGCTGGCCGGCGCTGCCGGCACCAAGGGCACCTCGGACGCCGCCCAGGCCGACGAGCTGCTCGCCAAGATCGACCAGATCGCCGAGATCTTCTGGGAGACCAAGAAGGCCGCGTGAGCGCTGGTACGCACGACGTTCCGGGCGAGGCCGGTTCCGGGAGACCGGGGCCGGCCTCGTCCGGTGTCGGGCTCGTCGCGGACGGCCTGACGAAGCGCTTCGGCACGCGCACGGTGCTCGCGCCGGTCGACCTGGGCGTCGCGCCGGGCGAGGTGCTGGCGCTCACGGGCGCCAACGGCAGCGGCAAGACCACCCTGCTGCGGATCCTGGCCGGCTCGCTCGACCCGGACGGCGGCTCCGTCACCTGGCGCGGGCGGCCGATCCGCGAGTCCGACGCGTGGAGCCGCCGCGAGGTGGCGACCCTGCTGGACGACGCCGCGACCTTCCCCGACCTGTCGGTCGGCGAGCACCTCGAGCTGCTGGCTCGCGGCTTCGCCGCGCCGGACCCGGCCGCCACCGTCGCCGCCGTGCTGGCCGACGTCGGGCTGGGCGGCCGCACCGACCAGCTGCCGGCCACCTTGTCGAGCGGCCAGCGCCACCGGCTCGGCCTCGCGAGCGTGCTGGTGCGGCCGGCCGGGCTGCTGCTGCTCGACGAGCCCGAGCAGCGGCTGGACGGGGTCGGCCGCCAGTGGCTGGCCGGGCGGTTGCGCGACCTCGCGGACGGCGGCTGCTCGGTGGTGCTCGCGAGCCACGACCGCGACCTCGTCGACGAGGTGGCCGACCTCGTGCTCGAGCTGCAGTGAGGACCCGCCGTGGGCGGTGACGGCGTGCCGTCGACGGTGGGAGTCGAGCTCTCCGCCCGGTCGCTGCGGCGCGCGCTGCGCCGGATGCGCCGGGCCTCGCCCGTGGCGCGCCCGCTCGGCGAGACGCTGCAGGACCTCTACGTGGTGGCCTTCGCCATCGCGCTCGTCGCCGCGATGGTGGCGCCCCTGGCCGGCGACACGCTGCGCGACATCAGCGCACGATCGGGAAGCGGGCACGCACCACCGGGGTTGGCGGCCATGCTCGGTCTCACGCTGGTGCTCGCGCTGGCGGGCTCCGGGCTGCGCGCGCTCGTGCTGCTCGGCCCCGTGGTGCGCGACCCGGCGGACGCGACGTGGCTGCTCGCCGCGCCGGTCGACCGGCGGGGTCTGCTGCTGCCGACGGCAGGGGTGGTGGCGTCGGGCTGCGCCGCCGGGGGTGCCCTCATCGGCCTGGCGGCAGCCGAGCTCGGTGCCGCTCCGTGGTGGGGTGGCGCGTTCGGTGGCGCGCTGCTGGGAGTGGTCGTCTGCGCCGTCGCGGTCAGCGGGCAGGGCCACCGGCGCACCGCCGTCCTGCGCCGGCTCGCCGACGGCGTCACCGCCTCGGCCGCCGTGGCGCTCGTGCTCGCCCTCGCCGGAGCGGCGCCCTCCTGGCGCCAGCGTGCGCACCCCGCCGTCGTGGCGGGGGCCCTGACCGGCGTCCTCGCGGTCGCGGCGGCCGTCGGCGCCGCCGCGATCCGACGCTCGCTGGGCCGGCTGCGGCGGTCCGACCTCGTCGCCGGAGCCGGTCTCGCGCTGGGCCTGCGCGCGACGGTGACGGCGCTGGACGGCTCGTTCGCGGCTGAGACCCTGCGCGTGCGGCGGGTGCTCGAGCGCGGCGTCGTCCGGTCGCGTCGGCTCTGGGGCACTGGCGCTGCGGCGCTCGTCGCCGCCGACGTGCGCCGCACGCTGCGCTGGCCGCGCGGCGTCGTCGTAGCGCTCTGCGCGGCGCCGGTCGCATGGGCGGCCGACGACCTGTACGGCCGGCTGGCGGCCGCGGCGACCATCGCCCTGGTGGCCTGGTGGGCGGCCGGCGCGGGCGCGGCCGGCCTGCGCACGGTCAGCCGCACCCCGGCGCTGGCGCGCTCGCTCCCGTTCAGCGACAGCACGTTGCGGGCTGCGCACTGCGTGGTGCCGGCCACCTGCGCCCTCGTCGTGGCCGCCGTGGCGAGTGGCCTGGACCGGCAGCCGTGGTGGTGGGCGCCCGTCGCGGCCCTGGTGGCCGTGGCCGGCGCCCTGCGCTCCGCCGCCGGACGGTCCGCCGCCCGGTGGGACATGCAAGCGGTCTCACCGATGGGCGCCCTGCCGGTAGGTGCCGTCACGTCGTACCTGGTCGGTGTCGACGTCGTCCTGCTGTCGTCGCTGCCGTGGCTGGCGGGCGCCGGGCTCTTCTGGTCGGCCCTGCTCCCGGCGGTGGCGGTCTCGATCCTGCTGCGCTGGAACCGTCGGCCGGCCTGAGGCGGTCAAGCTCCGAACGCCCCCCGTCGACGGCCGTAGGTGCCGGTCGTCGCAACGCACCGACCGTTGGCCGCTCAAGATCCTTGCCCTGAGCCACGTCCGGAGTATTGTCCCGCCCGGCGGCGGCAACGACGCCCCGCCATTCGTCCGACGCACCAGGCCGGAGGCCCCCCGTGGACAGACCCGTCGACAGCGATCGCGATCCCGACGTCGGAGCACACCGACTACCAACAGCCCAGCTGGTGCTCGTGGTGGTGCTTCTCGCCGCCCCCATCGTGGCTCTGATGTGGGTGGGGAGCTACGCGAAGGCCGAGCCGAAGCTGTGGGGGTTCCCCTTCTTCTTCTGGTACCAGTTCATGTGGGTGTTCCTCGCCGCGATCTGCACCTCGATCGCGTACCGGTTCGTCGCCGCGCAGACCCGGCGTCGCCGTGACAGCGAGGTCGAGCGATGAGCGCCACCCTGCACAGCGCCGCGCAGACCACGGGGGTCAACGGCGTCGCGCTCACGATCGTCATCCTGCTGTTCCTCCTCGTCACCGTGATGGGCTTCATGGCGGCCCGCTGGCGCCGCGGCGGGGCCATGGGCAGCCTGCAGGAGTGGGGCCTCGGCGGCCGCAGCTTCGGCACCTTCATCACGTGGTTCCTGCTCGGCGGTGACCTCTACACCGCCTACACGTTCGTCGCCGTGCCCGCGGCGATGTTCGCGGTCGGAGCCGTCGGCGGGTTCTTCGCCGTCCCGTACACCATCGTCGTCTACCCGATCATCTTCATCTTCATGTCGCGGCTGTGGTCGGTCTCGCACACGCACGGTTTCGTCACCCCGGCGGACTTCGTCAAGGGCCGCTACGGCTCGCGGGGGCTGTCGCTCGCCGTCGCCGTCACCGGCATCCTCGCGACGATGCCGTACATCGCCCTGCAGCTCGTCGGCATCCAGGCGGTGCTGGAGGTCATGGGCATCGGCGGCAGCGGCAACTGGCTCGCGCGTGACCTGCCGCTGCTCATCGCGTTCGCGGTGCTCGCGGCGTACACCTACTCCAGCGGGCTGCGCGCACCCGCCATGATCGCCTTCGTCAAGGACACGTTGATCTACATCGTGATCCTGGTGGCGATCATCTACCTGCCGCACAAGGTGGGCGGCTGGGACGGCATCTTCGGCGCCGCTCAGGACAAGCTGACGGCGACGAACCCCACGACGGGCAAGCCCGCCGGCGCGTTCATCCCGGTGGCCGCGCAGTTCTGGCCGTACGCCACGCTGGCGCTCGGCTCGGCCATGGCGCTGTTCATGTACCCGCACTCGATCACCGCCGTGCTGTCCAGCCGGAGCCGCAACGTGATCCGGCGCAACGCCTCGATCCTGCCGGCGTACTCGTTCCTGCTAGGCCTGCTCGCCCTGCTCGGGTGGGTCGCGATCGCGGCGGGCACCAAGCCCATCGGGCTCGACGGCAAGCCGAACCCGCAGCTCGTCGTCCCGCAGCTGTTCGAGGACCAGTTCCCGTCGTGGTTCGCCGGCATCGCCTTCGCGGCCATCGCGATCGGTGCGCTGGTGCCCGCGGCGATCATGTCGATCGCGGCGGCCAACCTGTTCACCCGCAACATCTACCGGGACTTCATCAAGCCCAACGCGACGCACGCCCAGGAGGCGGCGGTCTCCAAGGTCGTCTCGCTGGTCGTCAAGCTCGGCGCGCTGCTGTTCGTCTTCACGCTCGACAAGACGCTGGCGCTGAACTTCCAGCTGCTCGGCGGTGTGTGGATCCTGCAGACGTTCCCCGCGATCGTCTTCGGGCTCTACACGCGCTGGTTCCACCGCTGGGCGCTGCTCGCCGGCTGGGCGGTCGCGATGGTGTACGGCACCGTCACGGCCTACCAGCAGATCAACCCGGCGTCGGGCAAGCACTTCGGCTCGTCGGTGGCGGCGATCGACCTCATCGGCAAGAGCGGCTACATCGCGCTCACCGCGTTCGTGATCAACGTCGTGGTGGCTGTGGTGCTCACGCTGGTGTTCCGGGCCCTCAAGACGCCGGCCGGTGAGGACGTCACCGTGCCGCGCGACTACCGGGCCGACGCGGGCGACCCGAGCGTCCACGACATCCCCGAGCTCGCCTCCTAGGCGAGGAACCACCGCACGACGGACGGCGGCGCACCCGGGGGGGTGCGCCGCCGTCCTCGTGCCCGGTGACTGCCCAGCACTCAGCCGTGCCCGGCGTGACCAACGTGACCGACGTCCACGGACTGCCGGGTGGCGACCCAGCCGACGAGCACCACCAGGTGCAGCACCCACAGCCACAGCAGGACGGCGACCGCCGCGCCGATACCCGTCACGCCACCGAAGGGCGCGCCGAGGTCGAGCGGCAGCGAGAGGAACAGCACGAACCCCTGCAGGAAGCCGGCCACGAACGCGCCCGTCACCAGGCCGCCGACGAGGCTGGCGCGCCAGCCCAGCGAGCCGGGCGCCACGGCCCGGAAGGTCCAGGCCAGCGGCAGCGAGACCACGAGCCAGTCCACGTTCAGCGCGACGTAGACGCCGAGCACCCGCCCCCAGGTGCCGGCGCCGAACAGGTCGTCGAGCAGCGGCGTGACGCCGAGCACCGCCAGCAGCAGCACCGGCGCCAGGAGCAGCACGGGCAGCGCCGCGAGCCGGCCGCGCCAGCCGCTGAGGCGGTCGTCGACGTCCGCCAGCGCGACGTACGCCCGTCGCAGCCCCTCGCCGTACACGGTCGCCGGCAGCAACGACACCGCGGCGCCGAGCCACCCCAGGTCGGTGCCGCGCTGCAGCAGGTCGGCAGCCACTCCCCCGGCCCCGAGGGTCGACGGCAGGGCGCGCGTGAGGTCGTCGGCGAGGGTGAGCACCTGGTCGCGTCCCAGCACCGCCGCGAGCAGGCGGGTGGCGATGAGCAGGCCCGGCACGACCGCCACGGCGGCGTAAAAGGTCACGCCCGCCGCGTAGAGCAGCAGGTCGTGGCCGCGCAGGGCGCCGGCGGTGGACGACGGCAGCCGGCGCAGCACCTGCCGGACCCTCCGCACGCCGCGACGCTAGCCGAGCGCCCGGCGTCCGGCGACCCCTAGTACCGCCCGTGCACTTCGGTGACAGAGTGCACGGCTACGGAGGGGTTAGGCGTGCACTTCGGTGACAGAGTGCACGCGTGGCGGGCGGGCTGGGTCAGGCGACGAGGCCCAGCCGGCGCAGCTCGACGGTGAGGTCGTGCGGGTTGCTCGACGCGCTCATGGCGTCCTCGAGCGTCACGACGCCGTCGCGGATCAGCGTGGTCAGGTGCTGGTCGAACGTCTGCATCCCGTAGAAGCCGCCCTCGGTGATCAGCTCGGTGAGGGTGCTCGTCTTGTCCGGGTCGACGATGGCGTCCGCGACGCGGCCGGTGTTGACGGCGATCTCCATCGCGACGCAGCGACCCTGGCCGTCCGCGCGCGGCACCAGCCGCTGGCAGACGATGCCTCGCAGCGCACCGGCGAGCGCCAGCCGCACCTGCTTCTGCTCGTGCGGCGGGAAGAAGTCGATGATGCGCGCGACGGTCTCCTGCGCGTTCGTGGTGTGCAGCGTCGACATGACGAAGTGGCCCGTCTCGGACGCCGACAGCGCGGCCTTCACCGTCTCGACGTCGCGCATCTCGCCCACGAGGATGACGTCCGGGTCCTGCCGCATGGCCGCACGCAGCGCCACCGAGAAGTCCTCGGTGTCCAGGCGCACCTCGCGCTGGTTGATCATCGACAGGTTGTCGCGGTGCAGGACCTCGATGGGGTCCTCGATCGTCACGATGTGGCACTCGCGGTGGGTGTTGATGTGGTCGACCATGCCGGCGAGCGTCGTCGTCTTGCCCGAGCCGGTCGGGCCGGTGACGAGCACCAGGCCCCGCGGCTCGAGGGCGAGCTGGCTGATCACGGGCGGCACGCCAAGGTCGTCGAGCGGGATGGCGCCCACCGAGACGCGACGGAACACCAGGCCGATCGACCCCCGCGTGCGGAACGCGTTGACGCGGAACCGGCCGACGCCAGGCAGCGAGTAGGCGAAGTCGGCCTCGTTGGTGCGCTGGAAGGACTCGCGCAGGTCGTCGCGCATGACCTCGTCGGCGATGGCAGACGTCTGCTCGGGCGTGAGGGACGGACCCTGCAGCTTGCGCAGCCGGCCGTCGATGCGGACGCGGGCGGGAGAGCCGACCTTGATGTGCAGGTCGGAGCCCCGCAGCTCCGCGAGAGCGCGAAGGTACGGCGAAACGGAGATCAGCCCGGAGTCGTCCACGAAGAGCAGATCGGCTCGTCATCCCCCCTACTTGAGCCAGCCGAGTGAACTCGTCCGGCGGGGTCAGTCCGCGCGCGTGACCGCCCGGGTCAGCGCGGAGACGACGCGGGGGTCGTACTCGTAGGCCAGGCCGAGGTGGATGCGCTCGAGCGCCTCACGGCGACGGGTCTCGCTGCTGCCGTCGCCGACGAGGTCGTCGTAGGCGTTGGCCGCTTTGATGATGCGGCTCGCCAGCGGGATCGCGCGGTCGTCGGTCTGGTGGCGACGGCGGTAGGGCTCGCTCTGCCGCTCGATGATCACCGCGACGTCGTCCAGCACGCCGGTGCGGCGCACCACGGCGGCACCGAGGTCGGCGATGCGCTTCTGCTCCAGCGGGGCGGCCATGACCGTCGCGCCACCGGGGATCGGCTCGGTGAGCGAGAGCTGGCCGATGTCGTGCAGCAGCGCGGCGTACTCCAGGTCGCGCAGCGAGCGCTCGGTGAGCCCGAGGTCGCGCCCCATCGACAGCGCGAGTGACGCGACGCGCCGCGAGTGACCGGCCTCGGTGTAGCCGCCGAGCTCGGTGACGCGCGAGAGCGAGCGGATGGTCTGGTGGTAGGTGGCCTGCACCATCGAGTACCGCCGGAAGGCGAACTGGGTGAGCAGCAGCGGGGCCAGGAACACCGGCACCGCGAGCAGGCCCATCGGCTCGGCCGCGAGGGCGATGAGGACGCCGCTGGACCCGATCGCGCTGCCGAGCCCACCCGCGACCCGCAGCTCGTCACGCAGCACCGGTTTCAGCCGGGCGTTCTCGTCGGCCGCACGCATGACGGCGGCGAGCAGGGCGTCGATCGCCAGGGTGATGCCGACGGTGACCAGCATCAGCAGGGCCAGCAGCCACCGGTAGCCGTGCCAGGCCCGGCCGGCGTCGGCCAGTGAGCCGTCGGGCGTGAAGGGCACCACGCGCCACAGGACGACGAGCACGCTGACGGCCAGGAACCGGTGCACGAGCCCAGCGAGGTCCGGCGACCGCGAGGCCAGCAGGTGCGGCAGGATCCCGAGCAGCGTCGCGAAGGCGATCACGGCCAGCACCGTCGCGCCGGCGACACCGGAGCCATCCGGGCCGATCCGGGTGACCAGTGCGAAAGCCACCGCCGCCGCGGTGCCGATGGGTGCGGCCTCGCGCTCGCCCGGCAGCCACACGCGCAACGACTCCCCCAGCGCGATCGCGGCGCCGAACGCCAGGACGACGGACAGGCCACCGAAGCCGTGCTCGGTGGCCCCGGCTGCCACTGACCCGACCGCTCCGGCGGTGACGACGGCGGCGATGCCGGTGAAGGCGCCGGTGGTCGACAGGCGGGGCCGCGCGGTGGCGACCCGGCTCAAGGACCGCTCCGCTCGGCGGCGCCGCCCCCGGCCGGCAGGTCGAGCGGCTCACGCCGCTCCTGGGCGAAGGCGGGGTCGTCGTGGTCGCGGGAGTCGACCGGCTCCAGGGAGGGCCCGGACTGCTCACGGGCCGCGACCTCGGGAACCTCGGGCTCGTCGTCCTCGTCCGGCGCCGCCGCGGGGGTCCACGTGGTGCGCTGCAGGCCCTCGGTGAGAGCTGCCACGAAGTGCGGGTCGAACTGGGTGCCGCTGCAGTGGTGCAGCTCCTCGACGGCCTCCCCCACCGAGCGCGCGCGCCGGTACGAACGCGTCGACGTCATCGAGTCGAAGGCGTCGGCCACGGCGATGATCCGGGCGAACTCCGGGATGGCGCCGCCCATCAGGCCCATCGGGTAGCCGCGCCCGTCGAGGCGCTCGTGGTGGTGCAGGATGCCCTGGAACGCCTCGCCGAGGAAGGCGATCTCGCGCACCATCTCCAAGCCGCGCACGGGGTGGCGGGCGATGGTGGCGAACTCCTCGTCGGTGAGGGCGCCGGTCTTCTGCAGCACGCGGGTGGGGACGCCGAGCTTGCCGACGTCGTGCAGCATGCCGGCGAAGTGCAGCGTCGAGGTCCGCTGCTGCGAGAGCCCCACGGTGCGGGCGATGATCACCGACGCGCGGGCCACGCGCTCGCTGTGACCCCGGGTGTAGTGGTCCTTGGCCTCGACCGCCTGCACGAGGGCGGCCACGGTGCGCTCGTGCGCGGCGTTCTGCTCGGCGTACTGCGCGAACGCCCAGCGGGCGACGAACAGCGGGGCGAGCACCAGGACGGCCGACAGCGGGCCGACGCCGGCCGAGGCCCACAGCACGACGAGCAGCAGCCCGAAGAGCCCGTAGCCGACGTAGGCGATGCCGCCGCTGCGCAGGGTGCCGGTGAGCACCTCGCGGTAGGGCACGCCCTCGGACAGCCCGACGACACCGGCGATGACGATGGCGTTGACGAGCGCCATGACCACGTTGGCCAGGATCAGCGGCAGGGCGAGCTCGGTCAGCAGCTGCGTCGGCGTGCGTGGCGCCGCGGGGTCAGCCGTGCCACCCACCAGGTAGTACGTCGCGCTGGTCGCCGCGCCCATGAGGGCGAACAGGCTGACGTTGAGCAGCCACACGCGCCGCTTGCTGCGCCGCACCTCGAGCAGCCACGACGACATCCCGACCAGGATCGCGCCGGTCGGGCCGGCCAGCACCACGGCGGCGAGCTGCACGATCGAGTTCGTGGACATGCCCGTCGTCGCGTACAGGCGACGCACCCTGGTCTGGCTGCTCAGGATGCACAGCAGCGACAGCACCGCGATCGTCGACCAGTCGGTCGGCGGCCGCAGCCACCAGCTGACGGCCAGCGCGCCGACGGCGAGCACGGCCATGACACCGACGTACGCGCGGACGCGACGCAACGACCGGTCCACCTCACGCCCTCCGTGCTCGGTCCAAGGCGCGTGAGGTGGTCCGGGATGAAGATCGGCGCTCAGCGCCGAGAGGTGGCTCAGCCTTCCCAGCTCCAGTGCGGCTGGGCGGAGAGGAACTTCTCGACAGCGGAGACGATCTTGCTCATCTGGACCACTCCTTGCACGAAAACCGGCAGGGGGCAGGGCGCCCCGAGCAGCCCGATCCACGACGGATCGGGCTTACCGGACAAAGTACAGGCGGTGATCCACTGCGTAAAGGACCAAGGGCCCGTTCCGTCTCACGCGCTCTGGAGTTGTCGTCCGCGGCCCAGCGGGCAGCGGCCTGCAGTCGGATGGTAGCCCGGCGGTGTGGGACCATGAGGGCGATCCAGACCACTCTCCCGATCAAGGAGCAGCCATGAGCAAGCGCGCCCGCAAGCGTCGCAGCCGCAAGGGCAACGCCGCCAACCACGGCAAGAAGCCCAACGCCTGAGCCGCGCTGCGCCGCAGACGACGACGTGGCCCCTCCCCGAGCACTCGGGGAGGGGCCACGTCGGCGTCGGGTGCCGCTAGCCCTCGAGCTCGATGCGCACCGTCGTGATGCGCGTCATGATCTTGGTGCGCAGCTCCTGCGGAGCCGGCTCGCAGGCGCAGCTGCGGCGGATCAGCGCCTTGAGCGCGAGGTCGAGGTCGTACTGCTTCAGGCACGGGCCGCACTCGTCGAGGTGCTGCTTGATCTTGGCGCAGTCGAGCTCTTCCAGCTCGTTGTCGAGGTACTCGTAGACGCGGTCGAGCACCTCGCTGCAGTCGGTCTCGTGCGGCTGGCCGCAGCTCATGAGGCACCTCCGCCGTCCGTACCCGCGCCGACCAGGCCGCGCTCGCGAGCGTAGTCCTGGAGCAGCTCGCGCAGCTGGCGACGTCCCCGGTGCAGGCGGGACATCACGGTGCCGATCGGCGTCCCCATGATCTCCGCGATCTCCTTGTAGGCAAAGCCCTCCACGTCGGCGTAGTACACCGCCATGCGGAAGTCCTCGGGGATCTGCTGCAGCGCGTCCTTGACGTCGCTGTCGGGAAGGTGGTCGAGCGCCTCCGCCTCGGCCGAGCGCAACCCGGTGGACGTGTGCGACTCGGCGCGGGCGAGCTGGTAGTCCTCGATGTTCTCGGCGTCGGACTGCTGCGGTTCGCGCTGCTTCTTGCGGTACGTGTTGATGTAGGTGTTCGTGAGGATGCGGTACAGCCAGGCCTTGAGGTTCGTGCCGGGGCGGTACTGGTGGAACGCCGCGAACGCCTTCGCGAACGTCTCCTGCACGAGGTCCTCGGCGTCGGCGGGGTTGCGCGTCATCCGCAGGGCCGCGGAGTAGAGCTGGTCGACGTACTGCAGGGCGTCGCGCTCGAAGCGGGATGCCCGGTCGGCCTGCGACTCGGCCTCGGGGGCCCGCGTGGTGTCGTCGGATCCGGCGGTCGCGCCGGTGGTCTCAGTCATCGCCTCCCAGGGTATCGCTGCGCGCCGGTCCGGCTCGCCGAGCGTCCACCGCTGGGGTGCCGCTGAAGCGCTTGCCGGCCAGCGCGGCACCGGGTGGGCGTCGACAGCACGGTCGGGGACTGCGATGAGCACGCGATCGCTCCTGGACTCGTCGGTGGCGCGATGGCCCTGCCGAGTGCGGGAACGCCCGCCACGGGCCGGTCATTCCGCGCGGTTCCGCGACGGGCGGCTCACGGCCGACGCGGCTCCAGCGCCGCCAGGAACGCGACGACCGCGCCGGCCACGGACGCCGTGTCGGCCGCGAGGGCGTGGTCGCCGTCGACCGGCAGCACCCGCGCGGCGGGGCACGCGGCGGTGACGTCGCCGGGGCTGCCGAACGGGTCCCGGCGACCCTGGACGACGAGCAGCGGTCGCCCGCCGGACGCCGCCTGCCGCAGCTCGCCCTCCTTCGCAGCGCGGGTCGCCGCCGCCGGGCGACCCGGCGGGTGCAGCGGGAACGCGAGCGCCACGACGCCCTGCGCCCCGAGCGCGCCGCAGGTGCGGCAGGCCACGCGGGCGCCGGCGCTGCGGCCACCGAGCACGAGCGGCCCGGGGAGCGCCCCGCGTCCCGACCGCAGCTCGGCGACCACCTCGACCCACGCCGCGTCGAGCCGGGGTGGCGCGGTGGCGATGCGGCGTCCGGCCACGCGCCAGGGCTGCTCGACGAGGACGACGGCCCAGCCGGCGTCCGCCACCGCGGCAGTGACCGCCTGAAGGTCCGGCGCCTCGATACCGCCCCCCGCGCCGTGGCCGAGCACGAGCGTCCCGCGCGCGGACGCCGGTCTGGTGACGTGCGCCCGCGCCGTCCCCTCGGCCGTGGCGACCTGCACGACCCGCCGGGTCAGCCGGCCGCTCACGCCTCGGCGTCCCCGATGAGCTCGCCGGTCATCGGGTCGACGACCCCGACCAGCTCCTCGCGGGGCGCCGGGTCGAGCAGCTGCGGGCCCGTGGCACGGACGTCCCCGACGCGCCGCGACACCGGGTAGGCCTCGAACCGGCCGGGAGGCAACGGCTCCAGCAACGCGCGCACCTGGTCGGGCTGGTTGACCGCGGGGTCCAGCCAGGCGTCCCAGCGCTCGCGCGGCAGCACGAAGGGCATGCGGTCGTGCAGCCGGTCGAGCCCCTCCTCCGCGGCGGCGGTGATGATCGCGAACGTCGTGCGCCAGGCGTCGGGGTCGTCGTCCGGACGTTTCGGGTCGCGCCAGAACTCGTACACGCCCGCGAACACCAGCCCACCCCCACCGGCGAGGCGGGTGAAGAACGGCTGCTTGCGCGGCTTGCCCTTGGCGTCGTGCGCGGTCGGGCTCGTCTGCCACTCGTACCAGCCGTCGGCGGGCACGAGGCAGCGTCGCGCCACGGCCGCGCGCTTGTAGGCGGGCTTGTCCAGTAGCGACTCGGCGCGCGCGTTGATCATCCGGTGGCCCACCGACGGGTCCTTCGCCCAGGACGGCACCAGACCCCACGTGAGCACGCGCAGCTGCCGCACCGGCGGCGCCTCGCGATCGTCGCGCGGCGGGCGCTCGAGCACCACCGGGCTGGGGTGGGTCGGCGCCACGTTGTAGTCCGGCTCGACGCGCCCACCGGTCTGGTCCGCCTCGATCTCGAGCTCCTCGACGAGGTCGTCCGGGTTGGCGCTCGCCGCGTACCTACCGCACATGGTCCTCAGCCTGCCAGGCCACCTCAGGTCGCGCCGCCCCCGCCACGTCGGCAGGATGGGGGCTGACCTGATCATCGGGAGGATCCATGTCCGTCGTCCGCCGTATCGCCCGACCGCTGCTCGCCGCGACGTTCGTCGACGGTGGTCTCGAGCAGCTGCGCCACCCCGCGGCCAAGGCGGGCCAGGCCGCCCCCGCCATCCACCGGTACGCGCCGCGACTTGGCCTGCCCGACGATCCCGAGCTGCTGGTGCGCGCCAACGGCGCGACCATGGTCGGGGCCGGCACGATGCTCGCCATGGGACGCCTCCCGCGCCTGTCGGCGCTGGTGCTGGCCATCAGCCTCGTGCCCACGACCGTTGCGGGACACCGCTTCTGGGAGATCAAGGACGCCGACCAGCGCAAGGCGCAGCGACTCCACCTGCTGAAGAACGCCGGCATGCTGGGTGGCCTGCTCATCGCCGCGGTCGACACCGAGGGCCGTCCCGGCCTGCCGTGGCGGGCCAAGCACGCCGCCAAGGACGCCTCCCGCACGGCGAAGCACGCCCGCAAGGACGCCCGCCGAGCCGCCAAGGCCGCCCGACGCGAGGCCCGGATGGCGCGCCACCAGGTCGCCGACGCGCTGCCCTTCGACTGAGCGCTCACCTGACGGGCGTGTTCGACGGGGCGCGCCCGCGTTCGCGACACTGTGCGCCATGAGCGTCGACGCCGTCACCACGCCCCGCGACTGGGCCGCCCCCCTGGCCCGAGTCCCCGTGCAGGCGCGTGTCGTCGTCCCGGGCAGCAAGTCGCTCACGAACCGGCTGCTCGTGCTGGCCGCGATCGCCGACGGCCCGAGCCGGCTGCGTCGCCCGCTGCGGTCGCGCGACACCGCGCTCATGGCCGCGTCGCTCGACCGCCTGGGTGCCGCGGTCACCGACGACGGCGAGGACTGGGTCGTCGTGCCCGGCCCGCTGCACGGCGGGGTGGACGTCGACGCCGGCCTCGCCGGCACGGTCATGCGCTTCCTGCCGGCGGTGGCCGCGCTGGCCGACGGCGACGTGCGCATCGACGGCGACCCCCGCGCCCGGCAGCGCCCGATGGGTCCGGTGCTGGACGCCCTGCGCGCCCTCGGCGTCGAGGTCGACGACGACGGACGCGGCGCGTTGCCTTTCACGGTGCGTGGTCGCGGCACCGTGCCCGGGGGCGCGGTGACGATCGACGCGTCGGCGTCCAGCCAGTTCGTCTCGGGCCTGCTGCTCGCCGCGCCGCGGTTCGACGAGGGCGTCACGGTGCACCACGACGGCAAGCCCGTCCCCAGCCAGCCGCACATCGCGATGACCGTCGAGGTGCTGCGCGACCGCGGCGTCGTCGTCGACGACTCCGAGCCCGACACCTGGCGCGTGCTGCCGGGCCCGGTCAGCGCCTTCGACCTCGACGTCGAGCCGGACCTGTCGACCGCCGCACCGTTCCTCGCGGCCGCCCTCGTCACCGGAGGGCGCGTGCACGTGCCCGGCTGGCCGCACCGCACGACACAGGCCGGCGACGGGCTGCGCGACATCCTGGACGCCATGGGCGCCGACGTCACGCTCGACCGCACCGGCCTCACGGTCGTGGGCGGCGGGCCGGTCGAGGGCATCGACGTCGACCTGCACGACGTCGGCGAGCTGACGCCGGTGGTGGCGGCGCTCGCGGCGCTCGCCCACTCGCCGTCCTGGCTGCGCGGCGTGGCGCACCTGCGCGGCCACGAGTCAGACCGGCTGGCGGCCCTGGCCACCGAGATCAACGCCCTCGGCGGCGACGTCGTCGAGACCGACGACGGCCTGCGGATCACGCCGCGGCCGTTGCACGGCGGCCGGTTCGCCACGTACGACGACCACCGCATGGCGATGGCCGCTGCGGTGATCGGGCTGGCGGTCGAGGGCGTGGTCATCGAGAACGTCGACACCACGGCCAAGACGCTGCCGGACTTCACCCGGCACTGGTCGGCCCTGCTGGCACCCGACGCCGGAGCGGCCGGGTGAGCGGCCGGTGAGCAGGCGCAGCGCGCACGACTACGACGAGAGCGACGTCCGCGTCCGACCCTCGCGCCGTGGCACGCGACCCCGCACCAAGGAGCGACCGCGGCACGAGGGCGCCGAGACCGGCCTGGTCGTCGGCGTCGACCGGGGGCGCTACACGACGCTCGTCGGCAGCGAGGGGCCGCCGGACGAGGAGCGCACGGTCATCGCGATGAAGGCCCGCGAGCTCGGCCGCAAGGGGATCGTGATCGGCGACGAGGTCGCGCTCGTCGGGGACGTCACCGGCGAGCCGGACACCCTGGCGCGCATCGTGCGCGTCGAGGACCGCCGGTCGGTGCTGCGCCGCACCGCTGACGATACCGACCCCTACGAGCGGGTGATCGTCGCCAACGCCGACCAGATGGTCGTGGTCACCGCGCTCGCCGAGCCCGAGCCGCGGCCGCGCATGGTCGACCGCTGCCTCGTCGCCGCCTACGACGCCGGCCTGCAGCCGCTGCTGCTGCTCACCAAGGCCGACCTCGCCGACCCCTCGGACTTCGTCGGCAGCTACGCCCCGCTCGACGTCCCGTACGTCGTCACCCACCGCGCGGCCGACGGCACGATCGTGGGTCTGGACGAGGTCCGCGAGAGCCTGCGCGGGCGGCGAAGCGTCTTCATCGGGCACTCCGGCGTGGGCAAGTCGACGCTCGTCAACGCGCTCGTGCCGGACGCGTTCCGGTCGGTGGGGGTCGTCAACGAGGTGACCGGCCGAGGGCGGCACACCTCGACGTCCGCCGTGGCGCTGCGGCTGCCGGGCCGCGAGGGCTGGGTGATCGACACGCCGGGGGTGCGCTCGTTCGGGCTGGCGCACATCGACCTCGCGCGCATCATCAACGCGTTCCCCGACCTCGAGCCGGGCACCGCCGAGTGCCCGCGAGGCTGCACCCACGACGAGCCCGAGTGCGCGCTCGACGCGTGGGTCGAGCAGGGGCACGCCGGCCCCGCCGGGCGCTCGCGGCTGGACTCGCTGCGGCGGGTCCTGCGCGCCCGCACCGGCGCAGACACCTTCGACTGAGGGTCCTTCGGCGCGGCAGTGCCCCGCTCAGGGGGCGGTGGTGTTGGCGATGACGGTCTTCCAGACGGCGTTGGAGCCGGCCTCACCGGTGCGGGCGACCCAGCCGGTGGCGGCCAGCGCCGCGACCAGGGCGAGCACGGCGGCGCCCCGCGGCAGGGCGCCGGAGCGGCGGCCGACCAGCGCCACGAGCACGGCGGCGACGAGCAGGCCGAGCGCGAACCAGATCATCTGGTTGCCCAGGGTGGTGTGCGCGCGGATCGCGTCCGACGTGCCGATGCGTGCGAGCAGCCGCTGCCCGCTCGCGCGTGCCACCAGCACCACGACGGCGAGGAGGCCGTCCGCGACCACGACCAGCCAGCCCACGCGCGCTCGCCAGCGCGGCACGAACGCCACGACCGTGGTGACCAGCGCCATCAGCGGCACGCCGACGACGACGGCGTGCACCACCAGCACGTGCACCGGTAGTCCCCTGAAGGTGTCGAGCACGGCGTCCTCCTCGCTCCGGGCAGCGCGAGCAGCGCTGGTGCACCCAGGCTGCACACGAGCCGCGCGCCGTCGCGGTTCACTCCTCGAGCAGCACCGTGCCGCCCGAACGCCAGTACACACCCTGCTCGCGCGAGAGGAACCCGCCGTCCACGAGGTAGCGGCGCAGGGCGGCGACGTCGTCGTGGAAAGCGCGCAGCAGAGCGTTCACCTCGACCTCGGGGTACCGCTCCCCCACCTCGAAGACCTGCACGATGCGGTCGAGGACGACGAGGCGCTTGGCGTGGCGCGCGGGGATCGAGCGCAGCCGGCCGTCGTCGTCGAAGAACGCCCGCAGCACCGCCTGCTGCGGCCTGGGCAGAGCGTGGTCCGGCGTCCCCTCCATGACCGTCACGCTACCCACGGCCGACGGGCGCTCGCTCGGGTCCCGGGCCGACCGGGCAGCACGCGGTAGGTTGCCGACGTGCCCACCTACGACGACGACCTCCGCCTGGCGCACGTCGTCGCCGACCAGGTCGACGGGCTCACCATGGACCGCTTCCGGGCCACCGACCTGGAGGTCGGCACCAAGCCCGACCTCACGCCGGTGTCGGACGCGGACGTGCGCGCCGAGGAGCTCGTGCGGTCCCAGCTCAAGCGCACCCGTCCCCGGGACGCCGTGGCCGGCGAGGAGCTCGAGACCACCGGGCACGGGCCGCGGCGATGGGTCATCGACCCGATCGACGGCACGAAGAGCTTCGTCCGCGGCGTCCCGGTCTGGGCCACGCTCATCGCCCTGGTCGACGAGGGCGAGCCCGTGGTCGGCCTGGTCTCGGCGCCGGCCCTGCAACGGCGGTGGTGGGCCGCCAAGGGCTCGGGCGCCTGGACCGGCCGCAGCCTGTCGCAGGCCACGCGGATCACCGTGTCGCAGGTGGGCGCCGTCCGGGACGCCTCGCTGTCGTACTCCAGCCTCGCCGGGTGGGAGCAGCTCGACCGGCTCGATCCGTTCCTCGACCTGGCCCGGCTGTGCTGGCGCACCCGCGCCTACGGCGACTTCTGGTCGTACATGCTCGTGGCCGAGGGCGCCGTCGACATCGCGTGCGAGCCCGAGCTCGCCGTCCACGACATGGCCGCGCTGGTGCCGATCGTCACCGAGGCCGGCGGGCGGTTCACGAGCCTGGACGGCGCGCCCGGCCCCTGGGGTGGCAACGCGGTGGCCACCAACGGGCTGCTGCACGACGAGGTGCTGGCCCTGCTGCGCTGACGGGCGGGTGACGAGCGTTGCTGGCGGGCGGGGCGTGGCAGCATGGGGCCGTGGACGTGGTGAGCGTGGCCGACGACGGCATCCGCCTCGGGCAGTTCCTGAAGCTCGCCGGGCTCGTCGACTCGGGGTCGGACGCCAAGGCGCTGCTGCAGGCCGGTGAGGTGCAGGTGAACGGCGAGGTCGACGTCCGGCGCGGGCGCCAGCTCGACCGCGGTGACGTCGTCCGGGTCGGCGGCCAGGCCGTCCAGGTCGGCTGACCGGGGGCGAGGGCGGCAGGACTCTGTGAATCTGCTCTTCGGGCTTCGGACCGAGCCGGCGTCAGCCGATGATGAGGACATGACCCTGTCGAAGACCGCCGCGCGGGTGATGAGCCTCGCCCAGGACGGCCACACCGACGCGGCGGTCACCCTGGCGCGCAGCGCCGTCGCCCAGGCGGGCGACGCACCCGCCCACGAGCAGGCCGGGCTCTGGTACGCGATCGCCGTCACCGAGCACGTGCGCGGTGACGGGCCGGCGCAGATCGCCGCCTCCGACCGGTGCCTGGAGCTCGCCGAGCAAGCGGGCGACCGCGGCTGGGCGGCCAACGCGCTGTCGATGCGCGCGATGGCCCAGGCACGCGACGGCGCGGTCGAGCCGGCCCTGCTCGACCTCGCCCGCAGCGAGGTGGCGCTCGCCGCCTGCGACGACGACGCACTGCGCTGCTGGGCGCACACCGGCCTGGGGTACTGCTACCTCGAGCTGCGGCTGTACGAGCTGGCGCAGCCGCACTTCGAGGCCGCCGTGCGGCTGGCCGCGAGCCCGATCCCGCTCGCCGAGGCCACCACCATCGACCTGATGAACCTGGCCGAGCTGCACCTGCGCTGGGCCGACGACCTCGAGCGAGTGCACCCCGACGACCCCGACGTCGAGCACCACCGTCGCGCCGGCCACCGGCACGCCGCGGCAGCCGTCGCCGAGGCTCGACGCGTCGGCGTCATGGCGTTCGTGGCCAGCTGCGAGGCGATGGAGCTGTGCTCGCGGCCGCTCAGCGCGGCACCCGCCTCGCTCGAGGAGCTACGGCGGGCCTACGCCAGCCCCGACCACCGCGAGCACCAGGGCGGCCGCGCCGCCGTCGGTGGAGCGCTGGCCCGCACGCTGTGGGCGCTCGACCAGCGCCAGGAGGCCCTGGAGGTCGCTCGGGAGTCGGCTCGGCAGTCCGAGGTCGCGGGCGACTGGCAGGTCGCGGCGAGCGCCCAGTGGCTGCTCGTCGAGCTCGAGACGGCGGCCGGCGTGCCGGGCGCCGCGGCCGGGCGCGCCTACGGCCAGCTCCTGGCGCAGGTGCTGTGGAAGCAGCGGCTGAGCACCCTGCAGGGTGCGCGGGCGGCTCTGGACGTCGAGCGCCTGCGCCGCGACAACGCGATCGCCGTCCGGGAAGCGGCCGAGGACCCGCTCACCGGCGTCGGGAACCGGCGCGCTCTCACCGAGGCCCTGCGCACCGCGAAGGCCGCGCCGGCGACCGAGGTCGGCCCGCGGACCGGCCACAGCCTCCTGCTCGTCGACCTCGACGAGTTCAAGGCGGTCAACGACGTGCACGGCCACGTCGTCGGGGACGAGGTGCTGCGGGCCGTGGCCGGCGCGCTGCGGGCCGTCGCCCGGGCCCAGGACGTCGTCGTGCGCCTCGGCGGTGACGAGTTCGTCGTGCTGGCCGCCGACGTCGACGCGGCGGCCGGACGCGCACTGGCCCAGCGAGCCGCCACGGCCATCGCGGGCATCCGCCTGACGTCGCCCGCCGGGCCCCTGCCCCTGCGGGCCAGCGTCGGTGTGGCCACCACCAGTGACGACCTCGGCGTCGACGACCTGCTCGCCGCCGCGGACGCCGCGATGTACCGCGCCAAGGGCCGCGGCACGCCGCAGCGGCGAGGCGCATGAGCCGCGGCACGTTCGACCACCCCACGTTCGCGCGGCGCTACGAGCGGCTGGCCGAGCAGGCCGAGCGGCGCGGCCAGGCCGAGATCCGCCGTGAGCTGGTCGCGCCGGCGCACGGCACGGTGTGCGAGGTCGGCTCGGGGCACGGCCTGACCTTCGCCCACTACCCGCCGGCCGTGCAGCACGTGCTCGCGGTCGAGCCCGAGAGCACCCTGCGCGCGCGGGCGCGCGAGGCCGCCCAGGACGTCAGCCTCGCCGTGAGCGTCGTCGCCGGCGACGCCGAGCACCTGCCGTGCGCCTCGGGCAGCGTCGACGTCGTCGTCTACGCGCTGGTGCTGTGCTCGGTGGGCGAGCAGCGCAGGGCGCTGGCCGAGGCGCACCGCGTGCTGCGCCCCGGCGGGCTGGTGCTGCTGTACGAGCACGTGCGATCGCGCAACCCGGTGGTCGGAGCCGTCGAGCGGCTGGTCACCCCCTGGTGGTCGCGGGTGGGTGCGGGCTGTCACCTCGACCGCGACACCGCGGGCGCGGTGGCGGCGTCCGGCTTCGAGCTCGAGGAGCTGCGCCGGTTCGGCTTCTCCCCCGGCCCCGGACTGCCCGCCGTGGCGCACGTCCTCGGCCGCGCCCGCCGACGCTGACCGGGCGCCCGCTGTCGGTGGCAGGTGGCAGGGTGCCGGTCGTTGACGGTGACGCCGTGGATCCTCTATGTTCCAGCCGGAATATTCAGAGCGGTTCACTCCACGCGGAAGGGTGACGAGCTTCGTGGCCGGTGCGCTCACCCCCTTGGCGGTCTCGGTGCTCGCCCTGCTCGCCGAGCGCGCGATGCACCCGTACGAGATGTACCAGCTGCTGCTCGACCGGCACGAGGACGAGCTGGTGAAGGTCCGGCCGGGCTCGCTCTACCACACGGTCGAGCGGCTGGCCGGGCTCGGCCACGTGCGCGCGTGCGGCACCGAGCGGTCCGGCAACCGGCCCGAGCGCACGACGTACGAGATCACCTCCACCGGCCGCGCCGCCCTGCGGTGGCGGCTGCTGGAGATGCTGAACGCGCCGGTCAACGAGTACCCCGAGTTCCCGGTGGCGCTGAGCGAGGCGCACAACCTGCCCGTCGACCAGGTCGTCAACCAGCTGGACGACCGCGTCCAGGCGCTCGACGCCGAGATCAGCCGACTCGGTGAGCTCATCGCCCAGGCCGAGGACGACGGCGTCCCCGAGGCGTACTGGTGCGCCGCCGACTACCTGCGCGCGGTGCAGAGCGCCGAGCGCGACTGGATCTCCACCCTCACCCGCAGACTGCAGCGCAAGGAGCTGGCATGGCCGTACGAGAGCAAGAGCTGAACCCCTGGCCGGCGCTGTGGGCGCTGGTGCTGGGCTTCTTCATGATCCTGGTCGACTCCACCATCGTCTCGGTGGCGACGCCGGCGATCATGCGCGGGCTGCACGCCGACGTCAACGCCGTCGTGTGGGTCACCAGCGCCTACCTGCTGGCCTACGCCGTGCCGCTGCTCATCACCGGCCGGCTCGGCGACCGGATCGGGCCGAAGAACCTCTACCTGGCGGGCCTGACGCTGTTCACGCTCGCCTCGCTGTGGTGCGGCTTCACCGGCACCATCGAGCAGCTGATCATCGCCCGGGTGTTCCAGGGCCTGGGCGCGGCCATGATGACCCCGCAGACGATGGCGGTGATCACCCGCACCTTCCCGGCCCACCAGCGCGGTCAGGCCATGAGCCTGTGGGGCGCCGTCGCGGGCGTCGCGACCCTCGTGGGCCCGATCCTCGGCGGTGTGCTGGTCGACGGGCTCGGCTGGGAGTGGATCTTCTTCATCAACGTGCCCGTCGGCGTGGTCGGCTTCGTGCTGGCCTGGCGCCTGGTGCCCGCGCTGGAGACCCACACCCACCGCTTCGACCTGCTCGGCGTCGCCCTGAGCGCGGTGGGCATGTTCCTGCTCGTCTTCGGGATCCAGGAGGGCGAGTCCTACGACTGGGGCACCATCACCGGCCCGGTGTCGGTGTGGAGCCTGATCGTCCTCGGCCTCGTGGTCATCGCAGGGTTCCTGTGGTGGCAGGCCCGCCAGTCCGGTGAGCCGCTGCTGCCGCTCCGGCTGTTCAGCGACCGCAACTTCTCGCTCGCGAACGTCGCCATCAGCGCCATCGGCTTCGCCATCACGGCGATGGCCTTCCCGCTCATGCTCTACGCGCAGGTCGTGAAGGGGCTCAGCCCCACCCGGTCCGCGCTGCTGCTGGTGCCGATGGCCGTCCTGTCCGGGGGGCTCGCGCCGTTCGTGGGCCGGCTCACCGACCGCGTGCACCCCCGCTACGTGGCCGGGTTCGGGCTGCTGTGCCTGCCCGTCTCGCTGGTCTGGCTCAGCGCCACCATGACGCCGGACGTCGCGATCTGGCGCCTGCTGCTGCCCATCGCCCTGCTGGGGGTGGCGAACGGCTTCATGTGGGCGCCGATCGGCTCGACGGCCACGCGCAACCTGCCGATGCACCAGGCCGGCGCCGGTGCCGGCGTCTACAACACGACGCGGCAGGTCGGCGCCGTGCTGGGCAGCGCGGCCATCGCCGCCCTGATGCAGTCGCGGCTCGCCGCCGAGCTGCCCGCCGGCGCCACCAGCGGGGCCGGGCAGGCGTCGTTCGGGCTGCGGCTGCCCGCCGCGCTTCGCGACGGCTTCGCCACGGCGATGGCGCAGTCCCTGCTGCTGCCCGCCGCCGTCGTCGTGATCGGGCTGGTCGCGGTGCTGCTCTTCGCTGCGCCGCAACACCTTCGCCCGCAGCCCGAGCCGTCACCCCAGCCCGCCGTGGCCGGCTGACGCCCCGGCGGTCAGGGCGGTCAGCGCGGCAAGCGCGCGCTGCCGCTCGGGGCGCTTCCCGGCCCGAGCGGCAGGCTCGCGACGACCTCGTGCCGCGGCCGCCGACGAGGCCCCTCACCCGGGTGGGACGCGAACAGCGTGACCTGCTCGACCGGCCAGCTCGGGCCGGCATAGGTGTCGAGCACGCGGACCCACCGGGTGAGCTCGTCAGGGCGCGGCACGCGCGCGAGCGTCACGTGCGGGTGGAACCGCGCGCCGTCCGGCGGTGCGCCGGCGCGGTTCGCGGCGGCCCGCGCCCCCTCGGCGAGGCGCTGCAGCGTCTGGGCGTGCGCCCCGGCCTCCACACCAGCCCACAGCACGCGCGCCCGCGCGACGTCCGGGAAGGCCCCGCCACCGCGCAGCGCCGCCGTGAAGCCGGGACGTCGCGCCGCCGCTCGGGCCAGGCGCTCGACGAGGTCGTCCAGCGCCCGCTCGGGCACCGACGACAAGAACGCCAGGGTGACGTGCCACTGCTCGGGCGCGGTCCAGCGCAGGTCGCGTGCGGCGTCGCGGCGCACCTGGAGGAAGGCGTCGAGGTCCTCGACGGCCTCCTCGGGTGGCGTCAGGGCGACGAACATCCGCATGCCCTCATCCTCACCCGTGAGCGCCGGCTGCGCCGTCCGGGCGACCCGAGCTCGCGCAGATAGGGAATTCTCCTCAGGCGCGCCCCTACCTCAGGACGCCAGGCTCGCCGCATCGAGCCGACCAGCCAGGAGCCCGCACCATGCTGACCACCGCACCGCCCACCGAGGCGCCGGTACCGACCCTCCGTTCCCTGCCGTGGTACCGGCACCGTGACGAGCGCCTGCCCTGCCGCGCGCAGGACGGCGAGCTGTGGTTCGCCGACGACCCCGCCGAGCTCGAGCTGGCCAAGGCGTTGTGCGGCGACTGCCCGGTGCGCGCCGCGTGCCTCGCCGGTGCGCGGGAGCGGATGGAGCCGTGGGGTGTCTGGGGTGGCGAGCTGTTCGCCCGTGGTGTGGTGGTGCCCCGCAAGCGTCCCCGCGGCCGGCCCCGCAAGGACGCCGAGGCGGCCTGACACCGCTCAGCCCCGACCGTCGGCACCCCCCTCGGGCAACGGCTCGCGCAGCCCGCTGGCGCGGCGCACCCGACGCTCGACCGCGGCCCGGACGGCGGCCGCGCTGCCGACCAGGCGGACGTGCTCGCGGGCGCGCGTCACCGCCGTGTAGAGCAGCTCGCGGGTCAGCAGCGGGGACGCCGCGGGTGGCAGCACGAGCGTGACGCGCCGGAACTGGCTGCCCTGACCGCGGTGCACGGTCATCGCGTAGACCGTCTCGACGCCCGGGAGGCGGTGCGGACGCACCAGCAGCGGGTCGTGCGGGTCACCGAAGGCAGCGGCCACGGAGCCGTGCCCGTCGGCGACGACGACGCCGGTGTCACCGTTGTACAGCCCGGTGTCGCGGTCGTTGGTCGTCACGAGCAGGGGGCGGCCGGGGTACCAGGGCCCGACGGCGTCGCCGGGCAGCGCGGTCACCTCGTCGACCCAGCCCTGCACGACGCTGGCCCAGTGCGCGACGCCCGCGGGCCCGCGCCGGTGAGCCAGCAGCAGGCGGTGCTCGTCCAGCGCCTCGAGTGCCCGCGCGGGGTCACCCGCGCGCGCGGCGAGCACGAGGTCGCGCCCGGCCGACTGGACGTCCTGACGCAGACCGGCGAGGTCGCGCTCGGTCGGCCGCTCCCCCTCGGTCTCGACCAGCTCGACGCCCTCGGCGCCCGAGCGCAGCAGCTCCACCACGTCGTCGGCGCGACCCTCCCGCACCGCTGCGGCGAGCCGGCCGATCACCTCGCCGTGGCGGTGCACGACCTCCAGCCGCACGACGCCGGCGCGCAGGGCGTCGACCGCAGCGGGCTGGCCAGGCAGGTCGTCGGGTACGACCGCGGCGAGCAGCTCGGGCAGCCGCCCCGAGGGCACCGAACGCGCGACCAGGTCACCGAGCACCGCCCCCGCCTCGACCGAGGCGAGCTGGTCGGGATCGCCCACGAGCAGCAGCCGGGCCTGCGGCCGCAACGCCTCGAGCAACCGCGCCATGAGCGGCAGCGACACCATCGAGGTCTCGTCGACCACCACCACGTCGTGCGGCAGGTGGTGGTCGCGGTCGTGCCGAAAGCGCGTCGACGTGCCGGGCTTCCACCCCAGCAGCCGGTGCACGGTCATCGCCTCCACCTCACCGACGAGCCGGCGCTCCTGCGGCGGCAGCGCCGCGAGCTGGTCGCGCACGGCCTCCTGCAGCCGCGCCGCCGCCTTGCCGGTGGGCGCGGCCAGCGCGATCCGCAGCCCGGGACCTGCCACCGACTGCAGGACGGCCAGGACCCGGGCGACGGTGGTGGTCTTGCCGGTGCCCGGGCCGCCGGTGAGCACGGTGAGGCGGCTCAGCGTGGCCGCCGCTGCCGCGAGCCGCTGCCGGGCATCGTCCGGGCGCGGGAAGAGCCGCTGCACCGTCGTGGCGAGGCTGACCGCGTTGACGCCGTCGACCGCACTCGCCAGCCGCGCGTCGACGTGCCGGCGCACCCGCTGCTCGTCGCGCCAGTAGCGGTCGAGGTAGAGGCGACTGCCGACGAGGCGGACCGGCAGGTCGTCCGGCCCGCCCACACCCGCCACCACCATCGGGCTGGCGGCGACGTCAGCCAGCCACGCGCCGGGCTCGGGCCAGGGTAGGTCGGCGGTGCTCGTGGGGTCGGCGCCGTGGGCACCGTCGGCACCCTCAGCACCGTCATCCGCGGCGACGTCCTCGGCCTCGGCGACGGCCAGGGCGTCGAGGTCGTCGAGCGCGACGCACACCGACCCGGTGCGCGCGCCTCGCACCGCGAGCGCGACGGCGAGCAGCACCGGCTCGTCCCGCTCGCCGGTGAGCCGCCCCAGCCGCGAGGCGACGTGCACGTCCGCAGCCGACAGCACGCCGGCGACGTTGAACCGCGACAGCAACGGGCCGGCGCGCAGCGCGATGCGCGGGTCGTTCGCGTCGGCGCTCACGACGGCCTCCCGTCCAGCAGGGCCGACAGCTCGGTCACCAGCGGCGTCGGCGGCCGCCAGGCCATCACCCCGCAGGGGGTGCCGTCGACCCGCGGCGTCTGCGGACCGCACATGCCGCGGACGAACAGGTACAGGCCGCCACCGAGGTGCCGCTGCGGGTCGTACCCCGGCTGGCGCCACCGCAGGTAGCGGTGCAGCGCGACGCTGTAGAGCAGCAGCTGCAACGGGTAGTGGGCGTGCATCATCGCCTCGGCCATCGCCTCGGGCCGGTAGTGCCAGGTCGTGAGCGGCTGGTCGACCGGGGCGAGCCGGTTCGTCTTGTAGTCGACGACCAGGTAGCGCGGCGTGCCGTCGTCGTGGCGGACCCGCAGCACGGCGTCGAGGCTGCCGGTGAGGTAGCCGCGGACTCGCCCACCGCCGGCCGCGATCGACGACAGCAGGCTGGGGTACCGCGCGAAGACGTCGTCGGCCGGCAGGTGGTCGGCGACGAGCCGCGCCACGGCGTCGAGCGTCGCCGCGGTGCCGGACGGCTCGTCGCCACCGGCCAGCGGCAGCTCGAACTCCAGCTCGGCGAGGCGGTCGACGGGCGCGACGTCGGCGAGCGTGAGCTGGTTCGCGAGCGGACCGAGCGGTGTGGCGAGCACGGGAAGCAGCGCCGCGGCGAGAGCCGGGGCCTCGACGCCGGGGACCCGGGCGGTGCCCGCCTCGCGGCAGGCCCGCAGGACCTCGTCGGCCAGGTCGGGCGCGGCGGTGTCGACCCGCTCGAGCACCTCGTGCACCAGCGTGCCGAACGCGGCGCCGGACGGCAGGTCGGCCATCGGCGGCACCAGGTGCGTGGCGCCGGCTGCGCTCGTGGCGTCGGTCGTGGCGGAGGCGACCGGCGCGGCGGCTTCGTCCTGCACCCCGGTGACCTCCGGCTCGCTGCCGACGCCGGCGTCGCCGGGGTGCTCGTGCGCCGCGGCGGTGAGGGCGGTGTACGACGTGCGGCGCCAGCTGAGGTCGAGACGGCGGTCGAACGCAGCCACCTCGAGGTCGGCGCGCGGCGTCGGCGGTGGGGACCACTGCGTCGTCTCGGGCGCGGCGTCGACCCGCTCGACGACGACCGTGGAGCCCGAGCCGGCCGCCAGGTCGGCCAGCCGCGCGAAGACCGCGTCGTCGCTGGCCGCTGCGACCGACGGCGGCGGCTGCGCCCCGGGCGCGTAGTCACCGAGCAGCACGCGGCTGATCGGGCCCCCCGCCGAGTTCGACGACGGCGCGTACCAGCCGACCACCTGCGAGCGCGCGCGCGTCAGGGCGACGTACAGCAGCCGGAGGTCCTCGCCGCGCTCCTCGGCGAGGTGCAGGTCGCGGGCCGCGGCGTAGCCGGCGTCGTCGGCGCCGCCCACGTGCAGCGTGCGGCGTCCACCGGGGTCGTGGTAGCGCAGGATCGCGGGCGTCCTGGCCTCGTAGCGGTCCCAGCCGAACGGCACGTACACGACCGGGAACTCCAGGCCCTTGCTCGCGTGCACGGTGACGACCTGGACGGCCGCTGAGTCGGTCTCCAGGCGACGGCTGCGGTCCTCGGCGTAGTCGTCGCCGGCCTCGTCGACGCGGCGGCGCAGCCAGTCGGTGAGGGCGGAGACGCCGAGCCGGTCGCGCACCGCGGCCTCGTGGAGGGCCTGGCCGATGTGCCGGACGTCGGTGAGCACCCGCTCGCCGGTGGTGGTGCGCAGCAGCCGCTCGGCCACGCCGTCGGCGGCGACCGCCTCGAGCAGCGCCGCCACGCCCCGCTCGGTGAGCACGCGCGACCAGGTGCGCACGCGGTCGGAGAGCTCGTCGCGCTCGGCGTCGCTCGCGCCGGCGAGGCGCGTGGCGTCCCAGCCCACGAACGGCGTGAGGGCGAGCGCCGCGGCCCGGCCGGAGTGGCCCGGCTGCTCGAGAGCGGACAGGAGGGTCAGCCAGTGCCGAGCCGCGGGAGCACCGAAGACGCTCGACAGGCCGGACACGACGGCAGGGACGCCGGCCGCCACGAGCTGGTCGCGCACCGCCGTGGCGTCGGCGTTGCGGCGGCTCAGCACCGCGACGTCGGCGGGCTGCAGCGACCGCCAGCCCTCGCCGTCGTGCAACCGGGTGGACCGCAGCTGCCGCACGACGTCAGCCGCGACGTCGCGGGCGATGAGCTCGCGCACCTCACCGACCCGCGGGTTGCGGGTGCCGCGGAGGCCGAACGCCGCCCGGGTCACGTGGCGCAGGCGCAGCGGTGGGCCGCCCTCGAGCCGGCGTCCCTGGTGCTCGGCCACGACGGGACGCACGACGATCTCGTCGTCGCCCAGCGCCGCGCCTCGCAGCACGTGGTCGAGCCCGCGCACCAACGGCTCGTCGCTGCGCCAGCTGCGCCCGAGCGTCGCGGTGGTGTCGGCGGCGCGGCGAGCCGACAGGTACGTGACGACGTCCCCGCCGCGGAAGGCGTAGATCGCCTGCTTCGGGTCGCCGATGAGGACGAGGGTGCGGTGGCCGTGGAACGCGGCGCACAGGATGTCCCACTGCGCCGGGTCGGTGTCCTGGAACTCGTCGACGAGCACCACCTGGTAGCGCGACCGCACCCGCTCGGCGGCAGCCGGCCCGTGCACGGGGTGCTCGAGCGCGTCACGCAGCAGCAGCACGAGATCGTCGTAGTCGTGCAGCCGCCGCACCCGCTTGCGGTGCTCGACCACCGAGCGCACGGCCGTGGCCAGCTCGTATCGGTGCGCGGCCGCAGACCCCGCCGGCGCCGCGTCGGGCTCCAGCGCGGCGAGCGGGTCGCTCACGGCCTCGCGGGCCACGCGGCGGGCGTCGGAGACACTGAGCACCGGCTCGGCGCTGGCCGCGTACCGCTGCAGGTAGAGGTCGTCGACGACCTCGTCGACCAGGTCGGCGGTGTCGGGGACGAGGACGGCGTCCGGGTCGGTGTCGCCGGACACCCCGAGCGAGGCCAGCATCTGCTGGCAGAAGCCGTGCGTCGTCGCGATGGTCGCCGCGTCGAACTGCGACAGCGCGCGCGTCAGCCGGCGGCGACGGACCTCGCGCTCGCCGTCGTCCACCGCCGCGAGGTGGCGCACCAGCGCGTCCGTGCTGTCACGGGCCGCCGGCGTCCGCAGCAGCCGCTCGGCGGAGACCAGCCGCTCGCGCACGCGGTCGCGCAGCTCGGAGGTCGCGGCGCGCCCGAAGGTGACGAGCAGCAGCTCGGGCAGCTCGGCGACGCCCTCGGCGACGAAGCGGGCGGCGAGCGCCGCGATGGTGAACGTCTTGCCGGTGCCGGCACTGGCCTCCAGCACCGTGGTGCCGCTCGGCAGGGGGCCGCAGACGTCGAACACCGCGGCCTCGAGCGCCGTCTCGGTCACGGGCGCCGGCTCGGTCATGGCAGCACCGTCGTCTCGTGGTCGAGCAGCGGTTCCCAGACCCGGCGGGCCAGCACACCGAGACGGGTGGAGTCCTGCGGCCACCAGGCCTGCTCGGTGGCGTCGGGGCGGTCCATCAGGTCGTCGAGCTCGCAGTCGGCTCCCCAGCACAGCACGTGGTGCTCGTCAGTGCGCTCGAAACCGCTGCGCCACAACCGCCGGGCGTCCTCCAGGGCCTGCACCTCCTCGTTGCCGGCGTGCCGGCTGCTCGCGTAGGCGTGTGCCGCGTCGACGGGCATCGGCAACGGCCCGCGCAGCGCGCGCTCGCGCAGCCGGACGAGGTCGTCGAGGCGCTGCGCGGCCCAGGTGGGGTCGGGCGTGCGCAGCCCGGACGCCGCCGCACCCGGCCGCGTGCCCTGCGGACGGCCGATCGTGACGGCCTGCCAGGGCCGGCCCGGCTCGCTCGCGACGAGCGCGAGCAGCTGCACCCACGCCCGCAGGCGGTGCTTGGCGCCGAGCCGTGAGTAGACCGTGCGCACCAGCACGTCGCCGTGCACCCCGCCGACCGTGCCGGTGACCACCGCACCGGAGGGCAGGTCGGCGCGGACGTCGACGACGCGCGGCGACCCGGACACCAGCCCCGCCGCGGCCTCGGCGATGGGGCCGACCAGGTCGGCGAGGTCGGCGAGCACGGCCCGGCCGAGCTCCTTGGGGGGCACCTCACCGCGTCGCCACTCGGCCGCCACCGCTCGGCCGCGGTCGACCCCGGCGAGGCACGCCGCCAGCAGGCGGTCGCCCACCTGCCACGCGTCCAGCGGCCCGAGCTCGAGCGGCACGCGGTCGTCGACGTCGGGCGAGTCGCCGGCGAGCGAGACGCCCAACCGGCGGCGCAGGAACCACCGGGTGGGGTGCTCGAGCAGGCCGACGAGGTCGTCGAGGTCGATCTCGTCCGGGCGCGGCTCGACGGGCAGCGGCCGCTCGAGGAACGGCACGCGGCCGATGCGGCCGGACCGCCCGGCGAGCGCCGCCCGGTGGGCCAGCGCGTCGAAGCTGAACGGGCCGGAGCGGTGCAGCGCCCCCGGCACGAAGTTGCGCTCGTCGACCACCTGCAGCGGGTGGCGCACCACCACCTGGTCGCGCACCGCGCCCGCGACCGGCGCGGTGACCGAGCGCTCCAGCGCGTCCAGCAGCTCGCTGACCGGCACGGCCGGCGGGCGCAGCGCCCCGGTGCGCTCGTCGGCACCGGAGTAGACGACCACCAGGTGCTCGCCCGCGCTGGCGACGGCGTCGAGGAAGAGCTGGCGGTCCTCGCTGCGCCGGTCGCGCTCACCCAGGCAGGGGTCGCGCAGCAGCACGTCGTCGCCGTCGGAGCTGGACGAGCGCGGGAAGGCGCCGTCGTCGAGGCCGAGCAGGCACACCACGCGGTGCGGGACGGCGCGCATGGGCTCCAGGGAGCAGATGGTGAGCGCACCGGTGCGAAAACCCGCGCGGGTCGGGCGCCCCGCGAGCCGGTCGGTCATCAGGGCCCGGACGTCGCTCAGCCGCAGGTCCGCGGCGCGGGGTGCGGAGTCGTCGAGGGCGGCGGACCGACGGACGTCGGCCAGCAGCTGGCGCGCCTGCACGAGCTGCCACGAGTCGGCCGGTGCGACGTCGGCGAGCCGGTCGAGCGCGCCGTCGAGCTGGTCGAGCCAGTGGCCGAGCGGCGCCAGGGTGTCGAGCCCGTGGAGCACCGAGGTGAGGCGGTCGAGCAGCTCGGCGAGCCGGCCGGCGAGGTCGATGTCGGTGCTGTCGACGTCGTCGAGGGCGAGCGCCGAGCCCACGAAGCGCTGGTCCTCGTCGGCCATGGCCACGCCGAGCAGCAGCCGGTCGAGCGCGGTGTCCCAGGTGCCCTGCCTGAGGTCGGGCAGGCCGAACCGGGCGCGCCGAGCGAGGTCGTCGCCCCAGTGCACGCCCGCGCTCACGGCCCACTCACGGACGCGCGCGAGGTCGTCGTCGTCGAGGCCGAACCGCCGGCGCACCGGCTCGGTGGCGGCGAGGTCGAGCACCTGCGACACCGTGACGCGGTCGTCGGCGAGCGCCAGCACCGTGCTGAGCAGGTCGAGCACCGGGTTGGTGCGGCGCAGGGAGCGGTCGGCCAGCCGGACCCGCAGCTGCTGGCCCGGGTGGGCGTCGGCACCTGGCTCGCCGTCGGCCACCAGCCCGAACGTCGCCGTGACGAGCGGGGCGAAGGCCTCGACGTCCGGGCACATCACCAGCACGTCGCGCGGCTCGAGGGTCGGGTCGTCGGCGAACAGGCCCACGAGCACCTCGCGCAGCACCTCGACCTGCCGCGACCGGCCGTGGCAGGCGTGGACCTGGACGCTGCGGTCGTCGGAGGCGAGCGCCGTCGTCGGGGCCGAGGTGTCGTCGTCGCGCAGCCGGCGCTGGAGCGCGCCGAGCAGCGAGCCGGGTGCAGGGGGCGCAGGGTGGTGGACGTCGTCGACGTCGCCCAGCCCCAGCAGCCGCGCCTCGAGCTCGGTGGCGTCGCGCGACATCGAGACGAGCAGCGGGTGCTGCGCGACGGCGGCCTGGTCGCGGCGGCGGGGCGACGCCGGACCGGCCACAGCGACACGCTGCCAGAGCGCGGGTGAGGGGTGCGGCAGCCACAGGTGCACCTCACGGTGGCCGGCGAGCGCGTGCAGCACGGCGAGCTGGTCGTCGGGCAGCCGGGTCGGGCCGAAGACCGACACCCGCGCCGGCAGGCTCACGACCGCCGGGTCGTCGACCAGCCGCTGCACCGCCCCCGGCAGCCGCTCGGCCGGGCTGGGCGCGCCGAGCCGCTCGCGCAGCGCCCGCCACAGCCGCGGCTGCCACGCGAGGTCGTCGGGCACCGGGCGCCCGGCGCCGTCGTCGTCGGCACCGGCCGCCCACGCGCGCAGCATCGCCGGACGCTGCGCGCCGTACGCGGTGAACAGCCGCGCCAGGTGCCTCACCACGCCCAGTCGGCGGCCGCGCCGCAGCTCGTCGTCGGTGCCGACCCCGAGGTGACGGCCCAGCACGGCGCACCACGGCGCGTCCGCGCACGCGTCGACGACCTCGAGCAGCGGCCAGGTCAGGGACGAGGAGCGCCACGGGTCGTCGTCCGGGTCGACCCCGGCCGCGGTCGACAGGACGTCGGCGACCAGCCGCGCCGGTGAGCCGAACACGACGTTGGCGCACACGCCGGCCTCACCGCCGGCAGCGACGCCGAGGGCGCCGAGGTGGTGCGAGAGCCGCTGCGCGAGCCACCGCTCGACCCCGCGGGTCGGCACGGCCACGACGTCAGGGACGAACGGGTCGTCCGGTGGGTCGGCCAGGACGCCGGCCAGGGCCTCGACGAGCACGTCGGCTCGCTCGCAGCGGTGCAGGTGCAGCACTCGGCCCCCTCCTCGTCGGTCCTCGCCGAGGAGACTATGCCGAGGGGCCGACACCGCGGAGAGCGGCGCCGAGCGTCGTCAGCGGGTGACGTACTGGCGAGGCACCGTCCCGGCCGCGACTCCGACCGCCAGCGGGACCGTCGGCAGCACCCGGTAGCGCTCCTGCACGGTCTCGTGCAGCCACGACAGCGACTCGTGCGAGGCGGTCACGAGCGTCATCGTCACGCCCCGACGGGCGAAGAAGTCCTTGATCCGCTGCAGCACCTGCGCCGAGCCGTCGACGAGCAGGGCGTCGTCGAGGTCGACGACCGCCCGAGCCGTGCGCACCTTCAGCGCGGCCTGCACGGCCTTGCTGCAGGCCGGTAGCGCGCTCGCGTCCAGGCGCCCGACCAGCGTGAGCACGGCGACCCCGGCCGTCACCCGGGTGGTCGCCGTGAACGGCTCCGGGCTCTTCGTGACGTCCACGGACGCCCGCGCGCTCTGCACGTCGGTCATGGTGACCCTCCTCGTCGTTCCTGCTCGCCCTGAGGTTCGCTGCCGAGGGTGGTGCATGGCCAGGGACCATGGTCCTCTCAGCACCTGGCCGTGCTCCCTGCTGCGGCCCACCGACCTCGCGTGTGGCAGCGTTCGACCATGGCCGAGCAGCACGTCCCCGCCTCGCCGACCGGCACCGAGCAGCCCACCGAGCAGCCCGTCGCGCTGCCGGTCGTCGTCTCGGCCGACTGGCTCGCCGCGCACCGGCAGGAGGTCGTCGTCGCCGACGTGAGGTGGTACCTCGACGGCCGGTCCGGACGCCGGGCCTACGAGACCGGTCACCTGCCCGGTGCGGTCTTCGTCGACCTCGACCGCTGGCTCGCGGCACCTCGCTCGGCGTCAGGGGCACGACACCCGCTGCCGGACCCGCGCACGTTCGCCGAGGGCATGGCCTCGCTCGGCATCGGCGACGACACCGCGGTCGTGGCGTACGACGACGCGGGCGGCGTGGTGGCTGCGCGGCTGGTGTGGATGCTGCGGGTCACCGGTCACGCGGCCGCGCTGCTGGACGGCGGACTGGGCGCCTACGAAGGTGCGCTGACCACGGCTGTCCCCTCCCCCGCGCCGGCCGGGCGGTTCACGGTGCACGAGTTCCCGGGGCGGCGGCTCGCCACCCTCGACGACGCCACCGAGCCCGGCCACGTCGTGATCGACGCCCGCGACCACGAGCGGTACACGGGTGAGACCGAGCCGGTCGACCCGCGGGCCGGCCACATCCCCGGAGCGCGCACCCTGCCGACGCGCCAGCACCTGGACTCCACCGGACGCTTCCTGCCCCACGACGTTCTGCGGCAACGATTCGCCGACATCGGAGTGGTGCCGGGCTCGTCCGTGGTGTCGTACTGCGGCTCGGGCGTCACCGCCTGCCACACCCTCCTGGCGCTGGAGCTCGCCGGCTTCGGGCCCGGGCGGCTGTACCCGGGGTCGTGGTCGGAGTACAGCAGCGACGAGAACCGCCCGGCCGCCACCGGCGACCAGCCCTGACGCGGACGCAGGGCCCGTCGGTGCATCAGGCCGGCGACTCGTCGCCTCTTGTTGGCATGACCCGCAACGGGTCCAGAGCAGGAGGCAGCACCATGTCGTACTTCAGCCGCGCGTTCCTGGCCGCCGCGTCCGAGCGCGCCGTCAAGACCTTCGCCCAGACCCTCGCAGCGCTCGTCGCCGCCAACGGCTCCGGCGTGCTGGACGTCGACTGGGCCGGTGGGCTGTCGGTCGCGGTGTCCGCGGCCGTCGTCTCGCTGCTGTCGTCGGTGGCCTCAGGCGGCGTCGGGCAGCCGGGGCCGTCGCTGGCCGGCGAGGGGCTGGCGGCCCGTCAGAGCAGCTCGGCCAGCATGCCGGCCGCCACCATGGCGCCGTCGGTCTCGACCGGGCGGTAGGCCACGACGCGGTCGAGCTCCTTGGCGACCGCCTCGGCGAGGGCGTCGGGGTCGGCTGCCTCGGCGTAGTCGAGGCACCGCCCGGCGCCGTACCGCTCCAGCCGGTGGCGTACGTGGTAGGTCTGCTCGAAGTGGTGGCGCAGCGGGACGTACACGAAGGGCCGGCCGAGAGCCGCCAGCTCCATGGTCGTCGTCAGCCCGCCCTGGACCACGGCGACGTCGGCCGCCGCCAGGTGCCGGTAGAGGCTCGGGACGTGGCCGCGCACCGACACGCCCTTGCGACGCGGGAACGCTCGTGGGTCGATCCGCGGGCCCGCGACCACGACGAAGTCGAGGTCGGGCGCGCTGCGGCGCACAAGGGGGATGGCGTCAAGTGCCCTGCGCAGCAAGGGTTCTCCGACACCGGAGCCACCGACGGTGACGACGCAGAGGCGACGGTCGGTCGCGTACCCCAGTGCGGTGCGCAGCGCCTCCCGGTCGGCGACCACGGCCGGGTCGAACCCCGTCACGTAGCCGGCGAAGTCGAAGTTGTCGCCCACCCAGTCGCTGATCAGGGGCAGCCCGGGCCCGAACCGCTCCGGGACGACGTCCTCGGGGTTGCCGACGAACACCGACCGGTCGCGCACCCGGGCGAACCTCGCCCGCTGCTCGATCATCTCCGCGTTGTAGTCCGCGGTGAGCGCGGCCTCGCGCTCGCCACCGTCGGGCATCGGGAGCCAGCCGACGAAGTCGGTCATCCAGGCGAAGCTGAACCGCTTGAGCTCGGGGTTCTCGTGCAGGAAGTAGTCGACGTCCCAGGCCTCGTCGCCGACGACGAGGTCGTAGTGCTCGGACTCGACGACCTCGGCGAAGACCATGAAGTTGTTGACGAGGATCTCGTCCATCGCGCGAATCGCCTGGAACGCGTGGAGGTCGTGCTCGCCCGCCTCGTGCTCGACGTGCGCCGACTCGCTCGCCAGCCAGCGTGAGGCCGGGTGGACGCGCTCGCCCGCCGCGGCGAGCACCGCGGTCACGGGGTGCTGCGCCAGCCAGTCCACCTCCACCTCCGGCCGCAGCCGGCGCAGCTCCTGGACGATCGCCAGGTCTCGGCGGGCGTGGCCCAGGCCGATCGGCGACGACAGGTAGAGCGCGCGCGGGCGCCGTCGCGGCGCCGCGGTCCACCGTCGAGGAGGCGGCACCGGCGCGGCGTTCCGGACGCGGTCGACGAACTCGCGGATCAGCAGGTTCAGCCGCACCGGGTGGCGGGCGATGGGCCCGTGCCCGGCGCCGTCCAGCAGGACCAGCGACCCACCGGTGAGCTCGGCCAGCCGCTCACCCACCCGGTGCGGGCGGATCCTGTCGTGCGTTCCGTGGACCACGGTGACCGGGCAGGAGACCTTGGCGCACAACGACTCCATCGACTCGCTCCGCGACGCGCCGTCGAGCCCCAACCGCCCGGCCGCCGTGTCGGCGAGCGTCTGCGCGGCCACCTCGCGACCCCAGCCGACGCCGTCCTCGATCTGCTTCGTCGAGTGCGGCTCGGGGTACATCTGGGCGAAGAAGAACGACAGGAAGTCCTCGTAGTCGCCGTGGAGCCAGTAGTGCTTGTTGTACTTCGCCCACCCGTCCGTGCGGTCGGTGGGCACGTCCCACGGCGGTTCGTCGCGACCCTGGTCCGGCAGCTCGAACGCGCAGGACGGCGCGACCGCGAAGATGCCGAGGACGCGCTCGGGGTGGGCGGCCGCCACGTGCACGCTCCAGGTCGCGCCGAGCGAGAGCGCGACGAGCACGGCCTGCTGCGTGCCCGTGGCGTCCAGCACCGCCAGCGCGTCCGCGGCGTACTGCTCGTGGGTGTACGCCGCCGCGCCCTCCGGCCGACCGGAGCGCCCGCTGCCGCGCCCGTCGAACGCGATCACTCGGAAGTGCCGGGCCAGGTAGCCGACCTGCGCCTTCCACACCCTCGAGCGCACGATGCTCCACGCCGGCATGAGCAGCACCGTCGTCTCGCCGTCGCCGAAGACCTCGTAGGCGATCCGGACGCCGTCGCGCTCGACGACGCCGGTGAGGTCGGGCTGCCTGGCCCGGCTGGGATGCCGCTCCGTCACGGTCGGACCTCCAGCACCTGGTTGAACGGCGTCTCGGCGACCCTGGCGAAGCGGGTGAACCCGCCCGCGGTGACGACGTCCCGGATCCGTGCCGGTCCGGCCTGGGTGCCGAGGGCCAGACCGACCTCCTGCGACAGGGAGGCGGGCGTGCACAGCAGCGTGGAGAACCCATAGTAGGCGCGGCCCACCGGGTTGAGGTTGTCCTCGACGTGGTCGCCGGCCATGGGCTCGACGACCATCCACGTGCCGTCGTCCGCGAGCACCGATCGCACGTGCCGCGCGGTGCCGACGGGGTCGCCCATGTCGTGCAGCGCGTCGAACGTCGTGACGAGGTCGTACCCGGTGCCGCCGAACTCGCCCGCAGGTGCCACCTCGAAGCGCACCCGGTCGCTGACGCCGGCCGCCTCGGCACGGGCGCGCGCCTCGGCGATCGAGTCGCTGTGGTAGTCCGAGCCGAGGAAGGTCGAGCGCGGGAAGGCCTGGGCCATGATGATCGTCGAGGCGCCGTGCCCGCAGCCGATGTCGGCCACGCGCGCGCCGCGCTCGAGCTTGGCGACGGCGCCGTCGAGGGCGGGCAGCCACTCGGTGACCAGGTGGGCGTTGTAGCTGGGGCGGAAGAACCGCTCGCAGCCCTCGTGGACGTCGTGGTTGTGCTCGTGCCAGCCGAACCCCGCACCGCTGCGGGCCAGCTCGACGATCTTCGCGGCGTCCTGCACCGTGCCCAAGGCGATCTGGAAGAAGCCGGGCAGGAACGCCGGGCTGGTCTCGTCGGTGAACGCCACGGCGTGCTCGGGCGGCAGGGAGTACCGGCCGGTCGCGGCGTCGTAGTCGACGATGCCGCCCGCCGCCTGCGCGTTGAGCCACTCGCGGGCGTACGGCTCGGCGGTCTGCGTGTCGTCCGCCAGCCGGGCGGGGGTGGTCGGGCCGGCAGCCAGCGCACGGTAGTAGCCGAGCTTGTCGCCCATGACGACCAGCCCGGCGTTCAGGGTGGCACCGACCTCGTCCACGGCTCGGAAGACGAAGGCCATCAGCTTGTCCACGTCGATGGTGGCGGGGGCCTGCACGTCAGTCATCTCGTTCTCCTTCAAGGGACGTCGGTCGTGACCTGCCGCAACCTAGGAGCGCGTGCGGCGACGTCGCATCAGGTGCCCCACCTAGTCCTAGACTCGAGCGGTGCTGGTCGGACGGGAGTCTGAGCGGCGGACCATCGCCACCTTGCTGGCGGGTGCGCGGGTCGGTGACAGCCGCGTGCTGGTGCTCGCGGGCGAGCCCGGCATCGGCAAGACCACGCTGCTCGCGGAGGCGCTCACCCTCGTCGGGGGCATGCGGGTGCTCAGGGCGCAGGGTGTGGAGTCCGAGCGGAACGTGCCGTTCGCCGGCCTGCTGCAGCTGCTGCGACCGGTGCTCGACCTGCTCGAGCACGTGCCGCGGCCGCAGGCCCGGGCCCTCGCGTCGGCGTTGCTCCTCGACGGTCCGTCGGGGCCCGAGCCGAGCCGGTTCGCCGTGGGTGCCGCGACCCTGAGCCTGCTCGCCCGCGCGGCGGAGGACGCACCGCTCGCCGTGCTCGTCGACGACGCCCACCTGCTCGACAGCCCGTCGGCGGAGGCGCTGGTCTTCGCGGCCAGACGGCTCGTCTCGGACGCGGTGGCCGTGCTGGTCACGGCCCGCGCCGGCGAGCCGGGCGCCGTCCTGTGGGCGTCGCTCCCCACGCTGACCGTGAGGGGCCTGGACCTGCCGGCCGCCCACGACCTGCTCGGCGGAACGGCGAGCGCGTCGAGCAGCGAGCGGGTGGCGCGCCTGCACGCCGCGACGGCCGGCAACCCGCTCGGGCTGCTCGAGCTCGGCTCCCGCGCGGACGGGCTCGACGCTCCTGCGCAGTCCGCGCTGCCGGTGTCCGAGCAGCTGAGCCAGGCGTTCCTCGGCCGGGCCGCCGACCTCAGCGAGGACGCCAAGACCGCCCTGCTGGTGGCCGCCGTCGACAGCTCGAGCACAGCCGTCGTGCTGGCGGCCTGCTCGGCGCTCGGCCTCGCAGCACCGCGGCTCGCGGAGGCCGAGGACGTCGGCCTGCTCACCGTGCGGGGCGACGTCGTGGAGTTCCGCCACCCGCTCGTGCGCTCGGCGGTCTACGGCGCGGCGGACGCCGACACCCGCCGGGCCGTGCACCGGGCCGTCGCGTCCGTCCTCCCCCCGCACCAGAGCGACCGGCTGGCCTGGCACCTCGCGCTGGGGGCCGTGGCGCCCGACGAGCCGACCGCGCGCACGCTCGACGACGTGGCGGACCACGCGGCTGCGCGCGGCGCCTACGCGATCGCGGCCGACGCCCACGAACGAGCCGCCGGGCTCAGCGGCGACGCGGGACGCCGCCCGGCGCGCCTCGCCGCCGCCGGCGAGGCGGCCTGGCTCGCCGGCGACACCGATCGCGCCGTCGACCTGCTGGCCCGGGCCCTGGCCGGCGCACCGGACCCGCTGCTGCGGGCGCACGTCCGGGAGGTCAAGGGGGCGGTCGAGACGCGGTGCGGCTCGCTCGAGGACGCGCTGCACACCTTCACCGAGGCGGCCGCGGACGTCGAGCCCGTCGACCCGGACGCCGCGGTCCGGCTGCTCGCGGACGCCGTCCACGTCAGCTTCTACCTGGCCGACCCGGCGGCGGCGCGCGAGGCGAGCGCGACGATCGACCGGCTCGCTCCCCTGGCACGCGACCCCGGCACCCGGTCGCTGGGAGACGCCGCCACCGGAATGGCCTTGGTGCTCAACGGTTCCGGGGTCGCCGGCGTCGAACGCCTGCGCCGAGCGACCGACGCGCTGGTCGTGCGCGACGACGCACCGGTCGACTTCCGGCTGCCGCTGCGCGTGCAGGGGGCACTGTGGTTGCGCGACTCCGGGCCGCACCGCGAGGTCGTCGCGCGGGCCATCGACCGGCTGCGAGACCAGGCGGCCCTGGGCTCGCTGCCCTACCTGCTCATGCACATCGGTCGCGACGCGGCGACGACCGACCGGTGGGACGACGCCGACTCCGCGTACGCCGAGAGCATCCGGCTGGCGCGCGAGACCGGGCAGACGACCGAGCTGGCCGTGTCGCTCGCCGGGCAGGCGGTCCTCGCCGCCCGGCGCGGTCGAGACGCGCAGTGCCAGGAGGCGGTGACCGAGGCGCGGCCGCTGTGCGAGCGCGGCCACATCCGCCTCGCGCAGTTCTGGCTGTCCTTCGCCGAAGGCGACCTGGCCGCCGGCCGCGGGGACGCCTCCGGCGCCGCCGTCCACTACGAGGCGCTGGAGTCCGCGTTGGCCGCCGCGGGCCTCGCCGACGCCGACCAGTCGTGCGCACCCGAGCTCGCCGAGGTGTACGCCCACCTGGGACGGTCAGATGCCGCCCGGCCGGTCGTCACGCGGTTCGACGAGCTCGCCCGGCGCAAGGCCGAGCCGTGGGCGACGGCCCGGGCCGAGCGCGCCCTCGGGCTGCTCGCGGACGACGGGACGGCGGGTGAGCACTTCGCCGCGGCCCTTCGGCTGCACGCGCTCACGCCGGACCGCTACGAGACGGCCCGTACCGAGCTGGCGTACGGCGCCTGCCTGCGACGCGAGCGGCGCCGCACCGAGGCCCGCACCCTGCTGCGCTCGGCGCTCCAGACGTTCGAGCGGCTGGGCGCCGCGCCGTGGGCCGACCGGGCCGCGCTCGAGCTGTCCGCCACCGGCGAGTCCGCGCGGCGCCGGCACGCGAGCGGCGTGGACCAGCTGACCCCGCAGGAGCGCCAGATCGCCCAGCTCCTCGCCCAGGGGCGCACGACCCGCGAGACCGCCGCCGCGCTGTTCATCAGCCCCAAGACCGTCGAGTACCACCTGCGCCACGTGTACCTCAAGCTCGAGGTCCGCTCGCGTGCGGCGCTCGCCGAGGCGCTCGACGGGTGAGCGGAGGATGGCGGCCGGATCGCGCCAGCCGGAACACCGCGACCCAGGTGCCCGTTCGCACCTGATGTGACCCTCCTCGACCCCGCCCTCACCCGCGCACGCACCCGGCTCGCCGGCGCCCTGCGCTCACGCGTCGCCGGCGAGGACGCCCAGCGCAAGGCCGCCGCGATCTGGCTGACCGAGGGCGAGCGCTGGTTCACGCCCGACGACCCGATCTGGCGGGTGCACGCCGACGCCTCGATGTTCCCGGCGGGGATCCGCGCGCTGCTGCTGCAGTCGCTGCACCCGCTGGCCATGGCCGGCGTGGCGGCCCACTCCGGGTACAAGGGCGACCCCTGGGGCCGGCTGCAGCGCACCAGCGAGTTCCTGGCCACCACGACCTTCGGCACCGTCGAGCACGCCGAGCGGCAGATCGCCCGGGTCCGGCGGATCCACGAGCGCGTCCGTGGCACCGCGCCCGACGGGCGGCCCTACGCCGCCACCGACCCGCACCTGCTGCGCTGGGTGCACGTCACCGAGGCCGACAGCTTCCTGACCGCCTACCAGCGCTACGCCGTCCAGCCGCTGACCGCGGACGAGGCCGACCGCTACGTCGAGCAGGCGGCCGTCGTCGCGTCCCGGCTCGGCGTGCTCGATCCGCCCACCACCGTCGCTGGTCTGCGGAGCGACCTGGAGTCCTACCGTCCCGAGCTGGCCGGCACGGTCGCGGCGCGCGAGGCAGCGCGCTTCCTGCTCGTGCACCCTCCGCTGCCGCTGGCCGCCCGCCCCGGCTACACCGCCCTCGCCGCCGGCGCCGTCGCGATGCTGCCCCGGTGGGCGCGCACGCCGCTGGGGCTGCCGTACCTGCCGCTGACCGACCGCGTGGTCGGTCGTCCGCTCGGTGCGGCCGCGACGTCCGTCGTCCGCTGGGCGATGACCCACCCCGACGACGTCCGCCCCCGGCACCTGCGGGCGGCCGCGAACAGCTAGCGGGCGGCGAGCGCCTCGGTCAGGAGCCCGACCAGCGCCTCGAGCTGGACGTCGGCCGACACCGGGACCTCCTCGTCGGAGCCGTCGAGAGCCCGCGCCGCGAGACCGGCCTTGCTGTCGATCAGCTGCGCCACCTGGCTGTCGATGGTCTGCGCGGCGATGATGCGCCAGGCGGTGACCGGCTCGGTCTGGCCGATGCGGTGCACGCGGTCGATGGCCTGGGTCTGCTCGGCGTCGGTCCACGACAGCTCGGCGAGGACGACGTTCGAGGCGACCTGGAGGTTCAGGCCGACCCCGGCCGCCGTCAGGGAGCAGACGATCACGTGGACGTCGGGGTCCTTGGTGAACGCGTCGATGTTCTCCTGCCGCGCCTTGGGTGTCTGGTCGCCGCGCACCGAGGCGTACCGCATGCCCCGCCGGGCGAACGTCTGCTCGGCGGTGTCCATGACGTCGATGTGCTTGGCGAAGACGACGACCTTGCCGACGCTGCGCGCGAGCTGGCCGGCGTAGTCCGCGGCGAGGCCGGCCTTGGCCTGGCCGATGCGCCGCATGAGGCTGAAGACGTTCTCGCCCGAGCTGGACGCCTCGGCGTCGCGCTCGGCCTTGGCGACGACCCGGACCAGCTCGTGGTCGATGCCGTCGGTGTCGGTCGTCGACGACGAGCGCGCGGCCAGTGCCGCGTCGTAGCGCGCCATCAGGCGACGGGCCAGGTCGCGCTCGGCCTCGCGGATCGACCGGCCCGCCTCGTCGTCCAGCTCGACCGGCAGGTCGGCCACCCGGCGGGCGGGGATGTCGGACGCGACGTCGGCCTTGCGGCGCCGCACGATCCCGAAGTCGATGACGGTGGACCGCGCCGCCGGGTAGAACTGCGGGTCGGCGGGCGTCCAGCCGTTCTCCTCCAGCGCGGCCATGAGCTCGGCGCGAGGCGCTTTCGCGTCGATCCAGCCGAGGAACTCCCAGATCGCCTGGAAGTCCTCGATGTCGTTGACGAGCGGGTGTGCCGGTGAGCGCCATCATCAGCGGGCGGACCATGCGGTGCCGGATGCGCTCAGCGGTCTGCAGCACGTTCTGCGAGCGCTGCGAGGACTTGTTCTTGATGAAGTGCGCCTCGTCGACGACCATGCCGCGGAACCCGAACGACCCCAGCCAGCCGACGTGGCGGTCGAGGATCTCGTAGTTGACGATCACGATGTCGGCGAAGCCGTCGACGTCGTCGCCGTCACCGTGCACCACCGTGGGCACGCGGTTCGGCGTCCACAGCGCCACCTCGCGGGCCCAGTTGGTCTTCACGACGTTCGGGACGACGACGAGCAGCGGGTAGGCGTCGGTGGCTTGGGCGGCGAGCAGCGCCTGGGCGGTCTTGCCGAGGCCGGGCTCGTCGGCCAGCAGGAAGGTGCGGTGTCCGGCCACGGCCGCGGCCACGACCTGCGCCTGGTGGTGCATCAGCTGGCGTCCGGCCACGACCTGCAAGGAGCTCGGCTCGGGCAGCTGCATGCAGGACGACGCCCCGCCCTGCTCGAAGGACCGGAACAGGGGCCCGAGCAGCTCCCAGCCGTTCAGGTGCCCGGTGCGTCGCCGGCTCTCGGCCGCCGCCTCGTAGTCCGGCTCCAGGAACGGGTTGGCGAGCTGGCGGGCGCGGACCGAGACGGGGACGACGCCGCGCGACGCCGACAGGTCGGTGGACGGCTCGGGCTCGGCCGGCTCCTCGGGCGGCTCGAGCCCGGCGTCCAGCATCATCTCGCGCCTGAGCTCGCGGGCGTCCTCGGTGACGGAGGCGTCCTCGGCGAGCAGCCCCAGCAGGGAGGTGTCGCGGGCCGCGATCTTGGCGAGGATCGTGGCGATGCCGTCCAGCCGCTTGAGCTGCTCGGTGCGGAAGGTCTCGCTGACGTCGCCGTCGGCCTTGACGCGGGCCCGCTCCTCACGCACGAGCAGGGCCACGACCTGGAACTTGGTGCGGCCACCGCGGCGGATCGCCCCGCGCTGGGCCTGGCCCTCGACCTCGCGCACGGCCTTGGCGAGCACGGGCAGCAGCCCCTCGTCGTCCGTGTGCTTGGTGGTGCGACGACGGTCGCGGGTGCTGGTGCGCGACGTGGTGGCTGCGCGCTGGCCTCGTGCGGCCAAGGACTCCTCCTCCGGCGCTCGTGGGCGCTCCAGGACGTGACGACGCGGGACCGCCTCACGCGGTCCCGAGGTGCCGCGGCGTGCGACGCCGACGGGTGCGGCAGAGGACCTGCCGCGCGGGCTGCCACCGACGTGCGGCGGCCGATGCAGAGACCGCGGCTCCCTGGGTCGGGCTCGTGACGAGACCGCAGGGCGCTGGCCGGTGCGCTGCTCATGCTACCCGAGCCGTGCCCGCCCACCCACCACCCCCGCACCCCCACCCCGCCCCAGGCGTGCACTTCGGTGACAAGGTGCACGCGCGGGACGGGGTCAGGCGTGCACTTCGGTGACAAGGTGCACGCGCGGGACGGGGTCAGGGGGTGCAGGGTCAGGGTTCGAGGCGGTAGCCGACGCCGGGTTCGGTGATGAGGTGGCGAGGGCGGGAAGGGTCCGGCTCCAGCTTGCGCCGCAGCTGCGAGACGTACACGCGCAGGTAGTTCGACTCGCTGCCGTACTGCGGCCCCCACACCTCCTGCAGCAGCTCGCGCTGGGTGACCAGCCGCCCGGGGTGGCGGGCCAGCACCTCCAGCAGGTGCCACTCGTTCGGCGTCAGGCGCACCTCGCGGCCGCCGACGTCAACCGTGTGCGCGGCCAGGTCGATCGTGAAGGACGCCGTCTCCACGCGCGCCACGGACCCCGCCGCGGGTGCCGACCGCCGCAGCGCGGCCCGCACCCGGGCGAGCAGCTCGACGAGGTCGAAGGGCTTGGTCACGTAGTCGTCCGCGCCGGCGTCGAGGGCCGCGACCTTCTGGCTCTGCTCGTGCCGGGCCGACAGCACGAGGATCGGCACGCTCGTCCAGCCGCGCAGCCCCTCGACGACCTCGACCCCGTCCAGGTCGGGCAGGCCGAGGTCCAGCACCACGAGGTCCGGCGGACGGCGCGCCGCCACCACCAGGGCCGACGCGCCGTCCGCGACGGTCTCGACGTCGTAGCCGTGCGCCCGCAGGTTGATGGCGAGCGCGCGCCCCAGCGCCACCTCGTCCTCGACGACGAGCACCCGGCTCATCCCGGGCCGCCCTGAGACCCGGCCGCGGCGCCGGGCAGGCTGACCGTCATCGTGAGGCCACCGCCGGTCGTCTTCGACGGCGTGAGCGTGCCACCCATGGCCTCGGTGAAGCCCCGGGCGATCGCGAGCCCCAGGCCCGTGTGCGGCCCGGCCGGCTGGTCGCCGAGCCGCTGGAACGGCAGGAACATCCGCTGCCAGTCCGCAGCCGGCACGCCCGGGCCGTGGTCGACGACCGCGATGTCGACCCGGCCGTCGTGGGCGCGGCCCGCCACCTGCACCACTCCCCCGGCGTGCACGACGGCGTTGCTCGCCAGGTTCGCCACCACCCGCTCGAGCAGGCCGGCGTCCGCGAGCACGTAGGGCAGGTCGTCCGGCACGTCGTTGTCGACCGCGCCGAGGTGACGGTCGATCAGCGCCCGCGCGACCACCTCGTCAGCGGCGACCGGAGCCAGCTCGATCACCACCGCCCCCGCCTGCAGCCGGCTGAGGTCGAGCAGGTCGCTGACCAGGTCGGTGAGCCGGTCGGTGGAGGTGTCGACCGAGGCGAGCAGCTCGGCGCGGTCGCTCTCAGGCAGGGAGATGTCGAGGCGGAGCGTCGTCACCGCGGCCTTGATCGTGGCGAGCGGCGTCCGCAGGTCGTGGCCGACCGCGGCCAGCAGTGCCGCCCGCAACCGGTCGACCTCGGCGAGCTGACGGGCGCGCGCTGCCTCGTCAGCGAGCAGCTCGGCGTCCGCTGCCCGCCCGGCCGCGTGGGCCAGTCCGCTCAGCAGCCGGCGGTCCTCGGCGAAGGGCTCGCGGCCGTCGCCCACCACCTGGCGGCCACCGCCCGCATCCACGCGCAGCGTGCCACGACCCTGCACCGGCGGCCCGAACCGCGCGACCACCCGCGGCGGGTGACCGGCGTCGCGCAGCTCGACGGAGGTGAGGCCGAACGTCGTGGCCAGCTCGGCGAGCAGGTGCTCTGCCGTGCGGCCGCTCAGCGGCTCGGCGGCCACGCGACCCAGCGCCTCCGCTTCCAGCTCGGTGCGCACCGCCCGCGCCCGCTGGTCGGCGGCCAGGTCGACGACCACGCTGACCACCGCGGCCACTGCGAGGAAGACGAGCAGCGCGATCACCGAGTCGCGGCTCTCGACGATGAAGGTGTGGAACGGAGGTGTCAGGAAGTAGTTCGCCAGCAGGAAGGCACCGACCGCGGCGAGCAGCCCGACCACCATGCCGCCCACCGCGGACACGAGGACGACGAGCAGGACGTACAGCAGCAGCACGCTGCCGAGGGCGAGGTCCTCGCGGGCCGCTGCGAGCGCGGCCGTCAACGCCGGCAGTCCCGCCAGGGCGAGAGCCAGCCCCGCTGCGCGCCGGCGACCGACGACACCACGCGCCCGCGGACCAGGCCGCTCGGCGCCGGTGGTGGAGGCGGTGGTCACGACCCGACTGTGGCACGGCGCGACGCGCTGGGGTCACCGGATCCGTCACCCGGCTCACGCACGAGGTCCGCGGACCGCAGCTGCCACGGGACGCTCGTCACCATCACGCCCGGACGGAACAGCAGCCTCGCCTTGAGCCGCAACGCGGACTGGTTGTGCAGCAGGTGCTCCCACCAGTGCCCGACGACGTACTCGGGGATGAACACGGCCACCACGTCGCGAGGGCTGGTCCGGCGCAGCTGGGCGATGTGGTCGAGCACGGGTCCGGTGACGTCCCGGTACGGCGAGTCCAGGACGACGAGGTCGACGGGGATGTCGCGCTCGAGCCACTGCTGTCGCAGGGCGGCCGTCTCCGTCGGGGAGGTCTGCACCGTGAGCGCCGTCAGCGTGGTGGGGCGGGTCGCGCGCGCGTAGGCCAGGGCCTGCAGCGTCGGGGCGTGCAGCTTCGAGACCAGGACGACCGTGTGCACCCGCGAGGGCAGCGTCACCCCGGCCGGCCCCGGCAGCAGCTCGCTGTCGACCCGGCGGTAGTGCCGCTGGATGCCCTTCATCAGCGCGAACAGCAGGGGCATCGCGATCACGACGATGTACGCGCCGTGGGTGAACTTCGTGAACAGCACCACGACCAGCACCAGCGCCGTCGAGGCGGTGCCGACGGCGTTGACGGCGCGGGCTCGGTGCAGGTGGGCGCGCTGGGCTCGCGGCGACCGGCGCAGCTCGGCGGTCCAGTGCCGCACCATGCCCAGCTGGCTCAAGGTGAACGAGACGAAGACCCCGATGATGTACAGCTGGATCAGCCGCGTCGTGGACGCCGAGAACGCGACGATCAGCAGCCCGGCCAGCGCCGCGAGCACGATGATGCCGTTGGAGAACACCAGGCGGTCGCCGCGGCGGTGGAGCTGGCGCGGCAGGTAGCCGTCACCGCCGAGGATCGAGGCGAGGATCGGGAAGCCGTTGAACGCGGTGTTCGCCGCCAGCACCAGGATCGCCGCGGTGAAGGCCTGCACGAGGAAGAACCCCACGGACTGGTGCGTGAAGACGGCACCGGCGAGCTGCGCGATCACGGTCCGCTGCTCGTAGCCGGCCGGTGCACCGACGAGCCGGGCGGTGTCGTCGACGACGTGCACCCGCGAGACCATCGCCAGCGCGGTGATCCCGGCGAACATGGCGACCGTGAGCCCGCCCATGATCGCGAGCGTCGACGCCGCGTTGCGCGCCTTGGGGGGCCGGAAGCTCGGGACGCCGTTCGAGACGGCTTCTACTCCGGTGAGCGCCGTGCAGCCGGACGAGAACGCCCGCAGCACGAGGGCGACCAGGAGGAGTCCGGAGACGTGGTGGGTCGGCACGACCGAGAAGCCGGCGGACTCGGCGACCGGCGGGTGCCCGGACGCCGCGCGGTAGGCCCCCACCGCCAGCATCACGAAGACCGACGCGACGAAGCCGTACGTCGGGATCGCGAAGACGGTGCCCGACTCGCGCACCCCGCGCAGGTTCATCACCGCGAGCACGCCGACGCAGGCGAGGCTCAGCAGCACGGCGTGCGGCGCCAGCCCCGGGAAGGCCGAGACGATGTTCGCGACTCCCGCCGCCACGGAGACCGCGACCGTGAGCACGTAGTCGACGAGCAGCGCGCTCGCCGCGACGAGGGCGACGTCCGGCCCGAGGTTCGCGCGGCTGACCGCGTAGGCACCCCCGCCGTTGGGGTAGGCGTGGCAGGTCTGCCGGTAGGACAGCACGACGACGACGAGCAGCAGGATCACCGCTGCAGCGACCCACGGAGCGAGGTGAAGCAGCGACAGGCCCCCCAGGCTGAGGACGAGCAGGATCTCCTCGGTCGCGTACGCGTTCGACGACAGCGGGTCGCTGCAGAAGACCGGGAGCGCCAGCTTCTTGGGCAGCAGGGTCTCGCCGAGCCGCTCGTTGCGCAGCGGCTCGCCGACCAGGATCCGCTTCGGGGCGGTGATGAGTGTGGTCACGCAGCCACCTTGCGGTGCGCGGGCGACCCCGCGCCGTCGTCTTGACGGCGCCTTGACGCGGCCGCGGTGGATGCTGACGCGGCGTTGACGCGGCGTTGACGCGGCCGGTCGTCAGGCGTCGGTCACGAGGCGGCGAGGCGCCAGGCCAGCCCGGTGAGCAGGCCGAGCAGCACGCTCGCGACGGCGGCCGTCACCGCGGCCCGCGCCGCCCAAGGGCGCGGCACGAACGCGCCGCGCGCCGTCCGCTCGACGCCGAGACCGCGCCGGTAGAGCGGCGCCACCCAGCGCAGGTAGTAGAAGAGGCTGGCCACCGAGTTCACCACCAGCGCGACGGCGAGCCACGCGGCGCCGCCGTCCCACCCGGCGGCGCTCACGACCACCTTGCCGGCGAACACTGCTGTCGGTGGGGTGCCCACCAACCCCAGCAGGCCCACGAGCAGGGCCCCGGCGAGCAGGGGCCGCGAGCGACCGAGCCCCTGGAAGGCGCCGAGCTCGCGCCGTTCGGGGAACGACGCCACGACGGCGAAGGCGCCGAGGTTGGTGACGGCGTAGGCGGCCAGGTAGGTCAGCAGCGCCGGGAGGGCGAGCGGGGTGCGCCCGGCGACGGCGACCGGCACCAGCAGGTAGCCGACCTGGCTGACGGTCGACCACCCCAGCAACCGTCGCGGGTCGGTCTGCGCGTAGGCCGCGAGGTTGCCGAGCGTCATGCTCGCGACCGCGAGGACGCCGACGAGCAGCGACCATCGCAGCGTCGGGGGGAGCGCGTCGACCAGCCGGTAGGCCGCCACGAGCGCGCCGACCTTGGGGACGGTCGTGAGGAAGGCGGCGGCGGTCGTGCCGGCACCTTGCGCGGCGTCCGGCACCCAGAAGTGCGCAGGCACCGCGCCCGCCTCGAAGAGCAGACCCGCGAGCACCGCCACCGCACCGAAGGCGAGGACGACGCGCGGAGCCGCGACGAGGCCCGTCGCGAGCTCGGCGTAGGTGGTGCCGTGCGCCATCCCGAAGAGCAGGGTGGTGCCGAGGAGCAGCACGATCCCGAAGAGGGCACCGAGCAGGTAGGTCTTCATCGCCGCCTCGGCCGCACCCGGCGTCCGCGACAGCCCGATCAGCCCGTACAGCGGCACGCTCGTCAGCAGGAACGCCACGGCGAGCACGAGCAGGTCGCTGGTGCCGCCGAGGAGCATCGCGCCGCACGCCGACAGCAGCAGCAGGGCGTAGGTCTCGCTCTCCCGCGGGGACGCGTCCAGCTCGTCGACGCCGAGGCCGATGACGAGCAGGGTGGCGGCGGCCACGACGAGGCGGGTCACGCCGGTCGCCGTGTCGACCGTGAAGCTGCCGGCGTAGACGACCCGGTCGTCCGCCAGCAGCCCCGAGGCGGACGCCGCCGCCGAGGCCAGCAGCGCCGCGACCGCCACGCAGCCGGGCCACCCACTGGCGGCGGCGGGGCAGGAACGAGCCACCCACGAGGGCCGCGAGCGCCCCCACGACGAGGCAGAGCTCGGGCAGCAGGGCCATGGGGTGCATGGCCATGGCGGCCTCCGACGCGGGGCCCACGACCTACCGGCCCACCAGCTGGACGACGGACTCGGCCGCGGGCTGGACGACGTCGAGCATCACCCGAGGAAGCACGCCGATCAGCACGGACAGCGCCAGCAGCGGGACCACCGACCAGGTCTCGGTGGCGCGAAGGTCGACGAATCCCGTCGACCGTCCCCTCGTGGGACCGGTCAGCAGGCGTTGCAGCGCTATGAGGAACAGCGCCGCGGTGATGACGATGCCGGGCAGCGCCACGAGCGCCACCGGTGCGGCGGCGATGCTGCCGGTGAACACCTGGAACTCGGCGATGAAGCCGCTGAAGCCCGGCAGCCCGAGCGAGGCGAACGCCCCCACCGCGAGCAGGCCGGCGAACCTCGGCGCCGGGCCGGCGAGGCCGCCGAAGGCGTCGAGGTCGTAGGTGCCCGCGCGGTCGTGGAGCACGCCGGCGAGCAGGAACAGCGCGGCGGTGATCAGCCCGTGGCTCACCATCTGGGTGACCGCACCGGTGACGGCCACCGACCGCGCGTGGGCGTCGCTGCCACCGACGAAGCCGGCGGCACCGACGGCCAGCACGACGTAGCCCATGTGGTTCACCGAGGTGTAGGCGATCATCCGCTTCACGTCGCGCTGCGCCAAGGCGACGAGCGCGCCGTACAGCACCGAGACGATGCCGACGGCCAGCACCACGCCGGACCACGCCCGCCACGACGCGGGCAGCATCGGCATGGCGATGCGCACGAAGCCGTACGTGCCCATCTTCAGCAGCACACCGGCCAGCACCGCCGAACCCACCGCCGGGGCGTCGGTGTGGGCCGGCGGCAGCCAGGTGTGGAACGGGAAGGTCGGCGTCTTCACGGCCAGACCGAGCAGGATCGCCGCGAGGACCAACCCGCCCGCGGTGCCGGCCAGTGGGGGGTGCGCCACCAGCTCGACCATGTCGAACGTGTGCGGTGACGCCGCGACGTACAGCCCGATGAAGCCCAGCAGCAGCGCCAGCGACCCCAGGAACGTGTAGAGGAAGAACTTCAGCGCCGAGCGCGCGGCGTCGCCGTGACCCCACCCCGCGATGACGAGGTACATGGCCACGATCGACAGGTCGAACCACACGAAGAACACCAGCAGGTCGGCTGCGGTGAACAGGCCGAGGCACGTGGTCTCCAGGAACAGGAACAGCGCGGCGCGCGACCGGGGCCGTTCGTCGTCGCGCAGCGCGTACACGGCGCAGGCGAGGAACACCACGGCCGTCAGCGCCACGAGCGGCATCGAGAGCCCGTCGACCCCTACGTGGTAGCTGCTGTTGACGCCCGGGATCCAGGGCACCTGCTGCTCGTAGGCCAGCGAGCCGGCGGGCGGGGTGCGGTAGCCGAGCCAGGCCACGACGACGAGCGCGACCTCGACGGCGGAGACGCCGAGCCACGCCCAGCGCGCCGCTGCGGCGGGCAGGCCTCGGGCCAGGCCGAGCGCGAGCGCGGCGGCCAGGGGCAGGAAGACGACCAGGCTGAGCACGTCACCTCACCACGATCAGGAGCAGGAAGGCCGCGGCGAGCACCACGACGGCTTGCAGGTAGTACTGGTGGAGCTGGCCGGTCTGCGGCCGACGGGCCAGCCGTCCGGCACTGCGCGCACCCGCCGCCAGCCGCTCGACAGCGGCGTCGACGACGTGGTCGTCCAGCCGAGCCGAGCCGCGGGCGGCGGCACCGGCCAGGCGCGCCAGCCGTTCGACGCCGGCGTCGAGCACGCCGTCGTCGAACCGCGCGAGCCCTTGCGCCACAAGGGTCACCGGGCGGACGACGATCCGGTCCGACAGCTGCTCGAGGTAGAGCCAGGACGCCAGCGACGCCGGGCGGGGCGCCCGCTCCAGCCACCGCGGACGCCGGGCCAGCACCACCGCGAGGCCCACGACCGCGAGCGCGCCCGCCGCCGTCAGCAGCATCAGCGCCGGCGAGCTCTCCGCCTCGCCCGGGCGGCCGACCACGGCGCGGAACCGGCCGCCGAACGGCGGGAGGACGAGCAGCTCGAGCGACACCGCGCCGGCCGCGAGCACGGTCACCGGCAGCCGCTGGGCCCAGTGCACGCTGCGGCTGCCCGGACGCTCGTCGTCCCAGCCGTCCGAGGTCGTGGGCAGGGGAAGGCGCCAGACCTGCACCAGCGCCTTCGCCGCGTACCCGGCCGAGAGCAGGGCACCGAGCAGCAGCACGACGAACAGCGGGACGGAGGTCTGCCGCGCTGCCGCGATGACGTCGTCCTTGGTGGCCCACAAGGCCAGTGGCGCAACGCCTCCGAGCGACAGCAGACCAGCGCCCGCGGCGACGCCGAGGCCCGTCCAGCGTCGCCCGACGCCGCGCAGCGCGGTGAGCTGCTTGGTGCCGAGCGCACTGAGCCAGGCGCCCGCAGCGAGGAACAGCAACGCCTTCGTGGCGGCGTGGGCCACGAGCTGCGCGGCCCCGCCGGCGACGGCGCCGACGCCGGCCGCCGCCACGACGAAGCCGAGCTGGGACGCCGTGGACGCCGCCAGCAGCTGCTTGAGGTCACGCTGCGCCAGCGCCACCGCCCCGAGCATCACGGCGGTGGCGGCACCGACCCACGCTGCCACGTCGGCGGTCCAGCCGGTGACGTCGAGCAGCGGCGACACGCGCAGCAGCAGGTAGCCGCCCATGGCCACCATGGCCGCGGAGTGCAGCAGCGCGCTGACCGGGCTCGGGCCCTCCATCGCGCGCGAGAGCCAGAACGAGAACGGCAGCTGGGCCGCCTTGCCGAGGGCCGCCAGCAGCAGGCCCGCGGCGACGACGGACCGCCAGCCCGGGCTGGCACCGGTGAGCTCGGCGAGGGTCAGCGACCCGCCACCGGCGAGCGCAGCGGCCGCCGCGGCGTACAGGCCGAGGTCGGCCGCCCTCGTCGTGATGAAGGCGACGGCGCCCGAGGCGACCCGGTGCTCGTCGCGCCACCAGAACCCGATGAGGGCGTAGGACGTCGCGCCCATGACCTCCCACGCCGCCAGCAGCGTCGGCAGGTTCGTGGCCAGGACGGTGACGACGACGGCTCCCTCGAACAGGAGCATCAACCCGTTGAACCGCGCCCTGGCCTGGCGGATCTCAACGGCAGCGAACACCAGCACGAGCAGGGTCACCGCGGTCACGGTGAGCAGCACCACAGCCGAGAGTCCGTCGACGGCCAGCCCGAACGTCGCGCCGGCGACGAACGGCGCGTCAGCGGACGGGCGGCCCACTGCCACGACGCCCGCGACGGCCAGAGTGACTGCGGCAGCAGCGACCGCCGCGGCCGGTGCTGCGGCGCCGGCCACCCGGCGTCCGAGCAGGCACAGCGCCGCGCCGCAGGCGAGCGGCAGCAGGACGACGACCCACAGCAGCGCCGTCATCGCGACAGGTCCGTCGCCATGTCGGTCATGTCGGCTCCCCGCGAGCGGTGCAGCAGCGTCGCGACGGCGAACCCCATCGCCATCTCGAGCGTCATCGCGGCGAGGACCACGAGCAGCAGCACCTGCCCGGTGGGCGCAGGTGCGAGGAACCACCAGACGGCCGCGGCCGCGAGCACCACCGCGTTGATCATCAGCTCCAGGCCCATCATCACCATCACCACGACCTGCTGGGAGATGGCGCCGTACAGGCCGACGCTGAACAGCGCGGCGGCCACCAGGAGCACTGCCTGCAAGGTCATCGGCCCACTCCCCCACGCTGCGGGTCGTCCGCCGGACGACGGCGCAGGTCGTCGCCGAGCCGGTCGTACCGGCCGCGCGGGTTGGCGAGCGCGACGCCAGCGACGATCGTGGCGACCATCACCGGGCTGACCGCCATCATCACGAGCATCTTCGAGCCCATCAGCGCCTGCCCGAGCGCAGCCGTCGGGTCGGCGTCGGGAACCGCTGCGCGAGAAGGCCACGGCACCAACAGGGCGCCGGCGCCGAGGACCACGAAGCACCCGACAGCGGCCACCAGGGCCTTGCGCTGGTCGTGCACCATGGACATCGGCATCAGCGCCGGGTTCATCCCCATGAACATGACCATGTAGACGGCCATCACGGCCATCTCCATGACCATCATCAGCACCGTCACCACGCCGACGTAGTGCAGGTCGACCAGCAGCAGCGCCAGCCCGACGGCGACGAACGAGACCGCGAGCGCGTAGGTGGCGCGGGCCATCGAGTCCACGCGGAACACCGCCGCACCCGAGGCGACGGCGACCACGGCGAGGACCCAGAACAGCACGTCTGCGGCCACGGCGGCTCAGCTCCTCACCACGACGACGACAGCGACCACGAGCAGCTGCGCGAGCACCGCCGGCAGGGCGACGAGCCAGCCCAGCTCGACGAACCGGTCCGGCCGGATCGCCGGCAGCCGGCGGCGGACGGCGACCAGCACCGCCAGCAGCAGCAACGCCTTGAGCACCACCCACAGCCAGGGCGGTAACACCGGGCCGGCACCGCCACCCAGGAAGGCCGGCACCGCGAAAGCGGCGCCCGCGGCCAGCAGCGCGTAGCGCCCCGCCTCGAACAGCAGCCGGTCGACCCCGGACAGCTCCGCCCGCACGCCACCCGCGACGTCGGAGCCGGCCGCGACCGCGAAGGGTCCGGTGACCGAGAAGGCCACGACCCCCAGGCAGTACACGGCGAAGGCCACCGGCATCCAGACCACGAACCACAGGCCCTGCTGCGCAGTGACGACGTCGGCCAGGCGCAGGCTGCCCGCGCCGACCGCGGGCGCCGTCAGCGCGAACATCAGCGGCAGCTCGTAGCCGAGCGCCAGCGCGAGGAACCGGTACCCGCCGACGAGACCGTACGTGCTGTTGGGCCCCCAGCCCGCCAGCCACACCAGCGCCCACACCACGACGTCCATGGCGTTGAACCACACGATGCCGACGTCCAGGTCGGCCACGACGCGGTCGCCCAGGGGCACGACGACGACCATGAGCGCGGCGGTGACGACCAGCCCGGCGCCACCCGTGCGCCACAGCAGGCTGTCGGCGGCGACGGTCGTGCGGCGGCGCTGCCGCATCAGCCGGGCCGCCTCCGCCACCGGCCGGACGACGCCGGTGCCGGGCGACGTCCCCGCCGCTCGCCCGGCGAGGACGGCGTCCCAGGACGCCGCGGCCAGGGCGAGCAGCATCACGACGGGCAGGGCCAGCACGGACCACGCGACGTCGGCGGTCATCCGGGCACGACCTCCTCGACCTCGGCGAGCTGGTCGACGCGCACGTCGAGGCTCGCCACGACCAGCCGGACCGCCGCCAGGTCGAGCCCCGTCACGAGGGACGGCAGCAGCCCGATCAGGGCCGCGGGAGGCGCGACGGCGACGCGTCCGTCACCGCCGAGGCCGGCGGCGGCTCCGTCCAGCATGGCGAGCAGCCGGTCGTGCACGTCGCCGTGCACGCAGTCCGGCAGGTCGAGGCCCCCGGCCCGGTCTGCCGTGACGCGACCGAGGTCGCGCAGCATCCAGGCCAGGGTGCGCGAGCGTCGCACGCGCGCGCTCGAGCGCGCCAGCGCACGCACCGCTGTCGACGTCGCTCCGTCGTGCCACAAGGCGTCCCGGGCCACCCGCAGCCGAGTGGCCTCGTCGTCCCAACCGGCCAGCGCCAGGACGCGGCAGGCGGCGTCCACGCGACGGGCCACACCCAGGTGCTGGTGAGCGAGGTCGTCGGAGGCGGCCTCGACCGGGCCCCCGGCGAGCACCTCCACCGCGGCCTCGGTGACGACGTCCCCGCTCAGCGTGCAGCGCAGCACCATCCCGGCGGGCCACTGCGGCAGCACCGGTCCGAGCGGCAGGTGCAGCACGTCCATCTCCAGGCCGTCGCGGTCGGCAGTCCCGGACGCCAGCGGGATGCCGTGCGGTGACATCTCCGTGTCGCCGTGGCCCATGTCGCCGTGGTCCATGTGGCCGTGGTCCATGTCGCCGTGGTCCATGTCGGTCGCCGCGGGCCGCTCACGCGCGTCGGCGGTCTGGGAGGGCGTGTCGCGCAGCCGGCGCAGGACGTCGTCGAGCGCGACGGCGACCCCGGCCGACGCGAGCACCTCGGTGCGCGCCCGCGGGCCGGGCAGCTGCTCCCACACCCGCTCGGTCGCCTCGCGCAGCCCCTCGGCCGGGCGACCGCACACGACCAGGGCGTCCGCGTCCGCCGGTGACAGCGCGAGGGACCAGCCGCGCGCGCGTACGTCGCGCTCGACCTCGACTCGGGTCGACCACCAGCCGGGGACCTCGACCGCGAGGACGTGCACGCGCGACGTCGCGAGCCCGGCCATCGCAGCCATCACACCCATCGCAGCGCCCCCTCACGCCAGGCCCAGAGGACCGCCAGCATCAGCGCCCCGAGGAAGGCGAACATCTCGACGACGGCCGACCAGCCGACGGAGGCGACGACCAGGGCCCACGGGTACATGAACAGCATCTCGACGTCGAAGGCCAAGAACACCAGCGTCAGCGGGTACCACCGCGCGTGGAAGCGCGACAGCGCGTGCTCCTGCGGCCGCCAGCCCGACTGGAACGGCAGGCTCACGTGCGCCGTCGGCCACACCGCCGTCAGCCGACCGACGACGTACACGACGGCGACCATGACCACGGCAGCGGATGCCGCGGCCAGCAGGCTCACGTACGGGGATCCCGCCACACCCTCACCTCCGGTCGCCGGGGTCCGCGTCGCGTCCGACCCTAGGGTGCTTCCGCGGGCGGGGCATCCGGGCCGGGCATCCGGGCGGGGCCTCCGGGCGGGCTCCGACGTGCGAGCGGACGCGTGGCTTGCGACCATCGTCGTCGTGGGCCAGACCTCGACGACCGGCGCGACGTCCCTGCACGGTGCGGGGCGTCCGCTGCGGCGAGCGCCCGGGGATCCGCCGGGACCCACCGCTCACGGCGGCCGGAAGACCTTCAACCGCGCGCTGCGTGAGTTCGCGCTCGTGCCCGCGCTCGTCGTCGCCGCTTTCATCGTGCTCGCTGCGGTGTCCGCGGCCGCCGACCAGGGGACCCTGGGTTTCCTGTCGAGCACCAGGGACGCGCTCGGCACCGTCGTGGGCAAGCAGGCCTCGGCGACCGCCCTGCAGGCCATCGCGACGGGGCTGCTGACCGTCACCTCGATCACGTTCTCGGTGCTGCTGCTCGCCGTGCAGCAGACGGCCTCGAACCTCTCGCCGGTGGTCTTCGACCAGTTCGTGCGGCGGCGCACCAACCAGCTGCTGCTCGGGTTCTTCGTCGGGCTGTCGCTGTTCGCCTACGTCGTCATGGTCGCGGTGCAGGACGGCACCCCGCCGATCATCGGGGCAGCGGTGGCGACGGTGCTGACCGTCGTCGGGATGATCCTGCTGCTGGTGCTGGTCTACGTGACGATCGACCAGATGCGACCCACCAACGTCATGCGCCAGATCCACGACCGCGTCCTGCGCGCCCGCGAGCGCCAGGGCGCCCTGGTCCAGCGGACGTTGCGGACGCCGTCCTCATCCGCACCGGCCGAGCGCGTCTGCACCGCTGACCGCACCGGCTACGTGGCCTGGATCGACCTCGACCGGCTCGCCCCGGCGCTGGACGACGCGCCGCTCGCCGAGGTGCGGCTGCGCAAGTCGCTGGGCACGCAGGTCGCGTTCGGCGACACGGTGGCCACGATCCACGGCGTCACCGGCGAGACCGCCGACCAGGTGGCCGCGGCCGTGGACGAGGCCGTCGTCGTCGACAAGCGCCGCGACCTCGACCGCGACCCGTGCACCGGCGTGGACGAGGTCGTCAACATCGCCTGGACCAGCGGGTCGTCGTCGAAGCACAGCCCGCAGGTGGCCCGGGAGGGCGTCGACGTCCTGCAGGACCTGATGGCGCGGCGCGCGGCCGGGGACGAGCCGGCGGGCGACCCGTTGCCCGTCGTCTTCGTGGACGAGTACCTCGACCGGCTGCGGGCCGGCCTCTACTCGATGCTGGTGGTCGCGCACGAGGCCCACCAGCACATGGTGACGGCGCGGGCGCTGGAGGCGTACGAGGCCGTGCTGCCGCAGGCTGACGACGAGCTGCGGCAGCAGCTGCTGGACGACCTGCACACCGCCGGGCGGCTGATCGACGAGATGCCGCCGTCGCCGCTGCTGCGCGAGGCCCGCGCCGGCCTGGAGAAGACGGTGGCGCAGCTGCCGACCTGACGCCGCGGGCCGCCCGGGTGGCTGAAGATCGCCACCCGGGCGGCCCGGTGCCTCACGCGTCAGGCGACGTCGAACCGGTCCAGCATCATGACCTTGTCCCACGCGGCCACGAAGTCGCGCACGAACGTGCCCTGCGCGTCGTCGGCGCCGTAGACCTCGGCGATCGCCCGCAGCTCGGAGTTCGCTCCGAAGACGAGGTCGACGGCGGTCGCCGTGTACTTCACGTCGCCGGTGGCGCGGTCGCGACCCTCGTAGACGCCCTCCACGGCCTCCGACACCTTCCACTCCACACCCTGGTCGAGCAGGTGCGAGAGGAAGTCGTTCGTCAGCGCACCGGGCCGGTCGGTGAAGACACCGTGCGGCGCGTGGCCGGCGTTCGCGTCGAGCGCTCGCATCCCCGCGACGAGCAGCGTCATCTCGTTGGCCGTGAGCGTCAGCAGGTTGGCGCGGTCGAGCAGCAGCGTCTCGGGCGAGAGCTTCTCGCCGTCGCGGACGTAGTTGCGGAAGCCGTCGGCGCGAGGCTCGAGCACCTCGAACGACTCGGCGTCCGTCTGCTCCCGCGTGGCGTCGGTGCGGCCCGGGGTGAACGGCACGGTGACGTCCTGCCCGGCGTCCCGTGCGGCCTTCTCGACCGCCGCCGCACCACCCAGCACGATGAGGTCGGCGAGCGAGATCCGCTTGCCGGACTGCGCCTCCTGCTGCGCGCCGTTGAAGTCGCTCTGCACCTGCTCGAGCGTCGACAGCACCGTGGCGAGCTGGTCGGGCTCGTTGACCGCCCAGCTGCGCTGCGGCTCGAGGCGGATGCGCGCACCGTTGGCGCCACCGCGCTTGTCGGTGCCACGGAAGGTGGCCGCCGACGCCCACGCGGTGCCGACGAGCTGGCTCGTCGTCAGCCCGGTCGCGAGGACCTTCTCCTTGAGCGACGCGACGTCCGCGTCGTCGACGAGCTCGTGGTCGACCGGCGGCACGGGGTCCTGCCAGAGCTGGGCCTCCGGCACCCAGGGCCCGTGGTAGCGCGTGACCGGCCCCATGTCGCGGTGGAGCAGCTTGTACCAGGCCTTGGCGAAGGCCAGGCGGAACTCCTCGGGGTCGTCCAGGAACCGGCGGGAGATCTTCTCGTAGGCGGGGTCGAAGCGCAGCGCCAGGTCGGAGGTGAGCATCCGGGGCTCGCGCCGCTTGGTGGCGTCGTGAGCCATCGGCACCATGTCGGCGCCGCCGTTGTTCTTCGGCCGCCACTGCTTGGCGCCCGCCGGCGACTCCATGAGCTCCCACTCGTAGCCGAACAGGATGTGGAAGAACTCGTTGTCCCAGCGCGTCGGGTGGTAGGTCCAGGTGACCTCGAGGCCGGACGTGATCGTGTCGTCGCCCGTGCCGGTGCCGTAGGTGTTCTTCCAGCCCAGGCCCTGGGCCTCCAGCGGGGCGGCCTCCGGCTCGGGCCCGACGTAGTCGGCCTTGGCGGCACCGTGCGTCTTGCCGAAGGTGTGGCCACCGGCGATGAGGGCGACGGTCTCCTCGTCGTTCATCGCCATGCGGCGGAACGTCTCTCGGATGTCGCGCGCCGACGCGAGCGGGTCGGGGTTGCCGTTGGGACCCTCTGGGTTGACGTAGATCAGCCCCATCTGGACGGCGCCCAGCGGGCCCTGCAGCTCGCGGTCGCCGGCGTAGCGCTCGTCGCCGAGCCAGCTGTCCTCCGGTCCCCAGATGACCTCCGGCGGCTGGTAGACGTCGTCGCGGCCGAACGCGAACCCGAACGTCTCGAAGCCCATGGACTCCAAGGCGCAGTTGCCCGCGAACACCAGCAGGTCCGCCCAGGACAGCTGCTTGCCGTACTTCTTCTTGATCGGCCACAGCAGGCGGCGGGCCTTGTCGAGGTTGACGTTGTCGGGCCAGCTGTTGAGCGGCGCGAAGCGCTGCGCGCCGTCACCAGCGCCACCGCGGCCGTCCTGGATGCGGTAGGTGCCGGCGGAGTGCCAGCTCATGCGGATGAACAGCGGGCCGTAGTGGCCGTGGTCGGCGGGCCACCAGTCCTGCGACGTCGTCATCAGGTCGATGACGTCGCGCTTCAGCGCCTCGACGTCGAGGGACTCCAGCTCGCGCGCGTAGTCGTAGTCGTCGTCCATCGGCGTGGGCTGCGGCGCGTGCTGGTTGAGGACCTTCAGGTCGAGCTGGTTCGGCCACCAGTCGCGGTTGGTGCGGGGCCGGGCAGGCGTCGCCGGCTCGGGGGCCGGGATGGCTGGGTTCTCGCTCTCGCTGGCAGACACGTCGGTCGCGCTCCTTCGCTGGGTGGGGTGGGTGGTCAAGCCGCAGAGCGGCAGTCGGGGCACAGACCCCAGTAGGTGACCTCGGCCTCGTCGATAGCGAAACCGTGGTCGTCGGATGCCGTCAGGCACGGCGTGTGGCCGACCGCGCAGTCGACGTCGGCGATGGCGCCGCACGAGCGGCACACGACGTGGTGGTGGTTGTCGGCCACCCGGCTCTCGTAGCGGGCCACTGAGCCGGACGGCTGGATCCGCCGCACGAGCCCCGCCGCCGTCAGGGCCCTCAGCACGTCGTAGACGGCCTGGTGCGAGACGTCGCCGAGGCTGGCGCGGGCGGCGTCGATGATCGCGTCGGTGTCGGCGTGCGACAGGTCGTGCACCGCCGCCAGGACCGCGAGGCGCGGGCGCGTGACCCGCAGCCGCGCCGTGCGCAGCATGCCCTCGTAGTCGGTGGTCGTCGGCACGATCGAAGCCTCGCGCATTTTCTTGAACGAGTCAAGAAGATGCGCGCAGAGGCGGTCGTGCGGCGCATGGCGGGCCCCGCGGTGGGCACGAGGGAGACGTGGACGTCATCACCTTCGCAGGCCGCGCGGTGCAGGCGCTCGGGTTCGCCCTGGTGCTGGTCGTGCTCACCGACGTGTTCTTCACGGTGCTGTTCCCGGCCAGCGGGCACGGGCCCGTGCGCCGTCCGTTCTCGCGGTGGACGTGGTGGTGCTTCGCCGCACTGGGCCGGCGGATGGGGCCCTCGAGGCGACGTCGGTTCCTCGCCTACAGCGGCCCGGTGCAGATCACGGGGACGATCTTCATCTGGGTGAGCGTGCTCCTCGTCGGCTGGGCCCTGGTGTTCCAGCCCGCGCTGGGTCACGCCGTCAAGGCCGCGACGGGCCCGACCGACACGGGGTTCGACACGGCGCTGTACTACAGCGGCTTCGCGCTCACCACGCTCGGCACGGGCGACGTCGTCGCGACCACGGGGGCCTACCGCCTTCTCACCGTCGTCGAGGCGGGCGTGGGCTTCAGCGTGCTCACCATGGTGCTCACGTACTTCCTGTCGATCTACAGCGCCCTGGTCTCCCGCAAGAGCTTCGCGGCGGCGTTGCACCACCGCACCTTCGGCACCGGCGTCCCCGTGCAGCTGCTCGTCGGCCTCACCGACGACGGCGAGCTGCCGCAGGCGCGCCAGGAGCTGTCGTCGATCGCGCAGTTCCTGACTCACACCTTCGAGACCCATCGGTCGTACCCGGTGCTGCGCTACTTCCACTTCCGAGAGCACCGCTACGCGCTGCCCCGGTTGCTGCTGATCGCGCTCGAGAGCGTCACTCTGGTGCGGTCGTGCCTCGCCGCGGACGGCTACCGCGGGCTCATCCGCTCGTCCGGCGCGTACCAGCTGGAGGCGTCCGGGCTGGAGGCGCTCGAGGAGCTCGTGCCGCAGGTGCCACCACGGCAGGCCACGCAGAGCGAGCGCGCCGACTGGGAGCGGCGCTACCGCGAGTGCGCGGCCGAGCTGCGGTCCGCCGGGGTCTCGCTGGTGCCGGACCTCGAGCAGGGCGCCCGCGAGTACGTCGCGCTGCGCGAGCGCTGGGACGCACCCCTGCGAGCCCTCAGCGCGCGCATGGTCTACGACTGGGACGAGGTCGACGTCATGCGGGGATGAGCCAGCGTGGTCACGCCGGCGTACGACACCCCGGCGACGATGACCCAGCTGCACAACGCGAGGACCAGCGACCGGCCCGCCGCCCGCCGCAGCGTCGCCCACCGGATGCCGGTGCCGAGGCCGACCAGGGCCGCGGTGAGCAGCACCTGCTGCGCGCTGCGCGCGACCGACAGCGCCGCGGACGGCACGAACCCGGTGCTGCGCAGCGCGATCGCCGCGAGGAAGCCCAGGACGAACAGCGGCACCAGCGGCGGACGACGACCCCGTGGAGCCGCGTCCGAGCGGCGGCCGCGCAGCGCGGCGACACCGATCACCATCGGCGCGAGCAGGACGACGCGGCTGAGCTTGACGACGACGGCGGCGGTGAGCGCGCCCGGCACGCGGTTCGCGGTGGCGACGGTCTGCCCGACGTCGTGCACGCTGGCGCCGACCCAGCTGCCGAAGGAGGCGGGGTCCAGGGCGAGGGGGCCGCGCAGGGCCGGCAGCAGGAAGATCGCGATGCTGCCGCACAGCGTCACGAGGGCCACGGCCACCGCGGTGTCCTCGTCGTCACCACCCGCGACCTCCTCCATGGCGGCGACCGCCGACGCGCCGCAGATCGAGAAGCCGGTCGCGACGAGCAGCGAGCGCTCCCGCGACACCCCGAGCACCCGGCCGAGCAGCCGGGTGCCGGTGAAGGTGATGGCGACGGTCACGGCGACCAGCGCCAGACCGGCCACCCCGAGGTGCGCGAGCTGGCCCACCGCCAGCTGCAGCCCGAGCAGGACGACGGCGACGCGCAGCACGCGGTGCGAGGCCACTCGGGTGCCGGCACGCAGCGCCGGGTGGTGCAGGCGGAGGTTGACCGCGAGCGCGCCGATGACGACGGCGGCGGTCGAGGGGTTCACGGCCGGCACCAGCCAGGTGACGCCGTACGCCGCCACGGTCGCCACGGCGACGGCCGCGAGGCCGGGCAGCGCGGTCAGCGGGCCGCTCAGCCGCCCCGGGTGTGCACGGTTCTCCTCCACGCTCACCAGCCTGGCCGGCGAGAGGTGTCGTCGGTAGCCGGCTCGCCTCGATCGATCCATCAGCCAGGCTGATGGGCAGACCTACACTGGGCTGATGAGTCTGCATCGCGTCCCGGACCTGGACTCCCTCCAGCTGCTGCTGCGCGTCGCCGCCACGGGCAGCCTCGGGCGCGCCGCGGCGGAGCACGGGATCAGCCAGCCAGCGGTGAGCGCGCGGATCCAGGGCATGGAGCGGCTGGTGGGGTTCGCGTTGGTGCGTCGCGGCTCGCGGGGGTCGTCACTGACCGCCGAGGGCTCGCTGGTCGCGGGCTGGGCCGAGGAGGTCCTGCGCGCGGCCGACGCTCTCGGCACGGGCATCGCCTCGCTGCGCGCCGACCAGGAGGGCCGGCTGCGCGTCGCGGCCAGCTTCACGGTGGCCGAGCACCTGCTGCCCGCCTGGCTCGTCCGCCTCGCCGCCGACAGCCCGGAAGTGACGGTGCGACTGTCGGCCATGAACTCCACGCAGGTCGAGCACGCCGTGACGTCGGGGGCCGCCGACGTCGGTTTCGTCGAGGGGCCGCGCGTCGCGTCCGCCGGCCTGTCGTCGCAGATCGTCGCTCGCGACCGGCTCGTGGTCGTCGTGCCCCCCGGTCATCCGTGGTCGCGGCGCCGCGCACCCGTTGCGGCGCAAGAGGTGGCCACTACGCGCCTGGTGCAGCGCGAGCCGGAGTCCGGCACGCGACAGGCCTTCGAGACGGCGCTCGCGACGTACTCGCCGCTCGCCACTCCCCTGCTCGAGCTGTCGACAACCACCGCGGTGCGTGCCGCCGTCCTGGCCGCGGCGGGGCCTGGCGTCCTGAGCGACCTGGCGGTGCACGACGACCTGGCCGCGGGCACGCTGGTGGAGGTGGCCGTGTCCGGCGTCCAGCTCTCGCGTCGGCTTCGGGTGGTGTGGCCCGCAGGGCACCGACCGAACGGGCCCGCGCGGGCGCTGCTCGCCATCGCGGCACGCCACCACCGCACCCAGCGCACTGCGGCCGACCGATCAGTTCGGCAGGCTCCGTAGGTCTACCCGGTGTCCGACACCCGCTCGAGAGGCGTGACCACCATGACTCGCAGGACCACCGCCCACCTGTTCTCCTCCGTCAACGGCGTCGTGGAGTCGCCGAACCTCTTCCAGTTCGACGCGTTCGGCCCCGAGGAGGGCCAGCTGATGGGCCAGGCGATCCACGGCGTCACCGACGTCGTGATCGGCCGCAAGCTGTGGCAGGAGTGGTCGCAGTACTGGCCGGGCAACGACGACCCGTTCGGGTCGTTCATCAACCGCGTGCCCAAGCACGTGGTGACCAGCACCCTCAGCGGCGACCTGGGCTGGAACAGCACGGTGGTGAACGGCGACCCGGTCGACTACGTGCGCCGACTCCAGCAGGAGGGTGAGGGCGACATCGCCGTGACCGGCGGCATCGAGACCATCCGGTCGCTGTTCCTGGCCGGGCTGGTCGACGCGCTGACCCTGACCGTCCACCCCGTCGCCACCGACGAGGGCCGCCGGCTGTTCGACGAGTCGGTGCCCCTGACGCGGCTCACCCTGCTGGATGGCACGACGACCCCGGCCGGCAACGCCGTCCTGACGTACGGCCTGCGCGGCTGACCCGACGTCGGGCCCGCACCGGGCGGGCCGACGTCCGACCGTCACGCCGCCAGGATGCCTTCGAGCCGCGCGTAGCTGGTCTCCATGCCGCCGACCATGCCGGTGCCCAGGACGATGTCGCGAGTCTGGGCGTCCGGGTAGGTGATGACGAGCGTGAGCAGCGTGCCGCCTTCCGCCGGGGTCAGCGTGAGCTCGTTGAGGGTGCCGGGGGCGTCGTCCGGGATGCCGTCGCCGTGCATCCGCTCGGTCGTCACGGCCCGGTGCGGCGCCGCCACCTCGAGCAGCTCGCCGGTGGAACCGAAGGTGGCCCCACCGCCGTCCTGCTGCCAGACGTAGCGGTACGTCTGGCCGACCTCGGTGGCGCTCTCGCACGTCGGCATCGACCAGCCGTCCGGGCCCAGCAGCCACTGCCGCAAGAGCTCCGGGTCGTGGTGGGCGTCCCAGACCTGTTCGACGCTGCCCCGGATCACGCGGGCCACGCGCACCTGCGTGTCGCTGAGCACCTGGGCGGCGGCGGGCAGGTCGGCAGCGAAGGTGCGCAGGTCGGCGAGGACGTCGTCGATCTGACCCATGGCCTGGCGCATGCCCTCTTCCATCCCCATGCCCAGCAGCTGCTCGAGCTCGTCGGCGGTGTTGAAGAAGGTGGTGGTGGTGAGACGCGAGCCGCCGACGGTGCTCTCGAACTCGAAGGTCATGCGCATGGACGGCATGGCGGTGTTGGGCGTGCCGTCGGGGAGGCTGAACCCGTCGCGCACCTCGAACGAGTGCGGCGCCTTGACGTCCAGGAACTCCCAGTAGCCGCGGGAGACGTCACCCTCCGGGCCGGTCATGGCGTACGCGGATCGGCCGCCGGCGAACATGTCGTGCTGGGTGAACGTCGCCGGGTAGGTGGGCGGGCCCCAGAACCGCTCCAGCTGGCGAGGGTCGGCGTAGGCGTCCCACAACCGCTGCAGCGGAGCCGCGAAGTCGGCGACGACGGTCATGGTGAGGGCTTCTGGGTCCTTGTGGACCGAGGTGATCGGCATGGCAGTGGGTCCTCTCGAGACGTTGGTGCGCGTGGGTTCGTGGCGGGTCACTGGTCGTCGTCGTCGAGCAACGCGTCGAGTCGCGCGATCCGCGACCTCCACAGCTGCTCGTAGGTGTCCAGGAGCGCTTGGGCGCGCCGGATGGCGGCGGGGTTGCCTCGCACGAGACGCTCGCGACCCTGCGGTTCCTTGGTCACCAGACCCGCCCTCTCCAAGACCGCGACGTGCTTCTGCACCGCGGCGAACGACATGTCGTAGTCCTGGGCCAGCCGCGAGACCGTCGCCTCACCCATGAGGGTGCGGCGGACGATGTCGCGACGGGTCGCGTCGGCGAGGGCCTGGAAGATCCGGTCGACCTCGGCGTCGGTGAGTGCTTGATCTACAACCATTTGGTTGTACGTTAGCGCGGTCGACGCGCCTCGTCAACAGATCCACCCTGCGCCGCGAGCCGGCCGGCCAGTCCCTCGAGCACCAAGTCGAGCCCGACCTCGAACTCCTCCCCGAAGTCGTAGCCCGGCTGCAGCGCGCGCTCGAGCGTGAACTCGCGGAAGTACGGCAGCTGCCCCTCGGGCAACGCGGTCATGATCTGCTCGGCCAGCGCGGCGAGATCGGCCTCGCCCTCGAACGGCAGGCTGAGCTCCTGGACGAGGAAGCCGTACAGGTGCGCGTCCAGCAGGGCGAACGCGTGGCCGGCCAGCAGCAACGAGAACCCGGCCTCACGCAGACAGCCGAGCACGGCGTCGTGGTGGTGCAGGGTCTCGAACCCCGCAGCGCGACGCGAGTCCATCAGCCCCACGGCCCACGGGTGCCGCTTGAGCACGGCGCGGCCAGAGCGGGAGCGCGCGCGCATCTCGGCCATCCACTCCCCCCCGACGACCGGCGTGTGGATCTCGGCGAAGACGGCGTCGACCATGCCGTCGAGCAGGTCCTCCTTGTTGCGGACGTGGTGGTACAGCGACATCGCCTCGACCCCCAGCTGCCGGGCCAGCGAGCGCATGGACAGCGCCGGCAGGCCCTCGGCGTCGGCCACGGTGACCGCCGCGGCCAGCACCCCTTCGCGGGTGAGCGCCGGACGACGGTCGTGAGCGTGCTTGGGGGACATCCAGCAGCCTCCTCTTGACGATTCTTACACCGTAAGCCTACTGTGGCGCTCATCAACCTTACGGCGTAAGTCTGGAGCGGACATGAGAGCAGTGACCCAACGCGGGTACGGCGGCACCGAGCAGCTCGAGCTGACGGACGTCCCGGAGCCCGTCGCCGGCCGCGGTGAGGTCCTGGTGCGGGTCGGCGCCGCCGGCGTCGACCGCGGCACCTGGCACCTGATGGCCGGCCTCCCCCTCCTGGTGCGGCCGTTGTTCGGCTGGCGTGCGCCGCGGCAGCCGGTGCTCGGCCGCGACGTCGCCGGGGTGGTCGAAGCCGTCGGAGAGGGCGTCGACGCGTTCGCGGTCGGCGACGAGGTGATCGGCACGGCGCGAGGGTCGTTCGCTGAGCTCGCCACCGTGCCGGTCACCCGGCTGGCTCGCAAGCCCTTCGGGACCGACGTCGCTGCCGCCGCCACCTTGCCGATCTCGGGCGCCACGGCACTGCAGGCGCTGCGAGACGCCGGACGGGTGAGCCCCGGCCAGCGCGTCCTCGTCATCGGCGCCTCGGGTGGCGTCGGCACCTACGCCGTCCAGATCGCGAAGGCGCTCGGCGCGGAGGTGACGGCCGTCTGCAGCGCGGCCAAGGCCGACCTGGTGCGCTCGCTGGGCGCGAGCGCGGTCATCGACTACGCCCGCGAGGACGTCGACCGCGAGCCCGGACGCTACGACGTCGTCCTCGACATCGCCGGCAACCGGCCGATCTCGATGCTGCGCCGAGCGCTCACCAGCACCGGCACGCTGGTGATCGTCGGCGGCGAGCAGGGCGGGCGCCTCACCGGTGGCATCCACCGCCAGCTCGGGGCGGTGCTGCTCTCGCCGTTCGTCCGCCAGCGGCTGACCACCCTGGTGAGTCGCGAGCACGGGCCCGACATGCAGGGGCTCACCGACCTGGTCGAGCGCGGGGACGTCAGGCCGGTGCTCGAGCGCACCTTCACCCTGGACGAGGCGGCCAAGGCCATCGACCACCTCGAGGCCGGGCTCGTGCGCGGCAAGGTCGCGCTCACCGTCTGAACGTCTCCCCCGTCCCCCCGTCCCCCCGTCCCCCCGTCCCCCCGTCCCCATCCGTTCCCATCCCGGAGGCACACCGTGATGACCACCGATCCGCAGACCGAGACCACCGACGCGCCGCCCGGCCGGCGCGGCACCACCCACGCCCCGCCGCGCGAGACGACGCCTCGGGCCGCCGCTCGCTGGGCCGGCCTGGGCTACGTGGCCCTGTTCGTCCTGGCGATCTTCGCCAACTTCGTGGCGGTCGGCGCCGTTCTCGACCCGGACGACGCGCGCTCGACGTTCGAGGGCCTCGCGGACTCGCAGACCACGTTCCGGCTCGGGACCGCCGCCTTCCTGGCGATCTTCCTGATCGACGTCGTCGTCGCGTGGGCCCTGCACGTGCTCTTCCGGCAGGTGCACCGCGACCTGTCCCTGCTGGCCGCGTGGTCCCGTCTGGTCTACACGGTCGTCCTCGGCGCCGGGCTCGTGTTCCTGTTCCGCGCGCTGGCGCTGGTCGGCACCACCGGCGACCCGGCTGGCGTCGACCAGGGCCGCCTCGACGCCGAGGTCCTGCTGTCGTTGCAGTCCTTCGAGTTCACCTGGCTCGTCGGCCTCGCGGCGTTCGGCGTGCACCTGGTCCTGCTCGGTCGCCTGCTGCGCGCGTCCGCCCGCGGCCCGCGCTGGCTCGGGTGGGTCGTGACGGTCGCCGGCCTGGCGTACGTCATCGACACGCTGGCCCACGTGGTGCTGGCCGGCTACCCGTCGTACGCCGACGCCTTCCTGGCGATGGTTGCCGTGCCCTCGATCGTGGGTGAGCTGGGCGTCACCGTCTGGCTGCTGCTCGTGGCGAGCGGGCGTCGCCCGGTGCCGTCGCGATGACGCACCACGCCGACGCGCCGGCATGGAAAGGCCCACGTCCCAACGACTTCTCCAGCCGCTCGCGCAGAGCCTGCCGGTGCGACTCCTCGAGCCCCGTGACGTACGCGCCGCCCGACCCGACGCCCTGGGCCAGCGGCTGCCACCACTCCTCGAAGCCGGCGAACGGCACCTGCACGTCGAGTCGCGTGGAACGCACCTCCACCAGCCCGGCTCGTTGGGCGAGCTCAGCCAGCTGCCCCTCGCGCGCTCCGACGGCCTCGCCCTCGTCGCCCGTCGCGGGGTCGAGCTCGTTCGCCGCGCGCCACAGGGGCGACAGGGGGCCGTGGCCACCGGCGTTGTCCCAGACGCAGGCCGCCACGCAGCCGCCGCCCCGGGTGGCCCGAGCCATCTCGCGCACGCCCCGCTCGGGATCGGACATGAAGTGCACGACCAGCTGGGCCAGCGAGAGGTCGAAAGTGTCGTCGGCGTAGGGCAGGCGCTCGGCCGGAGCGCAGCGGACCTCGACGCCGGGCAGCCGCAGGCGCGCGGCCGCGACGAACGCCTCGGAGGGATCGGACGCCGCGACGGCGTCCGCACCGAGGCGCTCGACGAGGACCTCGGCCAGCGCACCCGGCCCGCAGCCGACGTCGAGCACCCGCTGCCCAGGCGTCAGCCCCACCGCGGCCGCGAACTGCGGCGCCAGGGCCTGCGAGAAGCGGCCGGGGAACAGGCCGTAGGCCGTCGCGGGGTCCTTGATCTCCACGGCCAGAGGGTAGGTCCACCGGCCCCGCCGGCGATACCGGTTGGTCGCCCGACCTCGGCTGTGTACCATTCGGTACATGAGCACGTACTTCGAGAGCTCCCGACACATCGACGCCTCGCCGGCACAGGCCTGGCCGGTGCTCTTCGACGTCGCATGCTGGCCGGAGTGGACCCCGACCGTCGACAGCGTCGAACGCCTCGACCAGGGCCCGCTCCAGGTCGGCTCGCGCGCGAAGGTCCGCCAGCCCAAGATCCCGCCGGCGGTGTGGGAGGTCACCGAGCTGGTCGACGGGCGACGGTTCACGTGGGTGTCGCGCACCCCGGGCGTGACGAGCGTCGGCCGTCACGAGGTCGTCGCCGAGGACGGCGGCTGTCGCGTCACGCTGAGCATCGAGCAGACCGGGCTGCTGAGCGCCGTCGCCGCCCTCCTCTGGGGGCGGCTCACCCAGCGCTACGTCGAGACGGAGGCGGAGAGCCTCGACCGCCGGGTGAACGACTCGACGGTTGCATGAGCGAGGAGGTCGCACCTCGCCAGAGGCTGCTCGACGCGGCCGTCGACCACTTCGGCCGCAACGGGATCGGTGACACGAGCCTGCGCGCCATCGCCGACGCGGTGGGCACGAGCCATCGCATGCTGATCTACCACTTCGGCTCGCGCGGCGGCCTGCTCGCCGAGGTGACGCGCGAGGTCGAGGCTCGGCAACGGGCGACCATGGCCATCGCCTACGACACCGACCTGCCGCCGCTCGAGGCGGCTGCCCGGTACTGGAAGCAGACCGTCGAGGCCTCCTTGCGCTACGGCCCGCTGTTCTTCGAGCTCAGCGCGCACGCCATGCAGGGCAAGGAGCACGCCACCGCCTTGCGCGAGGAGGTCATCGCGGCGTGGCTGCCCTCGATCACCGACCTGTGCCGAGCCATCGGGATCCCGGAGGCGCAGGCCGAGACGCACGCCCGGCTGGCGCTCGGCGCGGCCCGCGGGCTGCTGCTCGACGTGCTGGTCACCGGCCAGCGTGACGAGGTCGCCCGCGCCGCCGACCTGCTCAACCGGCTGCTGCTGCTGTCCGCCGAGGTCGGCGGCGCAGGAGCCGCCTGAGCGGTTCCTGCGCTACCGACCGAGACCGGCGTCCCGTGCGGCGATGGCGAGCGCCGTCCGGTCAGGCGCGCCCAGCTTGCCCATGGCGGACGAGACGAGGTTCCGCACCGTCTTGGGGCTGAGGTAGAGCTGGTCGGAGATGGCGGGGTTGGCGAGCCCCCTCGCGACGAGGGCCACGACCTCGCGCTCACGGTCGCTCAGCTGCGGCAGCGGCGCCGGCCGCACTTCGTCGCCGGCGAGGAACGTGGACCGCAACCGGGCGGCCACCGCCGCGCTCGTGACGAAGCCGCCGGACGCCACCGTGCGCAGGGCCGCCACGACCTCCTGCTGGCCCACGCCCTTCACGAGGTACCCGGCTGCGCCCGCGCGCACCGCAGCGGCCAGCGTCGCGTCGTCCTCGAGCATCGTGAGCATGAGGACGGCGCACGCCGGGGCGGCTGCGCGCAGGCGCGGGATCGCCACGATGCCGCCGTCGCTCGGCATGTCGATGTCCAGAACGACGACGTCCGGGAGGCACGTGGCGGCGAGCGCGACGGCGTCGTCCGTCGTGGCGGCCTCACCCACTACCTCGATCCCGCCCACCGAGCCCAGCAGCAGCCGCAAGCCCTCCCGGAAGATGGGGTGGTCGTCGGCCACCAGCACGCGCAAGTCCTCTTCGCTCACGCGCGCTCCCCCACCGGTAGTCGCGCCAGCACCCTCGTACCGCCGAGAGGTGAGACTCCGAGTCGGCAGACGCCGCCCAGCTCGCTCGCGCGGTGGGCCATGGACTCCAGACCGACACCGCGGCCGCCGCGATCGGCAGCCGGCGTCCCGCTGCCGTCGTCGTCGACGATCACAGTGAGCACTTGCCCGTCCAACCCCAGCCGCACCTCGCACCGACGGGCGTTCGCGTGTCGGCGGACGTTGGTGACGGCCTCGAGCACGATCCGCATCGCCGCCACCTCGACGGCCGGCGGGAGGTCCGCGAGCGGGTCGTTCGTCACGTGCACGACGGGGTACCCGTCGACCACGTGCACCTCTCGCCGGATCGCCTCGACCAGCCCGTGCGACTCCAACGCCGACGGCCGCAGCCCGTCGACGACGCGCCTGACCTCCGCCGTCGCCTGGCCGGCGAGCTCGGACAGCCGCATGAGCACCTTCTCGGCGGCTGGCAGGTCGCTGCGCACGAGGTTGTGCGCTGCGTGCGCGGCCAGGGTGATGCCACCCAGCGTGGGGCCGAGACCGTCGTGGAGGTCGCGGTGCAGCCGCGAGCGCTCGGACTCGCGGGCGGCGACCACGCGCTCGCGAGAGCGCTGCAGCTCGGCGGTGACCAGCCATCCGTCCAGCACGGGCCCGAGCGCCGTGGCGACGTGGGCCAGTGCCCGCAGCTCGCGAGGTTCGGCGGGCTGGTCGCGTCCCGTGCACAAAGCACCGACCACGCGCCCCCCGTACTCGACGGGCGTGGTGACCGAGTGGCCGGCGACCTCGGTGCCCGCTCGGGCCACCACGGTGGGAGGCCCGTCATCGGGCGTGGCGAGCAGCTCGACGTACGGCGCACGGAAGGCCGCCGCGACGGTGTCGACGACGGTCTGCGGCGCGTGACGCAGCGACGGGCTCGAACCCAGCTGCTGGGCGAGGTCGGCCAGTAGTCGTTGCGGCTCAGCAGACGCACCCAACAGCCACCACCGGACGACGCGCTGGATCCGGGCACGCACGGGGTCGGCGATGAGCGCCACGGCGACCGCCGCCACGAGCGCCGGCACCTGGACGGCACCACCAGCCACCTCGTGCGAGGCGGCGACCACGACGGCGAGGTACAGCGCCACCAGCACGGCCACGAGCAGGACGTACGCGAGCGTGCGCGTGACGAGCAGGTCGATGTCGTAGAGGCCGTGCCGGAGCACTGCGACACCGACGGCGACCGGGACGAGCAGGGGCAGGAAGGCGAGGCCGGCGGTGGCCACGGGCCGCGGCAGCGCCGTCTGCAGCGGCTCGAACGCGACGATGACGACGACCGCTCCCGCCAGCCACGCCACCTGACCTCGGGTGCGCGCGTCACCGCGACGAACTCGCACAGCGAGGCTGATCACGCCACAGACCACGCACGCCGCCACCGCCACCACGAGACCCGACGTCAGCCACGGGGGTACGGCGTCACCCGGCAACGCCTGGCCGGCCACGACAGCAGTTCCCAGCACCGTGACCGTGACCCCCGCGAACAGGGCTGGCCGAAGCCGCGGCAGGGCGGCGCCGCCCGGGTAGACCAGCGGGAGCACCGTGAGGACGCACAGCAGACCAGGGGCCCAGAGCCAGCCGTCGAGCCAGCCGACGACGGGCAGGTCCGCGTGGTCGGTCGACGCCCGGTAGAGCAGCGAGGACGTCAGCAACGTCGCCGCCTGGGTGAGCCCCGGCACCTGGAGCACCGCACCGACGACCGTGACCGGCGGCCGCGTCCGGTCGGCGATCACCGCCCCGACGTAGCCGAAGGTGAGCGCGCCGAACAGCTGGGCCAGCCAAGCGGTGGTGTGGCCGGGAGCGGGTCCGGCACCCTCCCACGGGGCTACGGCGACCGCGACGACGACGAGCGCCACCGTGAGCAGCGCGGTGCCGTGCACCCACGTCCGACGGCGGCTCAGGTCGCGCATGCGGCCCATCATCGGGGCTGAGGTGTCCCGGCGTCCGGAGTTCGGTGTCCCGAGGTGCTCGGGACACCCACCTCGTGACGGCGTGACGCCCGGCCGGGTTCGGTGTCCGTCATCACCACCGACCGCCATCACCACCGACCGAAGGAGCAGCCATGACCGCCAGCCCCGCACGCACCCCGATCCTCGCCGGTGCCGCCGCCACCGTCGTCCTGCTGGTCACCGCCGCCTTGCTCACTCCCGACCAGAGCCCGATCCTCCCCATCGAGATCTCGCTGGTGCTGCTCGCCCTCACCGCGTGGTTCGCCGTGCGCGGCTCGCGGCTCTCGCTCGGGGCCGTCACGGTGTTCGCCGCTCTGCTCGTGCTGCTCAGCCTGCACATCCTCACCGGGGACGTCGGCTCGTCCGGTGTCCGAGAGATCGTGCCGGACGTCCTGATCCTCGCCTCGACGGTGTTCGTCGCGGCCCGCGGCGCCCTCGGCCTGGCGCGACAGCGCGCCCGCGCCTGAGGCGCGCGCGGCCTCGACGACTTCCTCGTCCGCGACTTCCACCACAACATCGGCGCGGAGATCATGGGGCGCAACAAGTTCGGCCCCGTACGGGGCGCGTGGGAGAACGAGGACTGGCGCGGCTGGTGGGGTGACGAGCCGCCGTTCCACACACCGGTCTTCGTCCTCACGCACCACCCGAGACCGTCGTTCTCCTTGTCCGACACGACGTTCCACTTCGTCGACGGCGACCCGGCCGACGTCCTCGCCCGGGCCCGCGAGGCGGCCGACGGCAAGGACGTCCGGCTCGGCGGCGGGGTCAGCACGGTCCGCGAGGTGAGCCGGCCCGCGACGTCGGGCTGTTGGGCGGCGTCGGCATGCGCGACGTCCTGCGCGCCCAGGACGGGCTGTTCACCGTGCTCTCGAGCTCACCGCGCACGCGATGCAGGGCAAGGAGCACGCCACCGCCTTGCGCGAGGAGGTCATCGCGGCGTGGCTGCCCTCGATCACCGACCTGTGCCGAGCCATCGGGATCCCGGAGGCGCAGGCCGAGACGCACGCCCGGCTGGCGCTCGGCGCGTCGAGCACCGCATCGACGTGAGGCAGGAGCGGCGGCCGAGCGGCACGCCGGTTTCGTGCCGTTGCCACTCCGGCAAGACGTGCCGCTCCGGCAAGTGGGCCTCTGCGTGCGGGTCGGGGCGCGGTCGGACCAGCCCACGCCTGCAGTGAGCTTGGCCGACTGGCCACCGACACGACCGCGCCGCGGGAGTCTGGAGAGAGCGGCGCGGACGGTCCGTCGCCGCCCAGACACATGGAGCAGCCATGAACAGACTCGAAGGACGCGTGGCCCTGGTCACCGGCGCGGCGAGTGGGATCGGCAAGGCGACGGCTCACCGACTCGTGGCGGAGGGGGCGGCGGTCCTGGTCACCGACATCCAGGTCGAGGCCGGTGAGGCCACCGCCCAGGAGCTCAGGGACGCCGGGGGCAAGGCCGCCTTCCTCAAGCACGACGTCAGCAGCGAGTCCGACTGGGAGGCCGCCTGCGCCAAGGCGGTCGAGGAGTTCGGAGGCCTGGACATCCTGGTCAACAACGCCGGCATGGGTGACATCAAGCCGATCGAGGAGACCACCCTGGCTGAGTGGGACCGCACCGTCTCGATCGACCAGACCGGGGTGTTCCTCGGCATGAGAACCGCTGCTGCTCGGCTGAAGCAGTCCCAGCACGCCTCGGTGATCAACATCAGCTCGATCTTCGGGACCAGCGGAGGCTTCGGGGTCTCTCCCGCTTACCACGCAGCCAAGGGCGCGGTGCGGACCCTCACGAAGAACGTCGCCTTGCACTGGGCCACCGAGGGAGTTCGAGTGAACTCCATCCACCCCGGTTTCATCGCCACGCCCATCCTCGAGCAGGCGAGGAACACCCCGCTCTGGGACGGCATGACAGCTCTCACGCCGATGGGACGGCTCGGCAGCCCTGAGGAGGTGGCGGCTGGGGTCGCGTACCTCGCCAGCGACGACGCCGCCTTCATCACCGGCCTCGAGCTGTACATCGACGGCGGGTACATGGCCCGCTGAGCATCCAGCCGTCGCAACGTCGGCACCTTGGAGAACGGCGTCCGATCTTCTCGTCGGGACCCTAGGCTCGAGGTGAGGAGGGAGCCCGTGAGCAGGGAAGAGCGTCCCTGGGCGCGCAGCTACGCGCCTGGTGTTCCGCTGGACATCGAAGTGCCGGACGAGTCCCTCGTGGATCTCCTCGATACGTCCGCGGGCCGCTTCGCCAGCCTCGTCGCGCTGGACTTCTTCGGCGCGACGACGACGTACGCGCAGCTCGCGGACCAGGTACGCCGGGCGGCCGAGGGACTGCGCCGGCTCGGCGTGGCGCCGGGCGACCGGGTTGCGCTCGTGCTGCCGAACTGCCCCCAGCACGTGGTGGCGTTCTACGCGGCGCTGCGGCTCGGCGCGATCGTGGTCGAGCACAACCCGCTCTACACCGAGGAGGAGATGTCCTTCCAGCTGGCCGACCACCGCCCGAAGGCGGTGGTCGTGTGGGACAAGGTGGCGCCGATGGTCCGCCGGGTCGCCGAGCCCCTCGAGGTGCAGACCGTGCTGGCCGTGAGCCTGCCGTCCGCCCTGCCGCTGCTCAAGCGGATCGCCCTGCGGCTACCGGTTGCGAAGGCTCGCGAGACTCGGGCGGCCATGACCGCACCCGCGCCCGGCATCGAGCGCTGGGAGCGCCTGCTCGCGAGCCCGCCGCTGTCAGCCGACCATCCGCGCCCGGCCACCGGCGACATCGCGCTGCTGCAGTACACCGGCGGCACCACCGGCCGACCGAAGGCGGCCGTTCTGACCCATCGCAACCTACGCGCGAACGCTGCGCAGGGTCGGGCCTGGGTGCCGGGGCTGTCCGACGGCAAGGAGGTGGTGTACGCCGTCCTCCCGCTGTTCCACGCGTACGGCCTGACCCTGTGCCTGACCTTCTCGATGAGCATCGGGGCGACCCTCGTGCTGATGCCGCGATTCGACGTGGCCATGGTGCTCGAGGCGATGCGACGGCGCCCCGCCACCTTCCTGCCCGCGGTCCCACCGATCTACCAGCGCCTTGCGACGGCTGCGCTCGAGCACGGCACCGACCTCACCTCCATCCGCTACGCCATCTCCGGGGCGATGTCCCTGCCGGCCGACACCGCCGCGATGTGGGAGTCAGCGACCGGTGGGTTGCTGGTCGAGGGTTACGGCATGACCGAGACCTCACCGGTCGCCCTGGGCAACCCGGTCGGTACGACGCGCCGCATCGGCACGATCGGCGTCCCGTTCCCGTCCACCGAGGTGCGCGTCGTCGACCGGCACGACTCCTCGCGGGACCTGCCACACGGGGAGGCCGGGGAGCTGCTGCTGCGCGGCCCGCAGGTGTTCTCCGGCTACTGGGAACGACCGCACGAGACGGCTGAGGTGGTGCTGCAGAGCGGCTGGATCCGCACCGGGGACGTCGTGGTGATGGACGACGACGGCTTCTTCACGATCGTCGACCGGATCAAGGAGCTCATCATCACCGGTGGCTTCAACGTCTACCCCAGCGAGGTCGAGCACGCCCTGCGGGAGCTCCCCGGCATCCAGGACGCCGCTGTTGTGGGTCTGCCCACCGGTGACGGGGACGAGGAGGTGGTTGCGGCTGTGGTGCTCGAACCCGGTGCCGTCCTCGACGTGGAGGCGATCCGGGCACAGTGCCGTGAGCACGTCGCGGCCTACAAGGTGCCACGGCGGGTGCACGCGGTCGACGCTCTGCCGGTCTCGATCATCGGCAAGGTGCTGCGCCGCAAGGTGCGCGAGGAGCTGCTCGCGCGACCGAAGACGGACGACGGGCGAAGGGGACAGTAGATCCGCCGGCCCGTCAGGCGTCCCCGCTGCGCTCGTGCGGGTACGCGGGCGATCGCCCCTGGAAGCGCAGGACGGCGGGGTTCTGGATCACGCCGTCGCGGAGCTCGATGGCCCGGCTGATGGTGGGGTCGGCGTCCCACGCAGTGCCGCCAGCCGATCACCGTCGGCAGGAACGGCAGCAGCGCCTCGCTGTTCTCCCACGTCGCCGAGTTCCACAGGTACGACGGGCTGTGGTCGACGCCGTAGTGCAGCACGTTGTCGCCGACGACGAAGGTCGGATCGGCGAACGAGGTGGGGCGCGCCCAGCTGAACCCCATGCCCTCGTCACAGGAGACGTCGATGACGATCGAGCCCGGCGCCATGAGCTGCAGGTCCTCGTCCGTCATGAACAGCAGCGGTGCGTCGGTGTCCTGCAGCACGCAGTTGACGATGACGTCGTGCTCGGCGAGGAAGCCCGCCAGCGGCACCTTGGCCTCGTCGACGACCGCGTGGCTCACCTGAGTGGTAGTGCTGTCGCTCGCGAAGTGGTAGATCCGGGAGGAGTGGATGGGCGCCGCCACGGCCGCCACGGCGCGGTTCGTGAGGACGTCGACGTCGTGCACGCCCAGCGCCGCGAGCGCCGTGACCGCGCCGCGGGCGGTGGCACCGAAGCCGATCACGACGGCACGCAGCCGGCGTCCGTAGTCACCCGTCGAGCCCGCCAGCTGCAAGGCGTGCAGCACGGAGCAGTAACCGGCCAGCTCGTTGTTCTTGTGGAAGACGTGGAGGTTGAACGTACCGTCGTCCTTCCAGTGGTTCATCGCCTCGAACGCGATCACCGTCAGGTGCTTGTCGATCGCGAGCTGGGTCAGCGCCTCGTCCTGCACGCAGTGCGGCCACCCCCACAGCACCTGCCCCTCGCGCAGCGCCTCGACGTCGGCCAGCAGCGGCTTGGGCTGCAGGATGACGTCGCACTCCTCGACGAGCTGGGCGCTGGTGCGCAGACCGGCCACCGAGGCGGCCAGGTCGTCGTCCGAGACGCCGAACCGCTCGCCGTAGCCGCGTTCGAGGTAGACGCTCCCCCGCAGCTCTTCCGGGATCCGACCCAGGTGGTGCGGGTGGATCGCCAGCCGGTGCTCGTTCTCCTTGAGCGACCGTGCCATCACGCCCAGTCTCAGCTCGTTCACGTCGTTCCCTTCGGCGGGGGCCAGGACGTGAGGAGTCACGTCACGGCACGTCCCGCGTGGGTCCGAGAGGCGTCCTGGTCAGCGTACGACAGCGACACGGCGCGTGGTCTCGTACATTCGCACCGCGACGACACCTCCGGAGACGGCGGTGAGCGCGGCGACCGTCCACACCGCGGCGCGGACGCCGACCGCATCCGCCACCACGCCGGCGAGCAGCGCCCCGACGGCGAACCCGCCGTCGCGCCACAAGCGGTAGACGCCCACCGCGCGCGAGCGCCAAGCCGGGTGCGCCACGTCACCGATCGAGGCGAGCAGCGTCGGGTAGACCATCGCGGTACCCGCACCCAGCAGCGCGGCGGCGGCCGCCCACACCGCGAACGTGTCCGCTACCGCGATCGCGGCCAGGGCCGAGGCCTGCACCCACATGCCGACCGCGATCAGCCACTTGCGGCCCCACCTGTCGGACAACGCCCCGGTGAGCAGCTGACCGAGCCCCCACACGGCCGGGTACAGCGCCGCCAGCACCCCGATCCTGGCCACCGACAGGCCCGCCGCCGCGAACAGGATCGGGAACAGTCCCCAGGCCAACCCGTCGTTGAGGTTGTTGACGAGGCCGGCCTGGCTGGCGGTCGACAACGCCGGCTCCCGGAAGCTGGTCTGCACGAACACCTCGCGGTCCGAGAGCTGGTCGTGGAGGTGGTCGTGCCGGCCGTCGGCGCGTGCGACGTGGGAGACGGCCTCGCCTCGGGCGTGGTCGCGCGTCTCCTTGACCGCCAGCGTCGAGAGCCCGACACCCGTTGCGGCGAAAGCGATTCCGAGCAGGAACGGTGCAGGCCGCAGTCCGTACGACTCGGCCAGGTAGCCCGTGGCCAGAGCGGTGACCGCGACAGCCAGGTAGCCGGCGGCTTCGTTCAGGCCCATGGCCAGACCACGGCGCGCCGGTCCCACGAGGTCGATCTTCATGACCACGGTGGTCGACCACGTGAGGCCCTGGCTGACGCCGAGCAGGGCGTTCGCGACGATCACCCACGTCCACGAGGGCGCCCAGATCAGCAGCAACGGCACCGGGACGGCGATCAGCCAGCCCGCCACGAGAACGGGCTTACGGCCGTACCGGTCGCCCCAGGTGCCCGCGACGTAGTTGGCCGCCGCCTTCGCGAGGCCGAACACCAGGATGAAGGTCAGGCCGGCGGTGTACGCGCGCAGACCGAACTCGCGCTCGCCGAGGAGCGGCACGACGGTGCGCTCCTGGCCGAGCATGCCGCCCACCAACGCGTTGACCGCCACGAGCAGAGCGAACTGGGCAGCGTTCTGCCGCAGCCCCAGCCGAGGGTGGCGCGCCTTCACGTCGGCACGTTGTCGCTCGATGTCTTCAAGCACATGTTTGAATATCGCCGTGCCGCGGTACTGTTGTCAAACGGGTACTTGAAGAAGGGGTGCGCATGGCAGACCGGGCCGCCAAGGACGCGCTGTACGACGGCCTGGCCGCGGTCGCCAAGGCTCTGGGCAACGGACGTCGCGCCGAGCTCGTCGACGTTCTGGCGCAAGGGGAACGCCCGGTCGAAGCGCTCGCCGACGAGATCGGCCAGAGCGTGGCGAACACCTCGCACCACCTCCAGCACCTGCTGCGCGCCGGCCTGGTGCGCACCCGCCGCGACGGCACGCGCATCCACTACTCCCTCGCCACCCCGCGCGTCGCCGAGCTGTGGGCCGCGGTCCGCGACGTCGCCAGCTCTCAGGTCGCCGAGGTGGCCGGGCTCGCGGCCGACTACCTGGGCGACCGGTCCGGCCTGGACACCATCAGCCGAGCCGAGCTCGCCCGCCGGGTGCGCGACGGCGACGTCGTCGTGCTGGACGTCAGACCGGAGGCGGAGTACCGCGCCGGTCACATCGCCGGAGCGGCGTCCGTGCCGATCGACGAGATCGCCCGCAGGCTGAAGGGCATCCCCAAGGACCGCGAGGTCGTCGCCTACTGCCGCGGCCCGTTCTGCGTCTACGCCGACGACGCCGTCCGGCTGCTGCGACGTCGGGGGTACCAGGCCGCCCGACTCGATGACGGCTACCCGGAGTGGGTCCGCGAAGGGCTACCCGTCGAGGCCGGCTGACCGTCGTCGAGGTGCTGGCGCCAGCAGGTAGCCCGGTCGCACGGTCACGTCAGGGCTGGATCGGGCCCGTCGACGTTGAACACCGGCTCACCGGCACCGGCGCGGACGACGATCACCTCGGCCGGTGCGGTCTGCCGGTGAACCCGAGCGGCCAGTGCGTTCGCTGCGTTGCCACAGCGGCACGACGTGCCACCGGGGCAAGGGCGCCGCAACGGCTCGCCGGGGTCGGCCGATCCGATCCACGGTAGCCGAGCACGTGGCTCACCTCGCGGGTCGCTCACCGGACGCCGAAGTCTCCGATGCCGCGCTCGACCAGGTCGAAGGCGTCGTCGATGAGCGCGGCCTGGTCGCGACGGACCCGCTCGACGTCCTCGCCGTCCACCATGCGGCGCAGCGCGGTCTCGAAGATCGCTGCCATCGCCGCGGCCAGCTGGCCGGCCACCAGCCGGGACGCCACGGGGTCGCCGGTGTCGGTGGTGAGGATCTCCGCCATGGCGGCCTGCAGCTCCAGAGCCTGTTCGTGCAGCCTGCTCAGCAGGGCGGCGCTGCCAGAGATGACCTTCCAGCAGCCGGCGATGCCCTCGGAGGTCCCGGACAGGTCGTGATGGGTCTCGAGGAGATGGTGCTGGTAGCGGCGGAGCGCGGTGGCCACCGACTCCCCCGGGCCTCGGGCCGCCAGGACCTGCTCGATGTCGCGGAGCTGGTAGGCGTGCTGGTCGAGGAACAGGTCCTCCTTGCGCGGGAAGTAGTTGAACACCGTCATCTTGGAGACGTCGGCCGCCTGGGCGACCTCGGCCACGGTGACGTCGTCGAACCCGCGCGCGGTGAAGAGCCGCTTGGCCACCTCGGCGATGTGACGGCGGGTCGCCTGCTTCTTGCGCTCGCGCAGTCCGGTCACGGTCATAGTGCGGACTCTACTCAGTATATTTGTTGACTCGGTACAGCAAATCGGGAAGGGTGCTGCACCGACCCCTGAGACACCTGAGGAGCAGACGCAGTGGATTCGCCGAGGTTGGTCATCTTCCTGATCTCGATCGCCATCATCGTGGTGCTCGCGTTCAAGAGCTGCAAGGAGGAGTGATGTGGATGCTGGCACGGCGCCACCTCCTCGGCCCGACGTCGCACGCGGCTCAGTCCGTGCGACCGCTGGCAGCGACGCGCGCCGTCTGGGCCGCCCTGGTGTGGGCGGTGGTGTTCGTGGCTCTGCACGGCTACTGGGCGCTCGGCGGGCGGGTGGGCTTCGCAGACCAGGCCGAGCCTCTTCCCCCGGCGCCCTCGAACGTGGTCGGCTGGGTGCTCACCGCGGTGGTGGGGCTGATGTTCGTCGCCGGCCTGGTGGTTCCGCTGTCACTCGTGCAGAGCTGGGGACTGCGGCTGCCGCGCGGGCCCCTGCGTTTGCTGATGTGGATCGGCGCGGTGGTCCTGACCGCCCGGGGCGCCCTCGGCCTCTTCGACGGGCTCGTGCGCGCCCTGGGTGCGGACACGGGGATCACCGGACTGTCCTACGAGCAGACCCTCGGCACAGCACGGCCCAGCGCCTCCACGTTGTGGTCCTCGGCCGCCATCGACCTGCTGTTCCTGGTGGGAGGACTGCTGTTCAGCGACGCGGCCAGGCTGACGGGTTCGCGCCGGGTCACGGCGCCTCGGGACGCCTGATGACCGGCGCGCCACGTGGCGAGCCGGCCGCAGGGCCTGGCGCGGTGGACGTGCGACGCGGGACAGCGCCTGGGGGCGCCAGCGCCCCCGTGACCACGGTCGCGGCACTGGTCGTCGTGTGCTGCGTCGCTTTCGCCGCCGTCAACGTCCTGCTCGAGACCACCGGCTCGTTCGCCGGCCCGCGGTACGCCCGGTACGCCGCCGACTACCCGGTGGGGATGGCGGTGATGAACGGGCTGGTCGCGGGTCTGAAGCTGATCGGCGCCGGTCTTGCCCTGCTGTCGGTCACGAGCCGGCAGCGCGTGATCCGGCCGACCCGACTGGGCGTGTTGCTGTGGGCCGCTTTCGCCACCCTCGGGGTGTACAGCCTGGGCGCCGCCGTCGAGGGAGTCGCGATCGCGTCCGGAATCGCCGGCGGTGGCACCGAGCTCACCGCTGCCGATGTCGGCTACCTGCTGTTCTTCGTGGTGTTCGCCGCGGGGTTCGGGGTGCTGGCCGCCTCCTACTCGCGCCGGCACCGCCTGCTGCGGCGACACGCTGTGGTCGGCTCGGTCGGCGCCCCCGTGGTGCTGGGCGCGGTGCTGTTCGCCGTCCCGACCCTGCTCGCGGCGTGGGGACTGCTGCCCTCGGCGTGAGCGCTCCGGGTCGACACCCGCCTGTTCAGTCGTCGGCCAGCCAGGCGGCGATGGTCCGGCCGAGCTCCTCACCGCGGTCCTCCTGCAGGAAGTGCCCGGCGCCCGTGATCGTGGTGTGCGGTTGCCCGGACGCGCCAGGGACCTGCCCGGTGAAGAGCGCGTCCGCCCCGCGGGTGATCGGGTCGCCGTCGCTGAAGGCGCACAGGAACGGGCCGTCGAACGCGCGCAGCACCTCCCACGCCGCGCGCGCGGGGGCGGCGGCGACGTCGTCCGGCGCCTGCGGGATCAGGTCCGGCATCGCCTTCGGCCCGGCCTTGAAGGACGCGTCGGGGAAGGGTGCGTCGTACGCCGCCACGACCTCCGGCGACAGCTCCGTCGCGGTGCCGAACTGCACCAGGAGGCCGACCGGCAGGTCGTCGGTGCGCGTGACGAACTCGCGGAACCGCCACCACTCCTCCGGCATCCGGACGCTGCCGTCGGGCAGCCCGGTGTTGGCGGCCACCACCCGCGCGAACCGGTCGCGGTTCTCGGCCAGGAGCCGCAGGCCCAGCAGGCCGCCCCAGTCCTGGCAGACCAGGGTGATCTCGCGCAGGTCCAGGCCTGCGGCGTCGAGCAGCGCCGAGCGCAGCCACTCGACGTGCCGGGCGTAGGTGTGGTCGTCGACGGACGCCGGCTTGTCGCTGCGGCCGAACCCGACCAGGTCCGGTGCGACCACGCGCAGGCCGGCGTCGAGCAGCGGAGCGGCGACCTTGCGCCACAGGTACGACCACGACGGCTCGCCGTGCAGCAGGAGCACGACCGGCGCGTCCCGCGGGCCCTCGTCCACCACGGCGACGCGCAGGCCGTCGGACGTCGTCACGTACGTCGGGGCGAACCAGTCCGTCACCGCTGCGAACCGGTCGTCGGGCGTGCGCAGGATCTCCATGTCTCGGACGGTACCGGCCGACGACTGCGGGTTGCTGCGCCGTAGGGTCGCCACATGAGTGATCGGGTGGCTGTGTACATCGACTTCGACAACGTCGTGGTCTCTCGCTACGACAGCGCCCACGGCGCGGGGGCCTGGCGCAAGGACCAGGCCCGCGATCACCGTCGCTCCGCCGAGTCGGCCGACCCGATCGACGTGAAGCTGGCCGAGGGCGAGATCGACATCGGCGCGATCATCGACTACGCCGCGTCGTTCGGCACCGTGGCACTGAGCCGCGCCTACGCCGACTGGTCGGTGCCGGCCAACGCCGCCTACAAGGCTCCGCTCGTGAGCTGGTCGATCGACCTCGTCCAGCTGTTCACGACGTCAGGCGTCAAGAACGGTGCGGACATCCGCCTCGCGGTCGACGCCGTCGAGGACCTGGTGCGGCACCCCGACATCTCGCACGTCGTGTTCGTGGCCGGTGACTCCGACTACGTGCCGTTGGCGCAGCGCTGCAAGCGACTGGGCCGGTACGTCGTCGGGATCGGCGTCGCGGGCTCGACGAGTCGGGCGCTCGTGTCGGCATGCGACGAGTTCATCGACTACGCCGACCTTCCGGGCGTGGCGCCGCTGAAGCCGGCCGCCGCCGCGCGGCCGGCTGCGAGCAAGGCACCTGCGCAGCAGGCGCCAGCCACGAAGGACAGCCGCCAAGGTCGCGGCCAAGAAGGCGTCGGCGAAGAAGGCGGCCAAGAAGACACCCGCCAAGCAGACAGCTGCGCCGACCGAGTCGCCGGCGCAGGCCGAGGCGACGTCACTGCTGGTGCGTGCCGTGCGGGTCGGCCTGCAGAAGAGCGACGACGAGTGGATCTACGCCGGCGGGGTGAAGAGCCAGATGCAGCGGATGAACCCGGCCTTCAAGGAGAAGCCACTCGGGCTTCTCGACCTTCCGCGCGTTCGTCGAGTCGCGGTCGCAGGCAGTGGAGTCACAGGTCGATGGCAAGGGCCAGCTGATGGTGCGGCTGCCCTGACGATGGATCCCCGGTGCGCCTCCCCCGGGCGGCTGGGCACAGCGGAGAGTTCACGTGACACCTGAGTGGCCGAAGGACGCCCCGAGCTCATCCGCGACGGCGGACGCAGGGTGCCACGTGATGTCCGGGAAGCGGTCGCGAAGTGCGGACGCGTCGGCGGTCATGTCGGTCGTGTCCATCACGAGCGCCGCGGTGGCCTGGCGCGCTCGGGCGGGTGAGATGGGTCGCATGACCATGGCCATCGCCCGCAGGGCACCGCGGGGGACATGCCGGATCCGCGTCGCCCCGAGATGCCGCGCCAGCTGCGTCAAAGTCAGGTTGTCCGCACCAGGCAGGTCGATGGTCTGCCCGCGCAGCGCGGGGTCCGCAACAGCGCGCACGACGACCGTGGCGACGTCCTGCACCGAGACGAAGTTGATGGGGTTCTCCCCCCGGCCGAGGACGAGCGCCGGGCCGCCAGTGGGGATCCTGCCGCCGACGACGTCGGCCCACGTCTCGACGTAGGCCGAAGGCCGCAGCACGGTCCACTGCAAGCCACCCGCGTGCAGATGCTGTTCCGCAGCGTACTTGTTGCGGTGCAACGACATCGGGTGGTCGGCCCGGGCGTCGAGCACCGAGACCAGCAGGAAGTGCTCAACACCTGCGTCTGCCGCGGCCCGCATGAGGTTCGTGTTGCCGCGCAGGTCGATCTCCTCCGGCCCCTCCCCACGGCCGCCCAGGAACCCGTGCACCGCCGAGATCACGACCGTCGCCCCCGCGAGCGCCGGCGAGAGGCTGGACGGGTCGCGCACGTCAGCAACACGCACCTCGGCGCCGAGCCCTTCCGCTGGGTGCCGCGCGAGCACCCGCACGTCGCACCCGGCGGTAGCCAGTCGGGCGGCGAGCACGCGGCCGAGCGTGCCGGAGCCGCCCGCGATCACGATCACGACGCACCACCAGGCACGACCTGCCCGACTGCGTCGTTGACGTCGCCGCTGGCCGTCTCGACCGGTTCGAGGTAGAACCGCACGGCGCGGACGCGGTCTTCGTGCAAGGTGAAGATCATGACGCCTGCCATGACGTGCGGTGCGCCGTCCCGCCTCGTTCCGCTCATCTCCCACTCGGTCCAGACGCGGTTCCCGTCGGCCGCACTGGCGATCACTCGAGCGGAGACGTCGGGCACCCCCGCGAAGATCGTGGCCCAGTTGCGGCGCACTTGGTCGCGGCCGGTGAAGCCGCGCAGGGGATGGGCGGGGGTCTCGTTGACGTAGTCCGGTGCGAAGCAGTCGACCAGGGCATCCAGGTCGTGTGCGTTCGTGGCGTCCAGCAGACGGTCGAGGACCTTCAGTGCATCTGCCATGGAGCTCACCAGCTGACTGATACAGTCGCATGTATTGGATACATCAGAATGGAACGCATTGATGGCGGAAGTCAAGAGCAGGCGTCGGTACGACGCCAGCGGGCGGCGCGCGCAGGCCGCCCGGACGCGCGACACGATCCTCGACACCGCCCGTCGGCAGTTCCTGGAAGACGGCTACGCGGCCACCACGGTGGCGAGCATCGCGGCCGAGTCGGGGACGTCCGTCGAGACCGTCTACAAGGCGTTCGGCGGCAAGTCGGGGGTCGTGCGGGCGCTCTGGGAGCGGGGGCTCGGCGGTCGCGGGCCGGTACCGGCACCGAAGCGTTCGGACCTGCTCAGCTCGACCGAAACCGACCCGCAGCGGGTGCTCCGCGGCTGGGGCCAGTTCACCACCGAGGTCGCACCCGAGGTCGCCCCCGTGCTACTGCTCGTCCGCGGTGCTGCAGCCACCGACGCGGACATGGCGACTCTCCACGCCGAGGTCGAAGCCCAGCGCCGGGCGCGCATGCGCCACAACGCCCGTCGCCTGCGACAGCGGGGCTGGCTGCGCCCGGGGATCTCCCTCGCGCAGGCCACCGACATCCTGTGGACCTACAGCTCCGCCGAGCTCTACGAGCTGCTGGTGCTCAAGTCCGGATGGCCGCTCAAGCGGTACGGCCGGTTCGTCGGTGAGGCGCTGATCGCCGCCCTGCTCCCCCAGCCCTGAACCTCGCCCCGTCAGGGGAACGGCGAGGAAGGCCGTCTCACCGGTGCTGCGAGACGAGCAGCAGGGTCCCTGCGGGCGATCACGGACATCCAGGCCGCCGCCCCGACGTACAGGAGCAGAGCCGCCACGCCCAGCACGACGAAGATCACTCCACCACCGTAGAGCCCGGACACCATCCGGCTCGGTTCCCTTGCAGGAACACTCAGCGCGGGCCGTCCGGGCCGTAGGACCGGACGACGGTCGCGACGCGCACCTGGTAGTCGCTGTACCAGGCCGACCTTCCTCGCTCCTGAGCCGACGAGGTGCTCCGCGACCTGCTTCCAGGCGCGAGCAGCCGCCTCGTCGGCCCAGTACGAGACGGTGATGCCGACGTCCTCGCGCGCGGACTCGATGCCGAGGAAGCCCGGCTGCTGCGCCGCGAGCTCATCCATGCGGCGGGACATCACGGCGTACCCATCGTCGCCGTCGGTGCGCAGCGACGTGAAGATCACCGCCGTGTACGGCGGCTCGGGGGTGTCTGGCGATCACGGGCCGATGATCGCACCTGAGCCGCTCTTGATAGGAGGTGAACGAGGTCAGGCAGAACGTCGCAGGCGTCTTGGACGGCGCGGGCGACGGGTGACGAGGAAGACCACCACGACCGTACCGATGACCGCCAGCAACCGCGCTGGGTCGATGGCCGGCTGCCAGGTGGCGTCGCCGTTCTTGATGACGTAGGCGCCCACCGGGCGTGCGCGGACGCCGAACCCGCCGCCCCCGCCGTCCTGGCCCTTGTCGTCGGTGCCGGACCCGCCGCCGAAGCCGCCGCTGAACGCCGCCGCCGGGATGACGGTCGTGCCGTCCTTCTCGTAGGGCTCGCCGAAGACCCGCTTCACCGTGATGGCGTCCTTCGCCGTGCTGAGCATGTCGTCAACGCGCATGGCTTCGCCCTCGCTCCTCTGCCCTGGTCGGGATTGTCGGCTCTGCGAGCCGCTCCCAGGCAGACATGCTGATGCTCGCGAGGCCGACTGGAGACGGGTAGGGCAGATGGTCCTGATCGCGTGGCGCCCCGACCGAGGACCGTCAGGCAGCCCGGCGGTCGTCCTTCTCGCGCAAGGGCCGCAGGGCGCCGTCCAGCCGAAGCAGCTCGTCGAGCATCGCGGTCGCGGCGCCGTCCATGACCTCGTTGGCCTGCACGCGTCCGTCGTCGATGAACTGGGCGTGGAACGGGATGTTGACGCTCTCGGTGACGGGGATCATCTTCAGGGTGGTGACGACCTGCTTGAGCTGCTGGACGGCGCGCGTGCCCGCGGCGATGCCGCCGTAGGAGACGAAGCCGACGGGCTTGTCGCGCCACTCGTTGTGCAGGTAGTCGATGGCGTTCTTGAGGCTGGCCGGGTAGCCGTAGTTGTACTCGGGCGTCACGAAGACGACGGCGTCGGCGCGGTCGATCCTCGCGCTCCAGTCCATGGTGTGCTGGTGGACGTACTGTCGCAGCCGCGGGTGGTTCGGCTCGTCGTACATCGGCAGGCCGATCTCCGCCAGATCGGCGACGTCGACCGTGAAGCCACCGTGACGCTCGGCCCGCTCGACGAACCACTCGGCGATCGGCAGGCCGGCTCGTCCGGGGCGGGTGGATCCGATGATCACGGTCAGGTTCGGCACGATGTTGGCTCCCTGTCGTTGGCTGGTCCTGTCGCCGCCTCAGGTGAGGCGGGACGCGCGGATCGTTCAACTTTGAATGACACCGGATTCATCCCGCACTTCGGGGGCATCGCAAGCCCCGTACGACGAACGTCGTATGGCGTCGCGCACGTCACTCGGTCGACGCTGGCTCATCCGGACCGTTGGGGGCCCGGCGTCGAGAGGAGCCGGCGATGGGCCGGAACAAGCGCACAGCAGTCGTCATAGTGGCCGTGGCCCTCGGAGCCGTCATGGGCGGTGAGACCGCCCAGGCCGCAGCGCCGTCCGGTGGCTGCCCCGTGGGCTACCAGCGGCTGACGGTCGACAGCCTCACGGCTCAGGGGTACGGGGTACCTGGGCTCGTGGACGACCCGAGCAGCGGCATCTGGTCTTTCGGGCAGCCGGGCAACGGCAACGGGTTCGTCTGCGCGAGGCAGATGGGCAACCGGGTCACTCACTTCGGCGGCCCCTACTACAACTTCCTCGACGACGGGCTGCCGGCGTCGTGACCCCACGCCGCCGCCGTCTGGCACGACCAAGGAGAAGCTATGAGCAACAAAGCCGTGATCTCGGTGAGCACCGGGATGGAGGACGCCGAGAAGGTGACCGTGGCGTTCCTCGTGGCCGTCGGAGCAGCAGAAGCCGGCAGGCCCACGTTGATGTTCCAGACGAAGGAGGCCGTGCGGCTGGCCCTGGACGGCGTCGCGGTCGGCGTCGCGTGCGAAGGCTGCCCTCCGCTGCCCGATCTGCTCGCCCGGTACGAGGCGGCGGCCGGCAGCTACCTGGTCTGCCCGATCTGCTTCAACACCAAGCACCTGGACGCCGACCAGCTGGTGAAGAACGCCCAGCTGGGCGGCACGGTGCAGCTGTGGCAGTGGATCGGCGACGACAGCGCCACGACCTTCAGCTACTAGCGTCGGCGCCGGACTCAGGGCCCGGCGTCCGTGCCGACGTCGACCTGAAGCGGCCTAGCCCGCCGGTGGCCCTCCATTTCACGTCGGGTCTCGGTCGGTGGTCTTGTCCGACCACCCGCACTTGAAGATGACTCGGCTCACGCGTTCGACCCTATGGCGAGGTGCCCCGGGCTCGAGGCACGATGGACGCCCGGCACGACGCCCAGCACGTCAGGCGTGGCATCGCAGACCGGGGTCCGCGCGACTTGCCGAGTCGCGAGACGATCCAGGCGGGGAACCGGTCGGCGAGTGCGAGGAGGTCCACGGTCGACGACTTCCAGCCCAAGTGAACGACTGCCAACGTCCGAGCGCCGCCTGAGGCTGGCTCAGGTGACGGTGAGCGTCTCGTACATCCCGTTTGCGTAGTGGTTCTTCAGATTGCACACCAGCTCGTAGGTGCCAGGGGGCAACCGCAGCGTCACCCAGCCCACCGCGCGGGAGTCGATCCCCTCGCCCGCCCCCTCCGCGCACGACGCCGACGCCTCGCCCAGGCTGCCCGTCTCGTCGACTCGGCCGTCCGCGCCAGGGGTGCGCTGTCCGGCAGAGTGCCCGACTGGGAGCGGGAGGACGACCATCTCGTGGGTCCGCCAGCCCATGTTGGCGACTTCGAAGCTGACCTCACCGGCCGGAACGCTCACTGGTGCTGCGCGCAGCATCATGTGCCCACTCAGCGGTGCATCCCCGTTCATCATCGAGGTCATCCCCATGTCGCCGAGCATCACGTAGACCGTCGTTCCCGGGAGCCCGGACGGCGCGGCGCAGCTCAGGCCACGCAGGTGATATCCGCTGGGCGCCGGCCCCATCATCGGACCGCCGAAGCCGCCCGGGCCGCGGCCACTGGCCGACTGCTGTCCCAGCATCGGCGGGGGCGAGCTCGCGCTGCATCCCGTCAGCAGAGCGGCCAATGCGAACCCGAGCGCGAGAGGTATCACCGTGGAGCGACTGTTCATGACCTCAGTGAACGCTGTGCCACAGACGCAAACAGGGCCAAAGGTCACCACCAGTGACTATCAACCCGGAAATGACGAACGCCCGAGCCTGCACAATGCAGGTCCGGGCGTCCCGCGATGTCCTGAGACATCACATGGTAGGGGGGGCAGGATTTGAACCTGCGACCTCTGGACGAGATCGGAGCACCTGATCCCGCTACCTCAAACTTCGGGTCCCCCTGGAAAACCTCGGGTTGATCTGGAGATTCTCCATCGGACGGTGCAAAGTCTATCGGAACGTCTCGGAACCGTTGCCGGTCATATCTGATGCCTTTCCGATGACGGGTCGAATCCTTACGGCCTGTCCTTCCGCCTGAATCTTGCGAGTCCGAGGCGCGATGACAGACGCGTCCGCGGTGCGATCGCCACTCGACGAGGCTCACCTGGGTTCAGGACGAAGGTCTCCGAGTCCATTGGAGAAGGACGGCCATCAAGGAACGCGTCCACTTCGGCGCGTAGTCGCTGGTTAAGGGCATCCTCATCCAATTCAACGTCGAAGATGTCATCGAGTTCCACGAAGACCTGGCAGCGCTCGTCACCGCCATGACCGATAGAGCGGTGCGCCCACTCAGTCAGCGCCTTCGCACCGATCTCGCTGCGCATGTACCTCCTCGCCATCGCCCGCATCGCGGCAGCCTGCGTGCTCTCCTGTGTCGTCTCCAGGTGGAGCTCGGCGCAAGTTGCGGCGATGAGTGGGTCCAGTTCGAACTGAGAGTCCGTGGGTGACGCCCCGGCGAGCACTCGCAGGCTAGGAGTGTCGGCTCCTGCGACAAGGCAAGCAACCGCCGCCTCGATTACATCGGGCGTGTGCTTCGGGTTGAGATTCCAGAGCGCAACCGCATCACCAAGGCGCTCGGTTACGAACGGAGGCCACGGCCCCGCGAGCAGACGCTCCGCGTCTTCCACGATCAGCCGCTGAAAGCGCTCTCGATCGACCTCCCAGGTAGGGCTCCAGTCATCCCATTCACTGACCGAGCCAACGATGCCTTGTAGGGAGTTGGGGTAGCCCAGTTCGTTCCAGCCGTCGTACCAGATGAGCCTGCCGCCCCATTCCGGAGCGACGTTCCCCTCGACGATGGCTTCGCAGGCCCAGCGCACCAGATCCCAACGGGCTGATTCGGTGTCCAGTGGTGACGGCGGGACGAGGTCCAGTTCGTCAGCCACACGACGGAAGAGGTCGTGTGCCTCGGCTTCCTCGGTTCTCCCGAGCCCCGCAAGCAGAGGGAGAGTCGGTGACTCAACGCCTTCGAGCAGAGCCTGAAGTCCGGTCGCAATCAGGACATCGGCTCCGACGATCTCGCCGAGCGCTTCGCGCACTGCGATGATCCGCAGGTCTCGAAGGGCGTCCATATCGGCAGTCTTCCAGAGCGCCGCGGAGTTCTCGTCAGAGTTTCTGATGCTTTCCGCTGACGGGTCGAATCTCGCCTCAGAGCCTCGGGTCGACGGGCTCCGACTCCAAGGCGAGGACGGCGAAGACCGACCCGTGCACCTTCCAGAGCGGCTCGTGGTCGACGAACGCGGTGAGTGCTTCGAGTCCCAGTCCGTGCTCTCGCTGCGCGAGTTGGCGCTTCTTGCCGAGGTGCCTGTCGCGGAGTACGTCGAGCGAGTCGGTGTAATCGGGTCCGTAGATGATTCGGAGGTACTCCCGGCCACGAACCTTGATGCCGGGCTGGATTCGCCCCTCGGTCAGGTGGGCGGGCTTGACGACCATGCCCTCGCCGCCGTTGGCGGTCATGTCGAGCCACCACTGCGTTGCCGCGTCTCGCTCTTCCCTCGATGCGAGATCGACGAAGCGGTGGCGCGTCGGGGTGATCAGCTCGCCCTCCAGCTTGGCGAGTTCGGCGAGGTGCCACTCGTGCGATTCGGTGAGCGCCAGCGCGCGGCCTTCCGACGCGAGGATTTGGAACGGCGCGAGCGTTACCCCTTCAAGCCCGTTGGTCGGACGGACGTACGCCGCATAGGCGTCACGGAACGCCTCAGCGTTGGCGAGCCGACCCTTCGTCTTCGCTGCCAGGTCGCCGACCTCGAGGCCGCGCTTCGCGGCCTGGTCCAAGACCGCCAGCGCTTCGGGGAGCACCTGACGGGCGGCGGCACCGACCGAGGCGTACTGCGACTTGATGAGATCAATCGCTTTTGCAGACCAGGGCAACAGCTCGCAGTCGAGAGCCAGCCAGTCGGTGTCGAGCGATTCGAACAGCGGAGCCGCCGTGTCCCGAAGTTGATCGACCAGCGCAGCCGTGTCAGCGAAGAAGGGACGGCCCGTGCGCGTGTAGACGACACCGGTCATTCCGTCGCCGATGCCGAAGCGACGCTCGGCGACTCCGGCGTCCTTGGCGATGATGGCGATGGCTCGGGAGCCCATGTGCTTCTCTTCGCAGACCACCCGGGTGACGCCCCAGCCAGCGTATTCGTCGAACGCCTGCTCCGGGTGTTCCAGGAATCCGTCAAGCTTCGATGTCGCGACCGGCGACATAGTCGGCGGTAGGTAGATGAGCCAGCGCGGGTCGACCGCAAACCGACTCATCACCTCGAGCGCCGCCGCCGCGTTCTCCTCGGGGATCTTCACCTTGCCGGCGTGGGTGGTTTCGAGCCAGCGCGTGCCGGCGACGTCATCGATCTTGAACACTGACGGTTCGCGATCGGCGATCGAGGCGACGAGCGGGCGGACCGGCTCGTACCACTCCTGTTCTGCCGGCACTGAGATGAGCTCGCGCTCGGGGTAGCGCAGGGCGGTCAGCGAGCCGCCGAAGACGACCCCGGTGTCGAGGCAGATCGTGTTGTTGATCCACTCCGCTTTGGGCACGGGGGTGTGCCCGTAGACGACCATGGCCTGGCCTCGGTACTCCTGCGCCCAGGGGTAGCGGACGGGTAGTCCGTACTCATCGGTCTCGCCGGAGGTGTCGCCGTAAAGCGCGAAGGAACGTACCCGGCCGGAAGATCGACCCTGGTACGACTCCTTGAGGCCGGCGTGGGCAACGACGAGCTTCCCGTCGTCCAGGACGAAGTGGCTGATCAGCCCGTCCATGAAATCGAGAGCCTTCTTGCGGAACTCGTCTGACTCGCCCTCCATCTGGGCGAGCGACTCAGCCAGCCCATGCGAGACGGTCACCTTCGAACCCCGGAGTGCGCGGACGAGCTTCGCTTCGTGGTTGCCGGAGACGCACAGCGCGGTCCCCGCCTCAACCATGCCCATGACGAGACGCAGCACCCCAGGCGTGTCCGGGCCTCTGTCGACGAGGTCGCCGACGAACACGGCCTGGCGTCCCTCGGGGTGCGAGGCGCCAACTGCGACACCGCCGTCGTGCTGGATCTCCCAGCCGAGCGTGGTGAGCAAGGTGCGCAGCTCGGACGCGCAGCCGTGGATGTCGCCGATGATGTCGAACGGACCATGCACGTCAGTGCGGTCGTTCCACGGGCGCTCGCGGACGATCTCGACCGACTCGATCTGGTCGGTTCCGCGCAGGACGTGGACGCGGCGGAAGCCTTCCTTGTTGAGCCGCTTGAGCGACCGGTTCAGGTCGCGCTGCTGGCGTGACACGACGTGGCTGCCGAAGCCACGGTCGGGCCGGTGTTTGTTGCGCTCGACGGCCACCGATTCCGGGACGTCGATCACGATGGCATCGACGAGCACATCGTGGCTCTTGGCCAGTTTGATCAGCGAGGCTCGGGCGGCCTGCTGAACGTTGGTGGCGTCGACGACGGTCAGCAGTCCGCGGCGCAGCCGGGTGCCCACGATGTAGTTGAGGACATCGAACGCGTCCGGGGTGGCCGACTGGTCGTTTTCGTCGTCGGCCACCAGGCCACGGCAGAAGTCGCTGGAGACGACTTCAGTCGACTTGAAGTGAGCGCGCGCGAAGGTCGACTTGCCGCTCCCGGAGACGCCGACCAAGACGATTAGTCCCATGGCGGGAACGGTGACCGAAGCCTTCTCGAGTGCCTCAGTCATCGTTGCTTCCGGACTTCGTGAAGATCGCCATCTGGGTGGGCGTGCCGAGGATTTCGTCCAGGTCGCCGATCCCCCGCCGATCAACGGAGTATCCATATGTCTCGGCGACCCGGTCGGACCATTCGCCGAACTGCTCACGAGTCCACTCAAAGCGGTGATCCGGGTGCCGCATGCCGACCAGCCCCTCGTAGCGCACGTTGTACTCACTGTTCGGGGTCGTCACGATCACTGACCCTGGCTTCGCGGCCCCGAACACCACATGTTCCAACGCTTCCAGCCGCGGCGCATCGACGTGCTCGATGACCTCCATCAGCACGGCAGCATCGAATCCGGCGTAGCGCTCGTCCTCGTAGGTGAGCGCGCCCTGGAACAGTTCGACGCGTTCGGACTGGCGCTCGCTCATCCGGTCGACGTACAACCGCCGGGCCGCGTACTGAAGTGACCGAGTGGAGACGTCGCTGCCAGCGACCCGGGTGAAGGAGGACGTCTTCACGAGGCGCTCGAGGAACTGCCCAGGCCCGCAGCCAAGGTCGATGACCGAGCGAGCCCCGAGCTCAAGCAGCACCTCGTGGACGGCCTCGTGACGTTGCGCATTGAGCGGTATCCGCTTCTCCTCGGACTGCAGGATCTCCTCATCCTGAGCAGGCTCGATGGCGGACTCGACCTCATCCCCGAGTTCCGCCAGGCGCGCGAGCGCCACGCGAGTCAGACCACCCGTCCGGGCGAGATAGCGGCGGGTGATCAGGTCCTTGTGGGGGTGGCTCGCGAGCCAGCCCTCGCCGGAGCGAAGGAGCTTGTCGACCTCGTCGGGGCCTTGCCAGTAGTGCTTGGACTCGTCCAAAACGGGCAGCAACACGTGCAACTGGCTGAGTGCGTCAGCCAGCCGGACAACACCGGTGAGGCGAAGCCGGACGTAGCGCGAGTCACCCCAGTCGGCGAACGCGTCATCGAGCGCGATCGGCTCGGCGTCCACGGTCCAACCCAGCGGCTCGAAGACCCGGTGTGCGATCACGGAGCCACCGCGGCACGGCAACACCGGGATCACGATCTCCAGCGGGATGGCCGAGTCGGCAAGCTCCTGCTTCGCGTTGCAGCGGCCGCTCCGAGCGGTGCTGAACACGTCGGCCATGGCGACGCCGAGCAGCGACGACGCAGCGTACGAGCGGTCGTTGACGTACTGGGCCAAGCTGAAGTCAGGGGCGTTCTTCGCCCGCGACCGCGCCAGTCGAACCGGATCTACGTCCAGCATCAGCGCGACGGTGCACCGCTCCTCCGTGGCTTCGGGGTAGAACACCGTCGCGGTGCCGAACGACTGCTTGAACTCCTGGACCCGGTCGGGGTGCTTGTGCAGCAGGAAGCCAAGATCAGTCGCTGGCCTGTGGGAGGTCGAAACGGTCAGGAGCACCCGCTCAGTCTGCCCGAGCGACGCGAACCATTTTCCGGCTGTGCTCGAAACGCCCACGAACTCTGGAGCAGGACCGCTTTCCGGGTCACAACCCGAGGTCGCGACTGGAGGTCGTCGCGAGCGCTTCGAGCGGGCGGATGTACCGGTTGACAAGGACTGTGAGGTCCTTGTGCCGCGTCTGGGCGGCGATCCGGTCCAGAGGCACGCCGGCGAGCGCTGCCGCGGTGGCGTGCCCGGCCCGGAGTGAGTGGGCGGTGATGCGGGTGCCGTCGAGCCCGGCGGCCTCGGCGCGGGCGCGGAGCATCCGCGCGGGGACATGACCGGAGAGGCGTTCTGCGCTGATGGCGCTCCCCCAGATGCGGGTGAACAGGGCGCCGGGGGTCTCGCCGCGCAGTTCCCGCCAGGCGTTGAGCGCTGCGATGGGGTCGGTGGCGGCGTATTGCCCGTGGGCGACGGCGACGTGTTCGCCGTGGCCTTCCTGGTCCATCTTGGATTGCCGGATGTGGAGCAGGAGCCCGGCGGGCTTGTATTCGATGTCGACCAGGTCGAGGGCGACCAGCTCGGCCCGCCGCATGGCAGAGGCGTAGCCGAGCAGGATCATCGCGGAGTCACGGACGCCATGTGGGGTGGTCCGGTCGATCCCGTCGACGATCTGCCGGATCTCCTCGACCGACAGAGGCCGGGCGAGGCGGCGGGGCGCGGCGCCGTACGTGCGGCGCAGGCCGCGGCGGACCTGGCGGACGGCTTCGGAGGCGATCGGGTCGACCGCTCCGGTGGTTCGGTGGACGTGCCGGATCACGGTGCAGGCCATGTCGAGGGTGCCGGTGGCGCGACCTGCCTCGGCGCGTTCGGTCAGGTACGCGCACACGGTGAGCGGGTCGGCGGGCACTGCGGTGACGCCACGCTGAGCGCACCAGCGTTGCCATTGGCCCCAGACCACGTCGTAGAGGCGCCGGGTGCCGTCGGTGCGAGCGGCGGCAAGGGCCTCGCCGATACGCGCGGCATCCACCGCAGTGAGCCCTGCGCGCCTCAGGTCGGGGTCCTCGGCGGTCGTGGAGGCGAAGGCGGGTCGGGCTTTGGCCGGCAGCGCGGCGAGCATGAGCGGGTTCATCGCCCTGTCGTAGCGGCGTCGAGGCGACCACCAGCGGCGGGGCTCGGCTTGGACCGAGACGACGTGGGCCGCACTGACGCGACCGGCCAGGGCCTTGGTCACATAAGGCTGACTTTGTGATGACCGAGTCAAGTTAGAAAGCTTTCAGGCTCGGTTCCCCAGAGGGAACCGAGCCTGAAATTCGTAGCGGGGGCAGGATTTGAACCTGCGACCTCTGGGTTATGAGCCCAGCGAGCTACCGAGCTGCTCCACCCCGCGCCGTCAGCCTCGCGGCCGAACTGTGTCTAGGTTACGACACTCCGGCGAGAGCGCCAAATCGGCCCAACGTGTGGCGGTGGGTGCGGCGGGGTGGTCGCGATCACGACCACTCCGCCGCACCCGCGGCCGCACGCTCAGGGGGTGGCGCTCGGCGAGGGAGTCGGCGTGGCCGTCGCGGTCGAAGCAGTCGACGCCGCGTTCTCCGCCTCGATCGCCCGTCGCAGCGCGTCCTGCAGCCGCTTCTGCGCCTCGCCGTACGCCGCGAAGTCACCCTTCGCCAACGCCGCCTGGCCGTCCTGGATCGCCTTCTGCGCGTCGGCCAGCGCCTGCTTCAGGTCCGCGGACGCCGAAGCGCCACCACCCGTCGTCCCGCCGCCGCCGGTCGACCCACCGGTGCCGCCGGAGCCGCCGGTGCCGGCGTCCCCTGCCGAAGCACCGGAGTTGCCGCCGAACACCTGGTCGAGCGCCTCGTCGAGCGTGTCGGCGAAGCCGATCTTGTCGCCGAAGCTCACCAACACCTTCTGCAGCAACGGGTACGACGTCGTGCCCGTCCCCCGCACGTACACCGGCTGCACGTAGAGCAGGCCGCCACCGACCGGAAGGGTCAGCAGGTTGCCGTTCTCGACGCGCGTCGATCCGCCCTGCCGCAGCAGGTTCAGCGTGTTCGACACCGTGGTGTTCGAGTTGAAGTTGTTCTGCACCTGGCCGGGCCCGGAGACCACAGTGTCCTTCGGCAGCTGCAGCACGCGGATCGTCCCGTAGCCGTCGCGCTTCTTGCCCGCCTCGGTGCCGGCGTTGGCGTCCACCGCGGCGAACGCCGTCAGCACGTTGCGCGTGCCGCTACCGCTCGGGATGAACGTCGAGGTCAGCGAGAACGTCGGCGCGGCCTGCTTCGGCATCTGCAGCGTCAGGTAGTACGGCGGCTGGTCGACGGCCCCGGTGTGCGTGGGGTCGTCCGGCACCCGCCAGAAGTCCGAGCCGCCGTAGAACGCGCCCGGGTCGCTGACGTGGTAGCGGGCGAGCAGCGAGCGCTGCACCTTGAACAGGTCCTCCGGGTAGCGCAGGTGCGCCATCAGGTCGCCGGAGATCTTCGACAGCGGCTGCACCGTGCCGGGGAAGACCTTCATCCACGTCTTCAGCACCGGGTCGGTGTCGTCCCACGCGTACAGCTTCACCGTGCCGTCGTACGCGTCCACCGTCGCCTTCACCGAGTTGCGGATGTAGTTGATCCGGCTGTTCTGCAGCGCCGCGACGCTCGTCGTCTGGGCCGTCAGCGAGTCGGCCGTGACGTCACCCAGCAGCGACTTCTGCGCGTTGGGGTACGTGTCCGACGTCGTGTAGCCGTCGAGGATCCACTGGATGCGTCCGTCGACCACCGCGGGGTACGGGTCGCCGTCCACTGTCAGCCACGGCGCGACCTTCTCGACGCGCTGGCGCGGGTTGCGGTCGAACAGGATCCGCGACTGCGCGTTCACGCGGTCGGACAGCAGGATGTTGTACTCCTGCATCGCGACGGCGAACGCCACCCGCCGCGCGAACGAGCCGATCGCCACGCCACCCTTGCCGGTGTAGGTGTTGTTCTTCTGCCCCGAAGCGCTGGTGTCCGGGTAGTCGAGCTCGACCGGCGTCGTGCCCTTGGGCGCGCCGACGATCGAGTACGACGGCGACTTCTCGCCGAAGTAGATCCGGGGCTCGTAGTCGCCGAGCTGCCCGGCCGGCGGGATGTCGCCCTCGTAGAAGCGCGGCTTACCGTCGCTCTCGCGCTGGTTGCCATACGCCGCAACGATTCCGAAGCCGTGCGTGTACGTCGTGTGGTCGTTGACCCAGTTGCGCTGCGCGTCCGCAAGGCCGTCGAGCTCGAGCTCTCGCACGGCCAGCACCGTGTCGCGCGACTTGCCGTCGATCGTGTACCGGTCGACGTCCAGGCTGTCGGGGAACGCGTAGTACTGCCGCACCTGCTCCAGCTGCCGGAACGCGTCGGAGACCAGCGAGGGGTCGAGCAGCCGGATGCCCGGCACCGTCTCGGCGTCGTCGCGCAGCTGCCCGCTCGTGGCGCTCGTCTTCGCGTCGTAGTCCTGGATCTGCACGTCCTTCAGCCCGTAGGCCTCGCGCGTCGCCTCGATGTTGCGCGAGATGTACGGCTTCTCCCGCGACGACTCGCTCGGCTTGACCTGGAAGCGTTGCACCGCAGCCGGGTACAGCCCACCGACGACGATCGCGCAGATCAGCAGCAGCGCCACGCCGAGACCGGGCAACCGCCAGGAGTTCAGCCAGATCGCGCCGATCACGAGCAGCCCGACCACCACCGAGGCGATGGCGAGGAACATCTTCGCCGGCAGCACCGCGTTGACGTCCGTGTAGGTCATGCCCGTGAAGTCGCGGGCGAGCGAGTGCTGCGCCGTCGTCAGCGAGTACCGGTCGAGCCAGTAGCTCGCGCCGCGCAGCAGCAGGAACAGCCCCAGCAGCACCGACAGGTGCACCCGCGCCGCCTTCGTCGTCCGCTGGTCGCCGCCCTGCAGCCGCAGCCCGCCGTACAGGTAGTGGACGACGAACGCCGCGATCGCCGACAGCACGACCGCCGCCATCAGCACGCTCAGCACCAGGCGCAGGAACGGCATCGTGAAGACGAAGAACCCGAGGTCGATGTGGAACTGGGGGTCCTTCACGCCGAACGGCGTGCGGTGGCGCCAGGTCAGGTAGACCTGCCACCGCCCGGACGCCGCCGCGCCGGCGATCAGCCCGACGGCGACCGGCAGGACGACGCCGGCCGCGCGACGCAGCGGCTCGACCTGCTCGCGGTAGTGGTCGAGGCTCGCCTGCTCGGGCGACACCGGCGCGTAGACCGGGCGCGTGCGGTAGGCGATCGACAGGCTCGCCGCCACCGCTCCCCCGGTGAGCACCCCGGCGACCGCGAACAGCAGCGCGCGAGCGCCCAGCGTCGTCGTGAAGACCTTCAGGTAGCCGATCGAGTCGAACCACATCACGTCGACCCACACGCGCGAGGCGAACACCGCGAGCACGATGACCGCGACCACCACGGCGATGGTCGGCACGAGCGGTCCCCGGCGTCTCGGCGCGACGACCGGACGGTCTCCGCCTCGTGGGGACGATCCACCCCAGGGTGGGTTGAAGGTCACGGTGCTTACCTCTCGGCCGTCGTCGGGGCGCGCGGCAGCGCCCTCAGCACCTCAACTTACCGGCGTCGCCGAGGGTTCCCGACCGCCTCGGCCCGGTCCCCTGGGACAATCGCGCGGTGGACTCCCTCACCCGTGCCCTGCTCGAGACCGAGCGCCACGTCGCGACCGCCGGCTGGGACCAGCCCCCGCGGCTGTTCGCGCTGGTGCGCACCGCGGCCCTGCTCGAGCGCGAGCCCGCGCTGCGCAGCCAGCTCGACGCCGGCACCGTGCAGGCAGCGGACGACGACCCCGGCCACCTCATCGCCGTCGAGCAGGAGGGGCTGCCGCCGACGTCCAGCCTGGAGTCGATGCTGCGCCAGATGGCCTGGGGCCCGGACGTCGACGGCGTCGCGCTCGCGGTCGAGCGGCTCGTCGTCCCGCCGGAAGCCGAGCGCGACCTGCCCGAGCGCCCCGAGGACGGCCGTCGAGCACCTGGCGGCGCACCCCCAGCGCGAGGACGTCCGGCTCACCGTGGCCGTCCTGCGCTCGGGCGAGCACCAGTGCGGCGTGCGCCAGCGCAAGCACGACGACGTCGGCTCGGTCGCCGTCGGGCCCGAGCTCGTGCCCGGCCTCGTCGCCGCCCTCGCCGCCACCCTCGACGACTGACTCCCCGCCCGCGCTCCCGCCGTCCCTGCTCGATGATCACGTGAAGTAGGCGCGCCAGCACTTCACGGGCGTGCACGCCGCGTGAAGTGCTGGGCAACCCACTTCACGTGATCATCGGGGAGCCGGCGCGGGCGGGTCAGGCCCGGCGGCGGTGCAGGTGGGCAGGGACGACCCCTGCCCGCCGCGATCTTCTCGACGTCGAGCCGCGACTCGTGCAGCGTCGACGTCTTCACCACGCGCAGCCCCTGCGGGCACGTTGCCCACGACCTCGTCGCAGTTGCTGGACGGCGCGAGGAACCACTGCGCCCCGGCCTCGCGAGCGCCCACGAGCTTCTGCGCGATGCCGCCGATCGGCCCCACCTGGCCGGCGCCGTCGATGGTGCCCGTGCCCGCGATCCTCGCCCCACCGGTGAGGTCGCCGGGCGTCAGCAGGTCGTAGATGCCGAGGGCGAACATCATCCCGGCGCTCGGCCCGCCGACGTCCTTGGTCGCGAACTTCACGTCGACCGGGAAGTCGTAGGACGGCGTGATGCCCACGCCCAGCACCGTGCGGCCGTCGGAGGTGGTCGTGGTGGTGGTGAGGTCGACCGACTTGCCGTCGCGGCGCACCGTCAGCCGCACGGTGTCGCCGGGCTTCAGCGCCTGGATGGTCGTCGCGCAGGCCCGTCGGCGTCCTTGACCGGCGCCCCCTGCAGGTCAGTGACGACGTCGCCGGCCTTCAGCACCTTGGCGGCCGGAGCGTCCGGGCTGACGTCGACGATCGTGACGGTCTCGGGGACCTTCTCGCCCGAGCTCGCGCAGGCCGGCCGCGGTGGCGCTCTCCTGCGACTGCGACATCTCGGCGGCGTTCTCCTTCTCGGTCTGCTGCTGGGTCTGCCCCGGCGGGAAGACCTGCTCGACCGGGATCACCGCTCGCGAGCGCGACAGCCACGCGCTCAGCACCTCGCCGAGCCCCACCTCGTGCCCCGGCCCGCCCGACACCGCCACCGTCGTCATGTCGAGCGTGCCGGGCGACGTCGGCCGGTAGCTCTGCTGGCCCTCGATCCGGATCAGCGGCCACCCCACCGACGTTCCCCAGGACGTTCGTGGCCGGCCCCGGCGAGTAGATCGCGTACGGCGCGGGCATCAGCGCCACCACCGCGGCCAGCGCCACCGACAGCACCCCGGTCACGAGGATCGTCAGGGCGCGCGGCGACAGCCCGGACGACGAGGGCGGCGTCCCGAGCACCGGCACCGACTGCTCGACCCGGCTCACTCGTGCCTCCTCGTGCTGTCGCGCACGTGCGACATCGCCTCGCGGAAGCGCGCGTAGTCGTCGACGGCGTCCAGGCCGTCGCGCGGGCGCTCGCGCCGGGCCAGTGCGACGACGCCCACCACGAGCAGCGTCACGCACCACCGGCACCAGCCACCAGAACCAGAACGGCGCGCTCGACACCGAGAACGGACATCGAGAACGACGTCGACAGCGCCTGCACCGACGTCTCAACCACGAGCGCTCACCACACGAGCGTAACCGGCGGTCACGGCAGGCCGACCCACTCCTGGCCGCCGTCGCCGAACGCCTGGTGCTTCCAGATCGGCACGGTCGACTTCAGCGTGTCGATGAGGTCGCGCCCCGCGGCGAACGCCTCCTGCCGGTGCACGGCGCTGACCGCCACGACGACCGCGAGGTCGCCGATCGCCAGGTCGCCGACGCGGTGGACCGCCGCCACCGCGACGACGTCGTGGCGCGCGGCCACCTGCTCGCACACCTCGCGCAGCCGCTCGGCGGCAGACGGGTGGGCGGAGTACGCGAGCGCGTCACGTCGCGGTCGTCGTCGACGTCGCGCACCGACCCGACGAACAGGCAGGTGCCGCCCGCCGAGGCGTCGGCGACGGCGGCGTGCACCTCGTCGAGGGACAGCGCCGTCTCACGCACCTCGGCCAGCCGCACCGACGTCTGTGCCGCCATCAGGACTCCCTCCGCCGCCGGCGACGCACGATCGCCGCCGTACCGACCAGCGCGACCGCCGCGCCGGCCGCACCGAGCGCGGCGTCGCGCCGGTCGAGCCGCCGCGAGGCCAGCGCGTGGTGACCGCGCACCTGCTCGAGCAGCTCGCCGAGGCAGGTCTCGTTGTCGTAGCGCGGCTCCCAGCCCGCCTCGCGCAGCCGGGACGACGCGACGACCCACGGGTGCACCACGAAGGCCAGGTCGCTCGCGGGCGCAGGCAGCACACCGACGCGGTGCAGCCGCTCGGCGGTGCCGAACGCCAGGGACGCCGGCAGCTCGACCTTGCGCATGCCCGACAGCCGCTCGACCTCGCCCGGCTGCAGCGAGCCCTCGCAGCCGACGGTGAGCGCGCCGTCGAGCCGGGCAGTGACCGCCACCGCCACCGCCTCGGCGAGGTCGGCGACGTGGCAGAACTGCCACCGCGTGTCGGCGTCGCGCACGGCGAGCAGCCGCGGCGCCTCGAAGTGCCGGGTGACCACGGTGTCGACCTCGGGCCCGACGAGGGCGGCCGGGCGCAGCACGGTGACCGCGACGCCGGGGTGCGTGCGGCTCACGCGGGCGAGCACCTGCTCGACCTCGAGCAGGTCACCGACCACCCCGCCGTCAGGCAGCGCGGCGACGGGTGCGTCGTCCGGCAGCGGCACCGGGTTGGCGGGATCGGCCCCGAGCACCATGGCGCTGGTCACGGCGACCAGCCGCGACGCGCCCACGGCGGCGGCCGCCGTCGCGACCGCCTGGGCACGACGGACGGCGTGGTCGCGGCGCTCCTGCGACGGCGTGGCGAGCGCCGCCGCCAGGTCGGTGGCCGCCGAGAGCAGCACGACGACGTCGGCACCGCGCAGCCGCTCGGCGACCTCGGGCACGTCCAGGGCACCGACCCGCCACGTGGCGTCGGCCGGCCCGCGCTCGACGTCCAGCGCGATGACCTTGCCCACCTCGCCGGTCTGCGCCCGCGCCGACAGCCGCTCGACGACCAGCGTGCCGAGCACGTCCGCGGCTCCGACGACGGCGACCGTGGGGCGCGCGGTGCGGCGGGAGGTGGAGCGGCGAGGTGGAGCGGCGGGTGCGGGGCGGCTTCGCTCTGCGAGAACCTGCACCGGGAGCACCGTCGGCGGGGGAACTCACCGGGCACCTCCCTGGTTAAGGTCGTGAGGGCCGACGATCGGCCGCTCACCTGCTGGGGCGCCATCTTCGCAGGCGCCGTGGCGAGGGGCGCGACCACGGCCGGGTTCGCCGACGTCCGGACGGGTGCCGGCCACCACGACTTCGAGGAGCGTGCGCGATGAACGACCGACCGATGGGCTTCGGTCCGCCCGGCGACTCCGACGACGAGCGCGACGCCCGCGGCGAGGCGGCGAGGGCGACGGCGGCCAGGGCGGCGGGGCCGACAACCCGTTCGCGGCGCTGTTCGGCGGCGCGGGTGACCCCGAGGCCCTCGCCCAGGCCCTGCGCGCAGCCGGGGCAGGCGACGTCGACGCCGCCCAGGTCACCGCGATGCTCGGCCAGGTGCAGCGGATGCTGACGACGCCCGGCGACGGCGGCCCGGTGAACTGGGACCTCGCCGTCGACATCGCCCGGCAGGTCGTCAGCGAGCACGGCGACGCGAGCGTCTCGGCCGCCGAGCGGCGCGCCGTCGACGACGCGCTGCGCCTCGCCGACACCTGGCTCGACGACCACACGTCCCTGCCCGCTGCGGGCGCGCGCACCCTCGCGTGGAGCCGCGCCGAGTGGGTCGAGGGCACGCGTCCGGTGTGGCGGCGGCTGGTCGAGCCCGTGGCCGAGAGCGTGTCGGGCGCGCTGTCGTCGGCCATGTCGAAGCAGGCGCCGCCCGAGCTCGCCGGGCCGCTCGGCGCCATGCTCGGCGGCTCGGCCGACGCGATGATGCGCCAGGTCGGCGGCTCGGTCTTCGGCATGCAGGTCGGCCAGGCCATCGGCACCCTCGCCACCGAGGTCGTCAGCGGCACCGAGATCGGCCTGCCGCTCGTCGAGCCCGGCAGCGTCGTCCTGCTGCCCGCCGGCGTCGCGGCGTTCGGTGAGGGTCTCGACGTGCCCGCCGACGAGGTGCGGCTGTACCTCGCGGTGCGCGAGGCCGCGCGCTCGCGGCTGTTCGCCCACGTGCCGTGGCTGTCGGCGTGGCTGCTCGGCGCCGTCGAGGCCTACGCGCGCGGCATCACGATCGACACCGACCGCATCGAGTCCGCGCTGCGCGAGGCCGACCCGAGCGACCCGGCGGGGATGCAGCAGGCGCTCGCCAGCGGCCTGTTCGAGCCCGAGCGCACGCCCGCTCAGCAGGCGGCCCTCGACCGGCTCGAGACGGCCCTGGCACTGCTCGAGGGCTGGGTCGAGGTCGTCACCGACGCCGCGGCCGCGACCCTGCCGCACGCCGACGCCCTGCGCGAGACCGTGCGCCGCCGTCGGGCCATCGGCGGGCCGGCCGAGCAGACGTTCTCGGCGCTCGTCGGCCTCGAGCTGCGGCCGCGCCGCCTGCGCGACGCCGCGGCGCTGTGGACCGTCATCGGGCGCGAGCGCGGCACCGAGGGGCGCGACGCCGTCTGGTCGCACCCGGACCTGCTGCCCACGGCCGCCGACCTCGACGACCCGATGGGTTACAGCGAGCGCCGCGCCGACGCCGACGCCGAGTCCGCCGACGTGGACGCCGCCATCGAGCGGCTGCTCGCCGACGGGGGCTCGGACGCACCGGACGAGCAGTGAGCGAGGTCGCCACCGAGCACCCGCTGCTGACCGACGTCGTCCGGACGCTGGCCGCGTGGGACCCGCCGGACGACGCGCAGGCCGCGCTGCGCGACGACTACCTCGCGCACCTGGCCGCGCACCCGGACGGGATCTGGCGCGACGGCCCGACGGCGCACCTCACCGCGAGCTGCTTCGTGCTCGACCCGAGCGGTGAGCAGACGCTGCTCACGCTGCACGGGAAGGGGCGGTTCTGGGTGCAGTTCGGCGGCCACCTCGAGCGCGGCGACGCGACCTTGGCGGGCACCGCGCTGCGCGAGGGCAGCGAGGAGTCCGGCGTCGACCTGCGACTGGTCGGGGGCGACGTCCCAGTGGTCGTCGACCTCAACCGGCACGCGCTGCCCGCGGCGTTCGGGCGCTGCACCGAGCACCTGGACGTCGCGTTCGTGGCCGTGGCCGAGGCGGGTGCCATCCCGACCGTGAGCGACGAGAGCCACGACGTCGCGTGGTGGCCCGTCGACGCGCTGCCCGCGGGCGCCGTCCGCGACCTGCCCGTGCGGCTGCCGAGCGCCCTCCGCGCGCTGCGGCGCCCCTGACCCTGGCCGGGCCCCGCGCGTGCACCTTGTCACCGAAGTGCACGCCTGACGTGGCCCTGCGCGTGCACTTTGTCACCGAAGTGCACGTCTGGCGTGGGGTGAGTCAGCGGCGGACGTCGGCCGGCCCGTCGGTGACGGGCAGCCCCTCGGCGAGCCAGGCCTCGACCCCTCCGACGACGTCCGTGGCGCGGTGCAGGCCGAGGTCGCGCAGGCTGCGCGCCGCCAGGCTCGAGCTGTAGCCCTGCCGGCACACCACGACCACCTGGACGTCGTAGTCGCATGCCTCGGGGATCGCCGCGTCGCTCGCGGGGTCGAGCCGCCACTCGAGGACCGTGCGGTCGATGACGACCGCACCGGGCAGCTCACCCTGCTCGCGTCGCTGCACCTCGGTGCGGGTGTCGACGAGCAGGGCGCCGCGCGACTGGGCCGCTGCCGCCTCGTGCGGGCTCAGCCGCACCATGCCGTGCCGGGCGGCCCGCAGCAACCGGTCGACACCGCGGTCGTCAGCCGGTGCCGCCGTCACCGACGCCCCCGGCAGTCTCGGTCGTCTCGTCAGCGTCGTCAGGGGCCTCGTCAGGGGCCTCGTCGGAGGTGTCGCTGACGTCGAGCCCGGACGCCGCCGCGATCCCCTCGAGGTAGCCGCGGGCCCGCTCGGTGCGCGGGTAGGAGGCCAGCAGCGCCCAGAAGTCCGCGCCGTGCCGGGGCTCGATCAGGTGGGCCAGCTCGTGCAGCAGCACGTAGTCGAGCACCCACGAGGGCATACCGCGCACGCGTGAGCTGATCCGGATCGTGCCGTCGAGCGGCGTGCAGGAGCCCCACCGGGAGTTCTGGTTGGCCACCCAGGCGACGGACGACGGCCGGGCGTGCCCGCCGAGGTAGCGCGCCGACAGCTCGCCGGCCCGCCGGGCGAGGGCCGCGTCGCTCGGCCGCCGGCGACGGTCCTGCGCCTCGAGCCGCTTGACCATCGCCGCGACCCACTCGGCCTCCTCGGACCGCGTGAAGCGGGCCGGGATGAGCACGACGGTGCGCCCGCCCTCGCGGTAGGCGCTGACCGTGCGCCGCCGGCGGCGGCTGCGACGGACCTCGACGTCTGCGGCCATGACGGGACGGTACCTCGGCCGGCTCAAGATCCTGTGCCCTTGTGCACCGTGTCCACAGGCCGTCACGATGACCTCGCTGACACAACGCGCGAGGGGCCGACGTGGCGATACGACGGATGACCATGGCGGTGGCGGCCGTCGCGGCCGCGGTGCTCACGGTGTCGAGTTGCGGCACCTCGACCGCCGCGGTCAGCCGGATGTCGGCGACCAGCGGCTCACCGGCGGCACCCGCCTCCCCCACGAGCACGAGCACGAGCCCGAGCACGAGCACGACGCCGACCTTCCCCGCCACCACGGCCACCGGCGTCCACGTGAGGAACCTCGACGGGAAGGACTTCGAGGGGCAGCAGCGCGTGATGACCGTGAGCCGCTCGTGCGGGACTGCTGGTGCGCTCCAGGTGCGGTTCAAGGCGGGCAACCTGCGGCGCCAGCAGGTGCGGTTGCTGATGATCGACCGCTCGGGCCGGGCGCTGCGGTCGAGCGCGAGGCGGCTGTCGATGACCGACCCAGCGCCGGGTGGCGACGGCGGCGTGCCGTTCTACGGGGTGCGCGGCACCTGGACGCTGCGCCAGACGGCGGGCCCTCCGCTTGCCACCCGTGAGTCCTCGGGCTGGAGGTTTGTACTGGTCACCGCGGACTCGACCAAGGCCCTGGCCCACCCGAACGCCGTGGTCGTCCCGTCGTGCAGCGACGGCGTGTGGCACGCACCGACGCCCACGCTGAAGGTCGATGACGTCCGCCGCGACTGCACGGCCAAGGCCCCGACGAACGAGTACTTCACCGCGCACGTGCGAGCGACCGGCCTGGTGTTCGGGCAGCACTACGGCATCGACGGCGGCGCGTCCGGAGAACCCGTCAACGCGGTGCCCCGCCTCTGGGCCGAGACCTACGACGGCGACATGGGCTTCGCCCCGGGCATCGACCGGCGTCCGAGCCCGAACGACACCGCGGCACCGTTCCCCCGGACGGCCTTCACCGTCACTGTGCGGCTCGGTCCCGACGCCGTGGTCGAGGCCGCGCTGCAGCAGCGCCCCGCTCCGTGGTTCGAGGCCCACGACGAGACCTCTGACGCTGTCACCGTCGCGGTGCCCGCCTGTTAGCGCCAGAGGAATTTGCGTCCACAGTCTGTGGACGCTCGAGCCGCAGGTCAGCGCGTCACAGGGGCGCGTCGTCCGCGGTTGTCCACAGGCTCGTCCCCCGCCGTCCCACAGCTGTGGAGGCCGTTGTCCCCAGGTTGTCCACAGGTGGTCCACAGGCGACGCGCCGAGGCCGTTGACCCCGCAACCACGGCGGTCCTAGCGTACGAGCCAACGAGACCCCCTGGGATAACCCGGGACGCCACCTGCACTTGGGGAAGATGCAGGGTGCTTCCCGCGCGCGCCCCAGGGGGTCTCGCGCGTGTCGCCACGGGGGCACCTCCCGCGCGCTGAGCACGACCTGGTCTATGGTGAGGGCCGATCGGTGAGCACGAGGGGCGCAATCCCCGAGGCTCGGTGCGACCCGCCGGACTGCTGTCCGCCGGGTGGACGACCCGATGGAGCGACCAGGCACGATGCCTGTGCGCTCGGGCACCGACCGCCACCGAACGACCCACCCGAGACGAACGAGGAGCGAAACATGGCCGACGAGACCTGGAGCGGCGAGTTCTACTGCGTGAAGTGCAAGGAGAAGCGCGAGGCCGAGGGCAAGGTCGTCGAGACCAACGGCCGTCGCATGGCCAAGGGCGTGTGCCCGGTCTGCGGCACCAACCTCAACCGGATCCTCGGCAAGGCCTGAGCTTCCGCACCACTCGCTCCACCGACCGAGGGGCGGTCCGCACTGCGGGCCGCCCCTCGGCGTGTGCACGGGGCGACACCGCCTGTGGACGACGCGACGCGACCGGCCGTCGGCTCTGGCAGGCTCGCCCGGTGCAGCGACCGCGGGTCAGCCCGGCCCTTCGCCCCGTCTGGCGCGACGCGACGACCCTCCAGCTCGGCCTCACGCCGTCCCACGGCGTCGTCCTGGCGGGGCTGCAGGAGGGCGACGACGTCCTGATCGAGGCGATGGACGGCCTCCGCGACGTGCCGTCCCTGCGCTCGCTCGCCCGCTCGCTGGGCGTGGCGGCGCAGCGGGTCGACGACCTGCTGACCGTGCTCAGCCAGGCCGAGGTCGTCACCGACGGCGAGCGCGAGGCGCCGGCCGACGCCGGACGTCGCCGCGCCGACGTCGCCCGCCTGACCGCCGACCGGCGCGAGCAGCTCGCGGGCGACGTCGTCGTGTGGCCCACGGTGCGCCCCGGCTGCACCGACGGGCTGGGCCTGGTCGCGGCCCGCACACGCCGAGCGGTGCTCGTGGACGGCGCCGGGCCGGTCGCCGAGAGCCGCCGCCACCACCCTGGCCGCCGCGGGCGTCGGCACGGTCACGCGCGAGCCGACCGCCACCACCCCGGACCTCCACGTGCTGGTGCGCGAGGACGTCGTCGACGTCTGCGAGGCCGACGACCTGCTCGCCGCCGACCGTCCGCACCTGGCGGTCGTGATGACCGGCGAACGCGTCGTCGTGGGTCCGCTCGTGCTGCCCGGCCGCTCGGCGTGCCTGCGCTGCCTGGACCTGCACCGCACCGACCGCGACCCCGCGTGGCCGCACGTCGTGGCCCAGCTGGCCCGGCGCCGTCCCGGTGGGGTGACGCGGGTCGAGACGGCGTCCGCGACGATGGCGGGCGGCCTGGTGGCCCTGCAGGTGCTCGCCCACCTCGACGGGCACGGCGTGCCCGCGACCCTCGGCCGCACCCTGGAGGTCGTGCTCCCGGACGGGCTCGTCGAGCGGCGTCGCTGGCCCCCGCACCCCTCCTGCGGGTGCCAGCAGCTGCCCGCACCGGCGCGTCGCGCCACCGCCGGTACCGGGGCACCCCTGCGCCCGACGGCGCCGTGACCCACAATGGCGGACGTGACTGACTTGCCCCGCAAGGCCGTGACCCGCACCGCGAAGCTCGCGAGCCTGCCGCTCGGCTTCGCCGGTCGCACGGCCCTGGGCTTCGGTCGACGCGTGGGCGGCCGGCCGGCCGAGGTCGTCGCGGCGGAGGTGCAGGCGCGCACCGCCGAGCAGCTGTTCAAGGTGCTCGGCGAGCTCAAGGGCGGCGCGATGAAGTTCGGCCAGGCCATGAGCATCTTCGAGGCGGCCCTGCCCGAGGACATCGCCGGCCCCTACCGCGCCACGCTCACCCGGTTGCAGGACGCCGCCCCTCCCCTGCCCGCGGCGACCGTGCACCAGGTGCTCGCCGACGAGCTCGGGCGCACCTGGCGGCGCAAGTTCGCCGAGTTCGACGACACCCCGGCGGCTGCGGCGTCCATCGGGCAGGTGCACCGGGCCGTGTGGAAGGACGGCCGCGAGGTGGCCGTCAAGGTGCAGTACCCCGGCGCGGGCCAGGCGCTGCTGTCCGACCTCACCCAGGTCTCGCGGGTGGCGCGCGTGTCGGCCGGGTGGGTGCCCGGCATCGACATCAAGCCGATCATGGACGAGCTGATCGACCGGGCGCGCGAGGAGCTCGACTACGGCCTGGAGGCGCGGGCCCAGTCCGGGTTCCACGCGGCGTTCGACGGCGACCCCGACTTCGCGGTCCCCGCCGTGGTCGCCCACAGCGAGCACGTGATCGTCTCGGAGTGGCTCGACGGCACCCCGCTGTCGCAGATCATCAGAGCCGGCAGCGAGGGTGAGCGCGACGCCGCCGCGCAGCGCTACCTGGAGTTCCTGCTGGCGGGCCCCCAGCGAGCGGGGCTGCTGCACGCCGACCCCCACCCGGGCAACTTCCGGCTCACCCCCGACGGGCGCCTCGGCGTCCTGGACTTCGGCGCGGTCAACCGCCTGCCCGACGGGCTGCCGCCGCACATGGGCGCGCTGCTCGCGCGGGCGCTGGACGGCGACCACGAGGCGGTCGTCGAGGGCCTGCGCGAAGACGGGTTCATCAAGCCGTCGATCAGCGTCGACGGCAAGGCGCTGCTGGGCTACCTCGAGCCGTTCCTGGAGCCGGCGCGCGAGGAGCGCTTCCGCTTCACCCGGACCTTCCTGCGCGAGCTCTTCGCGCACATCAACGACCCGCGGCGCCCGCAGTGGGGCGTCGGGCTCAAGCTGAACCTGCCGCCGCAGTACCTGCTGATCCACCGCGTGTGGCTGGGCGGCATCGGGGTGCTGTGCCAGATCGAGGGCGAGGTCGAGGTGCGCGCCGTCCTGCGCAAGCACCTGCCCGGCTTCGACCCCGAGGCCTGAGCGTCACCACCACTCGCTGTCGAGCTTGGCCTCGATGCTGCGCAGGTGGGTGCGCGAGCAGCGGTCGCACGTCCAGACCTCCCGGCCGCGCTCGACGCCGGCCGTCCAGGTGAGGCGCCAGGAGCCGTCGTCCGGTGCCGCGACGCCGCACGTGATGCAGTGCGGCGCCGGCTCGGCGGGTGGCTCGTCCATGGTCTCGACGCTACGCCCGCGGCGGCGGGGGCGCCGTCCGGACGCCGAGGTACACGAAGCCGGGCCCCTCGTCGCGGTACGGGACGCCGAGCCCGTCCAGCGCGGCGCGCCACGAGCCCGTGCACGCCGGGTCGGCCCCCTCGAACCCGTGGTCGGCGGTCAGCACGAACGTCACCTCGTCGGTGACGCCGAGGCCGTCGAGGTGGTCGAGGAACGCGACGAGGCGCCGGTCGGCGTCGCGCAGGGCGTCGCGGGCGATGTCCGAGCGCGGTCCGCCACCGTGGTGGCCGGCGTCGGTGACGACGTTCGCCCACCAGGTGAGGTCCGGTGCGGTCACCGGCGACTCCCACAGCTGCAGCACCTGCTGCAGGCCCAGGTCGTCGACCTGCGAGCCCCAGTGGAAGTACTCGTCGCGCAGGTGCTCGAGGGCGCCGACGAACCGTGACGCGAACGGGTCGGGCAGCAGGTTGTCGAGGTCACCGGACCCCATGCTCGACCCGCTGGCCCGGATCACCGCCATCGTCGAGTAGTCCGCGCCGCGGTCGATCGCCTCGTCGACGCTCGCGGTGCGGGGCGAGCCGTCGAGGCGGGCCGGCACGGCGTCGTGCACGAGCTCGAAGACGGTGCGGACGCCGGGCCGCAGCCACTCGCCGCTGCGGTGCCAGGTGCTGGCGTCGTTCGGCACGACCCGCTCGCCGGTCTCGCGGTCGTAGAAGACGTTGCCGAGCACGCCGTGCCGACCCGGGCCGACGCCGGTGAGGATCGAGGTGTGGTTGGTCAGCGTGATGCTCGGGAAGTGCGCCACCGCCCCGCCGCGCAGGGCGACCCCCGCCGCCACCAGCCGGGCGACGCCGGGCAGCTCACCGGTCTGCGCGAGGTGCAGCAGGTCGCCGCAGTGGGCGCCGTCCCACAGGATGCCCACGACCTTGCGCCGGCCGGGTGCCACGTACTCGGTGAGCGGGCGGCCCTCGAGCGGCCGCCCGGCGCCGTCGCGGAGGTCCTCGGTCGGGACGCCGGCCGCGCAGGCCATGGTGGGGCCGACGTCCACGAGGCGGGCGTGGTCGTCGACGGACCCGCGCCGGACGACGCCCGCGCCGGACATCACGAGCGGCGCCCGCGACTGGATGACGTCCAGCGAGCCGTGCTCGCCGTGGTGGCCGCCCTCGTCGGGGAAGAAGTGGCGGGGCGTGTGCACGACGGCCAGGTCGGGGCTGCGCGCCGGGTCGGCGAACAGCGAGACCAGGCGCTCGTAGGCGTAGGGGTAGGCGTTGCGCTCGTTCGGCGGCGAGGGGTCGGCCAGCTCGCGCTCGTACGGCAGGAAGGCCATGGGGTCCTCGTCCGCCACCGGGTCCGCGCCGGCCAGCACCTCGTGGCGCCCGTCGTGGTGCAGGCGCACGCGGCCGCGGTGGTTGGCGACGAGAGCCGTGCGCGTGCCGCCGTCGTCCTCGCACCACGCCACGAGGTCGACGACGTGGCTCAGCTCGGGTGCCGTGAGCGCCGCCACCGCCCGCTCCCGCAGGTCGGCGAGGTCGGACGGCGGCATCGGGTCGGCGCTCACGAGGTGAACCCTAGAACGGCGCCCTCCCGGCCCGGCCCAGGCGTGCACTGTGTCACCGAAGTGCACGCCTGGCGGGGGTCTAGGCGTGCACTTTGTCACCGAAGTGCACGTAGGGGGTGCCGCCGGTGAGGCGACACCCCCTACGAGGTGGTGCGGTCGGGCCGGTCGCTGCCCGCGGGCGGCGACCGATCGGTCAGCCGGTCAGCAGGCGCAGCCGCAGCTGGACCTGCTCGGCCTGCCGACGCGCCCGGTTCGCGTGCCGGCGGGCGCGGGCCAGCCGGACGACGTACTGGGCCAGACGCTCGCGTTCAGCGTCTGCGAGCCGCTGGTTGAGATGGGCTCGAGCCAGGTCTTCGTGCATGAGCTGTTGCATGTGAGTGCTCCTCTGAGAAGTAGGTCGGGTGTCCCGGTCACCGCTCGGAGCGGTCAGGACGGAGGTGACGTCGTAGGTGTGGGCGGCGGAGATCATGCGGCGACCTCGCACTTGCGCGGGCGGCCCCGCGGACGCTTGCGCGCCACGATGGCTCCCTGGACGAGCAGCTGGCCGCCCCAGACACCCCACGGCTCACGACGCTCGAGGGCGCCGGCGAGGCATGCGGTGCGGACGGGGCAGTCGCCGCAGAGCGACTTGGCGAGCTCGACGTCCGCCGGGAGCTCGGCGAACCACAGCTCCGCGTCGTAGGCACGACACGGGATGGTCGCGGAGTCTGCACGGTCGTCGAGGGTGGGCTCGAGCAGTGCCGTGAGCTGCAACGGTGTCACCTCCATCTGGTGGTCGGGGGTCGGGACGGCGAGACGGTGTGCCGCCTGCGCCGGGATCGGGAAGCGAGGCTCCCGGGTGGTCTGGAGCGGTCGCTCCGGAGCGATGGTGCTCATGAGTGGTTGGAGTCCTGCCGGTCGAGGTGGGTGGGTGTCGAAGTGGCAAATACAGAAAGGCCGCGGATCCCGGGTTTCGGGTTCCGCGGCCTCTTGGAGAGCCGGTCGATGGAGCTAGACCGGTGGACTCCAGGTCGTGGTACCCGAGGTGCCGCCCTTGCGGGTGCGCGGCGCGACGTCGACACCGATGGCGTCGACGAGGCCGGCGAAGGGCAGAGCCGTCCCCTGGTAGGTCGCGCTGATGTCCGCAGAGACCACCCCGGAACGCCGAGAGGCGTGCGGACGCGACAGCGCGCTGCAGGTCTCGAAGACCTCCAGCTGAGTGCTCATGCTGACCATCGTGTCCACCTCCATCTCTTGGCTTCGGGCGCGCCCATGCGGACGGCTGTCGGTGTCGTGCGTATGAGGTTAGGGCACCGGCGGGGGTGCGACAACGCATTTATTTCGATGACCTCGGATCCGTTGCCGATCCGTGATCTGGGGGGTGATCTCGTCGGGCCCGACAGCGCGCGGCGTTCGATACTGGTCCGCTCGAAAACCGTTGCTGCGCAACGGGTCTAGCGTCAGTCGGGGGTCTGCGCCTCGGGCGGGCCGCCGGCGACGGTGGCGGGGTCGGCGCCGGACAGGACGGCGAGCACCTGCTCGCCGTAGCGCTCGCGCTTGGTGGCGCCGATGCCGGGGATCTGGGCCAGCCCGGCGACGTCGTCCGGCTTGGCCTCCGCGAGCGCCACCAGCGTGGCGTCGGTGAAGACGACGTACGCCGGCACGCTCGCTGCCGATGACACCGCCGAGCGCCAGGTGCGCAGGTTCTCGAACGTCGTCTCGTCGTACGTCGGGGGGCAGTCGTGGCAGCGGCCGACCTTGCGCTCGGCACCGCTCATCAGGGGCGCACCGCAGGTGCGGCACTTGGCGGGCGTGCTCGCGCGGCGGCCACGCGAGGACCGGCTGCGGGCGGGCCCGGCGCCACCGGAGCCGCCGTCGACGTCGTCGCCCGGACGCAGCCCGTCGAGGAAGCGCGACGGCTGGCGGGTGGCCCGGCCCCCCGGGGTGCGCGCCCGCGCCCACGAGACGTGCAGGTGCTCGCGCGCCCGGGTGATGCCGACGTACAGCAGCCGACGCTCTTCCTCGACCGCCTCGGCACCGTCGGCCATCGAGATCGGCATCAGGCCCTCGGACATCCCGGTGAGGAAGACGGCGTCCCACTCCAGGCCCTTGGCGGAGTGCAGCGAGGCGAGGGTGACGCCCTCGACGGTCGGCGCGTGCTGGGCGGCCGCGCGCTCGTCGAGCTCGGCCACGAGGTCGGCCAGCGTGGCGCCCGGCCGGGCGGCCGCCACCTCGTCGGCCAGGCCGACGAGGGCCTGCAGCGACTCCCACCGCTCGCGCACGGCGCCGCTCGCGCTCGGCGCCTGCGCGGACCACCCACCGCTGACCAGGACGTCGCGGGCGGCCTCGCCCAGCGCCGTCGTGGTGTCGCCGGCGCGGGCGGCGCCGCGCAGCAGCATGACGGCCTCGCGCACCTCACGGCGGCTGAAGAACCGCTCACCGCCGCGCAGCTGGTAGGCGATGCCGGCCTCGGACAGCGCCTGCTCGAGCGGCTCGGACTGGGCGTTGGTGCGGAACAGCACCGCCACCTCGCTCGGCCGCACCCCCTGCGCGACGAGCTCGCCCACGCGGCGCGCGATGCCCGCGGCCTCGGCGACGTCGTCGTCGTAGCCGGTGAAGGTCGGCTCGGGACCGGCCGGCCGCTGGGCCACCAGCTCGACCCGGGCGCGGCGCTGGGCGGCCGGCACGCGGTCGAGCAGCTGGTTGGCCAGCCGGACGACCTGCGGCGTGGAGCGGTAGTCGCGCACCAGCCGGACGACCTTGGCCCCCTCGTGGCGCCGCGGGAAGTCCAGCAGGTACCGCGGGCTGGCGCCGGTGAACGAGTAGATGGTCTGGCTGGCGTCGCCGACGACGCACACGTCGTCGCGACCGCCGAGCCACAGGTCGAGCAGCCGCTGCTGCAGCGGGCTGACGTCCTGGTACTCGTCGACGACGAAGTGGCGGTACTGGCGCCGGACCGTCTCGGCGACCTGCGGGTGGTCCTGCAGCACCCCGGCGGTGACGAGCAGGACGTCCTCGAAGTCGATGACGCCGCGCTCGCCCTTGACCTCCTCGTACAGCGCGAGCACCCGCGCCATGGCCGTGGCGTCCAGGCCGGCCGGGTCGCGGCCGGCGCGCCGGGCGGCGGCCGGGTAGGACTCGGGGGTGAGCAGGCTGACCTTGGCCCACTCGACCTCGGCGGCCAGGTCGCGCACCGCGCGTGCGGTCGAGCTGCAGCCGCAGCCGCGAGCCCGCCTCGGCCACCAGCCCGGCCTTGTGCGGCATGACCTGCGGCGCCGAGCCGCCGATGACCTGCGGCCAGAAGTAGTGCAGCTGGCGCAGCGCCGCCGCGTGGAAGGTGCGGGCCTGGACCCCCTGCACACCGAGGTCACGCAACCGCGAGCGCATCTCGCCCGCCGCTCGCGCCGTGAAGGTGACCGCGAGCACCTGCTGCGGCGTCATCACGCCGGCGTGGACGCCGTAGGCGATCCGGTGGGTGATGGCGCGGGTCTTGCCCGTGCCGGCTCCGGCGAGCACGCACAGCGGCCCGGCCAGCGAGGTCGCGACCTCACGCTGCTCGGGATCGAGGGCGGCGAGCACCGCGTCGGCGGTGGGGGCGCTCGTGGTGGTCGGCTGGCTCATCGTCGTCCATCCTCGCACCGCCCGCCGACAGCGAGGTGCGCCGTCCACAGGCGCCGGTGGCGGGCCTAGGTGGCGCCCAGCACGCGAGCGCGACAGTCGGGAAGAACGCGGCATCTGACAGGGTTACCGCTGTTGAAGGTTCACTCAACTAGCCTGTGTCCCGCCACAGGTCCCCGCCGAGACAGGAGCCGCATGTCCGCCACCACGCCGCCGCCCGCAGGCACCGTGACGATGTTCTCGACCACCTGGTGCGGCTACTGCCGCCGCCTGAAGACGCTGCTCGACCGCGAGGGCATCGCCTACACGGAGGTCAACATCGAGAACGACCCGGAGTCGGCGACGTTCGTCGAGCAGGCCAACGGCGGCAACCAGACCGTTCCGACCGTGCTGTTCCCCGACGGCGCCGTGTCGACGAACCCCTCGCTCGACGAGGTGAAGGCCCGCCTGGAGGCGGCCGCCTGAGGCCGCTCACGCCCGACGCGCTCGCTGACCTCGTCAGCGAGCGCGTCGTGTCGTTGGTGCCGTCCGCGCGCGAGGGCGGGTGCGGCGTCCGGCTGGCGGTCGACGGGTGCGTGCCGGAGGACGGCGCCGCCCTCGCCGACGCGGTGGCCGCGCGGCTCGCCGCCGGCGGTGTGCCGGTCGCCCGCGTGCGGCAGCGGGACTTCTGCCTGCCCCGTTCGCAGCGGCTGGAGCACGGCGGACGAGACCCGGACGCGCTGTACGACCACTGGTACGACGACGGCGCGCTGCGCCGCGAGGTGCTCGACCGGATCGGCCCGCAGCGCCCGGACCCGGCCGGCCCGAGCTGGCTGCCGTCGCTGCGCGACCCGCTGACCGACCGCTCGACCCGCGAGCCGCGGCGTCCGGCGGCACCCGGCACCGTCGCCGTCGTCGACGGCCGCTTCCTGCTGCGCTGGGAGCTCGCGGACGCGTTCGACGTCAGCGTGCACCTCGCGACGACCGCCGGCCGCCCAGCGCCGCCGGCTGCCGGACGACGACGAGCGCGCCCGCGCCGTGCCCGCGTGGCAGCGCTACCTCGACGAGACCGACCCGGCAGCGCGGGCCGACCTCGTCGTCCGGTACGACCACCCCGCGCGGCCGGCCCTGCAGTCCCCCGCCTGAGCCCCCGCCGGGCTCGACCGCGTCCGGATCAGGCGGGAGGGTCGGGGAGGCGGCCGCCGTACCAGTGCTCGACGAGCGCGCGCGAGATGGACGCTCGCGGCGAGAGCCCCACCACGCCGGCCTGCACCAGGGCCAGCAGCTCGGACCGCTCGAACCACCGCGCCTCGGCGATCTCCTCGCCGTCGGGGTGGACGTCGGTCGTGAGCGCCCGCGCGGTGAAGCCGAGCATCACCGACGACGGGAACGGCCAGGGCTGGCTGCCGAGGTAGCTGACCTCGCCGACCCGCACGCCGACCTCCTCGAGCACCTCACGGCGCACGGCCGCCTCGAGGGACTCGCCCGGCTCGACGAACCCGGCGAGCGTCGAGAAGCGGCCCGAGGGCCAGCCGCTGTGGCGGCCGAGCAGGAGCCGGTCGTCGGCGTCGACGACGGTCATGATCACGGCCGGGTCGGTGCGCGGCCAGTGCAGGCTGCCGTCGCTCGTGCACCGTCGCGTGTAGCCGGACTCCACCACCTCGGTCGGTGCGCCGCAGCGCGGGCAGTGCCGGTGGGACGCGTGCCAGTTCAGCACCGCGACGGCCTGCACCACCAGGCCGGCCTCGGCGGCGTCCAGCACCCCGGCGAGCGCCCGCAGGCCCTCCCAGGCCGGGTCGTCGTCGGGCCCGTCGACGGCGACCGCGAGGTACGACGTCCCGGCGGTGTCCTCGCCCAGGAAGACGGCGACGCGGTCGTGGTCGGCCGGGTCGGGCGCGCGCCAGAGCAGCCGGTCACCGCCGCGTCCCGGGCCGCCGGGGGCGCGGCGCGCGCGGCCGGCAGCGACCTCCAGCACCCGAGTGGCCGGGTCGGCCAGCAGCTCGGGCACCAGCGAGGGCCCGCGGCGGTGGGCGGCGCGGTCGTCGACCGCGCGCGTCAGGGGCAGGTCGGGCAGCAGGGTCGACCCCGTCGGCGTCTCGTCATGGGCCTGGCCGGCGCTGGATCCGCTCACGAGGAGCCACGCTAGCGACCCTCAACCGCGCCAACACGCCGCGCCCCCGCGACCCGCGCCGACGGACGGCGCCGCCTGGCATACCGTGAGCGGGTGACCCGCACGGCCCTGCAGCTCGCAGCTCTCGCCAGCGCCGCCGTGCCCGGGCTGGACCCCGTCGCCGTCGCGCCGCCGCGGGTCGACGGCATGGACTTCGACGTCGCCGTCGTCACCGACGACCAGCAGCGCCGGTGGGTGGTGCGCGCGCCCCGCCGCACGGCCGCCGCGGTCGCGCTGGACACCGAGGCGCGGCTGCTGCCGCTGCTGGGTCGCCACCTGCCCGTGCCGGTGCCCCAGCCCGCGGGACGCGCCCCGCTGCCCGAGGGTGGGGAGTGCCTGGTGCACCCCTACCTGCCCGGGGACCCCCTGGATCCGGCCGCCCTCGTGGCCGGCTCGGCGCTCGCCGCGCAGGTCGGTCGCACCATCGCGGCCCTGCACGAGATCGAGCCGCGCACGCTGGACGACGCCGGCCTGCCGACGTACACCGCCGACGAGTACCGCCTGCGCCGGCTGTCCGACGTCGACCGCGCCGCGCAGACCGGTCACGTGCCGGCCCCGCTGCTCGCGCGCTGGGAGCGGGCCCTGGAGCAGGTCGCGCACTGGCGGTTCGCCGCCACCCCGGTGCACGGCGACCTCGCCGCCGAGCACGTGCTGGTGGAGCGCGGCGCGATCAGCGGCCTCATCGACTGGGGCGAGGCGTGCGTGGCCGACCCCGCCGACGACCTGGCGTGGGTGGTGCTGGCGGCGGACGACGAGGGTCTCGACACGGTGCTGGAGGCCTACGCGATGGGCCGCAGCGAGACCCCCGACCGCCACCTGCTCGAGCGAGCCCGGCTCGCCGGCGAGCTGGCGCTGGCCCGGTGGCTGCTGGGAGGCGTCGCCGCGGACGACGCGGACGTCGTCGAGCGGGCGAGCGAGCGGCTGCGCGAGCTCGCCGAGCGCACCGCCGACGGCGAGGCCTGACCGTCGTGCGGGTCGCGACCTTCAACCTGTGGTCCGGCCGCGCGATGCCCCCGCCGGACGCCGACGCCTCCCGTGCCGCGTTCGGCGAGCCACTGGTCGACCGGCAGCGCCTGGCCCGCTCGGCTGCGGTGCTCGCTGAGCTCGGCGTCGACGTCCTGGCGGTGCAGGAGGTGGACCTGGCCCAGCCGCGCAGCGCGCACGCCGACCAGCTCGCCGTGGTGGCCGAGGCGTTCGGCGCGGTGGCGCACCGCTTCGCGCCGACGCTCACCGGGGTGCCCGGCCCGACGGCCGGCTGGGACCGCTGGCCCCCCGCTCACCACGACCGCCCCGGCGCGCCGGCCCCGGACGGCCCCGCCTACGGCGTGGGGCTGGTCTCGCGGCTGCCGGTGCTCGCGTGGCGGGTGCGCCCGCTGGCGGGCTCGCGCGCGGTGCTCCCGGTGGCGCTCCCGAGCGGCGGCCGGCTGCCCCGGTTCGTCCTGGTGCCGGACGAGCCGCGCGTCGCCCTGGCCGCCGTCGTGCAGGGCCCGGACGGCCCGGTGACGGTCATCTCCACGCACCTGTCGTTCTCGCCGGTGGCGGCGTGGCGCCAGCTGCGCGCCGTCGTGCGCTGGTCGGCCTCGCTGCCGGGACCACGCGTGATCGCCGGCGACCTCAACCTGCCCGGCGGCGTGCCCGCCCGGCTCACCGGCTGGTCGTCCCTGACCCGCGCCGCGACCTACCCCTCCCCCGCCCCGCGGCTGCAGCTCGACCACCTGCTCGTCGACACGGGGCCGGCGGGCACCGCCAGCGGTGGGAGCGCGGTCGCGCTGGAGGTCTCGGACCACCTGGCGCTCGTCGGCGACCTGCCCAGCCGCTAGCTGGTCGGCAGCTGAGCGCCCCGAACCCAGTCGGCCACCGTGGTCGCGAGCGGCGTCGGCGCCATCACCCCGCCCTGCACCCCGAGCACCAGGCTGTAGCCGTGGCCGCCGTCGGTGCTCACGAACTGCTTCGTGCGCGCCGGGATGCTCGCGAACGCGCGCTGCAGGGTGTCGTGGTCGGTCGGGTCGTCGGAACGGCTGATGGCGATGAGCGTCGGCACCCTCAGCCGGGGCAGCGAGCGCGTGGTGTGCGTGGTCGGGTAGTCGACCGGCCCCGACAGGTCGACGACGGCGTCGACCGCCAGCTCGGCCGCGGCGTCCAGGGCGACCGAGCCGCCGAGGGAGGCGCCGACGAGCACGACTCTGCGGGCGCCCTGCGACCGGGCCCAGTCGACGACGACGGCGACCTGCTGCACCGGCGCGTCCTGCAGCGCCTCCGGGCAGCGGGACGTGCCGTAGCCGCACAGGTCCGGCCCGACCACCCGGACGCCGCCGGACGCCGCCAGCCAGCTGGCGTAGGGCCACCAGCCGCAGAAGCCGCCGCCGTTGGTCTGGTGCAGCAGCACGGCGACGGTGCTGCCGCGTCCGGCGTCGAAGGCGGTGAGCACCGCGCCGCCGGGCCCCTTCAGGCGCAGCAGGCGCGCGTCGGGGGCGTCGCCGCCGCCGCAGCGCAGGCTCACTGCGGAGCGCCGGGACACAGTCGACGGCGCAGTCGACGGCGCAGTCGACCGCGCAGTCGACCGCGCGGTCGTCGGCGCGGTCGTCGGCGAGGACCCGTCGCTGGACGGCGTGCACCCGGCGCCGCCGAGAGCGCCGACGGCGAGCATCAGTGCAGCGCATCCATATGTCAGTCGTGACATAGCGGTACCGTAGCGGACGTGACGACGCTCGGCTACGCCATCCTCGGCCTGCTCGCCGACGCCCCCCGCACGGGCTACGAGATCGCCCGGCGGATGGACACGCCCATCGGCTACTACTGGACGGCGCGGCACAGCCAGATCTACCCCGAGCTGGCCCGGCTCGAGGCCGACAAGCTGGTGCGCCACGAGGTGGTGCCCGGCCCGGGTCCGCGCGACACCAAGCGCTACACCCTCACCCGGGCGGGCCGCACCACGCTGCGCCAGTGGGTCGCCTCTCCCCTGCCGCCGCAGCCGGAGCGCTCGGAGCTGCTGCTGCGGACCCGGTGGCTGTGGCTCGCCTCCCCCGAGCAGGCGGCCGACTTCCTGCGCACGGTGCGCGCCGAGCGCGAGCGCCGCCTGGAGACCTACCGCGAGGAGGAGCGGCGGCTGCGCGCCGCGCCACGACGGCCCCGACCATCCTGCCGGCCCCGACGACCCGTCGGGGCCGGCCTTCTGGCGGCTGGCGACGATCCGCAACGGCCTGTCCTACGAGGAGCACCTCGTGCGCTGGTGCGACGACGTGCTCGCCGCGCTCAGCGCCGCACCGGCTCCTCGCTGACGGCCGCGCGACCGGTGGCCCGCAGCGACCAGACCACCGACCCACCGACCAGCACCGCGACGACGGCCAGTGACCACAGCGTGGGCACCTTGATGTCGACCGCGAGCAGCAGCATCTTCACGCCGACCCACACGAGCACGGCCGACAGGCCGGTCTTGAGGTAGACGAAGCGGTGCATCAGGTCGGCGAGCAGGAAGTACATGGCGCGCAGGCCCAGCACGGCGAACGCGTTGGCGGAGAACACGAGGAACGGCTCCTGCGTCACCGCGAAGATCGCGGGCACCGAGTCGACGGCGAACACCAGGTCGGTGGCCTCGACCACGATCAGCACGATCAGCAGCGGCGTCGCGACCCAGCGACCGGCGCGCCGCACCACGAAGCGCGCACCCTGGTAGTCCGGCGTGTGGGGCACGACCCGGCGCAGCCAGGCGACGAGCCGTGAGCCGTTCACGTCGAGGTGCTCGTGGCGGTGCCGCAGCATGCGCACGCCGGTGAGCACCAGGAACGCGCCGAAGACGTAGAGCACCCACGAGAAGCTGGCGACGAGCACGGCACCGACCGCGATGAGGCCACCGCGCATCACCAGCGCGCCGATCACGCCGAGGAACAGCACGCGGTGCTGGTACTCGCGCGGCACCGCGAACGCCCCGAACACGACGGCCCAGACGAACACGTTGTCGACGGCGAGGCTCTTCTCGATGACGTAGCCGGCGAAGTACTGCGCGGACGCCTCACCCCCCGCCGTCAGCCACACGACGCCGCCGAACCCGACCGCGACGAGCACCCACAGCGCCGACCACGCCGCGGCCTCGCGCACGCCGATGACGTGCGCCCTGCGATGAGCCAGCAGGTCAGCGGCGAGCAGGACGAGGATCGTGGCGACGACGGCCAACCAGGCCCACAGCGGAACGGACACGAGCGCACCTCCGGTCAGTGACCGAGGTCTCGCCCGCCGGTGGCGCCGGCCCGCGCGCCGAGCTCCGTCGGTGGAGCCGTACTGACGACACGCGGTGGGTGGGGTACTCCCCTCGGCCTCCATCATGAGGCCGGCGCCGCGCCGGCGCAAAACCCGTTCGGGGCAACCGCTTCAGCGCGTGCGGTGTCTCAGCGGGACGCCGGGGCGTCGTGACGGCGCAGCAGGTCGACCAGCCCCTGCTCGTCCAGCAGGTCGGCAGGGCGGACGGTCTGGCCGGTCGAGACGTACACGAACGCGGCGCCGATGCGCTCCAGCGGGACGCCGTGCAGCCGGTGCCAGGCCAGCCGGTAGGCGGCGAGCTGCACGGCCCGGGCCTCGGCGGCCGCCCCGGTGGGCGGAGGGCCGGTCTTCCAGTCGACGACGTCGACGCCGCCGTCGTCGCGGGCGAAGACCGCGTCGACGCGCCCCCGCACGACCGTGCCGTCGACCGGCGTCTCGATCGGCACCTCGACGGCGACGACCCGCCGGGACGCCCACTCGCTGTCGAGGAACCGGGCCTTGAGCTGCTCGAGGTCGTCGTCGTGGACGGCGGTCTCGTCGGCCGAGCCGGGCAGGTCGAGGACGTCGACGATGGCCGCCGCGCCGAGGTACCGCTCGACCCAGGCGTGGAACGCCGTCCCGCGCCGGGCCGACGGGTGCGGCTCGCGCGGCATGGGTCGGCGCAGGTCGAGCGCCAGCGCGTGCGGGTCCTCGTGCAAGCGCACCAGCCGGGACGCCGACAGGTGCGTCGGCAGCGGCACGACGGCGCGGCGGTCTCGCGCCGCTGCCCGCTCGGCGAGGAGAAGGTCGATCTCGGCGTCGAACCGTCCACGGAGGGCGGGGCCCGTCGTGGCGCTGGGTGCTGCACCGTCTGCCAGCGCGGCCCGCACCAGCTCGGCTCCGCGCTCGACCTGGTGACGGCGCTCGCCGAGCGGGTCGACCGGCCAGGTGACCGGGCCGAGCGACTCGTCGGCCGGCTTCGCCTCCCCGTCGGCGGGCAGGCTGCAGACCTGCCCGACGCGCAGTCCGTGCGCGACCTCGCCGACGGCCGCGACGTCGCCCGCGTGCAGGCCCGGCACGAGGTCGGTGAGGAAGCGCGAGGCGAGGCGCGGGGTCAGCGTGGTCCCCCACACGTGGCTGGTCAGCAGCAGGTGGGAGCGGGCGCGGGTGACGGCCACGTAGGCCAGCCGCCGCTCCTCGCTGAGCGCGTGCTCGCCCCCGCGGCGCGCGACGTCGTCGAGCTCGGCCAGGAGGGCCTTCTGGTCAGTGACCGCCGTCCAGCGCGCCTCGGGCAGGCTCGCGCTGTCGCCCCGCAGCGGGTACGGCACCTTGCCGAGCTCGGCCAGCCACCCGCGGTCCTTGACCTCGCCGAGCAGCCAGCTCGCGCCGTCCGAGCGCGGTCGGGCCTTGTGGTTGGGGAAGCCGCCCTCGACCAGCCCGGGCACCGCGACGACGTCCCACTCGAGCCCCTTGGCCGCGTGGACGGTCATCACCTGCACCACGTGCTCGTCGACGTCGACCTGGCCGGGCTCCAGCCCGTGCTCCTGGGCGTCAGCGGCCTCGAGCCACGCCAGGAACGCCCCCAGGGTCGGCCGCTGCGCGGTGCTCTCGAACCCGGCGGCGACGTCGGCGATGGCGTCGAGATGGGCTCGCGCCTGGGCGTAGCCGACGTCGGGCCGGCTGGCCACCTCGACGTCCAGCAGCAGGGCGCGTTCGGTCTCGGCCACCAGCTCCGGCAGGGGCAGCTGGGTGCGCCGCCGCAGCGCGCGCAGCCGGTCGGCCAGCCGCCGCAGCCGCTCGGTCGCCGCGCTCGACAGGCTGCGGCCGGCCGCGTCGACCCAGCCCGGCGGGGGTGGCTCGTCGACCGCCTCGGCCAGGCTGGCGGCGTCCTCGTCGTCGCCGTGCGCCGACCCCGTACGACGCCGCTGGAGCTCGCGAGCCCAACCGCCGAGCACGGTGAGGTCGTGCGCACCGAGCCGGCAGCTCGGGCCGGTGAGCAGCCGCATGAGGTGGTCGCCGCGCGTGGGGTCGTGGACGACACGCAAGGTGCTGAGCAGGTCGGCGACCTCGGGCGTCGAGAGCAGACCGCCCAGCCCGACGACCTGGTACGGCAGCCCGGCCCGCAGCAGCGCCGCCTCGACCTGCGGGAACTGAGACCGCTTGCGGCACAGGACGGCGGCGCTGCGGCCGGGCACCGGGCGGCCGTCGGGGCCGAGCCACCGGGCCGCGAGCCAGTCGGCGACGGTGTCGGCCTCCAACGCGCTGGTCTCGAGCGCACGCACCTCGACCTCGCCGGGGCCGGCCGCGTCGCGGCGGGTCAGCGGCCGCACCTGCACCCGGGTGGTGCGCTCGAGCGGGCGGGCGAGCACGTTGGCGACGTCGAGGACGAGGTCGTCGTTGCGCCAGCTCGTCGAGAGCGACAGCTGGAGCGCGGGGGTGCCGTCGGCAGCGTGGAAGCGGGCGCGGAACCCGTCGAGCGTGTCGGCGCTGGCGCCGCGCCAGCCGTAGATCGACTGGTGGGGGTCACCGACAGCGGTGACGCCGTGGCCGCCGCCGAAGAGCGACTCGAGCATCACGAGCTGGGCGAAGCTGGTGTCCTGGAACTCGTCGAGCAGGACGGCGCGGTACTGCTGGCGCAGCCCGGCTCCGACGTCCGGCAGCTCGCGAGCGAGCTGCGCCGCGATGGCCAGCTGGTCGCCGAAGTCGAGCGCCTCGCGCTCGCGCTTGGCCTGCTGGTAGGCGCGCACGAGCGGCAGCACCTGGCGGCGAGCCTGCAGGGAGGTGAGCAGCTCGGTGACCTTGGCGTAGCGCTTGGCGGTGCCGCGGTCGTCGTAGGGCAGCGCCTCGACCAGCTCGACGAGGCCGGCCAGGTGGGAGTCGACGGCGTCGAGGTCGACCAGGTGCTCGGCCGCCTCGCCCGCAAGGGCGATCACCGCGGTGACGACGGTGGAGACCGCGAAGTCGACCGACCCCATGTCGCCGGTCCACCGCTCGACCACCTCGGTGGCCAGCTGCCAGCACGACGCCTCGGTGAGCAGCCGGCACTCCGGCTCGTAGCCCCGTCGCAGGCCCTGCTCGCGGACGAGCCGACCGGCGAAGGAGTGGTAGGTCGCCACCGTCACGTCGAGGTCAGCCCCGGCCTCGGCGTCGGCCGGGTCGGGTGGCGACCACAGCCCCGCACGACGCAGCGCGCGCAGCCGGCTGCGCACCCGCTCGCCGAGCTCGGCCGCGGCCTTGCGCGTGAACGTCAGGCCGAGCACCTCGCCGGGCGAGACGTCGCCGCCGGCCACGAGCCAGACGACGCGACTGGCCATGGTCTCGGTCTTGCCCGAGCCCGCGCCGGCGACGACCAGGACCGGGCTGAGCGGAGCCTCGATGACGGCGACCTGCTCGGGGGTGGGGTCGGGCTTGCCGAGGGCGCGGGCGATGTCGACCGCGCTCGGCCGCCGGGGGGCGCGGGCCAGGTCACTCACGACGTGACCTGCCGGCCCTCGGGCTGGGCGGGGCACGAGGTGCGCACCGGGCAGCGGTCGCAGGTGTCGCCGACCGTGGCCAGGAACCGCGCCTGCCCCATGCCCTGGGTGACGCGGTCGAGCAGCTCGACCGCCCAGCCCCCGTCGTCCGGCAGGGCCGGCTGCTGCTGCACCTTGGGGGCCGCGCGCTTGCCGCCGAGCTGCACGAGCGCCGCCCCGGCCACCGGCACGTGCGGCTGCTGCTCGTCGAACGCCCCGGCCCGGGCCGCGAGCTGGTAGGTGCCGAGCTGAGGCTGCTCCGCGAGCTCCTTGTCGGGCGGTGCCTGTCGGCCCGTCTTGAGGTCGATGACGTGCAGGCCCCGCTCGTCGCGCTCGAGGCGGTCGACCCGGCCGACCACGCGGGCTGCTCCGCTCGGCAGGTCGAGCACGACGTCGACCTCGAGCTCGCTGCCGACCAGCTCGCGGGCCGAGCGCAGGTACGCGGCGAGGTTGCGCACGATCGCCTCGGCCCGTCGCCGCTCGACGTCGCCGGCGAAGCCCTCGCCGAGGCCGAGCACGCCCCAGCGGCGGCGCAGCTCGGCGAGCAGCTCGGCCTCGTCGGCGTCCGGCAGGTCGTGCGCGAGCTCGTGCACGAGGTTGCCGAGACCCTGCGCCCCCGAGCTCGGGGCGGAGCCGCCGGCGCTCGTGAGCAGCCACCGCAGCGCGCACGTGTCGAACGCCTCGACCTTGGAGGGCGAGATGCGCACCGGCCCGTCGCCGGCCAGCGGACGGTCGTCGCTGAGCTCAGCGACGCCGTACCAGTCGTCGGGGTGGGCCCCGGGCACGCCCTCGGCGGCCAGCCGGGCGAGCCGGCGCGCGGCTGCCGGGGCCTCGGCGCCGCCGCTGCAGACCTGCTGGCGCAGCCGGGCCACGACGCCGGTGAGGGTGAGCGGGTGCACCGGCAGGGTGATCGTGCGGCTGCCCTCGTCGTCCCACCCGGGCGCCGGCAGGTCGGCAGGTGGCGGGTCGACGAGGTCGAGGAACGCCGACGGCTGCTCGTCCTCGTCGCGGACGGCGGTCACCAGCAGGCGCCGACGGGCCCTGCTGACCGCAACGTGCAACAGCCTGGTCTCGTCGTCGCGCACCGCGGCGAGATCGCCACGCACGGAGGGCTCGCGACCGGCCAGCACGTCGACGAGGCGCTCGGCGCCCAGGAGCGAGCCCCGCAGCCGCAGGTCGGGCCACACGCCGTCCTGCACCCCGGCGACCACGACGACATCCCACTCGCGGCCGGCCGCGGCGGCGGGGGTCAGCAGGGCCACGGCCTCGCCGGACGCGCGCTCGGCGAGGGTGTCAGCGGGGACGTCCTGCCCGCGGAGGTACTCGACGAACTCACGCGCCCCGGCCTGCGGCAGCCGGTCGACGAAGCGGGTGGCCGCGTCGAACAGCGCCACGACGGCGTCGAGGTCGCGGTCGGCGCGCGCGCCGGTGGCACCCCCGGCGAGCGCCGCCCGCTGCCACGAGCCGGCCAGGCCGGACGCCGACCAGATCGCCCACAGCAGCGTCTCGGCCGTGGGGTCGCCGTGGGCGGCGCCCACCCCGGCGGCAAGCACGCGGGCGACCCGCTGGGCCGGCTCGGCCGTGAGCGGGTCGACGCCCGCGAGCCGTGCGGGCTCGAGCAGCGCCTCGACGAGCAGCTCGTCGCTCGGCCGCGAGACGCCGTCGACGGCTTCCGCCGCGCGCAGCGCCTGGCGCAGCCGCCGCACCCCCATGGCGTCGGCGGCCCCGAGCGGCGACTGCAGCAGCGAGACGGCCCGCTCGGCGTCCAGCGGCGCGGCCTCACCAGCGGCCACCGCGAGCGCCACCTCGTAGGCGTCGAGCAGCGGCACCACGGCGGTCTGGTCGCGCACCGGCAGCTCGGTGAGGGGCACGTCGACCGGCACGCCCGACTGCTGCAGGCCCCGCCGCAAGGACGCCGCCCGCTGCCGGCCGCGCACGAGCACGGCCATGCGCGACCACGCGATGCCCTCGGTGAGGTGGGCCCGGCGCAGCTCGTCGGCGACGAAAGCCACCTCGTGCGCTGCCGAGCGCAGGACGCGCACCTGCGCCGCCTCGGCGCCACGGGCTGCATCCGGGCCGGCCGCGGGGTCGGCGCCGGCTGCTGGGTGCTCGCTCTGCGCGGCGTCGGAGGGCGGCGTCAGCACGCGGTGGCTGGCACCGCCCCGGACGCCGATCGCGGCCGCGACCCGCGCGCTGACCGACCGCAGCGCAGCGCCCTGCCGCCAGGAGGTCGTGAGCAGCAGCCGAGCCGGCTCGCCGGCCCCGGGGACGTCACTGCCCGGATCGAGCAGGTACGCGGGGTCGGCCCCGCGGAAGGACTGCGTGACGGCGTCGGCGTCGCCCGCCACGAGCACGTCCGGACGCGCGCCGACGACCAGCCGCAGCAGGTCGGCCGCGGCGGCTGTCAGCTCGTGCGCGTCGTCGACCGCCACGAACCGCACCTGGGCGCGCACCCGGTCGAGCAGCTCACCGTCGCCGGCGAGGCGGGCCGCAGCCTCGGCGGTGATGGCCGCCGGGTCGTAGCCGCCGGCCGTCGACAGCGCCGTCACGTCGAGGTACTCGCGCAGCACCGACGCGGCAGCGACCCACTCCGGCCGGTCGTGCCGACGTCCGAGCGCGGCGAGCTGGCGGGGCGAGACCCCCCGCTCGACGGCCCGCATGAGCAGGTCGCGCAGCTGGCCGCGGAAGGCCCGCGTGCCGAGCGCCGGCAGCAGGGACTCCGGCCACCCCGGCGACCTGCCGTGACCGGCCGCGTGACCGGCCAGCAGCTCGCGCAGCACGACGTCCTGCTCGGGCCCGGTGATCAGCCGCGGCGCGGGCTCACCGCTGAGCGCCGCGGCCTGCCGGAGCACGCCGAACGCGAAGGACTGCGGCGTGCGCGCGAGCGGCTCGCGCACCGTGGTGTCGAGCCGGGCGGTGACGAGCTCGCGCAGGCGCGCCGCAGCCAGCCGGGTCGGGGCCAGTACCAGCACGGCACCGGCGTCCAGGCCGTCGTGCTCGACCCGGTGGGCCACCGCCTCCACCAGCGCGGTGGTCTTGCCCGAGCCCGGTGCCCCCACCACGCTCAACGGGCGCCCACGGTGCTCGACCACCGCCCGCTGCGCGGCGTCGAGCCGCGACGGCGCCGGCGCCGCGAGGCGCTCGCGACGCAGCGTCACGGTGGGCGCGCTGCGCTCGCGCAGGGGGGTCTGGGTCACGCTGACGATCCCACCACAGCGCTCCGACAGCCGGCCGCCCCCCTCAGGCCGGCTCGTCGCCGGCCCACCGGGCGCGGGTCAGGTCGACCCGCGTGCCGGCCGGGCGCAGCGGCGTGCCCTCGGCGCGGTAGCGCTCGAAGGCCCGGCGCTCCAGACCGGGCGCCGGGCTGCCGTCGGCGCGCAGCACCCGCCACCAGGCCACCGCACCACCGTGGCGCGACATCACCGCGCCGACCTGGCGCGGGCCGCCCTCACCCAGGTACTCCGCGACGTCCCCGTACGTGACGACCTGCCCGGGCGGCACGCGGTCGACGACGTCGAGCACCCGCGCGGCGAATGCCGGCAGGTCCGGCGGGTCCGGCGGGTCCGGCAGCGCGTCGGGCACGCCATCAGTCTGCCGTGCCACACTGCCGCGCGTGCCACGACTCAACGCGACCGTCCTGACCGCCAGCGCCGTGATCGCGGCGGCACTGCTCACCGGCTGCAGCCAGGCCGAGGACGCCGCCCGCGCGGCGGCGTCGGGCGCCGCCACGAAGGCCGCCGACACCGTCAAGCGCAAGGCGCAGGCCGAGGCGATCAAGCAGGTGTGCGGCCTGACCACCGGCTCCGGCCCGCTCGCCGACGGCAGCGTGTCGTCGAACGACCGCGCGCTCGCCGCCTCGGCCGCGGCGGTGGCCCAGCAGGCCGGCATCCCCCAGCAGTACACCGAGCCGCTGGCGACCCTCGGTGACTCCGAGGCGGGCCGTGCGGCCACGGCCAAGGCCGTCGACGCGCTCAAGCAGGCGTGCGCCGCCCAGGGCCAGAGCTGACCTCGCGACGTCGCGCTCAGTAGGTCGGCAGGCTGGGGTCGACGTGCTCGACCCAGGCCAGCACGCCGCCGTACAGGTGCCGGACGTCGGGGTGCCCGGCACCGCGCAGCAGCTCCAGCGCCGAGGCCGACCGCACGCCCGAGCGGCAGTGCAGCACGACGGGGCGGTCGAAGGGGATCTGCGCGAAGGCCTCACCGGAGTCGAAGTCCGCGCGCGGGACGGCGACGGCGCCGGGGATCGACACGATCGCCCGCTCCCCCGGCTCGCGGACGTCGACCAGCACGACGTCGGACTCGCCCCGCTCGCGCGCCGCCAGCAGCGCGGCCAGCTCGGGCGCCGACACGACGTCCGGGTCGTGCGCGCTGTCGGAGCGGTCGGTGTCGCCGTCCGCTGAGGAGGCCGCGGGCAGCCCGCAGAACTCCTCGTAGTCGATGAGGCCGGTGTCGCGGGTGATGGTGGGCTCGTCCCCGCACACGGGGCAGTGCGGGTCGGCCCGCACGGCCAGCTCGCGCCAGGTGGCGCGCAGGGCGTCGTGCACCAGCAGCCGCCCGAGCAGGGGACTGCCCATGCCGACCACGAGCTTGACCACCTCGGTGCCCTGGGCCGCACCGATCGCCGCGCAGAGCAGGCCGAGGACGCCGCCCTCGGCGCACGACGGGACGCTGCCCGGCGGCGGGGGGTCGGGGAACAGGCAGCGGTAGCAGGGCCCGTGGCCGCCCCAGAAGACGCTGACCTGCCCGTCGAAGCGGTAGATCGACCCCCACACGTTCGGGACGCCGAGCAGCACGCACGCGTCGTTGACGAGGTAGCGGGTGGCGAAGTTGTCGGTGCCGTCGACGACGAGGTCGTAGCCGGCGAGGACCTCCAGCGCGTTCGAGGACTCCAGGCGCACGGGATGGCGCACGACCTGCACGAGCGGGTTGACCTCGGCGATGGTGTCCGCGGCCGAGTCGACCTTGCGGCGTCCGACGTCGCTCACGCCGTGCACCACCTGGCGCTGGAGGTTCGAGGCCTCGACGACGTCGGGGTCGATGACGCCGATCGTGCCGACACCGGCCGCGGCGAGGTAGAGCAGGGCCGGCGAGCCGAGACCGCCGGCGCCGACGACGGCCACCTTGGCGTTGGCGAGGCGCCGCTGGCCGAGCTCGCCGACGTCCGGGATCAGCAGGTGCCGCGCGTAGCGGGCGATCTGCTCGCGGTCGAGGGGCGGGCCGGGGTCGACGAGCGGTGGCAGGCTCACCGTCTCACTCTAGGCGCGCACCGGCCTGGGGGAAGGGCCAGGCGTTCGGGCGGCACGGCGCGACGCGCTTGGTCTGCTGCTGCATCACCGGGGCGAGCCGACCGGCACCACCGCACTGCTCGTGACCGTGCCCGAGCACGTGACCGACCTCGTGGTTGACGACGTACTGCCGGTAGACCGCCAGGTCGGGGAACTCCTCGGTGCCACGCAGCCAGCGGTAGGAGGTGAGGACGGCGCGGTCGCCGCTGCGGCAGGACAGCTTGCCGAAGGTGCGCAGCGGCCGGCACAGCCGCGCCGAGGTGTCCGGGCTGGCGAGCACCACCACGACGTCCGAGGGACCGCTCGTGCGCGCGAAGGTGCGCGCGCCGCCGTGACCCCACGACCGGTCGTCGTTCAGCGTCGTGAGCACCTCGGCGGCGAAGGCCACGGGGTCGACGTCGACGCCCTCCTCGACCTCCACGCGCACCGTGGTGATCGGGCCCCGGCCCGGTGCCTGGGCGCGGCCGGGCACCGCGACGAGCCGACCGCTGCCGGACGCCGCGACCACCGGCGGCGCGGTCGAGGACGGCGACGAGGACGGCGACGGGTCGGACGACGGGCTCGGCGCGCGGGTGGGGGCCGCAGTCGACGTCGGTGCCGCGGTGCCGGGCCCCGGGTCGTGCGGCCCGTCGATCAAGGCCCGGGCAGCGACGGCGGCGAGCACGAGCACCGCGAGCACGCCGGCCACGGCCACGGCCCGGCGCCGGCGCTCCACGGCGCGGCGCGACGGTCGGCGCCTGCGGCGCGGTCTTCCCACGTGCGAAGGATGCCAGGTCGGCGCGTGGACGCAGCGAAGAGGAGGCCGAACCCGCCAGGACCGCTCAGCCGGCGGCGTCCTCGCGCGTGCCCCCCAGGCCGGCGCGGCGGTTCAGCGCGTCCAGGGTGGCTCGCACCACGGCGTCCTGCGGGTCGCTGCGCACGAGCGCCGAGCCGGTGAGCCGGTCGATGCCCGAGGCGGCGAGCAGCGTCAGCACCACCACGGCGACGTGGTCGGGGCCGACCTGCAGCAGGTCGACCTGGTCGACGTCCAGCCGCGCGCGCGTGCCGACGACCGCCTCGACGGCCGCGGAGGTCGCCTCGGCCAGCGCCCGGTGCGCCCCGCTGCCCGTGGCCGGACGGCACGCCGTCCCCTCGTGGGTGAGGTGGCCGTGACGCAGCCGGACGCTCGCGTGCACCTCGTGCTGCTCGGTGACCACGCTCACCCGGTCGACGACGACCCGTGCCGAGGCGCTCTCGCGGGGCGGCGGCGGGGGCTCGACCGGTCGGGGCGCCTCACCGGCGGGGTCCAGCAGCGGCTGGGACGGCGCGGGCGCCTCGGCCACCCCACCGGCGGTGGCGGGCACGCCGAGCGAGCGCAGCACGGGGTCGAGCGCCTCCTCGACGGCGACCCCCAGGGCGCGTTCGGGCTCGAGGGTCTCGACGACCGCCACCACCGGACGCCCGGTGGGCCCGGTCAGCCGCAGCCGCTGGTCGTCGCCGGCCAGCCCGAAGCGGTCGCGCATCCGGCTCACCGCGGCGCCGACGACCGAGGCGTGGTCCTGCCCGCCCGCGACCAGGACGCGCAGGACGCCGTTGCCGAGCTCGTCGAACTCCAGCGCGACGTGCTCGACCCCCGGCACGTGGCTGAGGGCGTCGCACATCGTGGCCGCGTCCACCTCGTAGGAGCCCACAACCTCGTCCTGGTCCTGGCGACCACCCCCGCGGCGGTCAGCCGGGGAGATTCTGACACCCCGACACCGCCTGCCGCGCCCTTCCGCGGCCCCTACCCTCCAGATGGGCTACTGGCCCGTAGGATCGAGCCTCGGCCACCCGCAGGCCGCAGCACGAGCCCCCGCCCGAGCAGGGCGGGACGAGAGGCAGGACGCACGTGACGACGCCATCGGCGACCCGGGGACGCAGCGCCCGCCTGCCCCGCACCGCCCGCCGCGCCCAGCTGCTCGTCGCCGCGCAGGAGGTGTTCGTCCGGTCGGGCTACCACTCCGCCGCGATGGACGAGATCGCCGACCAGGCCGGCGTGTCCAAGCCCGTGCTGTACCAGCACTTCCCGAGCAAGCTCGAGCTCTACATCGCGCTGCTCGACCAGCACACTGAGGCCCTGGTCGCGGCCGTGCGCCAGGCGCTCGCCTCGACCCAAGACAACAAGCAGCGCGTCGCGGCGACCATGGCGGCGTACTTCGAGTTCGTCGACCGCGAGGGCGAGCCCTTCCGGCTGGTCTTCGAGTCCGACCTCACCAACGAGCAGGCCGTCCGCGAGCGCGTCGACGCCGTCACCGAGCGCTGCGCGGACGCCATCGCCGAGGTCATCAGCGACGACACCTCGCTGCCGGCCGACCAGGCCAAGCTGCTCGGCGTCGCGCTCACCGGCATGGCCCAGGTCAGCGCGCGCTACTGGCTGTCGACCGAGGGGTCGATCCCGCGCGACGCCGCCGCCCGGCTCATCGGGCAGCTCTCGTGGCGAGGGCTCGGTGGCTTCCCCAAGACCGAGGCGCCGGAACAGCCGGCGCGGGCGCGCGGTTAGCCTGCTCGCAGCGCCACCCCGCGCCGCACGACCGACCCACCCCGACCCAGAGCCAGGAGGCCACCACCCGTGGAGGTCAAGATCGGCGTCCAGAACGTCGCCCGCGAGATCACCCTCGAGTCCGCGCAGTCCGCCGAAGAGGTCGCCACCCTCGTCGAAGCGGCCGTCACGTCAGGCGCCATGCTGCGGCTGAGCGACGAGAAGGGCCGCACCGTGATCGTCCCCGGCGCGATCCTCGGCTACGTCGAGGTCGGCGTCGAGACCGAGCGCCGGGTGGGCTTCGGCACCACCTGACGCGGCGCCCGCACCCCGGCTCCCGGCGGTCTCGGCGTGCGGAGGGTGATCACCCGTGGAACCCTGCTAGCCGGTCGGCGAGCGCCGACCACGTCGTGAACGGATCGCGACGACGGAGGCACCGGGGCGACCCCCCGGGCCAACTGGGAGGACCACACATGACGATCATCGGTCTCATCATCGCCGGAATCATCATCGGTGCCCTGGCGCGTCTGTTCCTGCCCGGCCGCCAGGCCATCGGCATCATCGCCACGATCATCGTGGGCATCCTCGGCACCCTCATCGGCTGGTGGCTCGCGGGCGCCCTCGGCGTCCAGGAGACCAGCGGCGTCGACTGGCTGCGCTGGATCATCAGCATCGTCGTCGCCATGGTGCTCGTCGCCATCACGGCCGCGATCATGGGCCGCAGCGACCGCCGCACCATCGCCTGACCCGCACGTCCGCTGCCCGCGGGCGCCGGCGAGACAGCAGAAGTGGCCCACCGCCGACACCGGCGGTGGGCCACTTCTGCGACCTCGACCGCTGCGACCTCGACCGCTGTGACCGCGACCGCTCAGGCGGACAGGCCCAGGCGGCCCATGCGGCGGGTGTGCTCCTCGGTGAGCCGGGCGAACATCCGCCCGATCTCGGCCAGGTCGGCCCCGGCGTGGAAGCCCCCGCCGATGAGCAGGTTGCCGAGGGCGTCGCGCTCGGCGACCACGCGCTGGGCCTGCGACAGCGCCTCGCCGACCAGGCGTCGGCCCCACAGCGCGAGCCGGCCGCCGACGCTGGGGTCGCGGTCGATGGCCTCGCGCACTGTGCGGACGGCGAACTCGGCCTGCCCCATGTCCTGCAGCACCTCCAGCACCAGCTCGCGGGTCGCCGGGTCGAGGTAGGCCGCCACCTCGCGGTAGAAGTCGGTGGCGATGCCGTCACCGACGTACGCCTTCACCAACCCCTCCAGCCAGCTCGAGGGACGCGCCCGGTCGTGGAAGGCGTCGATCGCCTCGACGAAGGGCTGCATGGCCTCCGCGATGTCGGCGCCGAGCTCGCGCAGCCGCGACTCCAGCAGCTCGTAGTGGTGGAACTCGCTGACGGCCTGGCGGGCCAACGCGGCCTTGTCCGGCAGGGTGGGCGCGAGCTCGGCGTCGGCCGCCAGCCGGCTGAACGCCGTGAGCTCGCCGTAGGCCAGCGCACCGAGCAGGTCGACGACCGCCGCCCGGTAGTCGGCGTCGGCGAAGGGGTCGGGCTGGTCCGGCCGCTCGGACGGGTCGGACTCGTCCGGCGGCACGGTGGGGTCCTGCGGGGGCGTCATGACGACCGAGCGTAGCCGCGCGCGGTAGACTCACGACGACACTGGATGCCCGGTCGGACCATCTACGCACAAGACGGCACATCGTCTGTGGTCGCGAGACCTCTCGCGACGCAGCCCGCAGAGCCTGAAGACACCCGATCGGCTCCGCCCCAGCGGAGCGGCCCGCTCAGCGCGTACGACGCGCGGCGTGCGGCCCCCGCCCGATGTGAAGGCTCCTTGTGACCACTGACGACCTGATGACCGAATCCGACACCCTCGGCGACGCCACCACCGCACCGCAGGCGGACGCCGCACCCGACTCGACCGAGCACACGCCCGCCGTGGGCACCGCGCCGGCCACCCAGACCCTGACGTTCGCCGACTTCGACGTCCGCGCCGACATCGTCGAGTCCCTGGAGCGCGTGGGCATCACCACCCCGTTCCCGATCCAGGCGATGACGCTGCCGGTCGCGCTGTCCGGCCACGACATCATCGGCCAGGCCAAGACCGGCACCGGCAAGACCCTCGGCTTCGGCATCCCGCTGCTGCAGCACACCGTCGCGCCCGACGAGGACGGCTTCGACGCCCTCGAGGCGCCGGGCAAGCCGCAGGCCCTCGTGGTGGTCCCCACCCGCGAGCTCGCCGTGCAGGTGGCGGGCGACCTCGACGCCGCCAGCGCCCTGCGGGCCACGCGCGTGCTCACCGTCTACGGCGGGCGCGCGTACGAGCCCCAGGTCGAGGCGCTGAAGCGAGGCATCGAGGTCGTGGTGGGCACCCCCGGCCGCCTGCTCGACCTCGCCCAGCAGGGCCACCTCGACCTCGGCCACGTGCGCACCCTGGTGCTCGACGAGGCCGACGAGATGCTCGACCTCGGCTTCCTGCCCGACGTCGAGCGGCTCCTGGCGCTCACGCCCGACGGCCGGCAGATGATGCTGTTCTCCGCCACGATGCCGGGTGCGGTCGTGTCGCTGGCGCGCCGCTTCATGGGCCAGCCCACGCACATCCGGGCGATCGACCCCGCGGACGACGGCGCGACCTTGAAGGCGATCAGCCAGTTCGTCTACCGCGCCCACGCGATGGACAAGGTCGAGATGCTCGCGCGCATGCTGCAGGCCGAGGGCCGCGGGCTGACCATGATCTTCGCCCGCACCAAGCGCACGGTGGCCAAGGTCGCCGACGACCTGGCCGAGCGCGGCTTCGCGGCCGCGGCCATCCACGGCGACCTCGGCCAGGGCGCCCGCGAGCAGGCCCTGCGGGCGTTCCGCAACGGCAAGGTCGACGTCCTGGTCGCCACCGACGTCGCGGCCCGGGGCATCGACGTCGAGGGCATCACCCACGTCGTCAACTACCAGTGCACCGAGGACGAGAAGACCTACCTGCACCGCATCGGCCGCACCGGCCGCGCGGGCCGCACGGGCGTGGCCGTCACGTTCGTCGACTGGGACGACATGCCGCGCTGGGGCCTGATCAACAAGGCGCTCGACCTGGGCATCCCCGAGCCGGTCGAGACCTACTCCAGCTCGCCGCACTTCTTCAGCGACCTGTCGATCCCCGACGGCACCAGGGGCACCTTGCCGCGCTCGGCCCGCACCCGTGAGGGCCTGGCGGCCGAGCAGGTCGAGGACCTCGGCGAGACCGGGCAGCGCGGGCAGCGTCCGCAGCGCGGTGAGCGCGGTGAGCGCGGTGAGCGCAGCCAGCGTCCTGCGGGTCGTGGCGCTCGGTCCGAAGGCGCCGAGCGCGGGCCGCGTCGCGACCACGGCGACGAGTCCGCCGAGCGCGAGCCGCGCCAGCGCAACCGCCGCCGTACGCGCCGCAGCGGCGCTGACGAGGCGGCCGGCCCGACCGCGTCGGCGTCCGGCCCGGCCGCTGAAGGCCGCGAGGGCGCGAACGGCGAGGGTGAGGCCCCGCGCCGGCGCCGCCGCCGCGGTGGCCGAGGTCGCGGCGGCAGCGGCCAGTCGGGGTCCGAGCCCACGGGCTCGCAGCAGTCGCCGGCCTGACGGTGACCAGCAGGACCGACGTCGCCGACGCATCGGCGGACGACGCGGCGGACGACGCGGCTGACCGCGCGAGCGAGCGCCCGCAGTACGACACGGGTCTGATCCTCGCCCTGCCCGAGCTGGCGGCGTTCACCTCGCAGTGGCGGGCGACGTCCTACGCGCCGGACCACCCAGGGCTGCCGATCGAGCGACGCTTCCCGCCGCACGTCACCCTGCTGGCGCCCTGGGCCCCTGCCGACGACGCCGACGCGCTGAGCCGGCTGCGCGCCGTCGGCGCGCGGTCGCAGCCGCTGGAGCTCGTCTTCGACACCGCCGAGCTGTTCCCCGAGTCCGGCGTGGTGTGGCTGGCGCCCCGGCCGCAGCCGGCCCTGGCCGCGCTGCTCGACGACGTGCTGTCGACGTTCCCCGAGCACCCGCCCTACGGCGGCCGGCACGAGGACGTGATCGCGCACCTCACGGTCTCGGCCGACGGCGGCCCGACGGTGCTCGCGCAGGTGCGCGCGGCGCTGGCGGAGCACGGCCCGGTGACCGCGAGCACCGACCGCATCTGCGTCTTCGCGCGCGGTGACGACGACGTGTGGCGCCAGAGCGCCGCGGTCGTGCTCGGCGGCGACCCTGACGGCCACGGTCAGCGGCGGTCCCAGCCGGACGCGATCGCCTGAGCCACCTCGCGGTAGGCCGCAGCGCCCTTGGAGGTGCGCGCCGTCGCGAGCACCGAGCGGCCGACCGCCGGCGCCTCGGCGAAGCGGACCGACTTGGGGATCGGCGGCTCGAGCACCGGCACGCCGTAGCGGTCCGGCAGGTCGGCGAGCACCGCCCGCGCGTGCGTCGTGCGGCCGTCGAACATCGTCGGCAGGATGCCCAGCACGCGCAGGTCGCGGTTGAGGATGCGCTGGACGTCGGCCACGGTGTCGAGCAGCTGCCCGACGCCGCGGTGGCTGAGCATCTCGCACTGCAGCGGCACGAGCACCTCGCCGGCCGCGGTCAGGGCGTTGAGCGTGAGCACCCCCAGCGACGGCGAGCAGTCGAGCAGCACGACGTCGTAGTCGCCCAGCACCGGCTCGAGGGCCGTGCGCAGCACGAACTCGCGGCCCGGCCTGCTCAGCAGCGCGGCGTCGGCCCCGGCGAGCTCGATGGTCGACGGCAGCAGGTCGACCCCGTCGTCCGTCTGGTGGATCGCCGCGGCGGCCTCGGCGCGGCCGAGCAGCACCTCGTTGACGCTCACGTCGACGGCGTCGGGGTCGAGCCCCAGCGAGAACGTCAGGCAGGCCTGGGCGTCGAGGTCGACGAGCAGCACCCGGCGGCCCTGCTCGGCGAACGCGGCGCCGAGCGCGGCCACAGTGGTCGTCTTGGCCACGCCGCCCTTCTGGTTGGCGACGGCGACGACGTGCACGCGTGGCGGCGTCGACGCCGTGCTGCGACGTGCCACGAGGCCCTCCCATCGCCGGTCGTGCCGTGCACAGTCTCGCGTGCGGGTCCGCGGCCAACAACACCGGGGCCGTGCTCGGCCCGCGCGCGTCCGGGTCATCACCGCCCCCAGGAGATGCAGGAACGCCGAGGCTTTGCCATGGTCGGGGGGTGACGAGACAGCGCCCGGACGACCCGAGCGTCGTTCGACCGCGCGGTGCCGGCGGCTCGGCGCGGTCGACGGCGACGCTGGACGCGACCGACCCGTCGGCGGGGTTGTTCGGCCCGGCGTCCCAGACCTGGCGACTGCACTGCGAGCCCGTGCTCGGCGTGGCCCTGCTGCGCGGGCTGCTGCTCGCCGCCCTCCACCCGGCCAACCCCGCGGCCTTCGAGGACGTGTGGGCGCGCCTGACCCGCGCCAACGAGCTGCTCGGGGTGCTCACCTTCGGCACCCCCGGCCAGGCGCTCGCGACCGCCGCGCGCGAGCGCGTCGAGCAGTCGATGCGGGGGCAGGAGGACCTGGCCGCGTGGCTGCACTGCTGCCAGGTCGACTCCGTGGTCGAGGTGCTCCGCCGAGCGGGCGTCCCCCTCGACGACGCCCAGGCGGACACCTACGTGGCCGAGCAGGTGTCGACGGCGACCCTGCTCGGGCTGGAGCCCGAGGACGTGCCCCGCGACCTCGACGAGGTGCAGTCCTTCCTGCGCGACCTGCGCCCGCAGCTGGTGGCCAGCACCGAGGCCCGCGCCGACATCGGCGAGGTCGTCGCGCCGTCCGTGCTCGTCGACCGCGTCCCCGTCCCGCGGCCGGCGTGGGCCGCGGTGGCCGGGCTCGCCTACGCCGCGCTGCCGTCGTGGGCCCGCCGGCTGTACGCCATGCCGGGGCTGCCCGGCGCGGCCGGCCTCCACGGCGCCGCCACCACCGTCGCCCTGCACACCCTGCGGGCCAGCCTGCGCGGCAGCCCCGCCGTGCCGGAGGTCCGCAACGCACCGCACCTGCGCACGGCCCGAGAGCGCCTCGCTGCGGCCCCCGAGGTCGACCGTGAGGTCGACCCGGCGGTCGACCCGGAGGTCGACGGTCACCCGAGCTGAGCGGTGGCCGCCGCCTCAGCCCTGCTCGACGAACGCGCGGACGGCGTCCGCGACCAGCTGCACCGCGATGGCCGACAGCAGCAGCCCGGCGATGCGGGTGACGAGGGTCGTTCCCCCCTCCCCCAGCACCCGGTGGATCCGCACCGAGAAGCGCATCGCGAGCCACAGGCACACGTGCACCAGCACCACGCCGAGCCCGATGGCGACGTAGGCCGGCGCGTGCCGGTCGGCGGCGGCAGCCTGCTGCACGAACACCATCGTGGCGACGATGGCACCGGGCCCGGCGAGCAACGGCGTGCCGAGCGGCACGAGGGCGACGTTGACCCCCTCGGCGGAGCCCGGGGCCTCCTCCTTGCCGGTCAGCAGCTCGAGCGCCACGAGGAGCAGCAGCAGCCCGCCGGCACCCTGCAGCGCGGGCAGGCTGATGTGCAGGTAGCTGAGCAGCGCGCGCCCGAAGACAGCGAAGGCGACGATGACCCCGAAGGCGACGAACACCGCCTGTCGCGCGGCGAGCACCCGCTGCCGGCCGGTCATCGCCGAGGTGAGCGCCAGGAAGATCGGCACGGTGCCGGGCGGGTCCATGATGACGAACAGCGTCACGAAGACCGATCCGAGCAGCTGGGCGTCGAGGACGGCGCTCATGACCCGACCACCTGGGTGCCGCGGCCGCGCCGCTCGATCTCGGCCAGCACCTCGTCGTCCGTGGTGTGCTCCCCGAGGCGGTTCGGCTTGCCTGCGCCGTGGTAGTCGCTGGAACCGGTGACGAGCAGGTCGAGCCGCCGCGCGAGGTCGAGCAGGTGCGCCCGGCCGGCCTCGTCGTTGTCACGGTGGTGCACCTCCAGGCCGGCCAGGCCGGCCTGCGCCATCGCCTCGATGACGTCGTCGCCGACGACGCGGCCGCGACGGCGCGCCATCGGGTGCGCCATCACCGGGACGCCGCCGGCCGCCACGACGAGCCGGACGGCGAGCACGGGGTCGGGCGCGTAGTGGCGCACGTAGTACGGGCCGCGCGAAGCGAGCAGCCCGGCGAACGCCTCCTCGCGATCGCGGACCACGCCTCGGCTGACGAGCGCGTCGGCGATGTGCGGGCGCCCGACCGTGGCCCCCTCGGCGACGTGCCGCTCGACGTCGCTCCAGGTGAGGTCGACGTCGCGGCCGAGCAGCTCGACCATGCGCTCGGCGCGGTGCAGGCGGCTCGCCCGGGCGGCGTCCACCTCCGCCCGCAGCTCGGCGTCGTCGGGGTCGTGCAGGTAGCTCAGCAGGTGCACGCTGACGCCGTCGGTACCGCACGAGATCTCCATGCCCGGCACCAGCCGGATCCCGAGCTCTCGGGCCGCTCGCGACGCCGGCTCCCAGCCTGCGGTGCTGTCGTGGTCGGTGAGCGCGACGACGTCCAGGCCGGCCTCGCGCGCCGAGGCGACCACCTGCTCCGGCGGCTGCGTACCGTCCGACACCGTCGAGTGGGTGTGGAGGTCGGTGCGCACGCGCTCAGCCTAGGGCCGCAGCACCTTCACAACGGGCGCAGGGCGTCCCGGAGCCGCACGCGCGCGCCGGTGCGCATCACCGAGTTGCCGTAGACGCGCCCGGTGACCCCCACCAGAGCGGCGGTCAGGAGCACCGACAGCACGACGGTGAGCGCCAGCTCCCACACCGGGGCCACGCCGAGGGCGATCCGCACCGGCATCAGCATCGGCGAGAACACGGGGACGAGCGACAGCACGTGCGCCAGCTGGTTCTCGGGGTCGGACGGCAGGACGCTCACGCCGATCACGTACGGCAGGATGATCACCGCCAGGATCGGGGCGGTGACGCCACCCGCGTCCTCCTGCCGCGACACCATGGCACCCGCGGCCGCGAACAGCAGCGCGTACATCATGAAGCCCACGAGGTACCACACCAGCGCCCACACGACCGTGCCCACGGCGATGGACGACGGCATGGTGAGGCTGCCCAGCGCCAGGCCCACCGCCAGGCCACCACCGGCGACGATCACCATCTGCAGCAGCCCGACGGCGCCGATGCCGACCACCTTGCCCAGCATCAGCTGCCACGGCCGCACGGTCGCGAGCAGCAGCTCGACGACGCGGCTGGTCTTCTCCTCGATCACGCCCTGCGCGACGGTCTGCCCGTAGATCATCAGCGACAGGTAGACGAGGATCCCGGCGATGAGGCCGAGGACGATCCGTTCTGACTGGTAGGCGGGGGCCGGCTCCAGCGAGCGCACTTGCACCCCGGCGTGCGCGACGGCGGCGTTCACCTGCGCCGGGTCACCCCCGCCGGCCACCACCGCGTGGTCCTGCGCCAGCTGGCGGGCCAGCACCGTGAGCGCCGCCCGCAGCTGCTCGTCGAGGTTCTTGCGCACCACCACCTGCAGTGACCCGGACGCCTCCACCACGACGGCGTCGAGGTCGCCGTCCCGCAGCTGCCGCTGCCCGGTGGCCGCGTCCGGCAGGGCCTTGGTGCGCACCGTGAGGCCGACCGCACCGCCCACGTCGCGCAGCGGCGCGGCGACAGAGGTCGTCTGCGGCACCAGGCCCACGGTGGCTGAGGTGGTGCGGTCGCCGACGAAGTGCATGACGACTGCGAAGCCGACGACCGTCAGCAGGAACAGCGCGGTCGACACCGTGAACATCCGGCTGCGCAGCCGCGTGCGCAGCTCGCGGCCGACCACCAGCGCGACCACCTGACGGGCCGAGGGGTCGCTGCCGGGGGCCCTCATGCCGCTGCCCGCTCGCTGACGGCGTGCCGGAACAGCTCGGTGAGCGAGGCCTGCCGGCGCCGGAACTCGTGCACCGGGCCGGTCGCGAGCGCGGCGCGCAGCACGACCTGGTCGTCCGCGTCCGAGGCGAGCTCGAGCACGGTGCGGCCGTCCTCGACCCCCTCGCCGGTCACGCCCGGCAGACCGCGGGCCCAGCCCGGTGGCGCGTGCGGCGCGTGCACCACCAGCCGCACCGGGCCGGCCGAGCGCAGCTCGTCGACGCGCCCCACAGCCACCAGGCGACCCTGGCGCACGATGCCCACCCGGTCGCAGAGCCGCTCGACGAGGTCGAGCTGGTGGCTCGAGAAGATGACGGGGACGCCGCGGGCGGCGGTGTCGCGCAGCACCTGGCTCATGACGTCGACGGCGAGCGGGTCCAGGCCCGAGAACGGCTCGTCGAGCACGAGCGCGCGGGGGTCGTGCACGAGCGCGGCCGCGAGCTGCACGCGTTGCTGGTTGCCCAGGCTGAGCTTCTGCACCTCGTCCCCGCGGCGGTCGCCCACCCCGAGGCGGTCGGTCCACTCGCGGACGGCGCGCTCGGCGTCCGGTGCGCTCAGGCCGTGCAGGCGCGCCAGGTAGGCGAGCTGCTCGCCGACCTTCATCCGCGGGTAGAGGCCGCGCTCCTCGGGCATGTACCCGATGCCGCGCCGGTCGACGGCGGTGATCGGGCGGCCCTGCCAGCGCACCTGCCCGGCGTCAGCCGCGAGCACGCCCAGCGCGATGCGCATCGCGGTGCTCTTGCCGGCGCCGTTGCTGCCGACGAAGCCGAAGAGCTCACCGGGGTGCACCTGCAGGCTCAGGTGGTCGAGCGCGACCACCGAGCCGTACCGCTTGCTGACGTCGTCGAGCTCGAGCACGTCTCCCGTCACCGCACACCCTCCCCGATGGCACCGGCCCCCGCCGGAACCGGTTCGACCCTAACGGGTGCGCGGGGGGCTAGGACTCGCGCAGGGTGGGACGGCCCGGCTGCTCGCCCCCGCGCGCCTGGAGGTAGCTCTCCTTGGGCACCATCACCTTGCGGCGGAACACGCACACGAGCGTGCCGTCCTGCTTGTAGCCCTTGGTCTCGACGTGGACGACGCCGCGGTCGTCCTTGCTCGTGCTCTCGCGCTTGTCGAGCACCGTGGTCTCGCCGTAGATCGTGTCGCCGTGGAAGGTCGGCGCGACGTGCCGCAGGGACTCGATCTCGAGGTTGGCGATCGCCTTGCCGCTGACGTCCGGCACCGACATGCCGAGCAGGATCGAGTAGACGTAGTTGCCGACCACGACGTTCTGGCCGAACTGCGTCGTCTGCTCGGCGTAGTTGGCGTCGAGGTGCAGCGGGTGGTGGTTCATCGTGAGCAGGCAGAACAGGTGGTCGTCGTACTCGGTGACGGTCTTGCCGGGCCAGTGCTTGTAGACCGCACCGACCTCGAACTCCTCGTAGCTGCGACCGAACTGCATGCTGGGCTCCCTCGCGCGTCGACGACGCGGCCCATGCTGCCGGACGCCGCGGGCACCGGGTAGCGCGAGCCGACGTGCCCTTCCTCACGTCAGGGGACGAGCTTGCCCGGGTTGAGGATGCCGAGCGGGTCGAGGGCCGCCTTGATGCGCCGCGTCACCTCGACCACCTCCGGCCCGAGCTGCCCGGCAAGGAACGGCGCCTTCACGACGCCGACGCCGTGCTCGCCGGTGAGCGTGCCGCCGAGCGAGAGCGCCAGCTCGACCACCGCCGCGAAGGCCTGCTCGGCCCGGACGACGGCCGCGCCGTCGGCGGGGTCGAACGAGATGAGCGGGTGGAAGTTGCCGTCACCGGCATGGCCCACCACCGCGATCGACGTGTCGAACCGCTCGGCCACCTGCTCGACGCCGGCGACGAGCTCGGCGATGCGCGGGATGGGTACGCCGACGTCCTCGATGAGCGTGGTGCCCCGTCGCATCAGGGCGGGGAACGCCTCGCGGCGCGCCTGCATGAACAGCTCGCCCTCGTCGGGGTCGTCGGTGACGGCGACGTACGTGGCGTCGTGCGTCGCGCAGACCACCTCCACCGCAGCCAGCTCGCTCGCTCCCGCAGGCCCGGCGTCGCTCTGCACCAGCAGCGTGGCTCCGGCGTCGACGTCCAGGCCGCGCGGCCGGTAGGCCTCGACCGCGCGCACCGTGGTGCGGTCCATCAGCTCCAGCGTCGCCGGGCGCTGGCTGGCCACGATGCCGCTCACGGCGCGTCCGGCCGCCTCGACGCTCGCGAACGTCGCCACCATCGTGACCGCGGGCTGCGGCAGCGGCCGCAGCCGCAGCGTGGCTCGGGTGATGACGCCGAGCGTGCCCTCGGAGCCGACGAACAGCCGCTTCAGGTCGTACCCGGCCACGTCCTTGATGGTGCGACCGCCCAGCCGCAGCAGCGTGCCGTCGGCCAGGACGACGTCGCAGCCCAGCACGTAGTCGGTCGTCACGCCGTACTTCACGCAGCACAGGCCGCCCGCGTTGGTGGCCAGGTTGCCGCCGATCGAGCAGATCTCGAAGGAGGACGGGTCCGGCGGGTACCACAGGCCGTGCTCGCGCGCAGCGCGCTTCAGGTCACCGTTCAGGACGCCCGCTCCGGCCACGGCCACCATCGCGGCCGGGTCGATCTCGATGTCGCGCAACGCGTCGAGCGACAGCAGCAGGCAGCCGTCGGTGGCCGTCGCTCCCCCGGACAGCCCGCTGCCCGCACCGCGTGGCACCACCGGCACGCGGTGCCGGGTGGCCGTGCGCAGCACCTGCTGCACGTCGGCCGTGCACGTGGCGCGGACGAGAGCCAGCGGCCACCCGGGCCGCACCGTGTCGGCGCGGTCGCGCCGGTACCCGTCGACGACGTCGCGGTCGACCACCACCGTGCCGGCCGGCAGCGCGGCGACGAGCTCGGCGAGGACGGCGTCGGCGACGTCCGTGGAGACGCTCACCGGTCCATTGTGACCGGATCAGGCCATGTGCGGGTAACGGTGGTCGGTGGGCGGCACGAACGTCTCCTTGATCGAGCGCGTCGACGTCCAGCGCAGCAGGTTCTGCATGGCCCCGGCCTTGTCGTTCGTGCCCGAGGCGCGGGCGCCGCCGAACGGCTGCTGGCCGACGACGGCACCGGTCGGCTTGTCGTTGACGTAGAAGTTGCCTGCCGCGTACCGCAGCCGGGCGCGGGCCGCGGCGATCGCGGCGCGGTCCTGGGCGATGATCGAGCCGGTCAGCGCGTACGGCGCCACGGACTCCATCTGGTCGACGACGCGGTCGTACTGCGCGTCCGGGTAGACGTGCACCGACAGGATCGGGCCGAAGTACTCGGTGGTGAAGATCTCGTCGGTCGGGTCGCCGCCCTCGAGGATCGTCGGGCGCACGAAGTAACCCTCGCTGTCGTCGTACGTGCCACCGGCGAGGACGTCGATGCCCGCCGTGGCCTTGGCGCGCTCGATCGCCGCGACGTGCTTGGCGAACGCGCGGTCGTCGATGACGGCGCCCATGAAGTTCGACAGGTCGGTGACCGGCCCGACGGTGAGCGACTCGGTGAGCTCGACGAGGTCCTTCTTCAGCCGTCGCCAGACGCTGCGCGGGACGTAGGCGCGCGACGCGGCAGAGCACTTCTGGCCCTGGAACTCGAAGGCGCCGCGCACGAGCGCGGTGCGCAGCACGTCGACGTCGGCGCTCGGGTGGGCGACGACGAAGTCCTTGCCACCGGTCTCGCCGACGATGCGCGGGTAGCCGCGGTAGCCGGCGATGTTCGCACCGACCTGCTGCCACAGGTGCTGGAAGACGCGCGTCGAGCCGGTGAAGTGGATACCCGCGAGGTCGGGGTCCTTCAGCGCGACCTCGGACACCGCGACGCCGTCGCCGGTCACCAGGTTGATCACGCCGGGCGGCAGGCCGGCCGCCTCGAGCAGACGCATCGTGTAGTGCGCGGCGAGCTGCTGCGTGGGTGCCGGCTTCCAGACCACGGTGTTGCCCATCAAGGCAGGCGCCGTGGGCAGGTTGCCACCGATCGCGGTGAAGTTGAACGGCGTGATGGCGTAGACGAACCCCTCGAGCGGGCGATGGTCGAGCCGGTTCCAGATGCCCTTGCTGTTGGCCACCGGCTGCTCGGCGATCACCTCACGGCCGAACGCCACGTTGAAGCGCCAGAAGTCGATGAGCTCGCAGGCGGCGTCGATCTCGGCCTGCACGACCGTCTTGGACTGCCCGAGCATCGTGGCGGCGTTCAGGGTCTGGCGCCACGGACCCGACAGCAGCTCGGCGGCCTTCAGGAACACGGCGGCCCGCTCGTCGAACGGCAGCGCGCGCCAGGCGGGGGCCGCGGCCTTCGCGGCGTCGACCGCGGCCCGGGCGTCGGCCTGGGTGGCGTTCTTGAGGACACCCAGCACGTGCTTGTGCCGGTGCGGCTGCACGACGCGCACGCGACGCCCGCCACCCATGCGCTGCACACCACCGATGGTCATCGGCAGGTCGATGCGCTCGGCCTGCAGCTCGACCAGGCGCAGCTCGACAGCGGCGCGCTCGGGGCTGCTGGGTGCGTAGTCCAGCACCGGCTCGTTGACGGGGGTGGGGACGTTGGTGCGGGCGTCCATGGCCGCGGCTCCTCGGGTCTGTCGGCTGCTCGTCCCGCGCGTCCGGGTCACGGCGCGCGCAGGCCTCGCGGCCAGCATGTCACGCTCGGTCGGCGCGGCTGCTACGGCAGGGCGATGACGTCGTCGAGCTCACTGACGTCGTACCAGAGCAGATCGCTGCCGGCCGCCTGCTCGACGGTCGCGAGCGCGTCGTCGTCCCCCGCGTCCGCAGCCGAGACCGCCTGCGCCGCAGCGAGAACGTCACTCTTGGCCTCGTCGTCGTCGACGTGCACGCTCGCCACCTCGGCCGTCGTCACAGGGACGTCGACGGTCACGGCCGAGCGCAGACCCTCAGCGGGGCGCACGGCGGAGTCGGGGACGTCGGCGGCCACGACGACCCGTCGCGCCACGCCGCTGCCCGTGGACACGAGCAGGCGCAGCGAGACCTCGGCCGCCTCGGCCGACGCGGCGTACTCGAGCTCCTCCACGTCACCCTCGACGTACCACTCGCGCAGCGCGGGCGTGACCGCATGAGCCGCCAGCGGCGGCTGGAAACCGTTGTCGCGCAGCGTCGCGAGCAGCTCGGAGGTCGCAGGCACGTAGACCCTCATCAGTCACCTCTCTGCGGCGCTCGGTCGGACGACGCCTCCCGGTCGAGGCCGGGGCCGCTCTCGTGGCCGGCGCCGAGCGAGGCCTCGGCACGCGCCACCATCGCCGGCAGCGCGTCGAGCGGCTCGGGGTCGCGCAGCGCCCGCGCCGACGTCCGCAACGAGGTCTCGATCACCGCCTGGCGCCGGTCGACGTCCATCAGGTTGCCGCCGATCACCTCGAGGTCCTCAGGCCCGGGCCCGATCACGGTCACCTCGGTGCCACCGGCGTGCACCTTCGCCACCTCGCGCAAGCACCGCCGGGTGACCCTCGTGCGCCACTGGCGCTCCAGCCGGGTCACGAGCGCGTCGGGCACGTCGAGGGCGAAGCTCACCGACGGCGCGATGACCCAGACCTCGTCCAGCCCCGAGCCCACCAGCAGGTCGACGCTGGTGGACGAGCAGGCGCCGCCGTCCACGTAGCGGTCTGCCCCGATGCGCACCGGCTGGTACCAGCCGGGGATGGCGCACGAGGCCATGACGGCGTCGGCGAGGTCGGCTTCGGGGGCGCCCAGGCGGCCGAACGGCACGCGGCGTCCGGTCTCGTAGTCCATGGTCACCACCTGGAGCCCGTCGCGCTGGACCCACCCGGACGGCACCACGTGCCGCACCATCGCGCCCACGCTGTCCAGCGACCCGCGCCCCTCGGGCAGCAGGGCCGACAGCACCGCGGTGGGCGGCAGGCGGCGCAGGTGCGCGACGTTGCGGGCGATCAGCCCCGCCGACCCGAGCCCCGGGCGCGGCCGCGGCGGCCGCGCGCCGCCCGTGGCCCGCTCGTAGTCCCAGGTGAAGCCGGCCAGCGGACCGCTCGTGAGCGGCTCGCCGAGCTGGTGCCGGCGCAGCTCCTCGACGCTCACGCCCGCCGCGAGCAGCGCCCCCACCACCGAGCCGGCGGAGGTGCCGACGATCGCCTCGGCCTCGCGCAGGTCGGCGTCGAGCGCGTCCTCGAGCGCGCACAGCGCGCCCACCATCCACGCGGCGCCGAGGACGCCGCCCCCGCCGAGCACCAGGCCGCGTCGCGTCACCTCGCGGTCTCCCGCAGCTCGGCCAACGCGTCGACCAGGCACTGGGCCACGACCGCGACGTCCGGCATGGCGTCGCGGTCGCCGTTCACGCCGTAGTACACGCCGCCGTCGTACGAGGTCAGGCCGATGCTCACGGCCTGGCCCTTCGCCAGCGGGATCACCGGGCAGGACGACAGCATGCGTGCCCCGCCCGCGAACAGCGGGTGCTGTGGACCGGGGACGTTGGTGACGACGACGTTGAACATCCGGCGCGACACGGCGCTCGCCACCCGAGCGCCCAGCGAGTGCAGCGTCGGCGGCGCGAACCCCGCGATGCCGGCGAGCGCGTGCGCGCTGACCGCCTCACCCGCCTCGGCCTGCGCCCGCATCGAGTAGGCGATCTGGTGCAGCCGGATCACCGGGTTCGGCTCTCCCACAGGCAGGTTGACGATGAAGGCCTTCACGCGGTTGCCCAGGCGGTGGTTGGGACCGTCGTCGTCGGCCTGCACGCTCACCGGCACCAGCGCGCGCACCGCGGTGGCCGGCACCACCGACTCACCGCGCGTCAGCAGCCAGGCGCGCAGGGCGCCGGCGACCGTGGCCAGCACGACGTCGTTGATCGTGAGCTCGCGTCCCTCGCGGCTGTGCGCGTCGCGGACCTTGCGGTAGTCGGCGAGCGACGTCGCCGCGGTCGCCCACCGGCGCTGCTCGCCGATCTCGGCGTTGAGCGGGCTGGTCGGCGCGGGCCTCGCTGCGGTGCGGGCGGCGGCCGACAGCACGTGGCCGAGCTGGCCCACGACCCTGCCCGCGGTCGCCTTCACGTCCTTGGCGCTGCCCTGGAAGGCCTCCAGCGCACCCCCCGGGCTCCGCACCGCGTCGGCGACGGCGCTCACGACCAGCTCGACGTCGGTGGGCTCCTTGGCCGGTGCCCACGTGTCGGTCGGCAGCTCTGCGACGTCCGGGCTGTCGTCGAGGATCACCTGGCCGATGTCGACCGCGTGGACGCCGTCGACCATCGCCTGGTGGGTCTTGGTCACGATCGCGAACCGGCCGCGCGCCAGGCCCTCGACGAGGTAGACCTCCCACAGCGGCCGGGTGCGGTCGAGGGACCGCGACTGGACGCGGGCCACGAGCTCGGCCAGCTGCTCGTCCGAGCCCGGTCGCGGCAGCGCCGAGCGCCGGACGTGGTAGGTGACGTCGAAGTCCTCGTCGTCGACCCAGACCGGGTTGGCGAGCCGCCCGGGAACGGTGCGCACCCGCTGGCGGTAGCGCGGGACGTAGGCGATCCGGGCCGCCACCAGCGCCACCAGCCGGTCGTAGTCGAAGCCGTCCGCCGGTGGCTCGAAGACCGCCACCGAGCCGACGTGCATGGCGGTCGTCGGCTCCTCGAGGTACAGGAACGACGCGTCAAGAGCAGTCAGGCGGGCGGGCACCCGCTCATCGTGCCATTCCTCGCGCTCCTAGACTGCGGACATGCCCGGCCTCCCACGAGCGACCTCCGCGCTCGCCGCAGGCGCCCTGCTCCTCGTGCTCAGCGCGTGCAGCAGCGCCGCCGAGCAGGGTGCGGCGTCCACCTCGACCGCGACGCCGAGCGCGTCCGCCCCGAGCGCGTCCACCCCGCCGTCGGGTACCGCGAGCGCCTCCCCCACGCCTGCCGCCGACCGCACCATCGAGATCTCGGTGCGCGGCAAGCAGGTCACGCCCGCACCGGGTCGGGTCGAGATCCGCTCCGGGCAGACCCTGCGGCTCGTCGTGACCACCGACCACGACGACGAGCTGCACGCCCACGGCTACGACGTCGAGCGCGAGCTGGTCGCGGGCCAGCCGACCACCGTCGACCTCACCGGCGCACCCCCTGGCCTCTACGCGGTCGAGACCCACCACCCCGAGCTGAGCCTGCTCCAGGTCGCGGTGCGGCCGTGAGCCCGCGGTCGTGAGCGCCGGCTGGGCAGCCGGCGGGGCCGTCGTCGCCCACGGCGTCGGCAGCCGGCAGGACCTCCCGCTGCCCTTCGGCTACGCCGTCGCGGGAGCGGCGGCCGCCCTCGTGGTGTCGTTCGTGCTGCTCGGCGTGCTGTGGCGCGAGCCGCGGATCGACGGCGTCCACGCCGGCCGGGCGCTGCCGCGCGCGCTCGCGGCGCTGCTGGACTCCCGGACGACGCGTGCCGTGCTCGCCGTGGCCGGTGCCCTCGCCACGGTGTACGTGCTCGTACCGCTCGTGCTCGGCAAGGACGACGCCAACAACCCCGTGCCGTTCGTCGTGTACGTGCTGCTGTGGGTGGGACTCGTGCCGCTGTCGGTCCTGTTCGGGCCGGTGTGGCGGCGGCTGAACCCGTTGCGGCACCTGCATCTCGTGGTCATGCGGCTGGCCCGGCTCGACCCGCGCGAAGGGGCGTTCAGCCTGCCGCGCACGCTGGGCTACTGGCCCGCGGCGGCCGGGCTGCTGGCGTTCACCTGGCTCGAGCTCGTCGCACCCGACAACGTGACGCTGCCGGTGCTGCGCCTCGCCATCACCTGCTACGCCACCGTGCACCTGTTCTGCGCGTTCGTGTTCGGCTCTCGGTGGTTCGACCGCGGCGACGCCTTCGAGGTCTGGTCGGCGCTCTACGGCCGGCTGAGCGTGCTCGGCCGGCGCGCGGACGGCCGGGTCGTCGTCCGCTCGCCGCTGGCCGGTCTCGACGCCCTGCCGCCGGCACCGGGTCTGCCGGCCACCGTCGCCGTGATGCTGGGCACCACCGCGTACGACGGGGCGTCCAACGCGCCGGCGTGGTTCACGTTCGTGCAGTCCTCGCCGCTGCCGCAGACGCTCGTGAAGACGTTCGGGCTGCTGGCCGTGGTGGCGTTGGTGTGGCTGGTGTTCGCGGCCTGCGCCGCGGTGGCCGGGGTCGTCGGCGGGGTCGGCGCGGCCGGCATGCCGCGCCAGTTCGCGGGCTCGCTCGTGCCGGTGGCGCTCGGCTACGTGGTGGCCCACTACTGGTCGCTGCTCGTGCTCGAGGGCCAGAACGCCTTCATCAAGCTCAGCGACCCGCTCGGCACCGGCGCGGACGTGCTCGGCCTGGCCGGTCGGGCACCCGACGTCAGCGCGCTGCGCCCCGGTCTCGTCGCCACCGTGCAGGTCGTCGCGATCGTCACCGGGCACGTCCTCGGGGTCGTGCTCGCCCACGAGCGCGCGGTGCGGCTCTTCCCGCGGGCCCGCGCCGTCGTGGGGCAGCTGCCGCTGCTGGCGCTGATGGTGGCGTACACCTGCGGCGGCCTGCTGCTGCTCTTCTCGGCCTGAGGGTCGGTCAGCCGGACAGGTCGAGCCCGAAGACCGCCTCGAGCTCCATCCGGGTCTGCTCGTAGGTCTCGTGCAGGACACCCACCATGCCCACCTCGACGGCGGCGGCGACGTTCGGCGGCAGGTCGTCGACCATCACCGCCTCGTGGGGGCGCACGTCCAGCAGCTGCAGCACGTGCTGGTAGATCCGGTGCTCGGGCTTGCGCATGCCCACCTCACCGGAGATGACCACGGCGTCGAACAGCGCGTCCCAGCCCTCGCGGGGGTAGTCGTTGCCCCAGGAGTTCGACAGCAGGGCCGTGCGCAGGCCCATCGCCTTGGCCCGCCGCACCAGGCCGACCATGGACTCCTCCGCCAGCTCGAGCCCGGCGAACATGCGGCGCAGCAGCCCGTCCGCGCGCACGGTGGACCCGTGCACCGACATCGCCTCGGCCAGCCGCCGCTCGAAGTCCGGCACCTCGAGCTCGCCGCGCTCCAGGGCGTGCACGGGGTTCTCGGCCGGGTCGACGGCCTCCGGGCCGATCCACTGCCTGAGCGCCGCCAGGTAGTGGCCGTAGTCGATGCCCTCGGCCTGCGCCCAGGCGCTGAACGCGTCACCGATGCCCGTGGTCAGCACACCGCCCCAGTCGACCACGAGCCCGATGGGCGCCGACGAGGACGTCGAGGGCTGCGTCACGCTCCCAGCCTACTGAGTCGCCGAACGCCCGGCCGCCGCCACCCGCGAGGGCTGGACGCGCGCCACGACGTCGTGCAGCGCCTGGCGGACGGGGCTCGACCGCGCGTGCTCGGCGAGGGTGCGGCCGGCGAGCATCGCGGCGTCCAGGGAGTCGGGGTCGTCCGGCACCAGCACGACGTCGTGCACGCCCGCATAGCGTTCCAGCGCTGCCAGCACCCGACGTCCTGGGCGGCCTCCGACCGCCTGGGGGCGCACGCGGTTGGCCACCACCACCGTCTCGGCGGCGCAGACCTCACGCAGCTCGCGCAGCCCGCGCACCAGTCGCTGCAGCCCCACCGGGTCGGCGCTGCCGACGGCGACGACGACGTCGGCCTCCTCCAGCGCGGTCAGCGTCGCCTGGTTGCGCCGAGGCGCCGCGGTGTCGTACGACAGCTCCTCGTCGCGCTCCAGGCAGAAGCCGGTGTCGACGACCACCCAGTCGGCGAGCGACCGCGCCGTCTGCAGCACGCGGCCGAGGGCGCCGGCGCGGACCTCCGGCCAGCGCCCGGCCCGCACGACGCCCGTGAGCACCCGCAGCCGCGGTGCGACGTGCGGCGCGTGGCGGGTCAGCTCGGCCACGTCGAGGTCACCGCGGTCGGCCGCCCGGCAGGCGCCCGCGAGGCCGGCCGCCTCGTCGAGCAGGCCGAGCGTCTGGGCGATGCTCGCCCCGTAGGTGTCCGCGTCGACCAGCAGCGTCTGCCTCCCCCCGCCCGCGAGCTCGGCCGCGAGCCCCACCGCCAGGGTCGTGCGACCCGGTGCGCCCACCGGCCCCCAGACCGCGACGACGCGCCCCGGCCTGGTGTCGCCCGGCTCACCACCGCCGACGGCGTGCCCACCGTCGCCGGCCGCCGTGCCCTGACGCGCCTCCCGGTCGGGCACCGGCAGGGCGGACCTGGGGTCGCCCCGGCCGGCCGACGGTGAGCGCACGGCCGTGCGCCGCTGGCCGGCCCGCCGCACTGCCGCGGCGACCGCGAGCGGGTCGGCGTCGGCGTCCAGCACCTCGAGGACCCCGAGCCGGTGCAGCCGTGCCGTCGCGGCGCGGTCACCCGGGTCGACGACGGCCACGAGGGCGCAGCCGCTGTGCTGGACGCGGGCGACGGCGTCGGCGTCGAGCCCCCGCAGACCGGCAGAGACGATGACGGCCTGCACGACCCCAGCGGCGGCGCAGGCGAGCAGCTCGGCGAGGTCGGCGCACCGGCGCTCGACGCGCAGGCCCGGCTGCGCCTCCAGACCGGCGACGAGGCGCGACTCGGAGCGGTCGGGCACGGCCGTCGCGACCGCGAGCGGCGACCCCGGGCTCATCGCCGTTCCCCGGCCGAGCGGCCCAGCGACGCCGGAACCGGCACGAGGGTGACCCGAGCGGCGTTGTCGACGGCCTCGATGAGCGCCGGCACGAGGTCGGGGCTCAGCAACAGCTGCACGGACGAGGCGGACGACGAGCCCCAGGCACCGCGGCCGAGGGTGCGATCCGAGACCTGCACGCCCGACGCCACCTGCCGGGGTGGGTCGAAGCCGTCCGAGCGCGAGGCCGAGCGGCGGGCCACCCACACGTCGACGAGCGCACCGGCGTCCAGCGCGGCGGCCGCCTGCTCGTCGACCGGGACCGCCACGGGACGCAGGTCGGCGTCGGCGGCGTCCCCGACGGCGCTCACCGGCACCAGCTCGCCCGCGGGCACCAACCGCAGCACGACGAGCTCGGGCGGGCGCCGGTCGGCGGGCAGGTACCGGGCCGGGCCGCCGGCGATGTGCACGTGGGCGACGGCGAGGTCGTCTGCCCTCACCCGGTGCCCGGGGGTCAGGGTCTGGCGCGCGACGAACACCGGCACGGTGTCGTCGGCGGCGCGGACCACGAGCGCGCCGCCCAGGGTCGAGGCCAGCACCAGCAGCAGCCCGACGAGCAGCCGCGGGTCGCGCCAGGACGGCGGCCTGAGCCGTCGCGCCACCGGGGCGGCCGAGCGATCCGGGCGGTCCGGGCGGTCCGGGCGCGACGCCGTCGCGACGGTGGGTCCGGGCAGCGTGCTCGTGGGCATGGCGGTCCTCAGGGCAGGTGACGGTGCGGACGGTGCCGACGGTGCTGACGGCGCGGGCGGCGCCGCAGCTGATCATGCGTACTCTGGTGCATATCGGACATCGCTGTCATCTCGCCGTCCACAGCCTGGGCCCGGCCCGAGGGCGGCCTGGTCCGCCGATGGGATACTCGCCACCATGGCGCCGCGGTTCCTCACCCTGCCCGACGTCGCGGAGATGCTGAGCATCTCGGCGGCCCAGGCCTACGCTCTCGTGCGCTCCGGTGAGCTGCCCGCCATCAAGGTGGGCGGCCGCGGGCAGTGGCGGGTCGAGGTCACCGAGCTCGAGGCGTACATCCAGCGCATGTACGCGCAGACGCGCGAGTTCGTCGAGCAGCACCCCTTCGGAGCCGCCGAGGACCAGGCGGCGGACACCCTGACCTGACGTTCGCTCAGATCAACGACGTCGGCCCCGGCGTCACCGCGGCCAGCGCAGCGAAGGGCAGCGAGTGCACCCGTGACACCGCGCCGGGCCGGCGGTGTTCGTCCGGCGCGTGCTCGGCGAGGTCGAGGTGGTCGCCGGCGACGGCGTCGACCGTGCCCGTGAGGTGCCTACCGTCGACCAGCGCCACGCGCACGGGGCTGCGGTCGCGGGCCACGCGACGCAGGGCGGCGGCCAGGGAGGTCCGGCGCGAGACCTCGTGGGGCAAGGCGCCCACGGCCGCGAGCCCGACGCCCTGCACGCTCACGAGCGCGCCGCTGCAGACCAGCACCGGTGGGTCGTCCAGCAGCAGCCACCCGTCCCCCACCGACGCGACCGTGCCGCAGAGCTGACCCGCCCCGAGCAGGTGCAACCGCACCGGCCCGCGCCACGCGGCCAGGCGGTCGGCGAGCCGCACCCCCGCCAGCTCGATCCGGCTGCGCTCGGCCACCTCGGCCTCGAGCTCGACGGCCTCGGCCGCCTCCAGCTCGCCCTCGAGGTCCTCGAAGAGCCGCTGCCACCGCACGGGTCGACCGTAGCGGGCCGGGACGCCGGAAAGGTCGCGTTCGCCGGTTGTCCACACCCCAGCGACCCCCGTCTTGACGCTGACAAGTAGACGCGAAATGGTCTCAACACACGCAAACGGCAGCAAACGTCATCATCGGGGGTTCTCATGCGGATGTGGTCCCGTCCGGTCGCGGCCGCGGTGGCCGTCCTCGCAGCCTGCGTGGGCACGGCCTGGTGCGCCGTCCCGCTGCTGCAACAGGACGTCCGGGCGCTCGCCGACGGCACGGTCGACACGGTCGACCCGGCCGCGGTCGTGCTGGTCGGCGTCGAGACGCTGCTCGTGCTGACGGTGGCGCGGGCCGGCCTGGCCGCGGCGCTGGCGCTGGCGGCGGTCGCCGCCCGTGGCGCCCCCACGGGTGCCGCCGGCCGGCTCGCCGTGCGGCTGAGCCCGCGCGTCGTCCGGCCGCTGGTGTCAGCGCTGCTCGCCGTCGGCCTGGCCGCAGCCGCCGTCCCCGCGTCGGCCGCCACGCGCGGCCCCGCCCTGCCCACGGCCGGGTGGTCGACGCAGCAGGCGCCCACCCCGCCATCCACGTCACCAACGTCGTCACGGACCGACGCGGCGCTGCCCGCTGCGGGCTGGGTGCCCACGGGCGCACCACCAGCCCCGCCACGGGCTGCACCACCCGTGGGGCTGGTGGCCGCGGCGCCGCACCGCCCGGCCGAGCGGCCTGGCGAAACCGTCACCGTGCACCGCGGCGACTGCCTGTGGTCGGTGGTCGCTCGTCAGCTCGGGCCCCACGCGAGCGACGCCCGCGTGGCCGCCGAGTGGCCGCGGTGGTGGGCAGCCAACCGCGCAGCCATCGGCGAGGACCCTGACCTGCTGCTGCCCGGCGCCGTCCTGCGCGCACCGTCTGCGGCGGTGACCCGGTGAGCGCCGTCGCGCTGCGGCACCTGCCGGTGCCGGACTGCCTGCCACCGCTCGAGACCGAGCCGCTCCGGCCGCCCGCCCCGCGCGACCGTCGCCGGTCGGCCGGCCCCCCGCCGGTCCAGGGCCTGCTCTCGCTGGTCGTCGACGCCGACGACGAGCTCGACTTCGGCCCGGTGCCCACCAGGCGGGCCGACCTGCCCGATCCGCTGGCGTGGAGCCGCGGGCTCGTCCAGGTGCTCGTCGAGGTCATGGCCGGCCTTCGGCCCGCCAGCCAGCTGCTGCGGTGGACCACCACCGCGGTGCACGAGCAGGTGCGCCGGCGCGTCGTGCCGACGGGGCGCGGGCCGCGCCGCGCCGCCGTGCGCCGTCCGATCGTGCGCAGCGTCCGCGTCTGCGAGCCCGTCGACGGGGTCGCCGAAGTGTCCGCGGTCGTTGCCGGTCAGCACCGGGCTCAGGCGCTGGCGCTGCGCCTCGAGGGGCGCGACGGCCGCTGGCGCGTCACCGCCCTGCAGGCCGGCTGACCTGCAGGGCGGCGCTCGTCGTCACCGGGCCCGAGCGGGTCGCTCAGGCGGCGCCGTGGCAGCGCTTGTACTTCTTGCCCGAACCGCACGGGCAGGGCGCGTTCTTCGCCGTACCGGGGTAGGCGCCCTCGGCGGCGGGGGCCGCCGCGTCGTCGGCCCGCACCTCCACGCCGGCCTCGCCGTCCACCGACGGCGCGGAGTACTGCAGCTGCGCCGGGCGCTGCGGCTCGCCGAGGCCCTTCGCGACGATCTGCGGGTGCTCCTCAGCCGCCTCCGCCTCGGCGGCGGGCTCGCCCTCGACCTGCACCTCGAGGTTGAACAGGTAGCCGACCGACTCCTCCTTGATCGCCTCGTTCATGGCACCGAAGAGCAGGAAGCCCTCGCGCTGGTACTCCACCAACGGGTCGCGCTGGGCCATGGCGCGCAGGCCGATGCCCTCCTGGAGGTAGTCCATCTCGTAGAGGTGCTCGCGCCACTTGCGGTCCAGCACGCTCAGCACCACCCGGCGCTCGAGCTCGCGGGTGACCTCCGCGCCCAGGGTCGCCTCGCGCTGGTCGTACGCCACCTGGGCGTCGGACCTCAGCTCGCTGAGCAGCATGTCGGCCGTGAGCCCCTGCCGCCCCCCGGCCTCCTCGAGGAGCTCCTCGACGGTGATGCCCACCGGGTACAGCGCCCGCAGCGCGGTCCAGAGCTGCTCGAGGTCCCAGTCCTCCGCGAAGCCGTCCGCGGTGGCCTGGGTGACGTAGTCGGTGACGACGTCGTCGATGAAGTGCCGCACCTGCTCGTGGAGGTCCTCGCCGTGCAGCACCCGGCGGCGCTCGGCGTAGATGACCTCGCGCTGGCGGTTGAGGACGTCGTCGTACTTCAGCACGTTCTTGCGGATCTCGAAGTTCTGCCCCTCGACCTGGCTCTGGGCCGAGGCGATCGAGCGCGAGACCATCTTGGACTCGATCGGGGTGTCGTCGCCGATGCCCGACGTCGACATGACGCGGTCGACCAGTCCGGCGTTGAACAGCCGCATCAGGTCGTCCTGCAGCGACAGGTAGAAGCGGCTCTCGCCGGGGTCGCCCTGGCGACCGGAGCGTCCACGCAGCTGGTTGTCGATGCGCCGCGACTCGTGGCGCTCGGTGCCGAGCACGTACAGACCGCCGAGGTCGGTCACCTCGTCGTGCTCGCGCGCCACGGCCTTCGTCGCGTTCTCCAGCGCCGCCGGCCAGGCCTGCTCGTACTCCTCCGGCGACTCGGCCGGGTCGAGCCCGGCCTGCTTCAGCGCGGCGACGGCCATGAACTCGGCGTTGCCGCCCAGCATGATGTCGGTGCCGCGGCCGGCCATGTTCGTGGCGACGGTGACGGCGCCCTTGCGGCCCGCCTGCGCGACGATCGCCGCCTCGCGCTCGTGGTGCTTGGCGTTCAGCACCTCGTGGGCGACGCCACGCCGGCGCAGCTGCTGGGAGAGGTACTCGCTCTTCTCGACGCTCGTCGTGCCGACCAGCACCGGCTGGCCCTCGCGGTTGCGCTCGACGATGTCGTCGACCACGGCGTTGAACTTGGCCTCCTCGGTGCGGTACACGAGGTCCGCCTGGTCCTGGCGGATCATCGGCCGGTTGGTCGGGATCTCGATGACGCCCAGCTCGTAGATCTGGTTGAACTCCGCCGCCTCGGTCAGGGCGGTGCCCGTCATCCCGCCGAGCTTGTCGTACATGCGGAAGTAGTTCTGCAAGGTGATCGTGGCGAGCGTCTGGTTCTCGTTCTGGATCTCGACGCCTTCCTTGGCCTCGATCGCCTGGTGCATCCCCTCGTTGTAGCGCCGGCCGGCCAGGATGCGGCCGGTGTGCTCGTCGACGATGAGGACCTCGCCGTTCATCACGACGTAGTCCTTGTCGTTCTTGAACAGCTCCTTGGCCTTCACGGCGTTGTTCAGGTAGCCGACGAGCGGGGTGTGGGCGCTCTCGTAGAGGTTCTCGATGCCCAGGTAGTCCTCGACGCGCTCGATCCCGGACTCCAGTACGCCGACGGTGCGCTTCTTCTCGTCGACCTCGTAGTCGCGGTCGCGCTGCAGCCGCTGGGCGATGCGCGCGAACTCGACGTACCACTTGGTCGGCTGGTCGGCCGGTCCGCTGATGATGAGCGGCGTGCGGGCCTCGTCGATGAGGATCGAGTCGACCTCGTCGACGATGGCGAAGTTGTGGCCGCGCTGCACGAGCTCGTCGGCGCTCCAGGCCATGTTGTCGCGCAGGTAGTCGAAGCCGAACTCGTTGTTGGTGCCGTAGGTGATGTCGCACGCGTACATCTCGCGACGCTGCGCGGGGTTCATCGACGACAGGATGCAGCCCGCGGTCAGGCCCAGGAAGCGGTGCACGCGGCCCATGAGGTCGGACTGGTACTCGGCCAGGTAGTCGTTGACCGTGATGACGTGGACGCCCTTGCCGGACAGCGCGTTGAGGTAGGACGGCGCGGTGGCGACGAGGGTCTTGCCCTCACCGGTGCGCATCTCGGCGATGTTGCCGAGGTGCAGCGCGGCGCCGCCCATGATCTGCACGTCGAAGTGCCGCTGGCCGAGGGTGCGCTTGGACGCCTCGCGCACCACGGCGAAGGCCTCCGGGAGCAGGTCGTCCAGCGTCTCGCCGTCGGCGATCCGGGCCTTGAACCGCTCGGTCTCCTCACGCAGCTCGGTGTCGCTGAGCCGGGCGAAGTCCTCTTCGAGAGCGTTGACCTGCATCGCGAGGCCGTGGAGCTTCTTGACCTGTCGCTTCTCGCCAGCACGCAGCAGCTTCTCGACGATCTTCGGCACGCCATGTCTCCTGTGGGGTCGGGTGCGTCCACGTCACCGCCGGGGTGCCGGCGCGACGCAGCTCCGCCCGCTGGGGGCGGGCCGCGTCCATCGTACGCAGGGGGCCGTGCGGGGTCGGACATACTGCGGCCATGAGCGAGCCTGACGCCGACACCGTGCCCGTGCGCGGCCGATGGCCGGCGCAGGGACTGCGTCACGGCCGGCTCGCGCTGCGGGTGTGGCAGCCCGACGACGTCCCCCAGCTGCTCGACCTGCTGAGCGACCCGGAGATGCGCCGGTGGTCGCCGACCTTCCGCGCGCCGGACGCCGCCGACTGCGCCGAGCGGGTCGCGCGCGCGGTCGCGGCCGCGGCGGACGGCCTGCCGAACGCCTTCGCCGTCGTCGAGGCCGACGCCCCGGGGGTCGTGCTCGGCAGCATCGACTGGCGCAACGGGTACCCGACGCCGCCGTTCTCGGTGCTCGACCTCGGCTACGGCGTCGCCCCCGCCGCTCGTGGCCGCGGCGTCGCGAGCACCGCGCTCGGCCTGCTCGCCGGCTGGCTGCTCGCCGAGGTCGGCGGCGGCGTCCACCGGGTGCAGCTCGACCACGCGGTCGAGAACGAGGGCTCGTGCCGCACCGCGGTGCGGGCCGGCTTCGCGGTCGAGGGACGGCGCGAGGCGTACCTGCCCCTCAAGGAGCACCCGACCGCACCCGTCGTCCGGCACGCCGTCTGCCTCCACGGCCGCTGGCGCCCCTGACGTCGCCCCGCTGACGCGCGAGGTCAGGCGGTCGCGAGGAGGTCCTGGTACTCCGGGTGCCGGTCGACGTACGCGCGCACGAACGGGCACAGGGGTCGGACCACCAGGCCGGCGGCCCGCGCGTCGTCCAGCGCGCCACGCACCAGCGTCGAGCCCACACCCTGACCCTCGAACGCGTCGTCCACCTGCGTGTGGGTGAAGGTGATGACGCCGTTCTCGCGGCGGTACTCGGCGAACCCGGCGAGCTCGCCGTCGACCGTCGCCTCGAAGCGGCCGCGGTCCGGCTGGTCGTGCACCTGAGTCGTCATGCGTCCCATCCTCAATCGGTTTGCGGCTCCTCGCGACCGCACGCGAGGGTGACCACATGCAGCCACCCACCCTCACCGACGGCGAGGACCCCGACCGCATCACCCTGCGACCGCACCGGACGGACGACGCCACCGGGGTCCTGGAGTCGTGCACCGACCCCGAGACCCAGCGCTGGACCACCGTCCCGTCGCCGTACACCCGAGCCGACGCCGAGGCCTTCGTGGCAGGCCGCGCGCCGAACCTGCACGCGGGCACCGTGTCGCTCGCCGTCGAGGCCGTCGACCGCGACACGAGCCGGCCGAGGTTCGCCGGCAGCATCACGCTGCGGCTGGCCGCCGGGGCCGGTCGCCTCGGCTTCAGCCTCGCGCCGTGGGCGAGGGGGCGCGGCGTGATGTCCCGCGCGGTGCGGCTGCTGCTCGAGTGGGCGTTCCGGGACGAGGCCGCCGGAGGCGCCGGGCTGCAGGTCGTGCACTGGGAGGCGTACGTCGGCAACTGGCCGTCGCGGCGCGTGGCGTGGGCGTGCGGCATCGCCGTCGAGGGCACCGTCCGCGGCTTCGGCCACCAGCGCGGCCAGCGCCACGACTCGTGGGTGGGTTCGATCGTCCGGGGTGACCCGATGGAACCACGCACCCCGTGGCTGGAGGCCCCGACCCTGGCCGGCGACCGCGTGGTGCTGCGCCCGTGGCGTGAGGACGACGTCCCCCGAGTCGCCGAGGCCTGCAGCGACCCGCTCACCCAGCGCTGGCTCGCGCAGCTGCCCTCGCCCTACACCGTCGCGGACGCGCAGTGGTACGTCCGGACGCGCGAGGAGGAGCACGCGGCCGGACGCGGGGTCTACTGGTGCGTGGCCGACCCGGCCGACGACCGCTGCCTCGGCGCGATCTCGCTGATGCGGCTGGACGCCCCGCTGTGCGAGGCCGAGATCGGCTACTGGGCCCATCCGGAGGCACGCGGTCGCGGGGTCATGACCGAGGCGACGGCTCTCGTCGCGCGCCACGCGCTCATCGAGGTCGAGGACGGTGGCCTGGGCCAGCACCGCGTCTCGCTGCGGGCCGCCGCGGGCAACGTCGCGTCCAACCGGGTGGCGGAGCGGGCGGGGATGCGCCGCTGCGGCGTCGCGCGCGGGGCGGACCTGCTGCGCGACGGCAGCCGCGACGACCTCGTGCTGTACGACCTGCTGCCTGCCGACCTGCAGGAGCCGGTCGGCTGACGGCTCACGCCGCCCGGACGCCGCGCGGCAGGGACCGGTGCGCAGTGCCCGTAGCGCTCCGGACGCGGTCGTGCGTCGCAGCCGACGTGATCGACGTGATCGAGGTGATCGAGGTGGCCGCCGAACGAGCGGCGGACGCCTCGAGGCGGACGCGCTCGCCGTCGCGGTCCGGTTGGGCGCCCGCAGGGGCCTGCCAGGGCCGGGTGCGGGCCCGGCGGTCGTTCAGCTGGAGCTGGCCGACGACCAGCGCGACGAGGGTGGTGAGGGCGAGGATCGCGAGTGCAGTAGTCATGGCACTAATACTGCGACCGATCAGATCCCGCCACGAGTGGCAGGCATGCCGTTGTGCAGAAAGATCCTGCCACGTAGGCTGTCGCGCATGATCCGCACCGTGGCCGTCGTGCTCGTCGAGGACTGCGCCGTCTTCGAGTTCGGCGTGCTCTGCGAGGTCTTCGGCATCGACCGCAGCGACGAGGGGGTGCCGACGTTCGACTTCCGGGTCTGCGGCGAGCGGCCCGGCGTCCCGCTGCGCAGCAGCGTCGGTGCACTCATCACCCCCACCCACGGCCTGGACGGCCTGGCCGGTGCCGACCTCGTCGCCGTCCCTGCTGCGCGGGTGCGCGACGACTACTCCCCGGCCGTGCTCGACTCCCTGCGCCGGGCAGCGGCCGACGGCGCCACCATGCTGTCGGTCTGCAGCGGCGCCTACCTGCTCGGCGCCGCCGGCCTGCTCGACGGACGGCCCTGCACCACGCACTGGCGCTACGTCGCCGACCTCGCCGCGCGCTACCCCACCGCACAGCTCGACCCCGACGTGCTGTTCGTCGACGACGGCGACCTCGTCACGAGCGCCGGCACGGCGGCGGGCATCGACGCCTGCCTGCACCTGGTGCGCCGCGAGGTCGGCAGCGCCGCGGCGACGGCCATCGCGCGCCGCATGGTCGTGCCCCCGCAGCGCGACGGCGGCCAGCGGCAGTTCATCGAGCAACCCCTGCCACCCGAGGCCGACAGCCTGCAGCCGCTGCTCGAGGAGGTGCTCGCGGACCTCGGTGACGAGCACACCGTGACCACCCTCGCCCGCCGAGCACGGATGTCCGAGCGCACCTTCGCGCGACGGTTCGTGGCCGAGACCGGCACCACACCGCACCGCTGGCTGACGACCCAGCGCGTGCTGCTGGCCCGGCAGCTGCTGGAGGACACCCGCCTCGGCGTCGACGAGATCGCCGGCCGGTGCGGCTTCGGGTCCGCGGCCCTGCTGCGGCACCACTTCCGCAAGGTCGTCGGCCTGGCGCCGGCCGACTACCGCCGGTCGTTCTGCGCGGCCTGATCCGCCCTCACAACGCGGCGCAGGACGTTGCCGGCAGCGTCGCGGCTCCGCTGTCGCCTACGGACCGCGCCCGGGCCCGGCCGAGGTTCCAGCCGCCCGGCTCCTGCGGGCCGTAGTGACCCAGTCCGGCGAGCACGCACGATCGCAGCGGCTCGGCCAGCTCGTCGACCGCGGGCACGGCATCGGCCGACAGCCCGCGCAGGTACGTGAGGTCGAGCGTGCCCGCCGTCGTGGACGCCGCGTTGTGCCGCACGATCTGCGCGTCCGGGTTCACCGCGGCCACGGCGAGCATCGCCACCCCCGCCACCGCGACGACGGCTCGGGGCAGCCACGCGCCGCTCCACCGGATGCCGGCGAGCAGCACGAGCACCACGATCGCCCCCAACGCCACCTCGCCGAAGACCACCAGCAGCCGCAGCCGCGTCAGGCCGAACGCCTCGACGTACAGGTCGACGCGCCGCAGCGCCGACGCCACCACGCCGAGCGTGCCGACGCAGAGGGCGCCGAGGGCCGCCCGCACCACGAGCCGGTCGGCTGCCGACGCCCGTGGCGCGTGCCGCACGGCCACCGCCACGACCACCAGCGTCAGCGCCGTGGCCACCACGAGCTGGGCGAAGCCCTGGCGCGTGTACTCGGCGTAGGTCAGACCCACCGCGGCGTCGACGTACCGGTGACCGCCGACCAGGGCTGCGACCTGCACCAGCACGAAGGCCCACACCAGCGCGGCGAGGGCCCCCACCGGCAGCGCCCACGCCCACCGGGTCGACGGCCGCCCGTGGCCGGCTCGCAGCTCGGCCGTGGGCGGCGGAGCCGTCGCGAGCTGGCCGTTGGCGGCGCAGGCCACGGCAGCGAGCACCGCGACGACCGCCTGCGCCGGCAGCAGGTGCAGGTCGGGGCGCGGCAGGTAGCTGGCGAACACCGCGTCGGCGCTGGCGAACAAGGCGCCGAACACCACGAGCAACAGGGCGGTGATGCTCACCGCACCGAGCGCACGCACGAGGTCCTCGCTGCGGCCTCGGGTGACGGCATCGGCCCGACGACCCAGCCACGGCACCGCGCGGACCGCTCCCGCGAGCCAGGCCGGCAGGCTGAGCAGCACGCCGCCGGCGGTGCGCGCCGAGGTCGCGGCGACGGCTGCGGTGCCGACCGAGGCGAGCACCGACAGCGCCGCGACCCAGGCCGCGTCGCGCAGCGCGACGACCCCGCAGAGCAGCACCGACAGCGTCGCGAGGCCCAGCTGCGTGAAGGCCTTGCGGCGCAGCAGGTTCGGGGCTGCGGCGCCCCACAGCAGCACGCCGCCGACGGCGAGGCCGAGCCCCGGCCGGTGACCGACCACGAGACCGCCGACGGCGCACCCCACCACCGCGCTCGTGGCGAGCACCCACGTCGGCGCCGGCGTGCGCTGCGCGGCCCAGAACCGACGCCCGTGCTGCGCGAGCCAGGACGGCGGCGCGGGCGCTGCGGCAGTGGCGGGAACTGGCAAAGATGCTGACGAGGACGACATGGCCGGAACGCTAGGGACACCAGAGGGTCAGGTGTCGTGGTCGCCGCGGTGGTTCCGTGCAGGTTCGGTGGAGGCCTTTCACCGCAACGGACTCGGGCCGTCAGATGCGCAGCAGCAGCTGCTCGGCGAGGGCTGGCGCGAGGTCACCCGGCCCGGCGACACAGACCCGCTGGAGGCCGAGCCACTGCGCCATGAGCGTCAGCTCGGCGGCCAGCGCGGCCGGCGTGTGCGACGGCGCGCCGGCCTCGGCCCAGGCCGCCTGCACGCGCAGGACGCCGGCCCCGCCGTCCGCCTGCCGGTCGGCCTTGAGGTCGACGCGACCCACGAGCGTGTCGCCGAGCAGGAACGGCAGCACGTAGTAGCCGAACCGGCGCCGTGGTGCGGGGACGTAGATCTCGATGCGGTAGTCGAAGTCGAACAAGGCCAACGTCCGCGCCCGCTCCCACACCAGGGAGTCGAACGGCGTGACCAGCGCGCGAGCGTCGACCCGGCGCGGCCGCCGCGCCTCGGTGTGCAGGAACGCCGGACGCCGCCAGCCCTCGACCTCCACCGGCTGCAGCTCGCCGTCTGCGACCAGCGCCGCCACCGCACGTCGCGTCGCCTCGGCGCTCAGCCGGAAGTAGTCACGCAGGTCGGCCTCGGTGGCGACACCGAACGCCCGGGCCGAGATGGCCACCAGCTCGCGGTGCGCGTCGTCTTGCGGAGGCGTCGGTGCCTGCCAGACCTCCTGCGGCAGAACGCGTTCAGGCAGGTCGTAGAGCCGGGCGAACTGGCTGTTGCGACCCGCCGACGTCACCTCACCGGCCCAGAACAGCAGCTCGAGCAGCCGCTTGACCACAGACCAGTTCCAGCCCCACTCGGTGCGGTCACGCGGGGCGTCGTGGGCGATGGCCTGCTCGAGCTCGACCGCGGTGAGCGGCCCGCGCTCGCGCACCTCGGCGAGGATCACGTCGGTGAGCCCGGGGTGCTCCTGCTCGGCGCGCCGCATGCCGCCCCAGGCCTCCTCGCCGGCGCGGGCCATCCGCCACCGCAGCAGCGGGATGGTCGAGGGCGGCACCAGGCTCGCGGCGTGCGCCCAGTACTCCACCAGCCGGCGCGGACGCCGGTCGCGGGCGCGGTCGAGCAGCGCGGTGTCGTACGGGCCCAGGCGCGAGAAGTAGGGCAGGTACTGGCTGCGGGCCAGGACGTTCACGCTGTCGATCTGCACGATCCCGAGCCGGTCGGTCACGCGCTGCACCTGGCGCATCGTGACCGGCGTCGCCGGGCGCGGGTCGGCGAACCCCTGGGCGGCCAGGGCGATGCGTCGCGCCTGCGGCCCGCTCAGCCGGGCCGGTGCCGTGGCCGTCACGCGGCTCAGGCCCTGGCAGCCGGCGGGAAGTCCCCTGTCGTGCCGTCGAGCTGCTCGCGCAGGAAGTCCGCGTGCCCGTTGTGCCGGGCGTACTCCTCGATCATGTGGACGTAGATCCACCGCAGGTTCATGTCCTTGCCCCTGGGCGAGCGCACGACGTGCTCGAGCGGCAGCGCGGCCGTCGCCTGACGGGCAGCCACGACCTCCTGCTTGAACGTCTCGAGGTCGGCCGCGGCGTCAGCGTCGGCGTAGTCGTCGAGGTCGGCGTCGGGGCGGGCGTCGGTGCCGTAGAGGTCGGGGACGTCGAGCCCGGCCGCGATCTTCTGGAACCACCAGCGCTCGCAGTCGGCCAGGTGCCGCACCAGACCCAGCAGCGTCAGCGTCGACGGCGGGCTGGCCGCCGTCTTGAGCTGCTGCTCGGTGAGGCCCTCGCACTTCCACAGCAGCGTCTGCCGGTGCGTGTCGAGCCAGCTCTCGAGCTGCTCGCGCTCGGTGCCGGTGAGCAGGTTGGTGGCGTACTCGGCTGGGGGCGCGGTCCACGTCATGGCGTCGATCCTGCCCCAGACCACCGACAGCGCGACACCGCGTTTCTCGCGCAGCGTCAGCGCACCGGGTCACCGAACCGCGCGACGTAGTGCCACACGCGTTTGAGCGCCTGCGGGTCGTGGTCACCGGTGCGCGCGGCGTCACCGACGACGCGAGCGTCGAGCCAGCCGCCGGCGGCGACGCGGGCACCGAGCTCGACGAACTCGGGCCCGCGGTAGTCGGGGTGGCGCTCGAGCTCGCCCACCGCGAGCCGTCGCCCCCCGTGCCACTCGACGGCGCACGGCAGCTCGCGCGCGACCTGCTCCACCGCCGTCCCGCGGTAGCAGGGGTCGAGCACCAGCGCCTCGACGTCGCGCGCGAGCCGCACCGGGCCGTGCACCTGCGCCTCGACGTAGTCGTCCAACGGGTCGTCGCTGTGCGCGGCGGCGTCGACCACCTCGCCGAGCTCCATGGCCGCAGCGGTGCCGAGGTGGTCGGGCTCGAAGACGCTGTCGGGGAAGCAGAAGGTGGTGCGCCGCAACGCCTCCGGCCGCAGCCGCAGGTGGCACGACCCGAACCGCAGCGAGCCGCCCTCCGGCCGCCGCCGGTGGTTGAGCGCGCCGTACACCGGACGCTCACCGGCTGGGGCGTCGTCGTACGCGCCCCCGAAGATCCGGCTCTCCCACCGCCAGCGGTCACCGCCCGGGTGCGCCGTCAGGCCGCCGTTGCTCGTGCCGGTCTCGAACTGCGAGCGGTAGCGGCCGTCGTCCGCGAGCGCCTCGATGACGAGCCGGTCGCCCGCGAGCCGGTCGGGGTGGAAGTGCAGCGTCACCCGCAGGCTCGGGTCGAGCGGCCCGCCCCGCGAGAGCCCGGCCACGTGCTCGAGGGCCAGCCGCTGGCGCGGCCCCACCTCGTCCACCGCTCAGCCGAGGTCGAGGATCTTCTCGCGCACCGCGTAGACGACCGCCTCCATGCGCGAGTGGAGCTGCAGCTTCTCGAGGATGTTGCGGACGTGGTTCTTCACGGTGTTCTCGCTGATGAACAGCTCCTTGGCGATGTCGCGGTTGGCCAGACCGCGCGCCACCAGCTTGAGCACCTCGAGCTCTCGCTCGGTGAGCCGGGGCACAGGAAGCTGGGGGCGCTCCTCGCTCTTCTTGATCATGGCGGCGAACTCGGTGAGCAGCTTGCTCGCCATCGAGGGGCTGATCAGCGACTGCCCGCCGGCCACCGCGCGGATCCCCGCTGCGATCTCCTCGCCCGGGACGTCCTTGAGCAGGTAGCCGTTCGCGCCCGCCCGCACCGCCTCGTAGAGGTCGGACTCCTCGTCGGAGATGGTCAAGATGACGATCTTGGTCGACGGCACGACGTCCTTGATGGCGGTGCACGCCTCGATGCCCGAGCGGCGCGGCATCCGGATGTCCATCAGCACGACGTCGGGCAGCAGCTCCTCGGCGCGCCGGATCGCCTCGGCGCCGTCGCCGGCCTCACCGACGATCTCGATGCCCTCCTCGGCACCGAGCACCATCTCCAGCCCACGCCGGTAGAGGGCGTGGTCGTCTGCGACCAGCACCCTGATGGACTCGCCTTCGGTCACCGGACCCCCGTTCAGTCGGCCGGAGGTCCGGCGACCTCAGCATTCTGTCACGTGCAGCCGCTCAGCCGGTCGCAGCAGCCTCGTAGCCGCGCTCGGAGGCGGCGTGCCCGGTGCCGTCGTGGGTGTCGCGGGTGTGGTCGGTGTGGTGGCCGGCGTGGTCGACGTCGAGGTGCAGGACGCCGTACTCCCACCCCCGGCGGCGGTACACGACGCTCGGCCGGCTGCTCTCGGCGTCGCAGAACAGGAAGAAGTCGTGGCCGACGAGCTCCATCTCGTACAGCGCCTGCTCGATAGTCATCGGCACGGCGGCGTGCACCTTCTCGCGGATCTGCACGGGGCTGTCGTCGAGCTCGGACGCCGGCGCGTCGGGTGCCGCCGAGCCGTTCGACTCGGGCTCACCGATCTCGGGCGGCGGCGCGAGGCGAGCTGCGGCGTGCGCGAGCGACTCGGCGCCTCGGCGGCGCTTGACCACCTTGCGGTCGTGGGCCCGGCGCAACCGCTCGAGCAGCTTGGCGTACGCGCGGTCGAGGGCGGCGTAGGCGTCGTCGGCTGCAGCCTCGGCCCGGACGACCGGGCCCTTGCCGACGCACGTGATCTCGACCCGCTCGCAGCTGTCGGTCTGCCGCTTGTTGGGTTCGTGCGAGATCACCACGTCGAGGCGCTGGATGCGCGGAGCGAGCTGTGGCACCTTGGCCAGCTTCTCCTGCAGGTGGCGGCGGAACCGCTCCTTGACCTCGACGTGCCGTCCGGTGACCACGATCTCCACGGTGGACCTCCTCATCGAAGCGCATACCCGCCCGCTGGCCGGGGGGTCACTGCTCGCCACGCCGTTCGGACGGCGGGCGTCAACCTTCGTTCACGCTGGTGACGCGTGGGCGGCTCGGGCCCGAATCAGCCGCAGCACCACCTCCGACGAGCCCCCGCGGGGCTCGGGAGGCGGGGGCGCCCAGCACGGTGGGCGACGGTCCGCGGACCCATGTGCCGACCGTACGCCAGGAGACGGCGCAGCGGCACGCCGGCGGGCCGCGGACTTTCTCGGATCGCTCCAGGCTCACCCGTCCGGGCCTGCCCGCCGGCGGGGAGTCGCCGCCACGGTGAGCGCCCCGACCACGTGGCCGCCGCTCGCCGAGAGCGCCCGGGCGGTCTCGACCAGCGTCGCGCCGCTCGTCACCACGTCGTCGACCAGCAGCAGGCGCCGGCCGCACACCCTGCCCCGCAGCCCGGGAGCGACCGCGACGGCCCCGCTGAGGTTGGCCGCGCGGGCGCTGGCGCCGAGGCCGGCCTGGTCAGCCACCCCGCGCTGGTGCCGCAGCACCGCGAGCGCCCGTGGCCCGCTGGTGCCGGGCTCGCGCGCCAGCTCGCGGGCCGCCACCCGGGACAGCTCGCGGACCGGTTCGCGACCCCGGCGGCGGCGCGCCGCGGCGGACGACGGCACCGCCACCAGCGCGTCGGCCGGCACCCCGGCGGCGAGGTACACCGCCGCGACGGCGGCCCCCAGCACGGCGGCCAGGTCAGCACGGTCGTGGTCCTTCCAGGCGTTGACCGCCTCGCGGACCGCCCCCTCGTACGCCGCCGCCGACCACACCGGTGTCCCGTCGGCCAGCGTGCGCACGAGGGGCGGCCCGGCCAACGAGCCGGCGCAGGCACCGCACCAGCGGTGCCCTGGGCAGCCGCAGCCGGCGCACGTCCGGGGCAGCACGAGGTCCGACGCCGACCCGAGCGCCGCCGCGAGGTGCTGCAGGAGCCGGCCGCCGGGTGGCCGCGGACTCACGGCCTGGTCGCGGCCGCTTCGGTGGGCGGGCGCGCGCTCACTGCGGGATCGTGACGGACGTGCCCGGCCCGACCGTGCGCCAGCCGTTGCCCGTGCGCACGAGCACCCGGCCGCCGGACGTCACGAGGTAGACGGCCCGCAGCCCGTCGCCCGCGCTGACGGTCTGCGCGTCGGGCACCGGTGGCAGCGCGCTGACCAGGCCGCCGACCTCCACCTGGTAGGGCAGCACGTGGCCCACGGGGCCGGCCAGGACGGCGAGGTTGGTGCGGTCGGCCCAGGAGACGTCCCGGATCTCGGTGAGCGAGCGTGCCGTCCCGCGGGCCGGCGCCAGCCCGGTGGGACGTCCGCTGCGGTCGCGCAGGATCCCGGCGACGTCCAGCCGGGTGCTGCCGTCGGCCGACCAGGAGACGACCGCGAGCCGGGCGCCGTCGCGCGAGACGTCCAGGGACTGCACCCGACGGCCGGCCAGCCAGGCGGGACGCAGCGTGCGCGGTTCGCTGCCGGTGCCGGCCGCGGCGGCTGCGGACGACGTCGACGCCACGACCGCGACCTCGCCGGCGCGCTGGCGGTCGGCGGTCCAGGCCCAGCCGTTCGGGTCGATGACCGGGTTGGTGAGGTCGGCTCCGCTGAGCAGCACGGCGCGTGGTGTGGCGGCGGCGACGGTGACGAGCCGGTGACCGGTGACGTCGACGCCCACCAGCAGCTCGGCCTCCGGCCCGGCGGTCACCGCCCTCAGCCCGCTGACGTCGAGGTCGGTGAACCGGCCCGCAGGCGGCTCGGTGAGCGCCCCGGTGCCGACGTCGACCTGCCGCAGCCGGCCTTCGCTCGCCACGAGCACCGGACCCTCGACGCGGACGTCGTCGGTGTAGCCGAGGTCGGCGCCGCTGCCGCGGTCAGGCAGGCCGGCCACGGGATAGGCCGCGCCCTCGGCCGTCAGCGAGATGGCGCTGACGTTCGGCAGCTGGCGCAGCGTGGTCGTCAGCTGGGCCCACAGCTGCTGACGCTGCTCGGGAGAGGCCGCCAGCGCCGACGACGACAGGTCGATCTGCGCCGTCCCGTCGGCCGTGGGGACGGCGTCCACGCCGAGCGTGGTCATCGGGGGCGCCCCGGACGACACCGCGCCACGCAGGTACGGCGCCGGGCCGGCGAGCAGCGCCCGCACCATCGCCGTCGCGAGGCCGGCCCGCGACCCGGCGAACCAGCGCAGGTCGGGCACGAGCACCCGCGCGCCCGTCGCGACGAACGACAGGCGCAGCGGGGTGTAGGCCCGCTCGAACTCGTACCTCGGCATCCACAGGCCCAGGTCGGGCCGCAGCCCGGAGATGCGCCACTCGTCGCGCACCCGCGAGAGCGTGAAGGTCGTGGACGTCGTGGTGCCGGCCCGGGCCAGCGCGAGCTGACCGGAGCCGTCGATGGTGGCCCAGACCGGTGCGGTCACGACCACCTCGCGGTCGGTGCCCTGCGCCTCGGTGGTGATGTGGACGGACGTGTCGTCGGGGTAGACCACGGTGCCCTGGCCGGGGTCCCACACCCCCGACGCCTCAGGGGTGAGGAAGGTGCGGGCCACCGCGTGGTCGTCGTCGAAACCCGCGCCAGCGTGCAGGAAGCCGGCGACGACGCCCGCCGGCTCGGCGCCCGGTGCGGGGCCGTCGGGAGCCACGCGCAGCGGGTCGCTGGAGATCTCGCCGATGACGCGGCCGGGGCCGGCCGGCCCGGAGTCGGGCATGCCGCCACCGCAGGCGGCGACGCCCAGGCAGCAGAGCAGGGCCAGCGCCAGCGCGGCGGGCCGGTGGGCCGCGGGGCGAGAGCGCATCAGCGCGCCCCGGGCCACGGAGGCGGCAGCAGCGGGGTCGGCCGCACGGGCAGGCGCTGGTACGGACGGCCGACCACGGGCTCGTCCTCGGGCGGTGCGAGCGGCAGCGGCGACGAGGTGAGCTCACCACCGGCGGTGCACGGCAGGGTCAGGCGGAAGCACGAGCCCTGCCCGGGCTCACCCCAGGCCTGCAGCCAGCCGCGGTGCAGCCGGGCGTCCTCGATGGCGATCGACAGCCCGAGCCCGGTGCCGCCGACGGTGCGGGCCCGCGAGGGGTCGGCGCGCCAGAACCGGTTGAACACCAGCGCAGCCTCACCAGGCCGCAGGCCGACACCGTGGTCGCGCACCGACACGGCCACGGCGTGGTCGTCGGCGCCGATGCGCACCTCGACCGGTTTGCCGTTGCCGTGCTCCAGCGCGTTCACGACGAGGTTTCGCAAGATCCGCTCGATGCGCCGGCCGTCGACCTCGGCCACGGCCGGGCCGCCCGACAGGTCGGCGACGAGCAGGCTGCCGCTGCTGGCCGTGAGCGGGCCGGCGCTCTCGACGACCCGCGAGACGACGTCGCGCAGGTCGACCGGCTCGACGTCGAGCAGGTCGCCACCAGCGTCGATGCGGCTGATCTCGAGCAGGTCGCTGAGCAGGGCCTCGAACCGGTCCAGCTGGGTCTGCAGCAGCTCGGCGGAGCGCGCGACCTCGGGGGCGAAGTCGGCCCGCGACTCGTGCAGGAGGTCACCGGCCATCCGGATCGTCGTGAGCGGCGTCCGCAGCTCGTGCGAGACGTCGCTCACGAAGCGCTGCTGCACCCGGGACAGGTGCTCGAGCTGGCTGATCTGCGTCTGCAGGTTGTGCGCCATGGTGTTGAAGGACGCCGCGAGGCGGGCCAGGTCGTCTTCGCCGTGGGCGACCATGCGCTCCTGCAAGCGGCCGGACGACAGCCGCTGGGCGACCATCGCGGCCTGCCGCACCGGGCGCACGACCTGGCGGGTGACCATGTACGCGACGCCGCCCACGAGCAGCACGAGCGCGATGCCACCGCCGATGAGGCTGCGCCGCACCAGGTTGATGGTCTCCTGCTCGCGGTCGAGGCTGAAGACGAAGTACAGCTCGTACTGCCCGGCGATCGGCACCGAGACCCGCGAGCCGATCGCGATGCCCGGGGTGCTGCGGCTGGAGCCGGTGTAGCGCAGCCGCACGTACTGCTGCTCCTGGCGGCCGGACGCGATCACGCGCCGTCGCATCTCGTCGGGGATGATCTGCCGGTCGACGTCGCGTGAGCTGAGGTCGGGCAGCACCGCCGGCAGGTTGTTGCCGAGCCCACGCAGCAGGATGACGTCGCGGCTGTCGTCGGGGTCCGGCGAGGCGAGCCGCGGCAGCAGGTCGTTGACGAGGAGATTGAGGCCCGAGGAGTCGTTCGCGGTGTCGAGCCGCGCCTGCGCGTCCCGCAGACCGCGCGCCGCCTCACCGCGCGCCGCGACCAGCCGCTCCTGGATCAGACCGGCCTGGATGCGCTGCAGCAGCAGGGTGCCGAGGGCGAGGACCACCACGAGGCCGAGCAGCATCGTGGCGGTGACCACCCGCAGCTGGAGGGACCGCCGCCAACGACGCCGCACGGAGGCGAGCGGGTGGCGCAGCCCCGACGGCAGGCGGAAGCGGACGCTCACCCCGACGGACCCGCCTTGTAGCCGACGCCGCGCACGGTGACGACGATCTCGGGGTGCTCGGGGTCGCGCTCGATCTTCGAGCGCAGCCGCTGCACGTGGACGTTGACCAGGCGGGTGTCTCCGGCGTGGCGGTACCCCCACACCTGCTCGAGCAGCACCTCGCGCGAGAACACCTGCCACGGCTTGCGCGCGAGCGCCACGAGCAGGTCGAACTCCAGCGGCGTCAACGAGATGGGCTCCTCGCCGCGCTGCACGGTGTGGCCGGCGACGTCGATGCTGAGGTCGCCGATGTCGAGGCGCTCGGGCGCCGACTCGCCCGAGCTGCGCAGCCGGGCCCGGACGCGCGCGATGAGCTCCTTGGGCTTGAACGGCTTGACGACGTAGTCGTCCGCCCCGGACTCCAGGCCCACGACCACGTCGATGGTGTCGCTCTTGGCCGTGAGCATCACGATGGGGACGCCGGACTCGGCGCGGATGCGACGGCACACCTCGATGCCGTCGACGCCGGGCAGCATGACGTCGAGCAGCACGAGGTCGGGCCGCACGTCGCGGAAGGTCGCCATCGCCCCCTCGCCGTCGCCGCAGTGCACCGGGTCGAAGCCCTCACCGCGCAGCACGATGCCCAGCATCTCCGCCAGCGCGGTGTCGTCGTCGACGACCAGCACCCGACCCTTCATCGAACCGCGTCTCCTTCACCCGTCGGACGGCCCGTCGGGCCGGACTGGACGCGGTCACTCGCACCGCGCCCGCCAGCACCGTCGGGCACCTCAGCGACGACCATCGTCGCACCTGAGGCTGCACGGTACGTCGCTTCGTCCACAGGGTGCCGCCGCGCGGGTGGCCCGCGTGGCACGATGGCCGACGAGCCGAGCCGGGCAGGAACGGTGCCGGACCCAGCCGTGGAGGGGGAGCAGTGATGAGCGAACCACCCGCGTGGCAGGCACCCGGGGCTTCGCCGCCGCCCTCGGCGTGGGGGCCTCCTCCCCCGCTCGGGTACGCACCGCCACCGCTGGAGCCACCGCGGCCGGGCGTCGTCCCGCTGCGTCCGCTCGGGCTCGGCGAGATCCTGGACGGCGCCGTGCAGACCATGCGGCACAACCCCCGCGTGATGTTCGGGCTGTCGGCCCTGGTGTCCGGCGTGGCTGCTCTCGTCTCGACCGCCCTGCTGCTCGTCGGTCTTCCGCAGCTGCTCACCGCCGCCGACCTGTCCGCCGGCACGGTCGACGCGAGTGAGGTGGCCTCGCTCGTGAGCGGTGGCGTGGTGGGGCTCCTCGTGCCCGCGGTGCTGCAGTTCCTGGCCCTGTCGGTGCTCAACGGCATCCTCATCATCGCCGTCAGCGAGGCCGTGATCGGTCGTCGCCCCGCCGCGGGCGAGGTGCTGCGGCGCGTCGGCTGGGGCGGGGTCGGGCGGCTGCTGCTGCTCACGCTCACGACCACGCTGGTGGGCGTGGTCGTGCTGCTCGTCGTGGTGGTGCCGGTGGTGCTGCTCTACCTGCTGGCCGTCCCGGCGGGCGTCGTGGCGACGCTCGTCGCCCTGCCCTTGCTGGCCTTCCTGGGCCTGTCGCTCATGGTCAAGCTCGCCTTCGCCGCCCCCGCCCTGCTGCTCGAGGACCTCGGCGTCGTGGCCGCGCTGCGCCGCTCCTGGCGGCTCGGCGTCGGGTCGTACTGGCGCGTGCTGGGGATCCTGCTGCTCAGCGCCGCGATCTCGTGGGCGGCCTCCGGCCTGCTGCAGCTGCCCTTCAGCCTGCTCGGTGAGCTCGCGGCCGCCGCGGTCACCGGGGGGGCCAGCGCCTCCACGACCCTCGCGGTCACCGTCTCGACCGCGATCGGCAACCTGGGCGGCGTGCTGGGCTCGGCCGTCGTGTCACCGTTCAGCGCCGGGGTGGTCTCGCTGCTGTACATCGACCTGCGCATCCGTCGCGAGGGCCTCGACGTCGCCCTGGCGCGAGCTGCGGCCGCCCCCTCCCCCGGCGCTCGATGACCTTGCTCGCCCCGGCGCTCACCGTGCCGCTGCGCCTGCCGCTCGCGCCACCCGTCGAGCCGGGCCGCGACCTGGCTCGCGAGTGGGCGCGGCGCGAGCTGAGCGACCCGGTGTACGCCCGGGCCCAGCCCGGCCCGCTGCAGCGGCTGGTGCAGTGGGTGATCGAGCAGGTGCAGGGGCTGCACGTCTCGTCGTCCGCGCTGGCCGACCCCCGCACCGGCCTGGTGCTGCTCCTGCTCGTGGCCGCCGTCGTCACGGTCGTCGTGCTGCTGCGCACGGGTCGGCTGCGTGGCCCGGGCCGGCGCGTCGGCCACGCGGCCGTCTTCACCGAGCGCGCGCTCACCGCCGCCGACCACCGGCGGCTCGCCGACGACGCCGCCGCGGCCGGCCGCTGGGACGACGCCGTCCGCGAGCGCTTCCGCGCCGTCGTCCGCGCCCTCGAAGAGCGCGTCGTGCTCGACGAGCGGGCCGGGCGCACCGCGGACGAGGCGGCGTCCGAGGCCGCCACCCGCCTGCCCGGGCTCGCCGACGCGCTGCGGCGCGGGGCCACTCGCTTCGACGACGTCTGCTACGGCGGGCGCGCCGGACGGCCCGAGCACGACGCCGAGCTGCGGCGGCTCGACGACGCCGTGCGCGCGAGCAGCCCGCAGGCCGTCGCGTGAGCCGTACGGACACAGCACCGGCCCCGGGTTCCTGGCGCCGTCGGCTGCGCGGCTGGCGCGGTCCCGCCGCCGTGGTCACCGTGGTGGTCGCCGCCACGCTCGCCGGGCTGCTGCTGGTGCGCCCGACCGGCGCGGGCGCCCTGGACCCCGACAGCCCGGCCCCGGACGGCGCGCGGGCCGTCGTGCGCGTCCTGGGCGACCAAGGCGTGGCGGTGCGCGACCTGCGCAGCTTCGACGCCGTGCGCCGCGCGGTAGAGGCGGCGTCCGGTCGGGTGACGCTCGTGCTGGCGCGGCCCGACCGGCTCGCTCCGGGGCGAGCCGCGCAGCTGAGCCGGCTCGTCGACGACCCGCAGGTCGACCTCGTGGTCGTCGGCGCCGACAACGGCGTGCTCACGGACCTCGCGCTGCCGGTCGGCGCGGCCCCGGCCGGGGCCGCGCGGGTCGTCGAGCCGGCCTGCGACAGCGCCGGTCCGGCCCGGGCCGGCAGCGCCCTCGCGGGCGAGGTCACCTACTCCCGCAACGACGCCCTGTCGGGGCGACCGGTCACGGACTCGGTCGGCTGCTACCCCGTCGACGGCCGATCCGCCTACCTCGAGCTCACGCACCCCGGCGGCGCGACCACCGTGCTGCTCGGCTCGGGCGCCGCGCTGACCAACGACCGGCTCGCCGACGCCGGGGACGCCGCCCTGTCGCTCGCCGTCCTCGGCCGCGACCCCGACGTGCTCTGGTGGACGCCGGACCCGCTCGACGGCCCACCCACCGACGAGCCGGCCAGCCTGGTCTCGCTGCTGCCGGACGGCGTGCTCTTCGCGGGCGTCCAGCTGCTCGTGGTCCTGCTCGTCGTCGTCCTGTGGCGGGGCCGCCGCCTCGGCCCGCTCGTGCGCGAGCCGCTGCCCGTCGTCGTGCGCGCCGTCGAGACCACGCTGGGCCGCGCCCGGCTCTACCGCCGCGCCCGCGCTCGCGGACGCGCCGCGCAGGTGCTGCGGGCGGCCGCCTCCCGTCGACTGGCGGTACGGTGCGGCCTACCGCGCACGGCACCGCTCGAGCAGGTCGTGACCGCGGTCAGCGCCGCGAGCGGCCTGCCGGCCGTGCAGGTCGGCGAGCTGCTCGTCGGGCCCGACCCGCACGACGACCCCAGCCTGGTCCAGCTGGCCCGAGGCCTGCAGACGCTCGAGAGAGAGGCGCACCGACCGTGACCGAGCCCATCGCCCCCCAGCCGCCCGCGGACGAGCAGGAGGCCCGCGCCGCGCTGCAGGCCGTCCGGGCCGAGGTCGCCAAGGCGGTCGTCGGCCAGGACGCCGCGGTCACCGGTCTCGTCATCGCGCTGCTGTCGCGGGGGCACGTCCTGCTCGAAGGCGTGCCCGGCGTCGCGAAGACGCTGCTCGTGCGCGCCCTGGCGGCGGCACTGGACCTGCGGACGGCCCGCGTGCAGTTCACCCCCGACCTGATGCCGGGCGACGTCACGGGGTCGCTGGTGTTCGACGCGCGGACGGCCGAGTTCTCGTTCCGCGAGGGCCCGGTGTTCACCAACCTCCTGCTCGCCGACGAGATCAATCGCACGCCACCCAAGACCCAGGCCTCGCTGCTGGAGGCGATGCAGGAGCGGCAGGTCAGCGTCGACGGCCAGCCCCGCGCGCTGCCTGACCCGTTCGTGGTCTGCGCCACCCAGAACCCGGTCGAGTACGAAGGCACCTACCCCCTGCCGGAGGCCCAGCTCGACCGCTTCCTGCTCAAGGTGTCGGTGCCGCTGCCGGGGCGCGAGGACGAGGTGCAGGTGCTGCAGCGCCACGCCGCCGGGTTCGACCCGCAGGACCTCGCCGCGGCGGGCCTGCGCCCGGTCGCCCGCGCGGCCCACCTCGCGGCTGGAGCCGCCGCCGTGGGCCGCGTCCACGTGGCACCGGAGGTGCTGGGCTACGTCGTCGACCTGGCGCGTGCCACGCGCTCGTCGCCGTCGCTCTCCCTGGGGGTCTCACCGCGCGGGGCCACGGCGCTGCTCGCGGCCAGCCGGGCCTGGGCGTGGCTGAGCGGTCGCGACTACGTGTCACCGGACGACGTCAAGGCACTGGCCGGGGCGAGCCTGCGGCACCGCGTCTCGCTGCGCCCGGAGGCCGAGCTCGAGGGCGTCACGGTCGACTCCGTGCTCGACGGCGTGCTGGCGTCCGTGCCGGTACCCCGCTGAGCGCCGTGGTCGTCACCGGGCGCGCAGCCGGTCTCGCCCTCGCCGGCGTCGGCTGGGTCGGGCTGGTGCAGCCGGGCTGGGGCGGCGTCCTGGTCTGGCTGGCCGTCCTCGGGGTGGCTGTGGCCGTCGACGTCGCGCTGGCGGTGAGCCCGCGCGGGCTCGACGTCTCGCGGGCCACCAACCCGGCGGTGCGTCTGGGCGAGCCGACCCAGAGCGTCCTCACCCTCGCCAACACCTCGCGCCGGCGCTTCCGAGGCGTCGTGCGCGACGCGTGGCAGCCCTCAGCCGGGGCCACCGCGGACCGGCACCGCGTGTCGCTGCCGGCGAGCGAGCGGGCTCGGGTCACGACGGCCCTGCGGCCCACGCGGCGCGGCGACCGGCGGGCCGACCGCGTCACCGTGCGCTCGCTCGGGCCGCTCGGCGTCGCGGGCCGCCAGCGCTCGCGCGAGGTGCCCGGCCGGCTGCGCGTGCTGCCGCCGTTCACCTCACGACGCCACCTGCCCAGCCGGCTCGCCCGGCTGCGCGAGATCGACGGCCGGTCGGTCACGAACATCCGCGGCCAGGGCACCGAGTTCGACTCGCTGCGCGACTACGTCGAGGGCGACGACGTCCGCAGCATCGACTGGCGCGCGACGGCGCGCCGCCGCCAGGTCGTCGTCCGCACCTGGCGACCCGAGCGCGACCGTCGGGTGCTGCTGGTGCTCGACACCTCGCGGACGGCGGCCGCACGCGTCGGCGACGCCCCGCGCCTGGACGCCGCGATGGAGGCGGCGCTGCTGCTCGCTGCGCTCGCTTCCCGGGCTGGCGACCGCGTCGACCTGGTGGCGGTCGACCGCCGGGTGCGCGCGCGCGTCGAGGGCGCCTCGGCGTCGACGCTGCTGTCGAGCCTCGTCACGGCCCTGGCGCCGCTGGAGGCCGAGCTCGTCGAGGCCGACTGGAGCGTGGCGGTCGGCGCCGTCACCAGCCGGCTGAGCCACCGCGCGCTGGTCGTGCTGCTCACGCCGCTGGAGGCGGCCGCGGTCGAAGAAGGGCTGCTGCCGGTGCTCGGCCAGCTCACCCGCCGCCACCAGGTGGTGGTCGCCTCCGTGGCCGACCCCGAGCTCGACCACCTCCGCTCCCGCCGTGACACCGCCGAGCAGGTGTACGACGCCGCGGCGGCCGAGCGCACCGGCCTGGAGCGCGAGCGCGTCGAGCGGCTGCTGTCGCGGCTCGGCGCGGACGTGGTGGACGCCCCGCCGGACGACCTCCCCCCACGCCTCGCCGACCGCTACCTGGAGCTCAAGGCCGCCGGACGGCTGTGAGCCGCGGGAGGCCTGATCCTCTGGACGTCGGCGCGCACCGTCTGATCGCTGCGGTCAGCGAACCCGGTGGATCGCCTCGGCATGGCGTCGAGCACCGCGGAGGTTCGGCGAGGCGCCCAGCTCGTCGCGGAACCCGCTGGTGGCCCGCGCGAACGCCGCGCATCGACCGCTGGTGAGCCGTCGTCCGGATGGTGAGTCGCACCCAGCTGCGAGCGGCCGTCATCGGGGGCGCGCCGGTCGACGGCGAGCATCGACCTCGGGCTGACCTGCGCCGCAACCAGCGACAGCGTCGAGCGGCCGCATGCCCAAGAGGTCGGTCGACTCCGACGGTCGTGACCAACACCGCCGCCGATCATCAGCCTGCAGATCGCGCCCTCGGCCCGGCCTGCGGATGAGCCTGGGCAAGGTCGCAGCGAGCAGCTCGCGGACCTGCACGACGATGGCAGCCGAGCGGAAAGGCGGCGCGTGGCTCAGCCCTCCGCTCACTCGACCGGAGCAGCTGGTGGTGAGGCGAGGCCTGGCGGCTTCCTTCTAGTTCACGCAGGAACTATCTTGCCTTCATGAAGCGGCCCCGGGTCGTGGCATGCGGCCGAGTCGGCACCGCCGCCCTGGTCACGCCTCGCGGCCTCGTGCAGCAGCGGCGCGCCAGCCCGACCAGCGCCTCCATCTCGGGTGACGTCGCGAACGCTGCACGGACCTGCGCAGGCACCGTCGTCGCCCTCGGCGAGCAGCTCGGCGAGCATCGCCCCGGTGCTGCGGGTGCGCGTCGGCCGGCAAGCCCTGCCGGGCTAGTGGTCGTCGCGGACCCAGGTGTGGGTAACGGTCTCATCGGAGACGCCGTGCGGCGAGTCGACCGCGTGAGCGGCACGGTCTGGCGCCCTCGTGAGCGTCTGCGGCCAGCGCCTGTGGCCTCGCCTCGGGAGCCGGGTCAGTGTGGGTCGAGAACTTCGGCACGAACGACCTCACCCGACTGGACGGGCGCAGCGGCCGGGTCAGGCGACCGTACCCGTCGGGGCGTCGACCGTACGACGTCACCTACGCCGCCGGCGCCGCGTGGGTCACCGACAACCTCGCGGCACCGTGTCCCGCGTCGACGCCCGGACGCAGCGCCGCACCGTCGTGCGCGTCGGCGGCAACCCCGTGGGCGGTCGCTCTACGCGGCAGCGGCCTTGGGTGCGGCACGGAAAGGCAGGTCTGCGGATCGACGCAAGGCGGACCGTCGTCCCGACCGCCTGCCGGCCGGCGCCGGAGCCGGGCTCGGACCGCAGCGTCCGGCGCGACGTCTGGACATGAACGGCAGGACGGGACCCTCGACGCATATCGACGCCGTGCACCGACGCGTCCTGCGGACGGTCGCCGTCGGGCCGGCACCGCTCGACGGCGACGTCGACGACGGGGTGCTGTGCGCGTGCCCTTGAGGGACGGCCGGGTCGTGCAGCTCGACGCGTCGCACCGATGCCGTCACGACCGCGTGGTCGACGGGCTGCTGGCCGGTGCCGTTCGTCGTCGACGCCACCACGGCCAGGTGTGGACCGCCGCCTTCCGCGGCACCGACCTGGTGCGCCTACGCTAGCCGGCCGTGGGCGCGACGTCCCCCACGTCGAACGCCGCCAGGTCGCCGATCTCCCCGCGCTGCACCGCCCACCGGCCGAGCGTGAGCACGTACGTGAGGAACGCCGCCTCGGCGACCACGCCGATACCGATGCGCGCCCAGGTCGGCAGCCCCGACGGCGTCACGAACGCCTCGATGGCGCCGGACACCGCCAGCACGACCACCAGGCCCATGGCCACGCCCACGGCCGCGCGGCCCTCCTCGGCCAGCGCGCGCGAGCGGGTGCGGGGGCCCGGCTCGACCCACGCCCAGAAGAGCCGCAGGCCGGCCCCAGCTGCCACGAACACCGCGGTGAGCTCGAGCATGCCGTGCGGCAGGATCAGGCCGAAGAACAGGTCCAGCCGACCGCCGGCAGCCATCAGACCGCCCACCAGCCCCAGGTTGACGACGTTCTGCAGCAGCACGTACACCACCGGCGCGCCGAGCACCCCGAACGCGATGCACAGCGCCGCGACCCAGGCGTTGTTCGTCCAGACCTGGGCCGCGAAGCTGCTGGCCGCGTACTGCGAGTAGTACCCCTGGAAGTCGTTCTGCACCAGCTGACGGATCTCGTCCTGGCTCGCCACCGCCGCCTGCACCTGCGGGTGGGTGGCGACCCACCAGCCCATGGCGAGCGCCAGCAGCAGGCTGGCCAGCATGGTGAGGCCCCACCACCGTCGGGTGCGGTAGAGCGCGGCGGGGAACGACGTGGTGAAGAAGCGCGACAGGTCGCTCCAGGCGGCCTCCGGGCCCCCCGTGACCGCGGCGCGGGCGCGCGTCACGAGCGTCGACAGCCGGCTGACGAGGGCGGGGTCCGGCGCCGCCGAGCGCACCACCGACAGCTGCGTGGCCACGCGCTGGTAGAGGCCGATCAGCTCGTCGGCCTCAGCACCGCCCAGCCGGCGGCGCCCGCTCAGCTCGGCCAGGCGCGCCCACTCCTCGCGGTGCGCGCTCACGTACGCGTCGAGGTCCACGCGGGCGAGCCTAGCGACGACGACGCCAACGACGGTGCCGACGGCGCCACTACGCTGGCCGCCATGTCGAACGCCGAGGTCGTGACCGGCGAGGCGGTGCTGCTCGACGTCCGGGCGGCGTCCTTCGCCTCGCGCGCGATCTCGGGCGCGATCGACCTGGCCGTGGCGGGAGCCGCGCTGTTCGCGGCCGTCCTGGTCGTGTCCGGGCTGGCCGGCGCACTGGACGACGCGGCGGCCAGTGCGCTGCTGCTGGTGGTCTTCCTGGGCGTCGCGGTCGGGCTGCCGGCGCTGGTCGAGACGCTCACCCGCGGCCGCACCCTCGGCAAGCTCGTCATGGGCCTGCGCACCGTGCGCGACGACGGCGGCCCCATCCGGCTGCGACACGCCGTGGTGCGCGCGCTCGTCGGCTTCGTCGAGATCTGGCTGCTCGCGGGGGTGCCGGCGCTGGTCAGCTCGCTGCTGTCGCCCCGGGCGCAGCGCCTCGGCGACCTCGCCGCCGGAACCTACGTCGTCCGCGAGCGCGCGTCACGGCAGGTGTCGGTGATGGCCCAGCTGCCGCCGCACCTGGCGGGCTGGGCGGTGACGGCTGACATCGGCCGGATCCCGGACGCCCTCGCGCTGTCGGTGCGGCAGTTCCTCAGCCGCGCGAGCGGCATGCACGCGGGCGCCCGCGAGGCCCTGGGCCGCGAGCTCGCCCAGGCGGTGGCGCCGTACGTCGCCCCGCCGCCTCCTGCCGCGACGCACCCGGAGGAGTTCCTCGCCGCCGTGCTGGCCGAGCGCCGTCGGCGCGACGTCGAGCGGCTGGCCCGCGAGGAGAACGCCCGGCGCCGCCTCGCCGAGGTGGACTCGGTCGAGGCGGCGCTGGGGCGCGTGCGACGTCCCTGAGCCGAGGCTCAGTAGCGGTAGTGCTCGGGCTTGTACGGGCCCTCGACCGGCACACCGAGGTACTCGGCCTGCGGCTTGGTCAGCTCGGTGAGCCGGACGCCCAGGGCGTCCAGGTGCAGCCGGGCGACCTTCTCGTCCAGGTGCTTGGGCAGCACGTGCACGCCGAGCGGGTACTCCTCGCCCCGGGTGAAGAGCTCGATCTGCGCGATCGTCTGGTTCGAGAACGAGTTGCTCATCACGAAGCTCGGGTGGCCGGTGGCGTTGCCGAGGTTCAGCAGCCGCCCCTCGCTCAGCACGATGATCGAGTGGCCGTCGGCGAAGGTCCACTCGTGCACCTGCGGCTTGATCTCGGTCTTGGTGATCCCCGGCGTGCGGGCGAGCCCGGCCATGTCGATCTCGTTGTCGAAGTGGCCGATGTTGCCCACGATCGCCTGGTGCTTCATCTGCGCCATGTGGTCGGCGGTGATGACGTCGTAGCACCCGGTGGTCGTGATGAAGATGTCGGCATCGGCGACGACGTCCTCGAGCCGGGCGACCTGGTAGCCCTCCATCGCGGCCTGGAGCGCGCAGATGGGGTCGACCTCGGTGACGATGACCCGGGCGCCCTGGCCGCGCAGCGACTCCGCGCACCCCTTGCCGACGTCGCCGTAGCCGGCGACCACCGCGACCTTGCCGCCGATGAGGACGTCGGTGGCGCGGTTCAGGCCGTCGATCAGGCTGTGGCGGCAGCCGTACTTGTTGTCGAACTTGGACTTGGTGACCGAGTCGTTGACGTTGATCGCCGGGAAGAGCAGGTCGCCGGACTCGGCGAGCTGGTAGAGCCGGTGCACGCCGGTGGTGGTCTCCTCGGTGACGCCCTTGATGCCGGCCGCGACCGTGGTCCACTTCTGCGGCTCGTCGGCGATGGTGCGCCGCAGCACGTCGAGGACGACGCGGTACTCCTCGCTGTCGTCGTCGGTGGTCTGCGGGACGGCGCCGGCGAGCTCGAACTCCTTGCCCTTGTGCACCAGCATCGTGGCGTCGCCGCCGTCGTCCAGGATCATGTTGGGGCCCTCGCCGGGCCAGGTCAGGATCTGCACGGTGCAGTCCCAGTACTCCGCGAGCGTCTCGCCCTTCCACGCGAAGACCGGCACGCCCTGGGGGTCGTCCGGGGTGCCGTTGGGGCCGACCACGACGGCGGCCGCGGCCTCGTCCTGGGTGGAGAAGATGTTGCACGAGGCCCAGCGCACCTCGGCACCGAGCGCCACGAGGGTCTCGATGAGGACGGCGGTCTGCACCGTCATGTGCAGGGAGCCGGCGATGCGCGCGCCCTGGAGCGGCTGGGTAGGGCCGAACTCCTCGCGCAGCGCCATCAGGCCGGGCATCTCGTGCTCGGCGAGGCGGATCTGGTGGCGGCCGGCCTCGGCGAGGGCGAGGTCCTTGACCTTGTGGTCGAACGTCATGGTGAAGACCTTTCGGGTCGGGGGTGCGTTCCGGTAGGGAGCCGGCGCAGCCCCTCTGGGCCTGCGGCATCACCGACGCCGGGAACGCGGCCCAGTCTACCGTCCCTCCCCGCGAGCCAGCGAGGGGACGGCGCGCTGCAGCGCTGCTCAGAGGCCGGCGAACAGGTCCGTCTCGAGCCCGTCGGCACCGGTCTGGCCCTGGCGACCCTTCGCCAGCCGGAAGTACTCGACCCCCCACATCTCGCCGACGTCACCCGACGCGGCGAAGAACGGGCCGTCGGCCGTGATCTGGCTGCGGTGGGCCTTCATCGCCGCGACCTTGGCCTGCACGTGGCCGCCGCCGTCGACGACGGCGGACAGGTCGGCGTCCGGTGTGACGAACGGCGGGAGGGGGCCGTCAGGGTCCATCCCCTCGAACGTCGCCGTGTCGCCCGCCTCGCGCAGGCGACGCAGGCCCTGGCGCATCCGGCTCTCCGACATCGCCCCCCAGTAGATCTTCGGGACGTCCCACGCCGGGCCGAGGTCGCGGCGGTACGACGGCACCGCCGCCAGCTGCGCGCCGTACATGGCGACCCGGTGGGCCTGGATGTGGTCGGGGTGGCCGTAGCCGCCGAACTGGTCGTACGTCACCAGGACCTGGGGCCGGACCTCGCGGACGATCTCGGCGAGCAGGGTCGCCGCCTCGGCCAGGTCGGCGTTCCAGAAGGCGTTCTCGTGGACGTCGTCGGCGGCCACCGCGTGGCCGTCCTCGTGCCACTTCATGCCCGAGTCGCGGTACCGGCCGAAGCCGCCGAGGAACCGGTGGTCGCTCACGCCCAGCTCGCGCATGGCCTCGGCCAGCTCGCCGCGGCGGTGCTCGCCCAGGCCACCGTCGCGGTCGGCCGCCAGGTGCTCCAGCTCGGGCACGAGGATCTCACCGAGCTCGCCTGCCGTGCAGGTCACCAGGGTCACGCCGCGGCCCTCGGCCGCGTAGCGCGCCATCGTGGCGCCCTGACCGATCGACTCGTCGTCCGGGTGGGCGTGGACGAGCAGGATCCGCTGCTCCGGCAGGTCGCTCATGGCTCCACGGTAGTGCGGTGGATGTCGGGCTCGAGGTAGATCACCCGGGCGATCGGGACCGCCTCGCGCACCCGCACCTCGGCGGCGTCGATGGCGTCCGCGACGTCGGCTGCCGACTCGGTGGGCGGCACCGCGATCTTCGCTGCCACCAAGAGCTCCTCGGGCCCGAGGTGCAGCGTCTTCATGTGGATGATCGAGGTGACGCCCTCACCCACGAGGGCGCCCTCGATCCGGCGCACCATGTCCGGCGTGGCCGCCTCCCCCAGCAGCAGCGACTTCATCTCGACCGCGAGGACGGCGGCCACCACCACGAGCAGGACGCCGATCGCCGCAGTGCCGACGGCGTCCCAACGGCCCTCGTCGGTGAGCAGGGTCATGCTGACGCCGAACAGGGCGAACACCAGGCCGAGGAGAGCGGCGAGGTCCTCGAGCAGGATCACCGGCAGCTCCGGCGCCTTGGCCGTGCGCACGAAGGCCGTCCACGAGCGCTCGCCGCGCACCTGGTTGGACTCGTGGATCGCGGTGCGGAACGAGTAGCCCTCCATGAGGATCGCGGCGACCAGCACCACCACCGGCACCCACTGCCACGAGTGGATGCCGTGCGGGTCGTGCCACTTGTGGTACGCCTCGTACAGGGCGAACAGGCCCCCGACCGTGAAGAGCACGATCGACACCACGAAGCCGTAGACGTAGCGCTCGCGGCCGTAGCCGAACGGGTGCTGCGGCGTCGCGTGGCGCTGGGCGCGCTTGCCGCCGACGAGCAGCAGCACCTGGTTGCCCGAGTCGGCCAGCGAGTGGATCGACTCGGCCAGCATCGAGCTCGACCGCGTCAGCAGGAACGCGATGAACTTGGTGACGGCGATGCCGAGGTTGGCCGTCAGGGCCGCCACGATCGCCTTGGTACCGCCGCCTGACGCCATGCTGGGGTGCTCCTTGGGACGAGTGTGGGTGTGCCGGAGAGGGACGAGCGGGCTCGGGTGCGTCGGGCTCAGCGCGCGTCACGCAGGTCGGCCACGTGCGGCGACAGGCCCGGGTCGAGTCCCAGCGCGAGCGCCAGGTAGGCCGCCGCGAAGTCGGTGTGCGCGACCAGGCCGGCCAGCCGCTCGAGCGGGTGGCCGGGGTCGGCCATCAGCTCGGAGACCGCGACGCCGACCTCCTCGGCCAGGCCGCGGACCCGGTCGGCGAGCGCCGCGGTCTCGAACGCCTCCTGCTCGTCACGGCCAGGCACCGGCGCGGGCTCGCGCAGCATCAGCAGGCGCAGGCTCGGGCCGCGCGGGCCGTCGAGGAAGGGGTCGGCGAACACGTCCTCGCGCTGGGCGGTGAAGGGGCCGTCGAACGTCGCGACCACCTCGCTCGCGTCGTCCGGCAGCGAGCCGTGCACGGCCGGGGTGCGCGCGGTGCGGGCGAGCATGGCGGCGGCGCGCCCGGCGGCGACGCCGGTGACCAGCCCGTCGCCGAGCACCACCGGCACCGACCCGGCGAGCTGCAGGGCCAGCACCTTGGCGGGGTTGACGAACGACTCCGACCCCGGTCGGCACGCCTCGGCCTGCGCGTCGAGACGGTCGGCCACACCGCTCAGCAGCGCGTCGCTGACGTCGACCATGCCGAGGCTGTCCGCGGCCTGCAGCACGGGCACGAGCAGCGACCACAGCGAGGTGCGCGAGGAGCTGCCGCCGCCCGCGCGGCCGGGCTCGTGGGGCCGCTCGACCGGCACGTGGACGCCGCGCGCCTGGGCGCAGACGTCGGCCAGGGGTGAGTCGGGCGCACCCACGGTGAGCAGGCGGGCGCCGCGGCGTCCGGCTTCGGCGGCCAGGGCCAGCGGGCCGCGGGCTCGGCCGGACAGCGACACGGCGACGACGAGGTCGAGCGGGCCCACCCAGCCGGGCAGCGGCAGCCCGCGCCGCACCGCCACGGGCACCGGCGAGCCGGCACCGGCGAGCAGCGCGAGGACGTCCGCGACGAGGGCCGAGCCGCCGAGGGAGGCGACCACCACCGAGCGCGGCCGGTCGCCGTCAGCGATCGAGCGCACGCCGGCCTCGGCGCCGCGCACCGTCGCCTCGCGCACCTGCGCTCCGGCCGTCGCGAGCGCGCGCAGGACGCCGCTCGGGTCGGCGGTGGCGATGGCGTCCGCGTCGTCGAGGAGGTCCTCGTGCCGGTCCATTGCCTCAGCCCCGGGTCGGGCGGGCCTCGTCGATGAGCATGACGGGGATGCCGTCGTCGACCCGGTAGGCCAGACCACACTCCTCGCCTGTGCACACGAGCTCAGGGCCGCCGTCCGGGCCGGTGTCGTCACGCAGCTCGCTGTGGCACTTCGGGCAACGCAGGATGTCGCGCAGCCAGGGCTCGATGGCGCCCGGCGTCTCGCTGCTGGTCACGGTGCCTCCGGTGTCGTGCGGGTGCTGGGGTCTGGTCGCTGAGGAACAGCCTGCCAGGTCACGACCTGATGAGCGCCAGGGCCCGGTCTCGGACCTGCTGCATCGTGGCTCGGTCGCGAGCCTCGACGTTGAGCCGCAGCAGCGGCTCGGTGTTGCTGGCACGGACGTTGAGCCACCAGCCGGGCCGGCCGTCCGGACCGTCGCACGTGAGAGTGAGGCCGTCGAGGGTGTCCACCGCAACACCGTCGCCCTCGAAAGCAGCGCGCACAGCCGCGGTGCGCCGTTCGGGGTCGTCGACGGTGCTGTTGATCTCCCCGGACCCCACGTAGCGCTCGAACTCGCCGGTCAGCGCTGACAACGGAGCCTCCTGCTCGGCCAGCGCCGCGAGAACGTGCATCGCCGCGAGCATGCCGGTGTCGGCGTACCAGAAGTCGCGGAAGTAGTAGTGCGCCGAGTGCTCGCCCCCGAAGACGGCCTGGCGGCGGGCCATCTCGGCCTTGATGAAGGAGTGACCGACCCTGGTGCGCACCGCTCGCCCGCCCCGCTCGGCAATGATCTCGGGGACGGCTCGCGACGTGATCAGGTTGTGGATCACCGTGGGCTGCCCGCCTCCGGCGAGGTCACGGGCGATCTCGCGTGCGGCCACCAGCGCCGTCACCGCGCTCGGGCTCACCGGCTCGCCGCCCTCGTCGACGACGAAGCACCGGTCGGCGTCGCCGTCGAAGGCCAGCCCGAGGTCGGCGCCGTGCGCGACGACGGCGGCCTGCAGGTCGCGCAGGTTGGCGGGGTCCAGGGGGTTGGCCTCGTGGTTCGGGAACGTGCCGTCGAGCTCGAAGTAGAGCGGGAGCACGGTAACCGGCAGCGGCTCCAGGCCGGCAGCGGTCTGCAGCACGGCGGGAACGGTGTGGCCGGCCATCCCGTTGCCGGCGTCGACGACAACGGTCAACGCACGCCCGGCCCGCAGATCGACCAGTCGGCGCAGGTGGCGGGCATAGTCCCTGAGGACATCACGCTCGCGCACCGTGCCGCTCATGCCGGACGTCGGCATGCCCTCGGCGAGGTAGTGCTCGGCGAGGGCTCGGACGTCGGCGAGGCCTGTGTCCTGGCCCACCGGGCGAGCGCCGGGACGACACAGCTTGATGCCGTTGTACTGCGCCGGGTTGTGGCTGGCCGTGAACATGGCGCCGGCCGCATCCAACGCACCCGACGCGTAGTAGAGCTCGTCGGTGGACGCAAGTCCGACCAGGAGCACCTCCACGCCCTGCGCGCGCACGCCGCTGGTGAAGGCTGCGGACAGCGCCGGCGACGACGGCCGCATGTCGTGGGCGACCACGACCCGAGAAGTGCCCTCGTCGGCGACGATCTTCGCGAACCCTGAACCGAGTGCCTCGGCCACCCGCTCGTCCAGCTGGTCGGGCACGACCCCGCGGACGTCATAGGCCTTGACGATGCCGGCGAGGCTGCGCACGCGAGGTTCTCCAGAGTTGTTGGTGGGCCCTTCTCAGGTGAGACCAGCAGCGTAGAGGGTCAGCTCACCTTGCGGGTGCGGGCGATGACCTCGCTGACCGAGAGCTCGACGCCCTCGTGGCTCCAGCTCTTGTGGCCGCAGACGCGGCAGGAGATGAAGTCGACCGGGGTGCCGTCGGTCAGGTGCATCGACAGGCAGGTGACGCGCGCGGAGTCGCATGCTCCGCAGCCGGCGGTGCTGCGGGCCTCGCGCTGGGTCAGCGAACCGAGCGGCAGAGAGGGGCGGGCGGCGGAGCGAGCCATGGGGGAAGCCTTCCGAGCGAGTCTGGGCGCCGCCGGTCGATGGCGACCTGTGTGGACTCGGCCATTCGGCTGAAGAACTTGAGTGTCCGGCGTGTCGCGACATATCGGACATCGCCCGTGCGGAGCGAGACCCATGAAGCAGTCACGAAGGAGTCACGCCTGGTCGTGGTCGCGCAGCACGCGCAGGTGCCCGCGGCGGCCCACCTCGACGGTGCGGGACTCGGCCGCCGGACTTCGCGGCGCCACCGGGCGCGCGGCCTCGCGCACCGCGTCGGCGAGGGCCAGCAGGTCGTCGTCGCTCGGGCCACCGGCCTCGAGCTCGGGCGCCAGGCGCATGACCTCCCACCCCCGAGGCGCGGTCAGCCGCTCGGCGTGCTCGGCACACAGGTCGTAGCAGTGCGGCTCGGCGTAGGTGGCGAGCGGGCCGAGCACCGCGGTGGAGTCGGCGTAGACGTACGTCAGCGTCGCGACGGCGGGCCGGGCGCACGCGGTGCGCGTGCAGCGACGCAGGGACTTCACGAGCGCTCACGCTACCCTCCGGGCCCGACAGCGGCCGGGATTGAACGGGCGTCCGGGGGCGTGTCGGTGCGGCCTAGACTGGTGAGGTGCTGCGCAGGTCCCGCTCCGACGCCCAGGCCGCACCGCGTGGGCGCGTCCGGCGGCGCGACCGGCACGGCCGCGGCCCGCGCGGCCCGCTCGCACCGGCCGGTCTGCCGGCCTACCGCACCCGTCGTCAGCAGTTCGACGACCTCGTGCTGGACGCCGCCGAGCGGCTCGAGGGGCGCTGGTCGCGCGAGCTGGACGGCGTGGAGTTCGCCGTCGAGGACGTGCCGCCGAGCGACCCCGCGCCGTGGGAGCACGGCGAGGTGCCCTTCGGGCGCTTCTTCCCGGCCGAGGGCGCGCTGCCCCACCGCATCGTGGTCTACCGCAGGCCCCTGGAGACCCGGGCCGTCGACCGCACCGCGCTGGCGCCGATGGTGCACGAGGTCGTGGTCGAGCAGGTCGCGCACCTGCTCGGGCTGGAGCCGGGCGAGGTCGACCCCCGCTTCGACGAGGGCTGAGCGCCTACTGGTCGGCCGGCGCGAGCTCGATCGGCACCCGGGTCAGGCGCACCTGCCGCAACGGGCCGGTGGTGATCATCGGCCCGGCCGCGTCGTCGCGCTGCTCGAAGCGGGCCGCGACCACCTCGCCGCTGCCGGGCCGCGGCCGCAGCCAGGTGCTGACCCCCGTCGGCCGCGACGACGCGGGTCGTGCCGGCGGGCACGTCGACCTGCGAGGTGCTGCTGGTGCCGTCGGCCCCGACGGTGACCACGTCGACGTGGGCGGCGTCGCGCGCGGCGGTCAGCACCAGGTCGGTGTGCCAGCCCGAGGCCGCGTCGGCGAGCGCGAGCCCGGTCAGGGAGGTCACCGGGTCGCTCGTGGCCGACCACGCGAGCTCGCCGGGACCGCTCTGGTCCGGGCGCCGCTGCACCATGGCCCCGGCCACCACCGGCACGTCGGAGACGACCTCGACGCCGTAGGCGCCGTCCGGCACACCGGCCAGGGACACGTCCTTGCTCGACCCGGCCGGCACGCGCACGACGCCGCCGTCAGGCAGGTCGGCCGCGCCGTCCTGGCCGAGGACGCGCAGCTGGACGACGGCCTCGGCCTGGCCCGGCACGGCGAGCCGCACCGTCGCGGCGCCGTCGAGGCGGACGCCCGGGACGACGACGCGCTTCGCGGGTGGCAACGACGCCACGACGTCGTCGAGGCCGCGGGGGGTGGTGCCATCGAGCCAGGTGTCGCTCAGGACGGCGCCGACCGAGCCACCGGTGGTGCGCACGTGCACCACCGGAGACTGCGCACCGGGAGCCAAGGCGTCGAGCAACAGGACGACGCGCGAGCGAGGCGGGACCGCGACGGTGCTGCCCGGCGTCCGGCGCACCGGACCCTGGGCCGACAGGACGTCGATGGTGACGTCCGCGGTGGACTCGTGCGGGTTCGACAGCACGAGCCTGCCTCGTCGACCGGTGTCGGTGCCGCCGCCTACGAGCCACTGGTCGTCGGCCGGTGGCAGGCAGGTGGCTGAGCTCAGGCCGCGCAGGTCGCCGCTGGGCACGACCGTCAGCTGCTCGGCGACCAGGCCGGGCGCGGCCGCGTCCGACCCGGTGACCGCGAGGGACGACGGCGCGGACGAGGTGGTCTGGGCCAGCGCTGCGCCGTCGGCGGTGCGGGTGGCCCGCACCCCCGCCTTGCCGACGCCGATCGCGACGGTGCCTCCCCGACCGGCTGCGTCCGGCGATCGGACCGCGCTCGGGGACGACGCGGCAGCCACCCGCGCGGCAGCCGGTGCGTCGAGCGGGTGGTCGGCGTCGGCGCCGCGCACCCCGATGGTCTCGGGCCCGGGGCAGACCAGCTCGGCCGCCGCGAGCGCCTCGGCGCGCGGGGCCGGGCGCACCGCCGCCTGCGAGGGCGCCGGTCGAGCCGGCTCGACCAGCACGTACCCGACCACGGCCGCGGCGAGCACCGGCACGGCGGCCTTGGCTGCCAGGTCGGCCCAGCGCCGGGCGCTCACCTCAGCTCCCCGGTCGGGCGGCGCACGGGCAGGGCGAGCAGGGTGACGAGCGCCAGCAGGCCGAGCTGGGCCCAGCGCCACCAGGTCGTCGTCGGGTCGACCGTGCGGATGACGAGGTGGCCGCCCTGGGCGGGCAGCGCGTACGCCTGTCGCCAGGTGCCGAGCCCGTCGAGGGTCACCGGGCGCAGCGGCCTGCCGTCGAGCGCGGCCCGGCGCAGCGGGGAGGAGGTCTCGGCGAGCACCAGCAGCCGTCCCCTCGGCCCGGCCGCGAGGTGCGTGTCGACCGTCGCGTGCGGGCCGCTCACGGGCACCGCGGCGAGCACGGCGCCGTCCGCGCGCTCGATGCGGACGCGGGCGGACTCGGCCGCGGGGCCGTCGCCGACGCGCCAGAGCTGCCCCTCGGCGGAGCTGCCGATGCGCGACAGGCCCGCCGTGGCGTCCAGGTGGTCGCCGAGGGCGGCGGGCACCGGACGGCGCACCAGCACGAAGCGCACCGCCAGCCGGTGCAGGTCGGCCACGACGTCGCCGCCGGACGACGCCGCGCCTGGGTCGGTGAGGCCGGCGACCGCGCCGCGCACCGGCGCGTCATCGGTCGTGGGCACCGCAGCGGAGACGTCGCGGGCGGCGGGGCCCGGCTCACCGCCGTCGAGGCGGTAGGTGAGCCGGCCACCCGAGGTGGCGAGCACGAGGGTGCGGGCGGACTGCGGCCCGGCCGCGGCGTCGGCGGCGACGGCGGGCGTCCCGACGGCGGCGGTCTGGCGCAGCGGGGGGTGCACCCCCTGCCAGGCGCCGGCGGCGGCCGCGCCGAGCGGCGCCAGCACGGCCAGGGCCGCGACGGGAGCGAGCAGGAGCTGCCGCCAGCCGAAGCCGTGCCGGGCGAGGCGCTGCTGCAGCCCCTCGGCGGCGACCAGCGGAGCGGCGACGAGGGCGAGCAGGCCGAGCAGCGCACCGGTGCCGGCCCAGCCGGTGAGCGGCGCCTGCCCGGTGTGGTCGAGGTCGACCGCCGGGACGACCGCGCACAGGGCCAGGCCGAGCACGGCGAGCCACCCGAGGCCGGCGACGACGCGGCCGCGCCTGCCGCCGCGCACCAGCGACAGCGCGGCGAGCAGCACGAGCGGCCCGAGCCACAGCGCGGCCACCCAGTGCGGCCACCCGGTCGGCAACGCGACGAGATCGGCCCAGGCGCCTGGCAGGTGCAGGCCGCCGGGCAGCGCGACAGGGCTCGCGGGGTCGGCGACGGCTCCGGGGCCGGCCAGCAGCAGTCGCGGGTCGGCGACGAGGTCGCGCACCCACGGGCCGAGCAGCGCCACCGGAAGCACCGCGATCGCCAGCGACCGCCAGCGCACGGCGCCACGCCCGAGCAGGACGCCCAGCAGGCCCACGAGCACGGCGGCAGCGCCGAGCGCGGGCACCCCGGCCGCCAGGACGGCGACGACGAGCACCGCGGCGAAGGTGGCGGTGAGCACGCCGGCGGCGTGCCGCATGAGGGCCCGGCCGACGGCTGCGGCGGCCAGCGGCAGCAGCACCGCGGCGAGCACCGGCCCGAGGCGCCCACCGGCGACCGCCGTGGCGAGCACCGGCGCACCGCCCCACGTGAAGGCGGCCCAGCCGCGCGCCCAGCGCGACCGGGTGGCGAGGCCGGCGGCGAGGTACGCGGCCCAGCCGGCGGCCAGCGGCGCGCCGAGCAGCAGCGCGGTGACGGCGAGCGCGCCGGCGGAGTCCGGGGCGACGGCCCCGAGCAGCCACGTGCCGGCCGCTCGCAGCAGCACGGCCGGCGAGGCGAGCGCGTCGGTGCCCAGCCCGGCGCCGCGGACGGGGTCCAGCCCGGCGTGCCACAACGCCCCGGCGTCGGCCGCGCCGCCCCGCAGCTCGCCGCCGCCGAGGGCCCCCCCGGCCAGGAGCCGGCCGAGCAGGTCGCGCCAGGCGACGAGCGTCAGCGCCACCAGGGCGAGCGTCACGAGGGTGAGCGGGTGGCGCGCCACGCGGCGTCCGAGCCCGGTGGAGGGCACGAGCACCGGCTCGGCCTCCTCGGCGACCGGGCCGGTCTCGACCGGGACGGCGCCCACCTGGCCGTCGGCGCCCGGGGCGAGCGGGGTCTGCTCGTCACGCGCGGCCCACCCGCCGAGCACGTCGACGGCGTGACGCACCGCCGCGAAGCGCGGGGTGAGCAGGGCCGACAGGCTGCGGCCGGGAACGCTGCGGCGTCCGCGGGCGCGCCATCGCGAACCCAGCCAGCGCCAGGGCAGGAACACCGTGACCGCGAGAGCCCGGACCTCCTCGGCCGCGCGGCCCGGCGACTTGGCGGCCAGCAGCAGCACGGCGCGGCCCAGCCCCACGAGCACGAGCCGCAGCAGCAGCAGCGGCACCGCCGGCCAGCTGCACCGCGCGAGCGCGACGTGCTGCCCGTGCTGCCGGTCGACCCGGCGCACGGCGGCCGGCACCGCGTCGACGCTGCGCAGCCCGCGCGTCGCGGCCTGCGCGTCCGCGACGACGGCTCGAGGTGCCACCAGCACCCGGTGACCGGCGAGCTGGGCTCGCCAGCACAGGTCGATGTCGTCACGGAGCAGGGCGAGAGCGGGGTCGAACCCGCCGAGGCGGTCCCAGACGTCGCGGCGCACGAGCAGGCCGGCCGAGGAGACGGCGAGGACGTCCGAGCGGTGGTCGTGCTGGCCCTGGTCGCGCTCGACGCCGTCGAGGAAGGTGCTGCGCCGCCCACCGCGGCTGACCGTCAGGCCGACCTCGAGCAGGCGGTGAGGGTCGTCCCAGGCGACGAGCTTGGGGCCGACGATCCCGGCGGACGACGACGAGCCGGCGGCGTCGAGCAGCAGCTCGAGGGCCCTCGGGTCGGGGGCGCAGTCGTCGTGGAGCACCCACAGCCACGCGGTCGCGGGTGCCGCCTCCGGCGGCTCGGTGGGTGTCTCGACCACGAGGTTGGCGGCGTGCTCCAGGCCGCGCCGGACCGCGTCGCCGAACCCGCAGTCGCGCGGTGCCTGGACGACGTGGTCGGCGCCCAGCGCCTCGCGGACCAGGGCGGCGGAGGCGTCACGCGACCCGGTGTCGACCGCCACCACGACGTCCGGGCGGCGGGTCTGACGGCCCAGCGCCTCGAGGCAGCGCGGCAGCCACGGCTCGCCGTCGTGGCACACCACGACGGCGACCACCTGCTGGCGTGCGGGCACGGCCCGACGCCGCAGGACCGTCTCGGCGGCGTCCGGTGGAGCAGGCGTGGTGAGGGTGATCAGCCCGCCTGCTTCTTCAGGCGGCGACGCTCACGCTCCGACAGCCCGCCCCAGATGCCGAACCGCTCGTCGTGCGCGAGCGCGTACTCGAGGCACTCGGCGCGCACCTCGCACGAGACGCACACCTTCTTGGCCTCGCGGGTGGAGCCGCCCTTCTCGGGGAAGAACGCCTCCGGGTCGGTCTGCGCGCACAGCGCGCGCTCCTGCCAGGACAGCTCCTCGTCCTGCTCCGACAGCTGGAGCAGGGACGGTGACTCCTGGTGACCCAGAGCGACCGGCGGCGCCGGGACGAGGGAGGCCTCGCGACGCAGGAACGCGTCGAAGTCCTCGCCCGCGGGCGGGTGGTCGATACCGGGGAACTCCTGCGACTCCCGCACTTCCACGGGCTGGCTCACTGCGATCAGCTTGCTCACTGCCCCTCCTCGACCCTCGACGTCCACCGTCCCCCTCCCCGGGGTGCGGCGCGACATGCCTGGAATTACACGCGTGTCATGCCCCCTTCGTCAAGCCGAACGGTGATATTTACCGGCCCGTTCGCAGATGCGTCCGAACGGGTGAACGCACCGGGCAAGATCATCGGCGCAACCGCTTGCCCGGCTGACGCCCGCGAAGCGGTGGCTGACAGACTCGCGCCATGCAGATCACAGCCATCGCCGGTGGCGTCGGCGGAGCCCGCTTCCTGCGCGGTCTGCTGGCTCACCTCGACGCCAGCGCTGACCCCGAGCGGCGCGGCGCGCAGGTGACGGTCGTGGGCAACACCGGCGACGACATCACGCTCTTCGGGCTGCGCGTCTGCCCGGACCTCGACACGGTGATGTACACCCTCGGCGGGGGCATCGACGACGCCCAGGGCTGGGGTCGCGCGGACGAGACGCACGTCGTGCAGTCCGAGCTCGCCGAGTACGGCGCGCAGCCGCAGTGGTTCGGCCTCGGCGACCGAGACTTCGCCACGCACATCGCCCGCTCCCAGCTGCTCGGGCTGGGACTGCCGCTGTCGCAGGTGACCGCGCTGCTGGCCGAGCGCTGGGGCCTGCCCGAGCGCCGGGTGCGCCTGCTGCCGATGAGCGACGAGTCGGTCGAGACCCACGTGGTCGTCGAGGACGACGAGGGTCGGCGTGCCATCCACTTCCAGGAGTGGTGGGTGCGGCACCAGGCCGCCGTGCCGGCCCAGCAGATCCTGTCGGTGGGCATCGACCGCGCGAAGGCCGCACCCGGTGTGCTGGAGGCGATCCGCGACGCCGACGTCGTCCTGCTCCCCCCGAGCAACCCGGTGGTGTCCATCGGGATCGTCCTGGGCGTGCCGGGCGTGCGCGACGCCGTCCGCGGCACCCGGGCACCGGTCGTCGGTGTCTCGCCGCTCGTCGGTGGGCGCCCGGTGCGCGGGCACGCCGACGCGTGCCTCGCGGCCATCGGCGTCGAGACCACCACGCGGGCCGTCGCCGGTCTCTACGAGGACTTCCTCGACGGCTGGCTGGTCGACGACGCGGACGCCGACGGGGGCACCTGGCCGTCGCGGCTGGCCGTGCGCTCGCGCCCGCTGCTCATGACGGACGTCGGCGCCGCGGCCGATATCGCGGGGGCGGCGCTCGACCTCGCCCTCGAGCTGAAGGCCGTCAGTGCCTGACCCCTCGACCGAGGGGGTCTGCGTCGTCCCGCTGCGGGGTCTGCCCGAGGTGCAGACCGGTGACTCCCTCGCCGAGCTGGTGCGCGCGGCGCTCGTGCGCAGCCACCTCGTCCTCGAGCCGGGGGACGTGCTGGTGGTGTCGTCGAAGGTCGTCTCCAAGGCGCTGGGCCTGGTCGAGTCGGCCGGGCGCGACGACGTGGTCGCCCGCGAGAGCCGGCGCACGGTGGCGCGGCGGCGCACCCCGCGCGGACTCGCCAGCATCGTCGAGTCGGCGGCCGGCCCGGTGATGGCCGCGGCCGGCGTCGACGCCTCGAACACCGCGCCCGGCACCGTGCTGACCCTCCCCCACGACGCCGACGAGGTGGCGCGCCGCCTGCGCCGCGAGCTGCGGACGATGTCGCTGCCGCTGCTGGCCGTCGTCATCAGCGACACCGCCGGCCGGCCGTGGCGCACCGGCCAGACCGACTTCGCCCTGGGGGTCGCGGGGCTGGTGCCGATCGACGACCTGCGCGGCACGCGCGACGCGTCCGGCCAGGTGCTCGAGGTCACCGAGCGCGCGCTGGCCGACGAGGTCGCCGCGGCCGCGGACCTGGTGAAGGGCAAGGCGTCCGGGACTCCTGTCGCGCTGGTCCGCGGGCTGGCTGCCTTCGTCACCGAGGACGACGGCCCCGGTGCGCGGTCGCTGCTGCGCGGTGCCGGGGATGACTGGTTCCGCCACGGTCACGTCGAGGCGCTGCAGCTCGCCCTCGGCGTCGCGCTCGACGCGGTGGAGGCGCCGTCGGTCCCCCCGGAACCCCTGCGCGACAGGGCGTTGCGCGCCCTGAGCATCGCCGCGCACGGGTTCCCCGACGTGGCAGCGCAGCTCACAGACGACGATGCGGGGGCGTTGGTCTCGTTCCAGGGCAACGCCTTCGACGTCGGCGCCGTGAGCGCGCGCCTGCTCGCCGCGCTGTGGGCCGAGGACCTCGACGGGTCCGTCGAGGGCTCGGTCAGCGCACCGGAAGGTGCCGTCGCGGTGCGGGTCGCGGAGCGCGCCTAGGCCGTCGCGGCCCCACCAGCTGCAGCAGGCGCTGCACGCGGTACCGGTGCGGCCGGTAGGGCTCCAGCAGCTCGGCCAGCGCGTCGTCGTCCACCGCGCTGCCCGTGAGCGCGAGCCCGATGTCGGTGGGCACGTGGAAGTCGCCGAAGCTGACGGCGTCGGCGTCGCCGTGGGCGCGCTGCCGCACCTCGGCGGCGGTCCAGACGCCGACACCCGCGAGCGACGTCATGCGCCGCTCGACCTCCTCCCCGGGCAGCCCGAGCGTCTGCTCGAGCCGGCCGGCTCGCTGCGCGCAGCGGACCGCGGTGCCGGAGCGCGCGCCGTCGACGCCGGCCTGCAGCCACTCCCACGACGGGATGCGAGCCCACTGCGCCGCGCTCGGTGGGCAGAACAGCCCCGCGCCGCCCGCCGGGCCGGGCGCCGGCGTGCCGAAGCGCTGCACCAACCGCCGGAAGCCGCCGAACGCCTCGTGCCCCGTCACCTTCTGCTCGATGACGGCGGGCACCAGCGCGTCCATGACCAGACCGGTGCGCGGCACCCGCCAGCCCGGGCGGCGTCGCCAGGCCTCGCGCACCACGTCGTGCACCGGCGTGAAGTCGCGGTCGTCGTCCTCGGCGCCGAGCAGGGCGGGGGCGGTGTCGACCGCCCAGCTCGCGCCGGTGCCCCAGGCGCTCACGACCACCTCGTCCCCCTGGACGCTCAGGTGCAGCGCCGCCGGACCCTGCGGGGTCACGCACGCCCGCCACACGCTGCCGTCGGCCGCGATCCGGTGGGTCGGGTCGCCACCGCCCCGCACCAGGGTGCCCACGGTGGCGGCCAGGTCGACCGAGCGGCCAGGTCGCCAGCGGCTCTCGACGTCCGCGGCGGTGGTCACGGCAGCCATCCTCGCACCGCGCGGCGCAGGGTCAGCCGACGAAGATGCAGAACGGGTGGCCCGAGGGGTCGGCGAGGACGTAGAGCGGCTCGTCGCGGTCGTCGGTGCGGTCGAGCCGGAGCTCGGCGCCCAGGGCCTCGGCCCGCTGCCGGTGCCGCTGCAGCGCCTCGACGCTCCCGACCGTGAGGTCGAGGTGCATCTGCATCGGGACGTCGTGCTCGGGCCAGGTCGTCCGCTCGAGGCGCTCCACCTGCTGGAAGGCGAGCTGCCGGCCACCCCGCTCGTCGACGAGGACGAGCCAGTCGGCGTCCGGGTCTGCGACGTCCGGCTCGTCACCGGGCCGGTACCGCAGCCCCAGCAGCTGGCGGTAGAACTCCGCCAGGCCGCGCGCGTCGGTGGTGTCGATGGCGGTGTGCAGCAGCTGCGGGTACTCGTCCACGGTCTGCCCCTCGGTCGAGACTGCCTTGCCGGCGATGGCGTCCACCGTAGGCGCTCGTCGAGCTCAGCGTGGGGCGTCGCTGCCCGCGACGGCGCGGCTAGACTCGTCGGGAACCACGTGCACACGACCGTCGTTGGCCGTGTGCACGTGCGTGCCAGCCCGAGACGACGCGTCCAGCCGACGCGCCCAGACGAGCAGAGGACCCGCCGGTGGCAGCGAAGAAGGCCGACCAGGACCGCAAGGCGAAGCTCGCCGAGATGCAGCGCCAGGCCAAGGCCGCCGAGCGTCGTCGCACCTTCGTGGTCGTCGGGGCGGCGCTGGCCGTCGTCGTCGTCATCGCCGGGGCCGTGACGTTCGCGATCGTGCGGGACGACGCCCGCGTGCCGTCCGGCAGCCTGGCCAGCCTCGGTGTCACCACCGCGGAGGCGTCCTGCGACCCCATCACCAACGACCCGGCCGAGGGTGGCGGTGCGCACGTGGGCCCGGGCACCGACAAGCCGGCCGAGACGACCGTGAAGTACGCGACCGTGCCGCCGTCGTCCGGCGAGCACTTCGTGTCGCCCGAGTACCCGGCCCGCCAGTTCTACACCGCCAGCGACCGGCCCCGGATGGAGAACCTCGTCCACAACCTCGAGCACGGCTACACCGTGCTCTGGTACGACGACACCGCCACCACCGAGCAGGTCTCGCAGCTCAAGGCGATCAGCCGCGAGGCGAACGACAGCGCCGACGCGAAGAGCAAGTTCATCGTCAGCGCCTGGGACACCGCCTACGGCGACTTCCCGGCGGGCAAGCACTTCGCCCTGTCGCACTGGTCGGCGGACCCCAACGACCTGAAGAAGCAGACCGGCCACCGCCAGCTGTGCGGCAAGGTCTCGGGCGCCGTGGTGGCGTCGTTCATCAAGGCCCACCCGGCGAGCGAGGCCCCCGAGCCCGGCGCCCAGTAGCCCCTCGGCGAGCTCAGGGGGTGGGCACGGGGCGCGGCGGGACGCGCAGCGCCGGCCCGGCCGCGCGAAGCGGCGAGGGGCTGGCCACCCACAGGTACGTCGGCAGCAGCGGAAGCAGCGCCGTGAGGGCCGAGCGTGGCAGCCGCGACACCGGCCCCGGCACGAGGTCGTCGCCGGCGAAGTCCCGGGGCTGGGCCAGCACGGGCAGCGTGTAGTCGAGCACGTGCCAGCCGCCGAGCAGCCGGCGCAGTCCGGGCCGGGTGCGGTACTGCTCGTAGTAGTGGTCGGCCCGGCCGAACGCCCGCACGTACCGGTCGGCCGCGCCCTGCGGCAGGTACGACAGGAAGGGCAGCCTGTAGTGCGGCTCGACGACGCCGAGCCGGTTGCCCAGCCCGAGGTAGAGGACGCCGGTCGGCTTCAGCACGCGCTTGACGTCGGCCAGCACCGCGTCCGGGTCGACGACGTGCTCGTAGATGTGGTTGAACACCGCGACGTCGACCGAGGCGTCCGGGAGAGGCAGCGACTCCCCTGCGGCGCAGACGAACCGCACCCGCTCGCCGAACCGCTCGTGGGCCACCGCGAGGCCCGGGACGTCGATGTCGACACCGTACGTCTGGGCCGCACCGGCGGCGGCCAGCTCGTCGGCGATGAAGCCCTGCGAGCAGCCGATGTCGGCGACCGTGAGGCCGGCCAGGTCGTCGCGGCCGAGGACGTGCCGCAGCACCGCGAGGATCTTGGCCGCCTTGCGGCGCCGGCCCTCCTCGTCGCGCATGGCGGCCATCTGCTCGGAGTACGCCAGCTGCGCGGTGCGCTCGGGGGACCTCGCCATGGCCCGCAGACTACGTGCCGCGCCGCACCAGGTGATGACGGCGGTCGTAGGCCCACGCGGCGGCCGCGGCGACGACGTCCGAGCCGGTGATGATGAACCGCGACAGCAGCACGACGGCCGTGGCGGCCGGTCTCTCCAGCGGCCCGGTGAGCAGCAGCAGCAGCACCAGCTCGCGCAGGCCGATCCCGGCCGGCAGCAGCACGGCCACCATGCCCACGGACGCCGCCAGCGCGTAGCCGAAGACCGCGGGCACGAGCGCCGCGCCGGCGTCCGCGCCGAGGTCGTGCACGAGCACCCAGACGTGCAGCCCGAGGCACAGCCACGCCACCACGAACGCCACCATGGTCACGGTGATCGCCCGGCCGGACAGCCGATGCTCCAGCGGCGTGCGACGCCCCCAGCGCAGCCCGCGCTCGACCAGGGCGTTCAGCACGCGCGGGTGCAGCAGCACGACCGCCAGCGGGACGACGAGCAGCACCAGCAGGTACCACTGCCCCGCACCGGCCGACAGCAGCGCGGGCAGCGCGAGCACGCCCACGCCGAGGCCGGCCAGGGCGCTCAGCGCCATCGACAGCAGGCCGGCCACGGCGGTGCGCTTGCGCGGCACCCCCAACGCGCTCGCGACCTCGGTCTGGACGACGACGGTCCACACGCTGCCCGGCACGTACTTGCCGAGCTGGCCGACGAACAGCACCCCGGACGCCGGCCCCCAGGCCAGCGGCGAGCCCAGGTCGGCCAGCAGGGCCCGCCAGCCCACGAGGGTGAAGACCAGCGCGACCAGCGCGAGGGCGGACGACGCGACGAGCGCGCCCGGCGACACGCGCCCGAGGTCGGCCCGCACCTCGTCCCACGAGCCGGCCACCGCCCAGACGACGGCCGCGACGACGAGCACGGCCAGCACGATCCGCGCCGTGGCCACCAGCCGCGAGCGCGTCACGCCGGGCCGCCGACGAGCGCCGCCACGTAGCGGTGCCACGGCGTCTCGAGGTCGGGCGCCCGGACGCCGCGCCGCAACGTCTCGAGCCGGCCGGGCTCGGTGAGGGCGCGCAGCGCGTCCTCCAACGCCGCGACGCTGCCCGGCTCGACGAGCAGGCCGTCGACGCCGTCGTGGACGTCCTGGGCGAAGGTGCCGGTGCGGGTGGCGAGCACCGGCAGGCCGTGGGCGAAGGCGAGCAGCGCGTTCTGCGACGCGGTGGCCTCGCGGTACGGCAGGGCGAGCACGTCGTGGCCGGCGAGCAGGGGGGCCAGGGCCGTCGCCGGCACGTAGCCCTCGCGCACCTCGACCCGGTCGGCCAGCCCGGGTGACGCGGCCAGCCGGCGCACGCGGTGTCCGGCGTCGCCCCACATCTCCCCCGCGACCGTCAGCCGGACGCCCGGCACCGCGCGCATGGCCTCGAGCAGCAGGTCGATGCCCTTGTAGTCCCGCACGACGCCCAGTGCGAGCAGCCGCAGCGCGCCGTCGTGCGCGGGACGCTCCACGGGCGCGCCGCCGGGCAGGTGCGGGGGCAGCGGCAGCTCGACGACGTCACGGGCGCCGTGCTCGCGGGCGAGCCGGGCCTGCTCGCCCGAGTGCACGAGCACCCGGTCGGCGCGACCGAGCAGCTGCCGCACCAAGCGGCCGGCCCCGGCGTGCGCCTCGTGCGGCAGGACGTTGTGGGCCACCACCACCACCGGCGTGCCCACCCCGAGCGCACGCAGCAGCGTCAGGTGAGCGGGCACCACGACCGGCACCACGTGGACGACCACGACGAGGTCGACGCCCCGCAGGCGCCGACCGGTGCGCCACCACGACGTCGGCCGCGCCCACGACAGCGACCGGGTCGTGCGCGAGAAGGGCGCGAGGTCCGGGACCCCTTGCGGCACAGCCTGTTCGCCCGGGTAGAGCAGGCTCGGGTAGAGGTGCGTCCAGGAGACCAGCTCGACGTCGTGCCCCTCGGCGAGCAGGTGGTGGGCGAGCTCGGTGGTGTGGGCCGCGACCCCGCCCTTCAGCGGGTAGGTGGGGCCGACGACCGCCACCCGCACGTCAGACGCCGTCCCGGGAGCGCACCACGAGGTCGGACAGCAGCGCGAGGGAGCCGATCATCAGGCCGGTGACCACCAGCAGCACCGTGCTGGCCGGGAAGTAGAACGGGTGGCGCACCATGTCGACCACGCCCTTCACCAGCCCGATCGCGATCAGCCACAACGCCGGCGGCATGAGGACCTTGAGCGGGTCGAAGTACATCACCATGCGCAGCACCTGGAGGATGTACCGGTAGGCGTCGCGCACGAAGTGGAACTTGCTCTGCCCGGCGCGCTTGGCGTAGGAGATGTCGACGTACTTGACGTCGTGCTGGTTGCTCAGGAACGCCAGCGTGATCGTGGTGACGCAGCTGAAGCCGGGGGGCAGCAGCCGCAGGTACGGCAGGGCCACCTCGCGCCGGAACGCCCGCAGGCCGGAGTTCAGGTCCGGGATGCGCTGGTTGGTGAGGCGCTCGGCGACCTTGCGGATCAACCACTTCGCGGGCACGCGCAGGATCTTGTGGGTGCCCTCCTCGCTGGTGCGGGCCCCGACGACCTGGTCGTACGACGGGTCGTCGCGCAACGTGTCGACGAGCTCGGGGATGCGCTCGTTGGGGTAGGTCAGGTCGGCGTCGGTCCACACGACGATCTGGCCGCGCGCCATCTGGGTGCCGATGCGCCGGGCGGTGCCCGAGCCGCCGTTGCGGCGGAAGGCGACGACCTGCACGTGCGGGAAGCGCTGCGCGGCGGCGTGCAGCACCGCCAGCGTGCCGTCGGTGCTGGCGTCGTCGATCGCGAGCACCTCGTAGGTGTGCTCGCTGGCGTCGAGCGCGGCGCAGATGCGCTCGATCTCGGCCAGCACGTGGTCCTGCTCGTTGTAGGCGGGCAGCACGACGGTGACGTACGGCGGCGCGGGGACGTCGTCCGCCGCGCCGGCGCCGCGTGGGGTGGTCAGGACCTCGGTCGCGGGGTGCTCGGTCATCTCGGCGTCGAGCGTACCGGTGGCCCGGCCGCGACCCTCACGTCGCGGGGGCGACCCACAGGTCGACCGTCAGCGGCGCCTCGCCGTCGGGCCTGCGGGTGAGCAGTCGCTGGTCCTCGACGGTGCGCAGGTGCACCACGTGCTGCGGGCTGGCACCGAGGCGACGCACCGCGTCGGGCGACTCGGCGGCCACCAGCACGGGCCGCCGGCCCCGCGCAGCGATGTCCTGCGCGAGCGCGATGACGGTCGCGGCGTCGGCAGGCTGGGCGGACGACGCCCGGACGACGACGGTGGGGACGGCGCACACCCCACGCAGCACCTGCGTCCACTCGTTGGCCGCCCGGCTGTCGAGCAGCACCGCGGAGTCGCCGGGGCCGAAGGCGGCGCACGCGGCGCGGACCGCCCCGACCTCGCCGCGCTCGGTGCGCTGGCCCGCCACGGGCAGCGTGGCCCACGCCGTCGGCCCGAGGACCAGCACGGCCCCGACGGCGCCCACCACCCACGCGACGGGGCGGCCGACCCGCCCGCGCAGCCGCCCGTGCCCGGCGGAGAGCGCCGCGAACGCGAGCAGCACGAGGGCCGGCAGCACCACGGGCACCAGGCGGCGGTCGGCCCACGGGTGGTCGGGGGTGATCCCCGGCCGGTAGAGCGTGAGCGCCGTCGAGCCGACGGCGACGAGCGCGGGCGCGGCCCACGCGGGCAGGGGCTCGCCGTCCACCCAGGCCCGGCCGACCCGGTGCGCGGCCAGCGCCGCACCGGCGAGGGCCAGCAGCAGCGCGGGCACTCCCGACCACCACGAGAGCCACTGCACGGTGTGCTCGGCGTACGTGCGGCCGCCGTCGACGGGCAGTCCCTGGCGCAGCTGCAGGCCCGCCACCACCCGGGCGCCCGGGTCGGCTGCGCTCTGCCGGACCGTCTGCCACCACGGGCGGGACGCGAGCGCGACCCCCACGAGGACGACGAGGGCGGCGAGCACCCACGGCAGCCGGCGCCGCGCGGCCGCAGGCAGCCGGACGCCCCTGCGGGCCAGCAGCACGAAGGCCACCGAGGCGGCCGCCACGAGGACGGCTCCGGCGGCCAACGGCACCAGCGACCCGGCCAGCGACGCCACGTACGGACGGCTGGTGGCCGCCGCCGCGGCGGCGGCCACCACGGTCGAGACCAGCACCCCGACGGCGAGCCGCCCGGCTGCCCGCCGCGCGAGCACGCCGCTGCTGACCGCCAAGAGCGCCGCGGCGGGCAGCAGCAAGGTGCTCTCGCGCAAGGCGTCGGCGCGCACCAGCGCGACGCCGCCGAGCAGCAGGCCGGCGAGCAGGCCGAGGGACGCGGGCGCCGGTCGGGGACGCCCGGAGCACGCGGCCACCAGCACCGAGGCACCGGCGCACCCCGCGAGCAGGGCCAGCGGCTCGGAGTACGTCGCCCGGCCGGCGTGCAGCACCGGCGCCGTCAGCGTCAGCGCCAGCGTGGCCGGCACCGCCCACCACGGCCCCACGACGCGGACGGCGAGCCCGGCGAAGGCGAGCACGGCGGCACCGAGGGCGAGCGCCGGCACCAGCAGCAGGCCGGTCCAGCCGCCCACCCACCAGCCCACCGACAGCCAGACCGGCGTGGCGAGCAGGAACTGCGGGACGACGTGCACGTCCGGCCCGGAGCCCTGCTGGTAGAAGCCCGGCGAGCCCACCGTGACGCCGGGACGCGCCAGCGCCGCGGCGCCACCGACCAGCTCGGGCGAGACGTCGACGCGTACGCCGTGGGCGGTGGCGAGGTGCTGGCCGGACAACGCGTAGGTGCCGGCGTCGCGCCGCAGCACGACGTGCTCGGCGTGCGTCAGCCCGGCCCACACCGCGACTCCGGCGGCGACGAGCAGCAGCAGCGCGGCGGCCCCCGCCGGCACGTCTAGCAGGGGGACCCGCCGCGCGACGGCGAGCGCCACCACTCCGGCCACGAGCAGGACGGCGCCCGCGGGCCACGGCGCCCAGACCCCGGCGACGGCCAGCGGGACCGCCAGGGCAGCGGTGAGCAGGACCCACGTCGCGAGCGCGACCCCCGCTCGCGACACCGCCGCCGAGAGCACCCTCAGCCGCGCTTGAGGGGCTGCCACCAGTCGCGGTGGGTGCGGTACCAGTCGATCGTGTCGGCGAGGCCCTGCTCGAACGGCACGGCGGGCGCATAGCCCAGCTCGTCGGAGATCTTCGTGATGTCGACGCTGTACCTGCGGTCGTGGCCCTTGCGGTCGTCGACCGGCTGGACGCTGCTCCAGTCCTTGCCGGAGGCCTGCACGAGCAGCTCGGTGAGCTCGCGGTTGGTCAGCTCGGTGCCGCCGCCGATGTTGTAGATCTCGCCGGCGCCGGCCGCCGGCCCGCACGAGCTCGATGCCGCGGCAGTGGTCGTCGACGTGCAGCCAGTCGCGGACGTTGAGGCCGTCGCCGTAGAGCGGCACGCTCTCGCCGTCCATGAGGTTGGTGACGAACAGCGGGATGACCTTCTCGGGGAACTGGTAGGGCCCGTAGTTGTTCGAGCAGCGCGTGATGTTGACGGGCAGGCCGTGCGTGCGGTGGTAGGCGCGGGCCAGCAGGTCGCTCGAGGCCTTGCTGGCCGAGTACGGCGAGTTCGGCAGCAGCGGCTCGTCCTCGGTCCAGGACCCCTTCTCGATCGAGCCGTAGACCTCGTCGGTCGACACGTGCACGAACCGGTCGACGCCGTGGCGCAGCGCGCCGTCCAGCAGCGTCTGGGTGCCCACGACGTTGGTCATGACGAAGTCGGTGGCACCGGCGATCGAGCGGTCGACGTGCGACTCCGCGGCGAAGTGCACGACCTGGTCGACCTCGGCCATCAGCCCGTCGACCAGCTCGGCGTCGCAGATGTCACCCTGCACGAAGCGCAGCCGCGGCGAGTCCTCGACCGGGGCGAGGTTGGCCCGGTTGCCCGCGTAGGTGAGCTTGTCGAGGACGACGACCTCGGCCTCGGCGAGGCCCGGGTACGACCCTTGCAGCGCGCTGCGCACGTAGTGCGAGCCGATGAAGCCGGCACCTCCGGTGACCAGGACCTTCACGACGTCGTACCTCCACGGGTTGTTGGTGGCTGCTGACAGTAGGGTCAGGTGCCATGCGCGGCATCATCTTGGCAGGTGGCTCGGGGACCCGGCTGCACCCCGTGACGCTCGGCGTCAGCAAGCAGCTGGTGCCGGTCTACGACAAGCCCATGATCTACTACCCGCTCTCGATGCTCATCATGGCGGGCATCCGCGACGTGCTGGTGATCACGACGCCGCACGACGCCGAGCAGTTCGAGCGCCTGCTGGGCGACGGGTCGCAGTTCGGCGTCTCCATCACGTTCGCGACCCAGCCCCGCCCCGACGGCCTGGCTCAGGCCTTCGTCATCGGCGCCGACTTCGTCGGCACCGACAAGGTCGCGCTCGTCCTCGGCGACAACATCTTCTACGGGCCGGGGCTCGGCAACCAGCTGCGCCGCCACACCGACCTCGACGGCGGCCTCGTCTACGCCTACCAGGTGAGCGACCCGACCGCCTACGGCGTCGTCGAGTTCGACGCCGAGGGCCGGGCGATCTCGTTGGAGGAGAAGCCCTCCCGGCCGCGCAGCGACTACGCCGTTCCGGGCCTGTACTTCTACGACAACGACGTCCTGGAGATCGCCGCCGGGCTCGAGCCCTCGGCTCGCGGCGAGTACGAGATCACCGACGTCAACCGCACCTACCTCGAGCGCGGCAGGCTCGCCGTCGAGGTGCTGCCCCGCGGCACGGCGTGGCTCGACACCGGCACGTTCGACACCCTCATGGCCGCGGGCGAGTACGTCCGGGTGATCGAGGCGCGGCAGGGACTCAAGATCGGCTGCCCCGAGGAGGTCGCGTGGCGCGCGGGCTTCCTCAGCGACGACGAGCTGCGCCGGCGCGGCGAGGCCCTCGCGAAGTCCGGGTACGGCGAGTACCTGCTAGGCCTGCTGCGCCAGCACTGACGGCGCCGCCTCGGCGAAGCGCTCGTCCCACGGCCCGATCGGCCGCACCCCGACGCGCTCGAGCTCGTCGTGCCCCAGCACCGAGAACGCCGGCCGGGGCGCCGGTCGCACGAACTGCTCGGACGTCGTCGGGCGCACCCGCTGCGGGTCGGTGCCACGCGCCCGGGCCACGGCCTGGGCGAGCTCGTGCCACGTCGCGCGGCCGCCGGACGTCGCGTGGTAGGTGCCCGCCGGCGCCTCGCAGCGCACGAGGTCGAGCACGACGCGCGCCACGTCGACGGTCCACGTCGGCTGGCCCACCTGGTCCGCCACGACGTCCAGGGTGTCGCGCTGGTCGAGGGCGCCGGCGATGGTGCGCGGGAAGCAGCGCCCGCCCGCGCCGTAGAGCCAGGCCGTGCGCACCACGAGCACGTCGTCGTGCTGGGCCCGAACGGCCCACTCCCCCGCGAGCTTCGTGCGGCCGTAGGCCGACCGTGGCCCCACCGGCGCGTCCTCGGCGTACGGCTCGCTCGCCGTCCCGTCGAAGACGTAGTCGGTCGACACCTGCACCAGACGCGCACCCGTCGCGGCGCACGCGCCCGCCAGGTGCACGGCACCCATGGCGTTGACGGCGAAGGCCCCCGCCTCGTCGGACTCCGCGTCGTCGACGGCGGTCCAGGCGGCGCAGTTCACGACGACGTCGTGGCCGTCGACGGCCTGCCTGCACGCTGCACGGTCGCGCACGTCCAGCTCGCTGCTGCCCACCGCGGTGACCTGCTGCCCGTCGTCCGTCAGCGCCGCCACGACGTCCAGGCCGAGCATGCCGCGGCCGCCCACCACCAGCCAGCTGCGGATCGGGGTCGGGTGCGGGTCGCTCGGATCGTGATCGGTCATCGGGCTAGTGTCGCAGGCATGCAGATCACCCCACTGTCGATCGAGGGCGTCTGGAAGGTGGTGCCCCGCCAGCACACCGACGAGCGCGGCACCTTCCTGGAGTGGTTCGCCGGATCGAGCTTCCAGGAGGCCACCGGCCAGCGGCTCGACCTCGCCCAGGCCAACATCTCGACCTCCTCGGCCGGTGTGGTGCGGGGCGTGCACTTCGCGCAGCTGCCGCCGGGCCAGGCGAAGTACGTCACCTGCCCGTCCGGCGCGGTGCTCGACGTGGTCGTCGACCTCCGCGTGGGATCGCCCACCTTCGGCCGGCACGAGACGGTGGTGCTCGACGACGCCGACCGGGTGGCGCTGTACCTGAGCGAGGGGCTGGGTCACGCCTACATGGCGCTCACCGACGGGGCGGTCTTCGCCTACCTGTGCTCCGCGCCCTACGCACCCGGCCGCGAGCACGGGGTCAGCCCGATGTGCCCCGAGCTCGCCATCGACTGGCCCACCGCAGACCGTCAGGGCCGCCCGGTGACGCCGCTGATGTCACCCAAGGACCTCGCGGCGCCGACGCTGTCACGGGCGCGCGAGGACGGACTGCTGCCGACCTACGACGAGGCCCTGGCGTTCCGCGAGCAGCTGCGCGACCGCCAGCAGGGCACCGCCCGCGGATGACCACGCCCACGCAGCTGCTCGACGCGCTCGTCGGCAGGGACCCCAGCCGGCCCCGCCTGACCTGGTACGACGACGCCGACGGACGCACGCGAGGCGAGCGGATCGAGCTGTCCGGCCGGGTGCTCGCGAACTGGGTCGCGAAGGCCGCGAACCTGCTCACCGACGAGCTGGGGGTCGAGCGCAGCGACGTCGTCGTCATCGACCTGCCGGTGCACTGGCGCGGTGTCTACTGGGCGCTCGCCGTCTGGCGCGTCGGCGCGACGGTCTCGCTGGACGGCGACGCGCGAGCCGCCGTCGTCGTCACCGACCGGCCCGGGCACGCGGCTCACCCCACGGGCCCGCGGCTCGTGGCCGTGTCGCTGCCCGCGCTGGCCCGGGCCTGGGACGGGCCGCCGCTCGAGGGCACGCTGGACGAGGCGGCGGACCTGTCCGGCCAGCCCGACGTGTTCGCCCCCTACGACGAGCCGGAGACCAGTGACCTGGCGCTCGCGGGGGCCGGCGGTGGGCTGTCCGCCGAGGCCCTGGGCGAGCGGGCGCGCGCGCTGGCCGCTGAGCGCGGGTGGGCCTCGGGTGAGCGGGTGGCGCTGGCGCCGGCACCCGGCGCGCGGCTGGGCGACGGCGTGGGTGACGGGCCGGGACTGTTGGTCGACGTGCTGGCCGCCTGGACCGTCGACGGCTCGGTGGTGCTCGTCCGCGACGGCGACGACGACGCCTCGGCGTCGCGCTGGCGGGCCGAACGCGTCACCAGCGTCTGCGGCCCAGGGGGTACGCGAGCTTCTCGACCGTGACCCAGGTGAGCGTGGCGACGGTGCCGGTCGCCGCGATGCCGCCCTTGCGCTGAGCGGCCTTCACGGCTGCCGCCGTGCGCGGGCCGAACGCGCCGTCCGCCGTCACGTGCAGCGCCTTCTGGAGGGCCACCACCGCACCGCCGTGCGAGCCGGTGCGCAGCACCGTGGTGCGGTAGCGCAGCAACGGGTGCGCGACGAGCTCGACAGCCTCCCAGGTGCGCCGGTCGACCACGCCGGTCCGCGGCAGGTGACGCGCGTGCTGGAACGCCATCACGGTCGCGGCCGTCACCGGGCCGAAGGCGCCGTCGACGTGGGTCATCCCGAGCGCGCGCTGCAAGGCGCGGACTGCGGACCCACGTGACCCGGTGCGCAGGACGGTGGCCTTGTACGCCGAGACGCTGGTGGTGGTGGCCAGGGCGGTCGCCGACGGCGCGGACGGCGTGGGTGGGCGGTGTGGTGGGGGTCGTGGTGGGTGGCGTGGTGGGGGCCGTCGGGACGAGCGCGCGGCCGAGCGGGTAAGCGGCCTGCTCGACCGCGACCCAGGTGGCGACGTCGGTCACCGCCGTGGCGGCCAGGTGGGCACGGCTCTGCGCGGTGCGCAGGGCGGCGGCCGTCTTCGGCCCGAACGCCCCGTCGGCGACGACGTGCAGCGCGCGCTGCAGCGCCACCACGGCCGCGCCACGAGCTCCCTGCCGCAGCACCGTCGACCGGTAGCCCAGCAGCGGGTAGGCGGCGCGCTCGAGGCAGGCCCACGTGGCGGCGTCCACGACGCCGGTGGCGGCCAGCCGCTGCAGCGTCTGGAACCGGCGCACCGTCGAGGCGGTGGACGAGCCGAACACGCCGTCGACCGGGACCCCCAGGGCCTGCTGCAGCGCGCTGACCGCCGCGCCACGTGAGCCGGTGCGCAGGACGGTCGCCTTGTACGGCGTCAGCGTCGTGGTCGTCGCGGAGGGCGTGGGCGTCGGGGTGGGCGTCGGGGTCGGGGTCGGGGTCGGGGTCGGGGTCGGGGTCGGTGTCGGCGTGGGGGTCAGGGTCGGCGTGGGGGTGGGCGTGGGCGTGGGCGTCGCGGTGGGCACCAGCTCGGCCCAGGTCGGCTGGTCGAGCACGCCGGTGACCGGGACCTTCGCCTGACGCTGCCAGCCCATCAGGCTGGCGCGGGTGCCGGCGCCGAACACACCGTCCGCGGTGACGCCCAGACGGGCCTGCGCCACCTTGACCGTCGAGCCGCTCTGCCCGGGCCAGACGATCGAGTAGGGCGTGGCCGGGGCCGCCGGCAGCTGCGCAGGGGCAGGCGCTGGTGTGGCGCACCCCGGTGTAGACCGGAGCGGGCTGGCCGGAGTAGACCCGGCACGGGCCGGTGTCGTCGTTCACCGTCGCCGACCCGTCCCACCACGACGTGCGCTGCATGGCACCGTCCCAGGTGAAGCTGGTGTGCACGTGGTCGGTGTGCGGCACCGGACCGGTGTACGCACGCCACCCGTCCGCGATCCGGTACGTGCTCCAGATCCGCCGGTTCCAGATCACGTACATCACCCCCAGCCGGCGCGCGTTACCGCCCGCCACCCCATGGGAGTCCTTACCCGTCAACCACGACGTCAACGCGTCCCCGGCCGCCTTCTCCGCCGGCACGTTCACACTGACCATCCAGTCGAACGCCCGACCCTCCTTGTGCTCCGAGGTCGACCCCAGCCCGCACCCCCGCACGATCCCCCCGCTGTGCCCCTGCCGGTAGGTCGCCAACACCATCCGCGCATACGCCTCCACCCCCGGCTTGGCCGCCGGGTCGCAGCTGCGCTGCTCCTTGTAGCCGCGGCACCACGTCCAACGCCGCCGGCAACGCGCCCGCGGGCTGCGGCACCGGGGTGGTGGCCACGGCGCTCTGGGCCACCAGCGGCTGCACGGCCATCGCCGCCACCGAGGCGGTGAGCGCCATCCGGGCGGGGCCCCCAGGCGACTGGTCGGACGGCGGTGCCTGCCTGGCATGGATGACTCCCCTGGTGCTGTTGTGACGTTCCTCGACTGCCATCGGCGCCTACGGCGTGTCGCTTGACCCCGAACCGCTCACCGGTTCGGACCCGTCGAGCCGGTAGGCTCACGGGGTCCACGCGCGCCAGACGCCGGGCCGACGCCGGCTGATGCGGACGGCACCTCACGGCCGCGGCTTCGATGGGAAGCTTTCATGCAGCAGACCGCACCGTGCCGGACGGCCACCGACTTCCCGGTCGAGTCCCTGACCGGGCTGCGCTGGTTCGCCGCCTTCGGGGTCTTCGTGCACCACTTCTTCGCCTTCGCGCCGATCCCCCGACTGGACAAGATCGCGCCCCTGGGCGTGACGGGCGTGTCGTTCTTCTTCGTCCTGTCCGGGTTCGTGCTGACCTGGTCGTTCTTCGACCGGGACACGGCCGGGCGGTTCTACTGGCGCCGGGTCGCGCGCATCTACCCGCTGGTGGTCGTCACGACGCTCGTCGCGCTGCCGGTGTTCTACGGGCCCACCGCCTTCGCCAAGCCGTGGGACCTCGGTGCCGTCACGCTCTCGCTCGTACTGCTGCACGGCTGGTTCTCCGGGATCCCGCAGATCTTCTTCGCCGGCAACCCGGCGAGCTGGTCGCTGTCGTGCGAAGCCTTCTTCTACGCGCTGTTCCCCGGCTTCATCCGCACCTTCTTGCGCCGCAGCGTGCCGGTCCTGCTCGGGCTGGCGGCGCTGTTCGTCGTCCTCAAGTGGGCCATGCTGCTGTGGGTGCGGTACGAACCGCCCGGCCACCTGCTCGGCACCTCGATCCCGTTGAGCAGCTTCCTGCTCGGCTCACCGGTGGGCCGGGTCTGGGAGTTCCTGCTCGGCGTCGCCGTCGGTTCGGCCGTGCGCCGCGGCTGGCGGCCACCGGTGGGGTCCTGGACCGCCGTCGGGCTGCTGGCCGCAGGTCTCGTCCTCCTGGTGGTCTGGGCTCGCGAGCCGACCTGGTCCACCGCGTTCGTCAAGTCGACGAGCGCCCAGGACCACGTCACCGCGCCGCTCTACGCGCTGCTCATCGCCGCTGCAGCCACCCGTGACGTCGAGGGCCGCGCGTCGTTCCTCAGGCATCCGGTGATGGTGCGGCTCGGCCAGTGGTCGTACGCCTCTACCTGACGCACGCCACCGTCATCTACGCGCTGCGGGCGGTGTGGGGTCGCCAGCGGGCCGACGTGAGCAACGTGCTGCTCATCCCACCGGTGCTCGCCGTGGCCGTGCTCGTGGCCTGGCTGGCCTACCGCCTCGTCGAGCACCCCGCGGAGCGGCGACTGCGGGGCATGCTCCCGCCAGTCGAACCCGACCGCACGATCGACCCGTCCCCTGCGGACGCGGCGACCGCCGCACCGCGCGAGCGTACCGACGAGGTGACCGACCGCCCGGTCAGCTGACGACCGTGTCGATGCCGCCCCATCCGGAGCCGACGGTCACCCGCGAGAGCCACCCGCCGCGACCGTTGCCACGGTAGGCGTACAGCACGCCGGTGGCGGTGTTGACGGTGAGCAGATCGGGGTGACCGTCGCCGGTCCAGTCCCCTGGCCCGGTGAGCCGCGAGTAACCGCCCCAGCCGTAGCCGATCACCTTGGCGCCCGCCCAGCCGCCACGGCCGTCGCCGCGGAACAGGTACAGCCGACCGGTCGAGTCGTTGCGAGCCATCAGGTCGGCGTGGCCGTCGCCGTCCCAGTCCCCCACCGAGACGACTTCGGACAGACCCTGCCAGCCCGTACCGATCCGCTGGCGTCGCAACCAGCCGCCATGACCGTCACCGCGGTACAGCCACAGGTACCCGGTCGAGTCCTGGCGCGCAGCGAGGTCCGGCTTGCCGTCCCCGTCGAAGTCGGTGACCGCCGTGAGCTCGGAGAACCCTCCCCAGCCGGTGCCCACGCGGCGCCCCGCCGTGACACCGCCGAGTCCGTCACCGGCGAGCAGGACGAGGTCGCCGGTGGAATCCTGCCGGGCGAGCAGGTCGGGCAGCCCGTCGCCGTCGAAGTCACGCTGCATGGTGAGCTCGCTGTAGCCGGCCAGGTCCGTGACCACGGTCCGAGCGGTGTAGCTGCCGGCTGCGTCGCCCGCGTAGGCGTACACCGACCCACTGCTGCGGATGCGCCCGATGACGTCGGCGATGCCGTCACCGGTGAAGTCGTGGGCGGAGGCCGCGCTGTTCGTCACGGTGAACCACGTGGACCTCAGGCCGAACCTCGACCGGAACGCGTTTCCGGTGAGCGAGACACTGCCGCTCGAGCCGACGAGGGTGAGTTCGTCGACTGCGCCGCCGAACGGCTTGCCGGGGCCGTCGTGTTGGGCGAGGGGGACGGTCCGCAAGGTGCCGAGCTGCGGATAGGCGTTCTCGATCGTGGCCAAGGCGATAGAGGCCCGCCGAGCTGCCGGCGGCGGCGTCGGGAACACACCGTCGTAGGGGTCCGGCTTGGCCACCTGGTAGGGGACGCTTCCCGCCTATGTCCACCCGCCGTTGTACGCGGAGACACAGTGAACGCCAGTCGGCCGCCGTAGGCCGACACCCGGCCGCGCGTGCGCTGTTGATGGCGGCGGTCCCTATGGGGTGCTCGTTCGCCGTGCCGCTGGCGGCACCTGGCACGCCTGCGTGTCGCAGAGGTCGGGGTAGCCGCCGCCACCGAGCCTGCGCGCGGCGTACGTGCGGGCCGCGCCCGCCACGGCGCCTTGAGCGCATCCGCCGCCCAGGACGCAGGCATCAAAAAGGGACTTGAGGTAGTCCTCGAGGTCGAGGTCGTTCAGCGTGCGCTGCCGGGTCGCCACCGAGGGGTCCACCCACTCGCGCGTACGACACCGCGGGGGGGGCTCACCGTGCCGCCCGGCAGCAGCACCGGGACGAACGCCGCTCGTCGTGCTGAAAGCCCACTCGGGCGTCGTCGCGGCCGCGGGGCAGCCAGGGCCTCGGGGCGTCCAGGGATGCCAGGCGCGATCAAGTCCGGCTGCAGTTGAGCAACTCGAAGGTGAACGTCGTGGCGCTCGCGCGCCGCACCCGCCAGTACGTGCTGAGTGATGACGTCGTCTTTGGCACGATCGTGCAGGACGCGGCCTTGAGCGTCAGGCCCCCTCCGGCAGCGACCGTGGTGGGTCCGGTGCCCACTTGGTCGAGGCGAACGCGGACGGTCTCGTCTGCGGCCTGTGACAGCACCGTGCCGGTTAGGTAGTATGCCTTGATCCTGCCACCAGGCCGTACAATGGGCGGGTCCGGCGGCCGCTGCTCAATGCCTCCACACTGCGACATGCCGCGCCCGTGGCCGTAGCCGCGGCCCGCGAGATCCAACATCGTGCCCGCCGCTGGCGGGTACGCCTCGCTGGCACCGGCCGGCACCGTCGGCCCCCACCCCGGAGACGGTCAGAACCGTCACGACGCCCACAGCAGGACAAGGCTGGGGCTCCGCACCGGCGAATACGCCTCCGTGGTGGGCGTGCAGACGCCCTCGCTAAAAATCATTGTCGTGTCGGCACGGATGGCCCCGGACCGGAGCGTCGGAGACGACCGTTAGCCGATGACCTGCAGGTCGCCGAGGTTCTTCAGGCCCTCCGGCGCGGCTCCACCGCAGCGCGGTGCCGTTCTTGCGGTAGAGCACCATCGTGCCGTCGGCCTTGCGCGCGTACAGGTCGGTGGTGCCGTCGCGGTCAGTGTCGCCGGCGCCGATGATCGCCGTCATCGCCTGCCAGCCCTGGCCTAAAAGCGCACCAGCACCAGACGGCACCGCGGAATAGGTACAGCAGGCCGGACGCCGAGCGGGCGCACGATGTTCACGCGACCGTCACCGTCCCAGTCGACCACGGCGGCGCAAAGTGTTTATTGCCTGCCAGTTGTAGCCGAGGCGCATGTTGGGCAGGAACCCCTCGACCCCGTTGCCGCGGAACAGGTAGAGGTCGCCGTCTGTGTGCCTCGCGACGAGGTCGGGATGGCCGTCGCCGTTGAAGTCGCCGACTCCGGTGACGAGCTCGAGACCGTTCCACCCGCTGCCGATGCGCACACCGCTGCGGAAACCGCCGTTGTCCGTGGCCTCGTAGAGGTACAGTTCGTCCGTGTTCTGTCGCGGGCCAGCACGTCCGGGATGGAGTCGCCGGTCCAGTCCCCGGGCACGCACCAGGCGGTCGAATCCCTGCCAGCCTGTGTGCCGATCCGTCCGCGGGTCGCGCATCCCCCCAGAACCGTTGCCCGAGTATCGGATCAGGGCGCTGGGGCCATCGATGCCCCGGGACTTCTGGGGACTTGCCTGTGGTTGACGTCGCGGTTCAGCGTCAGCGCCGGCAGGTATCCCAGCAGTCTCTCTGCCTCCGCGCGGATCGTCGGAATCTTCGCGTACAGGTAGCGGCCTGGTACGCCGTCTGCCCCACGTCACGGTGCCCCGAGATGGCGTCGTCAGGGATCCGCCCGCCGATGTGGGCGTAACCCGCAGGGTCGAACTGGTGCAGGGTCGCCTTCCACGCGCAACAGCCGCTGGGTAGGCACTCACTACAGCCGACGGCACGGCGGCGACGTCGAAGTTGCCGATCGCGGACATGGCGAAGGCGTAGCTGTCGAAGCCGCGCGTGTGCGCGCCGATCACCGCGCGGTCGATGCCGCCGTACCGGCCCTCCCAGATCGCGGCTCAAGCGGTCGACCAGGAAGTTGTAGCCGATCTGGCTTGAAGCCTCGCCCGTTCAACTGGAAGGCGTAGACGCTCTCGCAAGATCGCCGGCACCTGGGCCGCGGTGTAGTTGTTGGCGTCGCTATTGGTGGATGTAGCTAGGCTTCACGGCGCCGTACGACGGCTCGCCCTTGCGCATCGACTCGTCGGCCCCCCACTGGGCTCGGCTGTAGATCGCCGGGGCGACCGGCAATCATGGCGGCGGACGTGGCCGGGTAGGCCGGCCCCGAGGCCACCGTCGCGCCGGACGTGAGCGCGGTGCGCGAGACTGGGGGCGAGCCCGCGGGCGACGAGCGCCCGGACCCCGTGCTGGTGGCCGCCGGCGCGCTGGCAGCCGTCGAGGGCGCCGAGGCCCTTGACGTCGCCTGCCCACTGCTGTCCCCCGGGGTCGACGACGTCCAGGGCGAGCGACGTCGGCACCGCACCCGCACCCACGACCCGGGCCGGAACCCGTAAGTGGTCACGACGAGCCCCGCGGCGCCACCCCGGGCCGACTTGCCCTCGGGGCTGCTCGGGTCTGGACCCTCGAGCAGTTGGTCTCGGCGGGCCGCCACGGCCCCCAGATGCTGGTGTTGCTGGGTGTGGATCACCACCTGGGCGTCCGCTGCAGGGTCGCTCCAGGCGACGCCCACGACCCACACGCCCGGGCGGGCACGGCCGCCTAAGGGCTTTCGACGCGCAGGGCGCCCCGGACGCTGGTCGCCATCGAGTTGGGGCGAAAGTGGTGACGTCGGCGGCGCGCAGCGCGCTCAGCCGGCGCGCCGTCGCCACGGGCACGAGCGCCGTCGCCGCGGCGAGGGTCGGGACTGAAGGGGCCCAGTAACAACGGGGGCCACCGTCGCCACGTCGGTGCAGCGGTGGGGCCAAAGGGGCAGCGAGGGCAGACGGCGTCGCACTCAGCAGGGTGCCGCCGATGACGGTGACTACCCAGGCACTGCGCAGACCCACATGCACGAGACGCTGGGAGGGGCGGAAGGCACAGCGCGGTGGATAAAGGGGCTCCTTGCGAGGCGGGAATCACCTGCATCGTGAATCACATCTGTACCGTGTGTCCAGCCTCACGGCGTGTCACGCTCAGTTGATCATGCGCCGCGCTGTGCTAGCGGAGTTCACCCCTTGGCCAGACCGAGGGTGTCGGCGAGCACCTGGGCCGAGCGTGGGCCGCGGCGCACCTGCCGGAAAACGGCGGCCCGGCGGCGGCGCTCAAGGTCGACCCGGTCGCGATCGGCGACCAGCTCACGCAGGCACGGCCGCCAACGACTCGGGGTCGGCCTCGATCACCGGCAGCGGCGCGCCCGCCGCTTGCTCCACGGCCGCGCGCACGCCCTCGGCCGACGTGGCCCACCACCGCGATCCCGAGGGCCATCGCCTGGCAGGCGAGCACACCGTAGGAGGCGATGGTGAACTGGTCGAGCACGATGTCCGCCTCTGCCAGGACGTCGGGCATGCGCTCAGGGGGCACCCCCTCGATCCGCCGGTAGTCGACCAACCCAGCCGCCGCGAGCGGCTCGACCGCGGCGTCGACGAAGTCGCTCCCCTTGATCGCTGCCCGCGACGGCGTGTGGACGACCACCGGGACCTTCCGTCGCGCCCGAGGCGGCCGCGGTGTCCAGAGCATGGTGTCGACCACGACCGGCAGCCACGTGGCCCGAGGGAGGTCCTCCAGCAGGTCCGGCGTCGACACCAGGCAGGGCCCCTCGAACGCGTCCACGTCCGGGCGCACGAGGTCGACCGTCGCCTGGACGCGTCGGACCCGCTCGTCCTCAGCATCCCGGAAGGGTGACCAGCGGTGCGTCGCCGCGTGCCGACGCGGGTCGCGGAGCTCGGAGCCGTGGAAGACCAGACCCACGGTGATCCCCGCCTGCCGCATGACGGCAGCGTCCGCGGCGAAGGTGCGCCCGTTGAGCACGCCCATGAGCGGGCGCCCGGCCTCCATCAGGGCGTGCGTCCACGTCGTGAGGATGCGTTCGCGCGTGCGCTGCTGCCACGCGACGTCGCGACCGTAGGTGGCCGTTGACACCATCTCGTCGGCGGGGAACACCAACGGCGAGCCGCGGTCGACCATGAGCACCTCGGTGCTCACGTCTGGACGCTCCCGCTCGAGCGCCTTGGCCCAGGCCCACGCCTGGCCCGCCATGTTCGCCGGCCCGATGCCCAGCAGCGTGGGCGTGCTCGTGTCCCTCGTCGCCACCCACGGCTGCTCGGTCTCGGGCACCGAGGTCGCCTGCGCCCGCGGCCGGAGCGGTACCGAGACCAGCTCGCCGAGCGTGGCCACCACGTCGTCGACCGTGGCACCCGGCTCCGCGACGGCAGCCGCGTAGCGAGCGAACCCTCCTCGATCCCCCCTGCCGGGGCGCCGGCCGCGCCTGCGGTCCAGCAGCCCACGCGAGCCGCCGCCCAGCGCACGCGGCGCGCGCCGTGGCGCGAGCCGCCACCCCGGCCATCGCGGGTTCTGCGAGCAGGACGTCGCACTGCAGCCGGTCGACCGCCGTGCCGAAGGCGAGCTCCAGGTCGTCCTCGCGGACGGCAGCGTCGCTGGACGCCATCATCGGCCGCAGGAGTCGCTCGGTGACCCACCAGCCGGAGCGCACGCCCCCGGCCACCAGCCGGACGGCTCGACGTCGAGCACCCAGCAGCGCGCGCCGCGCCACGATGTCGACCGATTCCCAGTGCGGCCGCGTGGCGGATGGTCGGGCCAACGACCGGGCGACGAGCCGGGCGTAGGCGGCCCGTTCGAGCTCGGGGGCAGCGAACCCCAACGCCGGGCGCCATCGGCGACGACGCGCCATCGCGGCCTGGCGCGCCGACGTGCCAGCCCACGCCACGGGGACGCGTTCGACGCGCACGTCCCCCAGCGCCGTCCGCTGGACCAGGGCTTGCTCACCTGCCGCGAGCAGCACCACGTCGAAGCCAGCCTCGTGCCAGGACAGCAGATCCCGGCGCAGGGCGTCCTCTCGGCCCGGCCCGGCCGTGAGGACGCCGAGCCGCGGCCGGGGCGCTCGCTGCTGCTCAGCCGTCGTCATGGGGATACCGCAGGACCTGGCGGGCGTCGCGGCCGAGGTGGAACAGCGCGTCGAGGACGCTGAGCCCCGGCAGCCACGGCCAGCCCGAGCGGTCGTACTCGACCGGCCGGTAGGTGCGGACCTCCAGGGCCACACCGCGCTCGGCATACGTCTGGTCGGTCTGGTAGTTCTCACCCCCGGCTCCCGAGACGTATGTCGTACCGCCTGCGCCGTTGACGAGGTCCGCGATCCGCTCGTCGGCCTTGAGGTCGCTCGGCCGCTCACTGCTGCGTGCGAACGTGCCCTCCCAGCCCAGGTACCCGGCCACCGTGCGGATGAGGTCCATGTTCAGATCAGCGAGGTTCTCGCCGACGCGCTCGTAGACGGGGGTGACAAGATCGAGGACCTCAGTCAGGTGGGGCGTGCGCGCGTAGGCGTGCCGCAACGTCGACAGGTGCTTGGTCGCGAAGCCGGGGTCGGCCAGTCGCACCTCGGCGATGCTCGGCGCGCCGGACTTGCTCACCGGCACGGTCAGCCACTGCTCGTCGTCCTTGCCCTTGGCGACCTTGGCCCGGCTCACGTAGCTGCGCCCCTGAGGGAGCTGGACGTCGTCGAAGAAGATGAAGACGTCGCTGACGAACATCTTGGCGAAGTAGCCGCACCACGGCGCGTAGTTGGGCTGGTGGACGGCGACTCTCATCCTGGCTGCTCCTCATCGGTGGTCGTTCGGCGAAACACCCGGTAGCCCGACGTCGAGCGTGGCTGCTCGACGAACCCCAAGCGCTCGTAGAACCGCGCGGCGTCTTCGTTGTCCGGGTGGACCTTCAGCGTCACGACGCCGGGCGCGGAGCGCGAGACCAGCTCGGCCATCAGCTGCCGGCCTACGCCGGCCGACCGCTCGGTGGGCGCGACGACGATGTGATGCAGGTGAGCCCCTGAGTCGGTCGCGGACACGACCGCCCACCCCACCGGGCGCCCGTCGCGAACGGCGAGCAGACTCCGCTGCCACTTCTGGGGCCGCTGCGAGAGCAGGTGCTCGCGCTCCCAGTCGTCCCACTCGGCGTCACGCGTCATCGCCAGCAGCTCGTCGGCGAGCCGCTCGGCGACCTCCTCGGTCAACGGTTCGATGACCAGGTCGGTCTGGCTCACAGGATCCATCGCAGCACGTCGAACGTCTCCGCGTACCGCACGCCCGCCTGCACGCCGTGGTACCGGACCTGCGAGCGAAGGAAGTCGGGGTCGGCATATGGACGGTCGGCCTGTGACTGGTAGCACTTGAGCGCGTCGAGCTTGGCCTGGACGTGCTGCTCGTCGAGCGAGACGAAGCAGGACGTCTCGAACGAGATGTTGTTCCAGGCGATCTCGTAGGCCAGGATGCTGGTCCGCTTGAAGGCGCGCAGCCCCTCCTGGGCGACCACCGAGTGATCCTGGTGGAGGTCGCCCGGCGACGGCATCAGCACGAGGTCGGGCCTCAGCTCGGAGTTGAGGTCGACCATCGACTGCAGGATCTCCTGGCGGTCGCGGGCGAACAGCCGCACGTCGAAATCCAGCACGCGGAGGTGGTCGGGCGCGATGCCCAGCACCTTCGTGGCCGCCGCCACCTCGCTGCGCAGGACGTCCTCGTCCCAACCGTCCGGGATCGCGGTCTGGCAGGCCGAGAAGGCGACGTAGTAGATGTTGTGTCCCTCGCTGGCCCACCGGGCGATGGAGCCGCCCGCGCCGAGCTCACCGTCATCGGTGTGCGGCGCCAGCACGAGGATGCTCTGGGACTCGGCCAAGCGCTGCATGTGTCCTCCTGAGGCGATGGCAACGTCGTGGGATGCGGACCTGGCTCAGCTCGGCGGCCGGTCGGACTCCGCCAGGTCGACCACCTCGTCGACGGCCTGCTCGTCCGCTGTCCCGACCGTGAGCTCGGTGTGCAGGAGCTGCGAGTACAACCGGCGCAGCTCGCGCGCTTGCTCGGCCCACGAGTAGCGGCGCAGCATCTGCGGGTCGCTGGCGGCCGCGGCGAACTCGCTGTGCCCGGCCAGCACGTGGCGCACCGCAGCGGCCAGGGCGTCGACGTCCTCCGGCGGGAAGGTGACTCCCGCACCGGTCTCGTCCAGGAACTCGCACAGGCTGGTCAGCTGACTGCTGACCACCGGGACGCCGGCGTGCAGGTACTCGAAGAGCTTGTTGGGCAACGACATCTCGTGGCTGGGGTACGACAGGCCCGGGATCAGACCGACGTCGATGCCGCGAAGGTAGTCGACCACCTGACCGGGGCCGACGGGGTTGACGAAGTGAACCCGCTCGGCGAGGCCGAGCTGCTGGACCTGCTCGCGCAGCTGGCGCACGAACCACGTGTCGTTGTGCGGGACGCACACCAGGCCGAGGTGCGCGTCCGGCAGCTGCAGCATGGCCTCGATGGCCGTGTGCACGCCGCGGGCGCGGGTCATGCCACCGCTGTAGCTCAGCAACGGCACCCCGGGTGCCAGGCCGCACACCTCGCGCAGGGTCTGGACTCGCTTCGCCCCAGGCGGGTCGACGGTGGGGATGTTGAGGACGACCACTGGCTGGGTGGCCAGGTCGTAGCGGTCCCGCAGGGCGTCGGCGATGGCGGGGCTCACCGTGATGACGCGGGCGGCGTCCCGGATGAACTCCTCCTCGAGACTGGCCCAGCCGGCGATCACCTCGGCGGTGCGGCCGCCGTACTGCGACAGCCCTGGCACGTACTCGTGCGCGTCGTAGACCCACGGCACGTCGCGACCGTCCGCCGCCGCTCGGGCGCGGGCGTGCGCGGCGATGCCCACCACGTGCATGTCGTGCGCGTGGATCACGTCGGGCGCCAGCGAGTCGACCACCGGGCCGAACGCCACCTCGTAGTCGAGGATCTGCGGATGCTGCTCGCGCCAGCCGGTCGCGCCGTGGGAGGTGGCCGTCCCGCGGGCGGCGGCCCGTGCGGTCGCGCGGCGCTGGAGGCGCCGGGCTGCGCCGCCCTGCAGCCTGGCCGCCTGCCTCACCACGCGCAGCGCTGTCCGCTCTGCGACGCGTTGGGCGACGCCGGCCTTGAACGACAGCGCCCCCAGTGCGCCGGCGGCCCCGGTGGTGGGCGCGCCAGACCGCCGCGCCACGGCGAGGTCGCTGCGCGCCTTCACGGCCCGCTGACGCCGGGCGACCCGCGCGACGACCTTGGCCTCGGTCTGCGGGTCCGTCAGGACGTGAGGCGCGGTCGCCTCGGCGGCGCGCCGAGCGGCGTCCCGGATGGCGAAGTCGACCGGCACGCGGACGATCTCGACCGGGCCGAGCCACGAGCGGTGCGGCGTGTCCTCTGATGCCGAGCCGACGACGGTGACGCGCAGGCCGGCCTGGGCGAGCGCGAGCGCTTCCTTCTTCACCCGCGTATCCGTGGCCACGTCGTTGGCCACCAGCATCACGACGTGGGCGGCGCCGGCATCAGCCATGGAGCGCAGGACCTGCCACGGCGGTGCCGATGACGCGGTGCAGGACGCCCTCGACCAGGCCGGGTCGGTCAGGCTGCGACCGTCGACCAAGGCCTTGACCCCGGGCAGGTCCGCCGGCGCCAGCCTCGCGGTACTCGGCGTGGTCGGCCTGCACGACGGCGGCGTCGACCGGTCGCCGAGGTGGTAGGGCGCCAAGCCGAGCGCCGCGAGCTCCTCGTCCGTGTACATCGGGTCGTGGACGAGGACCTCGCGCCGCGCGCGCCGCAGCGCATCGACCGCGGCGAAGACGCCCGGAGAACGCGGTCTCCTTGACGCCGCCGCGGTAGGCGGCGCCGAGCACCACGACGCGGGCGCCGGTGAGGTCGCCGTAGGCGCCCTCGAGCAGGCCGACGGTGTACTCCGGCATGGCGGCGTTGGCCTCGCGCGCCGCCCGCACGACGGTCGCGTCGGGGTCGTTCCACAGGTAGAGCCGCGGGTAGACCGGGATGCAGTGGCCGCCGACGGCGATGCCCGGCCGGTGGATGTGGCTGTACGGCTGGGAGTTGGACGCCTCGATGACCTGGTAGACGTCGATGCCGGCGCTGTCGGCGAAGCGCGCGAACTGGTTGGCCAGGCCGATGTTGACGTCGCGGTAGGTGGTCTCGGCGAGCTTGGCCAGCTCGGCGGCCTCGGCCGAGCCGAGGTCCCAGACGCCGTTGGGCGCGGTCGAGGTCGGGGCGGTCGTCGAAGTCGAGCACGCCTCGTAGAACGCCGTCGCGCGCTGCGGCGCCCTCGTCCGAGAGCCCGCCGATGAGCTTGGGGTACTTGCGCAGGTCCGCGAAGACGCGGCCGGTGAGCACCCGCTCGGGGGAGAACACGAGGTGGAAGTCCGCGCCCTCGGTGAGGCCCGGAGGCCTCCTCGAGCATCGGCTTCCAGCGGGTGCGGGTCGTGCCGACCGGCAGCGTCGTCTCGTAGGACACCAGCGTGCCGGGCGTGAGGTGCTCGCGGCGAGGATCGGGTCGCGGCGTCCATCCAGCCGAAGTCCGGGCACGCCGTCGCTCGTCGACGAAGAGCGGGACGACGAGGACGACGGCGTCGGCGCCGGGGACGGCGTCGGCGTAGTCGGTCGTCGCCCGCAGCCGGCCGGCGGGGACCAGCTCGGCGAGCTGCTCCTGCAGCTGCGGCCTCACCGGGGAACGGCTCGAGGCCCTCGTTGACGAGGTCGACCGTCGTCTGCGTTGATGTCGACCCCGACGACGTCGTGACCCTTGGACGCGAACTGGACGGCGAGCGGCAGGCCGATCTTGCCCAGCGCGACGACGGCGATCTTCACGAGCATCCTCGCGGTCGGAAGGCGCCGCGGATCTCACGGCCCGTCGATCATACGGAAGATTCCGACTTCGTCGAAGCGGGGGCCGAGCGGCCTCTGCTGGCACGAAGTCGGTTCAGGCGACGGCGCATCGTCCGCGCCGCGTCGGGCACGAGGCGCCTGGCGGTCAGTCGTGACCGTCCGCCCTCGAGCCCGTGGCGCGCGTGCGCCAGCTCGGCCTCTCGGGCCGCCAGCGCGGCCTCCAGCCGCCGGATGGTCCCCTGCTGCTCGCGCACGCGGCTTCGCTCGAGCGCCTGCTGGGCTCGTACCGCGAGACCCTCGACACCACGCTCGGCCACCAACCGGAGCACCGCACGGTCGTCCAGCTCGACCTCGTCGCCGATCAGGTGCGACCGGAGGGGACGACCCTGCTCGCGTGTGAGCACGATCGCCGAACCCACCCCACGTGCCGGCGAAGGCGCCGACTCCAGCACCCAGAGCGTCTCGCTGACGAAGAGCTGGACCATGGCGGCCACCGGGAGGTTCTGGGGCTCAGCACGCAGCGCCAGCACCAGCGTGTCGGTCGGGCCGAGGTCGTGCACGACCGAGGCGATGGTGTCCACCATGTCGTTGGTGCCGACCGCACGGAGCCGCACAGCGGGGCCTGTCGGCTGATCGGTCACCGCCTCGGACAGCGCGCCGAGGAAGGGAATGAGGTGTTCGCTGCCCTGGTCGACGAGGATCGGCCGCGCCTCGCGACCCCTGGCTCGTGCGACCAGCTGCTCCAGTTGCATCAGGCGATCCTAGTGGCGACGTGGGTGCCAACATCGGAGCCGGGAAAACCGTTGGGCAGGAAGCGGACGTAGCGCAGGCCCAGCGTCGGCAGCAGCCGCTCGTACCGCGATCGCGACCGTGATCGCTGGTGGCGCGCCCACAGCCGATCGGTGCGTGTGTCGAGATCGACCAGCAGCACCCGCCCACCCGTGCGCACGAGCGAGGCGAGGTTGCGGATGCTGGACTCCCACTCGTCGTCCTCCAGCAGGTGGAACAGCACGTCGACGCAGAGGACGACGTCGTACAAGTACGGCGGGGCCCACTCGGCCAGCGACGCCACCTCGAAGGACTCGCGTGGCCCGGCGAGCCGTCGGCACTCGGCGATGGCGTTCGGACTCGTGTCAATGCCGTCGAGCGTGTGACCGAAGGACGCCAGCGCCCGCGAGAAGTAGCCCTTCCCGCACCCGGCGTCGAGGACCCGCAGCGGGGCCGAGAGCGACGACTCGTACGCCGTCGCCTCAATCAGCCGTGCCACGCGCAGCGCATACAGCATCTGGTTGGCTTCCTCGGTCAGGCCGATGTTGCCCCCCGAGCGCAGCGCGCCCTCCTCGGCGTGCCGGTCGTCCCAGTAGAGGCGCGCCTCCTGCGCCGACATGTGGGCGGGCGGCAGCGCGGTGCCGTCCGCGGGTGGGGCTGCTGGCGGTTGGGACACAGTGCCCTCCGGGCGCTCGACCAGTCCCCGTCGCGGGGCCGCGGATAGGCTAGCCGAGCCCGAGCCCCAGACCACGAGAAGGTTGCCCGTGAAGGTCCTCAGTCCGTCGTCGGCGCGCGCCCGCAGTTCGTCAAGTGGCGCCGGTCGCCGCTGCGCTGCCGAGGCCTGGTCCGAGCACTTCGTCCACACCGGGCAGCACTACGACGCCGGCTGTCCGACGTCTTCTTCGCCGACCTGCGGATCCCCGCGCCCCGATGTCCACCTCGGCGTCGGCTCGGGCAGCCACGGCGCCCAGACCGGCGCGATGCTCGCGCCTCGACGCCGTGCTCGACGAGCCCGGCCCGACTGGGTGCTCGTCTACGGCGACACCAACTCCACGCTCGCCGGCGGCGCTCTCCGCGGCCAAGCTGCACGTGCCGCTGGCGCACCTCGAGGCCGGGCTGCGCTCGTTCAACCGCCGCATGCCCGAGGAGCACAACCGCGTGCTGACCGACCACGCCGCCGACCTGCTGCTCGCCCCGACCGAGGTCGCGATGGAGCACCTCGCCGCGAGGGCCTGCGAGCGCCCGCTGGTCGGCGACGTCATGACCGACGTCTGCCTGCAGGTCCGCGACGCGGTCGCGCGACAGCGCGCCGCCGCTCCCCGACGGCGTCGACCCGGGCGAGCGACTACCTCGTCGCGACGATCCACCGGGCCGAGAACACCGACGATCCGGAGCGGCTGCGCCGCCATCGTCGAGGCGCTCGCCGCGCTCCCCGTCCCCGTCGTGCTGCTGGCCCACCCCCGCCTCGTGGCAGGCGCCGCCGAGCCGGGCATCGATCTCGACCGCGGGGTCGTGCGCGCCGTCGAGCCGCTGGCGTACCCCGAGATGGTCGCCGCGGTGCTGCACGCGCGCGGGCGTGGTCACCGACTCCGGCGGCCTGCAGAAGGAGGCCTTCCTCCTGCGGACGCCGTGCACGACGCTGCGCACCGAGACCGAGTGGACCGAGACGCGTCGACCGCGGCTGGAACGTGCTCGACGCCGACCTGGCACGGCCTGCGACGCGCGGTCGCGCGGCCCGCCCGGCCCGGCCACCGGGCGCCGTACGGGGATGGGCACGCGGCCGAGGCCGTGGTGGAGGCGCTGGAGGACCTGCTGACGGCCCGCCCGAGGTGACGCCGCACGCCTGGGGCCTCGGCCGTGTCGCCTCGGTGGAGCCGGAGCGTGCCGACTCGAGGGCCGCCTCGGCCACCGCGACGGTGCGCAGGCCCTGGCGCATCGTGACGATGTCGGCGTCCTTGCCGAGCACGGCGTCGCGGAAGTTCTCGTGCTCGGTGCGCAGCGGCTCGGGCTTGGCGATGGCGTAGCGGATCACGTCGCCCTCCGAGACGCCGCGGAACTGGGCGATGTCGTCCCACGTCGTGCGCGATCGTGCCCGTTGGCGTAGAACGTCAGGTCGGCGGTGAGGGTGTCGGCGACGAAGGCGCCCTTGCTCGCCGGTGATGACGGTGACCCGCTCCTTGAGCGGCGAGAGCCAGTTGACCAGGTGGTTGGTGACGGTGCCGTCGGCGAGCTGCCCGACGACCGCGACCAGGTCCTCGTGCTCGCGGCCGGACTCGTGAACGCGGTGCGCGCGGACACCGACGTGAAGGCCTGCTGGGTCACCCAGGCCGTGAGGTCGATGTCGTGGGTCGCGAGGTCCTTGACGACGCCGACGTCGGCGATCCGCGCCGGGAACGGGCCCTGCCGGCGGGTGACGACCTGGTAGACCTCGCCGAGCTCGCCGGCCTCGAGCCGCGCGCGCAGGCTCTGCAGCGCCGGGTTGTAGCGCTCGATGTGGCCGACGGCGCCGACGAGGCCCGTGCGCCTCGAAGGCGTCGGCCAGCCGCTCGGCGGACGGCGTGTCCTGGGCGAGCGGCTTCTCGATCATGGCGTGGACGCCGGCCTCGGCGAGGGCGAGGCCGACCTTCTCGTGGTGGACGGTCGGCACGGCGACCATGCAGTAGTCGAGCCCGCGCGCGATGAGCTCCTCGACGTCGGCCAGCACCGGCCGGCCGCCCGCGACGCCGTGCGGGTCGCCGCCCGGGTCGGCGACCGCGACGAGGTCGACCCCGTCGAGGCTCGCCGAGGACCCGGGCGTGGTGGCGGCCCATCATGCCGAGCCCGATGAGCCCGGCACGCAGGTTGGCCATCAGGCACCCGCCTTCGCGAGCGCGTTGACGGCGGTGACGATCCGCTCGAGGTCGGCCTGGCGTCAGCGAGGGGTGGACCGGCAGGGAGAGGCACTCGCGCGGCCGCGCGCTCGGTCTCGGGCAGGTCGAGCGTCGAGCGCGCGAACGGCGGCAGCCGGTGGTTGGGCATCGGGTAGAACATGCCGGAGCCGACGTCGTACTCGCTCGCGCAGCGCCGCGGCGAAGCCGTCCCGGTCCTCGGGACCCGGATCGTGTACTGGTGGTAGACGTGCACGGCGCCCGTCGGCGACCGGCGGCGACGACGACGCCCTCGAGGTTGGCGCCGACAGGAAGGCGGCGTTCTCCTGCCGCTGCCTGGTCCAGCCGTCGACCTTGGTCAGCTGCACCCGGCCGATCGCGGCGTGGATGTCGGTCATCCGGTTGTTGAAGCCGACGACCTCGTTCTCGTACTGCTGCTCCATGCCCTGGTTGCGGTAGAGCCGCATGCAGCCGCTCGATCTCCGCGGTGGCGCACCGACACCATCCCGCCCTCGCCGGAGGTCATGTTCTTGGTCGGGTAGAGGCGAGAACATCGCGAACGTGCCGAACGCCCCGACCGGGGTGCCGTCGAGCGAGGCGCCGTGCGCCTGCGCGGCGTCCTCGAAGAGCTGCGAGGCCGTGCCGCTCGGCGACGCGCCATGAGCGGTCCATCATGTCGGCCGGGTGCCCGTAGAGGTGCACCGGCATGATGCCCACGGTGCGGTCGGTGATCGCGGCCTCGACGGCGGCCGGGTCGAGGCAGAAGTAGTCGGCGTCGATGTCGGCGAAGACCGGCGTCGCGCCGGTGAGCGCCACCGAGTTCGCGGTCGCGGCGAAGGTGAAGGACGGGACGATGACCTCGTCGCCCGGCCTTGACGCCGCACGACGAGCAGGCCGAGGTGCAGCCCCGAGGTGCCGGAGTTGACGGCCACGCAGGCGCGGCCCAGGCCGAAGTGCTCGGCGAACTCCTCCTCGAAGGCCGCGACCTCCGGCCCCTGGGCGAGCATGCCGCTGCGCAGCACGCGGTCGACGGCCGCGCGCTCCTCCTCGCCGATGAGCGGCTTGGCCGGCGGGATGAAGTCGGTCATGCTGCGTCGGCCTCCGTCAGACGTCTCGTCGTGTCTCGATGTAAGTCGCCCGGTCTGCGGGCAGCGCCAGCGTGCTCGTCGCCGTCCGCTCGAGCGGCACCCCGGCTCGGCCGACCCAGCTGATCCGCCGCGCGGGCACGCCCGCGACGAGGGCGAAGTCCGGGACGTCCTTGATGACGACCGACGCCGGCGGCGACCAGTCGCCCAGCGGCCGATCGTCACCGGCGCGACGCAGACGGCCCGGGCGCCGATCGAGGCACCCTCGCGGCAGGTGACGCCGACCGCCTCCCAGTCGTCGCCGCGCTTGAGCGTCCGTCGGGGTTGACCGACGCGCGGGTAGTGGTCGTTGGTGAGCACGACGGCGGGGCCGACGAAGACGCCGTCCTCGAGCACGGCCGGCTCGTAGACCAGGGCGTAGTTCTGGAGCTTGCAGTTGTCGCCCATGCGCACGCCGGTGCCGACGTAGGCGCCGCGGCCGACGATGCAGTTCCCGCCGAGCACCGCGCCCTCGCGGACCTGGGCGAGGTGCCAGACGGAGGAGCCGTCGCCGATCTCGGCCTCGGGCGACACGTCGGCGCTGGGCTGGAGGCGAACGGACATGGCGAACCCTTCATGAGTGGCCAGGGCCACGAAAGGCCCCGTGCCGCGAGCGCGGCACCCGCGCCACTTTAGGCCCTGTCGCACACCACCTTCACGCCGTGGGCACCCGCCGTGACGTGCACCGGTTTGTCCTGGTGCCGTACCGTGGGTGCCGGGCTCGACGCCTTCGGGTCACCCAGCCTGACGACCACCTTCACCGGGCTCTGCCTCAGGAGAGACACCCACTCATGGCTTCTGGCGCTCGACCTCCTCACGTGCTGTACGTGGCCTGGGGCTTCCCCCCGTGCCGGGGAGGCGGCGTGTACCGGGCGCTCGCGACGGCCAACGGGTTGGCCCGTGCCGGCCTGCGTGTGACGGTGCTCACAGCCGATCGCGAGACGTTCACGCGCTACACGGGCGCGGACGAGTCGCTCGAGGCGCTCGTCGACCGCGACGTCCGCGTGGTGCGCGTGCCCTTCGCCTGGCCGATGATCGAGACCGACATCCGCCGGTGGGGGACGGCACGGGCGATGACCCCCCGTCTGTGGCGCAAGGCCCGCGTGCGCGCCGACCGGATCCGGTTCCCGGAGATCGGCTACGGCCCGTGGCGGGTCAGCCGTGGAGAGCGGGGAACGGTCCACGGACCGGCCAACCGTGGACCTCGTGGTGGCGTCGGCCAACCCGAACGTCGACTTCACCGTCGCCGCGCACCTCCACCGGACGGCCGGCGTCCCGTACGTCATGGACTACCCGGGACGCGTCGATGTTCGACGTCTCGAGAGCGGCTCGTCCCGCCAGGGGAGGCTGGAGGTAGCTAGCCTCGAGGGGAGTACAGGGCCGGCGCGCAGGAGGTGTGGTTCGTCAACGAACCGATCCCGGGCGTGGCACCAGGAGCGCTCCGGAGCACGCGGGGCAGGACCGGATGCACATCGTCGCGAACGGGTACGACCCGGAGTTCGCCCCCGTGGCTCAGGACGGGGCCCCGCCGAGGGTGGGGAGCCGCTGCGCTTCGGCTACATCGGGACGGTCAGGCGGGCCGGTCCCGCTCGCGGAGTTCGCGGCCGGGTGGGGGCACTCGCCCGGGGGCAGCGCTGGGCTCAGGCCGGAGGCCACGCAATGAGTCGGGCTGCCTGGGGTACTACTCGACGCCCAGCCCGGCGCGGTCCTGCGCATCGTCGAGCGGGGCCACGCGGACGACGGGGGCGTGAGGTAGGACCGTTGCCCAAGCAGCGCGTCGACGCGAGGTCTACGACACCTTCGACACTCAGCTCATCCTCGGCAAGGGCCAATACGTCACGAGCGGCAAGGTGTTCAAAGATTACGCCGCCAGCGCCCTGCCCATGAGCAACCTCGTCCACGACCCGGGGAACGCAGCGACCGACGTCCTGCAGGACTACCCGTTGTTGTGGTTCCGGTCGAGGACCTGAGCCCGACGATCGCGCGCGCCGTCGGGGGGCGGCGGGGGCCGGGAGGCGGCGCTCCACGCGACGGGCCCGAACAGCGCGCCGCGTGCGCCGACTTCGCCCGGCGCTTCGCGCGCGACCTGCAGCTGCGGCCCCGGGTCGAGGCCCTCACCGCGGGAGTGTGGCGCCTGCCGGTGGTCGATCCGACCCGCGTGGAGGTGGAGGCATGAGGGTCCTGCTCCTCAGCGGCGGTCGCCGGCTCACGCCCGAAGCGATCACCGAGGTCACGAGCATCCTGGGCCGCACCGGAGTCGACCTGCACATCACCGTGGCGTCTGGTACGCCCCTCGACACCCGTTGCCGGTGGCCCGCCACCTCGTCGTGGGGCCACACCCGTCATTCGGCCGGGTCACCACCGTCGCGGCTACCGCTCCCGTGACCATCGCCCGCGCACCGGGGCCCGAGACCCTGGTCAGCGATCCGGGCGTCCCCGACCCCGCGCCGCAGGAGACGGTGCCCGGCGTCCAGGCTCCGGACGTCGCGTCCGACACCGCCCTCGCCGAGGAGCCCGCCCCGGCGGCCATCCCCGCACTGCGCAGCCCCTGCCGTGGGGTGCGCACGGGTCCGAGCCGCCGCAGCCTGGCGACTACGACGGCTGCGCCGCCACCCACTCGCCCGCCGGGTGCGCCGCGCCGCCGTGCCGTCGTCTCACTGGCCTTCGCCCTCAACAGCGCCCGCCAGCGAGACGTGCTCGACGCCGGCGGCCGCAGCCGACCTCGTGATCGCGATCGACACCCCCTCGCAGCAGGCCGCGTGGATGATCGCCCGACGGGTGAAGGGACCAGCGGTCACCGCAGGCGTCGTGGCGGCGGGCCGACTGCTGGTCGACCGCAGTCCTCGGTCAGCAGGGGCTGAGGATCAGCCGCGGCTCAGCCGGCTGACCTGAGCGGCGAGCTCCTGCATCGGTGCCGGATCGAGGGTGCGCGCCCAGGCGGTAGCCGCCGCCCGTCGTCGCACGAGGGCCGCCACGTCGCCGACCAACCACGAAGCACGTCACCCGCTGCGGGGCCGTCCTCGACCAGGCTCCGGCACCCGCCGCCTCGAGCAGGTCGCGAACCCGCGGCAAGGGGGTGGCGACGACCGCGAGCCCGCAGGCGAGGTACTCGTAGACCTTCGGGGACCGCGTCACGGAACGCAGGCGTGTCCTCGAGCAGGGCCAGGCCCACGTCCGCCTCGCCAGCGACCTCCAGGCGGCTTGCGGCTCAAGCCGGCCGTGAAGGCGCACCCGGTCTTCGACGGCAAGCCGCTCCAGGGCCGTCCAGCCGGTTTCGCTCGCTCGCGCTGATCGGGCCGACGAGGTCGAGCTGCCACTCCGGTGCTGCTGCGACCGCCTCGACCATGGCGTCCATCCCGCGGGAGCGCCGCACGTCGCCGACGTACACGGCGCGGCGGCGGACGGCCGCCGCAGCGCGCGGTTCGGGAAGCAGTCCCAGGTCGGGCAGGTTCCGCACGACAGCCGATCACGAACCGACCGCCCAGGGGCGGGACGTGGTCGTCGGCGACGACCGTGAGGTCAGCGCGGCCAGCCAAACCGACACACCACGAAGCCGGCGGTGAGTGCCGGTCGCAGTCGCGCCGGAACCATGAGCGATCGCTCAGCAGTGCCACGTAGTCCTCGTGCACGTCGGCCACGACGACCCGACGGCGCACCGCGCGCCACAGCAGCGCGCTCGGCAGCGTGTCCGGGTCGAGGAGCAGCAGCACGCGGCCACGAGCGCGCCAAGGCGGCCACGGCTCGTCCCGCTCGCGACACCATCGACGAACGTTCGCGGGTGGCGACACCAGCGAGGTCGGCGGGAGCCGCGCCGGGGTCGCCCAAGCCGAGCAGCTCGACTTCAGGCCGACGGCGAGGAGGGCGCGCACCTCGCGGTGCAGCCGGGCGTCGGCCACGTCGTGGCCGGAGGTCACGAGCTGACGTCGGGCGCCGGTTGGCCGCCGGCACGTGGCTCAGAGGTCCTCGAGGACCAGCGCGTCCTCGCCGACCTCGAGGAACCGCGTGTAGGCCGCGACGATGTCGTCCGGGGTCGCCCGCATGCATCAGCGGCCCTTGTGCATCCAGATCGCCTCGGTGCACATGCTCCTTGATGCGTGCCCAGCGCGTGGCTCACGAGGAGCATCGTCCGGGCGCTGAGCGCACAGCTCGCGCATCTTGGCGGAGGACTTCTTCCGGAACTTCGCGTCCCCGGCCGAGAGCGCCTCGTCGATGATGAGGATGTCGGGTCCATGTTCACCGCGACCGAGAACGCGAGGCGGCTGTACATGCCCGAGGAGTAGGTGCGCATCGGCAGGTCCATGAAGTCGCCGAGCTCGGCGAACTCCGCGATCTCGTCGTACTTGCGCGGCCGATCTGCTCGCGGCTCAGGCCGGCGGCGAGGCCACCGAGGACGACGTTCTCGCGGCCGGTGAGCTTGCGCGTTGAAGCCGACGCCGAGCGCGAGCAGCGTGCTGATCCGGCCGTGGACCTCGATCGCGCCCTGCGGTGGGCGGCAGGATCCCGGCGACGGCGCGCATGAGCGTGGACTTGCCGGCGCCGTTGGCGCCGATGATGCCGAGCACGGTGCCGTGGGGGACGTCGAAGGACACGTCCTTGACGGCCTCGATCTCGCGGATGCGACGCTGCGCCGGCGACCCAGCGCGACCAGGGCGCTCTTGAGCGTCGGGCGGGCCTCGAAGCTGGTGCGGTAGGTGACTCGAGACGTCCTCGACGCTGACCGCGGGTGCCCCTGGCCGGGCGGCCGCCTGGCGGGTGGCTCAGAGGCGGACAGCGAACTCACGCTCCCTGGACATGAAGAACAGGCCGCCGACGACCAAGGCGCCGACCGCCCACGCGGCGCCGACGCAGCATCAGCCGGGCGGCGGGTCGGCTCACCCTCGATGAGCACCTGGTCCAGCCACCGATGATCGCCGTAGAGGGGGTTGACGGGAAGGAACGGCTGCGAGCCGTGCGGGCGCCTTGTCGGCGAACCACAGCACCGGCGAGAGGTAGAGCCAGATGCGCAGGGAGTAGGGCAGGAAGCTCGAGGTGTCGCGGAAGTAGACCTGAAGCGTCGCGAAGAGCATCGCCAGGCCCGCGGCGAAGCGACGGCCATCAGCCAGGACAGCGGCACGCCAGAGCAGGTGCAGGCCCACCGGCAGGCCAGCCAGCGACGTGAAGCACGGCGTACACGAGCATCGTCGGCAGGAAGCGGCGAAAGGCGGTGACGACCGACGAGAGCGGCAGCAGCATGCGTCGGGAAGGCGATGTTGAGGATCAGCCTGCCGCCACCCACGACGGAGCTCGACCCGGCGAGCATCGCACCGGACACGAAGTAGAAGAGCGAAGAGCCCGGCCGTCAGGTGGGCGAAGAACGTCCGGTCGCTGGGCCTTGCGCGAGACGATGTCGACGAGGACGAAGTAGACGCTCGCCAGCAGCAGCGGGTTGATCACGAGCCACGCCTGGCCGAAGAACGTGTCGGTGTTGGCGGCGCGCATCTCGTGCGCGACAGCTCGGAGGCGAACGACTGGCGCCGCCACAGCTCACGGAAGTATGGAGCGAGCTGCGGCAGGCCCGCGCGGTGAGGCTCGTAGACCTGGTGCTCGCCCAGGTAGTCGTCCTGGCGAGAGATGGTCTTGCTCACGAACCCTCTTTCGGCGCTGTCGGCAGGTCTTCGAGGATACCCGGCGACCCCCGGTTGCCCCGAACCGCCGCATACGCGCTGGTCAGGGCGGCCGCGTCGGTCTCCCACGACAGCACCCGCGAGCCTGCCTGACATTGGCCACGAGCTGGTGGTAGCGAGCGATGGCTCTGTTCAGGGCGCGCACCAGCCCTTCAGCGTCCCTCGGTTGATACACCTCGCCGATGTCGTGCTCGCCGACCACCGCGCCAGCTCCCCGACGTCCGTGGCGACCACCGGCACTCCGGCGCGCACCGCGTGGAACAGCTTGTTCGGCAAGGCCAGCCGGTGGTTGACCCACCGGTCGGAGTGTGTCACGAGGGCCAGGCCCTCCGGCCAGCAGGTCGTCGACCTCGTCGGCGCTGCGGCTCGCCTCGGGTGGCGAGCCCGGGGTCGAAGGTGCGCAGGTACTGGACGTCGGCCGGTCCGACGAGCGTGAACGGCAGCGGGGCCGTCCGACTCGCCCGGGCGATCACCTCCAGCTCGCGGTAGGGCGCGAGGCGGCCGGCGTACACCGCACCCCGCGGCGGGACAGCCCGACGCCTCGCGCCGGCGGTCCGAGCGGGAAGGTGTTGCGCACCACACGCACGTCCGGCCAGGCGTAGCGTTCACGAAGCAGCCGAGCCACTCCCTCGCCGACCGTGAGAACCACCGCAGCGCGGGCGCCCAGCGCACGCTCGAGCCGTGCCTCGCGCCGGGTGCGCAGCGGGGTCGGACGGCCGGGCGCGGCCGGCCCGCCCACACCTCGTGGCTGTCGTAGACCAGGGGAACGCCCCAGTCACGTGCGAGTTCTGCACCGACGGGCAACGCGGAGAAGTCGTGCGCATGGACGACGTCGGCGCGATGGCCACGCCCCTCGACCAGCGCCTCCTGCTGCCACCGGCGAGCCGGCGTCGGACGTGCTCGGGCAGCAGCAACCAGCGCACGACCCGCTCCGGGCGGCTGAGGTCGCGACCACGCGTCTGCGCCGCGGGCGGCGCGCCCGCGCTGCTCACCGTGATCCCGGTCGGCGGCACGAAGTCCGCTGGCACGGCGCGCCCCACGACGTGCACGTCCCAGCCTCGCCCACCAGCGTCGGGCCTCGCGCAGCACGCGGGTGTCCGTGCTGACACTGGTCCAGACGAGCATCAGCACCCGCGGGCGAGCTGGTTCGTCGCCTCCGGGCGCGCCGATCACGACCTGACCTCGACCGTCGCCGCGTCCGCCGCGTGCCGACGAAGGTGCGCCGGGCTGGTGAGGAATCCCGTCCCCCAGCTGAGGTGCATGACCGCCAACGCCAAGGGCACCCGCGCGCGGGCCGCCACCGGTAAACCAGCCCCGACGACGAACCCGCTCACGGCGATGGCCAGTGCGTATCCCCCCGGCACCAGCAAAGACCACGTCCACCACGGCGCCACGACCAACGCCGCGACCACCCCGGTCACCAGCGCCGGCGCCGCGAGGTAGCGCGCCGAGATCGTGCCGTGACGCCGGGCCACGACACGCCGCCAACGGCCGTAGTGGAAGTACTGCCGGGCCAGGGCCTTGACGCTGCCGCGCGGGCGGTACGTGACGACGAGGCGCGGAGTGAACCAGACCATGCCACCCCCCTCGCGGATGCGGTGGTTCAGCTCCCAGTCCTGGGCGCGCGCGAAGTGCCCGTCGTATCCACCCGCCCGCTCGAGCGCCTCGCGACGGAAGACGCCCAGGTAGACGGTCTCGGCCGGCCCTTCCGCGCCACCTGTGTGGAAGCCGCGTTACCGACGCCGATCGGGCTGCTCATCGCGGCGGCGACGGCCTGCTCGAACGCCGTCGTGCCGCGCGCGGCCATGATCCCGCCGACGTTGTCGGCCCCGGTGCGGCGCAGGGTCTCGACCGCGGTGCGCACGTAGTCGTCCGGGATGACCGCGTGACCGTCCACGCGCACCACCACCGGGTGAGAAGCTGGCACCGACCGCGGCGTTCAAGGCGTCTGGCGTGCGCCCGCTGGGGTTCTCGACGAGGACCACGCGAGGGTCACCCGTGGCCAGCCGGGCGGCGACCTCGTTGGTGCGGTCTGACGACGGGCCGAGGGCGAGCACCAAGCTCCAACCGGCCCTGGGTGGTTTGCCAACCATCCGCACCGCCTCAGCGAGGTGCTGCTCCTCATTGAGGATCGGCATCACGACGCTGACGGGGCAGTCGGGCGGTAGGGACGCCCCGGCGTCGTCGCGTTCACTCATGACGGTTCCACGATAGCGGCCACGGTCGTCGGGCCATCTGCGACGCCGCTTCGGCCAGCAGGACTCGGCGCTCGCGCCATCACCAGCCGCTGGATCTGGTTGGTGCCCTCGTAGATCTGGGTGATCTTCGCGTCGCGCATCATCCGCTCGAGCGGGAAGTCCTTGACGTAACCGGCCCCCCGAGCAGCTGAACGGCGTCAGTGGTGACCTCCATCGCGACGTCCGAGGCGAAGCACTTGGCGGCGGCGCCGAAGAAGGTCAGGTCGGCGTCCGAGCGCTCGGCACTTCGCCGCCGCGACGTAGACCATCTGGCGCGCGGCCTCGAGCTTCATCGCCATGTCGGCCAGCATGAACTGCACGCCCTGGAACTCGGCGACCGCCTTGCCGAACTGCTTGCGCTCCTTGACGTAGGCGAGCGCGGCGTCGAGCGCGCCCTGGGCGATGCCCACGGCCTGGGCGCCGATCGTGACGCGGGTGTGGTCGAGGGTGCGCAGTGCGATCTTCAGCCCCTGGCCTCGCTCGCCGACCAGGCGGTCGGCCGGGATCCGGCAGTCGTCGAAGTGCAGCTCGCGCGTGGGGCTGCCCTCGATCCCGAGCTTGCGCTCGGGCTCGCCGAACGTGAAGCCCTCGTCGGACTTCTCGACGACGAACGCCGTGACCCCCTGGCCGCGCGGGGCGTCGGGATCGGTCACGGCCATGACCGTGTAGTAGTCGCTGACGCCGGCGTTGGTGATCCACGACTTCTGGCCGTTGAGGACGAAGTGGTCGCCGTCCTCGGTGGCCCGGCAGCGCATGCTCGCGGTGTCGCTGCCCGCCTCGCGCTCGGAGAGGCCGTAGCTGAACATCGACTCACCCCGGGCCACCGGCGGCAGGTACCGGGCCTTGACCTCCTCGCTGGCCGCGAGCAGCAGCGGCATCGTGCCGAGCTTGTTGACGGCCGGGATCAGGGACGACGACGCGCACCCGCGCGCGACCTCCTCGATCACGATGCAGGTCGCGAGCGCGTCGGCACCGACTCCGTCGTACTGCTCGGGGATGTGCGGCGCGTGGAAGTCCGCAGCCCGCAGCGCGTCGTACGCGTCCTGCGGGAAGGCGCCCTTGTCGTCGACGTCGGCGGCGTGGGGTGCGACCTTCGCCTCGACGACGGCGCGCACCGCCTCGCGCAGCGCCTCGTGGTCGTCGCTCAGCCGGTACAGGTCGAAGTCGCTCACGACGCCAGATGCTACCCGCCGGTCACTTCAGGTTCGGAGCGACCTGGCCCGGACGACCGGCATCTCAGATTGCCTCCCGCCCCGCCTGTCGCTGCTCTACGATCGCGCGAGGCCCCATCGCCGGTGGCGCCGTGCCAGCGTCTGCCGCCTCAGCGCGGCCCAGCAGGGGGTTTGCCGTGCGTAGTTCGCGTCATGCCATCGCGTCCGCTCTCGCCGCCACGTGCGCGATCGGGCTGCTCACCGGCTCCCTCGCCGGGCCCGCACGAGCGGAAGGGCTCCACATCGACCAGGGGCGCGCCCAGCGCGTGCTGGACCACCGGCCCCGGACCGCCAGCGACGGCACGGTCAGCTCGCTGCCGTCCAGCCCAGCTCGGCGCACCGCCGCGTCACGGGCCGCTGCAGCAGGTGAACGGCCCTGCGTGTGGACTCAGGTCACCGGGCTCGCGGACCGGCAGTACCTCACCTGGTCGGTCGATGCCGCCCCGCCGGTCACGGGCTTTCGGATCTACCGCAGCCAGTCGTCCGGACTCTTCCCCTTCGCGCTCATCGCCACCCTGCCCGCAACGACCCGGAAGCTGGACCGACCGAGCGCTGCCGCAGAGGCTGGGCGTGGCCGTCCTACCAGGTGCAGGCGGTCTACTCGGACGGAACGGTCAGCGCACGTGACTGCAGCATGAGCAACGGTCGAGGGTCCGACGCGGTGTTCGCGCTGCCTTCCGCGACGACGTCTACCCTCATGCAAGCTTCCGCCGAGGGGTGGTCCGACGGGGCGCCCACGGCAGTGGCCGGAGTGGCCGCGACACCGTCGTACTCCCCTGACGGATCACGGATCGCCTACTCGCACGCACCGGACGACACCCACGCCACGGCCTTGTGGGTTCGCCGGGCGGACGGACTCGGCACCCCCATGGCGCTGCTCACCAGCAGCGACGAACTCGAGTCCCCGAAGTGGTCACCTGACGGCACCGCCATCGTCGTGACTGCAGTCACTCTCACCGACGCAGGGGACGTCGCGTCGACCCGCCTGCTGCGCGTCGACGCCCGGACGGGCCACGCCCTCGCCCTCGCCGGGTCGGACGGCCTCGCTGAAGCGACCTGGCTTCCGGGCGGCGCCCAGCTCATCGCCACCGACCTGGCGAGCGACACCGCGCCGCTGGTGCGGCTCGACGTCCGCACCGGCGCTCGCACCGCGGTGTCCGGTACCGCGGGTGGTGTGGAGCCAGCCGTGTCCCCTGACGGGCGGACGCTGCTGTTCACGACGTGGGCCGGCGGCACGACCGACCCCGTCCTGCTTCGCCACGTGAGCAGCTCAGGCGGCACCGCGGCGACGCTCACCGCCAGCTCATCGGACGGTGACCTGTGGTCGCCGCAGTGGAGCCCGGATGGCGGCCGAGTGTTCTGGCTGGCCGCTGAGGGCGGAGCAGGGATCTGGCGGTCGGCGACGGCGGCGGGCACCGACGTCCAGGTGATCCAGGTCGGCTTCGACCTCCTCGCGGCGGACGGTTTCGACCTACGGGCCCGGGTCGACCCCGGCACCAGCGACTTCACCGGCGACGGCTGGAACGACCTGTTGGCACGAGACACGACGGGGGCGCTGTGGCTGTACCCGGGCAGGGTCTCGTACACCTCGCCGGTGCGACTGCTCGGCTCGCGCACGAAGGTGGGCTCGGGCTGGAACTCCATGACGCTCATCGAAGCCGCGGGCGACCTCACCGGCGACGGCCGTCCCGACGTCATCGCGCGCGACCGGTCGGGTTACCTCTGGCTCTACCCCACGACCGGCCCGTTGACCGGTCACAGCGGCTGGGGTCAGCGCCGCCGCTACGGCAGCGGCTGGAACGCGATGTCGGCGGTGCTCGGCGTCGGTGACTGGACGGGCGACGGGCTCGCTGACCTGCTGGCACGCAACGCCGCCGGAGAGCTGCGGCTCTACAGCGGTGACGGGTTCGGTGGACTGCACGGAGGCACGCGGATCGGCAGCGGCTTCACCGGCTGGACCCTGATGGAGGCAGCCGGCGACGTGGGCGAGGACGGCCATGCGGACTTCGTTGCTCGCAACAGCAAGGGCGAGCTCTGGTTGTTCCGTGGCTCGGGCACCGCTGGCGGTCGCCTCCTGCCATCTCGGCGCGTGGGAACGGGGTGGCAGAACATGACCGCCCTGGCCGGCCCGGAGTCCTGGGTCCTGAGCGCCGTCAGCCTGGTCTCCCGGGACCGATACGGCCGGCTCTGGGTGTGCAGCAGCGTGAACGGTCGCTTGTCGATGCCGCCTGAGCCGTACGGGTCAGGGTGGAACGCGATGACGGAGTTCACCTCATGAACGCACGTCACGGTGACTAAGGTTTGCTACAGTTCATGGCATGTCTCTGCGCATCTCCGTCATCGGCACCGGCTACCTGGGCGCGGTGCACGCCGCCGCGATGGCCGATCTCGGCCACACCGTGGTGGCCGTCGACGTCGACGAGGCCAAGATCGCTCGCCTCGCCGCGGGCGAAGCGCCGTTCTTCGAGCCCGGCCTGCCCGAGCTGCTCGAGCGCACGCTGCCCACCGGTCGGCTCACGTTCACCACCGACTACGCGCAGGCCGCTGACGCCGACGTCCACTTCGTCTGCGTCGGCACGCCGCAGCGCCCCGGTGAGAACGCAGCCGACCTGCGCTACGTGGACGCCGCGTTCGGCGAGCTGGCCAAGCACCTGCAGTCACCGACGCTCGTCGTCGGCAAGTCCACGGTGCCCGTCGGCACGGCGCACCGCCTCGCCGAGACGCTGCGCACGGTGGCCCCCGCGGGCGACGGGGTGAGCCTGGCGTGGAACCCCGAGTTCCTGCGCGAGGGCTTCGCCGTCAAGGACACCCTGCACCCCGACCGCCTCGTCTACGGCGTCGAGCCAGGCCTGCGCGGCGAGGCCGCCGGCGAGCTGCTCGACCGCGTCTACGCCGCAACCATCGCCGAGGGCACGCCCGTCGTGGTCACCGACTACGCCACGGCCGAGCTGGTGAAGGCGGCCGCCAACTCGTTCCTGGCCACCAAGATCTCGTTCATCAACGCCATGTCGGAGGTCTGCGAGGCCGCCGGCGCCGACGTCGTCTCGCTCGCCAAGGCGATCGGCTACGACGAGCGCATCGGGCACAAGTTCCTGGGCGCCGGTATCGGCTTCGGCGGCGGCTGCCTGCCCAAGGACATCCGCGCGTTCATGGCGCGCGCCGGCGAGCTCGGCGCCGACCAGGCGCTGACGTTCCTGCGCGAGGTCGACGCGATCAACATGCGGCGCCGCTCGCGCATGGTCGACCTCGCGCGCGAGCAGTGCGACGGCACCTTCATCGGCAAGCGGGTCGCAGTGCTCGGGGCGGCCTTCAAGCCCAACAGCGACGACATCCGCGACTCGCCGGCACTGTCGGTGGCCGCCCAGATCCGGCTGCAGGGCGCGCACGTGACCGTGCACGACCCGGAGGCGATGCCCAACGCCCGCAGGTCCTGGCCGGACCTGTCCTACGCCGAGAGCGCGCTCGAGGCGATGCAGGGCGCCCACGTCGTCCTGCACCTCACCGAGTGGCAGGAGTACCGCGACATCGACCCCGAGCGGGCCGGTGACCTCGTCGCCGCCCGTCGCATCATCGACGGCCGCAACCTGCTCGACGTCGAGCGCTGGGTCGCGGCGGGGTGGACGCTGCGCGCCCTGGGCCGGCCCACCGCGTTCCGCGAGCGGCGTCGCGTGTCCGACGCCCCGGCGTGACGCACACGAACGACCCGCGGGTCGTCCGCCGGCTGCTGACGACGCCGTCGACCTGGGCCGTCGTCGGCCTGTCGACGAACGTCCAGCGGACGGCGCACGGTGTCGCGTCGTGGGTGCACTCCGCACTCGGCATGCGCATCGTGCCGGTCAACCCGCGCGGTGAGGCGGTGTTCGGTGAGGCGGGCTACCGCCACCTGAGCGACCTGCCGGACGGCGAGCACGTCGACGTCGTCAACTGCTTCGTCAACAGCCGCCGCGTCGGCGAGGTCGTCGACGAGGCGATCGCGGCGCGCGAGCGTCTCGGCATCACGGCCGTCTGGCTGCAGCTCGGCGTCGTCGACGAGGCGGCCGCGGCGCGGGCGCGCGAAGCCGGCCTGGACGTCGTCATGGACACCTGCCCGATGATGGAGTTCCCGCGGCTGTGACCTGAACCGGCGGCTGTGGACAACTGTCACGGCTGTCGGTGGTTTTGGGTAGGTTCGTCGGTATGCAGCCAGCCGCCAGCGCAGCCCTCACGTCCCTGTCGGGCGAGGGCGTCGAGCCCGCGGAGTCCGCCACGACGGTGCGGGGTCGGGGCGTGCAGGGGCGGTTGCTGGCCGGCGAGGCCGACCGGCTCAGGTGGGCGGCCGGGGTGCTGGGCGAGTGCGAGGCCGGCGTGCCGGGCGAGGCGTTGCGGGCCGGTGACCGCGGCGAGTTCGTGCGTCACTTCGCGGGCGATGAGATCGCCTGCACGCTGGGCATCAGCCTGTCGCGCGCCCGTGACCTGCTGTGGCTGGCCGAGCGGCTGGCCACGGTGATGCCGTGCGCGCTGACCGCGTTGGGGCAGGCGCGGCTGGATGTCGGGCGGGTGCGGGTGCTGGCCGAGGCCACCAGCGTGCTGGACGACGCCACCGCCGCCGCCGTCGCCACCGAGCTCGTGACCGCCCTCGAGGCGCCGGTGTGGGACGGTCCGTCGCCGCGGGCCTGGCGGGCGCGGGTGCAGCGGGCGGTGGTGGCCGCCGACGCCGCCGCGGCCGCGGCCCGCCGCGCCCGCGCGCTGGCCGCCCGCCGGGTGCAGGCCTGGGCCGAGGACGACGCGATCGGCGTGCTGCAGGTCCGCGCCGACGCGGCCGACATCACCGTCGTCGACCAGGTGCTCAGCGACCTGGCCCACGCCCGCCCCGCCCACGACCCTGAGACCGGACAAGCCACCACGCTGGACCAGCGCCGCGCCGACGCCCTGATCGAGGTGTTCCGCAGCGTGCGGGACGGCGCGGCCCTGCCGGTGGTGCCGGTGCGCCGGGTGCACGACCTGGGCCTGGTGCTGCACGCCGACACCCTGCTCGCCGACGGCCCCCGGTCGGCCGCGACCGGCCAGCTGCGTGGCCTGGGCGCCCCGACCCCGCTGGACGCCGCCAGCGCCCGCCAGCTCGCCGCCCGCCAGCTCGCCTCAGGCACCGCCGTGCAGGTCCTCCTCGTCGACCACACCGGCGCGCTGGCCCACGTGGTGCGGCTCACCGACCCGCAGACGGCCTGCCGTTCCCGCGACGCGCTGCTGGCCGCGGTGCGCGCCGCCCTGGCCCACCCACCACCCCAGCACACCCACCGCTACCGGCCCGGCGCCGCCATCACCCGCCACGTCAGGGCCGAAGCACCCACGTGCTCCTTCTACGACTGCCCCCGCCCCGCCCGATCCTGCGACCTCGACCACGACGACCCCTGGCCCCGCGGCCCCACGTCCGTGACCAACCTCGACCCCAAGTGCCGACACCACCACCAGACCAAGACCCTGGCCCTGGTGCGATCCCGACTGTCCGCAGGCCCCGGCCGAGGACCACGCCACACCACCTGGACCCTGCACACCGGGGCCACCGTCACCACCCACCCCGAACCCCTCCCGGGCTGCGACGACTGAGCAGGCGGTCCAGCCAGTCGGCCACGGCCGTGGTGAAGCTGTCGGCGAGCGGGTCGTCGTCCCACCCTGCGTAGTCCGGCCGTCCACTGCCCTCGGCCGGCCAGTGCCCGCAGCCCGGCAGGTCGACGAGCTGGACGTCGGCTCCTGCGTCCTGCCATCGCTGCCTGCTCACCTGTCGCGGCACGCACTCCTCGTCCTCCCCCCACAGCGCGAGCACCGGTGCGCGCACCGCGGCGAAGGTCGGCACGGGGTCGAAGTCCATGTCGGCCCAGACCGCACCTTCCGGTGGCGGTGTCGCGGGTAGGCCCGACGACGAGAACCACGCCTCGCGCGAGGCCGAGCGAAGGGCCCGGGCCAGTAGCCGGTCGCCCGGTGCGACGGCATCGCCTCGAACCCGAGCCTCCAGCAGCCCGCGCAGCTCGAGGTTGCGAGCCCGGTCATGGGGCGTGAACCCGCGCCGCCTGAGCTGCTCGTCGGTGAAGTACCGCATCTGCTCGGCTGGACTCACCCCGCTGCAGCCCAGGACGACGAGGAACCGCACCGCGGGATCTGCTGCCGCCAGCGTCGCTGCCCACGCGCCTTGGCTGAAGCCGAAGAGACCGACCGGGCGGTCGAGTCGCTCCGTCAACGCCGCCACGGCTGCGACGGCGTCCGCGGCCTGTACGTCGAGCGGGGTGTCACCGGACGCCACCGCGCGGCGATCGAAGCTCAGGACCGCGATCCCACGGGGCGTCAGTGCCTGCGCGAGCTGGTCGAACAGCGGTTGCCGGGCGCGGGCGTCACTCGCGCCGTGCAGGGTCACCAGGCCGGCCACGACCGGGCCGTCGGGCACCCGCAGGACGGGGCGTCCCGGCGGAGCGCCGTCCCAGTCGAGGTGCTCGTGCGGGTCGATGGCTACGCCTCGCGGGGCAGGTCCAGGACCTCGGGATGCCGGTAGGTCCAGCCCGCCCACGCCGAGGTCACCATCTCGCGCAGGTCGTACTGCGCTTCCCAGCCGAGCCAGCGGCGGATCCCGTCCGCCGACGCGACGGTGCGGGGCGGGTCGCCCGGACGTCGCGCGACGACGTCAGCCGTCACGTCCAGCCCGGTCACCTCACCGATCATGTCGATCACCTCGCGCACCGACGACCCCTCGCCGCGCCCGATGTTGAGCACGAGGGAGTCGCCGTCGCGCTCGAGGTGGCGGGCCGCTGCGACGTGCGCCGTGGCGATGTCCGCCACGTGGATGTAGTCGCGGATGCAGGTGCCGTCGGGCGTCGGGTAGTCGTCACCGAAGATCTGCGGGCGCTGGCCGCGGGTCAGCCGCTCGAACACCATCGGGATGAGGTTGAACGCCTCGGGGTCGCCGAGCTCGGGTGCGGCCGCGCCGGCGACGTTGAAGTACCGCAGGCACACCGAGCGCACGCCGTACGCGGCCTCGGCGTCCTTCGCGAGCCACTCGCCCACGACCTTCGTCTGGCCGTACGGCGACTCCGGCTCCAGGTGCGACTTCTCCTCGACCAGCGCGGTGTCGGGCGCGCCGTACGTCGCCGCCGACGACGAGAAGACGAATCGCCCCACGCCGTGGTCGCGCATCGCCTCCATGAGCACCAGCTGGCCCAGCACGTTCTGCCGGTAGTAGTAGAACGGGTCGGCGACCGACTCCCCCACCTGCTTCTTCGCCGCGATGTGGACGACGCCGCGGACGTCGTGCTCGACCAGCGTTTGGTCGACCGCCTCGCGGTCCAGCAACGACGCGCGGACGAGCGGCACGTCCCCGACGCGCGTGGGGTCGCCGGTCGAGAGGTCGTCGAGGACCACGACGTCGACGCCGTCGCCCCTCAGCGCCCGGACCACGTGCGCTCCGATGTAGCCCGCCCCGCCGGTCACCAACCAGGTCATGGCACGACCCTACCGACCGAAGCCCACGCCTCCCGATCGCCGCGCACGCAACCGCTCCCCCTTGGCCTTCGCCTGGGCGTTCAGCTCCTCCTGGAACGCGGTCATCTTGTCGCGCAGCGCCTCTGCGCCGGCGTCCGACCCGGCGGACAGGATCCGGATGGCGAGCAGGCCGGCGTTGCGCGCGCCCCCCACCGAGACCGTCGCGACGGGCACGCCCGCAGGCATCTGCACGATCGACAGCAGCGAGTCCATGCCGTCCAGGTGCTGCAGCGGAACGGGGACGCCGATGACGGGCAGCGGCGTCACCGACGCGAGCATGCCCGGCAGGTGAGCGGCCCCGCCGGCCCCGGCGATGATGACCCGCAGGCCGCGCTCGGACGCGCGAGCGCCGTACTCGACCATCTCGTGCGGCATCCGGTGGGCCGACACGACGTCCACCTCGTGGGCGACGCCGAACTCGTCGAGCACCTTCGCGGCGGCCTCCATCACGGGCCAGTCCGAGTCGCTGCCCATGACCACGCCCACCTGCGTCGTCTCGCTCACTGCGTCACCACTCCCTGGATGTAGTCGGCTGCGTGCCGGGCGCGTTCGCGCAGGTCGGCGAGGTCGTCGCCGCACACGGTGACGTGGCCGATCTTGCGGCCCGGACGCACCGCCTTGCCGTACAGGTGCACCTTCAGCTCGGGGTCGTGCGCGAGCACGTGCTTGTACGTCGAGTAGAGGTCCTCGTAGTCGCCGCCGAGGACGTTGGCCATGACGGTCCACCGGGCGCGCGCCCTCGTGTCGCCCAGCGGCAGGTCGAGCACCGCCCGCAGGTGCTGCTCGAACTGGCTGGTCACCGACCCGTCGATGGTCCAGTGCCCGCTGTTGTGCGGCCGCATGGCCAGCTCGTTGACGACGAACCCCGGGCTGGCGTCCACCTCGAAGAGCTCGACCGCGAGGACGCCGGTGACCCCGAGGTCGCCGGCCACCCTCAGCGCGGCCTCGGTGGCGGCAGCGGCCCGCTCGGCGGACAGGTCGGGGGCGGGGGCGATGACCTCGGTGCAGATGCCGTTCTCCTGCACCGTCTCGACGACCGGCCAGGCCGCAGCCTGCCCCATCGGGCTGCGCGCCACCAGCACGGCCAGCTCGCGCACGAACGCGACCTTCTCCTCCGCGAGCAGGGCCTCCCCCGGCTGCAGGCGGCCCAACCAGTCCGCGGCGTCCGCGAGCCCGTCGACGACGAGCACGCCCTTGCCGTCGTAGCCACCGCGCGGCGTCTTCAGCACCAGCGGCCAGCCCACCTCGGCACCGAAGTGCTCGAGCTCGGCCGACGACGTCACCCGCGCCCAGCGTGGGCACGGGACGCCGATCGCGCCGAGCCGCTCGCGCATCACCAGCTTGTCCTGCGCGTGCACGAGCGCCGCCGGGCCGGGCCGGACGACGGCACCGGCCTCCTCGAGCGCGTGCAGGTGCTCGGTGGGCACGTGCTCGTGGTCGAAGGTCACGACGTCGCAGTCCTCGGCGAGCCGGCGCAGCGCGTCGAGGTCGGTGTGCGAGCCGGGCGGAGCCTGGGCCGCGACGAGCGCGGCGCTGGCGTCCTCGGCCTCGCTGAGGACGCGCAGACCGATGCTCAGCGCCACCGCCGGTGCGTACATCATCCGGGCCAGCTGGCCGGCGCCGACGACGCCGACGAGCGGGAAGCCACCGGGATGGCGGACGGCGTCCGCGCTGGTCTCAGCCACGGGCAGCAGCGTAGTTGCTGCCCCGGCCCGGGCAGCACGACCTCTGGCGAGGCCGCTCGCAGCGGGTGCGACTAACCTGACCGCCATGACCTCGCCGCGATCGCTGTACGAGCGCGTGCGCGGGGCCATGGACGTCGTCGTCCGCGAGATGGTGAAGTTCGGCGCGGTCGGCGCGCTCGCGTTCGTCGTCGACATCGGCCTGTTCAACCTGCTGCGCTTCGGCGTCGGCGACGGCGGCCCGCTGGAGACCAAGCCGCTGACGGCGAAGGTGGTCTCGGCGTCCGTCGCCACCGTGGTCGCGTGGGTCGGCAACCGCGTCTGGACGTTCCGCCACCGCCGCCGCAACCGCGCCGCCCACGAGCTGGCGCTCTTCGTGGTCTTCAACGTCGCCGGCATGCTCATCGCGCTCGGCTGCCTCGCGGTGAGCCACTACGGCCTCGACCTGCGCTCGGCCCGCGCCGACAACATCTCGGCCAACGGCGTCGGGCTCGTGCTGGGCACGCTGTTCCGGTTCTGGGCCTACCGCACGTTCGTGTTCCGCCAGGAGCTCGCCGCGGAGGGCGTGCTCACCGACGCGCCCTGAGCCTCGTCCTACTCGGGGGCGTTGAGGAACAGCGCGAAGACCGGCGGGCTGGCGCGCACGAGCTCCAGCCGGCCGCCGTCGGCCTCGGCGAGGTCGCGGGCCAGCGCGAGCCCGAGGCCGGTGCTGCCGCTGCTGCTCACGGTGCGCTCGAAGACCCGCGAGCCGAGGTGGGGTGGCACTCCCGGGCCCTCGTCGGTCACCTCGACCACGACCGACCGCCCCGTGCGCCGCGCGGTGATCGTCGCCACGCCGTCGCCGTGCTGCAGGCTGTTCTCGATCAGGGTCGCGAGGACCTGCGACAAGGCGCCCGACGTCGCGATCACCCGCACCGGCTCCACGGGACGCAGCTCGAGGCGACGGCGCCGCTCGCGGAAGGCCGGCGACCACTCCTCGATCTGCTCCTCCAGCACCAGCTCCAGGTCGATCGGTGCGATGGCCGTGCGTCGGGTGAGCCGCGAGCGGGCCAGCAGGCTGTCGACCACCTGGGTGAGGCGCTCGACCTGGTTGAGGGCGATGCGCGCCTCCTCCTGCACCTCGTCCAGGTCGCGGCTGGTCGAGATCTCCTCCAGCCGCATCGACAGCGCGGTGAGCGGCGTGCGCAGCTGGTGGCTGGCGTCCGAGGCGAAGTCGCGCTCGGCGGCGAGTGCGGCTGCCATCGAGTCCGCGCTGCGGGCCAGACCCGCGGCCACGCGGTCGAGCTCGGGGACGCCCGAGCGCACGGTGCGCAGCCGCGACTCGCCCCTTCCGAGCCGCTCGGCGTTGTCGGCGAGAACGGCGAGCGGTCGGCTCAGCCGGCGCGCCTGACCGACGGCGGTGAGCGCCGCGAGCGCGAAGGCGAGCACCGACAGCACCGCGATGGCCAGCGCCCAGCGGGCGAGCTGCCCGCTGATGGCGCCGCGCGGCAGCACGACGGTCACCTCCGCGCCGTCGGCCGAGCGCGTACGGCTGATGACGCCGCCCTCGGGCTCGGGCCCGACCGCCAGCCGGCCGTCCGCCGTCGTGACGGTGGCGCGCATGTCGTCGCCGTACCGGCCGCCGCTGAGCACCCCGTCCACCTGGCCCTGGAGGCGGTCGAGCGGCTCGTCGGTCCGCGACTGCAGCACCAGCAGGATGTCGTCGGCGCGTTGCGCGAGGTCGTGCTGCGCCTGACGCGTGGTCTCCCAGGTCGCCAGGCCGAGCAGCGGGAGCCCGACGAGCAGCACACCCACCGCAGCCGCCAGCAGCGACGAGCGGAGCAGCCGAGCCCGCACAGCAGCCGTCAGACGTCGCGCTCGAAGCGGAAGCCCACGCCACGCACCGTGGCGATGAAGCGCGGCTGACCGGCCTCGTCGCCGAGCTTGCGGCGCAGCCACGAGACGTGCATGTCCAGCGTCTTGGTCGAGCCGTACCAGTCGGCGTCCCAGATCTCGCGCATCAGCTGCTCGCGCGGCACGACGCGGCCGGCCTCGCGCACGAGCACCCGCAGCAGGTCGAACTCCTTGGCGGTGAGCTGCAGCTCCTCGTCGTCCAGGAAGGCCTGGCGCGCCTCGGCGTCGATGCGCACCCGTGCCGACGGCGGCGGCTCGGGGTCGTGGCCGCCGCGGCGCAGCAGGGCCCGCGCCCGGGCCAGCAGCTCGGCGAGCCGGAACGGCTTGGTCACGTAGTCGTCGGCACCGGCGTCCAGGCCCACGACGGTGTCGACCTCGTCGGCGCGCGCCGTCAGGACCAGCACCGGCACCTCGCTGCCCCGCGCCCGCAGCTCGCGGCACACGTCCAGGCCGTCCATGCCGGGCAGCCCGAGGTCGAGCACGACCAGGTCGACCCCCTCACCCGCACCGGCGAGGGCCCCGGGGCCGTCCGAGCGGACGTCGACGTCGTACCCCTCGCGCCGCAGCGCGCGGGCGAGTGGTTCGGCGATGGACGCGTCGTCCTCCGCGAGCAGCACCCGAGTCATGGCGGTCATCGTAGGGGCAGGGCGTTCACTCGTCGCTCGGCCACTGCGGTGGACGGCGCTCGTTGAACGCCCTCACCCCCTCGGCCCGGTCGGGCGAGAACGCGGTGGCTCGCCAGGCGGAGTCCTCGACGGCCAGGCCGGTGGCGAGGTCGACGTCGAGGCCGAGGCGCATCGCGCGCTTGGCCTGGCGCAGGCCCGTCGGGGAGTTCGCCGCGATGGCCGTCGCGAGCTCGACGGCCGCCGCGCGCGCCGTCCCCGCGGGCACCACGCGGTCGACGCACCCGTGCGCGAGCGCCTCGGACGCCGACAACCGCCGCGCGGTGAACACGAGGTCGGCGGCTCGCGACCAGCCCACTCGACGGGTGAGCAGCTGAGTGCCGCCACCGCCGGGGATGACGCCGACGCTGACCTCCGGCAGCCCGACGACCGCGCTCTCGTCGGCCACGATCAGGTCGCACGACAGGGCGATCTCGAAGCCCCCGCCCAGCGCGAACCCGTGCACGGCCGCCACGACCGGCATCGGCAGGTCGAGCACGCCCCGGTACGCCGGGCCCGTGAGGAGGCGCTGCGCGACGAGCTCGGAGTCGCTGAAACCGTTGCGTTCCTTGAGGTCCGCGCCCACGCAGAAGGCGCGCTCGGCCGCGCTCGAGACGACCACGGCGCGGGTGCGCCGGCTGGCCGCGAGCGCCGTCGTGGCCGTCACCAGGTCGCGGGCCATCGCCGTCGACACCGCGTTCATCGCCTGCGGCCGGTCGAGCACCAGCTCGACGACGTGGTCGGTCAGTGCGCGCAACGTGACGTTCTCGAGGTCCTGGGGCAGCTCGGCGGCGAGCGCGTCGGTGGTCACAGGCCGCACGCTAGCGAAGGTCAGGCCGTCCGGCGTCGCAGGACCCACGGCACCACGTGGCCGATGCCGCGCAGCGAGCGACCGCGCAGCTGGTGCACCTCGACGTCCGGGACGTCGCTGAGCGAGTGCACGGTGGCGACGTCCACGAGCACGGTGCCCGGGCGGGCGAGCGCGGTGAGCCGGCTGGCGCGGTTGACCGTGGTGCCGAACACGTCGCCGAGGCGCCCGACCACGGGCCCGGTCGACATCCCCACCCGCACCTCCGGCAGCAGGTCGTCGCGGCCGATCTCCTCGGCGACGCCCAACGCGATCCGCGCGGCGGGTGCCCCCGGGCTCGCCACGAAGAGCACCTCGTCGCCGACGGTCTTGACGACGCGACCGCCGTGCGCGGTGACGACGTCGGACGCGACGGCCTCGAAGCGCTGCACCAGCGCCGCCAGCTCGCGCTCCGACAGCCGGCGCACGACCCGCGTGAACGACACGAGGTCGGCGAACCCGACGGCGCGCACGGTCGTCATCGGGTCGTGGTCGTGACCGTCGGTGCCGTCTGCGCCGCCGGTGACGGCCGCCGCCAGCTCGGAGTCCGGCTCGGCGTCCGCCATGATCCGGGCCAGCGCGGACGCCGCCTGCCGTCGCCACGCGTAGACCACCAGCGGCTCCAGCCGGTCGGCGATCTCGGCGAACAGCTCGGCGGTGCGGCGGGCCGCGGCCCGGTCGGCCGTGGCGACGGCGGCGGACTCGGCGTCCAGGCCGGCGACGTACTCGGCGAGCAGCTGCACCTGCCACGTCGCGAGGCGGTCGACCGAGCGGCCGACGGCGCGCGTCATGCCCAGCGCGGTCGCCTCGTCCATGAGGCCGTCGCGCACCAGCCCGGTGACGCTGCGCAGCGCGGCGACGTCCTCGTCGGTGAACGCCTCGTCCTCGTCCGCCACGATCGGGAAGCCGAGGGCGCGCCAGAACTTGCGTGCCGACAGCAGCGACACCCCGGCCGCCTGGCTGACCTCCCTGCGGCGCAGGGTGCGCGGGGCCTTGAGCAGCGCCGCGTCGTCCGGCACCGGCAGCGGCTGGGCGGGCTGCTCAGGCATGCGGGCGGTCGTGGTCCTCGTCGTCCCAGCGCTCACCCATGGCGTCGGCGAGCTCGTAGAGCCTGCGCTGCACCGTCTCGACGCCGGGCACGTCGTCCAGCGTCAGCTGGCCGCGCTCTCCGGCGGACTCCACGACGAGCGTGCCGCACCCGAGCACCCGCTCGAGCACGGTGTGCGAGAACGAGATGTCGTTGATCCGGCTGAGCGGCATGTCGCGCCCGGTGCGGGCGATGATCCCCCGCCGGGTGATGAGCCTGCGGTCGGTGACCACGTAGTGCGTGGTCACCCAGCGCAGGAAGGGCAGCAGCGTGGTGACCACGAGGACGACGAGCGCGAGGGCGGCCACGCCCCACCGCAGCACCGTCTGGGCGTCGCCCGTCGGGATCCGCGCCGCGGCGAACGACGCCAGCGGCACCACCACGAGCAGCGCGAGCACCGGCACCACCAGCGCCTTCCAGTGCGGGTGGAGCTCGAGCTCGACCTCCTCGTCCTGCGACAGGAGCCTGCGCGGGTAAGCCATGGTCAGATCATGCCGTGTCAGGGGCCGCGCCGGAGGGCGTGTCGCTCGCCGGTGCGGGTCGAACGTGGACGACGTCGCCCGCTGCGAGCGCCCGCACGCCGGCGCCAGCGGCGTTCACCAGCAGCCGGCCGTCGTCGTCGACCCCCTCGGCCTCGCCCTCCAGGGCGCCTTCGCCGGGCAGGTCGACCCGCACCCGCCGGCCGATCGTGGAGCAGCGCTCGCGGTACGCCGCGCCGACCCCGCTGCGCCGCGGGTCGCCCGCCGCCTCGACCCAGGCGAGGTAGCGCACGCCGACCGACCGCAGCACCGCGCGCAGCACGGTGTCGCGGTCGGTCGTCGCCGCACCGGCGAGGGCCAGCGACGTGGCCGTCGGCACGGGCAGCTCCTCGGCGCTCTGGCTCACGTTGATCCCGACGCCCACGACGACGGCTGCGCCCTGGTCGAGCTCGACGACCTCGGCCAGCACGCCGCAGACCTTCAGGTCGCCCACGAGCACGTCGTTGGGCCACTTCAGCCGGGCGTCCAGCCCGGCCACGCGCACCAGCGCGTCGACCACGCCGACCCCCACGACCAGCGGCAGCCACGACCACGCCGCGCGGGGTACGGCGTCCGGTTGCACGAGCACGGACACCGCGACGGCCGAGCGCGGGGGCGCCGTCCAGCTCCGGTCGCGCCGGCCACGCCCGGCCCGCTGGTCGTCGGTGGTCAGCACGGCACCGGCCGCGGCCGTGCCGGCGCGGGCTCGCGCGGCCAGGTCTGCGTTCGTGGAGCCGGTCGCGGCCACCACGTCCAGGGACGTCCACGGCCCACCGCCCCCGACGAGCGCCCGACGCAGCGGCTCGGCCCGCAGCGGCGGGCGCGACAGGTCGGCCCAGGAGGTGTGGTCGGTCACGCTGTTGAGGCTACGGCGCGTGCGCGCACTAGGCTGCGGCCCGTGCCAGATCTCTCAGCCGACGACGCCACGCCCCAGCCGGACATCCACACCACCGCCGGCAAGCTCGCCGACCTGCACCGCCGCAACGACGAGGCGGTGCACGCGGGCTCCGCACGCATGGTGGAGAAGCAGCACGCCAAGGGCAAGAAGACCGCCCGCGAGCGCGTCGAAGCGCTGCTCGACGGCGGCTCGTTCGTCGAGATGGACGAGCTCGCGCGCCACCGCTCGACCAACTTCGGCCAGCAGAAGAACCGGCCGTACGGGGACGGCGTGGTCACCGGCTACGGCACGGTCGACGGGCGCCCGGTCGCGGTGTTCAGCCAGGACGTCACCGTGTTCGGCGGCAGCCTCGGCGAGGTGTACGGCGAGAAGATCGTCAAGGTGCTCGACCTCGCGATGAAGATCGGCTGCCCCGTCGTCGGCATCAACGAGGGCGGCGGCGCGCGCATCCAGGAGGGCGTGGTCTCGCTCGGCCTGTACGGCGAGATCTTCCAGCGCAACGTGCACGCCAGCGGGGTGATCCCGCAGATCTCGCTGATCATGGGCGCTGCGGCCGGCGGCCACGTCTACAGCCCCGCGCTCACCGACTTCGTCGTGATGGTCGACCAGACCTCGCAGATGTTCATCACCGGCCCGGACGTCATCAAGACCGTCACCGGTGAGGACGTCTCGATGGAGGACCTCGGCGGCGCGCGCACGCACAACACCAAGAGCGGCAACGCGCACTACCTCGCCTCCGACGAGGACGACGCGATCGAGTACGTCAAGCAGCTGCTCTCGTACCTGCCGAGCAACAACCTCGACGAGGTGCCGGTGTTCGACAGCGCCGTCGACGAGACCGTCGCCGAGGAGGACGAGTTCCTCGACTCGTTCATCCCCGACTCGGCCAACCAGCCCTACGACATGCACACCGTCATCGAGCACGTCCTCGACGACGGCGAGTTCTGCGAGGTGCACGCGCTCTTCGCCCCGAACATCGTCGTCGGCTTCGGCCGCATCGAGGGCCGCAGCGTGGGCGTCGTCGCGAACCAGCCGATGCAGTTCGCGGGCACCCTCGACATCGACGCGTCCGAGAAGGCCGCGCGGTTCGTGCGCACCTGCGACGCGTTCAACGTCCCGGTGCTGACCTTCGTCGACGTCCCCGGCTTCCTGCCCGGCACCGACCAGGAGTGGAACGGCATCATCCGTCGCGGGGCCAAGCTGATCTACGCCTACGCCGAGGCCACCGTCCCGAAGATCACGGTGATCACGCGCAAGGCCTACGGCGGCGCCTACGACGTCATGGGGTCCAAGCACCTCGGCGCCGACATCAACCTCGCCTGGCCCACCGCCCAGATCGCCGTCATGGGCGCCCAGGGTGCGGCGAACATCGTCTACCGCAGCGAGCTCAAGGCCGTCGCCGAGCGCGGTGAGGACGTCGAGGCCGCCCGCCAGCGACTCATCACCGAGTACGAGGACACCCTCGCCAACCCCTACATCGCGGCCGAGCGCGGGTACGTCGACTCCGTCATCCCGCCGTCCTACACGCGGTCGTACATCATCAAGGCGCTGCGGGTGCTGCAGACCAAGCGCGAGACGCTGCCGCCCAAGAAGCACGGGAACATCCCGCTGTGAGCGACGAGCCGAAGCCGGAGCCGCCGGTGCTGCGCGTCGTCCGGGGCGACCCCACGCCGCAGGACGTCGCCGCCCTCGTCGTCGTGCTCGCGGCCGCGTCGGGTGGTGACGCGCCCGCGCCAGCTGCGCCGCGCTCGCAGTGGGCGGCCTCCGGCCGTCCGCATGGTGCCCCCGCGCCGGGCCGCGGTGCCTGGCGCGCGAGCGCCCTGCCCCGCTGACTTCGTGTTCGGAGGCTGAGCTCCTGCACGGAGACCGCTTGCCCGTCACTCCCGCTCATCTGGATCGATCTGCTCCCTTGCCTTTGGCCAACGTTGAATTCTGCCGATCAATCTTCGACAAGCGCACATTTGCGCTTGGCCAACGGCACCTAGGGGAACCAGATGAAGACCTTCAATCCGCCGCCCAACTGGCCGACTCCTCCCGAGGGATGGACGCCGCCGCCAGACTGGCAGCCCGACGCGAGCTGGGGCCCTGCGCCGGCCGGGTGGAACCTGTGGCTCGATGACCAGACAGATGGCGATGAGGGCAAGCGAGGCAAGAGCAGGCGCACACTGAAGGTCCTGGGCGTTGCCGTCGGGGCGATCGTGGCCATCAGCGTCGTCAGTGCGGCACTCAGCGGCAACGACCCTGAGACGCAGACCGCCTTCACCTCCGCGGCGCAGCCCAGCTCGAGCTCGACGACGACATCGACCACGCCCGTCGCGCCCTCCAGCTCGACCACGACGACCGCCAAGGCCGCTGCCAAGCCCAAGCCGAAGCCGACCAAGGCCCTGACCGTCGCTCAGGAGAACGCGATCGCATCGGCGCAGGACTACCTGAGCTTCAAGGCATTCAGCCGCAAGGGTCTCATTCAGCAGCTCTCTTCCTCCGCCGGCGACGGCTACTCCGTCAAGGACGCCACCTTCGCCGTGGATCACCTCAAGGTGAACTGGAACGAGCAGGCGGCCAAAGCCGCGAAGGAGTACCTGAGCATGATGCACTTCTCGCGCAACGGGTTGACCCAACAGCTCGAGTCGCCTGCGGGCGATGGCTACACCCACGCTCAAGCGGTGTACGGGGTCAAGAAGGCGGGTCTCTGACGCAACGTCGCAAGCCGTCTCCACCGCGCCCCCTACTTCCCTGCTGTCGGGTCAGTGCCACGACAGTGGGGGTCAGAGGCGGCGCTGCAGCTGGGGGCAGGCTTCGGCGAGCCGGAAGCCGAGCGCTTCGTTGATGGCCAGCATGTGCTCGTTGACGTCCGCGTTGCCGGTCATCACGACGGTGCGCTCGGGGTGGGCAGCCTGCAGGTGGCGCAGGTTCTCGACCTTGACGGCGAGCCCGAGCCGGTGGCCGCGGTGCTCGCGCCGCACCAGCGTTCCCCACTGCCACACCGACGTGCGCGTGCCTGACCCCACGACGAGGTCGGTGTACGCCACGACCTGGTCGTCGCCGTCCACCGCGACGGTCGTGATCCGCTCACGACCCATGTCGGCGAACAGCCGAAGCCGCTCGCGGTAGCGCTCGGGCGTCAACGACTCCGGCTCGTACTCGACCGTGCCGCCCGGCGCGTCGACGGCGAGCTGGTTCTCGGTGTCGCACAAGGACGCCTGCAGGTGCTCGGGCACGCCGCCGACGTACGTCTCCAGCCGGTAGCGGCCCGACCACGCCTGGCGCGCTTGCGCCTCGAGCCCATCAAGCCGGGCCGCGGCGACCGGGAGCGCCAGGTGCCGCATGGAGTCCCGGCTCGCCTCGGCGAAGCCGTGGCGCTCGGCGAAGCGGCGGTACGGGTGGTCGGCGCCGGCGTCCAACGGCACGAGCAGCTCCGACAGCACCTCTCGGCGGCCGCGCCGCCGGACCTCGTCGAGCACGGTCTCGAGCAGCGCGGTGCCGAGTCCCCGCCCACGCGCCTGCGGCTCGACCTCCACCAGGCAGTAGGCCTTGTCGACGTTGTCGGTGACCGGGAACCACCCGTGCGCGAGGCCCACCGGCTGACCGTCCCACCACGCGGCCCACAGCAGGTGGTCCTCGCCCGGGTCGACGAACCGCTGGTCGGCCGCGAAGGCCGCCCCCGACTCCGGGTCGTGCCACGGACGACCCGCCCGCTTGCTGGCCGCCTCGACCTCGAAGAGCTGACGCAGGAGCGCGTCGTCCGCGAGGTCGACGCGACCGACGGTGCCGAGCTGCGTGGCGCCCATGAGACTCCACGCTAGGCACGCCGACGTCAGTGCGACCAACGGTTTTCGCTCGCCGCGGCTAGGGTGACCGGCGTGACCGACACCACAGACGCCGTTCGCCCACGTACCGCCGTCGACGAGATCGCCGACGCGCACCTCGACGCCGAGATCGCGCACGATCCCATCGCCGCCACGTCGCTCGGCGTGCCCGGCCACGAGACCGAGCTCACCGATTACTCCCCCGACGGGCACGCCGCTCGGCGTGAGGTCGGTCTGCGCACGCTGCGCGCGTTGGACGGCGTCGAGCCGGCCGACGACGTCGACCGCGTCACCGTCGCCGCCCTGCGCGAGCGGCTCGGTCTGGCCGAGGAGCTGTACGCCATCGAGGCGGACGACCACGACCTCAACGTCCTGGCGAGCCCGCTGCAGAGCCTGCGCTCGGTCTACGACCTGATGAGCAAGGACACCCCGGACGACTGGGCGACCATCGCCACGCGACTCACCCGCACGCCCGAGGCCATGCAGCAGTATGTCGCGTCGTTGCGCACGGGCATGGCCCGCGGCGTCACCCCGGCCCGCCGCCAGGTCGAGAAGTGCGCCGCGCAGGCCGAGCAGCACGCCTCCGCGAACGGCTTCTTCGCCGAGCTCGCGTCCGGCGCGCGCACCGGCGACGGCGCACTCCCGCAATCCGTGGCCGGCGACCTCACGCAGGCCACAGGCGTTGCCGCACAGGCCTTCGGTGACCTGGCGACCTTCCTGCGTGAGGAGCTGCTGCCCGTCGCCCGCACCGAGGACGCCGTGGGCCGCGAGGAGTACCAGCTGCGCTCGCGGTACTTCCTGGGCGCCACCGTCGACCTCGACGAGACCTACGACTGGGGCCTGGCCGAGCTCGCCCGCATCGAGGCCGAGATGCGTGAGGTCGCCGAGCAGATCAAGCCCGGCTCCACGCCCGACGAGGCGATGCAGGCGCTGGACGACGACCCCGCCCGCCAGCTGCACGGCACCGACGCGCTGCAGCGGTGGATGCAGCAGCTGAGCGACGCCGCCGTCGAGGCCATGGCCGGCACGCACTTCGACATCCCCGAGCCCGTGCGGCGCCTGGAGTGCTGCATCGCACCGACCCACGAGGGCGGCATCTACTACACCGGCCCCAGCGAGGACTTCTCGCGGCCGGGCCGCATGTGGTGGTCGGTGCCCGAGGACGTCACCGGCTTCGGCACGTGGCGCGAGACCACGACCGTCTACCACGAGGGCGTCCCCGGGCACCACCTTCAGGTGGCGCAGACGGTCTACCGCTCGGCGCTGCTCAACCGGTGGCGCCGGCTGGGCTGCTGGGTCAGCGGCCACGGCGAGGGCTGGGCGCTCTACGCCGAGCGGCTCATGGCCGACCTCGGCTTCCTCGACGACCCGGGCGACCGGATGGGCATGCTCGACGGGCAGCGGATGCGCGCGGCGCGCGTCGCGCTCGACATCGGCGTGCACTGCCGCAAGGACGCTCCGGCCGAGCTCGGCGGCGGCACCTGGGACGCCGACAAGGCCTGGGAGTTCTTCCGGCACAAGGTGAACATGCCCGAGTCGTTCCTGCGCTTCGAGGTCGACCGCTACCTCGGCTGGCCCGGCCAGGCGCCGTCCTACAAGGTCGGCGAGCGCCTCTGGCTGGATGCGCGCGAGCAGGTGCGGGCTCGCGAGGGCGAGTCGTTCGACCTGGCCAAGTTCCACCGCCGGGCGCTCGACCTCGGGTCGGTCGGGCTCGACGTCCTGCGAGAGGCGCTGCTGGCGTGAGCCCGGTGCCCGCGCGACTGGTGCTGGCCTCGGCGTCGCCGGCACGGTTGAAGACGTTGCGCTCCGCCGGCATCGAGCCCGAGGTCCAGGTGTCGGACGTCGACGAGGACGCCGCCGTCGCCGCCGCCCGCGAGACGTACGGGGAGCTCGACGCCGACCAGGTCGCGCTGCTGCTCGCGCGGGCCAAGGCCGAGGACGTCGCCTCCGGCCGCGAGGACTGCCTCGTGCTGGGCTGCGACTCGGTGCTCCAGCTGGACGGCGCACTGCACGGCAAGCCGAAGGACGCCGCCGAGGCGAGCGCCCGCTGGCGGCAGATGCGCGGCGGGTCCGGCGTCCTGCACACCGGGCACTGGCTGGTCGACCTGCGCGACCCCGACGACGGCGGCAGCGGCGCCACGCTCGGAGCCGTCGCGTCGACCACCGTGCACTTCGCGGACGTCTCGGACGAGGAGATCGCCGCCTACGTCGCGACCGGCGAGCCGCTCAGCGTGGCCGGCGCGTTCACCACCGACGGCCTCGGTGGCGCGTTCGTCCGCGGGATCGAGGGCGACCATCACACCGTCGTCGGCGTCAGCCTGCCGGTGCTGCGCGACCTGCTGGGCGAGTGCGGCGTGCGTTGGACCGACCTGTGGGGCGACCGCTGACTTGACGCGCACCGCCGCTCGTTGGTTAGGTAAGCCTTACCTACTACCAAGGAGCATGCCGTGCTGCCGACGTTCGTCATCGGTCTGCGCGAGGGACTCGAGGCGGCGCTGATCGTCGGGATCATCGCGGCGTTCCTCAGCCGCCAGGGCCGTCGCGACGCCCTGCGCCAGATCTGGCTGGGCGTCGGCGCCGCCGTCGTCCTGTGCCTCGCCGTCGGCGTCGGCCTGCACGCCGTCGAGCGCAGCCTGCCCCAACGCGAGCAGGAGGCCCTCGAGACCGTCATCGGCCTGCTGGCCGTCGCCATGGTCACCTGGATGATCCTGTGGATGCGCCGCAACGCCCGCCTGCTCAAGGGCGGCCTGGAGTCAGCGGCGGCGTCCGCGCTCGCGTCCGGCTCGGCCAAGGCGCTGGTGGCCATGGCGTTCCTCGCGGTGCTGCGTGAGGGGTTCGAGACCGCCGTGTTCCTGCTGTCGGTGTTCCAGAGCAGCACGGACGCCGCAGCCGCGTCGGCGGGGGCGGTGCTCGGCATCGCCGTCTCACTCGCCATCGGCTACGGCATCTACCGCGGTGGCGTCCGGATCAACCTGCAGCGCTTCTTCACCGCGACCGGCGCCGTGCTGGTGGTCGTCGCGGCGGGGCTGCTGATGACCTCCGTGCACACCGCCCACGAGGCCGGCTGGCTCAACGCCGGTCAGCACGCCCTCGCCGACCTCTCGGGCGTCGTCGCACCCGGCACCGCGCAGGCCGCGCTGCTCACCGGCGTGCTCGGCATCCAGCCCAAGCCGACGCTCGTCGAGGTGCTGGCCTGGGCCGCCTACCTCGTCCCCATGCTGCTCGTCGTGCTCTGGCGCCCTCGTGCGCGGCGCACCGCCACCCAGCCTGCCGCCACCCGCGTCGCGTCCGACGCCTGATCCCGCTCCCTCCACCGAAAGGCCCCGCCTCGATGCTCCCTGCCCGCGAGGCCGCCCTCGTGGCCGCCGCCGCGGCGACGACCCTGGCCCTGACGGGCTGCGGTGACGACGCGACCCCGGCCGCCGGGGCGAGCACCGTCGCGGTGACCGCCACGGACGACGGCTGCACCGCTGAGCCGGCCAGCGCGCCCGCCGGTCCGGTCACCTTCGAGGTCACCAACGACAAGGCCCGACGCGTCACCGAGGTCGAGCTGCTGCGCGACGGCCGCATCCTGGGCGAGAAGGAGAACCTCACGCCAGGGCTGTCCGGCACGTTCACGCTGCGCCTGGAGGCCGGCGAGTACGTCGTGCTGTGCCCGAACGCGGCCACCGAGCAGTCCGCCTTCACGGTCACGGCCGCGAAGGGTGCGGCGTCCGCGACGAGCGCTCCCGAGCTGGACGACGCCGTCGCCGCCTACCGCGCCTACCGGCTCGAGCAGACCGAGTACCTCGTCACCGCGACGACCGCGTTCACCGACGCGGTGAAGGCCGGCGACCTCGAGCGGGCCAAGGACCTCTACGCGCCCACCCGCAGCCACTACGAGCGCATCGAGCCGGTCGCCGAGACCTTCGGTGACCTCGACCCGCGCATCGACGCCAGGGTCAACGACGTCGACCCCGGCGAGAAGTGGACCGGGTTCCACTGGCTGGAGAAGGCGCTGTGGCAGGACCGCGACCTGACCGGTGCCGCTGCCGTCGCCGACCAGCTGATGGGCGACGTCGTCGAGCTCCAGGGCGAGATGGACGACGTCGAGCTGACGGCCGCCCAGATCGCCAACGGCGCCGTGGGCCTGCTGGACGAGGTGGCCAAGAGCAAGATCACCGGCGAGGAGGAGCGGTACAGCCACACCGACCTGTGGGACTTCGCGGCGAACGTCGCGGGCGCTCGCGAGGCGATCGACGTGCTGTCACCCGTCCTGCGCCAGCAGGACGCCGACCTGCTGACGAGGATCCGCGCGCAGTTCGAGGACGTCGAGACGTCGCTGGCGCGCTACCGCACGGGCCAGGGCTACCGCGACTACTCCGCCGTCACGGACGAGCAGCGGCGCACGATGACCACCCAGGTCAACGCCCTGGCCGAGTCGCTCAGCAAGGTCGCTCCGCTCATCGCCTGAGCGGGTCGCCCCAGGAGGACCCATGACCACCAACATCAGCCGACGCGGCTTCCTCGGCGGGCTCGGCGCAGCGGGCGCGACCGCCGGCCTCGGAGCCGTCGCGGCGACCGCCCACGCCTCCGTGCCGGCCGCCTCGCAGGCGGCTGACGCCGCTGGCGCCGCGGCGCGCATCGAGTTCCACGGCGCTCACCAGGCCGGTATCGGCACCGCCTCGCAGGACCGGCTCGCGTTCGCGGCGTTCGACGTCACGACGTCCGACCCGCGCGCACTGCGTGAGCTGCTCGCCGAGTGGACCGCAGCTGCGGCCGCGATGACCCGCGGTGTGCCCATCCCAGGGTCGTCGTCCGACCCGACCGCACCACCCGCCGACACCGGCGAGGCCGCCGGGCTGCCGCCGTCCGCGCTGACGGTCACGGTGGGCTTCGGGCCGACGCTGTTCGACGACAGGTTCGACCTCGCTGCCCGTCGACCCGTTGCCCTGCAGCCGATCCCTGCGCTCCCTGGCGACGAGCTCGACCCGCGCCGCAGCGGTGGCGACCTCGCCGTCCAGGCCTGCGCCAACGACCCGCAGGTCGCCTTCCACGTCATCCGCAACCTCGCGCGCATCGGCGCGGGCACCGTCGCGATGCGCTGGTCGCAGCTCGGTTTCGGCCGCACCTCCGCGACCAGCCGCACGCAGGCGACGCCGCGCAACCTGATGGGGTTCAAGGACGGCACGCGCAACATCCGCGGCGAGGACCTCGCGGCGATGCGCCGGCACGTCTGGGTCGACGACGACCGCCAGCCGTGGATGCGCGGAGGCACCTACCTCGTGGCCCGCCGGATCCGCATGCTGGTCGAGTCGTGGGACCGCGACTTCCTGGCCGACCAGGAGCAGGTCTTCGGCCGCCGCAAGCAGTCCGGCGCGCCACTCACCGGTCACGGCGAGTTCGACGCCCCCGACTACGCGGCGACCACGGCGGACGGCGAGCCCGTGATCGCCGACGACGCGCACATCCGCCTGGCCAGCCCCGAGAACAACGACGGCCTGCGGATCCTGCGCCGAGGGTTCTCGTACACCGACGGCATCGACGACCTCGGCCTGCTGGACGCCGGCCTGTTCTTCATCTCGTTCCAGCGCGACCCCGAGCAGTTCGTGACGCTGCAGCGCCGGCTGGGTCGCCACGACGCGCTGAACGAGTACATCAAGCACACCGGCAGCGGCGTGTGGGCCTGCCCGCCCGGCCTGCCGGACGACACGCGCACCTGGGCCGACCACCTGTTCGCCTGACCGTGAGAACGCTCAGACCGGTGGGATGCCGCGGCGCCGCTCGCTGAACGACCGGTCGCGCCGCGCGGCGTACCGCAGCCGCAGGACCAGCTCCTGGCGCAGCTGGTCGGGCTCCACGACGCCGTCGAGCACCAGGTCGCTGACGAGCCGCTCGAGGTCGACGTCCTCCTCGTACTCGCGACGGCGGTCGGCGACGTACTGCTCACGCTCGGCGGGGTCCTCGATGGCCGCGATCTTGTTGGCGTACACCGCGTTGACGGCGGCGTCCGGGCCCATGACGGCGATCCGTGCCGTAGGCAGCGCGATGCACGCGTCCGGGCCGAAGCCCGGGCCGGCCATCGCGTAGAGACCGGCGCCGTACGCCTTGCGGACGACGACGCTGACCTGGGGCACGGTCGCCTCAGACACCGCACTCACCATCTTGGCGCCGTGGCGGATGATGCCGCCGCGCTCGACGTCCGAGCCGATCATGAAGCCAGGCACGTCGGCGAGGTAGACGAGGGGGATGTTGAAGGCGTCGCACCACCAGATGAACCGCGCCGCCTTGTCGGCGCTGTCGGCGAACAGCACCCCGCCCTTGACGGCCGAGTTGTTCGCCACGATGCCGATGGTCTCGCCGTCCAGCCGCCCGAACCCGGTGACGAGCTCGGCGGCGAACAGCGGCTTGATCTCGAAGAAGGAGTCGTCGTCGACGATCCCCTCGATGACGTCGTGGACGTCGAACGGCTGGCTCTCGACCTCCGGCACCACCGTGTCGTCGAGCGCGGACGCCGGCCCCTCGGCGGCGTACGACGGCGCCGCCTCGCGCCAGCTCGAGGGCAGGTAGGAGAACAGCAGCCGGGCCTGCTCGATGGCGTCCGCGTCGTCGACCGCGAGCAGGTCGCCGCAGCCGGAGACGGTGCAGTGCATGCGCGCACCGCCCATCTCCTCCAGCGTGACCTTCTCGCCGACGACCATCTCGGCCATGCGCGGGCTGCCGAGGTACATGGAGGCGTTGCCCTCCACCATGATCACGCAGTCGGTGAACGACGGGATGTACGCGCCGCCCGCCGCAGAGGGACCGAACAGGCAGCAGATCTGCGGCACCTTGCCGCTCAGCGCCACCTGGTTGTGGAAGATGCGCCCGGCCCCGCGGCGTCCGGGGAACAGGTCGACCTGGTCGGTGATGCGTGCGCCCGCGGAGTCGACGAACCAGAAGACCGGCAGCTCTTCTCGCAGTGCTGACTCCGTCGCCCGGACGATCTTCTCGACCGTGCGCGCGCCCCACGACCCGGCCTTCACGGTCGGGTCGTTGGCCACCACGATCGCGGGCCGCCCGTCGACCAGGCCGCGGCCGGTCACGACGCCGTCCGCCGGCAGGCCGTCGGCCATCGCGTTGGCGTAGCGGCCGTCCTCGACGAACGTGCCCTCGTCGAACAGCAGCGCGATCCGGTCGCGCACGTAGAGCTTGTTCTGCCCGGCGAGCTTCTCGGCGGCCTTGTCGCTCGGGGCGGACGACGCCTCGCGAGCGGCGTGGAGGCGCTCTCGCACCTGCTCGACTCGTGGGTCGCGGGCGTAGGTCACGACGGCAGCCCCAGCCCGCGCGCGATGACCATCCGCTGCACCTCGCTCGTGCCCTCGCCGATCTCGAGGATCTTGGCGTCGCGGTAGAAGCGGGCCACCGGGTACTCCTCCATGAAGCCGTTGCCGCCGTGAATCTGGGTGGCCACCCGGGTCGCGGTCACCGCGGCCTCGGTCGAGTAGAGCTTGGCGATGGCGGCGGCCTGCTTCACCTCTGCGACCGACCGCTTGCCCTCGTGGTGGAGGTCCTTGAGCCACGCGGCCTTGTACGTGAGCATCCGCGCGGCCTCGACGGCCACAGCGACGTCAGCGACCTGGAAGGACACGCCCTGGTTGACGCCGATCGGCTTGCCGAACGCGAGCCGGGTCTTGGCGTACTCGGTGCTCGCCTCGAGGCAGGCCTGGGCGAGTCCGACGGCCAGCGCGGAGATGGCGATGCGACCGTCGTCCAGCGTCTTGAGGAACTGCTTGAACCCCTCGCCTCGCCCACCCAGCAGGTGGTCGGCGGGCACGCGCGCGCCGTCGAAGCTCAGCCCGTGCGTGTCGCTCGCGTGCCACCCGAGCTTGTTGTAGGCCGGCTCGACGGTGAAACCCGGTGTGCCGGAAGGGATCATGATGGCCGAGATCTCGGCCCGGCCGTCATCCGAGGTGCCCGTGCGGGCGGTGACGGTGACGACGCTGGTGATGTCCGTGCCGGAGTTGGTGATGAAGGCCTTGGCGCCGTCGACCACCCACTCGGCGTCCGCGCCGTCGCCCTCGAGCCGCGCCCGGGTGCGCGTGGCCCCGGCGTCCGACCCGGCGTCCGGCTCGGTGAGGCCGAAGGCGGCCAGGGCGCGTCCGGCGACCAGGTCGGGCAGCCAGCGCTGCTTCTGCTCGTCGCTGCCGAAGCTCAGGATCGGGTTGATGCCGAGGCCGACGCCGGCCGACAGGGTGATGCCGATCGACTGGTCGACGCGCCCGAGCTCCTCGATCGCGACGCACAGCGAGGTGAAGTCGCCTCCGGCGCCGCCGTACTCCTCGGGCACGACGAGGCCGAACAGGCCCAGCTCGCCCATCTGCGGCACCAGCTCGACGGGGAAGCGGTGCTCGCGGTCCCACTGCTCGACGTGCGGTGCGACCTGCTCCTCGGCGAACTCACGGACCACCGCCCGGAAGTCCTCGTGGTCCTTGCTGAGCTCAAAGGCAGTCACTGTCGGCTCCTTCTTGACGTTGACGTCAACGTAAAGCAGGATGCCTCTCGTGGCAAGCCGCACGTGGACGATCGCCGAGGTCGCCGAGGAGCTCGGGATCACGCACCGCACCGTGCGCTACTACGAGGACCTCGGCCTCATCTCCCCCGAGCGCCGCGGCACCTCGCGCGTCTTCCACGCCCGCGACCGAATCCGGCTGCAGCTCGTGCTGCGGGGCAAGCGCCTCGGCTTCCCCCTCGACGAGATCCGCACCATCGTGGACATGTACGACGAGCAGCCGGGCGAGGCCGGGCAGCTGCGGTACCTGCTCGACCAGATCGACGACCGGCGCGCCGAGCTCGAGCAGCGCAAGCGCGACGTCGAGGCCGCCCTGACCGAGCTGGACGACCTCGAGCGTCGCTGCCACGACGACCTGCAGGCGCTCGGCGAGGGCCGGCGTGGCGTTCGCTAGGCTCACGCCGGGCCGGAGGGAGCTGGGATGACGACGGACGGAGCGGGCGAGATGGGACGACACGGGAACCGCATGATCACCAAGGTGCTCATCGCCAACCGCGGCGAGATCGCCGTGCGCATCGCCCGGGCCTGCCGCGACGCGGGCGTCGCGTCCGTGGCCGTCTACGCCGACCCCGACCGCGACGCCCTGCACGTCAAGGTCGCCGACGAGGCCTACGCCCTGGGCGGCTCCACGCCCGGCGACTCCTACCTGGTGCAGGACAAGCTGATCGCCGTCGCCGTCGAGGCGGGCGCGGACGCGGTCCACCCCGGCTACGGCTTCCTCGCCGAGAACGCGCACTTCGCCCAGGCCGTCATCGACGCCGGCCTGATCTGGATCGGCCCGTCTCCCGACGCCATCGACGCCCTCGGCGACAAGGTCAAGGCCCGCCACATCGCCGAGCGCGCCGGCGCGCCGTTGGTCGCCGGCACGCACGACCCCGTGAACGGCGCCGACGAGGTGCTGGCGTTCGCCGACGAGCACGGTCTGCCCGTCGCGATCAAGGCCGCGTACGGCGGGGGCGGCCGCGGCCTGAAGGTCGCCCGCGAGCGCGACGAGGTCGCCGAGCTCTACGAGTCCGCTGTGCGAGAGGCGGTCTCGGCCTTCGGTCGCGGCGAGTGCTTCGTCGAGAAGTACCTCGACAAGCCCCGCCACGTCGAGACCCAGTGCCTGGCCGACACGCACGGCAACGTCGTCGTCGTCTCCACCCGCGACTGCTCGCTGCAGCGTCGCCACCAGAAGCTCGTCGAGGAGGCGCCCGCGCCGTTCCTCTCCGACGAGCAGAACGCCGAGCTCTACCGCGCGTCGAAGGCGATCCTGCGCGAGGCCGGCTACACCGGCGCGGGCACCTGCGAGTTCCTCGTGGGCCAGGACGGCACGATCTCCTTCCTCGAGGTCAACACGCGCCTGCAGGTCGAGCACCCGGTGTCCGAGGAGGTCAGCGGCATCGACCTCGTGCGCGAGCAGCTGCGCATCGCCTCCGGCGAGGAGCTCGGCTACGACGACCCGCCGCTGCGTGGCCACTCCATCGAGTTCCGCATCAACGGCGAGGACGCCGGGCGGGGCTTCCTGCCCGCACCCGGCACGGTGGCGACGTTCCAGCCGCCGTCGGGGCCCGGCATCCGGCTCGACTCCGGCGTCGAGTCCGGCGACGTCATCGGCGGCGCCTTCGACTCGATGCTCGCCAAGCTCGTCGTCACCGGCGCGACCCGGCAGCAGGCGCTGGAGCGCTCACGCCGGGCGCTGGACGAGTTCGTCGTCGACGGCATGCCGACCGTGCTGCCGTTCCACCGCGTCGTGGTCCGTGACCCGGCGTTCGCGCCGGACGACGCCGAGACCCCGTTCTCCGTGCACACGCGCTGGATCGAGACCGAGTTCGACAACACCATCGAGCCCTTCGCGGGCGACGGCGCGCCGACCGCCGAGGCCGAGCAGCGACAGAACGTCGTCGTCGAGGTCGCGGGCAAGCGCCTGGAGGTCTCGCTGCCGGCAGGCTTCGCGATGGGCAACGGCGGCGGCGCGGTGGCGAAGGCGAAGGCCCCCAAGCGGTCCGGTCGCGCGTCGTCGGCCGCAGCCGCCGGTGGCGACGCCCTCACCGCCCCGATGCAGGGCACGATCGTGAAGATCACCGTCGCAGAGGGCCACGAGGTCGAGGCCGGCCAGATCGTCGTCGTCCTCGAGGCGATGAAGATGGAGCAGCCCATCACCGCCCACAAGTCCGGCGTGGTCGCGAGCCTGCAGGCCGAGATCGGCCAGACCGTCACGAGCGGCGCGATCCTGCTCGAGCTCAAGGACCACCCCGCCGAGGCCGCCTCCGACGCCTGACCCCCTCCCCCCTCCTGCACCTCTCCGAAGATCTGGGGTTATGCCGACTCCATAACCCCAGATCTTCGGAGAAGTGCGAGGGTGGCGCGGGTTGTCCACAGGGCGCCGGACGTCGCGCCCGCCGCCCCACGAGATTGCGCGACGATCGCGGCCATGAGACGCGCGCAGCCACCCAAGGGTGACCTCCCGCCGGTGTTCGTCGGGCGAGCGGTTGTCCGGGAAGGGATCTTGACTGCGGAGCAGCTGCGCGGACCACTCGTGAGCCGTGTCCTGCAGGGCGTCTACCGCCCGTCGTGGGTACCTCTCACGCACGAGCTCAAGTGCCATGCCGTCCAGTTGGTGCTCCCCGGCGGGTCTGCGATCACCGGCCGCTCTCAGGCCACGCTCCTCGGGGTGCCGCTCGCGGACGCGTCGGACCCGGTGGAGGTCGCCTGCCACGAGTCAGCGACTGTTCTGCAGCGCAGGGGAATCGTCGTCCGGCAGCAACGGGCAGCGCTCGAGCGTGGTGATGTCGTCGATGGTGTAGAGGTCACCGACCTGCACCGCATGGCGTTCAACCTCGCAGCCCCCCACCCCCTGCCCGTCGCTGTAGCGCACCTGGACGCGGCCTGTCGCGCCGGCCTGATCCGACCTGATCGCTTCAGCACCTGGCTCGTCAACAGGCGCGAGAACAACGTGGTCAAGGTCCGAGCCGCCGCCGACCTGATCGACAGCCGGTCCGAGTCGATGCCGGAGTCCAGGTGTCGGGTCATCTTGCGCGGCGCTGGGTTCGACGTCGTCCCGCAGGTGATCGTGCGCCACGACGGGCGCAGTGTCGCACGGGTGGATCTGGCCCTCGAGGAGCTGAAGATCGCCATCGAGTACGACGGTGGCTGGCACTCCCTGCGCGAGCAGCTCGCCAAGGACCGCGCGCGCATCAATGCGCTGACTGCGGCCGGATGGATCGTGGTCCACGTGACGGCGGAGATGTTGGCTCAGCCGGAGAAGCTCGTGGCGGCGGTGCGGGCGGCAGTGGCGCAGCGGAGGGCCTGACGGACCGCACATCCCCAAAGATCTGGGGTCTCGAGGCGACCATAACCCCAGTTCTTTGGTGAAGTGCGGCGGCTGGGTGCGGGGGGTGGGTCAGGGGCGGGTGTGGAGCTGGCGGGCCGCCTCGGCGATCGACCCCGACATCGAGGGGTAGACGGTGAACGTCGCCGCGACCTGGTCGACGGTCAGCTTGGCCTGCACCGCGAGCGCCACGGGGAAGATCAGCTCCGAGGCGCGCGGGGCCACCACCACACCACCCATGACGATCCCGGTGCCGGTGCGGCAGAACAGCTTCACGAAGCCGTCGCGGACGTTCTGCATCTTCGCCCGCGGGTTGGTGGCGAGCGGCAGCATCACCGAGTCGAAGGCGATGCCGGCCTCCTCGAGCGCGGGCACCGACCAACCGACGGTGGCGATCTCGGGGTCGGTGAAGATGTTGGCCGCTACCGTGCGCAGGTTGAGCGGGTGGACGGCGTCGCCCAGTGCGTGCTGCATGGCGATCCGGCCCTGCATGGCCGCCACGGACGCCAGCGGCAGCACGCCGGTGCAGTCGCCGGCCGCGTACACGCCCCGTGCGGTCGTGCGCGACACCCCGTCGACCTGCACGTGCCCGGACGGCGTGAGCGCGACGCCGGCGGTGTCGAGGCCGAGGTCCTCGGTGTTGGGCACCGACCCCACAGCCATGACGCAGTGCGAGCCGGAGACGGTGCGTCCGTCGGTGAGGGTCACCAGCACGCCGTCACCGTCACGGACGACGGACTCGGCGCGCGAGCGGTCGAGCACGTTCATGCCGCGGCGGCGGAAGACGTCCTCGATGACCTCGGCTGCGTCCGGGTCCTCGCCGGGCAGGACGCGGTCGCGCGAGCTGACGAGGGTGACCTGGCTGCCGAGGCCGAGGTAGGCGTGGGCGAACTCGGCGCCGGTGACACCCGAGCCCACCACCACGACGTGCTCGGGCACGGTCTGGAGGTCGTACACCTGCTGCCAGGTGAGGATCCGCTCGCCGTCGGGCAGCGCGCTCGCCAGCTCGCGCGGGCGCGCACCGGTCGAGATGAGGACGACGTCGGCGTCGAGGGTCTGCGTGCCACCGTCGTCGGCGTGGACGACGACCCGCTCGGCGCCGGCGAGCCGACCGACCCCCCGGACGACGCGGACGCCGTCGCGCTCGAGCCTCGCACCGATGTCGTCGCTCTGGGCCCGGGCGAGGTCGAGAACGCGCCGGTTGACGACGGCGAGGTCGGCGGTGGCCACCTGGCCCGGCTTCGGCGGCTCGGCGAGGCGCACGCCGTAGCCGGCGGCCAGGAAGAAGCGGCCCATGAAGTCGGCGGTGGAGATCAGCGCCTTGCTCGGCACGCAGTCGGTGAGCACCGCGGCGCCGCCCAGCCCGTCGCGGTCGACGACGGTGACCTCGGCGCCCAGGTGCGCTGCCACGAGCGCGCTCTCGTACCCGCCCGGACCGCCTCCTACGACGACGACCCGGTGCGGTGGGCTGCTCGCGACTGCGCTCGCTGAGGGGCTGCTCACGACGTCCATCCAACCATCGACCCCCTAACCTGGCCCCATGCCCCTGTACGCCGCGTACGGCAGCAACCTGGACTCGCGCCGCATGCTCGAGCGCGCACCCCACTCGCCTCCGTGCGGCACGGGATGGCTGAACGGCTGGCGCCTCACGTTCGGCGGCGAGGACCTCGGCTGGCAGGGCTCGCTCGCGACCATCGTCGAGGCGCCTGACGCCCAGGTGTACGTCGCCCTCTACGACATCACGGCCCGCGACGAGGCGCTGCTCGACGAGTGGGAGGGCGCCGAGCTGGGCTACTACCGCAAGCTGCGCGTGCGGGTGCACACGCTCGACGGCGACGAGGCGGCCTGGGTGTACGTGCTCGACGCCTACGAGGGGGGCCTGCCCTCGGCGCACTACCTCGGCGAGATCGCCGAGGCCGCCCAGGCCGCGGGTGCGCCCGACGACTACGTGGCCGACCTGCGCGCGCGCCCCTGCCGCTCGATCGGCTGACTCAGCCGGCGAGCTGGTCGACGGCCGCGGCGAACACGCGGGGCAGGCGCACGGCCGCCGGGACGACGGCGCGCCGGGCCGCCGGGCGCTCGGCCGCCCACAGCAGCGACGCGGTGATCCAGCGGTAGCGCCGGGTGGCGCGGTGCCAGGCCCGTTCGTAGTCCTGGGGCCGCCCGGCCAGCACGCACTCGACCGCCGCGCGGGCCGAGGCGAGGCCTACCGCGATCCCCTCGCCGGTGAGGGCGTCGACGTACCCAGCGGCGTCCCCGACGAGCAGGACGCGGCCGGTCGTGCGGCGGGATGCCCGCTGCCGCAACGGACCTGCACCTCGCACGTCGTCCAGCGGCGCGGCTCCCGCCAGCCGTCGGGCGAGCGCGGGGAAGGCCTGCAGGTGCTGGTCGAACGTCCGCCGCTGCGAGGTCAGGACGGCGACCCCGACCGCCCGCTCCCCCACCGGCGTCACGTAGGCCTCGGCGTCGGCCCCCCAGTGCACCTCGACGTGGTCGGTCCAGGGCGTCAGCTCGACGTGGCGACGCAGCCCGTAGCGCGCCGGCCCGGGTGCGGGCCGGTCGAGACCGAGCACGCCGCGCACCCGCGAGTGCAGCCCGTCCGCGGCAAGCAGGTAGCGGGCGCGGACGCCGGCGGCCGTGACCGAGTCGGTGTCCTGCTGGACGTCCGTCACGCGGGCCGGCAGCAGCTCCACCCCCGCGGCGAGCGCCGCCCGGTGCAACGCGGTGTGCAGGTCAGTGCGGCGCACGCCGCGGCCCACGCCAGTGCGGAACGGTGCCGCCACGGCCCGTCCGGCGACGTCGAGGTAGCGGATCCCGGCGAGGTCGTGGCCGGCGAGGCCGTCCGCTCCTGCACCGAGCAGGTCACGCAGCGCGAGCCACGCGCCGGGCATGAGCCCCTCGCCGCAGGCCTTGTCGACGGGCGCGGGCCGCGGCTCGGCGACGACGACCCGCAGCCCGGCCCGCGCCGCGTGGATCGCCGCTGCCAGGCCGACCGGGCCGCCGCCGGCGACCAGCAGGTCGACCGAGCGCAGGTCGGTCACGCGCGCCCCAGCGCGGCGTCCTCGGCGCGGATCCGCACCCGCAGCAGGGCGGCGTTGAGCAGCGTGAAGAGCACGGCGGTGACCCAGGCCGAGTGCACGAGCGGCAGCGCCAGGCCCTCGGCCGCGACGGCGACGTAGTTCGGGTGCGGTAGGCGGGCGTAGGGCCCTCGACGGACGAGCGGCAGCCCGGGGACGACGATGATCCGGGTGTTCCACTGCCGCCCCAACGTGCGGATGCACCACCACCGCAACCCTTGCGCCGCAACGACGACAGCGAGCATGGGCCAGCCCAGAAGCGGCACGAAGGGCCGGTCGGCCATCTGCACCTCCACGACGGCGCCGACGAGCAGGCCGGTGTGCAGCACGACCATCACCGGGTAGTGGCCGGCGCCGTGCTCGCGGCCGCCGTGGGCGAGGCTCCACGCGGCGTTGCGCCGCGCCACGACGAGCTCGGCGAGCCGTTCGACGCCGACGAGCAGGACCAGCCCGACGTACCAGCTCACCACCGCAGCAGCACCAGCTCGGAGCAGAAGCCCGGACCCATCGCCATGAGCACGCCGGGGGCGCCGGGCTCCGGCGTCCGCTTGGTCATCGTGTCGTGCAGGACGTGCAGCACCGACGACGACGACAGGTTGCCCACCTCGGCCAGCGAGCGCCAGGTCAGCTCGAGCGCCTCGGGTGGCAGGTCGAGCGACGCGCGGATCGCCTCGATCACCTTCGGGCCGCCGGGGTGCGAGACCCACACCCCGACGTCATCGACGCCGAGCCCGTGCTCGCCGAGGAACCCCCGCACGTCGTCGCCGAGGTACTGCGTCACGAGGTCGGGCACCTCCGCGCCCAGCACGATCTTCAGCCCGGACCCCCCGACGTCCCAGCCCATCGCCCGCTCGGTGCCGGGGTAGAGGTGGCCGCGCGAGTCGAGCACGTGCGGCCCGGTGGCCGTCGCCGCGAGCTCGTGCTCGTCGCCCACGAGGACGACGGCGGCCGCGCCGTCGCCGAACAGCCCGCTCGCCACCATGTTGGCCGTCGAGGGGTCATCGGCCTGCAGCGTCAGGGAGCACAGCTCGACCGAGAGCAGCACCGCGACGTCCCTGGGGTGCCCCAGCAGGTAGTCGTGCGCCCGGGCGATGCCACCGGCTCCGCCCATGCAGCCGAGCCCCATCAGCGGCATCCGTCGCACGTCGGGTCGCAGCCCGACCGCGGTCGCCACACGCGCCTCCAGCGACGGGACGGCGAACCCGGTGACGGTCGTCGAGACCACGAGGTCGACGTCGGCCGGGCGCAGTCCCGCCGTCTCCAGGGCTCCGGTGAGGGCCTGCGCCCCCAGCTCGACGGCGACGTCGATGAAGGCGTCGTTGCTCGCCCCGAAGCCGCCGAGGTCGCGGTAGCGCTCCAACGGCAGCGCGAGGTGGCGACTGCCCACCTGGGCGCTGGCGTGCAACCGCTCGAGCAGCAGCCGCCGCTCGACGGCCCCGAGGCACACCTCGGCGAAGGTCTCGGTGATCTGCTGCTGCGGGTACCGGTGCGGTGGCAGCACCGGCTGGACGGCCGTGATGCGGCTCATCCCGGCAGCATAGGTTCGCGGCCCTATGCTCGCCCGGTGGTCGAACCGCGCACCGCGCCGCCACGGCGTCCGAGCCGGTGGCGTCAGTCGCGCGGCCTGCTGCTGGCGTGCCACCCCGGCCCGACCGTCGCCGTCACCGCGCTGGCCGGCCTGCTCGCGGCAGCGGCCGGCGCACCGGCCGAGGTGGTCGGCCGCGTGGTGGCCGCCTTCCTGGCCGGCCAGCTGTCGGTGGGATGGAGCAACGACTGGCTCGATGCCGCCCGCGACCGACTGGTGGCACGTGCCGACAAGCCGGTGGCTGCCGGTCTCGTCGGCCGGACGGCGGTCGGCCGCGCCGCCGCGGCGGCCGCCGTGGCCACGGTGCCCCTGTCGCTGCTGCTGGGGACGCTGCCCGGCGTGCTGCACGTGGGCGCGGTGGCCTCGGCGTGGTCGTACAACCTCTGGCTGAAGCGCACCGCCTGGTCGTGGCTGCCCTTCGCTGTCAGCTTCGGCCTGCTGCCGACGATCGTGACTTTGGCGCTGCCCGACGCCCGGCTCGCGCCCTGGTGGGCGAGCGGCGCAGGCGCTCTGCTGGGCGTGGGAGCGCACCTGGTGAACGTGCTGCCGGACCTCGACGACGACCTCGCGACCGGTGTGCGCGGTGCGGCCCACCGGCTGCGGCCGACGAGCGTGATGCTGACGGCGCCCGTGGTGCTGGCCGCCGCGACCGTCCTCGTGGTCACCGGACCGCCCGGTGCCCCGACCGGTCTCGCCTGGGCCGGCCTCGCCGTGGCGGTGGCGGCCGCGGTGGTCGCTGCCGCGGCCGCGGCGCGCGGGCACGGGCGGCGGCTGCCCCTGCTGGCGACCGTCCTGGTGGCACTGCTCGACGTCGGGCTGCTACTCGCGTCCGGCGGGGCGCTGTAACCTGCGCCTTGGTGGCGCGACGATCTTCGTCCGCCCTGATGAGGAGGCCGACCGTGCGTACCCCTTCACCGCGTTCCCGTTCCCTGCGAGCCCTCTCGGCGCTGGCGGTGACCGTCACCGCCGTCACCGTGGCCGCGTGCTCGCCACCCGAGAAGGAGGCGACCGGCGACACCAAGGCCAACGCCTCCGCCAAGAGCGCCGCGGATCTCGGCGGCATGGACAAGCTCGTCGCGGCCGCCAAGAAGGAGGGCACGCTCAACGTCATCGCCCTGCCGCCGGACTGGGCGAACTACGGCGAGGTCATCTCGACCTTCCAGAGCAAGTACGGCATCAAGGTCAACTCCGCCCAGCCGGACGCCGACAGCGCCACCGAGATCTCGACCGCGAAGAACCTCAAGGGACAGGCCGCGGCGCCGGACGTCTTCGACCTCGGCCAGGCCGTCGCGCTCGCGAACACCGACATGTACGCGCCGTACAAGGTCACCGCCTTCGACAAGATCCCCGCTGACCTGAAGGACCCGAACGGCTTGTGGGTCAACGACTACGGCGGCTACATCTCCATCGGCTACGACGCCAAGAAGGTGCCGGCACCGACCAGCTTCGCCGACCTGCTCAAGCCGGCCTACAAGGGCAAGGTCGCCCTCAACGGCAACCCCACCAAGGCCGGCGCGGCCTTCGCCGGGGTCGTGGCCGCCTCCCTCGGCAACGGCGGCTCGGCGGACGACGTCGCACCGGGGGTCGCGTACTTCAAGAAGCTCAAGCAGGCCGGCAACCTCGTGCCCGTCGACCCGACGCCGGCCACCATCCAGTCCGGTCAGACGGCAGTGGTCATCGACTGGGACTACAACAACGCCGGCCAGACCAAGGCGCTCGCGGGCAAGATCGACTGGAAGGCCGTCATCCCCGAGGGTGCGGTCAACGGGGCGTACTACGTGCAGGCCATCAACAAGGACGCCCCGCACCCCGCCGCCGCGCGGCTGTGGCAGGAGTTCCTCTACTCCGACCAGGGCCAGAACCTCTGGCTGAAGGGCGGCGCCCGCCCGGTGCTCGCCGAGGAGATGAGCAAGGCCGGCACCATCGACCAGCAGGCCTACTCGGCCCTCCCGCCGGTCAGCGGCACCCCCGTGTTCATCACCGAGGAGCAGCGGGCGAAGATCACCGACTACCTGAACCAGAACTGGCAGAAGGAGATGGGCTGATCCTGTCGTGACGACGAGCACGGCACCAGCGCCGGCACCGGCTCCGGCCAGAGCACGCGGCACCCGTCGTCGTACGGCGGGTGCCGCGCTCGGCACGGTCCCGTTCTTCGCCTTCGTGGCGGTCTTCCTGATCGTGCCGACCGTCGTCGTGGTGGTGCAGGCGTTCCTCAGCGACGACGGCGTGCCCACGCTCGACAACGTCCGCGAGCTCGCCAACGCCGACATCCGGCGCGCGCTGGTCAACAGCGTCGTGCTCTCCGGGGTGACGGCGGTGCTCGGAGCGGTCTTCGGCGCGCTCGTCGCGTACGCGGTCTCCACCGCCCGGCGCGAGGGCGTGCTGAGGCGGCTGGTCAGCGCGGCGTCCGGCGTCCTCGCGCAGTTCGGCGGGGTCATGCTGGCCTTCGCGTGGATCGCCACGATCGGCCTGTCCGGACTGGTGCCGGTGTTCCTGCGCGACCACCTCGGGCTCGACGTCGACACCTCGTGGCTGTACAACCTGTCGGGCTTCGTCCTGGTCTACCTGTACTTCCAGATCCCGCTGATGATCATCGTGTTCCTGCCATCCATCGACGGGCTGCGACCGCAGTGGCGGGAGGCCACCGAGGGCCTCGGCGGCACCACCTGGCAGTACTGGCGCCACGTCGCCGGGCCGCTGCTGGCACCGGCGTTCATCAGCTCGGCGCTGCTGCTGTTCGCCAACGCGTTGTCGGCGTACGCGACGGCCGCCGCGCTCAACGCCCAGAGCACGTTCATCCTGCCGCTGCAGATCGGCAACGCCATCGGCAGCGAGGTCGTGCTCGGCCGGCAGAACGTCGCGAAGGCGCTCGCGCTGGAGATGGTCGTCATCGTCGCGGTCGTCATGGTCGGCTACACCTGGCTGCAGCGCCGCGCCGAGCGGTGGCTCGGATGAGCGCGGTCGGCACGGCCACCCGGCGAGCTCGCAGCCAGCGCCGGCTGCGCTGGGTCGTGGTCGGCCTGGCCGCGATCTTCTTCCTGCTGCCGCTGTGGGCGATGGTCGTCTTCAGCACCTCCTCCCCCGACGGCGTGACGGGCGAGACGTGGGCCCGGCTCGCGCACGTCCGACAGCTGTCGCGCGACTACCCGAGCTTCGTCGAGGGGGTGCGCGTGTCGGGGTACCTGGTGGTGCTCACCGTGCTCCTCATGCTGGTGCTGCTGGTGCCGACCATGACCTGGGTGCGCCTGCGGCTGCCGTGGCTGCGCCGGCCGATGGAGTTCCTGTGCCTGCTGCCGCTGACGATCCCGGCGATCGTCCTGGTCGTCGGGCTCGCCCCCGTCTACGCGTGGGTCACCTACTTCGTCGGCGGCTCGAGCGTCTGGCTGTTCCTCGCCTACACCGTGCTCGTGCTGCCGTACGCGTACCGCGCCATCGACGCCGGGCTGTCGGCCATCGACGTCCGCACCCTGTCGGAGGCGGCTCGCGGCCTCGGTGCGAGCTGGCCGCGCGTCTTCTGGTCGGTCATCACCCCGAACCTGCGCACGGCCCTGATGTCGGCGTCGTTCCTGTCCGTCGCGCTCGTCCTCGGCGAGTACACGATCGCCTCGCTGATGAGCCGCAACAACCTGCAGGTCAGCATCTTCCAGCTCAGCCAGCGCACGCCGTCCATGTCGGTGGCGGTGTCGCTCACGGCCCTGGTGCTCGCGTTCGTCCTGCTCGTCGGCCTCTCGCTGCTCGGCGGGCGGCGGCGCCGGGCGGCCGTGACCGCCGCCCCCGTCCAGGAACCCAGCCCCGTCCCGACGCAGGAGCCCTCGTGACGCACCAGCCCACCGCAACCCGCACCGGCGTCCCCGTGCGCCTCGAGGGGCTGCACCGCCACTACGGCCTCGTGCACGCGCTCGACGGCTTCGACCTCGACCTCGCACCCGGCGAGCTCGTGGCGCTGCTCGGGCCGTCCGGGTGCGGCAAGACCACCGCCCTGCGGCTGCTCGCCGGGCTCGAGGACGCCGACGCCGGCCGCATCGTCGTCGGCGACCAGGACGTCACCTCGGTGCCGGCGAACAAGCGCGACATGGGCATGGTCTTCCAGGCCTACAGCCTCTTCCCGCACATGACCGCGCTCGACAACGTCGCGTTCGGCCTGCAGCTGCGCGGTGAGCCGATGGCGCAGCGGCGGGAGCGGGCCGGCGAGATGCTGGAGCTCGTCGGCCTGTCGGAGCAGGCGCACCGGTACGCGCACCAGATGTCCGGCGGCCAGCAGCAGCGCGTCGCGCTCGCGCGGGCCCTCGCCATCGAACCGCGCGTGCTCCTGCTCGACGAGCCGCTCTCCGCGCTGGACGCCAAGGTGCGTGTGCAGCTGCGCGACGAGATCCGCCGGATCCAGCTCGAGGTGGGCACGACGACGCTGTTCGTCACCCACGACCAGGAGGAGGCGCTCGCGCTCGCCGACCGCGTCGGTGTCATGCGCGCCGGCCGGCTCGAGCAGATCGGCGCGCCCGACGACGTGTACGCCCGGCCGGCGACGGCGTTCGTCGCGGACTTCGTCGGCCTCACCAACCGCGTCGCCGGAGAGGCGCACGACGGCGAGGCGCACGTGCTGGGCGGTGTCGTCCCGCTGCTGCCCGGCTCCCCGGCGTCCGGCGAGGTGGTCGTGCTCGTCCGGCCCGAGTCCGTTGCGGTGCAGGCCGACCCCGCGGGCGACGGCGAGATCGCCGCCACCAGCTTCCTCGGCTCGCTCGGCCGCGTGCAGGTGCGCACACCCGGTGGCCTGGTGCTCGCCCAGGTCGAGACGCGCGACGTCGAGCAGCTCGTGCCGGGCACGCGGGTGCGGCTCAGCGTCCGGCCCGCCCCGGCGCTCGCCGTCCCCCGCCGTTGACCACGCTCGGTGAGGACGGCGTCGGCCGGGGGCGCGTATCGTCCTCGCTCGTGACCACGCCGCCTGCAGCCTCCCTCGACCTCGCCGACCCCGCCACCGACCCGTTCGACGTCGCGCAGGCCGCGGCCGAGCGGCTGGCCGAGCTGACCGGCGCCGAGCACCATGACGTCGCGCTCGTGCTCGGGTCCGGCTGGGCGCCCGCCGGTGACCTGCTCGGCGAGACCCTCGCCGAGATCCCGTCGACCGACCTGCCCGGCTTCAGCGCCGCCGCCGTCGTCGGTCACCACGGCGTGATCCGCTCGGTGCGCATCGGCGACACCGACCGGCGCGCGCTGGTCTTCGGCAGCCGCACGCACTTCTACGAGGGCAAGGGCGTGCGGGCCGTCGTGCACGGCGTCCGGACGGCGGCCCGGGCGGGCTGCTCGACGATCGTGCTCACGAACGGCTGCGGCGGGCTCAACCGGGCCTGGGCGCCGGGCACGCCGGTGCTCATCAGCGACCACATCAACCTCACGGCGAGCTCGCCCCTCGAGGGGGCGACGTTCGTCGACCTCACCGACCTGTACAGCAAGCGCCTGCGCGCCCTGTGCCGCGAGGTCGAGCCGGGCCTCGACGAGGGCGTCTACGTGCAGTTCCGCGGCCCGCACTACGAGACACCGGCCGAGGTGCGCATGGCCAAGGTGCTCGGCGGCGACCTGGTGGGCATGTCGACGGCCCTCGAGGCCATCGCGGCCCGGCACGCCGGCCTGGAGGTGCTCGGCATCTCGCTGGTCACCAACCTCGCGGCCGGGATCAGCGACCAGCCACTCGACCACGCCGAGGTGCTCGAGGCCGGTCGCGCGGCCGCCGAGCGCAGCGGGCGCATGCTCGCCGACGTCGTCCGGAGGATCTGATGGCGGTCGACGACGACCTCATCGCCCGCGCCGTCGTCTGGCGCGACGACGACCCCGACACCACGACGCGCGCCGAGCTCGAGGACGTCGTCAGCGCCGCCCGCGGCGGTGACCTGGACGCCCTGGCCGACCTGGCCGACCGGTTCGCCGGCACGTTGGAGTTCGGCACGGCCGGGCTGCGTGGGCGCATCGGCGCCGGGCCGAACCGGATGAACCGCGCGGTCGTCATCCGCGCCGCCGCCGGGCTGGTGGCGTACCTGAAGGGCCAGGGTCGCAGCCCGCGCGTCGTCGTCGGCTACGACGCCCGCCACCGCAGCGACGACTTCGCCCGTGACACCGCGGCGGTCGTCGTGGCCGCCGGCGGCGAGGCCCTGCTGCTGCCGCGCCCGTTGCCCACCCCGGTGCTGGCCTTCGCGATCCGCCACCTCGACGCGGACGCCGGCGTGATGGTCACCGCGAGCCACAACCCACCGCAGGACAACGGCTACAAGGTCTACCTCGGCGACGGCAGCCAGATCGTGCCGCCGGCCGACGCCGAGATCGCCGCCGAGATCGCGCGGATCGCCGCGGTTGCCGACGTCCCGCGCGCCGACGACGGCTGGCAGGTGCTCGGCGAGGACGTCCTCGACGCCTACCTCGCGGCCGCAGCGCGCGTGGTGTCCGACGACGCGCCACGCGACCTCGCCGTCGTGCACACGCCGCTGCACGGGGTCGGCCGCGACGTCCTGGTGGCGGCGATGCAGCGGGCCGGTTTCCCCGCGCCCTACGTGGTCGCGAGCCAGGGCGATCCCGACCCGGACTTCCCCACGGTCGCGTTCCCCAACCCCGAGGAGCCGGGCGCGATCGACGCCGCCCTCGACGCCGCCCGCGAGCGTGGTGCCGACATCGTGCTCGCCAACGACCCGGACGCCGACCGGTGCGCGGTCGCCGTACCCGACCCCGCCGCTGACGGCGGCTGGCGGATGCTGCGCGGCGACGAGGTCGGCGTGCTGCTCGGCGCGTTCCTGATCACCCGGGGTGTGCCGGACGACGCCGTGATGGCCTGCTCCATCGTGTCCAGCCGCCAGCTCGCCGCGGTCTGCGCGGTGCACGACCTCGCGCACACGGAGACGCTGACCGGCTTCAAGTGGATCTCGCGCGTGCCCGGCCTGCGCTACGGGTACGAGGAGGCGCTCGGCTACTGCGTCGACCCGGCGTCCGTGCGCGACAAGGACGGCGTCAGCGCGGCCCTGCTGATGGCCGAGCTCGCGGCGCGGCTCAAGGCCGACGGCCGCACGCTGCTGGACGAGCTCGACGACATCGCGCGCGAGACCGGCGTGTACGCCACCGACCAGCACGCGGTGCGCGTGGCCGACCTCTCGCTCATCACCGAGGCCATGGCCCGGCTGCGGGCCACCCCGCCGACCGAGCTCGCCGGGTCGCCGGTCGAGCGCGCCGACGACCTCAGCGGCGGCAGCGACGACCTCCCGCCCACCGACGGCCTGCGCTACTACCTCGCCGACGGCAGCCGGGTCGTCGTCCGGCCGAGCGGCACCGAGCCGAAGCTCAAGGCGTACCTCGAGGTGGTCGAGCCGGTGACCGACGGCGTCCCCGCGGCGCGCGCGGTCGCCCAGGCTCGGCTCGCCGCGCTCAAGCAGGCCGTCGCCGCAGCCATCGGCCTGGACTAACCTGGGGGGCCGCGGTCGGTAGGCGACCGCCCCTGTGGGCGCGTGATGGCGCGCCCGGCAGTCAGTGGCGAGAGGCAACGTGAGCACACGGACCGAGGCACCGACCGAGGCAGCCCGCTCCCGGGACGTCCTGAGGGACCTGGCCGGCATCGACACCCTCACCGACGCCTCGCTGCGGCGGTTCCTGCACGGGCTTCCCGGTGTCGACCAGGTGGGCCTCGAGGCCCGAGCGGCCGGGCTGGGCACGCGGTCGATCAAGACGACGTCCAAGGCGTGGGCCATCGACACGGCCATCTCGATGATCGACCTCACGACGCTCGAGGGATCCGACACCGAGGGCAAGGTGCGCACCCTGTGCGCCAAGGCGATGCACCCCGACCCGACCGACCCCGGTTGCCCGAAGGTCGCCGCGGTCTGCGTCTACAACGACCTGGTCGGCGTCGCCATCGACGCGTTGCGTGGCAGCGGCATCCACGTCGCGGCGGTCGCCACGGCGTTCCCGAGCGGGCGCGCCAGCCGGCACGTCAAGCTCGCCGACACCCGCGACGCCGTCGAGGCGGGGGCCGACGAGGTCGACATGGTGATCGACCGGGGCGCCTTCCTGTCCGGCCACTACCTGCAGGTGTTCGAGGAGATCGCCGAGACCAAGGCCGCGTGCACGGCGTCCGACGGCCGCCAGGCGCACCTGAAGGTCATCCTCGAGACCGGCGAGCTGTCGACCTACGACAACGTGCGCCGCGCCTCGTGGCTCGCGATGCTCGCGGGTGGGGACTTCATCAAGACCAGCACCGGCAAGGTCTCTCCCGCCGCGACCCTGCCCGTCACCTTGCTGATGCTCGAGGCGGTGCGGGACTTCCGCCTCGCGGGGGGCCGTCAGATCGGCGTCAAGCCGGCCGGTGGCATCCGCACCAGCAAGGACGCGCTGAAGTACCTCGTGACCGTGAGCGAGACGGCCGGTGACGACTGGCTCGACGCGGACTGGTTCCGCTTCGGCGCGTCCAGCCTGCTCAACGACCTCCTGCTGCAACGGCAGAAGCTCAGCACCGGCCGCTACTCCGGCCCCGACTACGTCACCCTGGACTGATCGCGATGAGCAAGTTCGAGTACGCCCCCGCACCCGAGTCGCGAGCGGTCGTCGACCTGCAGCCGTCCTACGGCCTGTTCATCGACGGCGAGTTCACCGACCCCGCCGGCGGGACGTCGTTCAAGACCATCAGCCCGAGCACCGAGGAGGTGCTGGCCGAGGTCGCCGAGGCTGATGCCGCGGACGTCGACCGCGCCGTCCGCGCTGCCCGTCGCGCCTTCGACCGCACGTGGTCGCGCCTGCCAGGGGCCGAGCGCGGCAAGTACCTGTTCCGCATCGCGCGCATCCTGCAGGAGCGCGCCCGCGAGCTCGCCGTCCTGGAGTCGCTCGACAACGGCAAGCCGATCAAGGAGACGCGCGACGTCGACGTCCCGCTGGCCGCCGCGTGGTTCTTCTACTACGCCGGCTGGGCCGACAAGCTCGAGCACGCCGGCCTCGGGCCCGGCCCGCGTCCCCTCGGCGTGGCCGGCCAGATCATCCCGTGGAACTTCCCGCTGCTCATGCTGGCCTGGAAGATCGCCCCGGCCCTCGCCGCGGGCAACACCGTGGTGCTGAAGCCGGCCGAGACGACGCCCCTCACCGCGCTGCTGTTCGCCGAGATCTGCCAGCAGGCCGACCTGCCCGCCGGTGTCGTCAACATCGTCACCGGTGCGGGCGCGACCGGGCAGGCGCTCGTCGAGCACGACGGCGTCGACAAGCTCGCGTTCACCGGCTCGACCGACGTGGGCAAGCGCATCGCCCGCGCGGTGGCCGGCACACGCAAGAAGGTCACGCTCGAGCTCGGCGGCAAGGGCGCCAACATCGTCTACGACGACGCCCCGCTCGACCAGGCGGTCGAGGGCATCGTCACCGGGATCTTCTTCAACCAGGGTCACGTCTGCTGCGCCGGCTCGCGCCTGCTCGTGCAGGAGAGCATCGCCGAGGACGTCGTCGACCGGCTCAAGCGCCGCCTGGCCACCTTGCGCGTCGGCGACCCGCTGGACAAGAACACCGACGTCGGCGCCATCAACTCCGCCGAGCAGCTGGCCCGCATCACCGCGCTCGCGCAGGCCGGCGAGGACGAGGGCGCCGAGCGCTGGTCGCCCCAGTGCGAGCTGCCGGGCAACGGCTTCTGGTTCGCACCCACCGTCTTCACCGGGGTGTCGAACACGCACCGCATCGCGCAGGAGGAGATCTTCGGCCCGGTGCTGTCGGTGCTCACCTTCCGCACACCCGACGAGGCGGTCGCCAAGGCGAACAACACGCCCTACGGCCTGTCCGCCGGAATCTGGACCGACAAGGGCTCGCGCATCCTGTGGACGGCCGACCGGCTGCGCGCAGGCGTGGTGTGGGCCAACACGTTCAACAAGTTCGACCCCACCTCGCCGTTCGGTGGGTACAAGGAGTCCGGATACGGCCGTGAGGGCGGCCGCCACGGCCTGGAGGCCTACCTTGCCCACTGACACCACGTCCACCGCGCGCCTGGACGTGCGCAAGACCTACAAGCTGTACGTCGGCGGCAAGTTCCCGCGCAGCGAGTCCGGCCGCTCGTACGAGGTCACCGACAGCCGCGGCCGTTTCCTGGCCAACGCCGCACTGGCGTCGCGCAAGGACGCCCGCGACGCCGTGCTCGCCGCGCGTTCGGCCGTGAAGGGCTGGTCAGCAGCGACGGCCTACAACCGCGGCCAGGTGCTCTACCGCGTCGCCGAGCTGCTCGAGGGACGCCGCAGCCAGTTCGTCGACGAGGTCGCCGCCGGCGAGGGTCTGACGCGCGCCCGAGCCGAGAAGGCCGTCGACGCCGCGATCGACCGGTGGGTCTGGTACGCCGGCTGGTCGGACAAGGTGGCCCAGGTGCTCGGCAACCTCAACCCGGTGGCCGGCCCGTTCTTCGACATCAGCGCCCCCGAGCCCACCGGCGTCGTCGCAGTCCTTGCGCCGCAACGGTCCTCGCTGCTCGGGCTGGTGTCGGTGATCGCCCCGGCGATCGTCACGGGCAACACGGTCGTAGTGCTGGCGAGCGAGCGGCGTCCGCTGCCTGCGGTCACGCTCGGCGAGGTGCTGGCGACGTCCGACGTCCCGGGCGGGGTGGTCAACATCCTGACCGGCCGCACCGCCGAGGTCGCCCCGTGGCTGGCGTCGCACATGGACGTCAACGCCCTCGACCTCGCGGGTGCGGCGGACGCCGAGGGCGTGGCGTGGGGCGACCTCGAGGTCGCGGCGGCCGACAACGTCAAGCGGGTGCTGCGCCCGGCCGGTGACGGCCCGGACGCCGTCGAGCCCGACTGGCGCGCCGACCCCGGCCTGTCGCGCGTCCGCGCGTTCCTCGAGACCAAGACCGTCTGGCACCCCAAGGGCACGTGAGCGCCGCCGACGACTGGGCGCGCTGGCGCGCCTCTCGCGACGGCGCGCTGCGCTCGACGCGCGGGCCGTTGGCCCTGACCGGCACGCACTGGTTCGACGACGTGCTCGAGCTCGACGGGCTGCCTGGCCGGTGGGCCGTCGAAGACGGCGTGGTCACGCTCACCGCACGCGCCACCGACGGCCTGGTCGTCGACCAGCGCCCGCTCGGCGGCACCGTGGCGGCGCGCAGCGACCTGGCCGAGGCGCCCACCGACGTCCGGTACGGCGACGTCCGGCTGGTGCTCGTCGACCGTGAGGGTGCGCTCGGGGTCCGCGTGTACGACCCTGGTTCGCCTGCGCTGCAAGCGTTTCAAGGGGTCGACGCCTATCCGTTCGACGAGCGCTGGGTGCGTCCGGCGACGTTCACGCCGTACGCCGCCGAGCGCACCGTGCGGATCCCGCACGTCGACGGGGTCGAGCGCGGCCTGCCGCTCGGCGGTGACGTCTCGTTCGAGCTGGACGGCGCCACCGTTCGGCTCGCGGTCGAGGTCGATCCCGCGACCGGCGGTCTGCAGGCGGTGCTGTCGGACGCCACGAGCGACCGCACCACGTACCACTTCCGGTTCCTCGACCTCGACGCACCGGACGCCGACGGGCGGGTGACGGCCGACCTCAACCGCTTGCGCCTGCCGCCCTGTGCGTTCAGCGACCACTTCGTCTGCCCGCTACCACCGCCGGGCAACCGGCTCGACGTCGCCCTCGAGGCCGGCGAGCAGCGCGTGCGGGACGCCTGACGCCAGGCGTCGGTGCCCTCACCAGGAGACGCCGGCGGCGGCCAGCGACGCCTCGACCTCCAGCCGGGACGCCGGGTCGAACGGCACCGCGGTCGGCACCGGCAGCCCGATCACCTGGCCGGTCTCGCGCAGGACGGCGTCGTAGGCCAGGCTCACCGAGCTGAGCCGGTGGTACAGGGCCGGCGTCCGGCGGTCGCAGCGGCGCAGATGCGCCAGCTCGCCGTCCAGGCGGTGCAGGGCCGCGCAGAGCATGACGAACCGCTCGGGGTCCTGCCCGACGGGCGGCAGCCGACGCAGGCCGAGCGCCTCCAGCGCCGCGCGCGCGGCCCGGACGGCACGCTCGTGCGCGACCGGTCGGAGCGGCACCGCACCCATGCACCTAGTGTGCTCCCGCTCCGGGCTCACGAGCCACCCGTATCCCCCACCCGCCCTCTCCCGTCGTTCGGCACGGGTGCCCCCGTGGCGACGTACGGCAGCCGGCGCGGGGGGAGGTGCGGCGCGAGGCGGCGGCCCTCGTCTGCCAGAATCGCTGCTCGTGCCGGACGTCCCTGACCCGCTCGCCGCCCGCGTGGTGGTGCTCGCCGGCCCGTCGGGCAGCGGCAAGTCGCACCTGGCCGAGCGCCTGGCCCTGCCGGTGCTGCGGCTCGACGACTTCTACCGCGACGGCGACGACCCGGGCCTGCCGCACGCGTTCGGGATCGTCGACTGGGACGACCCGGCCTCCTGGAACTGCGAGGCGGCCGTCGAGGCGGCGATCACGCTGTGCCGCAGCGGGTCGGTGGACGTCCCGCGGTACGACATCCCGTCGTCGCGGGCGGTCGGGCACTACGTCGTGGAGGCGGCCCGGGCACCGATCGTGATCGCCGAGGGGATCTTCGCCGCCGAGACCATCCCGCTGCTGGCGGCGGCTGGGGTGCTCGCCGACGCCATCGCGCTCACGCACCGCCCGGCCGTCACGTTCACCCGGCGGCTCGTGCGCGACCTGAAGGAGTCGCGCAAGCCCCCGCTGACGCTGCTGCGCCGGGGCTGGGCGCTGATGCGCGCCGAGCCCGCGATCGTCGCTCGTCAGGTGCGCCTCGGGGCGGCGGCGTGCTCGCCCTCGGTCGCCGAGCGGCGGATCCGCGCGCTGCTCCGCTGACGGCGCTGACTCACGCTCAGGCCATCGAGAGCAGGAACGCGCAGGCGAACCCCGCGACCGTCACCAGCCCGACCAGCGCCCCTGCGTGCTCCATGGCCTCGGGCATCATCGTGTCGGCCAGCATGGTGAGGATCGCTCCGGCGGCGAAGGCCTCGATCACCGCGATCACCGTCGGCGACGCGCCGCTGAGGACCGCGAACCCGAGGGCCGCCGCCACGGTCGACGCTGCGGTGACGGCGAGCCAGAGGCCCATGATGTAGCGGGTCGACCGTCCCGTGGCACGCATCCCGCTCGAGGCCGAGAGCGACTCGGGGATGTTGGACAGGAACACCGCCGCGACCACGGGCACACCGACGTGGGCGCCACCGATGAGGCTGACGCCGATCGCCGCCGACTCCGGGATGCCGTCGAGCAGGGCGCCCAGCACCAGCGTCGTCGGACCCGCGCTCGGCTGGGGGCCGTTGGGGCTCTTGCGGCGGTGGCCGCCTCGCCGGTCGATGAACCAGTCCCCCACGAAGAAGACGACCGACCCGGCCACCAGCCCGAGCACCACGGCGAGGCCGCCGGACTTCTCGTACGCCTCGTGGGTCAGCTCGAACGCCAGGGCGCTGATGAGCACGCCGGCCCCGAAGCCCATCACCACGCCCACGACGCGGTTCGACGCACGGGCGAAGACGCCGATCAGCGCGCCGACGAGCAGCGCGGCGCCACCGACGAAGCCCCACCAGGCAGCGAGCAGCACATGACCTCCCCAGGCCGACGCCGGGGCGCTCCCGGCAGGCCGACGCTAGCGAGGTCCGCGCACCGCTGCAGGTCGTGCGCCGTCGTCCAGCGGGGCCGGGGCCGCGCTCAGGCCGCGGCGGCCACGTGCTTGGCCGTGTGCCGGTGAGTCGGTGCCGTGTGCACGACCGGCGCTACCGTCGGCGAGCTGCCGAAGAACAGGCTCCAGGCGAGCACGATCGAGACGGTGAGCACCATCAGCGCCGCCACGCCGGTGGGCTGCTGGAAGAAGACGAGCACGTAGCCACCGAAGGGGACGCCGGCCACGACGGCGCCCTGGACGTTGCGCTCCGGGAGGGTCCAGGCGTCCGGCGTGCGGTTGGCGTCGCCCTTGGTCTTGATGCCGGCCGGGGTGAGCTGGTGCACGCGGTGGGTCACCAGGCCGTCCCTGGTGCGGAAGGTGATGACCTCGCCGACGCGTGGGGTGCCCGGACGCGCCGGGGCGTCCAGCAGCAGCGAGCCGGTGGGGTACGTCGGCGTCATCGAGCCCGTGCGCACGGCGTAGAGGCGGTAGCCCTCGTGCCAGCCCACCAGGGCCACGCAGGCGACCGAGATGCCGAACGCCACGAGCAGGCACCAGGCCACGGTGCGCAGCTTCACGGGACCTCCAGGGACGTGCGGGACGGCGGGTGGGCGGGCGCCCGCGAACGGGCGCCCGCCCCATCATGTCCGGTCGGACGAGCTGCCGATCAGAAGTTGGCGTCGCCGGGCTTGTGACCGGACTGCGTCGCCACGATGTGGAACGGAAGACCAGCGACCTGCACCTGGTTCTGGGCCGTCGCGCGGCCGGTGATGCCGAAGGTCAGCTTGAGGTGACCGGTCTGGCCGTTCGCCACGTTCGAGGCGATCTTGATCGCGCCAGGAACGCCGCAGAACGGACGGCGTGTCGTCCTTGCCAGTTGCCATGCGTCCGATGCCGTGACCATTCGAGTCAGCGCAGCCCGAGACGCCGGCGGACGCGTTGGCCAGGTTGTACGAGCTGAACAGCGTCGTGCCGTTGTTCGCGACGGCGAAGTGCCCGAAGCGCCCGAGACCACCGTCGTCGTACTGCGGGTTGCTGCTTCTCACCCGGTGAACTCGGCGTACTCGGTGCTCGAGGTGTCGAAGGTCAGCCAGATGTCGGTGGTCTCACCGGACACGGAAACCGTGTAGTCGATGGTCTTGTCGCGGTTCTCGCCCGGCATCAGGCCGGTGAGAGCCATCGTCGGGTTGGTGGTCGACAGGGTGAGGTGGCCCATCTGAGCCGACAGGTTGCCCGTCTTGCTGTCGGTGAACCACGCACCGGTCCCCGTGGCGGCGGTGGCGACGAGCGCCGCACCGGCGCCGAGTGTGCCGACGAAGCCGGCGACCTTGACGATGTTCTTCTTGCTCACGCTTATCCCCTTGAAGCAGTGGCTCGAGCGCCGGTTTCGCCGCTGGCTCCCCACCCGACTTCAGGCGACCAGTACGCCGGGTGGCTCAGTGCCTCGCTCGGCAACCGGACGACCCGGCTGCCTACCCCCACGCTGCCGTCCGGCGTCACCGCGAACATCACCAAAATTGGGGAACTTCGCCGCGGGACGAGACCGCTGCAGGGCCGGACGCGCTCAGCGGTCGCGCCGCTCGGTCCGCGCGGACCAACCGGCCCGGCGCGCCTGCGCCACGGCCTGCAGCTGCGAGCCCACGCCGAGCTTGCTCAGCACGGACTTGATCTGCGAGCGCACGGTCGCCTCGGACACCGTGTCGCGCTCGGCGATCGCCACGGCGGGCTCGCCGTCGACGAGCGCAGCGAGCACCTCCTGCTCCCGCGCGGTCAGCCGGCGGAAGGGCGCCATGGTCGTCTCGCTCTCGATGCGGTGGCGGTCGGCCTCCCGCAGCCAGGACGTGCGCTGGACGTCGTCGACGACCGGCCGGCCCTCGTCGGCGGCCCGGACGGCGGCGACCACGTCCTCAAGCGGCGCGCTCTTCGAAACCACGCCGACGGCTCCAGCGAGCAGGCACCGTCCCCAGCGGGCTCGGTCGCTCTCGGCGGTGAGCACCACGACGGCGCGGTCGGGGCGCACGAGCGCAGGGAGCAGCTCGTCGCCGGTGCGGCCGTCGTCCAGGCTCAGGTCGAGCAGGACGACGCGCGGCGCCCACTGCCCGACGCGCAGGGGGACGTCGTCGCGGGGATCGATCAGGACGGCGTCGTACCCGGCGTCCTGCAGGGCGAGCGCCAGCGACTGGGCCAGGAACCGGTGGTCGTCGACGACCGCGACACGAGTGACCACCGGCCCGTCAGCCAGCCCGCCGCGAGAGCGCCGGCGTACCGGACGTCCAGGCCGCGGGCAGGCTCACCCGCACCCGGCAGCCGCGACCCGGCTGCGGTGCGAGGAGCAGGTCGCCGCCGAGGTCGCGCGCCAGACGCCGGGACGACGTGAGCCCGACGCCCTGCCCGGTGCTGGACCCACGACGCTGAGCGGGCAGCCCCGGGCCGTCGTCGGCCACGTCCAGGTGCACCACTCCCGGGCCGCGCTCGACGCTCAGGCGCACGCTGGCGCCGAGCGCGTGCCGGTGCACGTTCTGCAGCAGGTTGTCGACGATCCGGCAGACGACGTCCGGCGGTGCGTGCACCACGGCGCCCTCGAGCCGGGCCTCGACGCGCATCCCGCGCTGGCGCCAGGCCGTCAGCACGGTCCGCAGCGCGTCCTCGAGCGGCACGCCGTGCGCTGCGGCCTGGACGCCGGGGACGCCCTGGCGCGCAGCCGGGGCGAGCATCCGCTCGACCCGGTCGAGCTCGTCTCGGGCCGCCTGCACGAGCTCGGCTCGGGTGGCCGGGTCAAGTCCCCCGGCGCTGGAGGCGAGGACGTCGCTGGCCGACCGGATGGCGGCGAGCGCGTTGAGCGCGTCGTGGCGTCGTTCGTGCTCACGCTGCGCCGCGTCGCTGTGCTCGGCCAGCGCGGCGAGCGTGCGCAGCGAGCGCAGGTCGTGCACCGTGAGCGCCGCCTTCACGTAGCCGGCCGCGACCACCGCGAGCAGCACCGCCGACGTCGCGGCCGTGGTCACGGCCACCGCTGCGGCGACGGACGACGCCGTCACGCTGTGCGCCACGAAGCCGACGGCCAGCAGCGCCCAGCAGGCGCTCAGCGCCCCAACGGCCGCCCCGCGCTCGCGCCGAGCCGCGAGCGCGACCCACGCGGCGGACAGCACGCACGCGGCGGCCGGCAGCAGCCGCACCGCCTCGGCGTCCCGTAGCGGCCCCACCGACAGCACGGCCTGGCCGCTGAGCAGGCCGGCCAACGTCAAGGCGATGAGCAGGCCCAGCTCGCGAACGGGCTGCAGCGTGGTGTCGACGGCCAAGCCGTCGAGCGCACGCCCGCACTGCACACCAGCGGCGAGCAGGATGGCCGCCAGCACGACCGGGCGGGCGGCGGCGACCTGCGCCTGCACGCCGACCGCGGACGACAGGCGCGGCACGAGCGAGACGAGCACGGCGGCGCCGAGCAGCGCGGTGCCGACCCGAGCGGGGGTGGCCCACCCGCCGACCCGCCAGGCGACGAGCAGCGCGACCCCGGCCCCGAAGCCGAGGGTGCACCACAGGGCGAGCGCGAGCACCCACAGCTGGTCGGCGAACCGGCCGTCGACGTGCAGCACCGCAGCGCTGAGCAGGAAGACGCCCGCGAACGCCGCACACCCCCAGGTCATCAGCTGTCGGCCCCGCAACGCGACGGCGCGCGCGCCCGTGCGGCGGTCGCGTCCGCGGTACCCCGCCGGGCCAGTCTCGCTCGCAGCATCCATCCAGCGCCCCCTCTCCCAGGGCAGAGAATGGCACCGCGCAACTGTTTGCGTGTGCAGTTACCCGAAACTGCTGCGAAAGAGGCTGCGAGGGACTAGTGGGGTCATCCCGCCGCAGACGCCGCGAGCGCCGCGTACCCCGGCTTGATGACGTCGTCGATGAGGGCGAGCCGCTCGTCGAACGGGATGAACGCGCTCTTCATGGCGTTGACCGTGACCCAGCGCAGGTCAGCGAGGTCCCAGCCCAGCTCGTCGACCAGCAGCTGCATCTCGCGCGACATCGACGTTCCGCTCATCAGCCGGTTGTCGGTGTTGACGGTGACGCGGAAGCGCAGGCGGGCGAGCAGCCCGATCGGATGGGCGGCGATCGACGGCGCGGCGCCGGTCTGCACGTTCGACGACGGGCACATCTCGAGCGGGATCCGCATGTCGCGGACGTAGGCGGCGAGCCGGCCGAGCGTGACGTCCTCGGGGCGTGCCGCGGCGTCCGCCTCGGGGTCCGTGCCGTAGGGGCGAGAGCCGATCCGCAGGTCGTCGACGATCCGGACGCCGTGCCCGAGCCGGTCGGCGCCGCACCACTGGATCGCCTCCCAGATGCTCGGCAGGCCGAACGCCTCGCCGGCGTGGATCGTGAAGTGCGCGTTCTCGCGCCGCAGGTACTCGAACGCGTCCAGCGAGCGGGTGGGAGGGAAGCCGGCCTCCGGCCCGGCGATGTCGAAGCCCACCACCCCCAGGTCGCGGTAGCGGACGGCGAGCCGGGCGATCTCGAGCCCGTTCGCGGCCTGCCGCATCGCCGTCACGAGCGTGCCGATGCGGATGCGGTGGCCCGCCGCGGCAGCCGCCACCTCGCCCTCGCGGAAGCCCTCCAGCACCGCCTCGACGACCTCGGCGAGCGACAGCCCGGCCTGCAGGTGCTGCTCGGGGGCGAACCGCACCTCCGCGTAGACGACGCCGTCAGCGGCGAGGTCCTGCGCGCACTCGCTGGCCACGCGCACGAGCGACTCGCGGGTCTGCATGACGCCGACGGTGTGGGCGAACGTCTCCAGGTACCGCTCGAGCGAGCCGGAGTCGGCCGCCGCGCGGAACCACGCGCCGAGGGCCTCGGGCTCCTGCTCGGGAAGGGCGTCGTAACCGGTGCTGCGGGCGATGTCGATGATGGTCTCGGGCCGCAGGCCGCCGTCGAGATGGTCGTGCAGGAGCACCTTCGGGGCCCGGTGCACCTGCTCGGAGATGGTGACGTCGTTCACGCGGGCAATCTAGCGGCCCCGTCGCGACCCCGGACCACCGGCGTTCACCAGCGCCTCGGTGGCTGGGACACTGGCCCTCGTGTCCCTGCCCCCGGTGCCCGACGGCGTCCGCGAGCGACCGCGGCCGCAGTGGGTGCGCGACCACCCCGCCAGGGCCTGGTTCGGGGTGGCCGCCGTGTGCTTCGGGGCGTTCATGGGGCAGCTGGACGCGTCCATCGTCACGATCGCCTACCCCGATCTCACCCGCGACCTGCACGCGTCCCTCGGGTCGGTCGAGTGGGTGTCGCTGGCCTACCTGCTGACGCTCGCGACGCTGCTGCTGCCGGCCGGCCGCTGGTCGGACGCGCACGGACGCAAGCGGCTCTACCTGTGGGGCTTCATCGTCTTCACCCTCGGCTCGCTCGCCTGCGCCCTCGCGCCCGGCCTCGGCGTCCTCGTGGGCGCCCGGGTCGTGCAGGCCGTGGGGGCGGCGCTGCTGCAGGCCAACAGCGTCGCCATCGTCACCACGAGCGTCGCGCGGTCGCGCACCCACGCGGCGCTCGGCGTCCAAGCCGGGGCTCAGGCGCTCGGCCTGGCCCTCGGCCCGACCCTCGGCGGTGCGCTCATCGACGCGGGCGGCTGGCGCTGGGTGTTCTGGGTCAACGTGCCGGTGGGCGTGGTCGCGTACGTCGTCGGCACGCTGTTCATCCCGCGCACGCGGCACGTCCGACCGACCGGACGCCTCGACGTCCCCGGCACGATGCTCATGGCGGTCGCCGCTGCAGCGCTGCTCGCCGCCAGCTCGGGGGTCTCGGGAGCGGGCTGGCCGGTCGGGGTGGTGGCCCTGCTGGCCGTCGTCGCGGTCACGACCGCCGCGGCCCTCGCGCTGGTCGAGCGGCGCGTGGCCGAACCCCTGCTCGACCGCATGGTGCTGCGGGCAGCCGGCGTCCGGCGGGGGCTGGTGGGGGCCCTGCTCGCCTACCTGGTGCTGTTCGGCCCGCTGGTGCTCGTACCGGTCGAGCTCGACCGGCTGGGCACGAGCAGCCTGACCACAGGCCTGCTGCTCAGCGCGCTCCCCGCGGGTTTCGCGGTCACCGCGCTGACCGCCGGCGTCCTGCCGAGCAGGTGGCGCAGCCGGGGCCGCGTGCGCACCGGGGCGGCGATGGCGGTGCTGGGGCTGCTGGGGGTCGCGCTGCTACCGACCACCACCGGCTGGCTGCCGCTCGGCCTGGCCCTGACCGGCCTGGGCCTCGGCCTCGTGACGCCCGCCAACAACGCGACCATCATGGCGTCCGTGCAGCCGCACGCGGCCGGCTCGGCCGGTGGGCTGATCAACCTCGCCCGAGCGTTCGGGACGGCGCTCGGTGTCGCCGTCGTCTCGCTCGCCCTCACCTCGCTCGCCGGCGCGTCCGGTGCGCGGTTGGCTGCGCTGGTGCTCGCGGGCCTCGCGGCGCTGCTGGTGGTCGCCGCCTGAGCGGCTGCTGCGGCTGCTGCGGCGACCGCGGCTACTCGGCCCGGTGGGCGAGGTCCGGGCTGAACGCCGGCAGGCAGACCGCCACGTACTCGGCACCCTCGCCGCCGACGAGGTAGCGCACCGTCTCGCCGGCGCGGGTGACGACCGCCTGGCCGGCAGGGACGTCGAGCACTCCCCCGGCGTGCTCGACGCGCACGGTGCCCGCCAGCACGAGCGTCACCTCGTCGAAGTCGGGGGACTGCGCCGGCTCCTCCCAGCCGGGCGGGGCCTTCATGTGGGCGACCGAGACCGCCGCCTCGCCGGTGGTCACGCGGCCGACGTACTCGTCGATGACCTTGCCGCCGGGGACGGGGATGCGCGTGGGGGCGCTGATGAGCTCAGGCATGCGCCGAGCCTACGGCCCGCTCCTCCTCGGCCGAGATCCGCTCGATCACGAGCGGCAGCAGGTCGGGGCGGTCGCCCTCGGGCGCGATGAAGTACCCGCCCTCGAGCGCCTCGAGCGCCCGCTCGAATCGCTCCGGGGTGTCGGTGTGCAGCGTCATCAGCCGCTCACCACCCCGCACGCTCGCGCCGGGCTTGACGTGCAGCTCGACGCCGGCCCCGGCCTGGACCACGTCCTCCTTGCGCGCCCGTCCCGCACCCAGGCGCCAGGCCGCCACCCCCACCGCGAGGGCGTCGAGCTGGGTGAGCACGCCGTCGGCCGGCGCGACGACCACGTGGGTCTCGCGGGCCGTGGGCAGTGCCGCGTCCGGGTCGCCACCCTGGGCGGTGATCATGCGCCGCCAGACGTCCATGGCGCTGCCGTCGGCCAGCTTGTCGGCCGGGTCGACGTCGCCGCGCCCGGCCGCCGCCAGCATCTCGCGGGCCAGCGACACGGTGAGCTCGACGACGTCCTGCGGCCCCCCGCCGGCCAGCACCTCGAGCGACTCGCGCACCTCCAGGGCGTTGCCGGCGGTCAGGCCGAGCGGCGTCTGCATGTTGGTGAGCAGGGCCACCGTCGTCACGCCGGCGTCGGTGCCGAGATCGACCATGGTGCGGGCGAGCTCGCGCGCGTCGTCCACCGACTTCATGAACGCGCCCGACCCGACCTTGACGTCCAGGACGAGCGCGCCGGTGCCCTCCGCGATCTTCTTGCTCATGATCGAGCTGGCGATCAGGGGGATCGCCTCGACGGTGCCCGTGACGTCGCGCAGGGCGTAGAGCTTCTTGTCGGCCGGTGCGAGCCCGTCGCCCGCGGCGCAGATGACGGCGCCGACGTCCTCGAGCTGGGCCAGCATCTCGGCGTTCGACAAGGACGCGCGCCAGCCGGGGATGGACTCCAGCTTGTCGAGCGTGCCGCCGGTGTGGCCGAGGCCGCGTCCGGACAGCTGCGGGACGGCGACCCCGCACGCGGCGACGAGCGGAGCCAGCGGCAGCGTGATCTTGTCGCCGACGCCGCCGGTGGAGTGTTTGTCAGCCGTCGGCCGCGAGAGCGAGGAGAAGTCCATCCGCTCGCCGCTGGCGATCATCGCGGCGGTCCAGCGGCTGATCTCCGCACGGTCCATGCCGCGCAGCAGGATCGCCATGGCCAGCGCCGACATCTGCTCGTCGGCGACTGCGCCGCGGGTGTAGGCGTCGACGACCCAGTCGATCTGCGCGTCGTCGAGCCGGTGGCCGTCGCGCTTGGCGCGGATGACGTCGACGGCGTCGAAGGCTTCGCTCATGGTCTGATCCTCACGGTCGGCAGGTGATTGGTCACGGCAGTTCGCGCCCGGCGGAACCAGCCCGCCGGAGGCCGCCTCCGCCGTCCAGCCCGGTTTGCGTCGTCCGGGCCGGTGCCTCCGCCGCTCAGGCCGCGGCCGGGCGGCGCAAAGCGGCTTGGGTGGCGGAAAGCGGCTTGGGTGGCGGAAAGGGGGTGGCGGGTCAGCGGGTCTGGAGGTCGGTGGCGCCGAAGGCGTCGGGCAGCACCTCGGTCATCGCCTTGATGCCGGACGGCGTGTCGACGAGGCAGGTCGGGCCGCCGTTCTCCCACAGCAGCTGACGGCAGCGCCCGCAGGCCATCAACGGCGCACCGGAGCGGTCGACGCAGGCGACGGCGACCAGCCGGCCGCCGCCCGTGAGGTGCAGCTGGCTGACCATCCCGCACTCGGCGCACAGCGCGACGCCGTAGGCGGCGTTCTCGACGTTGCAGCCGCTCACCACGCGACCGTCGTCGACCAGGCCGGCGACGCCTACCGGGAAGCCGCTGTACGGCGCGTACGCGTGGCGCATCGCCTCGACGGCGGCCGCCCGCAGCGCCTCCCAGTCGACCTCGGCGCCCGGCTCACTCACCTTCGCCTCGCCGGTACGGCTGGCCGTCCGCAGCCGGCATCCGCAGCCGTTGCGCCGCGAGGCTGAGCACGAGCAACGTGGCGACGTACGGCGTCATGCCGGTGAAGTCGGACGGCACCTCGTCGGTGAGCAGGTACCAGACCAGGAGCGCGACGGCGCAGGCCGCGGCGACGATCGTCGTGGCGATGTTGGACCGCCGCAGCACCCGCCACACCACCAGCCCGAGCAGGATCAGGAAGAGCACCAGCAGCAGGGCGTGGACGCTCTCACCGCCGCGCCGCAGCTGGAGAGCGTCGGTGTAGCCGAACAGCGCCGAGCCGGCCAGCAGGCCACCGGGACGCCAGTTGCCGAAGATCATGGCCGCCAGGCCGATGAAGCCTCGACCACCGGTCTGCCCGTCGCGGTACGCGCTGGAGGCGACCTCGGCGAGGAACACCCCGCCGATGCCGGCGAACGCCCCGGACGCGACGACGGCCGCGTACTTGTAGAGGTACACGTTGACGCCGAGCGACTCGGCCGCCACCGGGTTCTCACCGCAGCTGCGCAGCCGCAGCCCGAACGCCGTGCGCCAGAGCACGAAGAACGAGCCGATGACCAGCAGGATGGCGATGAGCGTGAGCACCGACATGCCGGTGGTGAGCCCACGGACGATGGCGGCGAGGTCGGAGACGAAGAACCAGTGCTTGCCCTCGATGGACCCCAGGGCGTCGGAGACTCCGGGGATCGTCAGCGTCGGCAGGTCGCCGATCGGCGGTGACTGCGTCTTGCCACCCCCTGGGTGCCCGACGAACGCCAGCCCGGACAGGTACTTGACCGCACCGGCGGCGAGCAGGTTGATCGCGACACCGGACACGATGTGGTCGACGTTGAACGTCACCGTGGCGAGCGCGTGCAGCAGGCCACCCAGGGCTCCGAACACCATGCCCGCCACCAGCCCGGCCCACGGCCCCCACTGGTAGCCGGCGAAGCCTGCGCCCCAGGTGCCGAAGATCATCATGCCCTCGAGACCGATGTTGACGACGCCTGAGCGCTCGGCCCACAGGCCACCGAGAGCCGCCATGGCGATCGGCACCGCGAGCCCGATGGCGGCCGCGATCGTGCCGCTCGAGGCGATGTCGTTGGCACCGGTGACCACCCGCACCGCGGCGAGCGCGAGGACCCCACCGACCGCCATGAGCGCCCAGGCGCCCGCACCGATCCGACGGCGCTTGGGCGCCTCCTCGACCGGCGTCGGTGCGCCCGCTGCCGCTGCCACGTCGACGCTCATGCCGTCACCTCCTGGGCCTTGCCGGTGCCTGCGGCCGGCGGGGCGCCGTCGTGGTGGCCGAGCTCGCGAGCGACCTTGCGCTGCTCGGCCACGAGGCCGTAGCGGCGCACTATCTCGTAGGCGATGACCACCGAGAGCACGATGATGCCCTGCATGATCTTGACGACCTCCGGGGCGACGTTCGCCAGGATCTGCAGCGGGTTGCTCGCGACGTCCAGGTAGGCGAACAGCAGGGCGGCGATCGCGACGCCCACCGGTGAGTTGCGGCCCACCAGGGCGATGGCGATCCCGGTGAAGCCCAGCCCGGCGGGGAACGACAGGTCGTAGGTGTAGGTCTTGCCGAGCAGCTCGGGCAGGCCGACGAGGCCGGCGACCGCGCCGCTCAGCAGCATCGAGGCGACGACCATGCGCTTGACGTTGACGCCGCTGGCCACAGCGGCGGTCGAGGAGCGCCCGGTGGCCCGCAGGTCGAAGCCGAAGCGGGTGCGGCCGAGCAGGTACCAGTACCCCACGCCGACCAGGATGGCGATGATCACGAAGCCGTAGGCCTTGACGGGCGCGTTGGGCAGCAGCGTGAAGCCCGGCATCCGGCCCGACTCGGGGATCGCCGGGGTCGAGATGTTGTTGCTGGCGGCCTCGCCGGACGCCACCCGCCGCAGCATCCACGCCACCAGGCCACCAGCGATCGCGTTGAGCATGATCGTCGAGATGACCTCGCTGACGCCGCGACCGACCTTCAGCAGTCCGGCGATGGCGGCCCACGCCGCACCCACCGCCATGGCGACGACGATCACGACGAGGATGTGCAGCGGCTTGGGCAGGTTGATGGCCCCACCCACCACCGCCGCGGCGAAGACGGCGAGCCGGTACTGGCCGTCGACACCGATGTTGAACAGGTTCATCCGGAACCCGATCGCCACCGCGATGGCCGACAGGTAGTACGTCGTGCCGAGGTTGATGGTGGTCATCAGGTTGCGCGGCATCACGCCGGGAAGACCCCCGGTGGCGAGGGTCTTCCAGGTCGTCCAGACCGGGTCGCCGGCCACGAGCAGGATGACGCTGGTGACGACCACCGAGAAGGCCACGGCCAACAGCGGCGCCGCCAACGCCAGGCCCACGCGGGTGAGGTCGCGGTTCTTCATGACTGGCCCTCCGTCGACGCGCCGGTCATGGCAGAGCCGAGCTGCTCGGGGGTGACCTGCGCCGGGTCGAACTGGCCCACGAAGCGGCCGCGCAGGATGACGTGGATCGTGTCGCTGAGGCCGATGAGCTCGTCGAGGTCGGCGGAGATGAGCAGCACGGCGAGGCCCGCGGCCCGCGCGCGCCGGATGTGGTCCCAGATCGCAGCCTGCGCACCGACGTCGACGCCGCGGGTGGGGTGCGCGGCGAGCAGGACGACGGGCTCGCCCGACAGCTCGCGCCCGACCAGCAGCTTCTGCTGGTTGCCGCCCGACAACGAGCCGGCGGTGACGTCGATGCCCGGTGAGCGGACGTCGTACTCGGCCAGGATCCGCTCGGTGTCCTTGCGTGCGCCGGCCCGGTCGATGAGCGGCCCGCGCGAGGACGGCGCCTCGGTCTGGTGGCCGAGGATGCGGTTCTCCCACAGCGGGGCCTCGAGCAGCAGGCCCTGGCGGTGTCGGTCCTCGGGGATGAACGCGATGCCGGACTCGCGGCGGCGGCGCGTCGACCACTCGCTGATGTCCTGCTCACCGAGCCGGACCTCGCCGGTCTCGGGCACGCGCAGCCCCATGATGACGTCGACGAGCTCGCCTTGGCCGTTGCCCTCGACGCCGGCGATGCCGAGCACCTCGCCCTTGTGGATCGTGAAGTCGATGTCCTCCAGCAACGCCCGCTGGCCCGCGCGGAGCGTCAGGTCGCGCACGGTGAGCATGGGGACGTCGGTGACCGTCGACTCGGTGGTCTGCGGGCTGGGCAGCTCGCTGCCCACCATGAGCTCGGCCAGCTCGCGCGACGACGTGCCCTCGGGGTCGACGGTCGCCACGGTCTCGCCGCGCCGGATCACGGTGATCGAGTCGGCCACCGAGAGCACCTCGTCGAGCTTGTGCGAGATGAAGATGACGGTGAGACCCTCGGCCTTGAGCTCGCGCAGGTTGGCGAACAGCTCGTCGACCTCCTGCGGCACGAGCACGGCGGTCGGCTCGTCGAGGATCAGCGTCGTGGCGCCGCGGTAGAGCACCTTGAGGATCTCGACCCGCTGCCGGTCACCGACGCCGAGGTCCTCGACGAGGGCGTCCGGGTCGACGTCCAACCCGTAGGCACTGCTGAGCTCTCGGATCCGCGCCCGCGCGGCGTCCCCGATGCCGTGCAGCTTCTCGGCGCCGAGGGTGACGTTCTCGAGCACGGTGAAGTTGTCGGCGAGCATGAAGTGCTGGTAGACCATGCCGATCCCGGCCGCGATCGCGTCACTCGGTGAGCCGAACGTCATCGTGCGCCCGGCGACCTCGATGGTGCCCTCGTCCGGCCGCTGCACGCCGTAGAGGATCTTCATCAGCGTCGACTTGCCCGCGCCGTTCTCGCCGACGATGGCGTGCACCGTGCCCTTGCGGACCTCGAAGGTGACGTCGCGGTTGGCCACGACACCGGGGAATCGCTTGGTGATCCCGCGCAGCCGGACGGCGACCTCCTGGGTGGCCGGCTCGGCGGCGGGGGCGGCTGCAGTGGACAGGGTGTCCTCCTCAGGAAGACCGGACGACGGTGGCCGGGCGACGCTGACCGGACGACGGTGCCGGACGACGGGGCCGGTGCGGAACACAGGTCCGGGGCGACGCTATCGCGCCGCCCCGGACCCAGGTCAGACCTCGGACGTCACGGCTGGGTGGGCACCGTGATCTTGCCGTCGATGATCTGCTGCTTCAGGTCGTCGACCTTGGCCTTGATGTCGTCGATCTTGCCACCGGTGGTCGAGTAGTCGACGCCACCCTTCTTCAGGTCGTACACCTGGTCGCCGTCCGGGATGCTGCCGTCCTGCGCCGCCTTGATGAAGTCGAAGACGGCCACGTCGACCTTCTTGATCATCGAGGAGATGATGACGTCACGGACGCCAGGAGCGGCGGTGAGCGCCTGGTCGGAGTCGACGCCGATGGCCATGGCGTTCTTGGCCTTGACGGCCTCGAACACGCCGCCGCCGGAGCCGCCGGCTGCGTGGTAGATGACGTCGGCGCCGGCGTCGAGCATGCCCTGCGCAGCGGTCTTGCCCTTGGCCGGGTCGGTGAAGCCCGAGAAGTCCGGCGGCTGGGTCAGGTACTTGGTCTGGATCTTGATGTCCGGCTTGACCGCCTTGGCGCCCGCGACGTAGCCCGCCTCGAACTTCTGGATCAGCGGCACCTGGACGCCACCGACGAAGCCGATGTTGCCGGTCTTGGACTTCAGCGCGGCGATCGCGCCGACGAGGTAGGAGCCCTCGTTCTCGGCGAACAGCAGGCCGTGGACGTTGCTGGGCGTCTTGTCGCCACGGGCGTTGTCGACGATCGCGAAGTTGATGTCGGGGAACTCGGCCGCGACCTTGTCCGTGGCGCTGGCGTACGCGAACCCGACCGCGACGATCGGGTTGTAGCCGGCCTGGGCCAGCGTGCGCAGCCGGTCCTCCTTGGCCGACTCGGCCTCGCCGGTCGACGCCTCGGCCTCCTGGGCCGTCACGCCGAGCTCGGACTTGGCCTTGTCGAGGCCGGCCGCCGCCGCATCGTTGAACGACTGGTCGCCGCGACCGCCGATGTCGTAGGCCAAGCCGACCTTCAGGGCCTTCTTGGTGCTCGAGCTGGTGTTGGATGAGCCGCTCGAGGTGTTGTCGGAGCTGCTGCCGCACGCTGCCAGTGCCAGGGCCGCCACCGAGGTGACCGCCACGATCTTCATCACCCGACGCAAGGGGTGTCTCCTTCTTCCGGTTCCCAAGGGCTGGGCCGAGTTCAGGGCCCAGCAGAACACTTGCCGACGCCTGGCATCTGCCTTCGACACCTCGCGCAAGTCGTGCCGGACTCTACCCGCGCCAGCAGCCCGTTGTACGCAGGAGCCAGGTGAGTATCCGAACCGTTACCGACCGGTCACATCGTCAACTGTTGCCGTCGCGCGACGCCTGCCGGGTGATCGTGACGAGGGCGCCGAGCGCCACCTGCGCCAGCAGCTGGGCGCCGATCGCGACGCTGGCGTCGTCGACGCGCAGGTTGCCCTGGTGCAGGTCGTACGTCGGCCCGCCGGGAGTGCGGGTGCCCAGCCGGGCCATCGCCCCGGGCACGGACTCGAGGTACCAGGAGAAGTCCTCGCCGCCGAGGCTCTGCTCGGTGCCCACGACGCCCGAGGCCCCGACGACGGTCGTGGCCGCCACCGACAGCTCGCGCGCGGCGCTCGGCGCGTTGACCACGGGCGGGACGCCCCGCACGTGCTCGACCTCCGCCGTGACGCCGTACGGCTGGACGACGGCCCGCACCACCTCGTCGACGACGCGCTGGGCCTGGTCCCAGGCCCGGATGTCGAGCAGCCGCAGCGTGCCGGCCGCCTCGCCGTAGCCCGGGATCACGTTCTTGGCCGAGCCGGCGTGCACCGAGCCCCAGACCAGGCTGGCGCCCGCCCGCGGGTCGAGCCGGCGCGACAGCGCCGCCGGGACGTCGGTGACGACCTTCGCCAGCGCGTACGTGAGGTCCTGGGTCAGGTGCGGGCGGGACGTGTGCCCGCCTCGGCCGCGCAGGCGCACCGTGACGGCGTCCGCGGCGGCGGTGATGGGCCCCTCGCGCAGGCCGATCTGCCCGACGTCCAGGGAGGGGTCGCAGTGCAGGGCGTAGATCGAGCGGACGCGGTCGAGCACCCCCAGTGCGACGAGCTCGACCGCTCCCCCGGGCATGACCTCCTCGGCCGGCTGGAAGAGCAGCCGCACCCGACCGGGCAGGGGCTCGGCGAGGTGGCGGGCCTGCAGGGCGAGACCGGCGCCGAGCAGCGCGGTCGTGTGCACGTCGTGGCCGCAGGCGTGGGCGACGCCCTCGACGGTCGAGCGCCACGGGTCGGGTGTCTCGTCGTCGACGGGCAGCGCGTCGAGGTCGGCGCGCAGGGCCACGACGGGCGCGTCCGGTGAGGAGTCGCCCACCTCGGCCAGCAGACCGCTGCGCGGCAGCGCCTGGACGGCGATGCCCTCCTTCTCCAGGCGGGCGGCCACGAGGTCGGTCGTGCGGGACTCCTGCCACGACGTCTCCGGGTGGGCGTGGAGGTCGCGACGGGTCTCGACGAGCTCGTCGCGCAGGTCCGCAACGAGCTCGGTGAGCGACGGCGGGGTCGGCGCAGGGGGATGAACGTCCACGATCTGGCCAGGTTAGCCGTCAGAACGCGTCGCGCGGCACGTAGGTGCCCCAGACCTCCCGCAGCGCGTGGCACACCTCGCCGACGGTCGCGCGCACCGCGAGCGCCTCACGCATCGGGTACAGCACGTTGTCGGTGCCGCTCGCGGCGGCCCGCAGCCCCTCGAGCGCGGCGTCGACGGCGGCCCGGTCGCGCTCGGCACGCAGGGTGGCGAGGCGGGCGGCCTGCTCGGCCTCGATCGCGGGGTCGACGCGCAGCGGCTCGTAGGGCTCGTCGTCGTCGATCGTGAAGCGGTTGACCCCGACGACGACGCGCTCGCCGCCGTCGATCTGCTGCGACACCTCGTACGCGGAGCGCTCGATCTCGGACTTCTGGAAGCCCTCCTCGATGGCGGCGACCGCACCCCCTCGGTCGTCGACGGCCTGCATCAGCTCGCGGATCGCGGCCTCGAGCTCGTCGGTCATCGACTCCACGACGTAGGAGCCGGCGAAGGGGTCGACCGTCTTGGTGACGTCGGTCTCGAAGGCGATGACCTGCTGCGTGCGCAGCGCCAGGCGCGCGGCCTTCTGGGTCGGCAGGGCGATGGCCTCGTCGTAGGAGTTGGTGTGCAGGCTCTGCGTGCCGCCCAGGACGGCGCCGAGGCCCTGCAGCGCGACGCGCACGAGGTTGACCTCGGGCTGCTGCGCGGTGAGCTGCACGCCCGCGGTCTGGGTGTGGAAGCGCAGCATCATGGACTTCGGGTCCTTGGCGCCGAAGTCGTCGCGCATCACCTGCGCCCAGATCCGCCGCGCCGCCCGGAACTTCGCGACCTCCTCGAGGAAGGTCGTGCGGGCCACGAAGAAGAACGACAGGCGCGGGGCGAAGTCGTCGACGTCGAGGCCGGCGTCGATGGCGGCCTGCACATAGGCCTTGGCGTTGGCGATCGTGAAGGCGACCTCCTGCGCGGGCGTCGCCCCCGCCTCGGCCATGTGGTAGCCGGAGATCGAGATTGTGTTCCACCGCGGCATCTCGGAGCGGCAGTAGGCGAAGGTGTCGGCGATGAGGCGGAGCGACTCCTTCGGCGGGTAGATGTAGGTGCCGCGGGCGATGTACTCCTTCAGCACGTCGTTCTGGATCGTCCCGGTGAGCTTCGCGGCGTCCACGCCCTGCTCGGCCGCCACCAGCTGGTAGAGCAGCAGGAGCACCGAACCGGGTGCGTTGATCGTCATGGACGTCGACACCTCGCCGAGCGGGATGCCGTCGAACAGCAGGCGCATGTCGTCGATCGAGTCGATCGCCACGCCTACCTTGCCCACCTCGCCGTGCGCGATCGGCTCGTCGGAGTCGAACCCCATCTGCGTCGGCAGGTCGAACGCGACGCTCAGGCCGCCGGTGCCGGCCGCGACGAGCTGGTGGTAGCGCTCGTTGGACTCCTTGGCGCTGCCGAACCCGGCGTACTGGCGCATGGTCCACGGCCGGGACGTGTACATGCTCGGGTAGACGCCGCGGGTGTACGGGTACCGACCCGGCTCGCCCAGCTGCTGTTCGGCGTCCCAGCCGGCGAGGGCGTCTGGTCCGTAGACCGTGCGGATCGGCAGGCCGGACTCGCTGCGGGGTTCGTTCACAGCGCCGAGGGTAACGGCGGGCGCGCGTCGCGGCCCACGCTCGTGGCTCACCTCACACGCCGCCGGCGCTAGCCTCGGTGCGTGGCAGCTGTGCGCGTCGCTCGCGTCTACGACCCACCGGACCCGGGGGGCGGCCGCCGCGTGCTCGTCGACCGGCTCTGGCCGCGCGGGGTCAGCAAGGAGCGCGCGGCCCTCGACGAGTGGTGCAAGGACGCCGCCCCCACCCCGGCGCTGCGCCAGTGGTTCGGCCACGACCCGCAGCGCTTCGAGGAGTTCGTGCGCCGCTACCGCGCCGAGCTCGCCGACGGCGTCGGCGCCGCGGCGGTCGACCACCTGCGCGAGCTGGCCGGGCAGGGTCCCCTGACGTTGCTCACCTCCACCAAGGACCCCCGCCAGAGCACCGCCGCCGTCCTGGCCGACCTCCTCGCCGAGCGCTCCTGACCGGCGTCCGGGTGCCTACAGGAGGTCGGTGCGGCCCTCGGCCTTGAGCCGCTCCACGAAGCCGTTGACCTCTTCCACCCGTGAGCGCGCTGCCACGAGCAGGACGTCGTCGGTGTCGACGACGACGACGTCGTCCAGGCCGAGCAGCGCCACCAGCCGCCCGGAATCAGCGACCACGAGCCCGGCGGCGTCGGTGGCCACGACGTCGCCGTCACCGAGTACCTGCAGCGGAGCCGGCGGCAGCACCGCGCCCACTGCGCCGAAGTGGCCCACGTCGTCCCACCCGAACGTGCCCGGCACCACCGCGACGCGCCCCATGGCCGCCGCAGGCTCAGCGACGGCGTAGTCGAGGGCGACCCGCTCCAGGCTCGGCCAGGTCGCGTCGAGCTCGGCCCGACGCTCCGGGCCGTCCCAGGCGCGACCCAGCCGGCGCAGCCCCGCGCCCAGCTCGGGACGCAGCTCGTCGAACAGCGCCAGCAAGGTCGCGGCGCGCACGACGAACATGCCCGCGTTCCAGCGGTAGCGACCACTGTCGACGTATGCGGTCGCGGTAGCGGCGTCGGGCTTCTCGACGAACTGCTCGACGACGAGCGCGGACGGCGCCTCCGGCAGGTCGAGCGGACCGCCGACGCGGATGTAGCCGAAACCGGTGGCCGGCCGAGTCGGCTCGATGCCCACCGTCACGAGAAGTCCCGTCCGCGCGACCGCCACGGCCTCGGCCACCACTGCCGCGAACGCAGCCTCGTCGCCGATGACGTGATCGGCAGCGAACGAGCCGACCACCGCGTCAGGGTCGCGGGCATGGACCACCGCGGCCGCCAGGCCGATCGCGGCGGCCGAGTCACGGGGAGTCGGCTCGACGAGCAGGTGCTCGTGATCCAGGTCGGGGAGCTGGCGTGCCGTCGACGAAGCGTGCGCGGCGCCCGTCACGACGTAGGTGCTGGCGGCCACCGACGCCAGCCGGTCGCAGGTGGCCTGCAGCATGGAGCGTCCGCTGCCGGTGAGGTCGAGCAGGAACTTCGGCCGTCGTTGGCGCGACAGCGGCCACAGGCGGGTGCCCGCACCACCCGCCGGCACGATGGCGGTGAGGTCGCTGATCATGCGCGCGTCGCGCACGGCGGCTGGACTGTGGACACGCGGCGACGGTATCGGTCGCTGCGAAGTTGGTCACACCGGCGCCTCCCGGTGGGAGCACCCCTCGTGTGCCTCACTACAGTGACCTCGTCGTGGACGACGCCGTCCCCCGCCCCCGCACGCGCGGCCGCGGAGCCGGCGCGTCGCCGCAACCAGGCGAAAGGCAACGTCGTGCCCAAGGCACCCGCAGGCACCCTCTACCGGGGCCGTGAGGGGATGTGGTCGTGGGTCGCGCACCGCGTGACCGGCGTCCTGATCTTCTTCTTCCTCTTCGCGCACGTGCTCGACACGGCGCTCGTCCGCGTCTCGCCCCAGGCCTACAACGACGTGATCGGCACCTACAAGAACCCGGTCGTCGGCCTGGCCGAGGCCGGCCTGGTCGCGGCCATCATCTTCCACGCCTTCAACGGCGTCCGCGTGATGCTCGTCGACTTCTGGTCCAAGGGACCGCGGTACCAGCGGCAGATGCTGTGGGGCGTCCTCGCCCTGTGGGTGCTGCTCTTCGCACCGTTCGCCGTCCGCCACCTGATGAACGTCTTCGGCTGAGGGGCACACCATGACCACCAGCTCCATCGACTCGATCCCCGCCCCCCGCGCGAAGTTCCGTCGCAGCCGCTCGACCCGCAGCAACTACGAGCTGTGGTCGTGGGTGTTCATGCGCCTGTCGGGCGTCGTGCTCATCGCCCTGGTCTTCGGCCACCTGTTCGTCAACCTCGTCGTGGGCGAGGGAGTCAAGGCGATCGACTTCGCCTTCGTGGGCGGCAAGTGGTCGAGCCCGTTCTGGCAGACGTGGGACCTGCTCATGCTGTGGCTCGCCGAGATCCACGGCGTCAACGGGGTGCGCACCGTCATCAACGACTACGCCGAGAAGGACAGCACGCGCCTGGTGCTCAAGGCGCTGCTGCTGCTGAGCGCCCTGGTGGTGCTCGTGCTCGGCACGCTCGTCATCTTCACCTTCGACCCGTGCCCGGTCGGCGAGCCCAGCAACCTGCTGCCGTCGTTCTGCACCAAGTGACTTCGAGGTAGGGACCCATGCAGACGCACACGTACGACGTCGTCATCGTCGGGGCCGGCGGCGCCGGCATGCGGGCCGCGCTCGAGTCGAGCAAGCGGGCCCGCACGGCCGTGCTCACCAAGCTCTACCCCACGCGCTCCCACACCGGCGCGGCGCAGGGCGGCATGTGCGCCGCCCTCGCCAACGTCGAGGAGGACAACTGGGAGTGGCACACCTTCGACACCGTCAAGGGCGGCGACTACCTCGTCGACCAGGACGCCGCCGAGGTGATGTGCCGGGAGGCCATCGACGCCGTCCTCGACCTCGAGAAGATGGGCCTGCCGTTCAACCGCACGCCCGAGGGCAAGATCGACCAGCGGCGCTTCGGCGGTCACACGCGCAACCACGGTGAGGCCGCGGTGCGCCGTTCGTGCTTCTCGGCCGACCGCACGGGCCACATGATCCTGCAGACGCTGTACCAGAACTGCGTCAAGCAGAACGTCGAGTTCTTCAACGAGTTCTACGTCCTCGACCTGGTGATGTCCGGCACCGGCGAGCAGCAGCGCACCGCCGGCGTCGTCGCCTACGAGCTGGCGACGGGCGAGCTGCACGTCTTCCGCGCGAAGGCCGTCATCCTCGCCACGGGAGGCGCCGGCAAGGTCTTCAAGACCACGTCCAACGCCCACACGCTCACCGGCGACGGCATGGGCATCGCGCTGCGGCGCGGCCTGCCGCTGGAGGACATGGAGTTCTTCCAGTTCCACCCGACCGGCCTGGCCGGCCTCGGCATCCTGCTGTCGGAGGCCGCCCGCGGCGAGGGTGCGATCCTGCGCAACAGCGAGGGCGAGCGGTTCATGGAGCGCTACGCCCCCACCATCAAGGACCTCGCGCCCCGCGACATCGTCGCCCGCTCGATGGCCAACGAGGTGCGCGAGGGACGCGGCTGCGGCCCGAACAAGGACTACGTCCTGCTCGACCTCACCCACCTGGAGCGGGCGCACATCGACGCCAAGCTGCCGGACATCACCGAGTTCGCCCGCACCTACCTGGGCGTCGAGCCGTACACCGAGCCGGTGCCGGTCTACCCCACGGCGCACTACGCGATGGGCGGCGTGCCCACGAACGTCGAGGCGGAGGTGCTGCGCGACAACACCCACGTCGTCCCCGGCCTGTACGCCGCGGGCGAGGTCGCGTGCGTGTCCGTGCACGGCTCGAACCGCCTGGGCACCAACTCGCTGCTCGACATCAACGTCTTCGGACGCCGGGCAGGCATCGCCGCGGCGGAGTTCGCTCGCACCGCTCCGCTGGTCGAGCTGCCCGAGGCACCCGAGGCGGCGACCACCGCGCTGCTGCAGGGGATGCTCGACCGCCAGGACGGCGAGCGGGTGGCCACGGTGCGCAAGGCGCTGCAGGAGACCATGGACCGCAACGCCCAGGTGTTCCGCACCGAGGCGTCGCTGAAGCAGGCGCTCACCGACATCGAGGGCCTGAAGGAGCGCTACCGCTCGGTCTCGGTGCAGGACAAGGGCAAGCGGTTCAACACCGACCTGCTCGAGGCGGTCGAGCTCGGCTTCCTCCTCGACCTCGCCGAGGTGATCGTCGTGGGTGCCCTGGAGCGCAAGGAGTCGCGCGGTGGGCACTTCCGCGAGGACTACCCGAACCGCGACGACGTCAACTTCATGCGCCACACCATGGCCTACCGTGAGGACGGCGACGACAGCCCGAGCGTGCGGCTGGACTACAAGCCGGTGGTGCAGACCCGCTACGAGCCGATGGAGCGCAAGTACTGATGACGACGACTGCACAGCCCACCGCGGCCCCGTCCGAGGCCGGAGCGGTGCCGGGATTCGACGTCACCTTGCGGATCCGGCGCTACAACCCGGAGACCGACGCCGAGCCGCACTGGGAGGACTACCGGGTCAGCGTCCACGCGACCGACCGGCTGCTCGACGCGCTGCACACGATCAAGTGGGAGCAGGACGGCTCGCTCACGTTCCGCCGCTCGTGCGCGCACGGCGTGTGCGGCTCGGACGCGGTGCGCATCAACGGCAAGAACCGCCTGGCCTGCAAGACGCTGCTGAAGGACCTCAACCCCGACAAGCCCATCCTCGTCGAGCCGATCAAGGGCCTGCCGGTGGAGAAGGACCTCGTCGTCGACATGGAGCCGTTCTTCGCGGCCTACCGCGAGGTCATGCCGTTCCTCGTCACCGAGGGCAACGAGCCCTCGCGCGAGCGGATCCAGAGCCAGGAGCAGCGCGACCGCTTCGACGACACGACCAAGTGCATCCTGTGCGCCGCCTGCACGTCGTCGTGCCCGGTGTTCTGGGCCGACGGGCAGTACTTCGGCCCGGCCGCGATCGTCAACGCGCACCGCTTCATCTTCGACAGCCGCGACGACGGCGGCGACCAGCGCCTGGAGATCCTCAACGACAAGGAGGGCGTGTGGCGCTGCCGCACGGTCTTCAACTGCACCGAGGCGTGCCCGCGGGGCATCGAGGTCACCAAGGCGATCCAAGAGGTCAAGCGGGCGCTGCTGACGCGCAAGGTCTGACGTGAGACGCGCGACGGCGGCGCTTGCCGCCGCTCTCACCGCGACGCTGACGGTCCTGGGGGCTGCCCCGGCGACCGGGAACCCCGGCGTGATCGGCGGCCCCCGGCTCGCAGAACCCGGCGTGGTCACCGATTTGCCGCCGGGGGTGCCCGCGCCGCCCGCCTTCAACGCGGGCGCGTACCTGCTGGCCGACCTCGACACCGGCCAGGTGCTGGTGGCCAAGAACGCCCACGGCCGGTACCTGCCGGCGTCCACGCTGAAGACCCTGACGGTTCTGACGACCCTGCCGCTGGTCGACCCGGCGACGCGCGTCCAGGCCCGCCCCGAGGACCTCGTCGACGGCACGCAGGTGGGGCTCGACCCTGGCTCGCACTACACGGTCGGCCAGCTGCTGCGGGGCACGATGCTCGCCTCCGGCAACGACACCGCCACGGCCCTGGCACGGATCGCGGGCGGCGTCGACGTCACGGTCAGGCGGATGCAGGACGAGGCACGCCACCTGGGCGCGTACGACACCACCGTGCGCAACCCGAGCGGGCTGGACGCCCCCGGCCAGCTGTCGAGCGCCTACGACCTCGCCCTCGTGGCGCGCGCCGCGATGCAGCTGCCGTCGTTTCGCAGCCTGGTCGCGACCAAGCGCGTGCGCTTCCCGGGCAAGGAGGCCAAGGGCAAGCGACGCACCAGCTACCAGATCCAGAACCACAACAGCCTGCTCTACAACTACGACGGCACGATCGGCGTCAAGGACGGCTACACCGTGGCGGCGCGGTGGACGGCGATCAGCGCCGTCAGCCGGGGCGGCCACACCTACCTCTTCACGGCCCTGCGGCGTGGCGAGCGCAGCTGGCGCACTCAGGCTGCGGTGTTCGACTGGGCGTTCGCCCACGGCGCGCAGGCGCGCCCGGTGGGGCGGCTCGTCGACCCGGGCGAGGTCGACGCCGCCCCTGCGGCCGGCGGCAGCCCACCGACTGTGGCGGCGGCCGCAGACGGCTCCGCCGCGCGAGCGATCGACGCCCCCCGGCCCGGTGACCGCACGCGACTCGTGGTGGGCGCGGGCGGGGTGGGTGCCGCGGTGCTGGCGGTGCTGCTCTTCGCACTCAGCGCCCGCGCGCGCCGTCGTCAGCTGCGCCTGGCCCGGGCTCAGCGCCGTCAGCGCCTCAACGGCCTCTGATCGACGAGACGGCGGCGCGCAGCCCGCACCGCAGGGCGTGACCGACGATTCCGGCCGTCAGCCCGAGGACGGCGCCGGCCGCGACGGCAGTTCGATCGGCGGCGCGCGGGCCGAAGCTCGGCAGGACGTCGTCGCGCGGACCGGCCGGCTGGGGCAGCGGCGCGGGCGGTGCCCCCGGCAGGTGGCCGCGGTCGGTCGCGGTGGTGGCTGCCCAGGCCGCCGAGAGCAGCATCACGCGGCTGATGAGGTTCATCAGCACGAGCAGGCCGATGACGACGGCGAAGCCCGCGAGCAGCGGCTTGCGGCTGGCGCCGGCCAGCAGCAGGCCCGACGCCAGCTTGAGCACCCCAAGCCCGACCGCGCCGACGAGCGCGGCCTGCGCCAGGTCGTCGCGGGGTAGGTCGAGGCCGCTCATCAGCCGCAGCACGATCACCATGAGCAGGAAGTCGGCGACCAGCACCACCAGCACACCGAGGACCCGCAGCAGCACGTGGCCGAAGGCCGACCCGTCCGACACGCCCAGCAGCGCGAGCACCCACGACGCGGCGGCGCTCACGACGAACGACAGCACGGCGGACAGCAGCACCGCGAGCCCGAGCGTCGCGAGCACGCCGGCGTCGCGCACCTTCGTCAGCACCGGGTTGGCCCTGAGCTTGGGCAGCTGGAACATCGCGCGCACGCCCTGCCGCAGCGCGTCGACCCAGCCCAGCCCCGACACGACCAGCGTCACCAGGCTGATCGCGCCGGCCACCGACAGCGCGTTGGGGGTGGGTGGCGCCGACGCGTTCAGGATGCCGTCCGGGTGAGCCTGGTCGCGCAGGATGCCCGGCAGGGTCTTGGAGACGTAGGACACGACGCGGTCGAAGAGCTCCGGCTGCCCACGCAGCACGAAGCCGAAGACCGTGAAGCCCAGCACCAGCGCGGGGATGATCGAGAAGAAGCCGAGGTAGGCGACCCCGCCGGCGAGGACGTTGCCCCGCGCGTCGCCGTAGCGCTGCCACGAGCGGTAGGCGTGGCTGGCCTTGAGCCGGGCGAGCAGCGCCTTCACCGCGCCGACCCGTCGCCGAACGCGTACCAGCCCTGGGTGCGCCAGACCTCGTCGGCGCCGTGCTCGTACAGGTGGAAGCCCTCGACGGTGAACCGGCACTCGAAGTCCGCCAGCTCGGCCGACGCGCGGTCGAGCGCGGCGTCGGACAGGTGGTGACCGACGGTCACGTGCGGGTGGTAGTAGAACTGCAGGTCACGGGCGAGCGGGCCGCTGCGCACCGCCCGCTCCAGCGCCTCGCACTCGCCGATGCCCTGCACCAGCGGGACGAACACCACCGGCGACACGGGCCGGAAGGTCGCGGTGCCGCGCAGGTGGATCTCGAACGACCGGGCGCCCTGCGCCACCTTGCGCAGGTGCTCGTCGACGTCGGCGGACTGCACGTGGTCGACGACCGTCGGTGGCAACAGCGTCACGTGCGTCGGCACAGAGGTCGCGAGCGGGTCACCGAAGGACGCGCGCGCGGCCCGCAGCTGCTCGCCGTAGGGCGCCGGGATCGAGATCGCCACCCCGATCGTGCGGTCCGCCTGGCTGCTCACTCGTCCGATCCTGCCCTATCCCGGTGCCCGACTGGGCGCTCAGCCGCGCGGCGGCAGGAAGCCGACCCGGTCGTAGACGGCGGCGAGGGTCTGCTGGGCCACCGCGCGCGCCTTGTCGGCCCCGGCCGCCAGCACGTCGTCCAGGGCAGCGGGGTCATCGAGGTAGGCCAGCGTGCGCTCGCGGAACGGCCCGAGCGCCTGCGTGACGACGTCCGCGAGGTCGCCCTTGAGGTCGCCGTAGCCCTTGCCCACGTAGTCCTTCTCGAGCTCCTCGACGGTGCGCCCCGAGAGCGCGGAGTGGATCGAGAGCAGGTTCGACACCCCGGGCTTGCCCTCGACGTCGTACCGCACGTCGCGCTCGGCGTCGGTGACCGCCGAGCGGATCTTCTTGGCCGTCACCTTCGGGTCGTCGAGCAGGTCGATCACCCCGGCGAGCGTCGCGGAGGACTTGCTCATCTTCGACGTGGGGTCCTGCAGGTCGTAGATCTTCGCGGTCTCCTTGACGATGTGCGGCTCGGGCACCGTGAAGGTCTGTCCGAAGCGCGCGTTGAAGCGGATCGCGAGGTCGCGGGTCAGCTCGAGGTGCTGGCGCTGGTCCTCCCCGACCGGCACGGCGTCGGCCGCGTACAGCAGGATGTCGGCCGCCATCAGGACGGGGTAGGTGAACAGGCCCACGGTCGTGCGCTCGGACCCCGCGCGGCCGGCCTTGTCCTTGAACTGCGTCATGCGGCCCGCCTCGCCGAAACCGGTGATGCAGCCGAGCACCCAGGCCAGCTCGGCGTGCTGCGGCACGTGGCTCTGCACGAACAGCGTCGAGCGCTCGGGGTCGACACCGCCGGCGAGGTACTGGGCCGCGGTGCGCCGGGTGCGGTCGCGCAGCGTGGTCGGGTCGACCTCGACGGTGATCGCGTGCAGGTCGACGACGCAGTAGAACGCGTCGTGGCTCTCCTGCAGCGCCACCCACTGCACCAGGGCGCCGAGGTAGTTGCCGAGGTGGAGGGAGTCGCTGGTGGGCTGCATCCCGGACAGCACACGAGGACGACGCGGTTCGGACATGCCGCACATCCTCTCAGGACGCCGCGGTGATCTTCACCAGGGTGCGGCGTCCGACCCGCTCGGGTTGTTCAGGGCGGTGCGGCCGGCGTCGGCGGATTAGGGTCGAGCCCGTGATGATCAGGGACGACGTCGTGCGGTTGCCGTCCGGGCTCGACGTCGCCCTGCGCCGGGCGGACGGCGGCGAGCGGGGCGGCGAGCAGCCGCCGCACCTGCTGGTGCACGGGCTGGCGAGCAACGCGCGCGTGTGGGACGGCGTCACCCGGCGTCTTGCCAGGGCCGGCCGCGCGGTCGCAGCGGTCGACCTGCGCGGCCACGGCCGCTCGGCGGTGCCGGACGACGGCTACGACACCGCCACGGCGGCGGCCGACCTCGCAGCGCTGTGCGACGTCCTCGGCTGGACCAGGCGGCGGGCCCCGATCGTGGCGGGGCAGTCCTGGGGCGGCAACGTCGTCCTGCACCTCGCGGCCCGCCACGGCAGCGCCCGGGCGATCGCCCTGGTCGACGGCGGCTGGCTGCACCTGCGCCGGAGGTTCGCGTCGTTCGACCGGTGCTGGGAGGCGCTGGCGCCGCCACGCTTCGACGGCGTGCGGTACGACGACCTGGCGGGCCGGATCCGAAGTGCCCACCCCGACTGGGCCGACGAAGCGGTCGACGGCACGCTGGCCAACCTGCTCCGGCTGCCCGACGGTGGCGTCCGGGCACGCCTCGACCGCGCGCACCACCGCTCGATCCTGCACTCGCTGTGGGCCGACGACCCCGCCGACCTCTACGGCGCCGTGGGCGTGCCGGTGGTGCTCATGCCGGCGAGCGGGCCACCGGGTCCGCCCGGCATGCAGTCCCTGCTCGCCGCCGTTCCGAGCGCCCGCGTGAGCTGGTACGCCGGGGCCGACCACGACCTGCACGCCCAGCACCCGCAGCGGGTCACCGACGACCTGCTCTCGCTGGAGGACGCCGAGGAGGAGACCGCGTGAGCGCCCTGGTCATCATGGGATCGGGTGAGACGGCTCCGACACTCGTACCGGTGCACCGCGAGATCTTCGAGGCGACGGCACGGGCCACCGGCTCGGCCGTGCGGGCGGCGCTGGTCGACACACCGTTCGGCTTCCAGATGAACGCCGACGAGCTGGTGACGCGAACGCTCACCTACTTCGCGCAGAGCGTCGGGCAGCCCGTGGAGGTGTCCGACTGGCGCAGCCGCGACGCGCCGCTCGTCGACCGCGAGCGCGCGCTGTCGCTGCTGCAGCAGGCGAACTGGGCGTTCAGCGGGCCGGGCAGCCCGTCGTACGCGTTGCGGCAGTGGGTCGACACGCCGGTGCCGGACGCTCTGGCGGAGGTCGTCGGGCGCGGGGGCACGCTCGTGCTGGGCAGTGCCGCCGCCGTCACCACCGGCAGCCACGCGATCCCCGTGTACGAGATCTACAAGGCCGGCGAGGCACCGCACTGGCTCGACGGCCTGGACCTGCTGCGACGGCTCACGGGCCTGCGCGCCGCCGTCGTGCCGCACTACGACAACGCCGAGGGCGGCACCCACGACACGCGCTTCTGCTACCTCGGCGAGCAGCGGCTGGCGGCGCTGGAGCAGGACCTGCCGGACGACGTCGGAGTCCTCGGTGTCGACGAGCACACGGCCCTGTGGCTGGACGTCGGGCAGCGCACCGCCCGAGTGCTCGGGCGAGGCGTCGTCACGGCCCGCCGTCGGGGCCGGTCGACGACGTTCGCCTCCGGCAGCGTGGTGTCGTTCGACGACCTCGACGCGTTGCTACGCGGCGAGCAGGTCGCGGAGGGGTCGTCCGGCGACCGCGGAGCGCAGGCTCCCGCGCTCGCCGTCGCCGCCGAACCGGTCGCGGCGCAACCCGAGGCATCGCTGCGCGCCGCAGCCGAGCACGCGCGGGTCGCGTTCGACGAGGCAGTCGCGCGACGGGACGTCGCCGGCTGCGTCGGGGCGGTGCTCGAGCTCGAGCAGGCGATCCACGACTGGTCGACCGACATGTTGCAGAGCGACGACCAGGACGTCGCGCGGCGCACCCTGCGTTCGCTCGTCGTCCGGCTGGGCGAGCTCGCCGCCGCGGGGGCTCGCGACCCGCGCGAGGTGGTCGGCCCGTACGTCGAGGCCCTGCTCGACGTGCGCTCGGCGGCCCGAGAGCGCTCGGACTACCGCACCAGCGACCTCGTGCGCGACCGGCTGGTGGCCGCTGGCGTCGAGGTCCACGACACCGCCGACGGGACGACGTGGACGCTCTGAGGTCGGACGGCCTCGTCCGCTTCGTGCCGGTGAACCCCTGCGGCACAGGCGTTCTGGTGCTGGCAGGATCCAGCGGCCGGGTCGACGAGCACCGCGCTCGCCTGCTGGCGGAGCACGGCGTGGTCGCCGAGTCGATCCGCTGGTTCGGCGGCCCGGGGCAGAGCGCGGGCCCGTACGAGGTGCCGGTCGAGACGTTCCAGGCCCGGGTCGAGGCGCTCGCGCACGACTGCGACCGCGTGGTGCTGGTGGGCACCTCGTTCGGCGCGGAGGCGGCGCTGCTCACCGCCAGCCACACCCCGCGCGTCGACGCCGTCGCCGCGTTCGCGCCCTCGCACGTCGTCTGGGCCGGCGTCACCGACCAGGGCCGCCAGACCTCGCACTGGACGCTCGCGGGCGTCCCGGTGCCGTTCGTGCCGTTCGACGAGTCGGCCGAGCCGCAGGGCGACCCACCGGCGTTCGCCTCGGTCTACCGCCGGTCGAGGCGACGTGCGCCTGAGGCGGCCGCGGCGGCGGCGATCGCCGTCGAGCGGATCCCGCAGGTGCTCTGCGTCGCGGGAGGCGACGATGCGGTCTGGCCGAGCGTCGAGCACGCCGAGGCGGTCCGCGACCGTCGGCTGGCGCACGGCCTGACGACCGGGCTGGTCGTCGACGCGCTGGCCGGCCATCGCGCCGTGCTGCCCGGCGAGCAGGTCGTGACCGCGGGCGCCCGGATGGCGCGCGGCGGCTCGGAGGCGGACGACCGGCGGCTCGGCGCCGCCGCCTGGGCTCCCCTGCTCGCCCTGCTCAGCGCGCGGTGAGCTGCAGCAGCAGGGCCGCGCCCGGCGCGAGCACCGGCATCGTGAGGCCGACCTGCGAGAGCACCGACCCGGGCAGCGTCACGCCATCGGCCAGCCACCCTGGCCCCGCCGCCTGGACGGTGGCGGGGTCACCGACCTCGCGGCGCACGCGCACGTCGTAGACCCGGTCGGGGTCGAGCCCCGGCAGCCGCACCAGCCCGGGGTGGGCGTCGGGTGACGTCGTGAGCCGCACGTACGCGAGCACGGCCTCGCGCCCGTCGCGTGCGACCACCCCGTGCAGCAACGCGTCGTCGCCGGGCAGGTCCGCGCGGACGACCTCACCGCTGTGCAGCAGCTCGCGCAGCTCGCGGTAGAGGGCGATCCACGCCGTCACCTGGTCGAGCTCGTCCGCGTCGAGCGAGGTGAGGTCCCACTCCAGGCCGGCGTGCCCGAACAGCGCCGTGACCAGTCGCAGCTGCAGGTCGGCCGCCCGGTGGGTCGTGTGCGCGACGGGTGGCCCGACGTGGCCGCCGACGAGCTCAGGGGCCAGCAGCTGCGTCGTCCACCGCTGGATGGCCTGGCGCTCCAGCGCGTCGTTGCAGTCCGATGCCCAGACGCGGTCGGTGCGGGCGAGGATGCCGAGGTCGACGCGGGCACCCCCGCTCGCGCACGACTCGACCTCCAGGCCCGGGTGCCTGCGCCGCAGCTCGTCGAGCAGGTCGTAGAGGCGTCGGGTCTGCCGGTGCACGACCGGCCCGAAGCCCGGTGCGGACCCGGCGGCGTGCAGGTCGCGGTTGTGGTCCCACTTGAGGTAGTCGAGGCCGTACTCGGTGACGAGGGCGTCGAGGCGCTCGAGCAGGTACGCCCAGGCGTCGTCGTGCGTGAGGTCGAGCACCTGCTGGTGGCGCCAGGACGGCGGCACCGCGCCCTCGTGCGGCCGCAGCACCCAGTCGGGGTGCTCGCGTGCGACGTCGGAGTCGAGGTTCACCATCTCCGGCTCGACCCAGAGCCCCACCTGCAGGCCCAGGCCGCGCACGTGCTCGACGAGCGGGTGCAGACCCTGCGGCCAGACGTCCGGGTCGACGTACCAGTCACCGAGGCCGGCCGTGTCGTCCCGCCGGCCGCGGAACCAGCCGTCGTCCAGGACGAACCGCTCCACGCCGATGCGCGCGGCGACGTCGGCGAGGCCGGTCAGGCGCGCGAGGTCGTGGTCGAAGTACACGGCCTCCCACGTGTTGAGCACCACCGGCCGCGGGGCGGACGGGTGGGTAGCGCGCGCCCGCTGCCAGCGGTGCCACCGCTGCGCGACGCCGTCCAGGCCGGCGGACGACCACGCGTACAGAGCCGTGGGTGCGCGGTAGGTCTCCCCCGGCGCGAGGCGCACCTCACCCGGGCGCAGCAGCTCACCGGCCCCGAGGGTGGACCCGTGCGGGCCGCTGCCCTCGGGCACCCGCTCGACGAGGTACTCGCTGTCACCGCTCCACGCGAGGTGCACCGCCCAGACCTCGCCACGGCGGAAGCCGAACGCGTCGGTGCCGGCGGCGACGAACAGCGGCCCCTCGTGGCCCGTGCGGCCGCGACGGCTCGGGCGCCACCACGTGCCGTGGCGCAGCGGCAGCCGCTGGGGCGCGGCCTCGCGGCACCAGCGTCCTGTGGTGTCGAGCACCTCGGTCACGTCGTGCGGCAGCGGCAGCAGCGGCCGCAGGGTCGCGACGTCGTAGTCGTCCGTGCCGTCGTTGGTGACGGCGGCGTCCACCTCGAGCACTCCCTGCTCGGTCAGCCGCAGGCGCACCTCGACGGTGAGGCCGGACGCCGCGTCGCGGGCCGTCGCCACCACCTGGCCACCCGCGCCGTCCGACGGCTCGACGTCCACCGAGGTCAGGTGCAGCCGAGGGTGCGCGGCCGCGCCGTCGCGGTGCCCGGCCAGGCCCGGCGCGCCCGACCAGCCGTCGGCCTCCACCGGCAGGACGCTGAGCGCGAGCGGTGCGTCCAGTGCGCTGCGCGGCACAGCGGCCGTGGCGGCCGCGCGGACGGCGTCTGCTACGTCACCGTCGAGCGGCACCGCACCGAGGTCACCGCCCCAGTGCAGCACGCGCGGCAGCAGAGGCCCGTCGACGTCGAGCAGCAAGGAGACCCCGGCGGCACGCAGGTGGACCAGGCTCATCCCTTGTTGGCCCCGAGCGTGAGACCGGACACGAACTGCTTCTGCAGCAGGACGAAGATGATGATCGTCGGGATGGCGGCGAGCACCGAGCCCGCCGACAGCAGGTTGTAGTCGGTGAAGAACTGGCCGCGCAGGTTCTGCAGCGACGAGGTGATGGGGAACTTGTCCCCCTGGCTCATGAAGGCCACGGCCCAGAAGAAGTCGTTGTAGACCCAGGTGATCTCGAGCGTCGCCAGCGCGGCCAGCGGCGGGCGGCACAGCGGCATCACGATCTGCCAGTACTGCCGCAGCACACCGGCGCCGTCGACGAGCGCGGCCTCGGTGAGCTCGCCGGGCAGCGTCTTCATGTAGTTGCTGAGCACGAAGGTGCAGAAGCCGGTCTGGAACGCGATGTGGGTGATGATGACCGCGTAGTAGCTGTTGTAGAGCGTGCCCGAGTCACTCACCCAGAACGGCACGGTCACCCAGTTGTACAACCGGTAGAGCGGGACCAGCAGCGCCTGCTGGGGCAGCAGGTTGGCGGCCGTGAACATCACCAGCAGCGGCAGGTTGAACCAGAAGCTGAAGCGCGACACCACGAACGCGACGCAGGAGGCGAGCAGCAGCGTGATCAGCACCGCCGGCACGGTGATGATCACCGAGTTCAGGAAGTGCTGGGTGAAGTCGCCCTGACGCCAGGCGTTCGCGTAGTTCTCGAGCGTGAAGCCGCCGAACGACACGTACCCGTGCGTGGACGTGTAGTCGTAGTTGCGGAACGAGTTGAACAGCGCCCACAGCACCGGGAAGAGCCAGGTGAGCGCCATGACGGTCAGGAACGCGTACAGCAGCACCCGCCGCCCCGACCGAGGTTGGAGCGCGCGGACCCGCGGCGTGGCGGTCGAGGACGCCGAGGAGGTGGTGGAGACGGTGGTCATCGCTTGTCCTCCCGCATCACGGCCGTCAGGTAGATCACGATGAACACCAGCGAGATCGCCAGCATGATCGTCGCGAGGGCCGAGCCGAACGGGATGCGTTGGCCCTCACCGACGATGTTGCTGAAGACCAGCGTGCCGATCAGCTCGAGCCCGTTGCGGCCCTTGTTGATGACCCAGACGAGGTCGAAGGCGCGCAGGGACTCGATCACGGTCACGACGAGCACCACGATGTTGATCGGCCGCAGCACCGGGAACACGACGCTGAAGAAGGTGCGTGTGGCCGACGCGCCGTCCACCGACGCCGCCTCGCGCAGCGAGGGGTCGACGCCCTTCAGGCCGGCCAGGTAGAGCAGCATGATGTAGCCGGTGTGCTTCCAGCTGGCGGCCACGAGCACGGCCCACAGGTTGATGCTGGAGTCGCCGTACCAGTCGATCCGGTCGGCGCCCTGCAGGCCGAGCACGACGTTCAGCAGGCCCTGGTCGCGCGAGTAGATGAGCTGCCAGATGAATCCGACCAGCGCCAGCGAGAGCACCACCGGGAGGAAGAAGGCGCTCTGGTAGAGCCGGCTGTACTTCAGCTCGCGGTCGAGCAGCACCGCGAGGAACATCCCGAGGACGGTGGGGATCGCGAAGGTGACGACCAGCCAGATGAGGTTGTGCTCCAGGGCCGGCTTGAACGGCGGGTAGTTCGTGATGACGTTGTCGTAGTTGCGAAAGCCCACGAACTTCGCCTCGCTGAGCGGCACGAAGCCGTCCCAGTTCGTGAACGAGAGCACCACGGTGCCGAGAGCCGGGATCCAGACGAGGCCCAGCACGACCAGCGACGGGACGCCCGCGAGCAGGATCAGCCACAGCCGGTCGGACCGGGTGAGCCGTCGGCTGCGGACCGGCCGCCGCCGCGGGCGGCTCGTCGTGATCGCCATGGGATCACCCGTCGCTGGAGAAGATGGACTGCTTCTGCTTCTCGATGCTGTTGGTGAGGCCGTCCACGTCGTTCGGGTTCTTCAGGAACGTCTGGATCGCGGGGATCATGACGTTGCTCGCGAAGTCCGGCCGGGTGTCGCGGTCCATGAACTGCGAGATGGACTTGGCGCTGCCGACGAACTCCACCGCCTTCTTCTGCAGGCTGGTGTAGGTGCTCGTGTCCGCCCCGCTGTTGACCGCGATGACCGTCGGGTCAGCCTTGACCGAGACACCCTCGGCCGCCGGCGTGCCCAGGTAGGTGAGGTACTTCTTGGCGCCGGCCTCGTTCTTCGGGCGCTTGGACATCATGAAGCCGTCGATCGGCGCCTCGATCGCGTCCGACCCGATCGCCGGGTCGATCTCGGGGAAGGTGAAGAAGTCCAGGTCGTCCTGCTCCTCCTTCGGGAACTGCTGGCCGACGAACATGCCGAGCAGGTAGGTCCCGGCCTGCTTCTTCTGCAGCGTCTGCGCCGCCTCCTGCCAGGTGCGGCCGAGAGCGTCGGTCTGGTGGTAGGGCAGCAGGCTGCGCCAGGTGTCGAAGACCTTCTTGACCTCGGGCCCGTTCCAGGGCTTCTTGCCGGCCATGAGGTCCATGTGGAACTGGTAGCCGTTGATGCGCATGTTCAGCTGGTCGAACGTCCCCATCGCGGGCCAGCCGTCCTTGTCGCCGAACGCGATGGGCACGAGCTTGTCCTTCTGCATCTGCTTGGACAGCGCCACCAGCTCGTCGAGGGTCTTCGGCACGGTGTAGCCGTTCTTCTCGAAGACGCTCTTGCGGTAGAAGAGCGCCCACGGGTAGTTCGTGAACGGCACGAAGTACTGCTTGCCGTCGTCCCCGGTGGAGGCCTTCTTCAGCGCGTCGGAGAACCCGGTGAGGTCCTTCCAGACGTCGCTGATGTCCCCGGCCAGGCCCTTGGAGGCGAAGAAGCGCATGCGGAAGCCGGAGAACCAGGTGAACACGTCGTCCGGGCTGCCCTGCAGGTAGCTGTTGATCTGCTCCTGGAAGGTGTTGTGGTCAACGGTGTTGACCTTCACCTTCAGCTTGGGGTTGGCCGTCTCGAAGTTCGACACCACCTCGGCGTAGGCGGCCTTCGGCACCTCGTCGGACTGGTTCGAGCCGAAGGTCACCGTGCCGGTGGCCGCCTTGATGTCCTCGCTGCTGGTGCCTGACCCGCCGCCGCCGCAGGCGGCCAGGGAGCCGATGGCGGCAGCGCCGACGGCGCCTTGGAGGAGGGTCCGGCGTCCGAGCTGGGCCTGCGCCAGGCCCGCTACCGACGACGGTACGAGCGATGCGAGGAACTCGGCTTCTGACTGGGGGCGGGGCATCGCGTCTCCTTCGACGTCTGACACTGCGGGGCACAGGGTCCACCATGATCTAACAGATTCGATCATCTGGCGTGCGCTCACCTTCGACCTGCGCGCTGTTCATTGTCAAGGGTTCTGCCGAAGTTGGCGCGTTCCCGAGGGCGCAGACTCCACCATGGCGCGAAACCTCCTGTTGGTTCTTGTTGACTTCTTGCGCAGGGAGGGCCAATCTCGGGTCCATGCGCACCTGGCCCACCCGCTCGCTCGCCCTCGGGGGCGACTACAACCCCGAGCAGTGGCCGGAGCCGGTCTGGCAGGACGACGTGCGGCTGATGCGCGAGGCCGGCGTCACCTTCGCGACCGTCGGGGTCTTCTCGTGGTCGATGCTCGAGCCCGAGCCCGGGCGCTTCGACACCGACTGGCTCGACCGCGTCCTCGACCTCCTGCACGAGAGCGACATCGCCGTCGACCTCGCGACCGCCACCGCCTCCCCGCCGCCGTGGATGCTGCAGCTCGACGCGGACCTGCTGCCGGTGCGAGTGGACGGCACGCGGCTGTGGCCGGGCGGCCGCCAGGCCTACTGCCCCAGCTCACCGACGTACCGCGAGCGCAGCCTGCGGCTCGTCGAGCACCTCGCGACGCGCTACCACGACCACCCGGCGCTCGCACTGTGGCACGTCAACAACGAGTACGCCTGCCACAACGCCCCCTGCTACTGCGACCGGTGCGCCGCGTCGTTCCGGGCCTGGCTCGAGCGCAGGTACGGCGACGTCAGCACCCTCAACGACGCCTGGGGCACGGCCTTCTGGAGCCAGCACTACACCTCCTTCGAGCAGGTGCTGCCGCCGCGCCAGGCCCCCACCGTCAGCAACCCGACGCAGTCGCTGGACTACCGTCGCTTCACGTCGGACAACGTCCTCGAGCTGTTCACCGCCGAGCGGGACGTCCTGCACCGCCTCTCGCCCGGCGTGCCGGTCACGACGAACTTCATGACGCTCAGCCACTTCCGTCACCTCGACTACTTCACCTGGGGCCCAGAGCAGGACGTCATCAGCACCGACCACTACCTGGTGGCCGCGGAGGCCGACCCCGAGGCGGAGCTGTCGTTCAGCGGAGACCTGACGCGCGGCATCGCGGGCGGTGAGCCCTGGATCCTGATGGAGCACTCGACGAGCGCGGTCAACTGGCAGCCGGTCAACCACGCGAAGGCTCCCGGCCAGCTGTTGCGCAACAGCCTCGCCCACGTCGCGCACGGTGCCGACACCCTCGGCTTCTTCCAGTGGCGGGCCTCACGCGCCGGCGCCGAGAAGTTCCACTCGGGCCTGCTGCCCCACGCGGGCACCGACACGCGCCTGTGGCGCGAGGTCGTCGAGCTCGGCGGCGTCTGCGAGCGGCTGGCGGAGGTGGTGGGCACGCGCGTGCAGTCCGACGTCGCGGTGCTCTGGGACTACCAGGCCGGCTGGGCGTGCGACCAGGACTCCCACCCCAGCAGCCTCGTGCGCTACGGCGACGACGCGCACGCCGTGCACCGGGCGTTGCGGGACAGGGGGATCACGGCTGACGTGGTGCACCCCAGCACCGACCTGACCGGCTACCGGCTGGTCGTCGTCCCGACGCTGTACTCGTGCGACGACGACACCGCCGCCTCGCTGCACGCCGCCGCCGCGGCGGGTGCCACCGTGCTGGTGACGTTCTTCTCGGGCATCGTCGACCAGCACGACCGCATCCGGCTGGGCGGCTACCCGGGCGCCTTCCGAGAGCTGCTCGGGGTGCGCGTGGAGGAGTTCCACCCGCTGGACGCCGGCACCGAGCTGGCCCTCGACGACGGCACGGTGGCCACGACCTGGGCCGAGCACCTGCACCTGGTCGGGGCGAAGGCGGTGGCCGCGTTCGCCGACGGCCCCCTGCCCGGTGTACCCGCGCTCACCCGGCACGAGGTCGGCCAGGGCGCCGCCTGGTACGCCGCCACGCGGCTGGGCGAGGAGAGCCTCGGCCGGCTGGTCGACCAGCTGCTCGCCGAGTCGGGCACGGAGCCGCCGGTGACCGCGCCGCGCGGCGTCGAGCTCGTGCGGCGCAGTGGCGAAGGTCGCTCGTACCTGTTCGCGCTCAACCACAGCACACAGGAGGTGGCCCTGGCGGTGGACGGTCACGACCTGGTGTCCGACGCCGCCACCGGAGGCAACCTCGTGCTGGGCCCAGGCGCCGTTGCGGTCGTGCGGGAAGCCCGCTGATGCTCGCCCGCCAGCGCCAGGAGCGGATCCTCGCCGAGGTGCGCCAGCACGGCGGCGCGCGGGTCTCCGACCTCGTCGAGCTGCTCGGCGTGTCCGACATGACCGTGCGCCGCGACATCGAGACCCTCGCCCGCCAGGACCTCGTGGTCCGCGTGCACGGCGGCGCGACCGCCGTCGACGAGCGCAGCAGCGAGGAGCCGGGGTTCGCCGCGAAGTCCGGTCTCGCGCTGGAGGAGAAGGCCGCCATCGCCGCGGCGGCAGCGCGGCTGGTGGCCCCGGGCGCGTCCGTGGCCCTGTCCGCCGGCACGACCACCTACGCCGTGGCCCGCGAGCTGCTCGGCGTCGAGAACCTCACGGTGGTCACGAACTCCCCGCCCGCAGCCGACCTCCTGCACTCCCAGCCCGCCCCCGGACGCACGGTCGTGCTCACCGGCGGGACGCGCACGCCGTCCGACGCCCTGGTGGGTCCGGTCGCCGTCAAGGCACTGCAGGACCTCCACGTCGACACGCTCATCCTCGGCGTCCACGGCATCGACGAGCGGGCGGGGCTCACCACGCCGAACCTCGCCGAGGCCGAGACCAACCAGGCGCTCGTGGCGAGCGCACGGCGACTGGTCGTGGTCGCCGACCACACGAAGTGGAACGTCGTCGGTCTGGCCGGCATCGCACCGCTCGAGCGCGTCGACGTGCTCGTGACGGACGCCGGGCTGCCCAAGGGCGTCCGACGGGCTGTGGCTGCGCTCGTCGGCGAGCTCGTGGTCGTCGACGTCCCCCGCAGCCGGGGGGCCGCCTCGTGACCGACGAGGCGAAGGTGCGCCGGACGCTGGGCCGGCTGCACGACGGCCGCCAGATCATCTACTACGACGACAGCGCGCCGTACGTCGACGGCACCGCGACCCGCGAGCTGCACGACCCGCGCCCGCCCGCCGAGCCCTCCCAGGCCGGGCAGATGCGCTACGACCCCCTGAGCGGGTCGTGGGTGGCGATCGCCGCGCACCGCATGGACCGCGCGTTCATGCCGTCGGCCGACGAGTGCCCGCTGTGCCCGGCCGGGCGCGGCACCGTCCCGTCGGAGATCCCCGCCGACGACTACGACGTCGTGGTGTTCGAGAACAAGTCACCGAGCTTCTCTCCCCGGGTCGAGGGCGACCCGACCGAGGTGACGCTGCTGGACGACGACCCGCTGTGGCCCACCATGCCGGCCTTCGGCCGCTGCGAGGTGCTCTGCTTCACCAGCGACCACGCCTCGACGTTCGCCGACCTGTCGCCGTCCCGGGCGCGCACGGTGATCGAGGCCTGGGTCGACCGCACTCGTGAGCTCGGCGCGGTGGACGGCGTCGAGCAGGTCTTCTGCTTCGAGAACCGCGGCCGCGAGATCGGCGTGACGCTCACCCACCCCCACGGGCAGATCTACGCCTACCCGTGGGTCACCCCGCGCACCCGCCGCATCCTCACCATGGCCGAGGAGCACCGCGCCCGCACCGGTGGCAGCCTGCTGCGCGACGTCCTCGACGCCGAGCGCCGCAGCGGTCGGCGGGTGGTCTCCAGCGGCCGGCACTGGACGGCGTACGTGCCCGCCGCGGCCCGCTGGCCGGTCGAGGTGCACCTCGCCCCGCACCGCGACGTCCCGGACCTGCCGGCGCTCACCGACGACGAGCGCGACGAGCTGGCCCACGTCTACCTCGACCTGCTGCGCCGGCTCGATCGCTACTACCCCGCGGACGACGAGCGCGCTGACGGCGTCCTGCGCCTGCCCTACATCGCGGCCTGGCACCAGGCACCGGTGCACCAGGGCCGCGACCTCGCCCGCCTGCACCTGCAGATCACCTCAGTGCTCCGGGCGCCCGGGAAGCTCAAGTACCTGGCCGGCTCGGAGTCCGGCATGGGCGCCTGGGTCAACGACGCGACCCCCGAGGCCATCGCCGAGCGCTTGCGAGCGGTGCGGTGACCGCCGGCTCCACCGAGCCGTTCTGGTACCCGCTGCCCGACCCGCAGGAGCGGGCGCGGGCTCTGGCCGAGCAGTTCGCGCGCGACGTCGGCGTCGCGCCGGCCGGTGTGTGGGCCGCGCCGGGTCGTATCAACCTGATCGGTGAGCACGTCGACTACAACGGCGGCCTGTGCCTGCCGATGGCGTTGCCGCAGAGCACGTTCGTGGCTGCCGCGGCCCGGGACGACGGTCGGGTCGTCGCGCGGTCGGCGCAGCGAGCCGGCGAGCCCGTCGACGTCGCCCTGGACGACGTCGGGCCCGGACGCCCCGGTGGCTGGGGCGGCTACGTCGCGGGTGCTGTGGCGATGCTGCGCGCGGCGGCGGCGTCCGGCGGTGCGCCGGTGCCGGGCCTGACGGCGTACGTCGACAGCGACGTCCCGGTCGGTGCCGGTCTGTCGTCGTCCGCCGCGCTCTCCTGCTCGACCGTGCTGGCGGCCGACGAGCTGGCCGGGCTCGGCTGGGCCGGCGACCGGGCCGGGCGATCGCGGCTCGTGCACGCTTGCGTCCGCGCCGAGAACGACGTGGCCGAGGCACCGACCGGCGGCATGGACCAGTCCGCCGCGCTGCACTGCGAGGATGGGCACGCGCTGCTGCTGGACTGCGGTGACCGGTCGGTCGAGCAGGTGCCGTTCGACGTCGCGGCGGACGGGCTGGCGGTGCTCGTCATCGACACCCGCGCCGAGCACAGCCACTCTGGCGGTGAGTACGCGCAGCGCCGAGCGGGGTGCGAGGCGGCGGCCCGCGCGCTGGGCGTCGGGTCCCTGCGGGAGGTGGTCGACCACCCCCTCGAGGCGACGCTCGCCCGCCTGCCGGGCGAGCTGCAGCCGCTCGTGCGGCACGTGGTCACCGAGGTGGCCCGCGTGCGCGACGTCGTGGCGCTGCTGCGGGCCGGGCGCCTGCGCGACATCGCCCCGCTGCTCGACGCCTCACACGTCTCGCTGCGGGACGACTACCGGGTGAGCGCTCCCGAGCTCGACCTCGCCGTGTACACCGCCCGCGTCGCAGGGGCTCTCGGCGCGCGGATGACCGGCGGCGGATTCGGCGGCTCGGCCATCGCCCTGGTGCCCGCGGCGGTGGCGGACGAGGTCGCCCAGGCCGTGCACTCCTCGTTCGGGGCGGCGGGGATGCACGAGCCCGCGTTCCTGCTCGCCCGCCCGGCGGCATCCGGGCACCGGGTGATCTGAACCGCGCGACCGAGGGCCCTGCAGCTCGCGCTGCAGGGCCCTGGCCGCTCGGGGACGTCAGGAGACGATGGCCGTCATCGAGCTCCAACCGGTGCCGACGCGCACGCGCGCCAGCCACCCGCCCCTGCCGTTGCCCGGGTACAGCCACAGCTGACCGAGCCGATCTCGCGCCAGGACGTCGACCTTGCCGTCGCCGGAGAAGTCACCAGGACCCACCAGCGCGGTCATGGTGTTCCACCCGGTGCCGACGCGGAGCCGAGGCAGCCAGCCGCTGTGCCCGGTCCCCCGGTACATCCACAGCTGACCGAGCTTGTCGCGCGCCAGCAGATCCGGGGCCTTGTCGCCGGAGAAGTCGCCAGCGGCGACCAGCGCGGTCATGGTGTTCCATCCGGTGCCGACGCGCACGCGCGCCAGCCACCCGCCCTTGCCGTTGCCCGGGTACAGCCACAGCTGACCGAGCTTGTCACGTGCCAGGACGTCGACCTTGCCGTCGCCGGAGAAGTCACCAGGACCCACCAGCGCGGTCATGGTGTTCCACCCGGTACCGACGCGCACCCGCGGCAGCCAGCCGCTGTGCCCGGTCCCCCGGTACATCCACAGCTGACCGAGCTTGTCGCGCGCCAGCAGATCCGGGGCCTTGTCGCCGGAGAAGTCGCCGACGGCGACCAGCGCGGTCATGGTGTTCCATCCGGTGCCGACGCGCACGCGCGGCAGCCAGCCGCCGTGCCCGTTGCCGCCGTAGAGCCACAGCTGACCGACCCTGTCACGTGCCAGGACGTCGACCTTGCCGTCGCCGTTGAAGTCGTTCCTCGGCGTGATGACGACCGGCGCCGAGGCATCGACCGTCCAGCCCTTGGTGACGAGGGTCGAGACGTTTCCTGCCTCGTCCGTCGCCCGCGCGGAGAAGACGTAGTCACCCGCGCCCAGCCCGGAGTACGTCTTGGGCGGGGTGCAGGTCGCCCAGGCCTGGGCCACCTTCGTGCCCTGGGTGAGCTGGCACTCGAAGGTCACGGAGTCCTCGTCGGCGGTGAACGCGAAGGTCGCCGTCGAGCTGAGAACGCCGACCGCCGCGAGCGTCACGACCGGAGCCGTGGTGTCCGGAGCCTCCACCGTCCAGCTCTTGGTGACGAGGGCCGAGACGTTCCCGGCCTCGTCCGTCGCCCGCACGGAGAACAGGTAGTCACCCGGCTCCAGCCCGGAGTACGTCTTGGGCGAGGTGCAGCTCTCCCAAGCAGCGGCCACGGCGTTCGTGGTCAGCCGGCACTCGAAGGTCACGGGATCCTCGTTCGCGGCCAGCGTGAAGGTCGCCGTCGAGCCGAGGTCGCCGACCGGCGTCACCGTGGCGACCGGGTCGGTGGTGTCCTCACCCGCGTCCGGCGGCTGCTGGCCGTGGGACTCGGGCGCGGAGACGGACAGCACGAGCGGGCTGAGCGTGTTGCCGTCAGCCAGGATCACGCCGAAGGCGTAGTTGCCCACGAGGGCTCCCACGGTCACCGTGGCGTACCAGCTCACGGGGGTGTAGCCCTCGACGAGCGGGGTGTCCCACGAGCCCACGAGCTTGCCGTCGGCGTCGAGAGTCAGCGGCATGGCCACCATGTCGGTGCCGTCGCTGGCGTAGACCTTCACGTCGCCCGCCTCGCTGACCTCGGTCTGCTCGGTGTTGAGGTCGTCGCCAGGTCCGGTCACGGTCAGCGTCAGCCGGCCGCTACCCACCTCGGGCGAGTACACCTGCAACGGGATCGTCGCGGACACACCCTGGGTCACGAGCTTGGGCAGGGGGCTGCCCCAGAGCACCGTCGCCTCGTTGGCGTTGACGGTGATGGTGCCCGCCTCCTGCGCGAGGACCGTGCCAGGGTCACTGGTCTTGATCAGCTCGAGCGTGATCGCGTAGTCCCCGACCGGCGTCGGGTCAGCGACCGTGACGTCGAAGGTCGTGGAGACGTTGTATCCCGGGTCCACGGGGAAACCGCTGTCCGGGCCCCACTTACCGACCAGGTTGCCTCCGACGAGGGTGAACGGGATGGACTGACCGGCCGAGGCGCCGGTGGCCGTCGCCGTGACGGCACCTGCACCCGAGAAGTCCTCGGGAGCGTCGACGGTGATGCGCAGCTGGGCATCGGCGATGAGCGCGCCGCCCCAGGGGTTGAGCAGCGACGCCGTCAGCTGGAACGGGTAGGTCTGGAAGACGTTCTCCGGCAAGGTGCCGAGGTCGACCGCCGGGTCGACGATCGCCTTCTGCTGCGCCGTCGTGGTGTCCACGCCGGGCACGTCCATGGAGAAGCCGGGGATGAACGTGTTGTCCGGGATGAAGTTGCACAGGGCGCGCACGTCGTCGGCCAGCTGCGCGAACGCCGTGACACCGGTCAGGGTGCGGGTACCGATCGGGCTGTCGGACAGGTTGGTGAACGGCACCACGTCGGTGATCTTGCTGACCTTCCACTTCAGCGACGACACGTCGAGCCAGGTGACGCTGCCCTTGAAGGTCTGCGAACGGTTGTAGGTGAAGTCGTCGTAGTTCACCAGCCGCTCGCCGGTCGTCATCTGGGTGCCGAGGTTGTCAGGATCCTCGGACCGCACGAAGTCCACGCCCCACGGCGAGACGTACTCCGGCACCGACGGTGTCGCAGTGGCGTCGGCCGCCGGCGGGAACCCGATGACCCGGTTGTAGTACTCGACGGCGTCGATGGTCAGTGGCGTGCTCTTGCTCGCCGCCGCACCGATGGTCATCGCCGCCAGCTCCCAGGCGTCGAACTGGCTGTTCGACTCGGAGTCCGCCGGTGTCGGACCGACCACCGCCGGCGGGCCGGCCATGCTGGTCGGCAGGCCGGGAATCGTGCCGGTCTTCATCAACGACTGGTACATCGCCGCGTTCTCGGGCGACGCGTCGATCGGCGTGCCGTCGTTGCTGATTCGGCCGGTCGACTCCAGCGTGATGTCGGTCGCGACCGTGAACTTGGTCTTGACGTCGGCCAGCTTCCGGGCGATGACGTCGTCCGCAGTGCGGGCCAGGTTCAACCGCTCCAGCTCGACCTCGGACACGAACATCGCGTACTGCGGCTGTGGGTCACAGGCGCCCGTGAACTCCACTGGCAACGGGTCGGCCGTGATCCACGCGCCCTGCAACGGGATCGGCCAGACCGTGCGGCCGTCGACCGGGTTCGTCGACGACGTCACGCCGGAGACCGGGTCGTAGGAGACCGGCTGCACGCAGTACTCCGTGGTCGCCTCGGTCTCCGTCGTAGCCGGAACGACGTACTTCTTCAGGACGGGCGCACCGCTGGTGTCACGAAGGGCGATCACCAGGTCCGAGTACAACGACCCGGTCGTGGTGCCACCACCACCTCCGCCGCCCCCTCCGCCGCCGCCGCCCCCGCCTCCGCCGCCGGGTCCGGCTGCGAACGCCGGTGACGACAAGAGCAGCAGTGCAGCAGTCGCACCGGCCAAGAACGCGCCGCGACGCGTTCGCACCTTCGTGAGGTGTCCGTCACTGTTCATCGCTATGCACCTATCAAGGCCACCATGTGCCAGTCGCCGCGCCCCCCACGTCCGGTGAACGCGCCTGACCCGTGGCCTGCCCCCAGTGAGGCGCGGCAACACGTCGGGCGGATAGAGCCCAAGGTCCCCTCGCATGAGCGGTGCGCCAGACTGTGGTCGTGACCCGCCCCCTGGCGCTCCGCGCGGATTGCACCCGCTGCACCGGTTTGTGTTGCGTGGCACCCGCTTTCGCCGCCTCAGCCGACTTCGCCATCGACAAGCCGGCGGGACTGCCCTGCCTCCACCTGCAGCAGGACTTCCGCTGCGAGGTGCACGACCGACTGCGGCCGCTGGGCTTTCGGGGCTGCACGGTCTACGACTGCTTCGGAGCCGGCCAGCAGGTCACCCAAGAGACCTTGCCCGGGCACGACTGGCGCGACCCAGCGCAGGCGCAGCGGGTCTTCGCGGTCTTCGCCGTCGTCCGCGAGCTGCACGAGATGCTGTGGCACCTCGGCCAGGCGGCGGAGTACGTGATGCACGGGCTCGACGCCGAGGTCGAGGACGCGCGCGCCGACGTGCGCACACTCGCCGCCGCGGACGCCGACGCGCTGCTCGAGGTCGACGTCGAGGCCGCGCGCAGGCGGGTGGGAGAGCTGCTGGCGCGCATCAGCCAGCGTCTGCGCGGCGGCCTCCCGCAGTGCGACACGGATCTGCGCGGCGCCGACCTCGTCGGCCGCGACCTGACCGGCCGCGACCTGACCGGGGCGACCGCCCGCGGGGCGTACCTGATCGCGGCCGACCTTCGCGGGGCGCGGATGCGGGCCACTGACCTCCTGGGTGCGGACCTGCGTGACGCCGACGTCCGCGGCACGGACCTTTCCGCCGCGTTGTTCTTGTCGCAGATGCAGGTCAACGCGGCCAGAGGCGATGCGAGGACCCGTGTGCCACCAGGTCTGGAGCACCCGGCCCACTGGGCAGCAAGCCACTAGCAGCCGGCGTCAGGGACGGCGCAACCACCGCAGGTGCTCGTGGTCGCCCAACAGCTCCAGCCGTCGCCAGAGCACGCTGCCCGGTACGGCCTGGCTGGGATGGCAGGCGACGGCCTGGCGCTGAAGGACCCGGTCGACGGGCACGACCAGGTCGATGTCGGCGGCGGCGTGGCCGGTGAACGGCGCACCCGAGGTGAGACGCAGCTCCGCAGCGACTGACGCCGGCACGGTCCACCCGAGTACCGCGAGGTCCGCGGCCGCGGCCGCGGTCAGCGCGGCCTGCGTCGCCCTTACGTGGTCGGGGTGGCTGGTGACGCCGTCGAGGTCGAACCCGATCAGGCCGTCCGCGCCGACCTGCTCGGCCTCCTCGACGACGTGAGCAGCGAGGTCACCCAGGTCGACGTCCTGCAGGCCGCCGTCGGGATAGGTGAGCAACCGCACGGTGTGCAGTCCCAAAACCTCGGCGGCCCCTGCGAGCTCGGCGGCGCGCAGCGTCTGCAGGTCGCCTTCGACGCCGTGCAGGGTCGACGCCTCGCCGCGCGTGAAGCAGAGCACCGAGACCCGGCTCCCGGCATCGGCGAACGCAGCCAGGACGGCGCCGAGGCCGAACGACTCGTCGTCCGGGTGGGCGACCACGGCCAGCACCGACCGCCAGGCGGGAAGCTGCTGCACCGCCATCGCGTCCGGTCGCCTGTGCTCCACGATCACACGCTGATCCTACGCCATTCCAGAGAATATTGGAATATCTGCACCTCCCACCGTAGCCGGCGCTGCGCCTCGTGACCGACGACAGGGGGTCCGCGGTGCTCCTACGCTGCCGGTGATGACATCGCCACAGGCGCCGCCCGGGCCGCCGTGGGTGCCGCTGCGGCGCGCCCGCGCCGTCGGTCCGCTGGTGCTCGCCGCGGTGGCCGTGCTCGGCACGCTCGGCGCGGCACGCGCCCAGCCGCTGCGGCGTCCCGTCGACCTCCTGGCCGTGGCGCTGCTCGTCGCCGGCCCCCTGTCGCTCCTCCGCCTGCGCCGACGCCCGCGCGAGGTCACCTGGTTCGTCGCCGCGGTCACGCTGACCTACCTGCTGGTCGGCTACCCCTACGGGCCCGTGGCGGTGAGCCTGGTCGTGGTCGTGGTCGCCGCCGCCGTCAGGGGTGACCGCTTCACGGCGTGGGCCGTGGCCCTCGTCGTGCTCGGTGGCCACTTCGCCTGGCGCGGCCTGCTGTTCGACGAGCCGTGGTCGTGGGGGCAGCTGCTCGCGGTCAGCGCGTGGGCCGTCGTCGCGCTGGTCGTGGCCGAGGTCGTACGCGTCCGCCGCGACCAGGCGGCGTCGTGGCGTCGGGCGCGCGAGGAGACGCGCCGCCGTCAGGCCGGCGAGGAGCGGCTGCGGATCGCCCAAGAGCTGCACGACGTCGTCGCGCACCACATGTCGCTGATCAACGTGCAGGCGAGCGTGGCGCTGCACCTGGCCGCCAAGGGCTCCCAGCCCGTGGAGCCCGCGCTGGAGGCGATCAAGGCAGCGAGCAAGGAGGCGCTCACCGAGATGCGGGCGCTGGTGGGCGTGCTGCGTGACGAGAGCGAGCCCGCCCCCCGGTCGCCGGCGGCGACGCTCGCTGCGCTCGACGACCTCGTCGAGCGCAGCCGGCACGCCGGCCTCGACGTCCGCCGACACGACGAAGGCCGCGTCCGGCCGCTGCCGGCGACGGTCGAGCTGGCGGCCTTCCGCATCGCCCAGGAGGCGATCACCAACGTGGTCCGCCACTCCGGCGCTCGGCACGCCGACGTCCGGATCGGCTACGGCGAGGGCGCCTTGACGGTACAGATCGACGACGACGGCCGCGGCGTACCGCCACCAGCCACCGCACCTGCGACAGCTGCCCCGTCCTGGTCGTCCGAACCGTTGCCGGGCAACGGGATTCGTGGCATGCGAGAGCGCGCCGCGGCGTTGGGCGGCACGCTCGAGGTCGGACGCGCAGCGGCCGGCGGGTTCAGCATCCGAGCGTCCCTTCCCCTCGCGGTGCCGCGATGACGACCATCGTGCTGGCGGACGACCAGGCCCTGCTGCGAGCCGGCCTGCGCGCGCTGCTGGACTCCGAGGACGAGCTGGAGGTCGTCGGCGAGGCGGCCGACGGCGTCCAGGCCCTGGCCGTCGTCGGCGAGCTGCGGCCGGACGTCGTGCTCATGGACATCCGCATGCCCGTGCTGGACGGCCTGGAGGCCACCCGCAGGATCACGTCCGACGCGGCGCTGGCCGGGACGAAGGTCGTGGTGCTGACCACCTTCGAGCTCGACGAGTACGTCTTCGAGGCGATCCGCAACGGCGCCAGCGGCTTCCTGGTCAAGGACACCGAGCCCGCGGAGCTGCTGCGAGGCGTGCGAGCCGTGGCGGCGGGGGACGCCCTGCTGTCGCCGGGGGTCACCCGACGGCTCATCGGCGAGTTCGCCGCTCGCAGCCGGTCCACCACCGGCGAGCTGGTCCTCGCCGTCCTCACCGACCGAGAGCGAGAGGTCGTCGCGCTCGTCGGTGAGGGCCTGAGTAACGAGGAGATCGCCCACCGCCTCGTGATGAGCCCGGCGACGTCCAAGACGCACGTCAGCCGGGCGATGACGAAGCTGCAGGTGCGCGACCGTGCCCAGCTCGTGGTGCTGGCCTACCAGACCGGCCTCGTGCGTCCGGGCTGGGCGGACTGACCGGGCACGGCCGCGCGGCGCCAAGCCTGCGCCCCCGGTGGTACGTCAGGTCACTCCCCCGAGCGGATGCCCCGACCCCCCGCGGTTCTCGACGATGGGTGCACCCGATCGCCACTGGAGGAGCCCATGTACACCCTGCTCTCGACCGCAGTCGCCATGTACCCGGACCACTGGAACGGGCCCGGCTGGTGGTGGCCGATCTTCCCGCTGCTCTGGCTGCTGCTCATCGCGCTGCTGATCACCCGCTTCTCCTTCCTCGGCCGCCGCCGCTGGCGTCAGTACGGCACCCGCGCCGGGGAGGCCCGCCTCGCCGAGCGGTACGCGGCGGGCGAGATCGACGAGCAGGAGTACGAGCGCCGCCTGGCCACCCTCAAGCGACTTGGCTCCTGAGACCGCGCCGCTGGGCGCTGACCTGCCCGCCTGTGGACGACCGACGGATTTCCTCCACAGGTCTCGAACCTTGACGGTTGTCCACAGACCCGTTGCGGGACAGTCACTGTGTCGGTGGCCGCGGCTAGGTTTGACGCATGACGTTTCGGGTGGACGACCAGGGCGGCGGCGGCGCGGACGCGCTCGACGCCGCGCTGGCGCTGGTCACCCAGGGACTGGCCCGGCTGGCCGACCTGGAGCTGTGGCAGCTCTCGGAGGCCCAGCTGCGCCAGGCCGCCGCCGGCCTCGACCGCGCCGGGCCTGCTCAGCCAGGCCCAGCAGGTCCGGCTGCTCGGCGAGGTCGACGCGCGGGGGCTGCCGGGCCAGGACGGCACCGGCACCCCGGCCGGGTGGCTGCGCTCGGTCGTGCCGACGATGCGCCCGGCCGAAGCAAGCGGGCTCGGTAAGCGGGCCGAGCGGCTCTACCGCTCGACGTTGGCGCCAGACCTTGGCCCGACCCGGGAGGCGGTGGAGGCCGGGCGGGTGCGCCCCTGCCAGGAGCGGGTCATCAGCCAGACCATCGAACAGCTCTCCCCACCGGCCGTGCCCGCCCACGGTGACGGCGCCGTCGACCCCGACCAGGTCACCGCCGCCCAGCAGATGCTGGTCACCGAAGCCGCCCGGTTCCCCGCCGGTGACCTGGTCAAGCTCGCGGTCGCGGTCCGCCACCACCTCGACCCGGCCGCCGACGACCGCCTCGCCCGCGACGAGGCCGCCCAGCAGCGCCAGCGCACGCTCACCGTGGCCACCGAGAGTTCGGGGATGGTGTTCCTGCAGGGCTCGCTGACCCCGGAGTGCGGGGCGGCGCTGCGCACCGCCATCGACGCCTGGTCCGCACCACAGCCCGCCGCCGACGCCACCCCCGACCCCCGCACCCGTGGCCAACGCCGCCACGACGCCCTGCACCACCTCGCCGACACCGCCCTCGCCAACGGCGAGGTCCCCACCAGCCACGGCTCCCCCGCCAAGATCATCGTCCGCGTCGACCTCGAGACCCTGGCCACCGCCCTGACCCCACCAGGTCCCAGCAGGCGATGCGGGTGACCCGGGCAGTGCACGTGCTGCGGGCGGGCCGGAGGCTGCCCGGCAGCCGACGTCAAGCGAGCCCTGGCGAGCAGTCGGCCGAGGGCAGCCTCCGACCCGCCACCCCAGCCAGCCAGGACACCCCCGCCCACCGCGCAGCCCGGCCGAGCTGGCCGACGGCACCCCGCTCTCGCGTCAGACGCTGGCCCGCCTCGCCTGCACCGCCGACCTGGTCCCGATCCTGATCGACGAGCTCGGCAACCCGCTGGACGTGGGCCGCACCCACCGCCTGTTCACTCCCAAACAGCACACCGCCCTGACCGAACGCGACCGACACTGCACCTGGCCCGGCTGCACCGCCCCCGCCGCCTGGACCGACGCCCACCACCTGACCCCCTGGCACGCAGGCGGCCGCACCGACCTGACCAACGCCGCCCTCCTGTGCGGACGCCACCACCGCCACGTCCACGCCACCGGTGCCACCGGACGAGTCATCGACGGCCACGTCGTCTGGGACACCACCTCGGGCAGCCGCCGAGGGGATCGGCCACCCCAGGGACACCCACCCGGGCGGCACCCACAGCTCATCCACCACCTCACGCGCCGATGGCTCGTGCCATCGCGTCAGTGAGCGTGCGCGAGAGTGCTCGCGCGACCACCCGGCTCGGATCAGGCGCTGCCGAGCTCGACGTCGTAGTCGACGACGACAGCCGCGTGGTCGCTCCACCGCTCGGCGTACGACGCGGCCCGACCAGCCTCGGCCTTGACGGCCCGCTGGGCGAGGTCGGCCGTCGCGAGCTGGTAGTCGATGCGCCAGCCGGCGTCGTTGTCGAACGCCTGGCCGCGCCACGACCACCACGTGTACGGGCCGGGACCGTCGCCGGCGAGCGAACGATGGACGTCGACGTAGCCGCCCCGCGCCGACAGCCAGCGATCCAGGAAGGCGCGCTCCTCGGGCAGGTAGCCGGCCCGGCCACGGTTGCCACGCCAGTTCTTCAGGTCCACCTCACGATGGGCGACGTTGAGGTCACCGGTGACGACGACGTGGTCGCTCGTGCGGCGCAGCGCGGCCATCCGCCGACCGGCTGCCGCCAGGAACCGCTGCTTGGTCTCCTGCCGCGGCGTCCCGGCCTCGCCGGTGTACACGTACGCCGAGACCACGGTGAGCCGACCGGCCGAGGTCGCGACCTCGGTCTCCACCCACCGCCCGCAGGAGTCGAACTCGCGTCGACCGAGCCCCCAGCGGGCAGCGGACGGCGGCTCACGGGTCAGCACGGCGACGCCACACCGACCCGCGACGTCGCACTCGGCGTGCGTCACGTGCCAGCCGGCGAGCTCGCTGCCCTCGACGATCCCGCTCAGCTGCGCAGCGCTGGCGCGCACCTCCTGCAGGCACACGACGTCCGGCTGCTGGGCGGCCAGCCACGCGAGGCCGCCGCGGCGGGCGGCGGCCCGCACGCCGTTGACGTTGGCGGAGACGAGGCGCAGCACGCGCCCCATCCTGCCGGTCAGGTCAGCGACGGATGAAATCGGCCACCGTGGTGCACGACGACGCGCACTGGGTGCCGACGCCGACCTGCGTCATGCGGGGGTCCAGGATGTTCGCCCGGTGCCCCGACGAGCGCATCCACATGGCGACCAGGCTGGACGCCGAGGTACGCGCGCGAGCGATGTTCTCGGCCGCACGCGTCGCCCTGCAACCACGCATCACCGTGTACATCGACTGGTGGTAGAGCGTCGACGACGTCCTCAGCCGCAGGGCCCATCGCTCGCTGTAGCTGTCCGGGCACGTGGTGTAGGAGAGTGCGCGCAGGCCGTGTCGGGCGCGCTGGTAGTTGATCGCCTTGACGACCTGCCGCTCGTAGCCGTTGAGGTACGTCTGCGACACCGCGGCCTGAGCCGGCGAGGCGGCCGAGACCGCGACGACGCCACTGACCGCCATAAGAAGGGCGACGACGGCGCGCGTCGTCACCGTGAGTAGAGAGCGCATACACCCAAGGTAGGGGGACTGGCCCGCATTGACTAGCCCCTGGCGTGTCGCAGCGTTCATCAGTCGTCACGCACAGCAGCGGCGCGGTGCCCGAAGGCACCGCGCCGCTGCTGGTTCGGCCGGTCAGCCGAGGGTGGCCGACAGGCGCTCGTCGAGCGCGCCGAGGAACTCCTCGGTGCTGAGGAAGGGCTGGTCCGGGCCGACGAGCAGCGCGAGGTCCTTGGTCATCTTGCCGCTCTCGACCGTCTCGACGCAGACCCGCTCGAGCGTCTCGGCGAAGCCCGTGACCTCGGGGGTGCCGTCGAGCTTGCCGCGGTGCTTCAGGCCGCCGGTCCAGGCGAAGATCGACGCGATCGGGTTGGTGGACGTCGGCTTGCCGGCCTGGTGCTGGCGGAAGTGCCGGGTCACGGTGCCGTGCGCCGCCTCGGCCTCGACGGTCTTGCCGTCCGGCGTCATGAGCACCGACGTCATGAGCCCGAGCGAGCCGAAGCCCTGCGCGACGGTGTCGGACTGCACGTCGCCGTCGTAGTTCTTGCACGCCCAGACGTAGCCGCCCTCCCACTTCATGGCCGCCGCGACCATGTCGTCGATCAGCCGGTGCTCGTAGGTCAGGCCGGCGGCGTCGAAGTCGGCCTTGTACTCGTTCTCGAAGATCTCCGCGAAGATGTCCTTGAACGCGCCGTCGTAGGCCTTCAGGATCGTGTTCTTGGTCGACAGGTAGACGGGGTAGCCGCGCTGCAGACCGTAGGCGAACGACGCCCGGGCGAAGTCCTCGATCGACTTGTTGAAGTTGTACATGCCCATCGCGACGCCGCCGTCCGGGCCGTAGTTGGCCACGACGTGCTGGATCGGCTCCGAGCCGTCCTCGGGGGTGAACGTGATGGTCAGCTGACCGGCGCCGGGCACCTTGAAGTTGGTGGCCTTGTACTGGTCGCCGTGGGCGTGACGGCCGATGACGATCGGCTTGGTCCACCCGGGCACCAGCCGCGGGATGTTGCTGATGATGATCGGCTCACGGAAGACGACCCCACCGAGGATGTTGCGGATCGTGCCGTTCGGCGAGACGTACATGCGCTTGAGGCCGAACTCCTCCACGCGCGCCTCGTCCGGCGTGATCGTCGCGCACTTGACGCCGACGCCGTGCTCCTTGATCGCGTTCGCCGCGTCGACCGTCACCTGGTCGTCGGTGGCGTCGCGGTGCTCGATGCCGAGGTCGAAGTAGCGCAGGTCGATGTCGAGGTAGGGGTGGATCAGGCGGTCCTTGATGAACTGCCAGATGATCCGGGTCATCTCGTCGCCGTCGAGCTCGACGACCGGCCCGGCGACCTTGATCTTGGCCATGGGTGTGCCTCTCGTGGGTTGATTGCTTGACGTCAAGATATCCGCTCCCCCTGGCCCCGTGCCAGCGCGGTCCGGTGGCGGTCGCCCCCACTCGGCTCGATGATGACCGCATGGCGAGCACACAGCAGTCGCCGAGCGCGGCGCCGTCGTCCGGCCGCGGCGGTCGGCGCGCCGCCGAGGACGACGACGACAGCACGCTGGCGCCCGTCCGCGACGCCGGCGAGCTCCGGCGCTCGAGCCGGCTGCGCGCGGCCGGGGTGGTGCTCCTGTGGCTCGTGGTCGTCGCTGGTGCGGTGGGCCTGCTCGGCGTCCACTCGAGCACGGCCCGGGCGAGCGGGTCGGGCTACCGCGCCGAGCTCACGTACGCGTCGATCGCGCGCCCCGGCTGGGACGTCCCGTGGCACCTCGTGGTGACCCACCCCGGCGGTTTCGGCGAGGGCACCGTCACGGTCGCGGTCAGCCGCTCGATGTTCGACATCTACGAGACGCAAGGCTTCCACCCCGAACCGGACTCCGAGACGGCCGACGGCCGGTACCTGTACCTGGAGTTCGCCCCGCCACCCGGCGACACGCTCGTCGTCGACTTCGACGCCTACATCCAGCCGACCAGCCAGCTCGGGCGCCGGACCACCGTGAAGGTCGTCACCGGCGGCCAGGAGCGGCTGCGGCTGCACACCCGCACGTTCCTGCTGCCGTGAGACGACGCAGCGCGACGCAGCGAGAGGAGTCCTGATGGAGATCGTCGTCCGTGCGGCCGTGATGTTCGTGTTCCTGTGGTTCGTCACCCGCGCGACCGGCAAGGTCACGCTCGGCGAGCTGAGCACCTTCCAGCTCGTCATGTACGTCGTCCTCGGCGACCTCGTGCAGCAGGGCGTGACCGGCCAGGACTACTCGGTCACCGGCGCGGTGCTGGCGGTCTCGGTGTTCGCGGTGGCCACCGTCAGCCTGTCCTGGGTCGACAAGCGCTGGCCACGGGCTCGTCCGGTCGTGCACGGGGCACCCGTGGTCGTCGTCGACAGCGGCGAGCCGCAGACCCAGGCGATGAAGGCCGAGCGGCTGAGCATCGACGACCTCTACGAAGCCGCGCGCGAGAAGGGGATCGAGCGGCTGTCGACCGTGCGCCTCGCGGTGATGGAGGCGGACGGGCGCATCTCCTTCTTCACCCGCGACGGGCAGGGTGGCTGAGGGCCACTATCGTCGAGGTCGCCGGGCCGAGCGCGCGCCCGCACCCAAGGTCCACCCCTGTCGTCCCCCGAGGAGCGTGTCGTGAGCACCACCCCCGTCAAGGTCGCCGTCACCGGAGCCGCCGGGCAGATCGGCTACAGCCTGCTGTTCCGCATCGCCAGCGGGGCCCTGCTGGGCCCGGACACGCCGGTGGAGCTGCGGCTGCTCGAGATCACCCCGGCCCTGAAGGCCCTCGAGGGCGTGGTCATGGAGCTGGACGACTGCGCGTTCCCCCTGCTCAGCAAGGTCGAGATCGGCGACGACGCCGCGACCGTCTTCGACGGTGTCAACCTCGCGCTGCTCGTCGGTGCGCGGCCGCGCACGAAGGGCATGGAGCGCGGCGACCTGCTCGAGGCCAACGGCGCGATCTTCACGACCCAGGGCAAGGCGCTGAACGACGCCGCCTCCGACGACCTCAAGGTGGTCGTCACGGGCAACCCCGCCAACACCAACGCCCTCATCGCGATGAGCAACGCTCCCGACGTCCCGAACGAGCGGTTCACCGCGCTGACCCGCCTCGACCACAACCGCGCGATCGCCCAGCTGGCGGCCAAGACCGGCGCGAGCGTGAGCGAGATCCGCAAGATGACGATCTGGGGCAACCACTCCGCCACCCAGTACCCCGACGTCTTCCACGCCGAGGTCCGCGGCCAGAACGCCGCCGAGGTCGTGAACGACCAGGCCTGGATCGAGAACGACTTCATCCCCACCGTGCAGAAGCGCGGTGCGGCGATCATCGAGGCCCGCGGGTCCTCGTCGGCCGCGAGCGCCGCCAACGCCACCATCGACCACGCCCGCACCTGGGTGCAGGGCACGCCGGACGGCGACTGGACCTCGATGGCCGTGCCGAGCGACGGCTCCTACGGCGTGCCCGAGGGCGTCATCAGCTCGTTCCCGGTCACCGTGTCCGGCGGCCGGTACACGATCGTGCAGGGCCTGGACGTCGACGACTTCTCCCGCGCCCGCATCGACGCGAGCGCTGCCGAGCTCGTCGAGGAGCGGGACGCCGTGAAGGAGCTCGGTCTGATCTGAGGGCTCAGGCGGTGAGCTTGAGGGTCGCCGCGAGCACGGCAGCCGCCACCGCTGCGGCGGACAGGATCACCAGGTCGGTGAAGCGCGAGCGCACGACGATGGCGCCCGCGACCTTCGTCGGCAGGACGGCGCGCAGCAGCGCGGTGCCGCCGAACGTGCCGGCCAGCAGGTAGCCGCCCGCCCGCAGCGAGCCGAGCGCGACCGCCACCACGGCGGCACCGACGCCGACGAGCAGGACCAGCCAGGGCCCGGTCAGGCGGGGCGGGGTCACGGGTGCGGTTCGAGCGCGCGCTCGGCGGCCTCGACGACGTTGGCCAGCAGCATCGCGCGGGTCATCGGACCCACCCCGCCGGGCATGGGCGCGAGCCAGCCGGCGACGTCCGCGACGTCGGGGGCCACGTCGCCGACGATGCGGCTCCGCCCGGAGTCGTCGACGACCCGGCTCGTGCCGACGTCCAGCACGACGGCGCCCGGCCGCACCATGTCTGCGGTGATCAGCCCAGCGCTCCCGGCGGCTGCGACGACGATGTCGCCGGAGCGCACCACGGCCGCCAGCTGGCGCGTTCCGGTGTGGCAGGACGTCACCGTCGCGTTCTCGGGACGGCGCGTGAGCAGCAGCCCGAGCGGGCGGCCGGACGTCGTCCCGCGCCCCACGACGACCACGTGGGCACCGGAGAGCTCGACGTCGTACCGCCGCAGCAGCTCGACGATGCCCCGGGGGGTGCAGGGCAGCGGGGAACGGCCGCGGCCCGCGACGTCGAGCACGAGCCGCCCGAGGTTGGTCGGGTGCAGGCCGTCGGCGTCCTTGGCCGGGTCGATGCGCTCGAGCACCGCGTCGGCGTGGATTCCGCGGGGCAGCGGCAGCTGGACGATGAAGCCCGTGCAGGCGGGGTCGGCGTTGAGCTCGTCGACGGCCTGCTCGACGTCGGCCTGGGTCGCCTCGGCCGGCAGGTCGCGCCGCAGCGAGGCGATGCCGACCTCGGCGCAGTCGCGGTGCTTGCCGCCGACGTAGGCACGGCTGCCGGGGTCGTCACCGACGAGCACCGTGCCGAGCCCGGGCGTGACGCCTCGGCGCCGCAGCGCCTCGACCCGCAGGGCCAGCTCGGAGCGGATGGTGGCGGCCGTGGCCTTGCCGTCGAGCACGCGCGCTGCCATGGCGGCATCCTGCCACGGAGCGCGCGGGCCTCAAGGCACGCCCCCTGCGTGCCGAGGGGGGGCTGTGGAGGACTGCGCGACGACGCACCCGACGACGCACCCGACGGCCACGCCGCCGGGCACCGACCCGTGCTGGGTCGGCGGCTGGCAGCGCGTGGAGCCGCTCGTGGACGTGTGGGCCCAGGCCGCGCTGCTGCGCACCGTCGCGACGCTGCCCGCCCTGCACCCGTGGCGGCTGGGCGACCAGAAGGGCACCTCTCGGCAGCTGCAGTGGGTGGCCGGCGCGGGCGACTCGGAGGGGCCGCTCGCGGTGCTCGCCGTGACGGCGCGCGAGCCCGACCTCGACCGCTCCGACGACCCGGCGTCCGGCTCGCCCGCCGGCATCCTGGCCGCGATGGCCTTCAGCGCGGCGGTGAGCGCGGTCGGGGCCGTGAGCACGGCCGGCACGACCTCGCAGTGGGCCGGCGCGATGGTGCGGTTCCCCGGCGCGTGGCTGCCGCCCGTCGCCTGGCTGCCCCGCAGGCTGCGCGACGCCGACGACCCCGGGACGGCGTGGCAGACCGAGTCGGTCGACTTCGCCGGGCGCTACTCGGTGCACGCGGACGACGTGACGACGGCCGCCGCCCTGCTCACGCCCGCGGTGATGGCGATCGCGCTGGACGCCGTGCCGCAGCTCAGCGCGGTCACCCTCGCCGGCGACGCCCTGCACGTGTGGTGGCCCTACCGGTCGTCCACCCGCCTCGACACCGGCCGGGTCGCCCGGACGGCCGTGGCCGCCCAGCGGCTGGCCGACGCGTTCCCGCGCTTCGTGCTCGCGCAGTTCCCCGACCGCAGCGGAGAGGTCGAGCAGGCGCTGAACGAGCGCCGTGCGGCCGCCGCGGCCTACCGTGCGTCACGACGGCCCGGCGCGTCCAAGGACCCTGTGCTGCAACGGATCTACGAGCAGGCGCGCCGCGAGCTCTGACCCGCTGCCCGGCGTGCGTCTCGTGCCGGGTCAGTGCGCGAAGTGGCGCGTGCCCGTCAGGTACACCGTCACGCCGGCGGCGGCCGCGGCGGCCACGACCTCGTCGTCGCGGATCGAACCACCCGGCTGCACGACCGCGCGCACCCCGGCGTCGAGCAGCACCTGCAGCCCGTCGGCGAAGGGGAAGAACGCGTCGGACGCCGCCACCGCGCCGCGAGCCCGCTCGGCCCCGGCCCGCTCCACCGCGAGCCGGCAGGAGTCGACGCGGTTCACCTGGCCCATGCCGACGCCGACGCTGGCGCCGTCCTTGGCCAGCAGGATCGCGTTGGAGCGCACCGAGCGGACGGCGCGCCAGGCGAACGCGAGGTCGGCGAGGAGGGCCTCGTCGGCTGCCTCACCGGTGGCGAGCGTCCACGACGCCGGGTCGTCACCGGGCGCGTCGATGCGGTCACCGGTCTGCGCCAGGACGCCGCCGCTGACCTGGCGCAGCTCGACCACGTCGCGGCCGTAGCCGTCCGGGAGCTCCAGCAGCCGGACGTTCTTCTTCCGGGTGAGCACCTCGTAGGCGTCGTCGTCGAACGCCGGCGCGACGACCACCTCGGTGAACACGTCAGCGAGCTGCTCGGCCATCGCGAGCGTCACCGGACGGTTGGCGGCGACCACCCCGCCGTAAGCGGAGACCGGGTCGCACGCGTGGGCCTTGGCGTGCGCCGCTGCGACGTCGTCGGCGACCGCGATGCCGCAGGGGTTGGCGTGCTTGATGATCGCGACCGCCGGCTGGTCGAAGTCGAACGCCGCCCGCAGCGCGGCGTCCCCGTCGACGTAGTTGTTGTACGACATCTCCTTGCCGTGCAACGGCGTCGCCTGCGCGATCCCCGGGGCGGCGTCAGGGTCGGCGTACAGCGCGGCCCGCTGGTGCGGGTTCTCCCCGTAGCGCAGCGTGGCCGCCCGCTCGAGCGCCAGCCCGGCGTAGGCGGGCCACCACTGGGGGTCCTCGACGAGCTCCTGGGCGCACCACTCGGCGACGGCCTTGTCGTAGGAGGCGGTGTGCGCGAAGGCGCGGGCGGCGAGCCTCCGGCGCGCGGCGAGGTCGAAACCGCCGTCCCGCAACGCCTCCAGCACGGTCGGGTAGTCAGCGGGGTCGGTGACGATGGCGACGCTCGCGTGGTTCTTGGCGGCAGCGCGCACCATCGAGGGGCCACCGATGTCGATCTGCTCGACGACGTCGTCCGCCCCTGCGCCCGAGCGCACGGTCTCGCGGAAGGGGTACAGGTTGCTCACCACGAGGTCGAACGGCTCGATCCCGAGGTCGGCCAGCTGCTGCTCGTGGTCGGGGTTGCGTCGGTCGGCGAGGATGCCGGCGTGCACCTTGGGGTGCAGGGTCTTCACGCGGCCGTCCAGGCACTCGGGGAAGCCGGTGAGGTCCTCGACCTGGGTCACCGGCACGCCGGCGGCCGCGATGCGCGCGGCCGTCGACCCGGTGGACACGATGGCGACGCCGGCTGCGTGGAGGCCGGCCGCGAGGTCCTCGAGGCCGGACTTGTCGTACACCGACACCAGGGCGCGGCGGATCGGACGGCGGTTGCCGGCGCCGGCGGGCTGCTCGCTCACGGGATGGTGACCCTTCTGTCGTTGATGGTCCAGCCGCTGCGGGACATGCGTCCCACCACGTCGACGAGCATCTCGCGCTCGACCGTCTTGATCCGCTCGTGCAGCGACTCGACGTCGTCGTCGTCGGCGACGTCAACGGTCCGCTGGGCGATGATGGCGCCGGTGTCGACCCCCTCGTCGACCACGAAGAGCGTGGCGCCCGTGACCTTGACGCCGTACGAGAGGGCGTCCGCCGCACCGTGCATGCCGGGGAAGGACGGCAGCAGCGCGGGATGGGTGTTGACGAACCGGCCGGCGAACCGGCTCACGAACGCCGGCCCGGTGAGCTTCATGAAGCCCGCCGACACCACGACGTCCGGCTCGAAGGTCGCCACGTGCTCGGTGAGCGCGTCGTCCCAGGCCGCGCGGTCGGTGAAGTCGGCGACCCGCAGCACGAACGTCGGCACGCCGGCGCGCTCGGCCCGGGCGAGCCCCTCGATGCCGTCGCGGTCGGCCCCCACGGCCACGACCCGCGCGCCGTACGCGGGGTCGGCGCACGCGTCGAGCAGGGCCTGCAGGTTGGTGCCGGCACCCGACACGAGGACGACGAGCCGCGCCGGGGCGCCGCGCCGCTCGAGGTGGGTCGTCACGGACGACGAGGGTATCGGGGCGCCTCAGGGACGACGGCGGCGGTGGGTCGCCCACGCTGCGGCCAGGCCGCCCAGGGCGAGCTCGCCCGCGAGCACGAGTCCGGCACGCCACGGCGACGGGCCGACCGCCGACAGCGATCCCGGGCCGGCTGCTCCGCCGCTGGCCGCGAGCAGGACCGCGAGCAGCACCGCGGCCAGCACCACGCTGGCTGCCACCTCGGTCAGGGCCGCTCGCAGGTGGAGCGTCCCGTCCGCGACCAGGTCGGCGGCCGGGCCGCGAGCGAGCACCCACCAGCCGACGACGGCCCCGACCACGACCGGGATGACGACGAGCACGGCGAAGGGCGCGGGCAGCGGCCCCGGCGGGGGCACGGCACCGAGCACGGGGACCAGCGGCAGCAGCCCCAGGTCGGACGCCGCCGGGGTCACCGAGGTGCCGGCGCCCAGCGCGAAGCCCGGCCCGGCGACGAACGCGACCGCCCACACGACGAGGTTCGGGACCAGCGCGACCTGCCCCGCGGTGAGGACGGCCCCGCCCACGACACCGGGCCCGAGCGCCTCGTGCAGGGTCAGCACGCGCCCGAACCGCAGCAGGAGGGTCGCGACCACGAGGACAGAGCCCACCGCCACCAGCAGCCCGACCGCGAGCAGCGCCGGCCGGACGACCCGGCGGGCGAGGTCCGGCAGCGCGAGCGCACCGGCGAGCGTCTCCCCCACGGGTGCGTCGACGGCCCGCAGGGCGGCTGCGCCGCCGGCCAGAGCGGGCAGCACCAGCCCGGCGGCGGCCGCCTGCCACACCACCGGCCGCACGCCGTCACCGTGGGCGAGCAGCGACACCAGCACGACGACGACGCCGTAGCCCACGGCCAGCGAGGCGACGGGTGCCGCGACCGCCCGCAGCGGGCCGCCGGCGGCGGTGACGTGTCGGGCGTCCAGGGAGTGCCCGATGCGCCGTCCGGCCACCCAGCACAGCGCAGCGGGCAGCGCCGTGCCGCCCAGCGGGGCCAGCGCGAGATGACCGCCGGGCAGGTCGAGCCCCACGCGGTGCAGTGCGAGCCAGATGTCGGAGGCCACCCGGACCGCCTGCCCCCAGCTCGCCGTCGACTGCGCCGACGTCGCCCACGCGAGCAGGGCCGGCAGCGCGATCGCGAGCCAGCACAACGCTGCCGTCCACAGCCCGGTGAGCCCGGCGACCACCGGGCTGGTCGGGGCCCCGCCGGAGCCCGCCGGACGTCGCCCACCGCCTTCGGTCGCGGCGCTGTGCAGGCGGTCGAGGAGGCTCATGGCCCTCCCATGGTCACCCGGGTGAGCGCGCGCTCGTCGGACCCGCGGCCCCGTCGGGGTGTCGTCGTCGCGGGCCGGCATGCAACCACGCACCCCCGTCAGGCGTGTTGAGTGGCGTAGGTGGACGAGGCTGGGGCCGGTGGACCCGACGCGTGAGGAGAGGCAGGGCGTGGACAGCGACGAGCAGCGCGAGTCGTTCGACGAGTTCTACCGGACGACGAGCCGGCGCGTGGTGCACCACGTCTACGCCATGACCGGCGACCGCACCGAGGCCCAGGACTGCGTTCAGGAGGCCTACGCGCGGGCCTGGCAGCGGTGGGCCCAGCTGCACGCGGCAGGCGACCCCGAGGCGTGGGTGCGCACCGTCGCCCGGCGCGTGGCGGTGTCGCGGTGGCGCCGCACCCGGACGGCCGCCAAGCACCTGCTCGTGCACGGCCGGGCCCAGCCGGTGGCCCCACCCAGCGAGGACCACCGCCTGCTGGTCGACGCGCTGCGACGCATCCCCGAAGCGCAGCGGCACGCGGTCGTGCTGCACCACCTGGTCGGGCTCAGCGTCGAGGAGGTGGCCCACGAGACGGGAGCGCCTGCCGGCACCGTCAAGGCCCGCCTGCACCGCGGCCGGGCCGCCCTCGCCCAGGTGATCGGCCCGCTCGACGCCGGCCCACCCGACACCCAGCCGCCTGCCAGAACTCCCGTCCAGCCGGACGACTCCCGGAGAGGGGTCCGCAATGGCCACTGAGACCCACGACCCGCTGAAGGCCGCGCTCGGCGAGCTGCGCGGCGAGCTCGACGGCCTGCCGCTCGCGCCGGCCGACGCGGTGCGCCGGCGCGGTGACGTCCGCTCCCGCAACCGCCGGATCGGCCTGACCGTCGGCAGCGTCGCCACCGTCGCGGCCATCGCCGTGGCCACCGGGCTGCTCACCCAGCCCACCGGCACGCCGCGGCCGGCTCCACCGGCGTCCGGCTCGACCAGCACGACGACCGGACCGTCCCCGACCGCCAGCACCACGCCGACGCCGGCGGCGAGCCCGCGTCCCACGGTGACGCTGCGGCCGGCGTCGCCCGGCGGCGGCGTCGTGCCCGCGGCCTACTTCCTGCCGGGGCAGCTGTGGCGCGGGCCGGACCTCAACCAGGGCCACCGCATGGTGTCGGTGGAGCCGTACGAGACCGAGGGCAGCGTCACGCGCTTCGAGTGCGATCCCGACACCGACATCACCGGCCAGGTGGCGTTCCTGCAGGTGCAGGACGCGGTGACCCAGAACATCGCGGCCACGCAGAAGGTGCGGTTGCTCACCTCGGCCGACGACGCCACCACCTTCGTCTCGTCGATGGCCCACCTGCTGACCACCTGCCAGGAGCGGCTGCGGCAGCAGGCCCAGCGCGACAGCGCGTCGCTGCCACCCGGTGAGACCGCGCCGACCCCGAACGCGACGATCAAGGAGCAGCCGCAGAGCGCGGTGGACGACGCGACCGGGTCGGTGCGCGTGTTCCGCACCACGACCGACTACGGCACCGGAGCGGGCTCGAGGATCACCGACTGGGTGGTGCTCGCCCGCGAAGGCTCGGCGGTGACGTTCCTCAGCCTGCCGCAGCTGGAGGGGTCGTCGGTGACGCTCGGCGGGCTGCGTCGGCTCGCCGACGGGGCGCGCCAGCAGATGCGCTTCGCCGCCTCGCCCTAGCAGACTGGGACCATGAGGCCTGCCGCACGCTCGCAGGCCGACCACCGGTGGCGGGCGCTCGCCGTCTGCCAGCTGGCGCTGTTCGCGACGCTGCTCGACGTCAGCGTCACGAACGTCGCGCTGCCCTCGATCGGCAGGGCCACGGGCGCTTCGCCGTCGCAGCTGCAGTGGGTGGTCACCGGCTACGTGCTCGCCTTCGGGCTGGTGCCCGTGCTGGGCGGCCGGCTCGGCGACGACCGCGGCCGCCGGCGGTTGTTCGTCATCGGCGTGGCCGGCTTCGTGGTCACGAGCGCGGTGGTCGGCGTCGCGCCGGACCCCGCGCTCATCATCGCCGCCCGCGTCGTGCAGGGTCTCTTCGGCGGCCTCATCAACCCCCAGGTCTCCGGCATCGTGCAGCAGCTGTTCAGCGGCGCCGAGCGCGGCAAGGCGTTCGGGGCGATCGGGGCGACGGTCGGGACGGCGACCGCCGTCGGCCCGCTGCTGGGCGGCCTGCTGATCGGCCTGGGCGGTGAGCAGCTCGGGTGGCGGCTCGTGTTCTTCGTCAACGTGCCGCTGGGTGCCCTCGTGATCGTGCTGGCCCGCCGCTGGCTACCTGGCCCGGTGGACGCGACGCCGGGCCGGCGGCCGCGCCTCGACGTCCTCGGCGCGCTGCTGCTCGGCCTGACGACGTTGTGCCTGCTCTACCCGACCGTGCAGTACGACACCGTGCGCGACCCGCGGCTGTTCTGGCTGCTGCTGCCGGCGCTGCCGCTCGGACTGCTGTTCCTGCGCCGCGAGTGGCGGCTCACCCGCACGCGCCACGACCCGCTCGTCGACCTGCGCCTCTTCCGCCGGCCGACGTACACCGTGGGGGTGCTGCTGGCGCTGCTGTACTTCTGCGCGTTCACCGGGCTGCCCCTGGTGCTCGCGCTGTACTACCAGCTGGGCCTGGGGTTCAGTGCTCTGCAGTCCGGTCTCGGCGTCACCGCGTTCGCCCTCGGCTCGGCGGTGTCGGCACCCCTCGTCGGGCGGATGGTCGGGCGGCTGGGGCGGCCGCTGGTGATCGGCGCGCTGGTCGTGTTCGCGGCGGGCGCGGTGGCGGTCGACCTGGTCGTCCGTACCACGGCACCCACGACGGACGCCTCGACGGCGGTGCTGCGGCTCGCGCTCCCGCTGCTGCTGCTGGGGATCGGCAGCGGCGGGATCATCACGCCCAACCAGGCGCTGTCGCTGCAGGAGGTCGACCCGCGCATGGGCGGTGCGGCGGGCGGCGTGCTGCAGACCGCCCAGCGCATCGGCTCGGCCGTCGGGCAGGCCGTCATCGGGTCGGTGTTCTTCGCCGCGCTCGCGGCCCGCGGCGTGCGGGCCGGCCAGCGCGACCCGGCGGCGTACTCGACCGCGCTCTCGCACGCCGTCGTGGCGACCCTCGCGTTCACCGCCGCGGCCCTGGTGCTGGGCGTGACGGACCTGGTGCTGACGCGCCGACGGCCCCTCACCGCTGGCGAGGGGCCGTCGTGAACGGGAACGGGCCTCAGCCCTTGGCGCGCATGATCTCGCGCATCAGCTCGGCGGTCTCGGACGGCGTCTTGCCGACCTTCACGCCGGCGGCCTCCAGGGCCTCCTTCTTGGCCTGGGCGGTGCCGGACGAGCCGGACACGATGGCGCCCGCGTGGCCCATCGTCTTGCCCTCGGGCGCGGTGAAGCCGGCCACGTAGCCGACGACCGGCTTGGTGACGTGCTGCTCGATGTACGCCGCCGCGCGCTCCTCGGCGTCGCCGCCGATCTCGCCGATCATGACGATCGCGTCGGTCTCGGGGTCGGCCTCGAAGGCCTCCAGCGCGTCGATGTGCGTGGTGCCGATGATCGGGTCGCCGCCGATGCCGATGGCGGACGAGAAGCCGAAGTCCCGCAGCTCGTACATCATCTGGTAGGTCAGCGTGCCCGACTTCGACACCAGACCGATGCGCCCGCCGCCGCTGATGTTGGCCGGGATGATGCCGGCGTTCGACTTGCCGGGGCTGATCAGGCCCGGGCAGTTCGGGCCGATGATGCGCGTGGTGCCCGCCTGCTGGGCGTAGGTGAAGAACTCCGCGGTGTCCTTCACCGGCACGCCCTCGGTGATGACGACGACGAGCGGCATGCCGGCGTCGACGGCCTCGACCACGGCCGACTTGGTGCCGGCCGGGGGCACGAAGATCACCGAGACGTCGGCGCCGGTGACGTCCATCGCCTCCTTGACGGAGCCGAACACCGGCACCTCGACGCTGCCGTCGGCGCCGTCGAAGGCGACTGTCGTGCCGGCCTTCTTGGGGTTGGTGCCCCCGACGATGCTCGTGCCGCTCGCCAGCATCCGCTGGGTGTGCTTGCGCCCCTCGGAGCCGGTCATGCCCTGCACGATGACCTTGCTGTTCTCGGTCAGGAAGATTGCCATGAGGTGTGGTCCGTCCCTTACTTCGCGGCCGCGAGCTCGGCCGCCTTGCGGGCGGCGCCGTCCATGGTGTCGACCAGCGTGACGAGCGGGTGGTTCGCCTCGCTGAGGATGCGTCGTCCCTCGTCGACGTTGTTGCCGTCGAGCCGGACGACGAGGGGCTTGGTGGCCTCGTCACCGAGGATCCCGAGCGCGTGCACGATGCCGTCGGCCACCGCGTCGCAGGCGGTGATGCCGCCGAACACGTTGACGAACACGCTCTTGACCTGCGGGTCACCGAGGATGATGTGCAGCCCGTTGGCCATGACCTCGGCCGAGGCGCCACCACCGATGTCGAGGAAGTTGGCCGGCTTGACGCCACCGAGCTCCTCACCCGCGTACGCCACGACGTCGAGGGTGCTCATCACGAGCCCGGCGCCGTTGCCGATGATGCCGACCTCACCGTCGAGCTTGACGTAGTTGAGGTCCTTGGCCTTCGCCTCGGCCTCGAGCGGGTCGGCCGCGGACTTGTCCTCGAGCGCGGCGTGCGACTCGTGCCGGAAGGAGGCGTTGTCGTCGAGGGTCACCTTGCCGTCGAGGGCGATGATCTTGCCGTCCTCGGTCTTGACCAGCGGGTTGACCTCGACGAGCGTCGCGTCCTCGTCGCGGTAGACGACCCACAGCTGCTGCAGGACGTCGGCGATGGCGTCCTTGACGTCGGCGTCGAAGCCGGCCGTCTCGACGATCTCGGCGGCCTTCGCCGCGTCGATGCCGACGTTCGGGTCGACGGGCACGCGCGCGAGCGCCTCGGGACGCTCGACGGCGAGCTGCTCGATCTCGACGCCGCCCTCCTTGCTCGCCATGGCGAGGTAGGAGCGGTTGGCGCGGTCGAGCAGCACCGAGAAGTAGTACTCCTCGGCGATCTTGGCGCCCTGCGCGACCATCACGCGGTGCACGGTGTGGCCCTTGATGTCCATGCCGAGGATCTCGGCGGCCTTCTGCTCGGCCTCCTCCGGCGAGTGGGCCAGCTTCACGCCGCCGGCCTTGCCGCGGCCGCCGGCCTTGACCTGCGCCTTGACGACGACGGTGCCGCCGCCGATCTGCTCGGCGCCCGCCCGGGCGGCCTCGGGGGTGTCGGCGACCGCTGCGTCGAGCACGGGCACCCCGTGCTCGGCGAACAGGTCGCGCGCCTGGTACTCGAAGAGGTCCACGGTCTCTGCCTTCCGGTGCCGCGTGCCATGACGGCGCGACGTCGTCGTCGGGTGTCGGGTGAGCCCGCTGGCGACAGCGGGCCCTCGCGACTCTAGTCCCGTGCTGCGGGAGCGCTCGACGGCGGTGCGGTAAGTGCGACGAACCGCACACGCGTGACCACCCGGGCGCCTGCTCGTTGAACGGGCAGGAGGTCATCATGACGCGTATCCGCACGCTCGCCACCGCCGTCGCGCTGGCGCTCGTCGCCGCCGCTGCCACCGCTGCGGCCGGGCCGCCGGCCGCTCGGGCGGCTGACTCGGCCCAGGACCCCGTCACGACGGTGCCGGACCTGACGTTCACCGTCGCCACCGGCCCGGGCGGTGCCACCACGTGCACCATCGACGCCGACCTGTACCTGCCGTCGTCCGCGAGCCCCGCCCAGCGGGTACCGGCCATCCTCACGACCAACGGCTTCGGCGGGAGCAAGGCCGACCAGGCCGGCCTGGGGCGCGCCTTCGCCGAGCGCGGCTACGCCGTCCTGTCGTACACCGGCCTGGGCTTTCCCGACTCCGGCTGCAAGATCACGCTGGACGACCCCGCGTACGACGGCCGGGCGGCGTCCCAGCTCATCTCGTTCCTCGGCGGCACCGGCACGGCCACGAAGGACGGCGCGCCGTACGCGATGCCGGACGTCGTCGTCCACGACGCCACCGACCACGCGGGCGTCGCGCACCCGGACGACCCCCGCGTCGGCATGGTGGGCGGCTCGTACGGCGGGCAGATCCAGTTCGCCACCGCCAAGGTCGACAAGCGGCTGGACGCGATCGTGCCGATCATCACCTGGAACGACCTGCAGTACTCGCTCGCGCCCAACAACACCTCCCTCGACGGCGTCACGCCGACCGTGCCGGGCACGGAGAAGATCGGCTGGACGTCCCTGTTCTTCGGCGTCGGCATCGCCGACGGGGTCCAGGGCGCGAGCATCGACCCCACCCGGGACGTCGGCTGCCCGAACTTCCGCCCCGAGGCCTGCGCGGCCAAGGTGCAGCTCGACACCTTCGGCTACCCGAGCGGTGACACCGTCGCGCTCACCGACCAGGTGTCGGTGGGCCACTACCTCGACGACGTCGTGATCCCGACCTTCCTGCTCCAGGGCGAGAAGGACACGCTGTTCAACCTGCAGGAGGCCGTCGCCACCTACCGCGGGCTGAGGGCGCGCGGCGTCCCGGTGAAGATGGTCTGGCAGTCCTGGGGGCACAGCGGCTCGACCCCCGCGCCGGGCGAGCTCGACCTCACCGGCGGGGACATCGAGGGCACCTACCTCGGGCAGCGCATCAAGGACTGGTTCGACCACTACCTGAAGGACTCGCCGGTCGGCACCGGCCCTGCCTTCGCCTACTTCCGCGACTGGGTCGACTACTCCGGCAACGCTCGCCCGGCCTACGCCGAGGCGGGGCGCTACCCGGTGGCCAGCGCGAGGCCGCTCTACCTCAGCGGTGGCGGCGCCCTGGTGGCGAGCCGGCGCAGCGTCGTCCCCGGTACGACGTCGTGGAGCGGCCCGGGCGCGTGGCCTGGCCACCAGCTACTCGGAGGTCTCGGCGCTGCAGGGCTCGACGGTGCCGGACGGCATCACGCCGCCGTACGACACCCCGGGCACCTACGGCGCCTGGACCACCAGCCCCCTGGACGCCGACACCGACCTGGTCGGCATGCCGACCCTCGACGTCCGGTTCCGCTCACCCGCGGTCGCGGCGACGCAGGGTGCAGGCCCGGCCGGCCAGCTGCTGGTGTTCGCCAAGCTCTACGACGTCGCACCCGACGGCTCCCTGACCCTCGTCAACCGGCTGATCAGCCCGACCCGGGTCGGCGACGTCACCCGGTCGGTGCGCATCGAGCTGCCGGGCATCGTGCACCGCGTGCCCGCGGGTCACCGGCTGCGCCTGGTGCTGGCCGCGACGGACGCGGCGTACAAGAACGCGCCGGTGCCCCAGCCGGTGTCGGTCGTCGTCGACCCCGCCGCTCCCCCGGTGCTGCGGCTGCCCCTCGCGCCCTGAGCGCCGGAAGCCGCTGAGCTCAGTCGGTGGCGACGTTGGCGCGGACCCACTCGACGATCGAGGCCGTCGTGGCGCCCGGGGTGAACACCTTCGCGACCCCGAGCCGCTCGAGCTCGGGGATGTCGCCCTCGGGGATGATCCCGCCGCCGAAGACGACGATGTCCTCGGCGTCGCGCTCCTTGAGCAGCGCGACCACCTTGGCGAACAACGTCATGTGGGCGCCGGAGAGCACCGAGAGCCCGACGGCGTCGGCGTCCTCGGCGATGGCCGCCTCGACGATCTGCTCGGGGGTCTGGTGCAGGCCGGTGTAGACGACCTCCATGCCCGCGTCCCGCAGCGCCCGGGCCACGACCTTGGCCCCGCGGTCGTGCCCGTCGAGCCCCGGCTTGGCGACGACGACGCGGACCGGTGCGGTGCTGCTCATGGCGAGGAACCTCCTGAGGCGGTGGCGGGCGACGCTGCCCGGCTGCGCACGAACTCTAGCCTCCGGCGTGTCGCTCCACGGGCGCGCACCCTGAGCGGCAGGTAGCGTCGCGACCCGTGAACGCCGCAGCGGCCCTCGCGGCCGCCCCGCGCTCGGCCCGCACCGCCTCCCGGGTCGTGGGCCGCGGTGCGCGCGCGCTGCTGTCGCCGTCGGGAGTGCGCGGCGCCGCCGTCGAGGCGGCCTGGCTCACCACGCACCTGGCGATGTACCCGCTCGGGCTGCTGGACCCGCTCGGCCTGCTCGGCCCCCTCGGTCGAGAGCACGACGAGCGGCCGTACGGCGTGCAGCACCTGCCGCCGGTGCAGCGCGGCCTGCTCGTGCGGGACGTCGAGGCCGCGGGCACGCCGATCCTGCTGGTGCACGGCATGGTCGACAACCGCTCCATCTTCACCCTGCTGCGCCGGGGCCTGCTGCGGCGCGGCTTCGGCCGCGTGCACTCGATCAACTACTCACCGCTGACCACCGACGTCCGCGCCGCGGCCGAGAACCTCGCAGAGCACGTCGAGGCGCTCGCCGCCGACACCGGCTACGAGCAGGTCCACGTGGTCGGCCACAGCCTGGGCGGCCTGATCGCGCGCTACTACGTGCAGCGTCTCGGCGGCCACGCCCGGGTGCACACCCTCGTCACCTTGGGGACGCCGCACGGCGGCACCCTGCCCGCCTACCTGCTGCCGGCCGAGCTGTGCCGGCAGCTGCGACCGGGCAGCGAGCTGCTCGCCGAGCTCGCCGAGCCGGCCCGCCGGTGCACGACCCGCTTCGAGGCGTACTGGTCCGACCTCGACCAGCTGATCGTCCCCCAGCGCAACGCGCGGATCCTGCACCGCGACCTCGAGGTCACCAACCACCTGGTGCGCGGCACGGGCCACATGTCCCTGCCCATCGACCCGCGGGTCGTGCACGGCATCTGTTCCGCCCTCGCCCACCTCGACCGCGACGGCGCCGGCGCCGGCGAGGCCACGGCCCTCGCCTCGTGAGGCACGCCGCGGCCCGGGGACCCCGGACTTGATCGAGGCGGCGACGCTCCGTATGGTCGATGGCACTGCCCCCAGCCACCGCGAGGTACCCCTGTGCCCAAGCGCACCGCGTACGCCGGACGTCACCGTGGTCGTCACCGCGCCGAGGTCCAGCGCTCGTCACGATCCGTGGCGCTGCCTGGAGCCGCCACCGTCGCCTTGACGCTGACCGCCACCGGTACGGCCGTCGTCCCCGGTCTGGGTGGCGCCGCCAACGCGAGCGAGCAGGACCACGACGCCACGGCGCGCACGCAAGAGGCCAACGCGGCGGCTCAGGCCGAGTACATCGAGAACGCCCAGGCGCTGCTCGCGCGAGCCGAGCTGGAGCAGAAGGTCGAGCAGGCCCGCACCGAGGCCCGCGCGCGCGCCAGCCGGGCGGCGGCTCGCAAGCGGATCGAGGAGAAGCGCCGCAAGGCCCTCGCCGAGGCCCACCGCTGGGTCATGCCGGTGACGCACTTCCGGTTCTCCTCCGACTTCGGCATGCGGTGGGGACGGCTGCACGCGGGCGACGACCTCGCGGCCCCCATCGGCACCCGTATCGGCGCGCTCTCGTCGGGCACCGTGATCTTCGCCGGCCAGCAGAGCGGCTACGGCAACAAGGTCGAGATCCGGCACTGGGACGGCACGGTCAGCTGGTACGGCCACATGTCGAGCATCGCGGTGAAGGTCGGCCAGAAGGTCGCCCCCGGCCAGAAGATCGGCGAGGTCGGCAACACCGGCCACTCCACCGGCCCGCACCTGCACCTGGAGATCCACCCCGACGGTGGCGGCCCCGTCGACCCCGCCCCGTGGCTGGCCAAGCACGGCCTGCACGTCTGAGGTAGGCCTGGGGGCGCGCCCCCCTCCGGCGCGCTAGAGCTTCTCGACCGGCGCGTAACGCAGCAGCAGGCGCTTCTCGCCGTCGGCACCGAAGTCGACCTTCGCCACGGACTTGTCGCCGGCGCCCTCGACCGCGACGACCGTGCCGAGGCCGAACGTGTCGTGCGTGACCCGGTCGCCTGGCTCGAGGTGGATGATCGGCCGGTTGCCCGGCGAGCGGACGCCGGGCTGCTGCGCCAACCGGGCCACCGCCGGTGTGGACGACGTCCGGACGCTCGAGGTGTCGAGCCGGCGCCAGTCGACCAGCTCGGCCGGCAGCTCGTCGAGGAAGCGGGAGGCGGGGTTGTAGGACGGCGCGCCCCACGCGCTGCGCACCGCCGCCCGCGAGAGGTAGAGCCGCTCGCGGGCGCGGGTGATGCCGACGTACGCCAGCCGCCGCTCCTCCTCCAGCTCGGTGGCGTTGCCGAGCGCGCGCAGGTGCGGGAAGACGCCGTCCTCGAGCCCGGTGAGGAACACGACCGGGAACTCCAGGCCCTTGGCGGTGTGCAGGGTCATCAGCGTGACGACCCCTTGGTCGACGGCGCCATCAGCGCCATCAGCGCCGTCGGCGGCGTCCGGGATGTCGTCCGCGTCGGCGACGAGGGAGACGCGCTCGAGGAAGTCGGTGAGCGAGCCCCCCGGGGAACCCTCCTCGAACTCGCGCGCCACCTGCACCAGCTCGGCGAGGTTCTCCAGCCGAGTCTCGTCCTGCGGGTCGTGGCTGGCCTGCAGCTCGGCGACGTACCCGGTCTGCTCGAGCACCGCCTCGAGCACCGTCGCGGGCCCGGCCCCGCCGTCGACGACGGTGCGCAGGTCCTCGAGCAGCGCCGTGAACGACCGGACGCAGGCGAGCGAGCGGGTCGCGATGCCGGGGGCCTCGTCGGCGCGGGCCAGGGCCTCGACGAACGAGATGCGCTCGCGGTCGGCGAGCGCCGCCACCACCGCCTCGGCGCGGTCGCCGATGCCGCGCTTGGGCACGTTGAGGATGCGGCGCAGGTTGACCGTGTCGGCGCCGTTGGCGAGCACGCGCAGGTAGGCCAGCGCGTCCTTGACCTCGCGGCGCTCGTAGAAGCGGGTGCCGCCGACGATCTTGTACGGCAGCCCGACCCGGACGAGCACCTCCTCCAGGGCCCGGGACTGGGCGTTGGTGCGGTAGAACACCGCGACGTCTCCCGGTCGCACGCCCTCGGTGTCGGAGAGCCGGTCGATCTCCTCGGCCACGAAGGCCGCCTCGTCGTGCTCGTTGTCGGCGACGTACCCGACGATCCGCGGGCCGCCCTCGGCCGCCGTCCACAGCCGCTTGGGCCGGCGGTCGGGGTTGCGGGCGATCACGGCGTTGGCCGCGGACAGGATGGTCTGCGTCGAGCGGTAGTTCTGCTCGAGCAGGATCGTGCGCGCGTCGGGGTAGTCCTGCTCGAACTCGACGATGTTGCGGATCGAGGCACCGCGGAAGGCGTAGATCGACTGGTCGGCGTCGCCCACCACCGTGAGCTCGGCGGGCGGGACGTCGACCTCGTGGGCCTCGCGCACCACCGTGCCGTCGACCGCGAGCACCTCGCTGCGCGCGACCTCCTCGCTGCGCGAGCCGCCGACGAGCTCGCGCACCAGCACGTACTGCGCGTGGTTGGTGTCCTGGTACTCGTCGACCAGGACGTGGCGGAAGCGGCGGCGGTAGTACTCGGCGACGTCGGGGAACGCCTGCAGGACGTTCACGGTGGTCATGATCAGGTCGTCGAAGTCGAGCGCGTTGGCCTGGCGCAGCCGTTGCTGGTACATCCGGTAGGCCTCGGCCAGCGTCCGCTCGGCCGGGTTGCCGGCCTCGCCGCCCGCCCGCTCGGCGTAGGTCTCCTCGTCGACGAGCTCGTTCTTGAGGTTCGACACCTGGGCGCTGAACGAGCGCGGCGGGTAGCGCTTGGGGTCGAGGTCGAGCTCGCGGCAGACCATCGCCATGAGCCGCTGGCTGTCGGCCGCGTCGTAGATCGAGAAGGTCGACCGCAGGCCGATCTTGGTGGCCTCGCGGCGCAGGATGCGCACGCAGGCGGAGTGGAACGTCGATACCCACATCGACGCCGCCCGCGGGCCCACCAGCGCGGCCACGCGCTCCTTCATCTCCCCCGCGGCCTTGTTGGTGAAGGTGATCGCCAGCACCTGGCCGGGTCGTACCCCGCGCTCGGCCAGCAGGTAGGCGATGCGGTGGGTGAGCACGCGTGTCTTGCCCGACCCGGCGCCGGCGACGATGAGCAGCGGCGAGCCCTCGTGCAGCACCGCCTCGCGCTGTTGCGGGTTGAGACCCTCGAGCAGGGCCTGCGTGGACGCCGGACGCACCCCCGCGGCGTCCGGGCCGCCCTGCGAGCCGTCGCCGGTGGCGTCGCCGGAGCGTGCGCGCGACCCGGTGGCGGCCGCGCCGGACGAGGGCGAGCCGAGGCCGGCGAGAGGGAGGTCGTCGAAGAGGGTGCTCATCACCGTCCAGGGTACGGCGAGCCACCGACGCCGCCCGTAGGCTGTGGGGCGATGAGCTCGCACGCGCACCAGCACGCCCCGACGGACCCCGGCAAGCGTGGCCGGCTGGCCGTCGTGCTCGCGATCTCGCTGACCATCCTGGTCGTCGAGGTCGTGGGCGCCGTGGTGTCGGGCAGCCTCGCGCTGCTGGCGGACGCCGGCCACGTCCTCACCGACGTCGCTGGCCTGAGCCTCGCCGTGGTGGCCGCGACGCTGGCTCGACGTCCCGCGACGGCGCAGCGCACGTGGGGCTACCACCGCGCCGAGGTGCTGTCCGCCGCCGCCCAGGCCGCCGTGCTGCTCGCGGTGGGCGGGTTCGTGCTGGTCGAGGGCGCGCGGCGGCTCGTCGACCCGCCCGAGGTCGCGTCCGGCGCGATGATCGTCTTCGGGCTGGTGGGCCTGGGCGGCAACGCGGTCGCGATCGCGGTGCTCGCGGGCTCGCGGTCGCACGACCTCAACCTGCGGGCGGCGTTCCTGGAGGTCGTCAACGACGCCCTCGGGTCGGTGGCGGTGCTGGTGGCCGCCGCGGTGATCCAGCTCACCGGCTGGTGGCGCGCGGACGCGGTCGCCTCGCTGCTCATCGGGGCGCTGATCCTGCCGCGCACGTGGCGGCTGCTGCGCGAGAGCGTCGACGTGCTGCTGGAGTCGACACCGCGCGGGCTCGACCTCGCGCAGGTCCGCGAGCACCTGCTCGGCGTGCCGCACGTCCTGGAGGTGCACGACCTGCACGCCACGCAGGTCGCCACGGGGCTACCGACGATGTCCGCCCACCTCGTGGTCGACGACAGCTGCTTCCACGACGGGCACCTGCCCTCGATGCTCGACGACGTCCAGCGCTGCCTCGCGGGGCACTTCGACGTCGACCACTCCACGCTGCAGTTCGAGGCGCAGCGGCACAGCGCTCACGAGCCCGCCGCCCACGGCTGACCTAGACTGCCGCTTCGACGCCCTCACCCACCTGCCGGAGGTACCCCGCATGCCGTTGCCGGACAACGAGATCGAGCGCGTGCTCGCGGTCGCGGCCCACCCGGACGACATCGACTTCGGCGCGTCCGGCACCATCGCCGGCTTCGTCCGCGACGGCCTCCAGGTCACCTACCTGCTGTGCACCTACGGCGACCAGGGCGGCTTCGACGACACCCCCCGCGAGCAGATGCCCGTGATCCGCGAGGCCGAGCAGCGGGCCGCGGCGGCCGCCGTCGGCGTCGAGGACGTGCGGTTCCTGTCCGGCTACCGCGACGGCTGGCTGGAGCCGACGTTCGACCTCCAGCGCGACATCTGCCGCGTCATCCGGCAGGTGCGTCCCCAGCGGGTGCTCGCCTCGAGCCCCGAGCGCAACTGGGACCGCATCGGCGCCGGCCACCCCGACCACCTGGCGGCCGGCGAGGCGAGCGTGCGGGCCATCTACCCAGCCGCCCGCAACCCGTTCGCGTGGCCCGAGCTCATCGACGACGAGGGCCTGCAGCCGTGGACCGTGCAGGAGCTGTGGCTCATGGCCCACCCCTCGGCCAACCACACCGTCGACATCACCGACGTGTTCGACCGCAAGCTGGCCGCGCTGCGGGCGCACCGCAGCCAGACCGAGCACATGGGTCAGGACCTCGAGACCCTGCTGCGCGGCTGGGGCGGTCAGACCGCCGTCGCCGGAGGTCTCGGCGAGGACCGGCTGGCTGAGGCGTTCCGCGTCGTCTCGACGGGCTGAGGCTCAGCTGCATCGCTGCGTGGGGTCGAGCACCCCCGCGATGCCGCCGCGATGGCCAGGACACGAACTCAGGCGCCGACGAGCGCGCCCCAGGTCACCAAGAGCCGTTCGAGCTGAGTACGGGCCTCGGGGTCGAGCCCCTCGAGCAGCCGGTGCTCGTTGGCGATGTGAGCCGTGAACGCCTCGTCGATCAGGTCACGACCCGCTGGCGTCAGCCGCACGACGCGACCGCGCCCGTCCGTCGCGCTGCGCTCCCGGCTGACCAGACCCGCCGCCTCGAGGCGGTCGAGCCGCTTGGACACCGCCCCTGAGGTGACCATCGTCCACTCGGCAAGCTGGCTCGGAGCCAGCTCGAACGGCTCCCCCGCCCGGCGCAGCGTGGCGAGGACGTCGAACTCGCCGTCGCTGACGCCGAACTGCGAGTACACGGTGTCGAGCTCCGCGTAGAGCGTCGCGGCGAGGCGGTGCAGCCGGCCGATCAGCCCCTGCGGCGAGACATCGAGGTCCGGGCGCTCGCGGCGCCACTGAGCCATCACCTGGTCGACGTGATCAGCAGCCACGGGCTTGAGCATATCTTCCTCGTCAGATACTTTATCTTCCGTGGAAGATACCTTGCGCGCCCCGATCGTGACGGCCGTCGCCCCTGTGGTCTGGGGCTCGACGTACGTCGTCACCAGCCACCTGCTGCCCGCCGACCGACCGCTGTTCGGCGCGGCCGTCCGAGCGCTTCCCATCGGGCTGGTGCTGCTCGCCCTCACCCGGCGGCGACCGCACGGCTCGTGGTGGCTGAAGGCCGCGGTGCTGGGCACGCTGAACATCGGCGCGTTCTTCGTGCTGGTGTACGTGACGGCGCAGCAGCTGCCGAGCGGCATCGCCGCCACCCTGACCGCGTTCTCGCCCCTGGTCATGATGCTGCTGGCCTGGCCGTTGCTGCGTCAGCGGCCGACGGCGGCGTCCCTGGCCGCTGCGCTCGTGGGGCTCGCCGGCGTCGCCCTGCTGGTGCTGCGCGGCGGCGGGCCGGTGCCGCTGGCCGGCGTGGCGTCGTCCGTGGCCGCGATGGCCATGGCCTCGCTCGGTTTCATCCTCGTCAAGCGGTGGACGCCGCCAGTGCCCCTGCTCGCCTTCACGTCCTGGCAGCTCGTGGCGGGCGGCGTGGTGCTCGCCCCCCTGGCGCTGGTCGTCGAGGGCACGCCTCCCGCGCTCGGTCTGCCGGCTCTGGCGGGGTTCGCCTACCTCGCCGTCATCGGCACCGGCGTCGCCTACGCGGCGTGGTTCCATGGGCTGAGTCGGCTGGACCCCGGCGCCGTCGCCCTCATCGGGTTGCTCAACCCGCTCGTCGGCACCGCGCTCGGCGTGGTGATCGCCCACGAGGCCTTCGGCGCCGTCCAGCTGCTCGGGACCGCGCTGGTCGTGGTCGGCATCGCCGCCGGGCAGCCGGCGGTGCGGGCGAAGTTCGTCCGCCGGGCCATCTCGCCCGACCTGTGCGCTCCGCCGCTGCCCCACGTCACAGGTGGAGCGGGATGAAGGCGCGCGGGGCTCAGTGCCAGAGGACGGCGACGAGGACGTTCGCGATGGCGCCCAGCCCCACGACGTGCGTGAGCGGGTCGTCGTGACGGCGGCGGCGGAACTGCACCTCAGCCGCGCCCACCACGACCAGCGCGATCACCAGCTTCACGGCGATCTTCGTGTGGTCGAGCGGGTCACCGTCGACCGCACCGGACTCGCGCAGGCCCACGAGCACCAGGCCCGTCAGCAGCTGGGCTCGGGCGCCCCACAGCTGCACCAGGTTGACGTGCGGTGCGCGCAGCGTGACCAGGTAGCCGCCCACGATGGCAGCCATGCCCAGCAGGTGCAGCACGACGATGAGGTCGTAGACGACGTCCATGCGCTGATCCTATGCGGGCGACGTCCCCACCCCTCACGGGGCACGTCGCGCCAACGGGTCCCACCGGCGGCTTGCGAGCTACGCTTCGTCGATGACCCCGGACGAGGTCGCTCGGTACGTCGAGTCGCTGCCGCAGGTCAAGCGCAAGGGCACCGAGGCCCGTCCGGCGTGGTACGTGCACGACCGTCTGGTCGCCCGCCTGCAGGACTCCACCACCCTGGTGATCCGCGTCCCGTTGAGCCGGCGGGAGGCGCTGCTCGAGGCCTACCCGGACGACTTCGGCGTGCCGCCTCGCATGGAGGCGCACCACAAGGTCGAGGCCTATCTCGACCGGGCTCAGCCTCGTGCGGTCCGTGCGGCCATCGACCTCGCCTGGCAGATGCAGCGTCGCTGACCGCGGCCGGCCGAAGGCAGTGGGTCACAGCAGCCGGCGGTCGGCGGCCCACCGCGTCAGCTCGTGCCGGCTCGACAGCTGCAGCTTGCGCAGGACGGCCGACACGTGGGTCTCGACCGTCTTCACCGAGATGAAGAGCTCCTTGGCGACCTCCTTGTAGGCGTAGCCGCGCGCGATCAGCCGCATCACCTCGCGCTCGCGGTTGCTGAGCCGGTCGAGGTCGGCGTCGACGGACGGCGCCTCGCCGGTCGCGAACGCGTCGAGCACGAAGCCGGCGAGGCGCGGGCTGAACACCGCGTCGCCGTCCGCCACCCGCTCGATCGCCTGCACCAGCTCGGGGCCGGTGATGGTCTTGGTGACGTACCCGCGCGCGCCCGCCCGGATCACGCCGATGACGTCCTGCGCCGCGTCACTCACCGACAGAGCGAGGAACCGCGCGCTCGCACCGCGTTGCGTGGCCTGGGCGAGCACCTCGATGCCCCCACCACCGGGCAGGTGGACGTCGAGCAGCACGACGTCCGGCTGCTCGCGCAGCACGGCGGCGACGGCGGTGTCGACGTCCTCGGCCTCCGCGACGACCTCCACGGCGTCGCCGAGCTCGGCTCGCACCCCACTGCGGAACATGGCGTGGTCGTCGACGACGACGACACGCACCTTGTGCCGCAACGGTTCTGCGGTGCTGTTGCTGGTCGGGTCAGTCACTCGGACTCCTTCTCGCCGGCTCGGCGGTTGACGGTGAGGGCGACCTCGGTGCCCTCGCCGGGGGTGGACCGCACGCGGGCCGTGCCACCGTGACGCTGCATCCTGCCCATGACCGACCCGCGCAGACCCATGCGGTCGTCCGGCACGGCGTCGGGATCGAAGCCGCGACCGCGGTCGCGCACGAAGACCTCGACCGCCTCGGGGGTGCACTCGGCGAACACGTCGACGCTGGCCGCGCCGGAGTGCTTGGCCGCGTTGACCATCGCCTCCCGCGCGGCGCGCACCACGGCGCTCAGCTGCTCGTCCAGCGGGCAGTCACCGACGGCCACGACCTCGACCGCGACACCGTGCGCCTGCTCGACCTCGGACGCCGCGTCGTCCAGCGCGGAGCGCAGCGTGCCCTCGGCGTCGGCGGAGGCGTCGAACAGCCAGCCGCGCAGGTCGCGCTCCTGCGCCCGGGCGAGCGTCAGCACCGCCCGCGGGTCGTCGGCCTTGCGCTGGATGAGCGCCAGCGTCTGCAGCACCGAGTCGTGCAGGTGCGCGGCGACGTCCGCTTTCTGCTGCTGCAGCAGCCGTTCGCGGCGCTCGGCGTCGAGCTGGCGCACCAGCCGCCAGACGAACGGACCGGCCACCAGCCCGAGTCCGAGGGCCACCACCGACAGCAGCAGGACGGTCTCGCCGATCTGCGCGGGACGTCCGCTGCCGATGAGGAAGGTCAGCAGCGCGAGGACGACGAGCATCCCGCCACCGACCAGCCGGACGACCGTGACCCACCGGCGCTGACCCTCGGGCAGGCCGCCCGGCACGAAGCGCGCCCACTCGGTGGCGTCCGCCTGCGACCACAGCAGCGCCAGCCCGGCACCCGCGATGAGCAGCGGCACCGTCACCCGCAGCGGCACCCCCCAGCCCGCCTGGGTCAGCAGCAGCACCAGGCCGAGGCCCAGCGCGCCCAGGGCGACCAGCTGGCCGGCGTCGCCGCGCGACACCGCACGGCCGGGCCGGCGCCCGCCCCGGGACGCCGACGCGAGGCCCGCGGGGTCGTCGTCCGGGCCTTGCGAGGGCAGGAACACCCACAGGGCGCCGTAGAGCACGACGCCGAACCCGCCGAGCGCGCTCAGGACGACGAACGCCAACCGCACGTGCAGCACCGCCAGGCCGAGGTGGTCGGCGACGCCGGCCGCGACGCCGCTGAGCAGCCGGCCGTCGACCGGACGCACGAGGCGAGGTGGCGCGGTGGGCGCGCTGGTGGTCACGTACCGATCCTCTCGCGAGCGACCCCTGGCCAACCACCAGGTAGAGCCCCGAGCCTCACCAGGGCCCGGCGCGGCGCAGGTCAGGGGACGGTCAGGGGCGTCACCGATGGTGACCGGGTCGGCGCTCGTCGAGCATGGATGCCATGAACGAGAACCAGACCACGGCGAACGGCCCCGGCGAGCAGGTGCTCGACCAGCTCCGACGCCTGCGCCGCAGCAGAGACGACAAGGTCATCGCCGGAGTGTGCGGGGGCCTCGGGCGCAGCCTGGGCGTCGACCCGCTGCTGCTGCGGATCGTCCTCGCCGTCATGGTGCTCTTCGGCGGCACCGGCGTCGTGCTCTACGCGATCGGCTGGCTGCTCATGCCGGTCGACGACGGCACCGCGTCGGTCGGTGCACGGGCGCTCGACCGCCAGGTCCCGCCACGCAGCCAGACCGTGTGGCTCGCGGTCGTCCTCGCGGTCGCCATCGCGCTCGGCATCGTCGGCGCGTTCGGCCGCTGGGACGGGCCGATCCTGCTGTCGCTGGCGCTCGTCGGGCTGTTCGTGTGGCTGCTGCGGCGCGAGCCCGCACCCGCGGCGCCCACGGTTCCAAGCGCCTACGCCGCCGCGCCGTACGGTGCGCCGCCGGCCGACACGACCGCGACGCTGCCCGCGCAGGGTGCGGCGGCGGCGCCGTCCGGGCCGGTGAGCGGCTCCGTACCGCCGGGCGGCTCGCTGCCGCCGAGCCCGCCCGCGCCGCCCCCGCAGTACGCCGCCGTGCCGCCCACCCCACCGGCGCCACCCCGGCCGCCGCGCCCGCGCTCGCACCTGTTCGCCTTCACGGTCAGCCTCGCGCTCATCGCCCTCGGTGTGCTGGCGGCGTTCGACGTCTCCGGTGCCGAGCCGCCGGCCGGTGCCTACCCGGCGCTGGCGCTCACGGTGACCGGTCTCGGGCTGGTGCTCGGGGCGTGGTTCGGCCGGGCGCGCAGCCTGGTCTTCTGGGGCCTGCTGCTGTCGCTCGTGACGCTCGTCGCCTCGGTGGTCGGCCAGGCCCGGACGATGTCCGACGACACGGTCGACCAGCAGGTGACGATCACCACGGTCAGCCAGCTGCCGACGTCCGACCGGTACGGCGCCGGCCAGGTCGAGTACGACCTCAGCGGCCTCGACCTCGCCGGCGGCTCGGCGTCCATGAGCTCGCAGATCGGCTTCGGCGAGATCGTCGTGGTCGTGCCTCGCGACCTCGACGTCGTGCTGGACGCACGCACCGGCGTCGGCGCCCTGACGGCGTTCGGCTCGGACACCGGCGGCGTCAACCAGCACCGCGAGCGCACCGACTACGGGGACGACGGACCCGGCGGCGGCACGCTCGACCTCACGCTCTACGCAGGTTTCGGACATCTGGAGGTGCGCCGTGCGGCGTCATGACACGGACGTCACGTCCCTCGTCTTCGGGCTGATCTTCATCGGGGTCGCGGGTGCCTGGGCGCTCGTGCAGACCGCGCTCATCTCGCTGCCGGACCTCTCGGTCGCCGGGCCGGCGGTGCTCATCGTCGCCGGGGTGGTCGGGTTGGTCGCCACGGTCGCGACGTCGGCCCGCGGGCGGCGTGCGACCGAGACGCCGGACGAGCCCGTGGCGGCCGGCCCGGCCGACGACGACCTGCTCTGACCCCCCCCACCCACCCCCACCCTCAGGCGTGCACTTCGTCACCGAAGTGCACGCCTGAGAGGGGTTTAGGCGTGCACTTCGTCACCGAAGTGCACGCCCGAGGGGGTCATGGGGGCGTGAGGCGCTCGTGGGCGGCCAGCACCCGGTCACGGGTGACGTACCGCCCGTGCCGGGCCTCCTCGGTGGCGCGCAGCATCCCGAACGTGCCCAGCACGCGCTCGAGGTCGGCGCGGCTCCACCCGAGAAGGTGGGCGTGCGCGGCATCGAGGTCGGCGAGGGCGTCCCAGCGGTCGGCCTCGCGGGCGCCGTCCCGTCCGGGGCGACCGAGCTCGGCCGCGAGCGGCGCCAGGCCGTCGCACCACCGGACGGCGCCCGCCAGCCGCCGGAGCAGCCACTCCCCCAGCGTGCCGCCGTCCAGACCGGGCCACGCGACGTCGTACGCCGCCGGGGGCGGCACCGGCAGCTGCTCGACCTTGTACAGGCTGAGGTTGTTGCCGCCGGCCTTGCAGCGCATCACGTAGTCGAGCGGCAGCGACGCCAGCGCGGCGAGCAGCAGGGGCAGCCGCGGGGCGTCGAGCAGCGCGAGGGAGTTCGCGTACGCCCCGGCGGGCAACGCCACCGGCAGCAGGGTGCGCGCCGTCCGAGGTGTCGAGACGACGCGGTAGCCCGCCAGCCAGCCGCGAGCCAGCAGGTCGCCGTACCGGGCCCGCACCAGCGACTCCGGCACCCACCACCGCGTGCGCGGCGTCCACGCGGGGTCGGCCCGCTCGGCCGGGCTGGGCGGCCGGGTGCGCTCGTCGTCCCAGGTGGCCGCCCGCGGGTCGAGCAGCCCGGTCAGCTTGGCCTCACCGAGCGGCACCAGCCCCGGCCCGGGCGACGTGCGCACGTGACCGGCCTCCCGACTGAGGTGCACCGGCGTGCGCGCGCGGGCGCCCCACGGGTCGGCGACGACGGCTCCGTCGGGGTCGCGCCGGAGCAGGACGCCGAAGCGCTCGTGGGCGCGTGCCACGAGGTCGGCGTCGCGCGGGGTCTGGAAGAGCACAGCGGTGCGCGTCGAGGGGTTGACGGTACGCACCAGCGCCGGCGTCAGCGCCCAGGCGCGGTCGGCGTCGAGCTCCGGACGCCGCACGTCGCCCACGTCGCTGATCATCTGAGCTGAAGGCGCAGACCCGTTGCGCGCCAACGTGATGACCGCTGACGACAGCGCGGTGGTCACCCCGTCGAACCGCACCCGCAGGGTGTGCACCGACTCCAGGTCCCCCGCACCGAGCAGCTCGGCGAGCAACGGGCCGGCCTGCCGGTCGGTCACGGTGCTGGCCGGCACCAGCAGGGCGGCCCGCCCGCCCGGTGCCAGCAGCCGCCAGCAGGTCTCCACGAACGGCAGGTGCGCGTTGAGGTCGCCCGAGCCGGTGAGCGGGTGCCCACCGCCGTCGCGGATCGCCGTCACCCGGGCCCGCACCGCCGCCCGCGCGTCGGCCAGCTGCGCAGGGGTGCCCTCGTGCTCCCGGACGGCGACCTTCAGCCGCTCCCACGGCGGGTTGGCCAGCACCGCACCGAAGCCGCCGACGCTGCGGGACGCGTCGGGCAGCAGCGCGTCCCCGACGACGACCGAGCGCTCGAGCCCCGCCGCCAGCTCCGCCGCACCACCCAGCGGCGAGGCGCCCAACCGCACGGCGGCCGCCGCGAGCCGGGCCCGGCTCAGAGCCACCGCGACGGGGTCGACGTCCACGCCGTGCAGGCGGGTCAGCGCGCTGTCGGCGGGGACGCCGAGCCGCACCAGCCGCTCCAGCGCGGCCACGAGCAGCGCACCGGCGCCGCACGCCGGGTCGAGCACGAGACGTCGACGCGGACCGGCCCAGCACCGGCAGCGCCCGCTCGGCGAGGGCCTGCGCGACCGCGCCCGGCGTGGCGAAGGCCCCCAGGCGACGCCGGGCGTGGCGCTCGGCCCGCGCCCAGGTCACCTCGCCGGCCGAGGCCACCGTCGGCGCGAGCTCGAGCAGCCCGTCATAGCCCGCGGCGAGCCGCTCGACGCGGTCGGCGTCGCCGTCGGCCTGCGCGGCAGCCAGCTCGTCCAGCACGCTGGCCGCCCGCCACGCGGCCGGGCCGAGCGACGCGTGCTCCTGCGACGTGCGCTCGGCGGCGCGGACCAGCCGGTCGAGCAGGCCCGCGTCGGCGCCCACCGCTCAGCCGTCGAGACCGGGGACGGCGAGCAGGCGCGAGAGCCACTCGCGGGTGCCCGGCGTCAGGGCGAGCGAGGCGACGTCGCCGAGGTCGACCCAGCGGGCGGCCAGCGTGCTGCCCCCGACGTCGAGCACCTCCGGCTCGCGCACCTCGCGGACGCCCGCGGTGTAGATCACCTGGACGCTGTGGAAGTCCTCCAGCCGGCCCCGCGGCGAGTGGGCGACGAAGTGGTGCGAGCCGACGTCGGCGAGCCGCACCTCCACGAGGTCGTGGGCGGTCTCCTCGTGCACCTCGCGGACGACGGCGGCCAGCGGTGCCTCACCGTGGTCGACGCCGCCACCTGGCAGGCCCCACAACCGCGGCACCGGCGTGTGGTCGGCCATCTGGGTCAGCAGCACGCGCTCGTCGACGACCACGACGGCGTACGCACCCACCCGCAGCATGCGCACCGGCTCGTCCGCCGCGCCGGCGTCGCTGGTCGCCGATCTGCCCTGGTCGCCCGCCACGCGCAAGACCCTAGTGGTCCGTAGGCTGGCTGCATGGCCGCCTTCACCGACCTGTCACGACCGCTGTACCTGCTGGCGCTGCGGGTCTTCCGCCGCCTGCCGGCGGGCGTGCGGCGTGCGCTCGTGCGCGCGGGCACGCCGGGCTTCACCGTGGGGGCGGTCTGCCTGCTCGAACGCGACGGGCGGCTGCTCATGCTGCGCCAGCCGCACCGGGTGGGGTGGAGCCTGCCCGGCGGGCTGCTCGACCGCGGCGAGTCCGCGGCGGACGCCGTCGTGCGCGAGGTGCGCGAGGAGCTCGGCCTGCGGATCGAGGTGGGCCGCCCCGTCACGGTCGTGGTCGACTCACCGCTGCGCCGCGTGGACGTCGTGTTCCGGGTCGCGGTCCTGAGCGACCTCGGCGAGCGCGTGGGCGGTGAGGCCACGACGGCGCGATGGCTCGCCCCCGACGAGATCGACGAGATGGACGGTCCGACCGGGCAGATCCTCGCTGCCGCGCAGGCGGTCATGGACCCCGGCGCGTACCTGGGCCGCGTCCTGACCTCGTGACCGCGCAGCAACCATGAGCCTCGCCGCAGTGGTGCTCGCCGCCGGCCGCGGGGTGCGCATGCGCCCCCTCACCGACGTCGTCCCCAAGGTGCTCATGCCCGTCGCCGGCACGTCCTTGCTCGACCTCGCGCTGGCCCGGGTCGAGCCGCACGCAGGTCGCGGCCCGGAGCACGTCGCGGTCAACGCCCACCACCTCGCCGAGCTCGTCGCCACCCACGTCGGCGGGCGAGCCCACCTGTCGCTGGAGCAGCCCGAGGCGCTGGGGACGGCCGGAGCGCTCGGCCGGCTGCGCGGCTGGCTGGACGGTCGCGACGTGCTGGTGACCAACGCCGACGTCTACCAGCCCGGTGGCCTCGTCGACCTGACGCAGGGATGGGACGGCGCACGCTGCCGGCTGCTCGTCACGCCGGTCGAGCCGGGTCGCCGGGTCGACTTCCGGCTGCCGGACGGCACCGGCACGCGCTACGTCGGCTCGTGCCTGCTGCCCTGGACCGCGGCGCGGGGGCTCGACGATCGGCCGTCGGGGCTGTACGAGGTGCTCTGGCGCGAGCTCGAGACGCAGGGAGAGCTCGAGCTGGTGAGCACCCGAGCCGTCTCGATCGACTGCGGCACACCGGCCGACTACCTCGCGGCCAACCTGCACGCGAGCGGCGGCGCGAGCGTGGTCGGCGCCGGCGCGCACGTCGAGGGCAGCGTCGAGCGGTGCGTCGTGTGGCCGGACGCCTGGGTGGGGCCGGACGAGCACCTGAGCGAGGTGGTGCGCGCCGGCGACCGCGACCACCCAGTGACCGTGAGGGCTACTGTCGGAGCGTGATCACCGCGCTCACCGAGCTGCTCGGGCTGGACGTACCCGTCGTGCAGGCGCCGATGGCCGGAGTCTCCGGCGGCCGCCTCGCCGGGGCCGTGAGCGCCGCGGGCGCGCTCGGCACGGTGGGCGTCGGGCCGGCGTCCTCCGCCACCTGGGTGCGCGAGCAGCACGCGGAGGCGGCGCGGGGCGCGGGTGGGCGGCCGTTCGGCATCGGGCTCATGGCCTGGGTGCTGCCCGGCGCTCCCGACCAGCTGGACGCCGTGCTCGACACGCGGCCGGCGTTCGCGTCGGTGAGCTTCGGCGACATCACGCCGTACGTCGCACCGCTGCAAGAGGCGGGGATCATCGTCGCCGCGCAGGTCGGCACGCTGGCCGAGGCGCTCGAGGCCGAGCAGGCAGGGGTCGACGTCGTGGTGGCCCGGGGCGGTGAGGGTGGCGGTCACGGCCGCGATGAGGTGGCCACACTGCCTCTGCTGCAACGGGTTCTGGGCCGACTCGAGGTGCCGGTGCTCGCCGCCGGGGGCATCAGCACCGCGCGTGGCCTCGCCGCGGTGCTGGCTGCGGGCGCCGCCGGCGCCTGGGTCGGCACCGCCTTCGCGGCCTGCCCCGAGGCGCAGACCGCGGACCTGGCGCGCGAGCGCCTGCTCGCCGCCGACGAGACGGCCACCGTGTACGGCCGGGTGTTCGACGTCGGGCAGCGCGTGGCCTGGCCGCCGCAGTTCGGCGGCCGCGCCCTGCGCAACGCGTACTTCGACCGCTGGGTCGGCCACGAGGACGCTCTGGCCGGTGACGACGCCGCTCACGAGGCGGTGGTCGCGGCCCGCAAGGACCTCGACCCCGACATCGCGCCCATCTACGCCGGCCAGGGAGTCGGCGAGGTCACGGTCGCTCGGCCGGCCGCGGACGTCGTCCGCGACCTCGCCGGCGCCGCGGATCTGCTGCGCCGCGTGACGCGCGAGGTCCTGCGCTGACGCACCGCTGGCTCAGCCGACGAGCCACCAGGCGCCCGCGATGACCACGGCGCCCACGGCGAGCAGCACCGCGGCGGCGTAGCCGGTGCCGGACGCCGAGGGCAGCCCCTCGATGACGATCCACTCCGGCTCGTCGGGGTCGTAGCGCAGGCCGACCGACTGACCCTGGTCGAACCGCACGGCGTTGGACGACGACTGCGGCCGCGCCTGCACCACGCGGCCCTCGTCGGTGGAGAACTGCACGGTCGGGAACGCCTGGAGCGACACGTTGTGCTCGACGTGGGTGACGACGCCGCGCGCCGGGCGGGCGCGTCTCAGCCGCTCGGTGCTGACGCGCGCCTGGCGCAGCGCGAGCACCGCGCCGAGCGCGAAACCGACCGTCAGCGCAGGGAAGAGCAGGGGCAGCAGGTTCACCGTCGCACTCCGCAGGTCAGTGGTCGCAGCCTTGCATCGGCTGCAGCGTGCTGGTCGGCACACCGTAGTCCTGGCTCTCGACCTTCGTCAGCGTCGCGTCGCTGCCCTTGTAGGTGCCGTCGAGGCCGAAGCCCTCGGCCGACCCGCCGACGGTGCCGCCCAGCTGGCTGGTGTCGTACTGCGAGCGCACGTAGACGGCGTCCTGCCCGATCCGGTCGACGAGGGGGGTGATCTGCCGGGCCAGCTCGACCGGGTCGGGCATCGGCACGCCACCGGCCGGGACGACGTGGGAGGTGGGGCGAGGCAGCACCACAGGCCCGGCCGTGACGAACGCCTGGTCGAACGCCGCACGGTTGGCGGGGTTCTTGAGGTTCAGCGTGTAGGAGTGGTTGACCTTGCTGCCCTCGCTGCCGTCGCCGCCGTACTTGATCTTGGTGCCGCCACCGACCGGCAGGCCGCTCTTGGTCGATCCGATGCCGCCGGACCCGCCGTACTCGCCGACGAGCGTCAGCTGGGTGGGGTTGCCGTGCTTGTCGAACGTCACGGTGTAGGCGGCCTTGCCGTTGAAGCCGAGCTTGCCGCTGACGAAGGCGAGGCTGCCCGTGCCGTTCGCCTCGGCGTCGAAGCTGCCGGTGAACCGCTGGGTGCCGTCACCGTTGAGGCGCAGCGAGCCCTTGACGGTGCCCTTGGCGTCGCCGCTGACCCCGGCGAGCGTCGACATGCCGTACCCCGCGCCCCCGCTGGCCTGGGCGCCGAGGTCGATCACCACGGCATCGGGTGCTCGGCTGTCGTTGCTGTCGCCGAGGCCGGTCTTGCGCTTGATCCAGTTGATGCCCTGCTCGAGCGCGTCGGTCGTGGGGCCACCGACCGCGTTCGCGATGTGCTGCAGCACCCCGCGGTTGTGGTCGATCCAGGCCTCGGCCTCGGCACGGCTCGTGAACGTGTAGACCGTCTGGTAGCCGCCGAGGGCGGCCAACGACCCCTCGGCGTAGCCCTTGGCCTTGAGCTCGTTCGCGATCGCGGCGAGGTCGAGCTTGGCGCCGAGCGTGCCGGACGCGCCGAGCTGGTACTGGTCGGCCAGCGCGATCTCGGCCGTGCCGTCGCCGTAGGTCGTCAGCGTGTACTTGTCGTCGTGGCCGGCCTTGACGAAGAAGGCGGTGACCGACGCCCCGACCGTGCGGTCGCGCGAGCCGGTCGTGCAGCGCACCACCGGCCGGTCGTAGTCGCAGACCCCTTGGTTGGTGACCCGGCAGACGGCGTCCCGCAGTGACTGCGCGAGGTTCGGTGCGAGGGGGACGACGGCCAGCGCGGCGAACACCGCCGCGATGAGCGTCGCGACGCCGATGTACTCCAGCGTGCCGGATCCGCGCTCGGACCCGCTGCGGCGCAGGCGGTGCAGCGGGCGCGGCGTCGGAGTGGTCACGGGTCGAGGCTAGGGAAGCCGGCGACGCCGATCATGGGCCTGGGGACCCAACTACGCGCGGCAGGGCCCAACGTGCGGACACCGCCCCCAGGCCCAGGCACACCAGCCAGACCACCAGGTCGACCAGCAGCCGGAGCAGGCCGGCGGTCACCGCGTCACCACTCAGGACGCCGACGAGCGTGAGCAGCCCGGGGAACACCAGCCAGCCCACCAGGCCCCCGACGCCCACGCTGGCGAGCACCATCACGACGTCGGCGCCGTCGTCCCAGGCGCGGCGCGCGGCGAGCCTGCCGGCCAGCAGCCGCACCGCGATACCCGCCACGAGAGACAGGGCGCGCGCGGCGTCCGCGCCGGACAGGTCGAGCAGGGTGGGGGCCAGCACCGAGACCAGCGCGTACAGCACCAGGGTGAGGCCGGCCGACAGGACGGCGGCCCGCACCGCGGTGGGACGGTGCAGCAGGCTCATGCCGGGCTGCCCTCGGCGACCACCGCGATGGACGCCTCGAAGTCGCGCAGCACGTCGTCGGTGAGGAACTCGACCGGGCCACCCAGCAGCAGGCCGTACTGCTCGGGCCCGGTCGTCTGGACGACGATCTCGACCTGCCGACTCGGCACGGGTGGCTGGTCGCGGACGAAGTCGTAGTCCCACCGCCACTCGACCGCCTTGGCGCCGGTGCTGCCCGGCACCTGGAGGTCGCTGGCCGGCGCCGCGGGCTCGGCGCCCAGCTCGGCGGTGCGCGCCTGGGTGACCAGCTGGGTGCGCACCTCGAGCGGGCCGACGTTGCCCGTCTCGACGAAGACCGCGACCGCCGGGGGGATCTTCAGCTGCGGGTCGTCGGTCTTGGTCCACTGCGCCGTCGCCCCCGGCATGCCGGCACCCTCGGGCCGCTGGGTGAACCCCGGTGGCAGGGCGAAGGCGAGCCGGCCCTGCTGGGCGGGCGACCAGCCCGCCGGCGGCATCGGCCGGGCGACGGCCGTGGTGGGCGAGACCGACGCCGTCGAGCTCGGGCCGCTCGACGAGCCGGCCGCCGCGCCGTCCGCACCGGACGAGCAGCCGGTCACCGCGACGAGCGCGGCCCCCACGAGCACGGCCAGCCGCACGCCGCCCCCGCGCGTCACTGCGCGCACCCCGGCATGGCCGCCAGCCGGCTGGCGGGTACCGCGAAGTCCTCGCTGAATCCCTCGAGCAACGTCGTCTCCGATCCTCGGGTTGCGACCGTGGTGCGTACGTACACGGCGTCGTCTGCGATGCGCTCGGCCAGCAGCCGCATCACGGCGGCCTGCCGCGCGGCGTCGGGGGCGACCGTACCGGCGTTCGGTGACACGGCCACGGCGAGCGAGCGCACGACCGCCGCCGGCCCGGCGACGCGGAACGCCCGGTCGAAGGCCTCCCGGTTGGCGCTGCTGCGCAGGTCCAGCACCACGGTCTGGATGGCGCCGTCCGGGTGCGACGAGCGGCTGCGCCCTTCCTCGCGCAGGCGCGGCAGCCTGCTGGCGGCGACGTACGCGCCGTCGGCGTCGACGGCGGCGAGGCCGCGCAGCTCGAGGCGCACGGGGTCGCCCGCGGCGTCCGACGCGACGCTGTAGGTCGCGGGCCCGGCGAGCCCGACCAGCTGGGGCAGCGCGCGGGCGAGCTCGTCCTGGTTGGCTGCGGCGGGGAGCTCACCGGTGGTCGTCGAGCGACCGTCGCCGTCCAGGGTGAGCCGCGTGGGCGTCGCCGCCCGCACCGCGTCACCGGACGAGCTCGACGACGCCCTGGCGTAGACGGCATCGCCTTGGGCCTGGCTCGGCACGGCCACCACGACACCGTCGGGTGAGCGCACCGCGTCGAGGTCGGCGAAGCCGAGCGCGCCGAGCAGCCGGCGGACGCCCTCGTGCAGCCCGTCCGGCACCTCGCCCGGGCGCGCGTCGACGGCAGGTGCGGGGGCGCTCCAGCCTGCCGCGGCCGACGAGATCGGCGCGTCCAGGCGGTGGTAGTGGTCGAGCCAGGCGTCGGCGTCGTCGTGCCGGCTGAACCGGAAGACCGCGTCCAGGCCGCGGGCACGCCCGCCGACGCTCGCCCGCACGCCGAGCCGCTCGGCGGCGATCGCGCCGAGGTCGAGGGCGGCGGGGTCGTGCAGGGTGACGGTGGCCGTGCCGTCGAGAGCCTTGGCCGTGGTGACCTCGTCCGCACCCGAGCCCTCGGCCGCCCGGCTGACGCGCAGCGGCGTGACGGCTGAGGCGATCCCGGTGTCGCGCGACAGGACGTCGCAGCTGGCCCGCGGCGCGACGTAGCCGCAGCTGCCGCCGGTCGAGCGGCACACCGACACCCGCAGGTCCTCACCCAGGGCGGGTGCGAGCGGCGTCACGAGCAGCGCACCGGTGACGGCGATCGCGAGCGCCCACCAGGCGAGCGTCCCGAGCTCAGGCACGCTCGTCCTCCAGCGCCAGCTGCGCACCGGGCCGTACGCCGCGAGCCGACAGCGCCCCCGCCCCCGCCTCCAGGACGGCGTGAGCGCGCCACCGGGGCAGGTGCACGCGCCAGCGAGGCAGGTCGCTCACGTCCACGACGGTGAGGTCGTCGTCGAGGTAGGCGACCTCGAGGTCGACGCGCATCCCGAGCGAGTGCACCGAGCGGCAGGGGCGCAGCAGCAGCGCGCGCGGCACCTCGCGACGGCCGAGCAGGCCGAGGCTGCGACTGCGGATCGTGTCCGCCGTCTCGACGACGAGGTCGGTGCGACGGCCGTCGACGCTGAGCAGCCGCGCCGGGGAGGCGACCCGGGCCACGTCAGCTGATCGGCAGGCCGACGACCTGGCCGGCGCCGGGGATGCGGAGCGTGGCCCGGTCGGCCCGCGGCGCCGGGAAGACGGCCCACATGCGCAAGGGCTTGGCGTACAGCCGGCCGGACCCCTGGTTCTCGCTGCACAGGCAGGCACCGCCGGAGTACGACAGCGGCAGCGCGACGGTGCGTGCGGTCGCGTCGGCCACCTCGAGGTTGGCGAGGGTGTCGTTCGACCCGTAGCCGTTGGGGCCGAGCAGCGGCGGGTTGGCTCCCCAGTCCGTGTGGTCGCCGACGGCGCTGAACGCCAGGCCGAGCCACAGGTCGTCGCCGACCCGCTGCAGCCGGGTCACGTCGACGCGCACCGCGCCGTCGGCGGACAGCACCGAGGCGAGCGAGCCGGTGACGTCCGGTGAGGGTGTGGTGCGCTTGGCGACCGCCATCTTCGGCAGCGGCCGGGCGGCGTCGATGTCGGTCTTCTGGCTCGCGTCGCTGCGGGGGAAGACGAAGCTGACCCGCCGGTTGCGCTGGCGGTTCGCCTCGATGGGGTGACCCAGCTTGTCGACGTTGGGCACCAGGTGCTCGGACTCGCCCTTGCCGACGGCGGTCAAGGTGATGCCGGCCGACCGCAGCCGGGGCGCGAGGTAGGCCATGACGGCCTTCGCCCGGCGCAGCGACAGGGCGTTGTTGTACGTCGGGCTGCCTTGGTCGTCGGTGTGCCCGACGACCTGCACGCGTTCGCCCTTCGCGGCGGCGGCGAGCTTTGGCGCGGCGGCGGCGAGCACGCGCTTCGCCCGGGCGTTCAAGGTGCTGGAGTCGAAGGCGAACAGCACATCCGACGGCAACGACACGTCGGCGTTCTTGCCGACCTGGGAGTCCTCGGCCCCACCGAAGGTGCGCACCGAGCGGCGCACCGGGGCGACGACCGGCTGCGCCGCGCCCTCGCCTGCGGTGGTCGGCGGCGGCGAACCCACCCAGTCGGCGAGGTCACCGGCGCGCGAGAGGTCGAGCGGCGGCTGGTCCTTGGTGACCGCGAGCCCGTCGAACGGCGCCACCTGCTCGCCCATGAGCAGGACGACGTGGTCGGACGTGGCAGCGGGGAAGTCGGCCCAGAACAGCGCCTGCTTGCCCTTGTCGAGGAAGCGGCCGGTGTTGCTGCTGCACAGGCACGCGCCGTCCGCGGTGCGCAGGGGGTCGCTCACCGTTCCGGCGGCGGGGTCGTAGAGCCGCAGGCCGATCTCGAAGGGCGTGGCCCCCTCGCGCAGGGCGCGCAGGTGCGACGGCGGCACGACCGTGCCGTCCTGCGGCTGGTCCCAGGCCACGACGACGCGGGTCGCCGCGCCCGTGGTGGTGGCTCGGACGACCTCGGCGCGCACCGTGCGCTGCTCGCTCCAGCTGTTGTCGACGACGTCCTGGTGGGCCACCGGCTCGGGCAGCAGGTTCAGCCGGGTGAAGCCGTCGACCTCGACCAGCGCCGGCGCGACGGTGGGCGTGCCGGTCGACGACGCGCTGGACGACGACCCGCCGCCGCCCGTGGTGGGGCCGGCCGCCGGCTCGTCGCCGTTGCAGCCGGCGGCGAGCAGGGCCACCGCGATGGCGGCAGCAGCCAGCGTTACCGGTCGCGGCACGTGATCTCCCCCAGGGTGTCGGTCGTTCGCGGACACATCAGACCATCTCGCGGCTACTGTCCGCCACCTCCAGAACCGGGCAAACGAGTTATTGCATACGCAACCAATCCCCATCGCCGGGCTGATCCGCTACGCTGCGCGACGGTCAGGCCAGGGACGGGCCTGATGGTGGGGCAGCCAGGGGAGGGCGCATCGTGAACGCACCGTCGGCGTCGATGCGGGTGCTCGGCTCGCGCGACGTCAGCGGGGTGCTGGCCGTCGACGACGTCGGCGGCCTGCTCGACCAGCTGCGTCCGCTCCCGGCCCGCACCGACCCGCTGCTCGTCGTGGCGCCGGAGACCGACGCCTCCCGGGCGCGGCACACGCTGTCGCTGGCGCGGGCCGGGGCGCCCGGGGCCACCGGCGTCGTCCACGCCAGCAGCCTGCCGCCCCTCGCGCGGCGCGGGCTGGTCGAGGTGCTCGGCTCGATGTCGGCCGGGCTCTCGGCCGGTCAGCTGCTCGTCGCCGCCGAGGCCGTCGAGGGCGCGATGGTCGCCGGGGCGGTGCTCGCCTCCGTCACCCGCCTGGCCGCACCCGCACCGCACATGAGCCAGCACCTGGCGTCCTGGTGGCCGACCACCCGCTTCGTCGTCCTCACGCACCCCGCGGCGCAGATCGTGCGCACGTCGCCCGGCTGGGCCGAGCGGCTCCGGCTGGCGGTCGACGACGCGCCGCTGCACTTCGCGGCGACCGCCGCGGACGCCACGAGCCAGATCGCCGTCGACGAGATCGCCCAGCGGCTCACCGGCCGGGCCGCCACCGTCGTCGCTACCCCCGACGAGTCACGCAGTCGGTGGGGCACACCGCGTTTCGCGGAGTTCTCCGCCGTCCCGCAGGACGTGTCGGCCCTCGTCACCGCGGCGCTCGAGGCCGCGCGTCCCTGCCGCTCGTGCGGCGCCCCCGTCGCCTGGCCGGCCTGCCGGTTCTGCCACGCTGCCCGAGGAGATCGATGAACCCCCGCCAGAGGCGTGGCCTGGTCATGCTCGTCATCGCCGCGCTCGGAGCCTGCGCCGTCTTCGTCGGCGTGGCGTCCTACGTGTCGCAGGTGAACGCCGAGGTCGGGCCGCGCACCACCGTCTACGTGGCCGCCAAGGACATCCCGCCCTTCGCCGCGGTCGAGCCGGCCGACGTCCGCACCCTGGACATCCCGACGAAGTACGTCACCGACACGACGGTGACGAAGGAGGCGGACTTCCTGGGGCAGAAGGCCGTCACCACCATCCGGTCGGGCAGCTACCTCACCACCGAGATGCTGACGAGCAGCTCCTCGCTCGCCGACGGCATGCGCGAGGTCTCGGTGAACTTCGACGCCGCCGACGGCATCAACGGCCGCGTGCGCCCCGGCGACCGCGTCGACGTCATCGCCGCCTTCGCGGCCCGGCAGGGCAACGAGAACCAGGTCGACCAGAGCGTGCGGCGGGCCGAACTGCCGTACAACGTCGCCGGCATCGTGGTGTCGCAGGCGCTCGTCGTGAGCGTCGGGGAGAAGACGCCGATCGGCATCGAGGTCGGCGCCGCCACCGACGGCAACCCCAACCCCGAGGAGGTCGTGCCGGTCACCTTCGCGCTCAAGGTCGCCGACGCGACGCGGCTGGCCTACGCCGAGGCCTTCAGCGTCAAGATGCGGCTGATGCGCTCGGGCAACAACGAGTCCGGCAAGGCGTACAAACCCTCCGACGGCACGTTCAACGACCTCGGCCTCACCAAGCTGCTGGCCGCTGGGAGCAAGGGATGAGCTACCGAGTCCTCATCGCGGCCCCGACCGTCGAGCTGGCCGCCGACCTCGCCGAGGCCGCGGCAGCGGCGGGCGCCCAGACGGTCGGCACGGTCACCTCCGAGATGGACCTGCGCGACCAGCTGGCCGTGCTCGACCCCGACGTCGTGCTGATGCGCGACGACCTCACGTCCGGCCCGGTGTGGTCGTTCGTCCGGCAGGTCGCCATGGCCAACCCCTACCTCGCCATCGTCGTCGCCAGCCCGATCGGCTCGGCCGAGGTGCTCGGGCTCGCGATGGAGTCCGGCGCCCGGGCCGTCGTCGAGCTGCCGGTGCAGGTCGAGGACGTCGCCGGCAAGATCATGTCCGCGGGTGGCTGGGCGCAGACGATGCGACGGGTCATCGGCGGCGAGCGCGAGACGGCCGGCCCCGCCGGCCTGCTCGTGGTGCTGGCCGGCGCCAAGGGCGGCGTCGGCACCACCACCATCGCCACCCACCTGGCCCTGGCGAGCGCCAAGGACGACGCGAGCCGCCGCGTGTGCCTCGTCGACCTCGACGTCGCCAAGGGCGACGTCCCGCTCTACCTCGACGCCCAGCACCGCCGCACCATCCTCGACCTCGCCCCGGTCGCCCACGACCTCACGCCCCGCGCGATCGCGGACGCGCTCTACCAGCACCCCACCGGCCTGTCGCTGCTGCTCGCCCCCGATCAGGGCGAGTACGCGGAGCGGCTCAGCGGCCTGCAGGTCGCCACGATCCTCGGCGGCCTGCGGCAGCGGCACGACGTCGTCGTCGTCGACGCCGGCGCCGTCGTCACCGAGGCGTCGGCCGCGGCGGTCGAGATGGCCGACGAGGTCTACGTCGTAGCCACCCCCGACGTGCCGGCACTGCGCGGCACGCGACGTCTCGTCGAGCTGTGGGAGCGGCTCGCGCTGCGCAAGGAGGAAGCCGTGCGCTGCATCATCAACCGCACCGACAAGCGCACCGACATCCAGCCCGACACGGCGGCGCGGATCGCGGGCGTCGAGGTCACCCGCACCCGGCTGCCCGCCGCGTTCCGCGCGCTGGAGGCGGCGAACAACCAGCGCGACCCCGAGCTCGCCGGCGGCGCCTGGGCGCAGCGGGTCGCCGAGCTCGCCACCGAGCTGCGCGTCAGCAGCGCCCGGCCGCTCAGCGCTCGGGCCGAGCGGGCGTCCGGCAAGCGGCGGGCGCCGGCCCGCGGCCGCGCGGGACGTCGGGCCGCCGGCTCGGCGGGGCACGACGGCACCGACAGCCAGCAGGAGGCCACCCGCGACGCGGGCCAGGGAGCCATCGAGCTCGTCGGTCTGTTCCCGCTGCTGCTGCTCGTGCTGCTGTTCATCTGGCAGGCCGTCCTCATGGGCATCGGCGCCCACTACGCGGCCAACTCGGCGCAGGAGGGGGCGCGTGCCGCGGCCGTCGGCGGCGACGTCGAGCGAGCAGCCAGAGCCGCTGTGCCGCAGTCGTTCGCCGAGCACATGACCGTGTCGACCACCCCGGGCAGCACCCGGGTCACGGTGTCGATCAAGCCCCCGCTGCTCATGCCCGGTGCCCGACCGCTCGACATCGACCTCAGCGCGAGCTCGACCTCGGTGAGCGAGCGATGAGGCGCCGGGTGCGGGGCGAGGGCGGCTGGCTCTCGCTGGAGTTCGTGGGAATGTCCTTCTTCTTGTTCCTGACCCTGATGGCGCTGGTGCAGGTCGCGGCCGCGACGTTCACCATCGCGCAGGCCAACGGCGCGGCGCGGGCGGCCGCACGCGCCGCCACGCTGAACCACGGCGCGGGGGGTCGGGCGGCGGCGGCCGACGCCGTGAGCGCCGCCCTGCGCGACGGGCTGCAGGCCGTCGGCGGGTCCACGGGCGACGGCCAGCACTGGTCGGTCACCCTGCGCGTGCCGAAGGTGCTCCCCCGGCTGCCCGACTGGACCGTCACGCGCGAGGCCACCATGCCGGCGACCGAGGCCCAGGGAGGCTGACGTGGGACTGCTGGACCGGCTGAGCACGTCCCCGGTCGGTGAGGCCGCGACGTCCGACGCCGACGCCCACGCGCAGACCGTCGCGCGCTACCGCGCCCTGCTGCTGCACGAGATCGACCTCGGCGAGCTGAGCAAGCTCGACGCCGGCCAGCGCCGGCTGCGCCTCGAGCGCGTCATGGGCCACCTGCTCAGCCGCGAGGGACCCATCCTCTCCAGCGGCGAGCGGCAGGCGATCATCCGCCGCGTCGTCGACGAGGCCCTGGGTCTCGGCATCCTCGAGCCGCTGCTCGCCGACCCGAGCGTCACCGAGATCATGGTCAACGGCCACGACACGATCTTCGTGGAGCGGGCCGGCGTGCTGCAGCGCCTCGACGCGCACTTCGCGAGCGAGGACCAGCTCATGCAGACCATCGACCGCATCGTCGCCGGGGTGAACCGCCGCGTCGACGAGTCCAGCCCGATGGTCGACGCCCGCCTCGCCACCGGCGAGCGCGTCAACGTGATCGTGCCGCCGCTGTCGCTCGACGGCCCGATGCTGACCATCCGCCGCTTCCCTCGCGCGTACTCCCTCGCCGAGCTGGTCGACAAGGGCGCCATGGACGAGCCGACCGCAATGCTGCTCGGCGCCTTCGTCCGGGCCCGGTGCAACGTCATCGTCTCCGGCGGTACCGGCACCGGCAAGACGACCATGCTGAACGCGCTGTCGGGCTTCGTCCCCGGGCACGAGCGCATCATCACCATCGAGGACGCCGCCGAGCTCCAGCTGCAGCAGGACCACGTGATCCGGCTGGAGTCGCGCCCGGCGAACATCGAGGGCAAGGGTCAGGTCGCCATCCGCGACCTGGTGCGCAACTCCTTGCGCATGCGCCCCGACCGCATCATCGTCGGTGAGGTCCGTGGCGGTGAGACGCTCGACATGCTGCAGGCCATGAACACCGGCCACGAGGGCTCGATGGCCACGGTGCACGCCAACTCCAGCGACGACGCGGTGATGCGGCTGGAGACGCTCGCCAGCATGAGCGAGATCAAGATCCCGTTCGAGGCGCTGCGCGACCAGATCAACAACGCCGTCGACGTCGTCGTCCAGCTCTCGCGCGGCGCCGACGGATCGCGCCGGGTCACCGAGGTGGCCGCGGTGGCGTCGCGCCGGCGCGAGGACTTCGCGCTGGCCAGCCTGTGCCGCTTCGAACCGCTGCCGCTGGAGGCCGACCGCGTGGTGCGCGGCCGGTTCTCCCACCACCCGCTGCCGCCGGAGCTCGCCGAGCGCGTCGCCCTCGCGGGCGAGGTGCTGCCGGCGAGCTTCCGCGCCGCGACCCACCACGACGAGCTGATGATCCGGCGGGCCAGCTGATGCGTCCCGGCACGGCCCTGGCCCTGCTCGGGCTGAGCCTGCTCGTGGCCGTCGTCGGCACCTGGTCGCTCGCCCGGGGGACCGCCGAGAAGCGCGCGCTGGTCGGCGCCGGCACCCGCTACGGCCGGGTCGGTCTGCGCGGCTGGCTCGCCGGCTCACCCAACCGGGCGGTGCGCCGCACCGGGTGGGGCCACCGGCTGGAGAACCGCCTGGCCGGTGCGGGGCTCGGCTCGGTCCTGCCGGCCGAGGCGGTGGCCGTGTGCATCGCGGTCTTCCTCGGGGCGAGCCTGCTGGCGTCGCTCGTGGTGGCCCTGCACATCGCCGTGCTGCTCGGGGTGGCGGCGTTGTGGGGGCTGCGCACCTACCTGCGCTGGCGCGAGGACCGTCAGCGCCTGGCCTTCGTCGCCCAGATGCCCGAGCTCGCGCGCGTGCTCTCCAACGCCACCAGCGCCGGGCTGTCGATCCGCACCGCGATCGAGATGGCCGGCGAGGAGCTCGCCGAGCCGGCCCGCACCGAGCTGCAACGCTGCGCCCGCGCCATGGCGGTCGGCACCTCGCTCGAGGACGCGCTGCAGCAGATGGAGCAGCGCCTGCCCGGCCGAGAGCTGTCGGTGCTCGTGGGCACGCTGGTCATCTCCAGCCGCTCCGGCGGCTCCCTGATCAGCGCCCTGCGCGACATCGCCGGCACGCTCGAGGACCGCAAGGAGCTCAAGCGCGAGGTCCGCACGCTGCTGACGCAGGCGACCTACACCGGCTACCTCGTGGTGGTCATGGGGGTCGGGCTGCTGTTCCTGCTCAACGCGATGCACCCGGGCCTGCTGCGCACGGTGACCAGCACGCTCATCGGCCAGGGCGCGCTGGCGTTCGCGGTCCTGTGCTTCGGCATCGGCCTGCTGCTGATCCGCCGCATGACGAGGATCGACCCGTGAGCGGCCTGCTCGGCAGCCCGGCGCTCATGGCGCTGCTCGCCGCCGGCTGCGCCGCCCTCGCGGTCACCGGCTACGCGCGGCTGCGCAGCGACCCGCTCGAGGGGCTGGAGATCGAGGACCTCGCGCTGGTGCGCGGCCGCAAGCACATCGCGCGCTCCGGCGGCCCGCTCGGCGCGCTGGGGCGCACGCTCGCGCCGCTGCTGGCCGGCACGATGGGGGCCCAGCGGCTCGACCGCACCCGCCAGCGCATCCAGCAGGCGGGCAACCCGGACGGCCTGACCCTGCAGGCCCACCTGGAGCGCAAGGCCCGCCTGCTCGCCATCTTCGGCGCCGGCGCGCTGGTGCTGACGTTGCGCGGGCAGTGGCTGCTCGGCCTCGTCGCGGTCGCCGCGGCCTGGGGGTTGCCCGAGCTCTCGCTGCGCTCGGCGCGGCGCGAGCGGCAGGCCGCCATCGACCGCGACCTGCCGGACTTCCTCGACGTGCTGGCGGTCACCGTCAGCGCCGGGCTGTCGTTCCGGGCCGCCCTCGAGCGCGTGGCGGCGCGCTACGAGGGTCCGCTCGCCGACGAGATCATCCACACGCTGCGCCAGATGGACGTCGGCGAGGCCCGTCGCACGGCGTTCGAGCGGCTGCGCCGCCGCAACGGCTCGGAGGCGCTCGACCAGTTCGTCGTGGCGCTGCTGCAGGCCGAGGAGCTCGGGACGCCGCTCACCGAGGCGCTGGACCAGATCGCCGTCGAGATGCGCCGCGCCACCGCCCAGCGCGCCCGCCAGCAGGCGTCCCGCACCTCGCCGCGCGTGGCTCTGGTGGTCACGATCATCATGGTGCCCGGGGCGTTGGTGCTGCTCGTCGTCTCGCTGCTGCTCTCGTCCGGCGTCGACCTCGGGGGGCTGGCCGGTGGCTGACGCCGAGAGCGCGGGGCCGGTGCGCACGCTCATCCTGCTGCGGATCCTCACCCTGTACCCGGTCGTGCTGGGGTGGCGCGGCCGGTGGCCGGACGCCGTCGAGCTCGCTCTGCTGACCCTGCTCGTCGCGGGCACCGGCCTGCTGTCGCTGCGCTGGTCGGCCGTCGCCCCGCGGGTGCAGCGGCACCCGGCGTGGGCCGCGCTCGACGTCGCGGTGAGCCTCGTGGTCCTCGCCTACGCCGGGCCGCAGTCGGCGTTCGTGGCGTACACCTTCACCTCGGCGGCCCTCGTCGGGTTCCTGTTCGGCCACCTCGCGGCGAGCCTGCTGACCACCTTGCTGAGCACCGGCTACCTGCTGCTGCGCACGGTCGGTGACCCCGAGGCGTCCCTCGGTGCGCTGCTGAGCGTGCCCGTGGCCTACGTGCTGCTGGCGGTCGCGGGTGGCGCGTTCCGCCGCATGCAGGACCGGCTGGCGAGCGCCCGCGACGCGGCCGTGGCCGCCGAGCGCGCGGCGGCCACGGCGAACGAGCGCAACCGACTCGCGCGCGACCTGCACGACGGGGTGTGCTCGACGCTGCACGGGCTGGTGCTGCAGTCGACGGCGGTGGCCCGCACCGCGGCCGGCACCGACCCCGCGGTGGCCGACCTCGCCCGCCAGCTCGAGGACGCCGCCCGCGCCGCGCTCGCGCAGTCGCGCGAGGTGCTCACCGGGCTGCGCCGCGACGACGACAGCGCCCCGCTGCTGCAGGCGGTCGCCGACCGCGTGCGCCGCTGGAGCGAGGGCTCGGGCATCGAGGCGCACTTCAGCGCGTCCGGCGTCGCCGACCTCGCGCCGACCGCGCGGATCGCGGCCCTGCGCGTGCTCGACGAGGCGCTCGAGAACGTCCGGCGGCACGCGGCGGCCACCCGGGTCGACGTCCGCCTCGTGGGCGACGAGCGCACCGTGCACCTCGACGTCAGCGACGACGGCACGGGCGTCACCGACGGGCGACCCGGCGTGCGCGAGGGCCACTACGGCGTCCTGGGCATGACCGAGCGGGCCGGCGTGGTGGGTGGCGCGCTCAGCCTGCGGGCGGCCCGTCCGGACTCCGAGCGCCCCGGCACGACCGTGCGCCTCGAGCTGCCCCGCACGGTGACGGCGTGACCGCCCTGCGCCTCGTCGTCGCCGACGACAACCCGGTCGTGCGCGCCGGCATGAGCAACCTGCTCGCGACGGTGCCTGGGCTGGAGGTCGTCGGCGCGGCGGCCGACGGCCAGGAGGCGCTCGACCTCGTACAGCAGCTCGAGCCCGACCTCGCGCTGCTCGACGTGCGCATGCCGCAGATCGACGGAATCGCTGTGGCGCAGGCGATCGCGGCGAAGGTCCCGGTGCTCATGCTGACCCATTCCGACGAGCCCGAGATCATCGCGTCGGCCCTGGCGGCCGGCGCGCGAGGCTACGTCGTGCACAGCGAGTTCGACGTCGACGAGATCGTCTCGGCGATCCGCACGGTCGCCGCCGGCGGGGTGCACCTGTCGCCGTCCGCCGGCAGCATCCTCGCCGGCTCGGTAGCCGGCTCGGCGGCCGCCTCACCCGCGCCGGCCGAGGACGCCGTCGAGCGCCGCACGTGGGGACTCTCGCCGCGCGAGCAGGAGGTCATGGACCTCATCGCCGACGGCAAGACGAACTCCCAGATCGCGCGCGAGTGCTTCCTGTCCGAGAAGACGGTCAAGAACCACGTCAACCGCATCTTCGCCAAGCTCACCGTGACGTCGCGGGCCGAGGCCGTCAGCGTGTGGCTGCGGCGGTGAGCACCCGGTGCGATGCCGCCGGTGCCTGGGCCCTGGATTGGGCCTGCTGATTGGGCCCCAGTGCCCTGGGTGAGCGGCGGCAGGTCCGGCAGGGTCTTCCAGGTCACCACGGACCGCAGTTCGGCACCGGCACCCCACCGAAAGGGAAGCTCATGAACCTCCTGAACCGCATCGCCGCCGAGGGCAAGACCCGCCTGCACGTCATGCGCGAGACCGCCGAGGCCGGCCAGGGCACGCTCGAGTACGTCGGCATCGCCGTCCTCATCGGCGTCATCATGACCGCCCTGTTCGCCTCCGGCATCGACGAGAAGATCTCGACCGGCATCACCAACGCCTTCGACACCATCACCAAGGGCAAGTGAGCCGCGGCTGAGCTGCTGATCCGCATGACCGGGCTGCGACGCGACGACGAGGGGCAGATCACCCTGCCCCTCGTCGTCTTCGTCGTGGTCATGTTCGCGGTGGCGCTCGGCCTCTTCGGCTTCGGCGAGGCGTCGGACTCTCGGGGCAACGCGCACAAGGGGGCGGACGCGGCGGCGCTGGGGGCCGCCGCGGCGGCCCGCGACGTCGTCCCGCTGACGATCCGCACCGACCCGAACAGCTACTACGCCCTGACCTCGGGCGTCGAGCAGGTGCTGCTGCTCGGCGTCGGGCCGGCCAAGGGCTGCGCCGCCGCCTACGGCTGGGCGGCGCGCAACCACACCGCCACCACCTGCCGCTACGAGGGCGGTGGCCGCTTCCACACCGAGGCGACGAGCCACCCCAGCCCGCAGCGCCAGCTCGTGGGCGAGGCGCAGGCCACGGCCGACCTGCACCTGCCGCACTGCACGGTGCAGATCGTCGTCGACACCCTGGGCGACCGGCACGCCACCTTCACCTGCGTGCCCGGCCCCCGCGGCGGGCACGGCACGGCGCTCGCCTACTACCTCAACGAGAAGCTCGTGAACGCCTCACCGGACGAGACGTGGAAGGCGCTGTTTCGCGTCCGTCTCGTCGAGTGACCCTCGTGCGACGCCGGCCGCGCCTACGCTGACGGCGTGGCCGGTCGGAGGCTCGCCGTCGCTGCGCTGCTGGCCGTGGGCCTCAGCGCCTGCGCCGTTCCGGACGCGCCGCACCTGACGCGAGCATCCTCCCCACCGACCCCGGTCGACGTCGTGACGGCGTCACCCTCGTCCTCGTCCTCGTCGACACCGCCGACCACGCCCGCGACGGCGGACTGCCCCGGCGCCGAGTGCCTGACCATCACGCTCACCGGCGACGTGCTGCTGCACCCGGCCCTGTGGCAGCAGGCGCACCGCGACGCGCACGGGGGCGCCGCGTACGACTTCGGCCCGATGCTGGCGGGGCAACAGCCGTTCCTCGCCGCGTCGGACCTGTCGTTCTGCCACCTGGAGACGCCCCTGGCGCCCGCGGCCGGGCCGTTTCGCGGGTACCCCAGCTTCGCGGTGCCGCCGCAGGTCGCGGTGGCTCTGCGAGCCACCGGGTACGACGCCTGCACCACCGCCAGCAACCACACGCTGGACGACGGCGCGGCCGGGGTCGAGCGCACCCTCGGCGTTCTGGACGCGGCCGGGCTGCGGCACACCGGGTCGGCCCGCAGCGCCGCCGAGGCCGCACGGACGCTCGTGCTCGACGTCCGCGGCACCCAGGTCGCCCTGCTCGCCTACGCCTACGGGCTCAACGGCGCGCGTCCCGACCAGCCGTGGCGGGTGAACCTCATCGACGCGGCGCGCATCCGCGAGGACGCTCGCCAGGCCCGACGTCGTGGTGCGGACGTCGTCGTCGTCGCGCTGCACTGGGGCACCGAGTACCAGCACGAACCCACCGCCGCCCAGCGCGCGCTCGCCGACGAGTTGCTCGCGGACCCCGACATCGACCTCGTCTACGGCCATCACGCACACGTCGTGCAGCCGGTACAGCGGTTGCACGGCAAGTGGGTGGTGTACGGGCTCGGCAACGCGCTCGCGGCGCAGACCTCGCACCGGCCCGACACCTACGCCGGGCTGATGGTGCGCGTGCAGCTCGTCCGTGACAGCCACGGACGCTGGCGGAGCGGCACGCTGGCCGCCGTCCCCTCAGCCGTGACGACGGCGCCCTGGCGGTGGCTGGACCTGACCTCCGCCGTCAGCGACGGCGCCCTCACGCCCCAGCAGCGCTCGACCTACGCGCAGCTGCTCCAGCGCACTCAGCACTGGGTGTCGGCGCTCGGCGTCACTCCCACTCGATGGTGCCCGGCGGCTTGCTCGTGACGTCGAGCACCACGCGGTTGACCTCGCCCACCTCGTTGGTGATGCGGGTCGAGATCTTGGCGAGCACGTCGTAGGGCACGCGCGTCCAGTCCGCGGTCATGGCGTCCTCGCTCGACACCGGACGCAGCACGATCGGGTGGCCGTAGCTGCGCCCGTCGCCCTGCACGCCCACCGAGCGGACGTCGGCCAGCAGCACCACCGGGCACTGCCAGATGGTGCGGTCGAGCTCGGCGGCCGTGAGCTCCTCGCGCACGATGCGGTCGGCGGCGCGCAGGGTGGCCAGGCGCTCGGCCGTGACCTCGCCGACGATCCGGATGCCGAGGCCCGGGCCGGGGAACGGCTGGCGCCACACGATGCCGTCGGGCACCCCCAGCTCGAGACCGACGGCGCGCACCTCGTCCTTGAACAGCGTGCGCAGCGGCTCGACGAGCTCGAACTGCAGGTCGTCGGGCAGGCCTCCGACGTTGTGGTGGCTCTTGATGTTGGCTGCGCCCTCGCCGCCGCCGGACTCCACGACGTCCGGGTAGAGGGTGCCCTGCACGAGGAACTTCACCGGGTGCCCGTCGGACGCCGCCTCGCCCACGACCTCGCGGGCGGCCTGCTCGAACGTGCGGATGAACTCGCGGCCGATGGCCTTGCGCTTGTCCTCGGGGTCGGTGAGCCCGGCGAGCGCGTCGAGGAACTGCTGGGAGGCGTCGACGACCTTCAAGGCGACGCCCGTGGCCTGGACGAAGTCGCGCTCGACCTGCTCGGCCTCGCCCTCACGCAGCAGGCCGTGGTCGACGAACACGCAGGTGAGCTGGTCGCCGACGGCCTTCTGCACGATGGCCGCGGCCACCGAGGAGTCGACGCCGCCGGACAGCCCGCAGATCACGTGGGCGTCGCCGATCTGCTCGCGCACGCGCTCGACGAGCTCCTCGGCCACCCCGGCGGTCGTCCAGGACTGCTCGAGCCCGGCGCCGCGGGTGAGGAAGTTCTCGATGACCCGCTGGCCGAAGGTCGAGTGCACGACCTCGGGGTGCCACTGGAGGCCGTAGAGCCGTCGCGCGTCGTCCTCGAAGGCCGCGACGGGGGTGCCCACCGTCTCGGCGGTCACGCGGAAGCCCGCGGGTGCGGCCTGGACGCTGTCGCCGTGGCTCATCCACACGGACTGCTCGTCGGTCTGCCCGTAGAACAGCGTGGAGTCGCCCGGCTGCACCCGGGCCGGCGTGCCGCCGTACTCGCGCTGGCCGGTGTGCGCCACCTCGCCGCCGAGGGCCACGGCCATCGCCTGGAACCCGTAGCAGATGCCCAGCACCGGGACGCCGGCGTCGAACAGCGCGGGGTCGACGGACGGGGCGCCGTCCGCGTACACGCTGCTCGGGCCGCCCGACAGCACGATCGCCGCCGGCTTCTTCTCGAGCATCCGCTCGACGGGCATCGTGTGCGGCACGATCTCGCTGTAGCAGCTGGCCTCACGCACCCGACGGGCGATGAGCTGGGCGTACTGGGCCCCGAAGTCGACGACGAGGACGGGGCGCGACTCCAGGTCAGGGGCGTCGGTCACGCTGCCAGCGTATCGGCGCGCGAGCCCTCGACCTCACGCGCCACCTTGCGCTCCATGAAGAACGAGAAGAACGGCACGACGCCGGCCAGCATCACGCCGACCATCTTCTTCATCGACCAGCCGACCTTGAAGGCGAGGTCGGCGGTCGCGACCAGGTACAGCATGTACAGGACGCCGTGGATCGGGCTCCACCAGGTGAGGACGTCGTTGTCGAAGCCGTAGTGCAGCACCATCTCGACGCACAGCACCAGCAGGCCGAAGCCGACGACGAACGCCATGACCTTGAACCGGCTCAGTGCCGACCTGACCCGCGGGCTCAGCTGCTCGCTCACACCGTGACCTTCTCTCGCTCGCTCTCGGCCCGCTCCCGGACGTCCTGACGCACCATCTTCCACCACAGCACGAACGCGAAGCCCGCGAACACCCACCACTGGACGGCGTAGGCGGCGTTGCGCCAGGCCAGACCGCCCGGCTGGGGGCTCGGCGGGGGCACGCGCTCGGGCTGCGCCGCGACAGCGGCCCGCCCGCCGGACTCCTGCGCGACGACGACGAACCCGTTGTAGATCGGGGTGCCCCAGGCGTTCGCGAGGTGCGCGGCGTCGAGGGTCGGCAGGACGCCGGACGGCGCAGTCCAGCCGCCCTCGGGAGGCGCGTCGTCCGGCTGCAGGACGCCGTGCAGCTCGACCGGGCCGGAGGGTGCGGTGTCGGCGGAGGCGCGCGGGTCGTCCGGTGACGGCACCCAGCCCCTCACGGCAGGCAGCCAGCCACCGGCTTCGGTGCGCAGGGCGCCGACGACCCACCAGCCGTCGCGCCCGTGCTGCAGCCGGTGCGCCACGAGCACCTGCCGGGTCGGGTCGTAGGTGCCCCGAGCGATGACGGCGCGGCCGTCGGCCGCGGCGGGGAACGGCTGCTGCGGCTGGAGCACCTCGGAGATGGCCACCGCCGGCCGCGCGGCCACCTCACGACGTGCCTGCTCGGCCCCGCGGTCGCGCGCCACCCCCAGCTGCCAGGAGCCCAGCCACGCGAACGCGACGGCGACCACGACGACGACGCCCAGCAGGGCGAGCCAACGTGGTTGCAGCGCGGTGCGGAGCACGCCTCGACGGTACGCGAAATGCCGTGGAGCCCTGTCGGCGGTGCGCCGTACCGTGGACCCTCGTGCGCTCCCTTCCCTACTCCGACCCCGGCACACCGGACCTCTCCGGCCCCGGCCGCTTCCTGCTGTGGGTCGGCAGCCGGCAGAAGGGCACGCTGGTCGTCGGCGTCTGGTGGGGTGTGCTGTGGATGGTCGCCCAGGCGCTCGTGCCGGTCGCGGTGGGTCGCGGCATCGACCACGGCGTGGTCGCGCACGACGCTCACGCGCTGCTGCTCTGGGCGGGTGCGGTCACGCTGCTGGCCGTGGTGCAGTCCCTGTCCGGCCTGATGCGGCACCGCACGGCGGTCAGCAACTGGCTGCAGGCCAGCTTCCGCGTCGCGCAGCTGCTCGGGCACAAGGCCGCCGACACCGGCGAGGCGCTCCCGCGCACCATCCCCACCGGTGAGGTGGTGTCCACCGTCACCAACGACGCCATGCGGCTCGGTGGCGCCTTCGACATCACCGCCCGGCTCTCCGGCGCCGTCGCGAGCTACGCGGTCGTCGCCGTCGTCCTGCTGCGTACGTCGGTGCCGCTGGGCCTGCTCGTGCTCGTCGGCGTGCCGGTGCTCACCGGCGCGCTGGGCCTGCTCGTCAAGCCGCTGCAGCGCCGTCAGGCCGCCCAGCGCGAGGAGGCCGGCCGGCTCACCACCTTGGGCGCCGACACCGTCGCGGGGCTGCGCGTGCTGCGCGGCATCGGCGGCGAGCAGACGTTCGTCGACCGCTACCGCCACCGCTCGCAGGCCGTCCGCGCCTCGGGGGTGCGGGTGGCCGGCATCCAGGCCTCGCTCGACGCGGCCCAGGTCCTGCTGCCGGGCGTCTTCGTCGTCCTGGTCACCTGGCTCGGGGCGCGCCTCGCGGTCAACGGCACCATCTCGGTGGGCGACCTGGTCACCTTCTACGGCCTGTCCGCCTTCCTCGTCACTCCCCTGCGCACGGCGACCGAGGCCGTCGAGAAGATGACGCGCGCCTACATCGGCGCCCGCAAGATCATCGCCGTGCTGCGGGTCACGCCGCTCGTGCTCGACCGCACGGCCGGGGGCCGCGCCGAGCTGGACGACGCGCCCCTGCACGACCCGCTGTCCGGCCTCACGGTCACCCCGGGGCGGCTCACCGCCGTGGTGTCCGCTCATCCGGAGGAGACCGCCGCCCTCGCCGACCGGCTGGGGCGCTTCGCCGAGCTGCCGAGCGCTCCCGTGCAGCTCGGGGGCGAGCGGGTCGACCTGCTGCCGCTGGCCGCGGTGCGCCACCACGTGGTCGTCAGCGAGAGCGAGCCACGGCTGTTCACCGGGTCACTGCGCCAGCAGCTGCTCGGCACGCGCGGAGCCGACGACGCCGCGCTCGCCCGGGCGCTCGACACCGCCGCCGCGCACGACGTGCTCGAGGCACTGCCCGACGGCGTCGACAGCCGGGTCGAGGAGCGCGGCCGGTCCTTCAGCGGGGGCCAGCGCCAGCGGCTGTCGCTGGCGCGGGCGCTGCTCACCGACGCACCGGTGCTCGTGCTCGTCGAGCCCACCAGCGCCGTCGACGCGCACACCGAGGCCCGCATCGCCGGGCGGCTGCGCCAGCACCGCGCGGGGCGCACCACCGTGGTGATGACCGCCAGCCCGCTGCTGCTCGACCACGCCGAGCACGTGGTGTTCGTGCAGCAGGGCGCCGTGGTCGCCGAGGGCACTCACCGCGAGCTGCTCGCGAGCCAACCCGCCTACGCGAGCACCGTGACCCGAGGGGACGACTCGTGAGCATCGCCGACACCCGGCTGCCCGTCGCCGGCAGCGAGAGCGTCCGCCGCGAGGCCAGGGTGCTGTTGCGCGAGCACCGGCGCGGGCTGAGCACCGTGCTGGCGCTGCACGCGGTGGCCGCGCTCGCGGGGCTGGCCGGGCCGGCACTGCTCGGCCGGCTCGTCGACTCGGTGCGTCGCGGCGCCGACCTCGGGCACGTCGACCGCGTCGCCGCGTTGCTGGCCGCGGCCATCGTGCTGCAGACCGCGCTGACCTGGGCCGCCCGCCGGCAGTCCTTCGTCCTGGGCGAGCAGGTCTTCGCCGACCTGCGCGAGCAGTTCATGGACCGCGTCGTGGCCCTGCCGCTGTCGACGGTCGAGCGCGCCGGCACCGGAGACCTCGTCACCCGCACCACGCGCGACGTCGACGCGCTCTCGCACACGGTGCGCTTCGCCGTCCCCACGGTGCTCGTGGCCGGGCTCACCACGGTGCTCACCGTGGCGGCCACCTTCGCGGCCGGCTGGCTGGTGGCGCTGCCGGTGCTGCTCGCCGTGCCGATCCTCGCGATCGGGGCGCGCTGGTACCTCAAGCGGGCCCCCGCCGGCTACCTGCGCGAGGGCGCGACCTACGCGGTGCTCAACGGCACGGTGAGCGAGACGGTCGACGGCGCGCGCACCGTCGAGGCGCTCGGGCTGGGGCCGTCGCGCCGGCGCACCGTCGACGACGACCTCGCCGAGTGCTACCGCGCCGAGCGCTACACGCTGTTCCTGCGCTCGGTCTGGTTCCCGAGCGTCGACCTCGGCTACGTGCTGCCCGTCGCGGCCATCCTGCTGTGGGGTGGGTACCTGGTGTGGGGTGGCCACGCCACCGCCGGGCAGGTGACCGCCGTGACGCTGTACGTCATCCAGCTGATGGGGCCGGTCGACGAGCTGCTGTCGTGGCTGGACGAGATCCAGGTGGGTGCGGCGTCCTTCGCCCGCATCATCGGCATCGGCGACGTGCCCGACGACCGCGTCCCCACCGGGCAGCAGCCGCAGGGCACCGAGATCGCCGCGCGCGACGTCCGCTACGCCTACCGACCCGGCCACGACGTGCTGAACGGCGTGAGCCTCGACCTCGCGCCCGGCGAGCGACTGGCCGTGGTGGGGCCGAGCGGCGCCGGCAAGTCGACGCTGGGCCGGCTCCTCGCGGGGATCCACGGCCCGCGCACCGGCCGCGTCGCGGTCGGCGACGTGCCCCTGGTCGACCTCGAGCTCGACGACCTGCGCGGGCACGTCGCGCTGGTGACCCAGGAGCACCACGTCTTCGTCGGCAGCCTGGCCGACAACCTGCGACTGGCGCGGCCGGGCGCCTCCGACGACGAGCTGCGCGAGGCCCTCGGCGCGGTCGACGCGATCGGCTGGGCCGAGCGGCTGCCGCAGGGCATCGACACGCTGGTCGGCTCCGGTGGCCTGGAGCTCACGCCGTCGCAGGCCCAGCAGGTCGCGCTGGCCCGGCTCGTGCTCAACGACCCGCACACCCTGGTGCTCGACGAGGCCACGTCGCTGCTCGACCCGCGCGCCGCTCGGCACCTGGAGCGCTCGCTGTCGGCGGTGCTCGACGGGCGCACGGTGGTGGCGATCGCGCACCGGCTGCACACCGCGCACGACGCCGACCGCGTCGCCGTCGTCGAGGACGGGCAGATCACGGAGATCGGCACCCACGACGAGCTGGTGGACGCCGGCGGGCCGTACGCCGCCCTGTGGGAGTCGTGGACCGACGCGCCCCAGATCTCACCGGGGTCCCACCCGTAACCTCCCCCACCCGGCGTCGTTGAAGCAGATGACGCGGGGCCGGCCGTCCACCCCCGGTGCCGGCCCCGCGTCTCCAGCCAGCCGGCCGCGCGAGCACTCTCGCGCACGCTCACTGACGCGATGGCACGAGCCATCGGCGCGTGAGGTGGTGGATGAGCTGTGGGTGCTGCCCGGGTGGGTGTCCCTGGGGTGGCCGATCCCCTCGGCGGCTGCCCGAGGTGGTGTCCCAGACGACGTGGCCGTCGATGACTCGTCCGGTGGCACCGGTGGCGTGGACGTGGCGGTGGTGGCGTCCGCACAGGAGGGCGGCGTTGGTCAGGTCGGTGCGGCCGCCTGCGTGCCAGGGGGTCAGGTGGTGGGCGTCGGTCCAGGCGGCGGGGGCGGTGCAGCCGGGCCAGGTGCAGTGTCGGTCGCGTTCGGTCAGGGCGGTGTGCTGTTTGGGAGTGAACAGGCGGTGGGTGCGGCCCACGTCCAGCGGGTTGCCGAGCTCGTCGATCAGGATCGGGACCAGGTCGGCGGTGCAGGCGAGGCGCGCCAGCGTCTGACGCGAGAGCGGGGTGCCGTCGGCCAGCTCGGCCGGGCTGCGCGGTGGGCGGGGGTGTCCTGGCTGGCTGGGGTGGCGGGTCGGAGGCTGCCCTCGGCCGACTGCTCGCCAGGGCTCGCCTGACGTCGGCTGCCGGGCAGCCTCCGGCCCGCCCGCGGCTTCTGCACTCCCCGCATCGCCCGCATCGGCGGCATCGCCTGCACCGTCGGGGCCGGCCGCAGCGGCTGGACCTGCTGGACCTGGTGGGGTCAGGGCGGTGGCCAGGGTCTGGAGGTCGACGCGGACGATGATCTTGGCTGGGGAGCCGTGGGTGGTGGGGACCTCGCCGCGGGCGAGGGCGGTGTCGGCCAGGTGGTGCAGGGCGTCGTGGCGGCGTTGGCCACCGGTGCGGGGGTCGGGGGTGCCGTCGGCGGCGGGTTGTGGGGCGGACCAGGCGTCGATGGCGGTGCGTAGCGCGGCCCCGCACTCGGGGGTCAGCGAGCCGTGCAGGAAGACCATGCCGGAGGCCTCGGTGGCCACGGTGAGGGTGCGCTGGCGCTGCTGCTGAGCTTCGTCGCGGGCGAGGCGGTCGTCGGCGGCCGGGTCGAGGTGGTGGCGGACCGCGACCGCGAGCTTGGCCAGGTCACCGGCGGGGAACCGGGCCGCCTGGGTGACCAGCATCTGCTGGGCGGCGGTGACCTGGTCGGGGTCGACGGCGTGCGGGCCGTCGACCGGCACACTCGGCGGTGAGAGCTGTTCGATGGTCTGGCTGATGACGCGTTCCTGGCAAGGGCGCACCCGCCCGGCCTCCACCGCGGCCCGGGTGGGGGCGAGGTCGGCCGCCAACGTCGAGCGGTAGAGCCGCTCGGCCCGCTTGCCCAGCCCGGCGGCTTCGGCCGGGCGCATCGTCGGGATGACCGAGCGCAGCCACCCGGCCGGGGAGCCGGTGCCGTCCTGGCCGGGCAGGCCGCGGGCGTCGACCTCGCCGAGCAGCCGGACCTGCTGGGCTTGGCTGAGCAGGCCGGCGCGGTCGAGGCCGGCGGCGGCCTGGCGCAGCTGGGCCTCCGAGAGCTGCCACAGCTCGAGGTCGGCGAGCTGGTCGAGGGCGTCGGCCAGGGCGGACAGCGCGCCGTCCAGCGGGTGCCCGCTGCCGCCGTCCACTCGGTTCGTCATGCGTCAAATCTAGTCGCGGCCACCGACACAGCGACTGTCCCGCAACGGGTCTGTGGACAACCGTCAAGTTCGAGACCTGTGGAGGAAAACCGTCGGCCGTCCACAGGTGCCGGCCGCCGACGCCCCGGCGCCCACACACCCGACGCTCTCACGCCTCGACGGTGACGTCCTTCCAGAAGGCGACGCGGCCGGCGATCTGCGCGGCCGCGCTCTTCGGCTGCGGGTAGTACCAGACGGCGTCGCGGCTCACCGTGCCATCGTGCTCGAGCGAGTAGTACGAGGCCGTGGTCATGCCCTGCCAGATCGCTGGTGCCACTGCCTCACCCCTCGTCGAGCTGGTCGAGCCGCGCGCGTGCCGCGGCGACGTCGTAGTGCACCCCGGTGATCTCCTGCGAGCGCTGCCAGAGCGCCGCCGCGAGGTCGACGTCGTACGCCGCCGGGGCCGCCGCCGTCCGCGCCGGGTGGCCGCGCCAGCCGTTCCACGCGTCGGGGCCGAAGTACTCGGCGCCTCGGACGTCCGGCATCGCCGCGGCGTACAGGGACGGCCACGAGCCCATCTCGGCCGGCTGCGCGACCAGACGCGAGACGCGGTCGACGACAGCAGCCAGCGGGCCTGTCCCGAGCGGGCCGTTGCGCATCAGCTCGGTCGCCGCGTAGCCCGGGTGCGCGGCCACGCTCACGAGGCGCAGGCGCTCGGCGTCAGCGAGCCGCTGCAGCTGCATGGTGAAGAGCAGGTTCGCCAGCTTGCTCTGGCTGTAGGCGCGCCACGGGCGGTACGAGCGCTCGCTGTCCAGGTCGTCGAGGTCGATGCGCCCCATGCGGTGCGCGTTGCTCGACACCGTCACGACGCGGGCCGCGCCGAGTGCGGGCATCAGCTCGCCGGTGAGCGCGAAGTGCCCCAGGTGGTTGGTCGCGATCTGCAGCTCGTGCCCGTCAGCGCTGACCCGCCGCCGCGACGGTGCCATCACGCCCGCGTTGTTGACGAGCACGTCGATGACGGGGTGGTCGGCGAGCACCTGGGCGGCGCACTGGCGCACCGAGCCGAGGTCGGCGAGGTCCAGCCGGCGCAGCTCGGCGCTCGCGCCCCTCACCTGTGCGCGCACCTGGCCGAGCGCGTCGTCCCCGCGCGCCTGGTCACGGCAGGCCAGCACCACGTGGGCGCCGTGGCGAGCCAGCTCGACGGCGGTCTGCAGCCCGATGCCGCTGTTGGCACCGGTCACGAGAGCGGTGCGGCCGGTGAGGTCGGGCAGGGCGGAGGGGGTCCAGCGATCAGAGGTCACGACTCCATCGTCACTGCTCGAGCGTGGTTGCGCGCGCCCAGCGCAACGCTCCGGGCGCGGAGTCCGGCACGGCGGGGCGCTGTGGGGGCACCGGCGCCAGCCGCTCGTACCCGCTGCCCGGCGCGGGCCGAGGGTCGTCGTCGCCCTTGTTCGGCCACAACGACATCGCTCGCTCGGCCTGGGCGGTGATGGTCAACGACGGGTTGACGCCGAGGTTCGCCGAGATCGTCGAGCCGTCGACCACGTGCAGGCCCGGGTAGCCGTGCACCCGGTGGTAGGGGTCGACGACGCCGCGGTCGGGCGTCTCGGCGATCACGCAACCGCCGAGGAAGTGCGCCGTCATCGGCACGTTGCCGAGATCGCCCAGGGCACCACCGGCCTCGGCCCGCACGCCCGTGCGCTCGCCCAGCCGCCGCGCGAGCCGCCGCACGGCGTCGTGCCCCGGCGGGATCCAGGTCGGGTTGGGGTTGCCGTGCCCCTGCTGCGACGTCAGCCCGGTGCGGGAGAAGCCCAGCCGACCGAGCAGCCGGTGCCGCCGGGGCGACACCGTGATCGAGTTGTCGACCGTCTGCATGACGAGCCCGATCACCGTTCGCTCGCTGAAGTGGCGCGCGGACAGCGACCGAGCGAAGACGTCCGGCTGGCGCACCGCCTGGCCGACGAAGCGGATCCAGCGCGGCAACCGGCCCCCGCCGTCCACGAGGATCGTCGCCAGCAGGCCCATGGCGTTGGACCCCTTGCCGTACCGGACGTTCTCGACGTGGGTGTCCGGCTGCGGGAAGAACGACGAGGTGATCGCGACGCCTCGCGTCAGGTCGATGTCGGGCACCCGCTGGGTCATGGCGCCGAGCAGCGCCTCGGAGTTGGTGCGCGTGAGCACGCCGAGCCGGGCCGACAGCCCCGGCAGCACGCCCTCGCTGCGCATGCGGTGCAGCAGGCGCTGGGTGCCCCACGTGCCGGCGGCGAGCACGACGTCCTTCGCGGTGGTGGTGCGGCGGTCCTTGCGCAGCCAGGCCCCCGTGCGCTCGGTCGTGACCGCCCACCCCGCCGACGGGTCGTCCGCGCGCAACGGCCGGACGTCGACGACGGTGCGCAGCGGCTCGACCCGCGCACCCAGCCGCTCGGCCAGCGCCAGATAGTTCTTCACGACCGTGTTCTTGGCGCCGACGCGGCAGCCGACCATGCAGTTGCCGCACTCCGTGCAGCCGGTGCGCTCCGGGCCGACCCCGCCGAAGTACGGGTCGGGCACGCGGCGTCCGGGCTCGCCGAAGAACACGCCGACCGGCGTCTTGGCGAACGTGTGCCCCACACCCATCTCGTCGGCCACGGCACGCATGACCTCCTCGACCGGCCCCTCGCACGGGTTCGTGACCACGCCGAGCATCCGGCTGGCCTGGTCGTAGTGCGGCGTCAGCTCGTCGGCCCAGTCGGTGATGCCCGACCACTGCGGGTCGTCGAAGAACGGCTTGGGCGGCACGTACAGGGTGTTGGCGTAGTTCAGCGAGCCCCCGCCGACCCCGGCGCCCGCGAGCAGCACGACGTCCGGGAGGCGGTGGATGCGCTGGACGCCGAAGCAGCCCAGCCTGGGCGCCCACAGGAAGCGGCGCAGGTCCCACGACGTGCGGGCCAGCTCGTCGTCGGCGAAGCGCCGCCCGGCCTCCAGGACCAGCACGTCGTAACCCTTCTCCGCCAGGCGAAGCGCGGCCACCGACCCCCCGAAGCCGGACCCCACCACCAGGACGTCGACGTCGTGGCTCATCGCACGCCCAGGCGCTTCATCACGCGCAGCGCGAGGGTCAGCACCTTCGCCCACCGCTCGCTGCCCAGCCCGAACGGCGCCCCGAAACCGAGCAGCCGCTGCACCGTGACGTTCTGGGACTCGGTGTACTTGCGGATGCCCTCCGCGCCGTGGCGCCGGCCGAGGCCGCTGGCCCGCATGCCGCCCATCGGTGCACCGACGCTGCCCCAGGCGGCGGCATAGGCCTCGTTGACGTTGACCGTGCCCGCGATGACGCGTGAGGCGATCCGACGGCCGCGCGCGACGTCGCGGGTCCAGACGCTCGCGTTCAGCCCGTACTCACCCTCGTTGGCCAGCCGCACCGCCTCGTCGTCGCCGCTCACCCGGTAGACGGAGACGACCGGGCCGAACGTCTCCTCGCCGTAGCAGATCATCGCCGGGCTGACGCCCTCGAGCACCGTCGGCTCGTAGAAGAGCGGGCCGAGGTCGGGCCGGGCCCGGCCGCCGGCGAGCACGCGAGCGCCCCGCGCGACGGCGTCGTCGACGTGCCGGCCCACGGTGTCGAGCTGCTGCTGGGAGACCAGCGACCCGACGTCCACGCTGTAGTCCATCGCCGGCCCGAGCCGCAGCGAGCGCACGCGGCCCAGGAACCGGTCGAGGAACGCGTCGGCGACCTCCTCGTGCAGCAGCATGCGCTCGATCGAGATGCACAGCTGGCCGGTGCTGGCGAAGCACGCGCGCACGGCGCCCTCGGCGGCGCGGTCGAGGTCGGCGTCCTCGGCGACGTAGAGGGCGTTCTTGCCGCCGAGCTCCAGGCTGGCGCCGACCAGGCGGCGTCCGGCCTGCTCGGCCACCAGGCGTCCGGTGCGCGTCGAGCCGGTGAAGCACACGTAGTCGGCCTGCTCGACGATCGCCGTCCCCACCACGGGGCCGTCACCGACGACGACCTGCACGAGGCCCTCGGGGACGCCTGCGCGGGTGAACAGCTCCAGGGCGCGCAGCGCGGTCAGCACCGTCTGGGAGTCCGGCTTGAGCACCACCGCGTTGCCGGCGATGAGGGCGGGGATGGCGTCACTCACCGACAGGGTCAGCGGGTAGTTCCACGGCGAGATGATGCCGACGACGCCCTTCGGCAGGTGGTTCTCGACCGCCTGGGAGAGCACGGGGAACGCGCCCTGGCGGCGGCGCGGCCGCAGGTAGGACGACGCGCGGCGGGCATAGTGCCGGGCCACGATCGCGACGTCCAGCACCTCCTCGAACGCGTGCGCGCGTGACTTGCCGTTCTCGATCTGGATGAGGTCGAGCAGGTCGGACTGCGCGTCCAGCACCAGGTCGTGCAGCGCGAGGAACGGCCGGGTGCGCTCGGCGAGGTCGCGCCGGGCCCACGCGCGGGCCGCAGCGCGGGCCGAGGCGACGGCGACCTCGACGTCCTGCTCGGTCGAGACCGGGATCGCCGCCACGGGGGCGCCGGTGAACGGTGCGAGCGGCGTGCGGGTCTGGGCGCGGGGCCCGGCGACGATCCGCTGGGTCAGCCGGCGGGCCAGGGCCGGGTCGACCGCGTACGTGGCGGTGGCGTCGGTCTCCGGGTCCGCGAGGGTGTCGGACATGACGTCAGCCTAGGTGGCGTCCGGCGCCCTGGCTACCCACCGGTAACCACCGTCCGTACCAGGTCAGGCGGGGGTGTAGGGCGCGACGACGACCTCGACGCGCTGGAACTCCTTGAGGTCGGAGTAGCCGCACGTCGCCATGGCCCGGCGCAGGGCGCCGACCAGGTTGGTCTTGCCGTCGGCGAACCGACCGGGGCCCTCGAGGATCTCGGCGAGCGGCCCCAAGGTGCCGACCGAGACGCGCTCGCCGCGCGGCAGCTGCGGGTGGTGCGCCTCGGGGCCCCAGTGCCAGCCGCGGCCCGGCGCCTCGACGGCGCGGGCGAGCGCGGCACCCAGCATCACGGCGTCCGCCCCGCAGGCGACGGCCTTGACGACGTCGCCCGAGCGGCCCATGCCGCCGTCGGCGATCACGTGCACGTACCGGCCACCGGACTCGTCCATGTAGTCGCGGCGGGCGGCGGCGACGTCGGCCACCGCGCTCGCCATCGGCGCGTGGACGCCGAGCGTGGTGCGCGTCGTGTGCGCGGCCCCGCCACCGAAGCCCACCAGGACCCCGGCGGCGCCCGTGCGCATGAGGTGGAGGGACGCGGTGTACGTCGCGCACCCGCCCACGATCACCGGCACGTCGAGCTCGTAGATGAAGCGCTTGAGGTTGAGGGGCTCGGCCCGGCCGGACACGTGCTCGGCGCTGACGGTCGTGCCGCGGATGACGAACAGGTCGACGCCGGCGTCCACCACCGTCTTCCACAGCTGCTGGGTGCGCTGGGGGGTGAGCGCCCCGGCCACCGTGACGCCGGACTCGCGCACCTCGCGCAGGCGCTCGGTGACGAGCTCGGGCTTGATGTCCTCGGCGTAGATCTCCTGCATCCGGCGCGTCGCGGTCGCCTCGTCCAGGGCGGCGATCTCGGCCAGCAGCGGTTGCGGGTCCTCGTAGCGGGTCCACAGCCCCTCGAGGTCGAGCACGCCAAGACCGCCCAGCTGGCCGAGCGAGATGGCGGTCGCCGGCGACATCACCGAGTCCATCGGCGCGGCGATCACGGGCAGCTCGAAGCGGTAGGCGTCGATCTGCCAGGCGACCGAGACCTCCTCGGGGTCGCGCGTGCGCCGGCTGGGCACCACCGCCACGTCGTCGAAGGAGTACGCGCGGCGCCCGCGCTTGCCGCGGCCGATCTCGATCTCGCTCACGGCGGCAAGGCTACCGGGGGCGGGCGGAGCGGTCCGGCGTGACCGGCCCGCGGTATCCGACTCCCGCATGAGGCCATGGACAACCCGGACACTTGTCGCGCAGCGTCGCGCCAGGAGCCGGTAGGCGGCTCCGCAGCCGACAGATGGGCGGACCGCTGTGAAGAGCGCACCACTGACCGCGATGAGGACACGCACCGCACCCGTGCTGGCCGCCGCCAGCGCGGTGGCGACCGTGACCCTGGCCCTGACCGCCGCACCAGCCGCGGCGCAGGACCACCCGACGGCGGGCACGTCCCGGGCGCTGCGCGCCGCCGCCGTCGACGCCGGCGCCACCGGAACGGCGCTGCCGACATCAGGCGACCGCGTCTCGGTGGGCGGCCTGACGATCCGCTACCCGGCGCCGGCCCACCGGGCGTCGGCGCTCAACCCGAGCACCGCCGTGTTCGACGGCCAGCGGTACGACCAGGTCGTGCAGTCCACCGGGCCGCAGGGGGTCCGGATGCTGACGGTGCTGCCGGACCGCCAGGCCCCCCGCCGGTACGCGTACACGTTCGAGGGCCATACGCTGCGAGCGTCGGACGCCGGCTCGGTGACCGTCCTCGACGGCGCCGAGCCGGTGGCCACCATCGACCCGGCGTGGGCCGTGGACGCCGACGGGCACGCCGTGAGCACCCGGTACGAGGTGGACGGCGACCGGCTGGTGCAGGTCGTGGACGTCACGGCCGACACCGCCTTCCCCGTCGTCGCGGACCCCTCGGTCAAGTACCACTGGTGGGGCTTCGACGTCCGGTTCTCCAAGCGCGAGACGCTGTCGATCGCCACGAGCACCAGCGCCTGCACGGTCGTGGCGGGCACGATCCCGGACCCCACCGCCTCGAAGGTCGTGTCAGCGGTCTGCGGCGCCCTGACGCTGTGGGCGGACGCCGCCCAGAACCGCGGCAAGTGCATCGCCATCAAGAAGCCCTGGGTCGGTGGCGTCATCCCCTGGTACTGGTCCTGCTGATGACGACCGCGATCCAGACCACGCTGCTCGTGGTGGCGAGCGGTGCCGTCGGGGCCGGGGCCGCACTGGCCATGGCCCGCGCCGAGGGCAGCCGGCGCCTGGTCGGCGCTCTGGTGGGTCTCCTCGCGCTCGCCGCGCTGACGGTCCTCGGCCAGGTCGGGGTGGTCACCGAGCGGCAGGCGCTGGCGGGATCAGCAGCGCTCGTGGTCGGCGTGGTCGCGGTCACGCTGGTCGGGCGCCGGCCTCCGGCGTAGCCCGGTGCGCCACGGCCGTCGCGGGTCCCCTCCCCGCGACGGCCGCGGCGCGCGCGCCGATACGCTCGCCACGTGGCAGGCACGCCAGAACGCAACTGGGCGGGGAACGTGGCCTACGGGCCGGCCGAGGTGCGCCGTCCCCGCTCGCTCGATGAGCTGGCCGAGCTCGTCACCCGCTCGCGGGCGGTGCGGGTGCGGGTGCTGGGCACCCGGCACTCGTTCAGCGAGATCGCGGCCACTGACGGCGAGCTGGTCTCGCTGGACGCCCTGCCGACCTCCGTCGGCGTCGACCTGGCCGCCGGCACGGCGCGGGTCACCGGGTCACTGCGCTACGGCGAGCTCACCCCGCACCTCCAGGCGGCCGGAGCCGCCCTCGCCAACCTCGGCTCGCTGCCCCACATCGCGGTGGCCGGCGCCTGCGCCACCGCGACCCACGGCTCGGGGGACGCCAACCGCTGCCTCGCCGCGGCAGTGCGATCGGTGGACCTGCTGACCGCAGACGGCAGCCTGCGCACCCTGCGACGAGGCGAACCGCAGTTCCCCGGCGCCGTGGTCAACCTCGGGGCACTCGGCCCCGTGGTGGCGCTCACGCTGGACGTCGAGCCCACCTACCTCGTGCGCCAGGACGTCTACGACGACGTGCCGCTGGACGCCGACGACCTCCCGCAGGCGCTCGCGGACGCCTACAGCGTCAGCCTGTTCAGCGACCTGCGCTCGGCGTCGTTCCGCGCGGCCTGGCTCAAGCACCGGCTGGACGACGCGCCGCCGGCACGCGAGCCCCGCTGGCGGGGCGGCACGCTCGCTGACGTCCAGCGCCACCCCGTGCCCGGCCAGCCCGCCGAGGGCACCACGCGCCAGGGAGAGGCCGGGCCGTGGCACGAGCGGCTGCCGCACTTTCGCCTCGACGTGCCGCCTAGCAGCCGCGGCGCCGAGCTGCAGTCGGAGTTCCTCGTGCCGCGTGAGCACGCCGCCGCGGCCTGGCGGGCCGTCGCCTCGGTCGGCGAGCGCCTCGCGCCCCTGGTGCAGATCGCCGAGGTGCGCAGCGTCGCCGCCGACGACCTGTGGCTCAGCATGGCCCAGGGGCGAGACAGCGTGGCCCTGCACTTCACCTGGGTGCCGGACTGGCCGGCCGTGCGCACTGCCCTGGCGACCCTCGAGCCGCTGCTGGAGCCGTTCGACCCACGCCCGCACTGGGGCAAGCTGTTCGTCACCCCCAGAGCCCGGGTGCGCGAGCGCTACCCGCACCTCGCCGACGCGGTAGCGCTGACGCAGCGGCTCGACCCCGAGGGGCGCTTCCGCAACGCGTTCGTCGACGACGTGCTCGGCCCCCCAGCCGGCTGAGCGCCGAGCTGAGCGCCGCGCCGATCCCTACCGATCCCTACCGATCCCTACCGCCCCCTACCCAGCGACGACCGCGCCGTCCTTCACGGACACGGCGAACGGCGAGAGCGGCCGGGGCGCCGGCCCGGCGACGTTCTTGCCGGTGAGGTCGTAGACCGAGCCGTGGCAGGGGCAGTCGAGCTCCTTGCCGGCGGGTGCGACCGTGCACCCCATGTGCGTGCACCGCGCACTGAAGGCCACCGCCTCCCCCGCGGTCGGCTGGACGACGATGATCGCCTTGCCGTCTGGCGCCTTGGCCGAGATCGCACCACCCACGGGCACGTCCGCGAGCTGCACGATGGTCTGGCCGGCACCGGACGACGCACCGGTCGTGTCCGACGACCCGCCGCCCTGCGCTTCGCCCCCACCGCCACCGCCACACGCTGCGACGGCCGCCGTGGTCGCCAGCCCGAGGCCCGCACCCAGCACCGGGCGTCGTCCGACCAGCCGGCCGGCTCGCTCGTTCCCCGCCATGAAGCACCTCGTCTCGTCCAGCGGAGCCGTGCGCTCCGTCACCGCCATCACGAAGCGGCGGACGGGAGGGTTCACCTGTGGGGGCTAGTGCTGCGCGCCCGGGTCGACGTCGTCCGGCACCGAGGCGTCCGCAGCGGCGTCGCCGTGGCCGCGACCGTCCGTGCGTGGCGAGGTGTCGGCACCCGCGGCGTCGTCGAGGCTGCCCTCGGCGATCTGCGCCTGGCTGGGGCCGGTGGGGTCGACGCCCCGCTGGTCCAGGTTGCCGTCGACGTAGGTGCCGTCCGAGCGCTCGATCGTCGAGTCGTGACCGCCGTGCGGCTCGACCGACGCACCCGGCACGGTGGCCGAGGGCACGCCCGTGTTGTGCGTCGCCTCCGCGTCCAGGCCCTCGAGGTCGTCCGCGGTCGCGTTGTCGTCGCTCATGGCTCCCAACGTGCCACCGTGGCGGCGGCCCGCAACTCGAGCCGTCAGCGACCGCTGTAGTTCGGCGCCTCGACGGTCATCTGGATGTCGTGCGGGTGCGACTCCTTGAGCCCCGCCGCGGTGATGCGGATGAACGAGCCGTTGGCCTGCAGCTCGGGGATGGTGCGCGCGCCGGAGTACCACATCGACTGCCGCAGCCCGCCGACGAGCTGGTACGCGACGCTGGACAGCGGGCCACGGTAGGGCACCTGGCCCTCAACACCCTCGGGGATGAGCTCCTCGTCGGCGACGACGTCGGCCTGGAAGTAGCGGTCCTTGGAGAACGACCGCGACGCCCCCCGGGACTGCATGGCCCCCAGGGAGCCCATGCCGCGGTAGGTCTTGAACTGCTTGCCGTTGATGAAGACCAGCGCGCCGGGGCTCTCCTCGACGCCTGCGAGGAGCGAGCCGAGCATCACGGTGTCGGCGCCGGCCACGATGGCCTTGGCGATGTCGCCGGAGTACTGCAGGCCGCCGTCGCCGATGAGCGGGACGCCGGCCGGCTTGGTCGCGAGGGACGCCTCGTAGATCGCGGTGACCTGCGGCACGCCGATGCCGGACACCACGCGCGTCGTGCAGATCGAGCCCGGCCCGACACCGACGCGCACGCCGTCGGCGCCGGCGTCGACCAGGGCCTGCGCCGCCACGCGGGTGGCCACGCTGCCACCCACGACGTCGATGTCCTTCGCGGCGGGCTCGGCCTTGAGCTGGGCGACCATGTCCAGCACGCCGCGAGAGTGACCGTGCGCGGTGTCGACGACGATGAGGTCGACGCCGGCGTCGACCAGCGCCATCGCGCGCTTCCACGCGTCGCCGTGGAAGCCCACGGCGGCGGCGACGCGCAGGCGGCCGTCGCCGTCCTTCGTGGCGTTGGGGTACTTCTCGGACTTGGCGAAGTCCTTGACCGTGATCAGCCCGCGCAGGCGACCGCCGTCGTCGACCAGCGGGAGCTTCTCGATCTTGTGCCGGGCGAGCAGGGCCATGGCGTCGTCCGGTGAGGTGCCGACCGGCGCGGTGACGAGCGGCATCGGCGTCATGACCTCGCGCACGCGACGGCCGTGGTCGTTCTCGAAGCGCAGGTCGCGGTTGGTGACGATGCCGAGCAGCAGGCCGTCGTCGTCGACGACGGGCAGGCCGGAGACCCGGTAGCGCCCGCACAGGGCGTCGACCTCGGCGAGCGTGGCGTCCGGCCCGGTGGTGACCGGGTGGGTGATCATGCCGGCCTCGGAGCGCTTCACGAGGTCGACCTGGCCGGCCTGGTCGTCGATCGACAGGTTGCGGTGCAGGACGCCGAGGCCGCCCTGGCGCGCCATCGCGATCGCCATGCGCGCCTCGGTGACGGTGTCCATCGGCGAGGAGATCAGCGGCATCCGCACCGTGATGCGCTTGGAGACGCGCGTGGTGGTGTCGACCTCGGAGGGGACGACGTCGCTCTCGTGGGGCAGCAGCAGCACGTCGTCGAAGGTGAGCCCGAGGGCCGCGAACTTCTCCGGGACGGCGTTGCCTTCGTGGCTCATGCGGGCCTCTCTCGCGCGGCGGGGCAGATGCTCCAGCCTACCTGGGGGCCGCGGCGACGACGGACCGGCCGCAGCTAGCCGCGAGGGTCCCGGCCCGAGCCCTGGCCGGAGCCGTTGCCGGAACCGCCCTGGGTCGTCGTCCCGGATCCCTGGCCCGACCCGTTGCCCGACCCCTTGCTCGCCCCGTTGCCAGATCCGTTGCCAGATCCGTTGCCAGACCCCTTGCCGGAGGCCTTGCCGGACGGCTTGCCGGAGGTCGTCGCCGACGGGACGACGCCCTGCGGTCCCGCGCCGGACCCACCGCCCGTCGTGGTGGCCGACCGGGACGCGGTCGGCTGCGAGGGGCGGCCCGAGGCCTGGCCGTTGCTGGTGCGGGACGCCGGGCTGTGAGCGCTGCGGGACTGCTCGCCACCTTGCTCGCCGCCCTGCTCGCCGCCCTGCTCGCCGCCCTGCTCGCCCCCCTGCTCGCCCCCTGCTCGCCGACCACTGGGCCGCCGGTCGCTGCGGGCGAGGCGGCCCCGAGGCCACGCAGCAGCGCGCGCAGGTCGGCGAGGTCGCTCTTCACCTGAGGACCACCGCCGCCGGGGAGCCGCCGCGCCTCGGCCTCGAGCTGGGCGAGGTCGGCCGCGTCGACGGCGGGCGCGCGGCGAGCGGCAGCCTGGATGCGCTCGCGCAGGCGCTTCACCGCCGCTGCCGAGGGCTTCGCGTGGTCGCCGTGGTCGCCGGACACGATGGCGGCGACGGCCCGCAGCCCGAAGGCGCCGGCCGGGTCGCCGGTGACCGCGGCGGCCACCCCCGCGCTGGCGAGCACCATGGCGAACCCCGCGACCACCGCGCTTCCCCGGCGCACCGCAACCACCCGGCGACGGTTGCGGCGCGGCACCTCCCGCACCGGCGACGCGGGGGGCCGGCGGCGCCGGCGGCGCCGGCCGCGCCGTCACTCGCACCGAAGGCGAACGCGGCGGCGAGCGCCTCGACCGCCAGGTCGTCGACACCGGAGGGCAGGTCGACGTCGACGTCCTGGGCGAGCGCGGCCAGCAGCCGCAGCGCCGGGTCGTCGGCGCCATCGACCCCGTCGACCCCGTCGACCCATTCGACGCCGGCGAGGTCACCCCGCCCGGCCAGCAGGTCGAGCAGCGCGTCGTCGCGGTGGACGGCGTCCAGCGAGTACGGCGGGGTCATGAGACCTCCCCCACCAGCTCGCGCAGCCGGCCCAGGGCCCGGTGCTGCGCCACCCGGACGGCGCCGGGCGTCATGCCGAGCGCGCGCCCGGTCTCCTCGGCGGACCAGCCCGCGGCGACGCGCAGCGTGAGGATCTCGCGCTGGGTCTGCGGCAGCCGCGCCAGCAGGTCGCGGGCCCGGTCGGCGTCGGACGCCAGCATCGCGAGGTCCTCGGGGCCGGGGCGCGGGTCGACGTCGTCACGCACCTCGTCGGTGGGCTGGGGACGGCGCATCGCCGCGCGCTGGACGTCGGCCACCTTGCGCGCCGCGATGCCGTAGACGAAGGCCTCGAAGGGCACGCCGCGGTCGCGGTAGCGCGGCAGGGCCGTCAGCACGGCGATGCACACCTCCTGGGCCGCGTCCTCCGCGGCGTCCTCGGCTCCGCGGTAGCGGCCGAGCCGGGACCTGGCGTAGCGGTGCACCAGACGGCGCACGTCGACCAGCAGCAGCTCGGTGGCCCGGGAGTCACCCTCGACCGCTCGCGCGGCCAGCACCCGAAGATCGCGCTCGGGTTCTGCAGGTGACATCGCGGCAGACGCCGTCGACGTTACCTCGCGCCGTCCGTCCATGCTCACCCCGAGTCCTCGCCCGCAGCGACGATACCCTCCGCGGCATCGCGCCGACGGTTAGTGCACGAGACCCCAGCGGAACCCGACGGCGACCGCCTGCGCGCGGTCGGCCGCGCCCATCTTGCGGAACAACCGACGGGCGTGGGTCTTCACGGTGTCCTCGGACAGGTAGAGCTCCTTGCCGATCTCGGCGTTGGAGCGCCCCCGGCTCATGCCGGTGAGCACCTGCATCTCGCGCTCGGTGAGCACGGGCTGCGCGCCGCCACCCGGGGTCGACGCGACGTCCGATCGGCGACGCCCCGCGACGTCGGACAGGGAGTGCACGACGGTGGCGGCGAGCTCCTCGCGGGACGCGTCCTTGACGACGTAGCCCCGGGCACCCGCGGCGATGGCCCGGGCCACGCCGTCGAGGTCCTCGGCGACCGTCATCATCAGCACGCTCGCCTCGGGGTGCAGGGCGATCAGCCGCCGGGTCGCCTCGGTGCCGCCGACCCCGGGCATCCGGACGTCCATGAGCACCAGGGAGGGACGCTCGACCGGCCAGCGGGCGAGCACCTCCTCGCCACTGGCGGCGGCCAGCACCCGGGTGACGCCGGGGATGGTGGCCACGGAGCGGCGCAGCGTCTCCCGCGCGAGCGGTGAGTCGTCGCAGACCAGCACGGTCGCCATCCGCACGTCCTTCCGGGTCAGCGCGGTGTGGTCGACCGCGTCGAGGAGTCCATCGGCAGGAAGGTGCGGCTGCCTTAGGCCCGGGATGAGGCGGGGCCGGCGCTACAGGATGGAGGCGATGATCTCCTCGACGGACTCGCTGAGGGACTCGACCCGCGCGACGGTGGCGGGGACAGCGCGGCCCCAGCCCGGGCCCCCCACGAGCACGCGGGGCTTGGGCCGCACGCGGTCGAGCTCGTCGAGCAGGCCGACGTCCTGCACCGGCATCGAGGCGTAGAGGCAGACGACCGCCGGGCCGCTGCGCCGCACCGCCGAGACCAGCGCGCTCGACGGCACGCGCATGCCGAGCTGGCGGGCCATGACGCCCCGCTCGGCGAGCGCCGCGGCGAGGGCGTGCAGCGGCAGGCTGTGCTGCTCCTCGCCCACGCAGGCGAGCAGCACCTGGGCGGTGTTGCGGGGCCGCCCCAGCCCCTCGGTGGTGGCGCGCAGCACGCCCATCAGGCACTCGCTGAAGATGTGCTCGACCTCGATGCCCTCGCCGGTGGAGGCGAAGCGCTCGCCGAGACCGATGAGGACGGGTGAGGCGAGGGACTCCCAGGTGCGCACGACGCCCTGGGTGCGGACCTGGCGGCGCAGCACCTCGCTGATGCCGTACGCGTCCAAGGTCATCGAGGCCCGAGCCAGCCCGCGCACGGCGGGCGAGGCCTCGGGCAGCGGGACGACGCGTCCGCCGCCGGCCCGGGCCGGGGTGTCACCCAGCAGGTCCAGCAGGTTGTCGTCGACCTCGGCGGCGGCGCTCTCGTTCGACAGCGCGTACTGGGCGGCCTGCGCCGGCGAGAGGCCCTCGTGGGTCAGCCGCCGCATCACAACGAGCCGGGCGAGGTCCGCGGCGTTGTAGCGGCGGTGCGACCCGGCGGTGTGGCTGGAGGGGCCGAGCCCGTACCGGCGGGCCCAGGTGCGCAAGGTGGCGGGGGCGACCCCGAGCCGACGCGCCACGGCGGCCACCGTCAGGGTCGGGCCGTCCGGCACGGCTGGCTCCTCGCTCCGTCGCTGCTGTGTCACGCCATGCATTGTCTGCATCCGTGCACCGCAGCGCCACCCGTTCTAGCAGATTCGACCAAAGTTTGGCGCGTTTCGTGCTCAGGAATCGGTCATCGGAAGATTTCATGATCAAGGGACTTGAATCAGGGCTGGCGCGGTACTACGTTCGACCTCGAACCGCTTCACAGATGGTTCAACACAGTGGTTCACCCAAGCGTTTCACCGCTCGAGCTGAGGGCGGTTGCGGCTGGCGGAACAGTTTTCGACGGAGGAACGACATGGCAGAGATCTCCCGGCTTCCCGGCCCGATCGCCGACCTGTGGGAGTGGCAGTACGACGGCGCGTGCCGTGCGGTCGACCCCAGCGTGTTCTTCCACCCCGAGGGCGAGCGCGGCCCGGCCCGCCGACGCCGCGACGAGTCCGCCAAGGCGGTCTGCGCGACGTGCCCGGTGATGGAGCAGTGTCGGCAGCACGCCCTGACCGTGCGCGAGCCGTACGGCGTGTGGGGTGGCATGACCGAGGACGAGCGCGAGGCGGTCTACGCGCAGCACAAGCCGCAGCGGCGCCTGCAGGCGCAGGTCGTCGCCAGCTGAGGCTCCCGCCGCCCAGCACGCACGACAGCGGCCCGGCACCCCTCTCGGGGTGCCGGGCCGCTGTCGTGCGTGCTGGGTCGCGGACCGCCAGGTCAGTGACCGTGGCCGTGACCGTGGCCGTGGCCGCCCGCGTCCTCGGAGGTCTCCTCCTTCTTCTCCACCACCAGGGTGTCGGTGGTGAGCACCATGGAGGCGATGGACGCGGCGTTGCGCAGCGCCGACCGGGTGACCTTGACCGGGTCGATGACGCCCTCGGCGAGCAGGTCGCCGTAGACGCCGGTGGCGGCGTTCAGGCCGTGACCGGCCGGCAGCTCGCGCACCTTCTCGACCACGACGTAGCCTTCGAGGCCGGCGTTCTCGGCGATCCAGCGCAGCGGCTCGGCAGCCGCCTTGCGGACGATCGCGACACCGGTGGCCTGGTCGCCGGAGCGGTCCAGCCCGCCGTCCAGCACCGTGGCGGCCTGGATGAGCGCGGAGCCACCGCCGCTGACGATGCCCTCCTCGATCGCGGCGCGCGTCGCGGAGACGGCGTCCTCGATGCGGTGCTTCTTCTCCTTGAGCTCGACCTCGGTGTGCGCGCCGACCTTGATGACGCAGACGCCGCCGGAGAGCTTGGCCAGCCGCTCCTGGAGCTTCTCGCGGTCCCAGTCGCTGTCGGTGCGCTCGATCTCGGCGCGGATCTGGTTGATCCGGCCCGCCACCTGCTCGGCGTCGCCGGCACCCTCGACGATCGTGGTGTCGTCCTTGGTGACGACGACGCGGCGGGCGCGGCCGAGCTGCTCGAGGCCGACCTGGTCGAGCTTGAGGCCGAGCTCCTCGCTGATGACCTCGCCACCGGTCAGCACGGCGATGTCACCGAGCATGGCCTTGCGGCGGTCGCCGAAGCCGGGAGCCTTGACGGCCACGGCGTTGAACGTGCCGCGGATCTTGTTGACGACGATGGTCGACAGCGCCTCGCCCTCGACGTCCTCGGCCACGACGAACAGCGGCTTGCCGGTCTGCACGACCTTCTCCAGCAGCGGCAGGAGGTCCTGGACGGAGGAGATCTTCGCCTGGTGGATGAGGACGTAGGCGTCCTCCAGCACGGCCTCCATCCGCTCGGCGTCGGTGACGAAGTAGGGCGACAGGTAGCCCTTGTCGAACTGCATGCCCTCGGTGAAGTCGAGCTCCATCGCGGTGGTCGAGGACTCCTCGACGGTGATGACGCCGTCCTTGCCGACCTTGTCGAACGCGTCGGCGATGAGCTCGCCGATGCCGCGGTCCTGGGCCGAGATCGTGGCGACGTGGGCGATGTCGTCCTTGCCGTCGACGTCGCGGGCAGCCTTGAGCAGCGCCTCGCTGACGGCCTCGACGGCGGCGTCGATGCCACGCTTGAGCTCGGCGGGAGCCGCACCGGCGGCCACGTTGCGCAGGCCCTCGTGCACCATCGCCTGGGCGAGCACCGTGGCGGTCGTCGTGCCGTCACCGGCGACGTCGTTGGTCTTGGTGGCGACCTCCTTGGCGAGCTGGGCGCCGAGGTTCTCGTACGGGTCGTCGAGCTCCACCTCACGGGCGATGGTCACGCCGTCGTTGGTGATCGTGGGAGCGCCCCACGCCTTGCTGATGACCACGTTGCGGCCCTTGGGGCCGAGGGTCACCTTGACGGCGTTGGCGAGCGCGTCGACTCCGCGCTCGAGCGACTTGCGGGCGGAGTCGTCGAACTCCAGGGTCTTGGCCATGTGAAGTCTGGTGCCTTTCGCAGGGGGTGAAGAGCAACCGCCCCGGAGGCACCGGCGATCCGGGCCGCCGGGGCGGTTGCTGGTCGGGCACGAGGCCCGGGGGCTTGCTGCTGTGCTTACTTCTCGACGACGGCGAGGACGTCGCGCGCGGAGAGGATGAGGTACTCCTCGCCCGCGTACTTGACCTCGGTGCCGCCGTACTTGCTGTAGATGACCTTGTCACCGACCTGGACGTCGAGCGGCACGCGCTGGCCGTTGTCGTCGATGCGGCCCGGCCCGATGGCGAGGACCTCGCCCTCCTGGGGCTTCTCCTTCGCGGTGTCCGGGATGACCAGCCCGGAGGCCGTCGTCTGCTCTGCCTCGAGAGCCTTGACCACGATGCGGTCCTCGAGCGGCTTGATGCTGACCGACACTTGCTGACCTCCCCCTTCGGGAATGTCGCGGATGAACGATTGGCGGTGTGGGCCGTCGCGCCGCCGTCGCGGGGGTCGGAGCGGGGCTCACGATCTGGCACACTCACGGGGAGAGTGCCAAGGCAGAATCTATGCCGCGAGTTAGCACTCGGTCAACCCGAGTGCCAGATCGCGACTCCCCCGCCACCCGTTTGCGTGCGATCGCGTCCCGGTCGCCCGATTCCCCGGAGGTTCGATGAGGCAGCGTGTCGAGGCCGAGCTCGTGGCCAACGTCATCAACGTGCTGGTGGCACCGGGTGACGAGGTGGCGGCGGGCGACATGGTCGTGCTGCTGGAGTCCATGAAGATGGAGATCCCTGTCGAGACCGAGTGGGCCGGCACCGTGGCCGAGGTCGGCGTCACCGAGGGTGACGTCGTCAACGAGGGCGACCTCATCGTCGTCGTCGACACGAAGTAGTCCCCCGCGCCTGATGGCCGACCTCGCCGGCATGCGCTCGCTGCTCACCCCCGACGGGTGGGCGCTGCTGGAGTCCCTGCCGCCGTACGACGAGCAGGCCGCGATGGCGCTCGGCGAACGGCTGCGGGCCGAGGGGCACGACCCCGCGCTCGTCGCTGCCGCCCTCACCCAGTCGCGCCTGCGCGCACGGGCCCACGACAAGCTCGGGCCCTTCGCCGACGCGATGCTCTTCACGCCCGACGGGCTCGAGCAGGCCACCCGGCTGTCCGTCGCCGCGCACCACGCCCGCCGCTTCGTCGGCGCCGGCGTCACGCGCGTGGCCGACCTCGGCTGCGGCCTGGGCTCGGACGCCATGGCGTTCGCCGGGCTCGACCTCGCGGTGCTGGCGATCGACGCCGACGAGCTCACCGCCGCGTTCGCCACGGTCAACCTCCGGCACTGGGCCGACGTCGAGGTGCGCTGCCACGACGTCACGGCGCTCGACCTCGAGGGCATGCTCGAGCCGGGCGACGGCCTCTGGCTCGACCCGGCGCGGCGCTCAATCGTCGGGGGCCGCTCGCGGCGCACCTTCGACCCCGAGGCGTTCTCGCCGCCGTACTCGTTCGTGCTCGAGGCCGCGCGGCGCTTTCCGGCCACCGGCGCCAAGCTCGCACCGGGCATCGCCCACCGCCTGCTGCCGGACGACGCCGAGGCGCAGTGGGTGTCGGTCGGCGGTGACGTCGTCGAGTGCGCCCTGTGGTGCGGCCCGCTCGCCCGCCAGGGGGTGGCCCGCAGCGCGCTGGTGCTCGACGGCGCGGGCGCCACCCACGAGGTGCTGGGCGACCCTGCGACGACGCGCGCGCCGTCCGGTGCCGTCGGCGCCTTCCTGCACGAGCCGGACGGCGCGGTGATCCGAGCCGGTCTCGTCGGCGAGGTGGCGGCCCGGCTGGGTGCGCGCCTCGTCGACCCCACCATCGCCTACCTGACCACCGACCACGCGGTGTCCTCGCCCCTGGTGCACTCGTACGCAGTCGAGGACGTCATGCCCTTCCACCTCAAGGCGTTGCGCGCGGCCCTGCGCGACCGCGGCGTCGGCGCGCTCACGATCAAGAAGCGGGGCAGCGCCGTCGACCCCGAGCAGCTGCGCCGCCAGCTGCGGCTGCACGGCGACACCGAGGCGACCATCGCGCTCACGCGCGTCGCCGGCCGCCCGTCGGTGCTGTTCCTGCGGCCGTTGCCCTGAGCCGCTCCACAGCGAGACTGACAGGGCCAGGACAGGACCAGGACACGGCCAGGACAGGACCGGCGGTCCCATGACACTGGGACACGACCGGCCCGACAGTGGTGGCACGCGGCACCGGCCGCGCACCGTCTCCAGGAGGTAGCTCATGCTCCGCACCCACCCGATCCGGGTCCTCGCCACCGTGGCCGTCGTGGCCATCGCCCTGTTGTTCCTCTCCGCGCCCGGGGCCGACTCGACCAGCGGCGCCTGGTACTACATCAGCGCCTTCGGCTGGTTCGGGTTCCTGCTCATGACCCTGGCCTTCCTCGTCCTCGCCGTCATCGCCGTGACGAACCGGCTGCGCCAGCGCACCAGCGCGTGAGCCGTACCGCTCTCAGCGACGCCCCGCCCGTGGCACCCTGACCGGGTGACCACAGTGGCGGGGTCGACGCTGCGCCGGGGTGCGGCCTCACTGCCGCACCGGGTCGTCTACACGGTGCTGTTCGCGTTCGTAGCCCTGGCGGCGATGACCTTCGCCGTCCCGGTCATGCGGCAGTACTCGGGCGAGCACGAGCAGATCATCGGCGAGGCGCTGCTGCTCGTGCTGCTCATCGAGGTCACCAGCACCCGGCTGCACCGCTTCGTCGACTGGCTCCTGTACGGGCATCGTGGCGACCCGGCCGTCGTGTCCTGGCGCCTGTCCCGCGAGCTCGAGAGCGTCGACGACGGCTCGGCCGTTCCGAGCGTGGTCACCGCGCTGGCCGACGCGCTCCGGCTGAGCTACGTCGAGGCCGTGCTGTCGCACCACGCCGCGGGCCCACCGCTCGCGGCGTTCGGCACACCGCCGTCGCGACCGGCCCGGTTCCCGATCCGGCACGCCGGCGTCGAGCTCGGCGAGCTGCGAGCCGCCCGCGGCAGCGAGCGGCTGAACCACCAGGACGAGCGCCTGCTGGCTGCCACGGCCGCGCAGATCGGCGTCCTGCTGCACGCGGCGGCGCTGTCCGCGCAGCTGCAGACCGCTCGCGAGCGCCTCGTGACCTCACGCGAGGACGAGCGCAGACGGCTCCGGCGTGAGCTGCACGACGGGCTGGGGCCGACGCTCGCAGGCATCGCGCTCGGCCTGGAGTCGGCCGAGCGGCTGGCCGCCCAGCACGAGCGCACACCGCTCCAGGCGCGGCGGTTGACGACCCTGCTCGGGGAGGTCCGCGCGGAGTCCACGGCGATGATCGGCGACGTGCGGCGCGTGGTCGAGGACCTGCGGCCGCCGCTGCTCGACGAGCTGGGGCTGCCGCGGTCGCTCGACCGCCTGGGGCACGCGCTGGGCAGCCGCTCCGGCGTCCGCGTCGAGGTGCGCCACGACGACACGCCCCCGCTGACGGCAGCCGTGGAGGTCGCGGTCTACCGCGTGGCCGCCGAAGCCCTCACCAACGTGGCTCGCCACGCCGGAGCGAGCGTCTGCACCATCGAGGTGGGCACGGTGGGTGGGCAGGTGCAGCTGCGGGTCTCGGACGATGGCTGCGGCGCCGTCACGTCACCCGCCACGGGCACCGAGCAGCGCGGCTCGGGCCTCGCCACCATGCGCGAGCGGGTCGAGGAGCTCGGGGGGACGCTCGCCATCAGGCGCTCGCCGGCCGGGTCGGTCGTCGAGGCGCTGATCCCTCTGGCCGGGCCGCAGGTGCCCGCGTGACCACCCCGGCCGGCGCCACGCTTCGCGTGCTCGCGGTCGACGACCACCCGGTCTTCCTGCGCGGGCTCGTCGCGACGTTCGACGACGTGCCCGACGTGACCTTGTGCGGGACAGCCCAGACCTCGCAAGAGGCCGTCGACGCCGCCGGCGAGCTCGCCCCGGACGTCGTGCTGCTCGACCTGGGCCTGCCTGACGTCGACGGCATCGAGACCACCCGTCGCCTGCTCGCCCGGGGGTTCACCGGTGGCGTCCTGATCCTCACGATGTTCGAGGACGAGTCGGCGCTCGTCGCCGCGGTCGAGGCCGGCGCCCGCGGCTACCTCGTCAAGGGCGCCGACCAGGGCCAGATCCTCGCTGCGGTGCGATCGGTGGCAGCGGGTGGGCTGGTCGTCGGCGGCACGCTGGCCACCGCCGCTGCCAGCAGCCTGGTCGGCGGGCACGCCCAGCCGCCGGCTCAGGTGGCCGGCCTCAGTGCGCGGGAGACCGAGGTGCTGGCCCTCATCGTCGCCGGTCGCGGCAACGACGAGATCGCTCGCGAGCTGGTGGTCAGCGCCAAGACCGTGCGCAACCACATCACGAGCATCTTCGCCAAGCTCGGCGTCACCGACCGTCGCGAGGCCATCGAGCGCGGACGGGCGGCGGGGCTCGCCACGGCCGCTTCGCCCTGGGAGGCACCGCGCGGGCGGTGATCAGCCGGAGTACGACAGGACGCCGTAGCGCTCGCGGGTGCGCAGCGCCCAGGCCGACACCGGCACGCTCAGCAGGCCCGCGCCGAGGATGATCGCGCCGAGGACGAGCCAGCCTGGCGTCCCCCAGTCGATGCACAGCAGCGCGATGAGCGGCGGCCCGACGATGTTGGCGAGCGAGAAGCTCATGCCGGCGAAGCCCTGGTACTGCCCTTGCCGCTCGCGGGGGGCGAGCCCCATCTGCAGGCCCCACTGGCCGCCCGAGCCGACCATCTCGCCGACGACGTGCACGCCGGCCCCGGCGAGCACCAGCACCACCGAGACCCAGAGGGCGCGACCGTCGGCGAACGCGATGAGCGCGAACCCGCCGAGGATCCACACGCCGGCGAACGCCAGGGCGCGAGCCGACGCCGGCACGGACGTCGCGCCGCGCGACAGCCGCACCTGCAGCAGGGCCACCGAGACGGTGTTGACCAGGAGCACCACGGCCACGAGGGAGGTCGGGGCGGACGTGTGCCCGGCGATCCACAACGGGATCGCCAGCTCCATCACCAGGAAGTGGATCGCGAAGACCCCCGTGAGCAGCGAGACGACGACGAAGGGCACGTCCCGCAGCACCTGCAGCCGCGGCGCTCCCGCCTCGCGCGCCGGCGCCGGCGGCAGGTGCGGCAGCCGTCGCACGGCCACGGAGGTGACGAGGAAGGTGAGCGCGTCCAGGGCGAAGACGCCGAGGTAGGCCCAGGTCTGGTCGATCGCGAGCGCCAAGCCGCCGAGGAGCGCACCGAACGAGATGCCGACGTTGGTGACGGCCCGCAGGTAGGCCTTGAACTCGACCGCGCGTCCGCCCTCGGCCAGCCGGGCGATGTAGCCGTTGCGCACCGCACCCGCACCACGGTCGAAGACGGACTGCACGCCCAGCACGAGGCACAGCACGAGCAGGTTGTGGGTGACCAGCAGGCCGGTCGCCGCGATCCCGCAGCCGGCAGTGAGCCAGCTCAGCACCTCGCGCGGGCCGCGGACGTCCCCGAGGTGGCCCATCGGCACCTGGGCGAGCAGGCCGCACAAGGCGCCCACCGACAGGGCCAGCCCGACCTGCGTCGCGGGCAGCCCCACCTTGTGGGTGAAGTACAGCGCGAACGTCGTCATCATCGCGCCGTTGCCGCCGGTGTTGACCAGGGTCGCGAGGGCGAGCGTGCGCAGGTTGGGGTCGACCGGGACGCCGCGCCGCGTCAGCCGCTCGGGCACGGCCGCGGGGACCGCGCCGGCTTCCGCGGCGGGCGGCGTGCTGGCGGACATGAGGTCAGGGTGCCGAACCAGTTATCTCGACGTCAAACTATTTCGGCCAGGGTCGCTGCGGGTCGCTCGCCACCACCGACAGCCACAGCGCCCGCCACCGGTCGCCGTCGACGCGCCGCACGCTCTGCAGCCTCTGCAACCGGTCAGTGCCAGCGGGGACGGTCGTGAGGCCGTCGGGGTCGACGACGGCGCAGATCGCTCCGGCGTCGCCGATCGTGGCGCGGTCGTCGCCGAACCGGTCGCACTGGGCCGTGACGAGCGCCCCCGCGAGGCGGCTGGCGGCGGCCGCCCCGGCGAGCAGCCGCTCGGCGTCGGCCCGGGTGACCTGGACGTCGTCGAACACGTCCAGGCCGTACGCGGTCAGCGGTATCCCGAGCTCGCCGGCCGCGTTGAGGACGAGCGCCGCCGCTTCCGGGTCGCGGCGAACGTTGAAGTCCGCGGGATCCGGGACCGCGTCGCCATCCGCCGCCCCGCCCACGAAGACGATGCGCCGCAACGCCTTCGCGGCGTGCGGGTACTCGCTGAGCAGCTGCGCCGCGTTGGTCATCGGCCCGAGCAGCACCAGGGTCACGGGGGCGTCACTGGAGGTCACCACGTCACGCATCAGCTCGACGGCGGGCCGGGCGTCGGCCGACGCTGCCGCGGCCGGCAGGTGCAGCGCAGCGTGGTCGAGATCGCCCATCCCGTCCTCACCGTGGACGCGCCGCCGCGGCGGCGACGGTCGGAGCAGCGGTCGGGTCGCACCGCGGGCCACGGGGACGTCGGTGCGGCCGGCGGCGGCGAGCACGGTGAGCGTGTTGTGCACGACCTGGTCGACGCCGACGTTGCCGGACACGCACGTCACGGCTCGCAGCTCGATCCCGGGATGGCGCGCGGCGAGCAGCAGGGCGCACGCGTCGTCGAGCCCGGTGTCGACGTCCAGGACGACGGGGACAGGCAACGCGTCCACGCCCCCATCCTGCCCGCCCACCGGTGTGGCGACCCCGAGACCGGGACTGCTTCAACGAGCGCGGCCGCGGTGCCGGGCGTAACTTTCCGACGTTCGCCAAACGTGGCAAAGCGGCCGAGCGGGGCTTTCGGGCAGCGCGGTCGACGACCGGCAAGGAGTCGCCATGAGTGACACGCTGGACGAGAGGCAGGGGACGCCTGGCACCATCCGGAGCCTGATCCCCGCCCGGATAGACCGGCTCAGCTGGGCACCGTTCCACACCCGCATGGTCATCGCCCTCGGCACGGCCTGGGTGCTCGACGGCATCGAGATCACCATCGCCGGGGCCATCGGCCCGGTGCTGCAGGACAAGGCCTCGCTGGGGATGACGGCGACCGAGGTCGGCGCCATCGCGACGGTCTACCTGCTCGGCGAGGTGTTCGGGGCACTGTTCTTCGGGCGGCTGTCGGACAAGCTGGGCCGCAAGAACCTCTTCATCGTGACCCTCGGCGTCTACCTGGTCGGCAACGCCCTCACCGCGTTCACCTGGAGTGGTGACGGGCTCGGCCTGCTGTTCTTGTACGTCACACGCTTCGTGGCAGGCGCCGGCATCGGCGGCGAGTACGCCGCGATCAACTCGGCCATCGACGAGATGATGCCCGCCAAGTACCGCGGCCGCGTCGACATCGCGGTGAACGGCACCTACTGGGGCGGCGCGATCCTCGGCACCCTCGGCACGTTCATCCTGCTGAACCAGATCGACATCAACCTCGGCTGGCGGATCGGGTTCCTGCTCGGCCCGGTGATCGGCGCGATGATCTGGAACCTGCGCCGCCACCTGCCGGAGAGCCCGCGCTGGCTCATCATGCACGGCCACGAGGACCTGGCCGAGGAGAACATCCGGCTGATCGAGCACGAGGTCGAGGAGTCCGGGCAGACGCTCGCCCAGGTCGACGAGTCCAAGGCCATCGACATCAAGCCGGCTGACGACCACGGCTACCTGTCGCTCGTGCGCGTGCTGTTCAAGGAGTACCCCGGACGCTCGACCCTCGGCGCCACGCTGATGATCACGCAGTCGTTCCTGTACAACGCGATCTTCTTCACCTACACCCTCGTGCTGACCACCTTCTACGGCGTCAACAAGGCCGACGCCCCGCTGTACCTGATCGCCTTCGCCGTGGGCAACCTCATCGGCCCGCTCACCATCGGCCACCTGTTCGACAGCGTCGGCCGGCGCAAGATGATCAGCGGCACCTACATCCTGTCGGGCGTCTTGCTCGCCGCCACCGCGTGGGCGTTCAACGCGGGCCTGCTGAACGCGATCACCCAGACCATCTGCTGGTGCGTGATCTTCTTCTTCGCGTCAGCCGGTGCCAGTGCCGCCTACCTCACCGTGAGCGAGATCTTCCCCCAGGAGGTCCGCGCGAAGGCGATCGCCGTCTTCTTCGCCATCGCCCAGACCTTCGGCGCCATCGGCCCGGTGTTCTACGGCTCGCTCATCGGCAAGGGCGAGAACCCCGGCAGGCTGTTCGTCGGCTACCTCATCGCCGCGGGGATCATGGTCGTCGGTGGGATCGTCGAGATCGTGCTGGGCGTCAACGCCGAGGGTCAGTCGCTCGAGGACGTCGCGTCGCCACTGTCGGCGGTCAAGCACCGTCCGCGGGCCACCGGCTGACAGAGAGCTCGAAGCCCCTGTCTCGCAAGCGGTCGGCGAGGGCCGAGCCGATCCCGGTGGCGGGTGTCAGGACGCCGGCGGCCGGCGGCAGGTCCTCGCCGACGGCCAGGGCAACCGCGGCCTCACCGAGCATCACCGCCGTGGCTGCGTACCCCGGATCGCCCTGTGCCGCAACGGTTGACACGTAGCGGGCCCCAGTGGTCGTGGTGCCGTGCACCCGCATCCGGAAGCGCCCCGCGGCCCGGGCCGCGGCGCTCGGGCCCGTGCCGGGATCGGGCAGCAGCCGGTCGAGCACCACTCGGGTCGGCCGGCGCGACATGCCCGCGACCACGGCCCCCAGCGCACCGGTGACGGCGTACGCCGTGGCGGCCGCGGCTCGACCCCGTCCGTAGCCGGCCAGCTCGCGGTAGCGGAACCCGCGCCCGTACGCCCACCCCTGGAGCGCGTTGCTGCGCCGCACGATCCGGGTGTTGAACGACGCCATGACGAACGGCCCGAGCCAGCCACCGAGGCGGTCGTCCCGGAACACCCGCGCGCTGTCGCGCTCGTCGCCCAGGTCGGGCTCGGCCGCGCGGTCCGGGCTCAGGGCGTACGGGTCGACGACCACGCGCCGCTTGGCGCGGTCGTCCCGCACCTCGTCGACCTGGTGGCGCATCGAGTCGACCGTGCCGCCGCTGAAACCACCCCGCATCTGCGCGACGAGCGTCGTGTCCGTGAGCTCGCCAGCGCCGTCCTGCACCACGGCCCGGTGCAGCTGCAGCACCGCGAGGTCCGAGGGCACCGAGTCGAAGCCGCAGGCGTTCACGATGCGCGCCCCGGTGGCGCGCGCCGTCTCGTCGCAGGTCTCGAGGCAGGCCCGCACGAACAGCACCTCGCCGGTCAGGTCGGCGTAGTGGGTGCCGGCGCGGGCGCAGGCCTGGGCGAGCGGCAGACCGTACTTGGCGTACGGGCCGACGGTGGTGGCGACCACGCGGGTGCGAGCGACGAGCTGCTCGACGGCGAGCTCGTCGCGGCTGTCGGCGACGAGCAGCAGCCAGTCACGCGCCCCCTCGCCGAGGGCGGTCCGCACGGCCTCGAGCCGCTCACGGGACCGTCCGCCGAGCCCGATGCGCACCCCGTCGGGTGCGTGGCGAGCCAGGTGCTCGGCGACCAGGCGGCCGACAAACCCGGTGGCGCCGTACAGGACGATGTCGAGGTCGCGCTCGCCGTTCAGCATGCGGCGACGATCGCACGGTGGATGCGCTTCAGCGACACCGGGTACGCCGTGCGCATCGTCGGCGCGAACAGGCTGACCCGCAGCTCCTCGACCATCCAGCGCACCTCGAGCAGCTGGGGGCTCGGCGCGCGACCGGTCGGCACCCGCGCGAGAGCGTCGTCGAGCTCCTGCGTGGCCATCTCGACCTGCGCCATGGCGGTGCGGTCGCGCGCCGGGTCGTCCGGCAGCCGGTCGAGCCGCACACCCATCGCCTGCACGTAGCGCAGGAGGTCAGGCAAGCGGTCGGCACCGGCGTCAGTGACGAACCGCGCTCGTACGAGCCGGTCGAGCTGGGCCTGGACGTCGGTGAGCGACGGCAGCAGCGGCAGGGAGGTCGTGCCGCGGAGCCGTCCCTCGACCTCGTACGCAGCGGCCAGCACCCGCTCGACGCGGGTGAGCACGTCGAGCGCCTCCGTCGGCAGCGCGCCGCGGACCGCGTCGACGACCGTCGCGAACCGCGCCTCCGAGCGGATCGCCGGCGCGCCACCGTGGCGGGCCACGATGGCGTCGACCGCGGCGTCGGTGCAGTCCTCCACGAGCTCGGTGGCCGTGGCGTGGTGGGCTCGGCTGAGCACCAGCTTCTGGGAGTTCGACAGCTTCGACAGCACGTGCGGCACGGGCGACGTCACGCCGAGCCGCACGAGCCGCCGCACGCCGGCGACGTGGTGCGCCACGGCCTCGTCCTGCGTCGTGAAGACGCGCAGCGCAACGGCGTCGCCGCCGTCGACGAGAGCCGGGAACCCGTCCACACCATGCCCGTCCGACACCGTACGGTGAACGGTCGGCAGGTCACCGAAGTCCCACTGTCGCAGCCCTTCTCGCTCAATACTGTCGGGCGCCCGCGCAATCACCTCGCGCAGCCGCGGCCGCAGCCGCTGCTGGAGCTCGAGCACGTCCTTGCCCTCCCCCAGCACCTGGCCGCGCTCGTCCTCGACGCTGAACGTGACGCGGAGGTGAGGGGGCACCGCCTCCGGTGACCAGTCGTCAGGGTCGACGCGCGTCCCGGTCAGCTCCTCGAGCGAGGCGCTCAGCACCTCGAGCAGCGGGCCGTCGGCCGGTGACGCGTGGCGCAGCACGTCCGACGCCCGGTCCGGAGCCGGGATCAGGCTGCGGCGCACCGCCTTGGGCAGGCTGCGGATCAGCTGCGTGACCAGCTGGTGCCGCAGCCCCGGGATCTGCCAGTCGAACGGCGCCGGACGCAGCCTGCCGAGCACGGGCAGCGGTACGTGCACCGTGACGCCGTCTGCCGCCGTACCGGGCTCGAACTGGTAGGTGACGTCGAGCTGGGTGCCGTCGACCGGCCAGGACGTCGGGTAGTCCTCGTCGCTGATCTGCGCGGCCTCCTGCCGCACGAGCAGGTCAGGGGTGAAGGTCAGCAGGTCGGGCTCGGTGCGCCGGGCCTGCTTCCACCAGGCGTCGAAGTGCCTGCCGGACACCACGTCCGCAGGGACCCGCGCGTCGTAGAAGTCGAAAAGCACCTGGTCGTCGACCAGCAGGTCACGGCGGCGCGTGCGCTGTTCCAGGGCCTCGACGTCGTCGAGCAGGGCCCGGTTGGCCTGGAAGAACCGGTGGTGCGTTCGCCAGTCGCCCTCGACGAGGGCGTGCCGGATGAACAGCTCGCGCGACAGCTGCGGGTCGACCCTGCTGTAACCCACCAGCCGGTCTGCGACCAGCGGGACGCCGTACAGGTTGACCCGCTCGCGGGCCATCACCGCGGCCCGCTTGGAGCTCCAGTGCGGCTCGCTGTACGTGCGCTTGATGAGGTGCGGTGCGAGCACCTCGGCCCACTCGGGCTCGATCTTGGCCACCGTGCGCCCCCACAGCCGTGAGGTCTCGACCAGCTCGGCCGCCATGACGAACTGCGGCGGCTTGCGCGACACCGCGGAGCCCGGCCAGATCGCGAAGCGGGCCCCTCTCGCGCCGAGGTAGTCGCGGGTGGCGGGATCACGCAGCCCGACGTGCGACAGCAGGCCGGCGAGCATCGCGCGGTGCAGCCCGTCGGCGTCGGTCGGGCTGCTCGACAGCTGCAGGCCCATCTGCTTGACCACCTGCTTGAGCTGCGAGTGCACGTCCTGCCACTCGCGCACGCGCAGGTAGTGGAGGTACTCGGTGCGGCACATCCGCCGGAAAGCGTTGCCCGACAAGGCCTTCTGCTGCTCGCGCAGGTAGTTCCACAGGTTGAGCCAGGTGACGAAGTCCGAGGTCGGGTCGCGGAACCTCGCGTGCTGCTGGTCGGCCTGAGCCTGGGCGTCCGCCGGCCGCTCGCGCGGGTCCTGGATCGACAATGCGGCGGCCACGACCAGCACCTCACGCAGGCAACCCTCGCGGTCGGCCTGCACCACCATGCGAGCCAGCCGGGGGTCGAGGGGCAGCTGGGCCAGCTGACGGCCGACCGAGGTGAGGCGACGCCGCTGGTCGTCCTCGTCGGCGTCGATGGCGCCGAGCTCGTGCAGCAGCTGCACACCGTCACGCACGCTGCGGCGGTCCGGCGGCTCGACGAAGGGGAACGCAGCGATGTCGCCGAGACCGATCGCGGTCATCTGCAAGATGACCGAGGCGAGGTTGGTGCGCAGGATCTCGGGGTCGGTGAAGCGAGGCCGGGACTCGTAGTCCTCCTCGCTGTAGAGGCGGATGCAGATGCCGTCGGCGACCCGGCCGCAGCGCCCGGCACGCTGGTTCGCGGACGCCTGCGAGATCGGCTCGATCGGCAGCCGCTGCACCTTCAGGCGCCGGCTGTAGCGCGAGATCCGCGCGGTGCCGGGGTCGACGACGTACCGGACGCCCGGCACGGTCAGCGACGTCTCGGCGACGTTGGTGGCGAGGACCACGCGCCGCCCGGTGTGGGGCTCGAACACGCGGTGCTGCTCCGCCGACGACAGGCGCGCGTACAGCGGCAGCACCTCGGTGCGGCGAAGATCCATGGCGCGCAACGCCTCCGCGGTGTCGCGGATCTCGCGCTCACCCGACAGGAACACCAGGACGTCACCGTCCCCCTCGCCGGCCAGCTCGGCCACCGCGTCGCAGACCGCCTGCACCTGGTCACGGTCGGGGTCGGACGTCGGGTCGTCGGGGTTGACGACCGGCCGGTAGCGCAGCTCGACGGGGTACGTGCGGCCGGAGACCTCGATGATCGGCGCGCCGCCGAAGTGCTGCGAGAACCGCTCCGGGTCGATGGTCGCGGAGGTGATGACGACCTTGAGGTCCGGGCGACGGGGCAGCAGCTGCTTGAGGTAGCCCAGCAGGAAGTCGACGTTGAGGCTACGCTCGTGCGCCTCGTCGATGATCAGCGTGTCGTACCGCGACAGCATCCGGTCGCGCTGGATCTCGGCCAGCAGGATGCCGTCCGTCATGACCTTCACCAGCGTCCGCGGGCCGGTGCGGTCGGTGAAGCGCACGCTCCAGCCCACGAGCTCGCCGACGCCGGTGCCGAGCTCCTCGGCGATGCGTTCGGCGACCGTGCGCGCCGCGATCCGCCGCGGCTGGGTATGCCCGATGACGCCGCTCACCCCGCGACCCAGCTCGAGGCAGATCTTCGGCAGCTGCGTGGTCTTGCCGGACCCGGTCTCGCCGGCGACGATCACGACCTGGTGGTCGCGGATGGCGGCAGCGATCTCCTCGCGCACGTCGCTGACCGGTAGCTGCGGGTAGGAGATCTGCGGCACGCTCGCCCGGCGCGCCTCGACCTGCTGCGGCGTCAGCCCGCCGGGACGCCGGCGCCCGGCGTCCCTTCGCTGCTGTCGCACGACGTCCACCTTAGGCGCGCAGCGCAAGCGGATTGCCACCGCGCGGTGCGCCCGGCCGCCCGCTGCCCGGCCGGGCGCGCTCCGCGCGGCCCGTCAGCTGGTGGTGGCCGTCCCGCGCGCGTCGCGTCGCTCCTGACGGCGCTCACGGCGCTGCTCGCGGCGGTTCTGCCGGTCCTGGCGCACCTGCTGCCGGAACGCGTGCCACGCCTTCGCGTCGTCCGGGTGCGCCGTGAGCCACGTGCTCAGCTCGGCCCGGCGCTGCTCATGCGGCAGACCCGCGACCTTCTTGAGCTCGGCCACGAGCTCGGGGTGGGCGTCGGCGAACGTCTTCCAGCGCTCGATCCGGTCGACCAGGGCCTGGGCGACCTTGGGGTGGGCGGCGAGGAAGTCGTCCAGCTCCTGCTGCTGGGCGTCGGTGAGGCCGGCCGCGCCCGGCGCCGCCGCCGAGCTGCTCGCCAGCTGGGTCGGCGGCGTGGTGCTGTCGGCCATGGCCGGGACGGCCAGCGCCGTGCCCGCGATGGCGGCCGCGGCGATCCCGGCCGCGATGGTCGTGCGTCGCATGTGTCCTCCTGTGTCGGGACGCCGCCCCGCGACGTCCTGCTGACTGGCACGATCGACGCTAGGGAGCGGTTGTGCGGCGGCCGTTGGCCGAGTGTTCGAGGACGGTCAGGGTCCTGGCGGAGGGCGAGGCGTCATGGTGGTGCGCAGTGCGGGGATCCTGCTCTACCGGTACACCACCACCGGCACGCTCCAGGTGCTGATCGGGCACATGGGCGGCCCCTTCTGGGCGCACCGGCAGGAGGCGTCCTGGTCGGTGCCGAAGGGCGAGTACGACGACGCCGAGGACGCACAGCACGCAGCGCGACGTGAGTTCGAGGAGGAGCTCGGCGTGCCGGTGCCCGACGGTCGGCTGCGGTCGCTCGGCGAGGTCCGGCAACCCAGCGGCAAGCGCCTGACCGTGTGGGCGCTCGAAGGTGACCTCGACGTCGAGGCGGTGCAGCCCGGCACCTTCGAGCTCGAGTGGCCGCCGAAGTCGGGCCGGTCGCAGCAGTTCCCGGAGATCGACCGCGCGGACTGGGTCGACGTCGAGTCGGCCCGGCCGCTGCTGGTCAGAGGCCAGCGGGTCTTCCTCGACCTGTTGCAGGGCTTGCTGCGAGGAGCGGCCGACCCGCCCGGTGAGTGACGTCCACTGGCCGCAGAGAGGCAGCGCCCGAGTAGGGTCGCCGGGTGGACGACCTCTCGGGCCAGACCTTCGAGGGCGAGCGGTTCCTCGACACCGACCTCACCGAGGCGAGGGTGCAGGGTGCGCAGTTCACCGAGTGCGCCTTTCGCGGCGTGCGCTTCAGCGCCGCCGAGCTCACCGAGTCGGCGTTCGTGAACTGCACCTTCGCCCTGTGCGGGTTCTTCGACACCCGGTTCGTGCGCTGCAAGCTGGTGGGGAGCCGGTTCGAGGGGTGCACGTTCGGGCCGTTCACCGTCGAGGGCGGCAACTGGTCGTTCACCGGGCTGCGCGCGGCGGACCTGCGCAAGTGCACGTTCGACGGCGTCCGGATGCGTGAGGCCGACCTCAGCCTGGCCCGGCTCCAGGAGGCGACGCTGCGCGACGTCGATCTGTCCGCGGCCGTGCTGGACGGCGCCGACCTGCGAGGCGCGGACCTGCGGGGCAGCGCACTCGACGGCATCGACCCCACCAGCGTCCAGCTGCGCGGTGCGATCGTCGACGTCTCGCAGGCCATCACCCTCGCGGCAGCACTGGGCGTCGAGGTGCGCGCCGGCTCCGACGGCTAGGGCCGGCCCGCGGGGCCGCGGGCCTCGGCCACGGAGTTGCCGCCGTCGACGACGACCACCTGCCCGGTCACGTACGACGCCCCCGGGCTGGCGAGCCAGGCGACCGCGCTGGCGACCTCGTCCGGCCGCGCGCTGCGCCCGAGCGGCACCGCGCGTCCGTGCGCCGCCTCGGCCTCGCTCTGCGAGGCGGTGTCGACCCAGCCCGGCGCCACCGTGTTCACGGTGACGCCGTCAGCGGCGACGTCCAGGGCCGCGGCGCGGGTGAGCCCGACCACCGCGGCCTTGGCGGCCGCGTAGGCGACGTCACCGGACGTCGCCATGAGCGGGCCGGTGATGCTCCCGACCATGACCACGCGCCCCCAGCCGCGCCGGGCCATCCCGGGCACGACGGCGCGGGTGACGAGGAAGGCGGTGTCGAGGTTGCGCCGCAGTGACGCCTGCCAGGCACTGAGGGAGGTCTCCGCGATGCCGCCGGAGTGCATGTCCGGGTCTGCGGTCGACACCATGCCGGCGTTGTTGATGAGGACGTCGACGCCGCCCCATCGTTGCAGCGCAGCCGATGCGAGCGCCGACACGGCGGTCTCGTCGGTGAGGTCGCCGACGAAGCCGGCTGCGTCGACCCCCAGCGCGCGCAGCTCCTCGGCGCGCTCGTGCACCCGCTCGCTCGTGGCGCAGACCAGCACCGTGGCCCCGAGCTCGCCCAGCGCCCGCGCGCAGGCGAAGCCGATGCCGTCAGGGCTACCGGCCCCGGTGACCACGGCGGCCCGACCGGACAGGTCCAGCGACGACGGCAGCGCCACGGCGTTCAGACCAGCACCGTCGTCACGGGCATCGAGGAGTCGGCGGGCAGGTCGAGGGACGAGGGCGTGCGACCTCGCCGGACCATCTGGGCGCCGAGCGCTGCCACCATCGCGCCGTTGTCGGTGCACAGCCCGGGCCGCGGCACGCGCAGGGTGATACCTGCTGCGTCACAACGGTCCTGAGCCATGGCACGCAGGCGGGAGTTGGCCGCGACCCCGCCACCGACGAGCAGGGTGTCGACCCCCTCGGCACGACAGGCGGCCACCGCCTTGCGCGTCAGCACGTCGACGACCGCCTCCTGGAAGCTCGCGGCGACGTCCGCCACCGGCACCGGCTCACCGGCCGCCTGGCGCGACTCGACCCACCGCGCCACCGCCGTCTTCAGCCCGGAGAACGAGAAGTCGTACCGGTGCTGCTCGAGGTCGCGGGGGCGCGTCAGACCGCGCGGGAACGCGATGGCCGCCGGGTCACCGTCGCGGGCGATGCGGTCGACGTGCGGTCCGCCGGGGAACGGCAGCCCGAGCAGCCTCGCGACCTTGTCGAAGGCCTCGCCGGCGGCGTCGTCGATCGTCGAGCCGAGGGGTCGGACGTCGTTCGTGACGTCCGGCACGAGCAGCAGCGAGGAGTGCCCGCCGGACACGAGAAGGGCCATGGTCGGCTCGGGCAGCGGCCCGTGCTCGAGCTGGTCGACGGCGACGTGCGCCGCGAGGTGGTTGACGCCGTACAGCGGCGTGCCGAGGGCCAGCGCCAGCGACTTGGCCGCCGCCACGCCGACGAGCAGGGCGCCCATCAGGCCCGGGCCGCTGGTGACCGCGATCGCGTCGACGTCGCCCAGCCGCACGCCAGCCTGGGTGCACGCCCGCTCGATCGTCGGCGCCATGGCCTCCAGGTGCGCCCGGCTGGCGACCTCCGGCACGACACCACCGAACCGGGCGTGCTCCTCGACGCTGCTGGCGACCGCGTCGACGAGCAGTGTCCGGCCCCGGACGATGCCGACACCGGTCTCGTCGCAGGACGTCTCGATCCCGAGGACCAGCGGGCCCTCATCCGGCACGGCGCTCATCCCGGCAGGCTATCCGGCGACGCGGCGGGACCCTTCAGCGGACGCCGGCGCATGACCCAGGCGTCCACCGATCCCTGGGGCGAGCGGTAGTAGCCGCGGCGCACGGCGATCCGCTTGAAGCCGAGGCGCTCGTACAGCCGCTGGGCCGGCGCGTTGTCGGCGCGCACCTCCAGCAGGGCCTGCACCGCCCCGCGCTCGGCGGCCAGGTCCAGCAGCGCGCTCAGCACGACGCGCCCGTACCCGCGGCCCTGGTGACCCGGGGCGACCGCCACCGTCATCACGTCGGCGTCGGCCCCGTTGACCAGGACGCCGCCGTAGCCCGCCAGCGCGCCGTCCTCGGCCTCGGCCACGAGGTAGTGGCGCCCTCGTTGGGCCAGCTCGGCCCACCAGGTCTCGGCGGTCCACGCCTCGGCACCGAACAGCTCGGCCTCGACGGGCAGTGCCGGCTCGACGTCCCACCAGCGCATCGGCCGCAGCCGCACCGTCATCCCAGGACGCTCTTGTGGCCGCCACCCTCGTGCACGTCGGGACGGCGCAGGTAGCGGGGCGTGGTGTCCGAGACGTCGGTGCCGGCCCGCAGGGAGCGCAGCACGAGCTCGGCGACGAAGCCGGCCGAGGGGTCCGCCGGCCCCACGCGCGCGCCGAGCAGGTCGGGGTAGAGGTCCGCCCCGCGCCCCACCACAGGCCGTCCGTCGACCGGCACGTCCGCCGGCAGGGCCACGGCCGGGCCGCAGGTGCGCTGTGGCACAGGCGATCCGGCCTCGTACTGCGCCCAGTAGACCTCGCGGCGCCGGGCGTCGGTGGCGACGATGAACGGCCCTGTGCCGACAGCGCCGTCCTCGACGGCCTGCAGCGCGAGGGCGTCGAGCGTGCACACGCCGTACACGGGGACGGCGAGCGTGGCCGCCAGCGTGCGCGCGGTCACCAACCCGACCCGCAGCCCGGTGAACGGCCCCGGCCCGGTGCCGACGGCGATCGCCGTGAGGTCACGCGCGGCAACGCCTCCCTCGGCCAGGACGGTCTCGATGCCGGGGGCAAGCAGCTCGGCGTGCCGGCGCGCGTCGACCTGCGTCGTCTCGGCCAGCACGTGGTCGCCGTCGTGCAGCGCGACGGTGACGGCCGGGGTGGCGGTGTCGATCGCCAGCAGGAGCACGCGGCTCACTCCCGCCACCGGACGTCGGCCCAGCGCGCGCCGAGCCCGTCGATGACCACGGTGCGGGGCTCGTCGAGCTCGTCGAGATCGTCCGGGCCGTCGAGATCGTCCGGGCCGTCGGTGCCGTCGGTGCCGTCGTCGTCACCGTCGCTGTCGGGCACGACGGCCGGCGTCGCCGCCCCTCGCGGTCGGCTGATCGAGATGTCGAGCCGGTCGGTCGCGAGGTCGTCGACGAGTCCCTGCCCCCACTCGACGACGGTGACGCCCTCGTCGAGGCTGGTGTCGAGGTCGAGGTCGTCGACCTCCGCGATCGAGCCGAGCCGGTAGGCGTCCACGTGCACCAGCGGCGGCCCACCGACCTCGCTGGGGTGCGCCCGCGCGATGACGAACGTCGGTGAGGTGACCGGCCCTCGCACCCCCAGCCCGGCACCGATGCCCTGCGTCAGCGTGGTCTTCCCGGACCCGAGCTCGCCGGTGAGGACGACGAGGTCGCCGGCGCGCAGCAGACCGGCCAGCCGCCGTCCGAGCGCGTGCATGGCGTCGCGGCTCGCGACGGTGGTCTCGGCGTGCACGGGCGCCATCGTACGGGCCGCGCGGCAGGGGCGCGGGCGCCGCTCCTGCACGGCCCGGCCGAGGACCGGGTCAGGCCCGACGCGCCCTGCGGCGTCGCCGCGGCTCGCGGCTGGCCGCGGCCCGCTCGGAGCGCTCGACGAGCTCACCGAGGTGCAGGTTGACGACGTCGGGGTGCTCGAGCATCACCATGTGCCCGGCGTCCGGCACGACGACGTGCTCGGCCCCGGGCAGCCGGCGCACGATGGCCTCGCTGTGGTCGGTGGGGGTCAGCAGGTCCTCGGCGCCGGAGAGCACCAGCGACTCGATGCCGTCGAGGGCCGCGAGCGCCTCGGCCTTGTCGTGGACGTCGAAGCCGGGCAGGAAGTGGGACACGACGTCGATCGGCGTCGCGGCGATCATGGCGGCGGTGAAGCGCACGAGCTCGGGCGGGACGTCGGAGGCATAGGAGTAGCGCTTGACCATGAGCTGCTCGAGGTCGCTGCCGATGCGGCGGGTGCGGTCGACCAGCCGGGGCGCGCGGGTGAGGCCGACGAGCGCCACCGGGGCGACCTTGTGCGCGATGCGACCGAGCGACTCGGCGAAACCCCAGTGGACGTCGGCGAGGCCGCCAGGGCTGGTGGCCACCAGGGCCGCCCCCCGCACGCGGTCGCGGACGAGGTCGGGACGCTCACCCGCGAACGCCATGACGGTCATGCCGCCCATCGAGTGCCCGACGAGCACCAGCGGGCCGGTGGGTGCGGTCGCCTCGATGACGGCGCGCAGGTCGGCGCCGCACTGGTCGACGGTGTAGTGGTCGTCCGGCCCGGTCTCGGAGCGGCCGTGGCCGCGCTGGTCCCAGAAGACCATCCGGTAGCGACCGCGCAGCCACTGCCGCTGGTAGTGCCAGATGTCCTGGTTGAGGCAGAAGCCGTGGCTGAAGACGATCGTCAGCGGGTCGCCGTCCTCGCTGCCGGGGGCCGGTGACCCGGCGACGTCGAGCTCGTCGACCTCGACGTACAGCCCGGTGCCGTCGTCGGCGGCGACGCGCTGGGGCACCCCGCGCAGGCTGCCGAACGCCTCACCGAAGCCCGTCTCGCGCGCCCGCCCGGCGGTCCAGCGCTCGGCGGCCAGGCCGAGGGCAGCACCCACGCCGGCCGCGGCCAGCCCGGCCCCGGCACCGATGAGCGCTCGGGAGGGCGATCTCACGGGGCGTCCTCGCCGACGTACCGCCGGGGCACGCGTGAGCCGATCCGCGTGACGATCTCGTAGGAGATCGTGTCGACGGCGTCCGCCCAGTCCTGCGCCGTCGGCTCGCCACGGGCCGCGTCACCGAACACGACGACGGGGTCACCGGCCCGCACGGACTCGACGTCGGGCCGGTCGCCGAGGTCGACCACCACCTGGTCCATGCAGACGCGCCCGGCCACGGTGTGGCGGCGTCCGGCCACCTGCAGCGGGCCGACGTTGGTGCCGGCGCGCGGCAGGCCGTCGCCGTACCCGAGCGGCACGAGGGCGAGCGTGGTGTCGGTGGAGGTCGTGTAGGCGTGCCCGTACGACACACCCGACCCGGCCGGCACCTGCTTGACCAGCGCGAGGCGTCCCCGCAACGTCATCACCGGGCGCAGGCCGAAGTCGGCGGGCGTCCCGAGGTCGGGCACCGGCGACAGGCCGTACACGGCCAGCCCCGGACGCACCAGGTCGTAGTGCAGCGCCGGGCTGGTGAGCGTGGCTGCGGAGTTGGCGAGGTGACGCACCTGCGGACGGGCGCCCCGCTCGTGCGCCACGCGAAGGGCCGCCTCGAACGCCTCGTGCTGCCGGGCGACGGTCGGGTGCTGAGGGGCGTCCGCCCAGGCCAGGTGCGACCAGATCCCCACGACCTCCACCAGCCCCTCGGCCTGCGCCTTCAGCGCGCGGTCGACGAGGTCGGACCACTCGCGGGCGCTCGCCCCGCCGCGCGACAGGCCGGTGTCGATCTTCAGGTGCAGGCGGGCCGTGCGGTCGGTGGCCCGGGCCGCGGCGGCGATCTCGTCGACCGCCCACGGCGCGCTGGCACTCAGGTCGATGTCCGCGGCCACCGCGGCGGCGAAGTCGTCACCCGGGACGTGCAGCCACGACATCAGCCGCCCGGTGTCGCCTGCTGCTCGCAGGGCGAGCCCCTCGGCCAGCTGGGCCACGCCGAGCCAGGCCGCACCGCCGGCGCGGGCCGCGCGGGCGCACGGGACCAGGCCGTGCCCGTAGGCGTCCGCCTTCACCACCGCCATCACGTCGGCCTGCCCCGCGTGCTGCTTCAGCGCGGCGACGTTCGACCGCAGGGCCGCGAGGTCGATGACCGCCTCGGCAGGCAGCACGGGCGCGGTCGGGTGGCTCACCCCTCCAGTGTCCCAGGCCGGGCGGCTCACGCACGTCCCGCGGGGGCACTCGCGGGCCCCGCCGCCCGGGAGAGGCCGCGCACGGCGTCCGGTAGCGCGTCGAGCAGCCGCAGCGCGTCCAGCGGGCCGCCACCGCTCGCGAGGGCACCGGCCCGGCCGTGCACCGCGGCGGCCACCGCCCCGGCGAGCACGGGCTCCAGGCCCCCGGCCAGCAGCGTCCCCGCGAGCCCGGCGAGCACGTCGCCGGACCCCGCACTGGCGAGCCAGGGCGGTCCGTCGGCCTGCGCGAGCACCGTGCCGCCACCCGGGGGGACGACGAGGGTCACGGTGCCCTTGAGCAGCACCGTGGCCCCGAGGGCGTCCGCGGCGCGGCGGGCGTGCGCCAGGGGCTCGGCCTCGACCGCCTCACGGGCGCAGTCAGAGCCCTCCAGGCGGGTCAGCAGCCGCGCGAGCTCGCCTGCGTGCGGCGTCAGCAGCGTGGGAGCGGTACGGGTCGCGACGACCTCCAGCGCACCGGCGTCCACGAGGCACGGCAGGTCGCTCGCGAGCGCCCGCTCGACGTGCTCGCGCTGCTCGGGGTCGTCGGGGTCGACCCCCGAGCCGACCGCCCAGGCCTGTACCCGCCCGGTGCCGGGCACCGCCTGGGGCCAGCGGGCCCGCACCAGGTCGGTGGGCTCGCGGGGGCCGACGTAGCGCACCATGCCCGCACCGGCTCGCACCGCCGACCCGACGGCGAGCACCGCCGCACCCGTGTACGTCCGGCCGCCCGCCACGATCCCGAGCACACCGCGCCGGTACTTGTCGTCGTCCGGCCCCGGCCACGGCCACGCGGCGGCGAGGTCGCCCTGCTCCAGCCGGCCGACAGCCGGCGCCGCGAGCAGGGCCGGGTCGAGCCCGATGTCGACCACCTCGACGTGCCCGGCGTGCTGGGCGGCCGGCCCCACCAGCAGGGCTGGTTTCGCCGTCCCGAACGTCACCGTGACGTCAGCGCGCACGGCGACGCCGCCCACCGCACCGGTGTCGGGGTCGACCCCACTGGGCAGGTCGACCGCAACCACGGTGGCCTGCGGCGGCACGAGCCGGACGGCGTCGGCGGCGGGGCCGGTGAGGCCCGGGCGCCCGCCGATGCCGAGGATGCCGTCGACGACCACGTCGGCGCGCTGCAGCAGGCTCTGCAGCGCTTCGGCCGTCACCGGCGGGAACGCCCGCCAGGTGCGCCCCTCGCCCGGGGTGCGCAGCTCGCGCACGGACCCACCGGCGGTGCGCAGCGCGCGAGCGCCCTCGGCGTGCACGTCGGAGGCGACCATCACCGCGTCGACCCGCGCCCCGCGGCGCACCAGCCGGGCGCCGGCGTGCAGGGCGTCCCCACCGTTGGAGCCGGGGCCGACGAGCAGGACGACGCGCGCGCCGTACACGCCGTGGCGCCCCGGGCCGGTGGACGACGTCAGCTCGCCGACGACGCACCCGGCCAGCGCGGTGGCGGCCCGCTGCATGAGCTCGCCGTCGGCCACCTGCGCCATGGCGGCGGCCTCCGCTCGGCGCACCGCCGCCACGGAGTGGGCGCGGATCATCGGCGGCTCACGCGGACTCCGCCACGACCACGGCGCTCGCGATGCCCGCGTCGTGCGACATCGACAGGTGCAGGTGGGCGACGTCCAGCTCGCTCGCGCGGGCCTTCACGGTGCCGGTCACCACGAGCTCGGGGCGCCCCGAGTCGTGGGTGAGCACCGTGGCGTCGTGCCAGTGCAGGCCGACGGGCGCGCCGAGCGCCTTGGCGAGGGCCTCCTTGGCCGCGAACCGGGCCGCGAGCGAGGCCAGGGGCAGCGAGCGCTCACCGTCGGTGAACAGCCGCTCGCGCAGCCGCGGCGTCGTCTCGAGGGTGCGGCCGAACCGCTCGATGTCGACGACGTCGATGCCCACGCCCACGATCACAGCCGGGCCGCTACTCGACGGTGACGGACTTGGCGAGGTTGCGGGGCTGGTCGACGTCGAGCCCCTTGGCCATGGCGAGCTCGCAGGCGAAGACCTGCAGGGGCACGGTGGTGACGAGCGGCGCGAGCAGCGTAGGGGTCTGCGGCACCCGGATCACCGTGTCGGCGTACGGCACGACGTCGTCGTCGCCCTCCTCGGCGATGACGATCGTGCGTGCGCCACGGGCGCGGATCTCCTGGATGTTCGACACGACCTTGCTGTGCAGCGAGTCGCGACCGCGGGGGGAGGGGACGATCACGAAGACCGGCAGCCCTTCTTCGATCAGCGCGATCGGGCCGTGCTTGAGCTCGCCGGCCGCGAAGCCCTCAGCGTGGATGTAGGCGAGCTCCTTGAGCTTCAGCGCGCCCTCGAGGGCCACCGGGAAGCCCACGTGCCGACCGAGGAAGAGGATGACCTTGGCGTCGGCCATCTCGCGGCCGAGCGCCCGGACCGGCTCGATGGTGTCGAGCACCTGCTGGATCTGCTGGGGCACCTGCGCGAGCTGGTGCAGCATCTCGCGCACCTCGTCCTCGAACTTGTTGCCGCGCAGCTGCGCCAGGTAGAGGCCCAGCAGGTAGCACGCCGTGATCTGGGCGAGGAACGCCTTGGTCGAGGCGACGGCGACCTCGGGCCCGGCGTGGGTGTAGATCACGGCGTCGGACTCGCGCGGGATCGTCGAGCCGTGGGTGTTGCAGATGCCCACGACCTTGGCGCCCTGCTCGCGGGCGTGCCGCATGGCCATGAGCGTGTCCATGGTCTCGCCGGACTGCGAGATGGCGACGACGAGGGTCTTCTCGTTGACCACGGGGTCGCGGTAGCGGAACTCGCTCGCCAGCTCGACCTCGGTGGGGATGCGGCACCAGTGCTCGATGGCCAGCTTGGCCACCTGGCCGGCGTACGACGACGTCCCGCAGGCGATGACGATGATCTTGTCGATCGAGCGCAGCACCTGCTCGTCGATGCGCAGCTCGTCGAGCACGAGGTGGCCGTCGGCGTCCGTGCGGCCGAGCAGCGTGTCGGCGACGGCGTGCGGCTGCTCCTCGATCTCCTTCATCATGAAGTTCGGGTAGCCGCCCTTCTCGGCCGCCGAGGCGTCCCAGTCGACGTGGTACTCCTTCGTCACGGCGGGCTGACCGGCGAAGTCGACGACGTCGATCGTGTCGGGCGTGATGGTGACGACCTGGTCCTGGCCGAGCTCGATCGCCTCGCGGGTGTGCTGGATGAACGCCGCGACGTCCGAGCCGAGGAAGTTCGCGCCCTCGCCGCGGCCGACAACCAGCGGGGAGTTGCGGCGGGCGCCGACGACGACGCCCGGCGCGTCCGCGTGGACGGCGAGCAGCGTGAAGGCGCCCTCGAGGCGGTTGCAGACGGCGCGCATGGCCTCGGAGAGGTCGCCGAGCTCGTCGTACGCGCGGCTGACGAGGTGCGCCGCCACCTCGGTGTCGGTCTGGGACGCGAACTCGACGCCGTCCGCCACCAGCTCGGCCTTCAGCGCGGCGAAGTTCTCGATGATCCCGTTGTGGACGAGCGCGAGGCGGCCGCCCCCGCCGAGGTGCGGGTGGGCGTTGTCGTCGTTCGGTGCGCCGTGCGTCGCCCAGCGCGTGTGGCCGATGCCCGTGACGCCGTGCGGCAGCGGCTCGTCCGACAGCGCCTTCTCGAGGTTGGCGAGCTTGCCGGCCCGCTTCTGCGTGGCCAGCCCGCCAGCGGCCTGGATGACGACACCGGCCGAGTCGTAGCCGCGGTACTCCATCCTCCGCAGCCCCTCGAGCACGACGTCGAGGGCGTCCACGCCACCTGCTGGGCCGGTGTACCCGACGATTCCGCACATGGGCTCAAGGGTAGCCTTGCCCGTCGTGGCCAACGGCAACGGCGCCAGCCTGCCCTCACCGTACGTCGAGCTGGACCGTGCGGCGTGGGCTGCGCTGCGCGAGCAGACCCCGCTGACCCTCAGCGCGGCGGACGTCGAGCGCCTCGAGGGCCTGGGCGACCGCGTCGACCTGCGCGAGGTCGAGGAGGTCTACCTCCCCCTCTCGCGGCTGCTCAACCTCTACGTGCGAGGGGCGGCGCAGCTGCACCGGGTGACCAGCGACTTCCTGGGCGAACGCGGTGCCCGCGTGCCGTTCGTGATCGGCATCGCGGGCTCGGTCGCGGTGGGCAAGTCGACCACGGCCCGCCTGCTGCGCGACCTGCTCGCGGCCTGGCCGGAGACACCGACGGTCGAGCTGCTGACCACCGACGGCTTCCTGCTGCCCAACGCCGAGCTCGAGCGTCGGAACCTGTTGCACCGCAAGGGTTTTCCGGAATCCTACGACCGGCGCGCGCTGCTGCGCTTCGTCGCCGCGGTCAAGTCCGGCCGGGCGGAGGTGAGCGCTCCGGTCTACTCCCACCTCACCTACGACATCGTCCCCGACGAGCACGTGGTGGTGCGCCAGCCCGACGTCCTGATCGTCGAGGGCCTGAACGTGCTGCAGCCGCCGCGGGTCGACGCCCACGGCCGCTCCGGCGTCGCCGTGAGCGACTTCTTCGACTTCTCGGTCTACGTCGACGCCAAGACCGACGACGTGCGGCGCTGGTACGTCGACCGGTTCCTGCGGCTGCGCCGCACCGCCTTCGCCGACCCGTCGTCGTACTTCCACCGCTACGCGGCGCTGTCCGACGACGAGGCCGTCGAGACCGCCCTGTCGATCTGGGCCCGCACGAACGAGCCCAACCTCGTCGACAACGTCCGCCCCACCCGGGGCCGGGCCACCTTGGTGCTCACCAAGGGCGCCGACCACGCCGTCACCCGCATCCGCCTGCGCAAGTCCTGACCCCCCCGCTTCCGCCGTTCAGGCTGCTTTCCGCCGCTTGGGCCGCTTTGCGCCGCTCAACCGCGGCCTGGGTGGCGTACGCACCGGTGCTTCCGCCAGCCAGGCCGCGGCCGGACGACGCAAAGCGGCTTGGGTGGCGGAAAGCGGGGCGGGTGGCGGAGGGGCTCAGAGCAGGTGCTTCTGCCACTCGGTGTTGAAGCCCACCGACTCGAACCCGAGCTCGCGGTTGACGCGGAGCATCGGCTCGTTGACGTCGGCGTTCCACGTCACCACGCGCCGGACGCCGGGGAGCTCGGCTCGCAGGGCTCGCAGGTTGGCCGCCTTCACCAGCTGGCCGAGCCGGTGACCGCGGTGCTCGGCCAGCACGAGCGTGTCCCACTGGTAGGCCATGTCGGGCGTGTGCTCCGCGATCCCGATGTTCGTGAAGGCCACCGCCTGCCCGCTCGCGCGGTGCACGGCGACGGTCTCGACGACCCGCCGGCCCTGGGCGCGGGCCACGCGGAAGGCCTCGCGCACGCGCTCGGCGTCCCACACCTCCTCCTCCGTCGCGAGGTCCCCCATCGGCGCGTCGGTCGACATCCGGGCCGAGAGCACCGCGCGCTGGTCGAGCCACTGCTCGGGGACGTCGTCCCACCACGTCAGCACGTCGTAGTCGCCGGCGTGCGCCCTGGCCTCGGCCTCGATGGGCGCCAGCAGCTCGTCGAGGTCGCCGGCGGGCAGGTCGAGGTCGCTGCGCAGGTTCACCAGCGCCTTGGCGTAGCCCTGCTTCGGGGCGAACGCCTCCGCCGCGGCCGGACGCCCGGCCGCGGTGTCGCTCTCGACGCAGATCGTCGTGCGGTCGGCGGCTCGCGCCTGACGCTCCACCTCCTCGAGCAGCGCGCTGCCGATGCCGCGTCGACGCCAGCCGGGCCGCACGCTCAGCCACACCGCCGTGAAGTGGACGTTGTCCTTGATCGGCAGGTGCAGGTTCGCCTCACCGACGACCTCGTCGCCCACGACGGCCGCGAGCATCACGAACCGTCGGTCCGTGACCGTCCGGGAGCGCTCGCGCACCTCCTCGAGGGAGTACACGGTGTGGCGGTCACCGAACTCGTGGCGGGCGCTGTCGAGGCCGGCCTCGACCCAGCCGCGCAGCAGCCGCTCGTCGGTCAGCGGGTCGAACTCGACGACGTGCAGGTCGGGAACCGGGTCGTGGGTCACGGTCATCGACTGTCGCAGGGCGAGCTGCCGGTCGCACGGGGTTTTCTGCGCCTGTTCAGCGGAGCCTATTCACAGGTGAGCGCCAGCCGTTCGCGGACGACAACGGCCAGGCGGTCGGCGAGCGCCTGGGCCTGAGTCGCCTCGCCGGCCTCGACCATGACGCGCACGAGCGGCTCGGTGCCCGACGGCCGCAGCAGCACCCGCCCGGTGCCGCCCAGCTCGGACTCGGCGGCCTGGATCGCCGCGAGGACGTCCTCGTCGTCGCCGGCGCGGCTCTTGTCGACGTCGGGGACGTTGACCATCACCTGCGGCAGACGCTGCATCACGGTCGCGAGCTCGGCGAGCGGGACGCCGCTCTGAGCGACGCGAGAGGCGAGCAGCAGCCCCGTGAGCAGGCCGTCGCCGGTGGTGCCGTGGTCGGTGAGGATCACGTGCCCCGACTGCTCACCGCCCAGGGTGAAGCCCCCGGCCCGCATGCGCTCCAGGACGTAGCGGTCGCCCACGGCCGTCTGCACGACCGCGATGCCCTCGCGCTGCATCGCCTGGATCAGACCCAGGTTGCTCATCACCGTGGCCACGAGCGTGTCGGACGCCAGCGCATCGCGCTCGCGCAGCGCCAGGGCCAGGATCGCCATGATCTGGTCGCCGTCGACCACCTGGCCGGCGGCGTCCACGGCGAGGCAGCGGTCGGCGTCGCCGTCGAGCGCCACACCGAGGTCGGCGCCGTGCTGGACGACCGCCTCCTGCAGCTGCTCCAGGTGCGTCGAGCCGTAGCCGTCGTTGATGTTGAGGCCGTCCGGCTCTCCGCCGATGACGTGGACGCGCGCCCCGGCGGCCTCGAGCAGCCGCGGTGCGACCTCGCTGGCCGCGCCGTGCGCGCAGTCGACGACGACGTGCACGCCGTCGAGCCGGTGGGGCAGCGCCCCGAGCAGGTGGGCCACGTAGTCGTCGGCCGCGGTGAGGTCGGCGCGCAGGCGACCGACCGCGGCGCCCGTCGGGCGCTCCCAGGGCTCGCGCAGCCGCTTCTCGATGGCGTCCTCGATCACGTCGTCGAGCTTGTGGCCACCGCGGGCGAAGAACTTGATGCCGTTGTCGGGCATCGCGTTGTGGGACGCCGAGAGCATGACCCCGAGGTCGGCGCCGCGGGCGCCGGTGAGGTAGGCCACTGCCGGCGTGGGCAGCACCCCGACGTCCAGGACGTCGATGCCGGCGCTGGCGAGGCCGGCGGCCACGGCCGCGCTGAGGAACTCCCCCGAGGCGCGTGGGTCGCGGCCCACGACGGCGAACGGGCGGTGACCGGCGAAGGCACCGGCGTCGGCCAGCACGTGAGCCGCTGCGACCGACAGGTCGAGGGCGAGCTCGGCGGTGACGTCGCGGTTGGCCACACCTCGCACCCCGTCGGTGCCGAACAGTCGTGCCACAGGTGCTGCCTCTCGTCGACGAACGGCCGGTCCAACGGCGACGGCCCCGGGAAACGGTACTCCCGGGGCCGTCGTCGTGCGCCCCCATGAGGACGCGGGTGGATCAGCGCTTGCTGTACTGCGGAGCCTTGCGGGCCTTCTTCAGACCGGCCTTCTTGCGCTCGATGGCGCGCGGGTCGCGGGTCAGGAAGCCGGCCTTCTTCAGCGCGGGGCGGTTGGCCTCGGAGTCGACCTCGTTGAGGGCGCGGGCCACGCCGAGGCGCATCGCGCCGGCCTGGCCGCTGGGGCCGCCACCGTGCACGCGGGCGATGACGTCGAAGGCGCCGTCGAGCTCGAGCACCTTGAAGGGCTCGCCGACGATCTGCTGGTGCACCTTGTTGGGGAAGTAGCTCGCCAGGTCGCGGCCGTTGATCGACCAGCGGCCGGTGCCCGGGACGATGCGCACGCGGGCGACGGCCTCCTTGCGGCGACCGGTCGCGGCGCCGGGGCCGGACGCGCTCGCGCGGCGGACGGGGGCGTCGGTGGACTCGCTGGTGTAGCTGCTGGGCGCGTTGTCGGCGTCGATGCTGTCGACGTCGATCTCGACCTCGGTGGTGGACTCAGCCACGGTTCTCCTCGAACTCCTGGTGGGTGGTGCGTGTGTCGGCTCGGCCGTGGCTTACTGCGCGACCTGGGTGATCTCGAACGGCTGCGGCTTCTGCGCCTGGTGCGGGTGCTCGGGGCCGGCGTAGACCTTCAGCTTGCTCAGCTGGGCGGCGGCCAGCGAGTTCTTCGGCAGCATGCCCTTGACGGCCTTCTCGACGGCCTTGGCCGGGAACTTCTCCAGCATCTCGGCGTAGGTGCGCGAGCGCAGACCGCCCGGGTAGCCGGAGTGGCGGTAGGCCTTCTTCTGCTCGAGCTTGGCGCCGGTCAGGGCGACCTTGTCGGCGTTGACGATGACGACGAAGTCACCGGTGTCGACGTGCGGCGCGAACGTGGCCTTGTGCTTGCCGCGCAGGAGCACGGCGACCTGGCTCGCGAGACGGCCCAGGACGACGTCGGTGGCGTCGATGACGTGCCACTGGCGGTCGACCTCGCCGGCCTTGGGGGTGTACGTACGCACGGTCGTAGCCTTCGTTCTCGTCACAGTTGGTCAGGCACGTCGCGGTGCCCGCTGGCAGTGGTGCCGCGCGCTCGACCGGCGTCCGCCCTGATGGAGGGCGCGCCGGACCCGCACGACGACAGCCCAGAGTACCCGCCGGGCTCACCAGGGGTCAAAACGCGGGCGGAACGGCACTCAGCCGGTTCGGAGCGCGTGGTGCGCGACCGCCTACTCGACCGCGACGACGTCGACCGAGATCTCCACCGCGGCGACCGTGCCCCGGTTCTCCAGCCAGTGCAGGGTGTTCCGGTCCTCGGGCCAGCCCACGCCCGGCCCGTAGTCCGTGGCGACCCCGTCGCGGTGGTCGGTGATGGTCCCCTCCAGCACGTAGACGGTCCCCGGCCGGCCCTGGTGGTCGTGCACCGGGCCGAAGACCGCTCCTGGCTCCATGGTCACCTTGCGCATGCGCAGCTGGCGTCCCTGCATGCCCGGGATCTCCGGACCGAGGTCGACGGTGGCCAGCAGCTCCACCGCGCAGCCACGCGTCTCCGGCACCGCCTGCTCATCGCTCATCGGGCTGTCCTCTCCGTGCCTCAGCCGTCCACCGAGGTCACCGCTCCACCAGCACCGCCACCGTCCGCGCGGGCACCGTCGCCGTCCCCGTGGTGGCGTCCCAGGCGGTGGCCTTCACCACAGTGTCGCTGCCACTCGCCTGCACCGGCGAGAGCGACAGGCCGTGGCTCGCCAGCCCCGGCACCTGCTGCTCGACGGGGCTCGCGCTCGCGTTGATGACGACGAGGAGCCCGCGCAGCGCCGGGTCGACGTCGGGCCCGACCGTGTCGTCGACCCGCATGACGATGACGCCGGGGTGCGCCGCGGGCGTGCCGGACACCGGGAAGCCCACCTTGGTCTCGATCAGGTCGGCCGAGCCGAGGGTGAACAGCGGGGACGAGGTCCGCAGCCGCAGCAGGTCCTGCGCGGCGGCCGAGGCGGTCGCGACGTCGGACGGCGAGGGCTTGAGGGCCGCGTCGCCGAGCAGCGGCTTCTGGAACGCCCACTTCGCACCGTTGTCGGCCTTCGGCGGCAGGCCGTGGCCGAACCCGTTGTCGTGACCGGTCCAGTCCAGGGTGTTGAACCAGTCGCCGGAGTCGAAGCTGTTGCGGTCCAAGGACTTGCTGCGCAGCAGGTCGGCGCCCGCGTGCCAGAACGACGGCGACTGGCCGAGCGCGGTGGTCGCCAGCGACACGGTGTTCATCCGCACGCGGTCGGCCATCGAGGTGCTCTGCGGGAGCTTGTAGGTGAGCGCGTCGAACAACGTCTCGTTGTCGTGCGCGTCGACGTAGCTGATGACCTCGTCGGGCTGGTCGGCGTAGCCGGCCGGGCTGCCGTTGTAGTCGAGCTCGTCCCCGCGCACGACGTCGCCGGACGACGCGCGGAACCGATACGCCCGCAGGTTGCCGGCCAGCCCGAGCTCGACCAGGTCGGTGGCGTGCGCGAGCGTCGCCGCCTGCTGGGTGGCGTCACCGTTCACGGCCGCACCGTTGGGGTCGCCGGCCAGGCCGGAGCCGAGGCCCTGGATGCGCGGGTCCTCGTCGAACGGTCCGCCACCGCGGACGGCGTCGCGCAGCCGGTCGCTGAACGTGCCGATGCCCGTGCCGCCGAGCTGGCCCTGGGTGGCCTGGTAGAAGCGCGCGTTGTTCGCGACCTCACCGAAGTTCCAGCCCTCGCCGTACAGGTAGACGGCCTTGCCGTCGACGCCGTCCCGGCGCGGCGTGAGCGCGTCGAGGGCGTGCCGCACCGCGAGCATGTTCTCGCGCGAGTGGTGCCCCATGAGGTCGAACCGGAAGCCGTCGACCTTGTAGTCGCGCGCCCAGGTGACGACGGCGTCGACCATCATCTTCTCGGCCATGGCGTGCTCGGTCGCGACGTTCTGGCAGCAGGTCGAGGTCTCGACCTCCCCGGTGGAGACGTTCAGCCGGTGGTAGTAGCCCGGCACGACCTTGTCGAGCACCGACGTCGCGGCCTGCCCGGACGCCGACGTGTGGTTGAAGACCTGGTCCAGGACGACGCGCAGCCCGTCGGCGTGCAGCGCACCGACCATGGTGCGGAACTGGCTGACCCTCGCCGTGCCGTCGGGGTCGGTGGCGTACGAGCCCTCGGGGGCCATCCAGTGGTAGGGGTCGTACCCCCAGTTGAACGCGTCGTCCTTCGCGACTGCCGTCACGCAGGCCTGCTGCTCCTCGGAGTCCGGGGGCAGCGAGGCCAGGTCGCAGGCGGGAGTCTTCTGCTCGCTGCGGTCCTCCTCGATCGAGGTGATGTCGAACGTCGGCAGCAGGTGCACGGTGTTCAGACCGGCCCGGGCGAGCGCGCGCAGGTGCCGGGTGCCCTCACCGTCGTCAGCGAACGCGAGGTACGTGCCGCGGTGCGCCGCCGGGACGCTCGCGTCGCCGATCGAGAAGTCGCGCACGTGCAGCTCGTAGATGGTCGAGTCGACGTGCTGCGCCAGCCGTGGCGACGGGGTGGTGCGCCACTGGCTCGGCTGCAGCGTGCGGTCACTGAGGTCGACGACCACCGACCGGGTCGAGTCGGTCGTCAGCGTCAACGAGTAGGGATCCGTCACCTGGTTGTGCTCGACCGCGCGCGTGGACGGTGCGTAGACCGTCACGTCGTACAGGTACTGCGCGCCGTCCCACTCGTGACGGCCCGTCGCCGACCAGACGCCGTTGCGGTCTCGTCGTAGCTGGACTCGTTGCGGCGCAGCGCCTTCACGGCCCTTGCCGCCACACCAGCAGGTCGACGTCCGTGGCAGTCGGCGCCCACAGCGCGAACGACGGCGTGCGCCCGCGCCAGGTCAGGCCGAGCCGCTCGTCGCGAGCGCCCGCGTACAGGTCGTCGAGCACCCGTGGCACCTGGACGCCGGTGGCGTCGGTGAGCCGGCCGAGGTCGTCGTACTGCGCCACCGCGACCTGTCCTTGCAGGATCCGCGGCACCTCGCGCGCGGTCGAGCGCGACAGCCGCAGGGCGAGGAAGCCCTTGAGCTGCGGGTCCTTGGCCACGACGGCGTCGGGCAGCCCGGCGGGGTCGTACGTCAGCGCCGCGGACTCGCCGCCGGTCACGGCCTCGTCGTCGACCGCGAGGCCGCCGGTGGGCGACCAGTGCAACCGCCAGCGCAGCCGCTCGGGGGCCGTGCCCGCGGGCACGGCGGTCGCGGGCCAGGCGATCAGGTCACGCGTCACCCAGTGCGCCTTGGCCTTCGTGAGGTCCGGTGCCGCTCCGGCGCGTGAGGTCGTCACCGTGAGCACGTGCGTCGCCAGCGTGTACGAGAACGTCGTGATGACGCCGTCGCCCGGCACGTCGAAGCCGATGTTGGCGCCGTTCGGCGCGCCACCGGCGCCGTAGTTCTCGTCCCACGACAGGCCGTGGGCCACCTTGCCCTCGTAGTGCCCCGCGGGGATGCGGTCGGTGCGCCAGGTGAGCACGCCGTCGCCGTCCGGGTCCTGCAGCCACGGCTGCATGCACGCCGGCTGCCAGTCGTCGGTGCACCCCAGCTCGGACTGGAAGGAGCCGGGCACGGTCACGATCGGGCCCTCGGCGTCGGACGTCACGTAGTGCGTGGCGTGGTCGTAGTAGAAGCTGACCGGCCCGGCGGGCGCGGTGTAGGAGATGTTCGCGCCGTTCTTGACCCCGCCGGCGCCGTAGTTCTCGTCCCAGCTGTTGTTGATCGCCGCCTTGTAGGCGTACGGGCCGGCGGGCAGCGTGTAGGTGCCCTTCCAGACCTGGTCGTTCGGGTCGAGCGCCAGCTGGGCCTGGGCGCAGTCGGGCTGCCAGTCGCCGGTGCAGCCCATCTCGCTGTTGTGGTCGCCCGGCACGCTGACGGCGTCCGGCTGGGTCACCGGGCCGACGCCGCCGCCGGACCCACCACTGGGGGCCGGGTCGCCGACGATGCCGTACGTCGAGGTCGCGGAGTAGTTGCCGCTGCTGTCGCGCAGCACCGCGCGGTACTCGACCAAGGTGCCCTTCGCGAGGCCGCTGGTGTCGTGGAAGACGCGGTACGGCGCGTTGTCGTCGGTGCCCAGGCGCTGCCAGGCCGTCGCACCGACGGGACGGTAGGCGAAGGTCACCTCAGCCAGCGCGTTCTCGGGCACGGACACGCCGATCTCGGTACGCCCACCCACGACGGCGCCGGCCTGCGGCGCGGCGGGGTAGACCGCGGGCGCGCTGCGCCGGTGGTCGACCGGACGCGTCGCCTTCCACACCGCGACCGACAGCGGCGGCACGGTGATCGTGGTGCGGCCCTCGGCGTTGGTGCGCAAGGGCTTCCGACTGCCGGTCAGCGGGCGGAAGGTCGTGCGGTCACCGAAGGTCGCGACCTCGACGGACTGCTGCGTCGTGGCGTTGTTGGCGGCGACGAGGTACTCGACCTTGGTCTTGCGGTCGACGCGGCTGAAGGCGTAGATGCCCGCGGCGGACGACGCGTAGCGGTGCACCTGCGTGCCGTCCGCGAGCGCCGGGTTGGCGGCGCGCAGGGCCGCGACCTGCGAGATCGCGCGGTAGAGCGGCGCGCTGGTGTCGTAGCGGTCGCGGCTGCCGGACGGCCCACCGACGACGTCCTCGCTGTTGTACTGGGCCACCTGGCTGGCGAACATGTCCTGCCGGGCGTCCTTGTCGCCCCCGGCCCCGGCGAAGCCCTGCTCGTCGCCGTAGTAGACGACCGGCTGGCCGCGGGTGAGGTACATCAGCTGGTGGGCCAGCTCGTCGCGCTTGAGCACCTCGTCCGCCGGGACGCCAGAGCCCTTGAGCATCATGGCGATCCGGCCCATGTCGTGGTTGCCGAGGAAGGTCGGCAGCTCGTAGGCGTTGGAGTCGGTGTCGGTGTAGTAGTCGTCGCCCGCGAACAGGTCGCGCACGCCCGTCGTGGGCTTGCCCGCCGCGAAGTCCTTCGCCGCGGCCTGGAAGCCGAAGTCGAGGGTCGCGGGCAGCTTGCCGGTGGTCGTGTACTGCGACATCAGCGATGGGCGCGCGTCGTACACCTCACCGAACATGAAGAAGTCGTCGTTGCCCTTGGCCTTGGCCCGGGCGAGGATCGCCGGCGAGAAGGACTGCCAGAACTCCATGTTGACGTGCTTGACGGTGTCGATCCGGAAGCCGTCGATGCCGAAGTCGACCCACTTCTCGTAGATCTTGGTCATGCCGTCGAGGACGTCCGGCTGCTCGGTGAACAGGTCGTCCAGCCCCACGAAGTCGCCGTACTCGGCGCTCTCACCGGCGAAGGTCGAGTCGCCGCGGTTGTGGTAGTTCGTGGGGTCGTTGAGCCAGGCCGGCACCTTGACCGTCTTGTCGGCGTCGGTGCGGAACGTCGGCGTGTAGGGGAAGGACGCCGCGTTCAGCGCCGGGAAGTGGTCGGTGCCGGCGTAGTCCTTGTCGTCGAAGACGTTGCCGTTCGCGTCCTTGTACGGCGCATCGGCCTTGCTGATGTACGAGTACTTCTGCTGCGTGTAGTCGATGACGTCCGCGGTGTGGTTGGTGATGATGTCGAAGAAGACCTTCATGCCCTTGCGGTGCGCCGCGTCGATGAGCGCCTTCATGTCGGCGTTGGTGCCCAGGTGCGGGTCGATCTGGGTGAAGTCGGTGATCCAGTAGCCGTGGTAGCCGGCGCTGACGTTGTCGCCACTGCCCTGCACCGGCCGGTTCTTGAACGACGGGGTGAGCCAGATCGCCGTCGTGCCCAGGCCCTTGATGTAGTCCAGCTGCTGGGTGACGCCCTTGAGGTCGCCACCGTGGTAGAAGCCCTTGTCGGTGGGGTCGAACCCCGTCTCGAGCCGGCCCCCGGTCAGGCCGCCGGTGTCGTTGGCGTGGTCGCCGTTGGCGAACCGGTCGGCCATCAGGAAGTAGAACCGCTCGCGGGTCAGCGGCGCCCGCAGGCTCGGGGTCGCGAGCTGCCTGTCGGCCGCGGTCACGGGCCCGGGCAGGTCGGTGGGCGCGATGCCGATGCGGTGGGTGGCGTGGTCGTAGCTGAAGTCCAGCGTCGCCGTGCCCGCCAGCACGAGCGGGACGTTCGCCGAGCCGCCGTCCAGGCCGTAGCTCTCGTCCCAGGAGTCGTTCAGCGCGACCTTGAGCTCGTAGCTGCCGGCCGGGAGCGTGAAGCGGGCGCCGAAGACGGTGGTGTCGCCCACCCGCGCCAGGTGCGTCTTCGCGCAGTCGGGCTGCCAGTCGCCGGAGCAGCCGAGCTCGCTCTGCAGCGACCCGACCAGGGTGACCGAGGTCGGCAGCGGGGTGTCGGCGGCCCGCGCCGGACGCGCGGGCACCGCCGCGAGCAGCGCCACCGCCAGCACGGTCACGAGCAGCAGGGTCCAGACCCGGCGAGCGGTGGACAGGGGCGTTGCGGTCATGGCGCGCTCCCAGCAGGGCGGACGACGGCGTCCGAGGTGTCCGTTTCGCCGTGACACTAGCCCTGCGAGGCCCACGATGGAAGACCTCGTCAGCAACTTTCTGCAAGCTCTTTCAGGCCGTGCGGCTCGGGTTGCAGGTGCATCGAGGTGGACGGCCGGCTGAGCAGCACGACGAGCAGCAGGTCACCGGCCGCCGTCAGCACCCCCGCGACGAGGAACCACCACGGCACCGGGTAGGCCAGCGAGGCCACGACGTCCACGCCCACGGCGCAGACCAGCGCCACCGCGAGCGCGCGCGAGCCCCACCACCGGCGCAGCACCGCCGCGAGGAACCCTGCGGCGGCCAGCGTCGCGACCAGGTCGAGCAGCACGCCCCACTGGCCCGGCGTCCGCAGCTCGGCCAGCACCCAGCCCGACGACGAGCGCATGTCCAGACCACCCGCGCCGCCGTAGGCCCGGACGAACTGCGGCCACTGCGCCGCCACCATCCACACCCGCAGCGCGCACAGGGGCAGCAGCAGCACGAGCAGCCCGCAGGCAGCACGCAGCGCGTCCGGGGTGGTGTCCGAGCCGCCGCCCACGGACGCGACCTCCAGGTCGCGGACGTCGCGCACGTTGGCGACGCTAGGACGGCGCGCGGCCGGGCGTCAGGGGTCGTGACCGAAGCAGCCACCAACTCGTGACCGAACGGAGACTCAGCGCGCGAGGTAGTCCTGCTCGACCGGCGCGCGCCAGAGCAGCCAGATCACCAGGCCGGTCATCAGCACCATGAGCAGCGTGAGGACGTTGTACCACCACGGGGAGGGCACGGCGACCGAGCCCAGCGTGTTCAGGCCACCGGCGGCGCTCAGCACCAGCGCGGAGACCCGCGCCCACGGCTGGCCACCCACCACCCGGCGCAGCAGCGGCAGCACGAGCAGCCCGGCGCACAGCAGGCTGAACACCGCCGAGTCCACGTGCCCGGGCACCTCCCGCTTGGCGATCTCCTGGCCCAGGAACGTCGTGAGGTCCAGGTGCTTGAACTCGCCGTACGCCCGGACGAACGCGTCGTGCTGGTACTGCGCCAGGATCACCCGCAGCACGCCCACGACCACCGTGGCCACGAGCAGCACCCGGGCGACCAGCCCGCGCACCTGCTCGTCCCGGCTCGCCTGCGACTGCCTCGTCGTCTCCATCGCCCCGGCCCCCTGCGTCCTCGCCATCGTCTGCTGCCTCTCGCTCATCGCTGCCTGACCACTCTCGTCTCGTCCCACACCGGCTCGGGCGCCTCGTACACGTGGCCGTCCGCACCGAACACGAGGAACCGGTCGAACCCTCGTGCGAACCACCGGTCGTGCGTCACGGCCAGCACCGTCCCCTCGAACGACGCCAACCCCTCCTCCAACGCCTCCGCCGAGTGCAGGTCCAGGTTGTCCGTGGGCTCGTCGAGCAGCAGCAGCGTCGCACCGCTCAGCTCGAGGAGCAGGATCTGGAACCGCGCCTGCTGACCGCCGCTCAACGACTCGAAGACCTGCTCGCCGGCGCGCGCCAGCTCGTAGCGGTCGAGCGCCCGCGCCGCCTGCTCGCGGGGCAGGCCGTCGCGGTGCTCGTCACCGCGGTGCAGGACCTCCAGCAGGGTGCGTCCGACCAGCCGCGGGTGCTCGTGGGTCTGGGCGAACCAGCCCGGACGCACGCGCGCACCCAACCTCGCGCGGCCGTGGTGCGCCACCGGCGCGATGACCACGTCGTCGACCGGGCGGTGCTCGGCGTCCGGGTCGGAGCCGCCGGCCGCCAGCAGCCGCAGGAAGTGCGACTTGCCCGAGCCGTTGGAGCCCAGCACCGCCACCCGCTCGCCGTACCAGACCTCGAGGTCGAAGGGCTGCATCAGACCGGCGAGCTCCAGCTGCTCGCACATGACCGCGCGCTTGCCGGTACGACCGCCCTGCAGCCGCATCCGGACGTTCTGCAGCTGCGGCAGCGCCTCGGGCGGCCCGTCGTCCAGGAACCGCTGCAGGCGCTTCTCGGCCGCGTGGTACTGGCTGGACATGTCGGAGTTGTAGGCGGCCTTCGTCTTGTAGTACTGCACGAGGTCCTTGAGCTTCTGGTGCTCCTCGTCCCAGCGGCGGCGCAGCTCCTCCAGCCGCGCGAGGCGCTCGCGCCGGGCCTCGTGGTACGTCGCGAAGTGCCCCGGGTGCACCCAGACGGTGCTGCCCGCCGCGCTCGGCTCGAGGGTGGCGATCCGGTCGGCGGCGCGGTCGAGCAGCTCGCGGTCGTGGCTGACGAGCAGCACGGTCTTGGGCGTCTCACGCAGCCGCTCCTCCAGCCAGCGCTTGGCGGGGACGTCCAGGTAGTTGTCGGGCTCGTCGAGCAGCAGCACCTCGTCCGGTCCGCGCAGCAGCGCCTCCAGCACCAACCGCTTCTGCTCACCGCCGCTGAGGGTGCGCACCTCGCGCCACTGCGCCTTGTCGAAGGGCACGCCCAGCGCGGCGACCGTGCACACGTCCCACAGCGTCTCGGCCTCGTAGCCGCCGGCGTCGGCCCAGTCGGCGATCGCCTGCGCGTAGCGCATCTGGGTCGGCTCGTCGTCGGCCTCCATCATCGCGAGCTCCGCGACGTCCAGCGCCTGCGCCGCCACCCGCACGCGCGGCGGGGCGACGGTCAGCAGCAGGTCGCGCACGGTGGAGGTGTCGCGCACCTGACCGACGAACTGGCGCATCACGCCGAGCCCGCCGCTGCGCGTCACCGCTCCCCCGTGCGGGTCGAGGTCACCGGCGATGATCCGCAGCAGGGTCGTCTTACCCGTGCCGTTCGGGCCGATCAGCGCGACCGTGGCGCCGTCGCCGACCCGGAACGTGACGTCGTCCAGCAGCGGCCTGCCATCTGGCAGGTGGAAGCTGACTGCGTTGACGTCGACGTGGCCCACGAGCGTCAAGTGTGGCCCTCGGCCCGACCAGTGGCACCCCGTTTTCGTCGCGGTCAGCCCGTGGGCAGGGTCCGCACGGCTCGGGCCGCCTCGACGCGGGACGCGAGCTCGTCGTCCGGCGGGTAGGTGACCTCCTCCAGCGACAGCCCGTGCGGGGGCATGACCGCGACGGCCGGGTCGCGGGCCCCGGCGGCCAGCACCTGCGCCGGCCACCCCGCCGGACGGCGCCCCTGGCCGACGGGCAGCACCGCACCCACCAGCGAGCGCACCATCGAGTGGCAGAAGGCGTCGGCGACGACGGTGGCGGCCAGCACGCCGTCGTCCAGCCGGCGCCAGGAGTACTCGAGCAGGGAGCGCACCGTGGTCGCTCCCTCGCGCCGCTTGCAGAACGCCGCGAAGTCCCTCAGCCCGAGCAGCCGGGCCGCTGCGGCGTGCAGGGCGTGCTCGTCGAGCGGCTCCTTGACCACGACCGTGTCGAACCGGCGCAACGGGTCGAGCGTCGGTGGCCGGTCGCACACGCGGTAGAGGTAGCGCCGTGAGGTGGCCGCGAAGCGGGCGTCGAAACCGGCCGGGGCCACCCGCACGGACCGTACGACCACGTCGTCAGGCAGGACGCCGGCCAGCCGGGTCACCGCCGCCTGCTCCGGTGGCCGGTCCGAGCGTCCGGGCAGCGCCGCCCAGGCTGCCGGGTCGACGTCGGCGTGGGCCACCTGCCCGCGAGCGTGCACGCCGGCGTCCGTGCGTCCGGCGACCGTCAGCCGCACCGGCTCGGCGGCCCGCAGCACCGTCGCCAGGGCCCGCGAGAGCTCCTGCTCGACCGTGCGCCGACCCGGCTGCTGCGCCCAGCCGGAGAACCCGGTGCCGTCGTAGGCGAGGTCCAGGCGCACGCGCACGAGGGCGCGGGCGTCGGCGGCGGTCATGGCCGCCAGGCTAGCCGCCCGCCGGACGCGCGAGAGCCCGCCACCGGTGCGGTGGCGGGCTCTCGCGGTGCGGTGAGGCTCAGGCCTCGTCGTCCGTGGCGGGCTCCTCGGCGGCAGCCTCCTCGGCGTCCGGCATGGTGCCGGGGGCCTCGAAGCCGGCGGCCTCAGCGGCCTCCTGGGTGGCGAACCAGACCTCGGCCTCGGTCTGGTCGTACCACGGCGACTCGGGCGTGTGGTACTTCTTGGAGTCCTCGTTGCCCTTGATCGTGAAGCCCTCGGGCGCCGAGCCGTCGGCCAGCGGAGCCGCCGAACCCTCGCCGTACGGCGCCTCGGCCTCGGTGACCTCGGCGGCCGGGGCGGGCTCTGCCTTCTTCGCGGCGGCCTTCTTGGCGGTCGACTTCTTGGCGGCACGCTTGGTGGCGCCCTCGGCCTCCTTGACCGTCGCCTGCTTGGCCGACAGCGGCTCGCGGACGAGCTCGATGACCGCCATCGGCGCGTTGTCGCCCTTGCGCGGCGCGATCTTGGTGATGCGCGTGTACCCGCCCTGGCGCTCGGCCACGTCGGGGGCGATCTCGGTGAACAGGCGGTGCACGACGCTCTTGTCGCTGATCACCGCGAGCACCCGGCGGCGGGCGTGCAGGTCGCCGCGCTTGGCGAACGTCACCAGCCGCTCGGCGAGCGGACGCAGCCGCTTGGCCTTGGCCTGGGTGGTCGTGATGCGGTCGTGCTCGAAGAGCGCCTGGGCCAGGTTGGCCAGGATGAGCCGCTCGTGCGCCGGGCCGCCGCCGAGGCGCGGGCCCTTCGTGGGCGTGGGCATGGTGGTCGATCTCCTACCGGTCGGTCACGGGTCAGGTCTGGAGGGGTCCAGGACGGGTCAGTACTGCTCGTCCTCGGCGAAGGCGGCGTCCTCGTCGGCGCCGTACGCCTCGACGGCAGCCGCCGGGTCGAACCCGGGCGGGCTGTCCTTCAGCTGCAGGCCCATGCCGACGAGCTTGGCCTTGACCTCGTCGATCGACTTGGCGCCGAAGTTGCGGATGTCGAGCAGGTCGGCCTCGCTGCGCCCGACGAGCTCACCCACGGTGTGGATGCCCTCGCGCTTGAGGCAGTTGTAGGAGCGGACGGTCAGGTCGAGCTCCTCGATCGGCAGCGCGAGGTCGGCCGCCAGGGCCGCGTCGGTCGGCGAGGGGCCCATGTCGATGCCCTCGGCCTCGACGTTGAGCTCGCGGGCCAGGCCGAACAGCTCGACCAGCGTCTTGCCGGCCGAGGCCATGGCGTCACGCGGCGAGATGCTGTTCTTGGTCTCGACGTCGACCACGAGGCGGTCGAAGTCGGTGCGCTGCTCGACGCGGGTCGCCTCGACCTTGTACGTCACCTTCAGCACCGGCGAGTAGATCGAGTCGACCGGGATGCGGCCGATCTCGGCGTCGCCGGACTTGTTCTGCTGGGCCGAGACGTAGCCGCGGCCGCGCTCGACGGTGAGCTCCATCTCGAGCTTGCCCTTGGCGTTCAGGGTCGCGAAGTGCAGGTCGGGGTTGAGGATCTCGACGCCGGCCGGCGGAGCGATGTCAGCCGCGGTGACGGCGCCGGGGCCCTGCTTGCGCAGGTACATCACGACCGGCTCGTCGTGCTCGCTGGAGACCACGAGGGACTTCACGTTGAGGATGAGCTCGGTGACGTCCTCCTTGACCCCGGGGATCGTCGAGAACTCGTGCAGGACGCCGTCGATGCGGATGCTCGTCACGGCCGCGCCCGGGATGGACGACAGGAGCGTGCGACGCAGGGAGTTGCCGAGGGTGTAGCCGAAGCCGGGCTCCAGCGGCTCGATGACGAACCGCGAGCGGGCCTCGTCGACCTTCTCCTCGGTGAGCTGGGGACGCTGTGCGATGAGCACTGTTGTTCTTCCTTCCCACGGGTGTCCGCCATATGACACTCCGCGCAAACACCGCGCGGTCTCTGTCCGCCGCGCGGGCCGTTCGGGACGTCGGCCCGCACCTCGCGGGGCGGGCCGACGGCCGTCAGTCGATCAGTTCTTCGAGTACAGCTCGACGATGAGCTGCTCCTGCACCGGGGTGTCGATGACCTGACGCGCCGGCAGCGAGTGCACGAGGATGCGCAGCTGCGTCGGGATGGACTCGAGCCACGCCGGCACGGTGCGCTCGCCGGCCTCTGCACGAGCGACGACGAACGGCGTCATCTCGTGGGAGCGCTGGCGGACCTCGATGATGTCCTTCTCGCGCACGCGGTACGACGGGATGTCGACCTTGATGCCGTTGACCGTCAGGTGGCCGTGACGCACCAGCTGGCGGGCCATGTCGCGGGACTTGGCGAAGCCGGCCCGGTACACGACGTTGTCGAGGCGGGTCTCGAGGATGCGCAGCAGGTTCTCGCCGGTCTTGCCGGAGGCGCGGTGCGCCTCCTCGTAGTAGCCGCGGAACTGCTTCTCGAGGACGCCGTAGATGCGAGCAGCCTTCTGCTTCTCACGCATCTGCAGCAGGTACTCGGACTCCTTCGTGCGGGCGCGACCGTGCATACCCGGGGGGTAGGGACGGATCTCGATCGGGCACTTGGGCCCGTCGCACTTGGAGCCCTTGAGGAAGAGCTTCATCTTCTCTCGACGGCAGCGCTTGCAGTCTGCGCCGGTGTAACGCGCCATGTGGCTGGTTCTCCTTGTGGTAAGGCGCTAGCGGGGTCGGGGGCGCAGCTCAGACGCGGCGGCGCTTGGGCGGGCGGACGCCGTTGTGCGGCACCGGGGTGACGTCCGAGATCGAGCCGACCTCCAGGCCGGTGGCCGTGAGGGAGCGGATCGCCGTCTCGCGCCCGGAGCCCGGGCCCTTGACGAACACGTCGACCTTGCGCATGCCGTGCTCCATCGCGCGGCGCGCAGCGGCCTCGGCCGCCATCTGCGCCGCGAACGGGGTCGACTTGCGCGAGCCCTTGAAGCCGACCTGGCCGGCCGAGGCCCACGAGATCACGGCCCCCGTGGGGTCGGTGATCGAGACGATGGTGTTGTTGAACGTGCTCTTGATGTGAGCGTGCCCGTGGGCGACGTTCTTCTTCTCCTTGCGGCGCACCTTCTTGGCGCCCGCAGCGGTACGGCCCTTGGGAGGCATCTGCTGGTTACTCCTACCTTCGAGGTCTGGACCCGCGCGTGCTCACGCGCGGAAGGGGCTGCTACTTGCGGCCGGCCTTCTTCTTGCCGGCCACCGTGCGCTTGGGCCCCTTGCGGGTGCGCGCGTTGGTCTTGGTGCGCTGTCCGCGCACCGGAAGGCCACGGCGGTGCCGCAGCCCCTCGTAGCTGCCGATCTCGACCTTGCGGCGGATGTCGGCAGCGACCTCGCGACGCAGGTCGCCCTCGAGCTTGAAGCTCGCCTCGAGGTGGTCACGCAGCTTGACGAGGTCCTCGTCGGTCAGGTCGCGCACGCGGACGTCGGGGCTGACCCCGGTCGCCGAGAGCGTCTGCTGGGCGCGGGTGCGCCCGACGCCGAAGATGTAGGTGAGCGCGATCTCGACGCGCTTGTCGCGCGGGAGGTCGACGCCGATCAGACGTGCCATGTGGCGGTGTCTCCAGATCTTGGTCTGCGGAGGTCTGGTGCAGCATCGGCCCCCACCTCGGTGGTGGGGTCCCCGGCCTCCGCGGCCGGGGGTGTCGTCCTGGGCGGGTGGGAACCCGTCCGGGGGTCGGATGCTGCGGCTGTCGTGTCGTTCGGTCGTGAGGAGCTGCTTGCGGTGCTGCTGGTGCGGTGCTCTGCTCAGCCCTGGCGCTGCTTGTGGCGCAGGTTCTCGCAGATCACCATGACCCGCCCGTTGCGACGGATCACCTTGCACTTGTCGCAGATCTTCTTGACGCTCGGCTTGACCTTCATCGCCCTGCTGTCTGCTCGTGGTGGTCGGTGGTCGTGGTCGTGCTGGTACTACCGAAAAGCGGTGGTGCGGCGAAGACCTCAGCGGTACCGGAAGACGATCCGGCCGCGGGTGAGGTCGTACGGACTGAGCTCGACGACGACCCGGTCCTCGGGGAGGATCCGGATGTAGTGCTGCCGCATCTTCCCGGAGATGTGCGCCAGCACCTTGTGGCCGTTGCTCAGCTCGACGCGAAACATCGCGTTGGGCAGAGCCTCGACGATCGTGCCCTCGATCTCGATGACACCGTCCTTCTTCGCCATGTCCTCCGCATTCCGTCATTGACCGACCCCCGGTGGGCCGGTCGTGGTGGCCGCACGCGTGACAGCGTCCTCATGCCGCCAGAACCAGCCGCGGGACGGGGCGAGGACGAGAGTGCTCGTGAGCCGACACAGCAGAATACGTCAGATCGTGCTCGGAACCCAAATGCGGGCAGCCCGCCGCCCCGGCCGGCGCGGGCTCAGGCGGTGAGCACGCCGCCCTCGAACCGCTGGTGCTGGGTGCCGTCGGGCTCGACGACGGTGTCCTCCAGCGGGTACCCCCACGAGCTGGACGGCCCTCCGGCGTCCGACCACGCCGCGAGCACGCGGCCGCGCACGACGGACGGGGCGGCGCCGGGCAGCCACCAGAACTGGCCGTGCTCGAAGCGCTGGCCGCCACCGCTGCGGGGCCCGACAGATCGGGTCGCTCGTGAGGTACCCCAGCACGCCCTGCTCGCGGCCGAGCTCGACCCACCGCTCGTACCGCGCCCCGTTGCACGAAGGACGTCGCCGAGCTGGTCGTGTCGGCCAGCGCCCCCCGCTCGAACTGCTGGACCCAGCCGTTGTTCCAGAACTGCGGTCGCTGACCGGGTAGCCCAGCTGCTGCCTCACCCCGAGCTCTGCCACCGCGTGTACGGGTAGCCGGTGACCCGAGGTCGCCGAGTGGGTGGTGTCGGCGATGACCCGTCTCGAAGTACTGGATCCAGCGGTCGCTGCGCCACCCGTCGGCACGGGTAGCCGAGCACGCCCCGCTCGCGCCGGCTGCTTCCAGCGGGTGAACGACATGCCGTGACACGGACGTCGTCGACCGAGTGCGTGGGTGTCCCGTGACGAGACGCGCCCTTCTCGAACCACTGCAGGATCCGACAGCCCGTGGCGTCGCTCGTCAGCGTGCGCTGACGCGTGTCGCCGTCGGTCGGGTAGCGCCCGAGCACTGCCCCACCCGGACCCGTAGGCTGCGGCTCGCGTCGGTAGCAAGGCCTGCGATCGCGGCCGGTGCGACCAGCGCGCGAAGCGGACCCGTAGACCGACGTGCGCACGTAGATCGACGTCCCGTCGCTGCTGTAGCTGACGTAGCGGCCGCGCCCGTCGCCCACCGCGCGCTCCGGCCCGGCCGACGCGCCGAGCGGCGAGCCGAGCGAGTTCATCGAGGCGTACTTCTGCGTGATCGGGCCCCACTGCGGGACGCACGGCGCGCTGTGCTCGGCCGTGGCGTTGTCGGTCAGCGACGTGGTCGTGCAGTTGGCCCACTTGTAGGGCGCGACGCAGCTGACGACGCGGCAGGCCACCCCGCCGCTGCACCGGATGTGGGTGTTGCACTGCCCGTACCGGAAGGCGTTGCAGCACACCCGCCGCTGGTCGCAGGTGGCCGCCGAGCCGCACTTGCAGCCGCAGCTCCAGCAGCCCTGGCTGCAGATGTTGTCGCCCGAGCAGCCGCGACGTGCAGTCCGAGCAGCTGGCGTTGCAGTCGACGATGTAGCGGTAGCCCCCGCCGCACCACGAGGAGTCCGCCGCCTTCCACCACCCGGCGGCGAAGGTGCCGGGCGGGCAGCCGTTGACGCCCTTGTTGATCGTGCAGCACATGACGGTGTAGCCCGCGCTGCAGGACGCCGCCGGCCCGCAGACGGTGGTGGCCGCGGTCTGCGGCGTCAGCACGTAGCCCTTGGGGTCGACCGCGAGCGCCGAGCCCACGACGGCGGTCTGCATCAGGAACCCGCGGCGGCTGAACCGCCCCAGCCCGCGCGAGACCCGCTCGACGAGGCGCGTGGCGAAGCGTCGTGGCCGTCGCGGCCTCCTGCACGGTGGTCATGGCATCGCCCCCTGGCGCAGCAGCGTGCTCCGGCTCGTGATGCGGACGCCGCGCACCAGCCGCGCTGCCCGCGGCACGAGCGCCATCCGCCGCGAGTGCGCCCCGAGGACGACGTAGAGGCAGAAGGCCCGGCCGCCTTCGCTGAAGAAGTGCTGCGCGGCGCTGACGCCCGGGTACAGGCGCGGCATCCGGTCGTAGCTGAACTGCGAGGGCCGCAGCGCCGGGCGGCCCTGCGGCTCGAACAGGCCCTGGTCGGCGACCTCGGTGCCGAACTCGATGAGCGAGACGAAGACGTCGTCGCTGCCGAGCAGGTCGATGACGCCCGAGCCGAAGTCGCCGCGCTCGGCGGGCAGGGGGCGCGTGCACGCGTGCAGCACCGGGTGGGTCACCTCGCCGGGCTCGCGCGGCTCGCGGCGGGAGATCCGGGTCTCCCAGCCGCCGTCCTGCGCGGCCACGGCCAAGCCGTACCGCGATCGCGCTCATGGTTCAGCTCCACCCTCGTGCCCACACGGCCGCGACGGCCGCTGCGACCACGCACCAACGAGCCGCGAGCCACGCCGGTCGACCGGCGGACCGCCACCGCTCGACCCGTTCGAACAGCGCCCGCAGGTCGCCGGGCGGCGTGCACGCGGTGCAGCGATCAGCACGGGCAGCGCCCGCGCCAGCCCGAAGGTCGCACCGACCGAGCACCCCGACCGCCGGCGTGCCCGACCACCCGCCAGCAGCAGCACGGCGTAGACGGTCGAGCTGGTGACGATCGTCAGCACGCCCGGCGCCGAGCTGCAGGCCGAAACCGAGCCCGTAGACCCAGCCGCGGTAGCGCGCCAGCCAGGCCTCGTCGACCTGCCGGTGCCAGGAGGGCAGCGCGCCGCCCGCGCGCCCGGACGTCGAGCGCCAGACCGACCAGCACGCCGACCGCCACGACGACGGCCGCCCGGCCCGACTGCGCGCCAGGACGCCGGCAGCAGAGCCCCGAGCAGCGCGCTAGCCAGCGCGCCGACCGCGGCGCCGCCGAGCGAGCGAGCCGACGAGGTAGGCCGCCACGGTCAGGCCCCAGCGGGCCGCGGGCCCGCTCACCGAGCGGGCTGATGCTGGACAGCATCGACTCACCTCAAGGCGACCAGGTCGAGCGCAGCGCGGCCACGACGGCGAGCGGCAGCCCGACAGCGCCAGGGACGAGTCGGCGACGGCGTCACGTGCGGCGCCTCGTCGTCGGGGTCTCGTACAGGCTCGGGTGGCCGGGCCGCGATGCCGGCGCCGAGCAGCTCGCGGTCGACCCGGTGCGACGTCGGCGACGTCGTCTGCCGGCGCTCGGTCCGCCCCGGCCCGGCCCGGGCCGGCGCGCCGGCGAGCCTCCGCGGCGTCGCCGCACGGCCTGGCGCATCAGGTCGCGCACCTGCGCGCCAGGTCGTCGACGACCCCTCGCCGGTGATCACGCCGTCCTCGACGTAGACGAAGTACGGCGACCCGGGCACGGCGTAGTCGGTCCAGGCCGCGGACGACTGCACGACGTCGAGACGCGGGCCGGCGAGCTCGCGCAGGCGCGTGACGCTCTCCTCGTGCGGGTCCTTGGCGACGACGACGAGCCGGCCGTCGCCGGGCACGTCGCGCCTGCCGGCCGACGAACTGCGTCCCAGAAGGTCTGGCACACGCTGCAGCCGCTCGACAGGAAGGCCAGCAGGGTCCGGCGGCCGCCGCCCGGCCACCGGGATCGCCACCTCCTCGCCGGCGAGGGTGGTGCCGCTGACCGCGTGCCGCTTGCACGCGTCGCCGGCCGGGTGGCCGGCACGACACCGGACTCGATGTCGACCGGCACCGGCCCGGTCGAGCGCCTGGGCGGGCCGGTCGGCGTGGGCCTGCTCCAGCTCCAGGCCGGCGCCGAGCTCGTGCAGCGCGCGCAGGATGAGCGCGTGGCTGCGCAGCAGACCCAGCACGAGCAGGGCGAGCACGGCGATGGCGACGCCTTCGGCGATGACGACAGCGAGCACGGGCCTCAGCCCCTTCGAGGTGCGGACGCCGAGCGCACGGACGCCGGCGTCACGGTCGGTAGGACGGCGAGCGCGAGGTAGGCGAGGGCGGCGAGGAGCAGCGGCGAAGCCGACGAGCGTCGCTGTCTGAGGCCGGTTGGTCGCCCAGCGCCGACCACAGCGAGGCCGGCGGCGCCCACGCCACGGCCGCGCCGGCGGCCGCGAGCACCGCGGTGACGACCAGGTGGCTGCGGGTCGGTGGGGTGTCAGGGCGGCCGAAGCAGCCGCAGGACGCCAGCACCCCGCCGCGGCTCAGGGCCACGACGACGAAGGCGGTGAAGGCCAGGTAGGCCACGACCACGAGCGCGCCGCTCAGGCGCCCCGGCGCCGCCAACGCCAGGCCCCGACGGCCGATCTCGGCCGCGGCGAGCGCCCGCCCCAGCGCCGGCCGAGCGGGCAGACCCACCGACCGCAGTGCCAGCACCAGCGAGGCGGGGTCCGCGAGCTTCGGGAGCCCGGCGAGCACGAGCAGTGCGGCTGCGGCCAGGAACGGCCCGAGCGCGAGGTTCCCCATGCGGCTCGACGCTACACGCCGAGAACTCCCAGCGGGATGATCCGCCGCGCCCGGATCACGCCCGGTGCCTGCTCAGCCCAGCGGCGCGTACGGCGCCCCCAGCGCGGCCAGCCGAGCCGCGCCGCCGTCCAGCGCGGTGAGCACCCACAGGCCGTCGTCGCTGACCGCGACCGTGTGCTCGAAGTGCGCCGCCCGCGAGCCGTCGACGCTCACGACGGTCCAGTCGTCGGTCGAGCACGCGGGTCTGCGCGCTGCCGCGGGTGAGCATCGGCTCGATCGCGACGACCAGGCCTGGCCGCACCCGGACGCCCTTGTCGCGCACCCGGTAGTTCGGCACCTGGGGGTCCTGGTGCATCTCGGTGCCGATGCCGTGCCCGACGTACTCCTCGACGATGCCGTAGGATGCGGTGGTGGCCGCACGAGGGCACGTGGTCCTCGACGGCGGCGCCCACGGCGTGCAGCCGTTCACCGACGGCGAGCGCGGCGATCCCGCGCCACATCGCCTCCTCGGTGACCTCGACCAGCTCGACGTCCTCGGCGCGGGCGTGGCCCGCGTCGGCGCCGACGATGACGGTCATCGCCGAGTCGCCGTGCCAGCCGTCGACGATGGCGCCGCAGTCGATCGAGACGACGTCACCCGTCGGCGAGCACCCGGTCGCCCGGCAGCGCCGTGCACGATCTCGTCGTTGACCGAGATGCACACCGTGCCGCTGAAGGGCGGGTGCCCGTAGCCGAGGAAGCTCGGGACGGCGCCCGCACCGCGGATGCGCCGCTCGGCGAGGTCGTTGAGCTCGCGCGTGGTCATGCCCGCCGCCGCGGTGGTGCGCAGCAGATCCAGGGTCTGCCCCACCACCAGGCCGGCGCGGCGCATGGCGCGCACCTGGTCGGGCGACTTGTACTGGATCCGGTCTCGACCGAGCATCAGCGGCTCAGCGCCTGGTCGAGGGCGGCGACCAGGCGCTGCGTCACCTCGTCGACCTCGCCGAGCCCGTCGACGGCGACGAGCAGGCCGCGCTCGCGGTAGACCTCGACCAGCGGCGCGGTCTCGTCGGCGTAGATCTGCTGCCGGCGCCGGATGACGTCCTCGGTGTCGTCGCTGCGGCCCTCGGTCTCGGCGCGCTTGATCAGCCGCTGCACGATCTCCTCGCGGTCGACGGTCAGCTCGACGACGCGGTCGAGCGCGTGGCCGCCCTCGGCGAGCATGGCGTCGAGCTCGCCACCTGGGCGCGCGTGCGCGGGTAGCCGTCGAGCAGGAAGCCGCGCCGCGGCGTCGTCCTGGGCGAGCCGGTCGCGCACCATCGCGTTGGTGATGTCGTCCGAGACGTAGCCGCCGGAGTCGAGGATCTCCTTGACCTGGACGCCGAGCGGCGTGCCCTCGGCGATGTTGGAGCGGAAGATGTCACCCGTGGAGACGGCGGGGATGGCGAGGTGGGCGGCCAGGCGGGCGGCCTGCGTGCCCTTGCCCGCACCGGGCGGGCCGAGGATGACGAGACGCATCAGCGAAGGAACCCTTCGTAGTGTCGCTGCTGGAGCTGGGACTCGATCTGCTTCACGGTCTCCAGGCCGACACCCACGATGATGAGGATCGACGTGCCGCCGAACGGGAAGTTGGACTGGCTGGCGCCGACGAGGGCGAACGCGACCAGCGGGATCATCGAGATCAGGCCCAGGTACAGGGCACCCGGCAGGGTGATGCGGGTGAGGATGTAGTCGAGGTACTCGGCCGTGGGTCGCCCGGCACGGATCCCCGGGATGAAGCCGCCGTACTTCTTCATGTTGTCGGCGATCTCGGTGGGGTCGAAGGTGATCGCCACGTAGAAGTACGTGAAGAACACGATGAGCACGAAGTAGATGAGCATGTAGAGCGGGTGGTCGCCGCGCACGAGGTAGCGCTCGATCCACACGACCCAGCCGGCGGTCTTGTTGCTCTGGAACTGCGCGATCAGCGCCGGCAGGTAGAGCAGCGAGGACGCGAAGATGACCGGGATGACGCCGGCCTGGTTGACCTTGATCGGGATGTAGGTGCTCGTGCCGCCGTACTGGCGCCGGCCGATCATCCGCTTGGCGTACTGCACCGGCACGCGGCGCTGGGACTGCTCGACGAAGACGACGGCCGCCACGATGACCAGCGCCGACGAGCAGCACGAGGATGAAGACGTTCCAGCCCTTGGCGGCCTTGATGGCCCACAGCGCGGACGGGAAGCTCGCCGCGATCTGGGTGAAGATCAGCAGCGACATGCCGTTGCCGATGCCCTTGTCGGTGACGAGCTCACCGAGCCACATGACCAGGCCGGTGCCGGCGGTCATCGTGGCCACCATGATGAGCACGGTGACGATCGAGTTGTTGGGCACCAGGTCGGCGGAGCAGCCGGGGAACAGCGGGCTGGGCGTCGCCCGGGCCACGGACACCAGGGTCGTCGACTGCAGGATCGCCAGGCCGATGGTGAGGTAGCGCGTGTACTGGGTCAGCTTGGTCGTGCCCTGCTGACCTTCCTTCTTCAGCTCCTCGAAGCGCGGGATGACCACGGTAGCAGCTGCACGATGATGCTCGCGGTGATGTACGGCATGATCCCGAGCGCGAAGACCGACAGCTGCAGCAGCGCGCCGCCGCTGAACATGTTGACCAGGCCCAGCAGCGAGTTGTCCTTCGTCGCCGCGATGCACTCGCGC
>CAWFLV010000002.1:0-118653 GCA_963816695.1 uncultured Actinomycetota bacterium
GGCCAGAGAAGCAGACGCCCGCCGGACCGGTCGCAGCCGGTCGCACTTGACGGCGGCGTCCCCACATCGACGGCCATGCCAACCATCCCTACAGCGTTGGCAAAGCCCACTTGGTCTTCTCATCGCCTCAGTCGGGCAGTGAGTCGCCGGGGAACCCGACGCATGGCAGCACTTCGACGGTCATCATCCCGGCCTGCACGCATGGGTCGTCGGCCATGGTCTCGCGGGCCTGCTCCAGGGTCTGGGTCATGATCGCCACGCCGCAGAGTCGCTCGGAGAGGACCGGGCACAGGACGGCGATGGTTCCCTCGGCGCGCAGCGACACCATTCGACGTTGGTGCTCGCGCTCGATCGCGTCGGCGCCCTGCTGGTGGCGACCGGGCGCCCAGCTCAGCTGGACCAGGCTGTAGGGCTTGCCGGCTGCGGCCAGCTCCTGGATCTGCTCGTCGGTGACGACGTTCACCGCACTCACATCCCGATCCGGTGCTGGTCGACGGCGATCATCGCGACGACCCGGTCCTGGCTGCGGTCGTACGGCGCGTGGATGTACTTCTCGGCGATCGCATCGACGACGGCCCACCCCTCCTCGCCGGAGAGCCAGGTGACGACGTGGCCGCGCAGGACGACCGGGGAGAAGGGATTGTCCGGCGGTGTCAGGGAGATCGCGACGCGCGGGTCGCGCCGGAGGTTGCGGGCCTTCCGCGAGCCGGGCCCGGTCATGATCACGACGTGGCCCTCGTGGGTCCCGACCCACACCGGCACGGAGTGGGGCGCGCCGTCGGGCAGGACGGTCGCCAGGTGGGCGATGGGGGTGCCGTCGAGCACGGCGACCAGGTCGGAGTCGGGGGCGGTGCTGGTGGTCATCGTCATTCCTTCCTCAGTTCCTTGAAGAGACGCTGTGACCCTAGCAAATAAAGTTCCCTCAGGGAACCCTGACTGTTAGGCTGGGTCTCATGCAGCGCACGAACTTCGGTGACATGGCGTGCTCGATCGCCCGGACCCTCGACGTGATGGGGGAACCCTGGACGCCGCTGGTGATCCGCGACGTGTTCGCCGGGATGCGCCGCTTCGAGCAGATCCAGCGGGATCTCGGCATCTCGCGCAAGGTCCTGACCGAGCGGCTGAACCACCTCGTCGAGCACGGAATCCTCGAGCGGCGCCCGTATGACAACCGACCGCGCTACGAGTACCACCTGACCGACCGGGGGGCCGAGCTGTTCGACGTGCTCATGGTGATGGTCGGCTGGGGGGACAGGTGGCTCGCCGGCACGGCAGGCCCGCCAGTGCTGTACCGCCACCACGCCTGCGGCCAGATCAGCCACGTCGACCCGCGCTGCAGCCACTGCGGAGAGCCGATGCACGGCAAGGACATCGACGTGCTCCCAGGACCTGGAGCGGCAGCCTGAAGGGTCGGAGGAGGACGCCGATCGTCCGGAATCGGTGCCACGCTGGCGACATGACCACTCCGCCCGAGTTCTCCGTCACTTGGAGCGAGGCGCTGGCCTGGCGGTTGGAGCGACACCTGCTCGACCCGGTCGGGTCCGCGTCGGTGGCCGACGTCGTACGCCGTCTCGGTGCGGTGCTCTCGATGGACGAGACTCTCGCCGAACTCGCCGTGAGGACCCGACGCACCACATCGAAGTCCGGGGAGCTCGCGAAGGCGCTGGCGGACGGGACGGTGATCAAGGCGTTCGCGTTCCGCGGGTCGATGCACTATCTCTCGCCCGAGGACGGCGGCATCTACCTGGCGCTCCGATCGGCTGGGCGGCAGTGGGAGCTGCCGAGCTGGGTGGAGTACTACCGGCTCGAGCCATCCGACTGGCCGGACTTCCGGGCGGCCGTGCGCGAGGCGCTGAGCGATGGGCCGTTGACCATCCACGAACTCGGTGACGTGCTCACGAGAAGGCGCGCGTACAAGCACCTGAGGCCGGTCTTCGCCCAGGGCGCCGGCACGCTGGTCAAGCCCCTGACCTGGCAAGGGGACATGAGCTTCGGTCCACCACGCGACGGGCAGCCCACCTTCCAGCGCCTCGACCGCAACCCGAGGTGGAATGGCGTCCCCGACCTCGACGACGCAGGCCCTCGGGCCATCACGGCGTACCTGCGGACCTACGGGCCGGCGACCTTCGACCACATCCACTACTGGCTCGGCAACGGCTTGAGCGCCGGCCGAAAACGCCTCAACGGCTGGCTGTCTGAAGTCCGCGACCATCTGGTCGCGGTCGACGTCGAGGGCACCACGGCGTACGTCGTTCGGGAGGACGTCGACTCCCTCGGCGCCGCACGGCCCTCGGATGCGGTGCGGCTCCTTCCCGGCCACGACCAGTGGGTGATGGGACCCGGCACCAAGGACGTCCACGTCACCCCGCAGTCCCGACGGGACCCCGTCACCCGTAAGGCCAACGTGGTGATCGTCGGCGGTGTCGTCTGCGGGACGTGGACCCGGAAGGGCGACGAGCTCACGGTCACTTGGCTCGACGAGCGACGGCCACCCAAGGAGGCCATAGAGCACGAGGTCGCGCGACTGGCCCGCGTCCTCGGCCGCGATCTGGACCTGAGACTGACGTCATAGCTGCATCTGAGTGGCACAGGCACCCGGTCACACGGCGCCGGCAGCAGGTACGGCGACAATGGTGTCCGAGGAAGTGCGGTGCGGGATCTCCGGCAGGCGGCGGTATGCCGCAGCCGGCGCCGCACAGCGAACGACCGACCAGCGAACTGTCTGCGTGCTCTCGTATACCGTCGCGGCGTCAGTTCCGAGCCTCCACGGGACCGGGGCGAGACATGCGCGAGCTCCTGAGGAGGAGGAGACAATGGCCGCTCACCTCACCGTCGACCTATTTGTTTCGATGGATGGGTTTGCGGGATCGGACGGACTGCCCGGCTACTTCGGGTACTTCGGTCCGGATCTTGGGAAATGGATCGATTCGCAGGGCGCGGCTGCACACACGGCCCTGATGGGTCGGCGCAGCTACGAGTTGCTCGCGGCTCTCCCGCAGGCGCACCGCGACGACGCCTGGGAGAGGATGACTCGTCGGGACACCGTGGTATTCAGCCGCACGCTGACGGCGGTGGATTGGCCCGGTGCTCGCATCCACGCCGACGATCTGGTCGGCGAGGTCCGGCGCTTGAAGGACTCAGCCGATGCCAACCCCTTACGCACCGTCGGCAGCTTGTCGGTAGCCCGGCAACTGACTGCTGCAGGTCTGGTCGACCTCGTCAGGGTGATGATGTTCCCACTATTTGCCGGTCCGCGTGGTCGCGAGCCGGCGTTCGACCATTACCCCTCGGTCGACCTGCAACTGGTCGATTCCATAGTGCTCGACGGTCGGATTCAGCTGACTTCGTATCGGCCAACCGGACGCGATATCCCTCGCGGTGCCGAGCAGCGAGCGCCTGACGGTACGGTGACCTGACGCGAAGTTCAGCCCACTCGTTGGCTACTCACCCATCCGCCCAGCGGATGAGCGCGTTCGAAGCCGGCGGACATGCGGCTATGACGTTGAGCCGAGTTACGGCAGATGAATGCGCTTCACGCGCGACGCCCAAGTCGGTCGACGGGGCTAGGCTTGGAACGTGGCCAAGGAGCTCAAAGGCAACCCGCGACGCAAGCCGCCCGAGCCTTCGGCGGGACATTCGGACATCGAAGACTGGTTCGGTCGACTCATGCCAGATCTGCAGCCGCTCGTGCGCCAGCTCGATGAATCCATCCGAGCAACAGTTCCGGGCCTTGACTACGCCGTGAAGTACAAGCGCGCGTTCTATGGCCTGCCCGAACTCGGCTGGATCATAGAGATTGCCCCTTACGACGTTTCTGTCAACGTCCTCTTCCTCGGCGGGGCGGACTTTCATCCTCGGCCACCACTCGGAAACGTTGGCCGAACCCGCTACGTCAAGATCGTGACGGTGAACGAGGCGACACGGCCGGACCTCCTCGACTGGATAGCGGAAGCCGGTCGGACGCCCGGTTGGACGTGAGGAACGCGCCGCACGTGGGTCGGCTGTTTCGCACGCGGTATCGCGGCGGATCGTCGCAGCCGCCGAAGCTTTCACAACAACATGGCGCTCGCCCCTAGCGACACACGGGTGCCGCAGCTGTATGTCGAGCCCGACGGGGAGGACCTCGTCGTCCGGTTCCACGGCTGGGACAGGCTATGGACCCTGCGCCGGGAGACGCGGATCCGCACCGCCGACCTGACCGAGGTCGGAACCGTTCCCGTGGCCGCACTCCACCCGAGTGCGTGGTCCTGGCGCCTGCGCGGAACGATGAACGCCGGAGTCATCCGGGCCGGGTCATTCATCGATACCCACGGACGCGAGCTGTGGGACGTGCGGGCCACCGGAGATGCTCTGCTCGTCGAGCTCGGACCCGACGCCCCTTACCGGCGGATGGTGCTCCAAGTGCCCGCCCCGCCGAGACCGCGAGGCGGCTACAGCCGCTCCTGCCCAGGTAGCACCGGCCGCCCGGCTCCGACGAGGCAGATCCCTCGTCCCGGCCGGCCCAGCGCGACCTCCACGGGGATGGGAGGCGTTGTCGACCAGCCGGTCGGAGTGAGGCGACTCGAACTGGTCTGGCTTCCAGGGCCCGATCGCCTGGCGCCCGCGCCAACGTTGGAGGCACGCGCACCTCCGGCAACTCACTCGCGGCGGGGAACGGCCACCACTCGCCCGGTCCGAGGGGCAGCGTTCCACCCCCGGCCGTTAGACCAGCCAGCTGCAAGCGGCGTGCCGCAATCGTGACAGTCACCGGCATAGCGGAGCCGAAGCTCACGCTCAGGCGGCTGTGCCGGCGTCGTGTCAGTCATCGAACCATCCGCGGGAACTGGGAGTCTCCGCGACAACACAGGGCGATTCAGCCAGGTCGGTGGACCAGGCCGGTCTCATACGCGAGGATCACAGCCTGGACGCGGTCCCGCAGGCCGAGCTTGTCCAGGCACCGGGATACGTGGGTCTTGACTGTCTCGAGGCTGACCATCAGATGTTCGGCGATCTCGGCGTTGGAGAGTCCCTGCGCGACCAGCTGGAGGACCTCGCGCTCTCGGGAGGTCAGCCGCTCGAAGCCTTCTGGTAGGGATCGGCGGTCCCGGCCGACGAACTGCTCCACCAGTCGCCGGGTCAGGGCAGGGGCCAGCATCTCCTCGCCGCGGGCGACCGCCCGGATACCGCCGACCAGTTGCACCTCGGGCATGTCCTTGAGCAGGAAGCCAGAGGCGCCGGCCACCAGCGCGTCGTACACGATCTCGGAGCGGGAGAAGGTGGTCAGCGCTACGACTCGGGTGGAGGCCCCGCGTGTCGTCGCGTCGGCGAGGAGCTGTCGGGTCGCCTGGATGCCGTCCAGCCTGGGCATCTGCACGTCCATCAGCACCACGTCGGGAGCCAGCTCCCGGGCGCGGGCGACTGCTTCGACGCCGTCCGCGGCCTCGCCGACGACGTCGAGGTCGGGCTCGACGTCGAGGATCATCCGCAGTCCGGTGCGAACCAGCTGCTGGTCGTCGGCGATCAGGATGGCGGTCACGTCACGGCCCGGTGCGGCAGCCGCGCATGAACCGCGAATCCAGGCCCGAACGAGCCGAAAGTGAGGTCACCATGGCATGCCTCCACCCGTTCCCGCATGCCGCGAAGACCGGCCCCGGAGCCGTGGATACGGATTGGCGCGGTGCCCGGTCTGGGGCCCGGTCCGGAGTCGCTGACGCGTACCTCGAGCGTGTCGGGGGTGTACTCGAGGCGGATCTGGACGGTGCCGGGGGACGCGTGCCGGGCTGCGTTGGTCAGCGACTCCTGCACTACCCGAAAGGCCGCCCTGGCGACCGTCTCGTCAAGCTCGCGAGGTTCGCCGCTGACGTCGATGGCGACGTCGAGGCCGAGCACCTTGCCCAGTCCCGTCAGGACGTCGAGAGCGGCGGGGTCCAGGGGGTTCTCGCTGTCATCGGCGAGCAGCCCGCCGAGCGATCCACCGAGGTGGCTGAGCGAGTCTTCGGCGAGCTCCCGCAACGCGGACAGTGCTGACCTCGCCTGATCCGGATCTATGGCCCACAGCTTCTGCGCCGCCCCCGCCTGCAGGCAGACCACGGTCAGGGTGTGCGCTCCGACATCGTGCAGGTCGCGTGCCATCTCCGCACGTTGCTCTGAGGCCGCCAGCCGGACCTGGGCGTCGCGGGCGCGGGCCAGCTCGGCCAACACCTGCCGTAGCTCTGCCGCACGCGTCTCCCGCACGGCCGCGCTGCGCCCGGCCCACCAGCTGAGCACGATCATCACCGCGCCGGGCAGGAAGCCGTCCAGTGCACGCTGCGCGTCCGGAGTCGCGAGAGCGACCGTCCCGAGACCCAGCAACGCGAGGGCGAGGCCGAGTGGAGCCGTACGCCTCGGCAGAGCGACGGCAGCCAGGAACGGGACCAGCAGACCAGGCAGCGCCCAGCTCACCGTCGGCGGCAACGGCGTCAACCAGGCCGTCTGGGCGGCGGCTATCGAAAACAGGGCCACCGCGCCGGCCAGTGGTCGACGACGCACCAGCAACAGAGCCGTGCCCTGCCCGAGGCAGGCGGCCACGTTGAGCCAGATCGGTCCACGGTGGCCGGCCTGGGATGTCTCCACGGCCAGTGGAAGTACGGCAAGCAGCAACAACACGTCGTACCGGTCCAGTGGTCGGCTCCGGGCCGGCGGTGAGGCTTCTTGGGCTCTCGTGGGTTCCTCGGGCGGTCGAGGTGGCGTGGGCTGGAGAACGCCGAGCACTTCGCGCAGCTCCGCCAGCGCCTCTCGGGCAGTCTCCTCAACGCGGGCCACCCGCACCCGTGCTGCATCCGGGTCCGAGGCAGCCAGATCGTCGGCGCGGCGTACCTCGGCGATGATCTGCTCGACTCGCTCGGCGAGAGCCGCATCGATCTGACGCTCGACCCGCTCGGCCTCGGTAGCGCGCACCGCTGCCAGGGAGTCCGCCCGTCGGCCTTCGAGCTCGGCCGTACGCTGCCGGAGCTCGCCGAGTTGGCGGGTGCGGGTGCCGAGCAACCAACCTGCGAGACCGGGCGCCAGCACCACCACGGCATAGAAGACGCCGTCGTTCGCGAAGGAGAACTCACCTGGCGAGGCCACCTGGTCGGCCACGGTCAGCAACCCCGCGACCACCAGGCCCGTGGCGACGAGCCCCGGCAGCCGGCTGTGCCACCCGGCCAGGAACGCGAGGCAGGCGACCAGCGCGAGGCACGGAACGCTTCCCGCCAGGTCGTCGCCGAGCAACGCGTCAAACCAGAGCACGACTCCTACCGTGCCCAGAGCCGGAAGCTGCCAGCGCATACGCCCAAGGATAGATCGGCCCGTCCCGCGTGACGTCACTCTCCCGAGGGATAAAGATGGCGAGGAAGCGTGACGACATCCGGCTCCCATGCGTCCGAGGCTGAGGGCATGACCAACCAGATGACGGCGCACGGCGCCACCACCCGCTCCTCCAACGACACGGCACTGCGCGCGACCGGACTGTTGGGTCTGGTCGGCGGTGCGGCCTGGGTGATCGACACCGTGACCATCGCGGTCCTCAACCGCTCGTTCGACCCGCTCGACTCCGTCCTCTTCATCGTGGGCCTCGTGGGCCTGGTGCTCACCATCGGCGCCCTGGCGGTCCACCTGAGCGCAGGTCGAGAAGGCCCTGCGCGGGCCGGTGTCGCGGTCGGTGCGTTCCTCGCAACCACAGCGGTGCTCGCCACGGTGTCGTTCGCTGCCGACACCCTGGGGCGCCACGCATTCTCGTCGTCCAACATCGGCCTGCACGAGGAGTGGAGCTGCTTCAGCACCGGACTCGTCCTGGTGGCCATCGCCGTCTGGGCGGGACGCAAGGCACGTTCGTCCTAGTCATCGCAAGACCGGAATCAGCCTCGGCACGCTCCGCGTGACGAACCACAAGTGGGCCCCCCACGCCTCGGACAGACTGAGCGCGTTCGCCCCCGACCCGGATGTCCCGTTAGACCTGTCGGCGAACTTCACCGGGACCGGAGCGCCGTGCGGCACGGTCAGGCGCCCTGGCAGTGCTGGCCATCGGCGGCTTGCATGTCCACAGGCGGCGGAATGGGTCACTTCGTGAAGACCTCTTCCCGCAGATCCGTGAGAGGCTCGAAGGACACCTTCATCAGACGGCAGAACGTTGACCACAGGAGGTGCGATGACCAACCCGTCCCCGTCGGCTCGGTGGAGTGGAAGCGACTACTCCCGTGGCTCGGCCCACCATCGGGGCTATGACGAGATGTTTCTGGCACGTCACCGGCCTCGGCCTACCGACGCGGTCGTAGACCTCGGATGCGGCAGCGGCGAGTTCACTGCCCAGCTCGCTGATCTGGTTCGGCGGGGCTCGGTGACCGGCGTCGACCAGGATGAGTCCATGCTTGCCGAGGCCCGTCGGCACACAGCCGACAACCTCCACTTCATTCACGGGTCCGCCCAGCAGCTCGACGAGCTCTTGGCGCCGGGCTCGGTGGACCTCGTCGTGAGCCGGGCGATGCTGCACTGGGTGCCGGCGCCGGCTCGCCCGCGAGTGTTCGCCGCGGTCCACCGGTTGCTCCGGCCAGGCGGCTGGCTACATCTGGAGTGCGCCGGAACCGGAAACATCGGCGGGATAAGTGTGGTCTTGAATGAGTTGGCGGTCGCGCATGGCCTGCCCGGACCGCCGCCGTTCCCGGACACCGCTGACGTCTTCGACAGTCTCGAGGAAGCAGGCTTCGAGATCCCGCCCGGGGCCGTGGGCACGGTGGCGCACCGCCGCTCCTTCAGCCGCGACCAGATCGAGGCCCTACTTCGCACCCAAGCGACCTTGGTGCTCACCCGGCATACCTCCGGACCCCGCATCCAAGAGATCGTCGAGCAGGCCGTGGCCTCGATAGACCGTCTGCGTCGCCACGACGGTTCCTACGACCAGACGTTCGTCAGGCTAGAACTCCTTGTCCGCCGACCGGATGAAGTCGCCGCCAAAATCCACCAGAACCCACAGGTAGGGAACGGCTATGGCGGCGCGGGCGAGGTTGCAAGCCGACGGCAGTCCGACACGGGCACTCCGTAGCCCGCCCTATGGGCACGTGCAGCTGCAACAGAAGCCCTCGCCATCCGCATGGTCGACTGGCGGGCGGTAAGACCAGCCTCCCGGTAGGGACGACTCCTGCTTGCTCATGCGTCTGGGTGGTTTGGTGGCATGGGCGCGACGCGAAGGCCCGGCTGCTCAAATGTGACTGTCAGTGCTCGGGTGCACGATGTGCGCATGGCCAACAAGATCGACTACTTCGAGATCGGCTCACCCGACCCGGCGGCGTCGCGCGCCTTCTATGCCGGACTGTTCGACTGGGAGATCGAAGAGAGACCTCAGGGCGACCAGCCCTACCTGATGGTGGACGAGGCGAATGGGGGTCTCTGGGACACCTCGGACATGGGCGGGGGCAACTGGGCGATCTTCTACGTCCACGTCGAGGACGTGGCGGCTGCGCTGGAGCAGGCTGTGGCACTCGGCGCCACTGTCGCTGTTCCTCTGGTGGACAACGGCCAGATCTACTTCGCACACCTGCTCGACCCGCTGGGGAACCGGTTCGGGATCTGGCGGCCCAAGGAGTAGGCCAGCCCTAAAGCAAGTCGGCGGCCGCTGTAGCCGATGGGCGGCGGAGTGACTCACCGCGTCGGGGACGAGCAGCAACCGAGACACGAGGGGCGGTCAGACGGTTCTGATCTCTGCGCGGTTGACGGCGTGGCCGAGTCCGATCGCCACGACGGGACCGAGCACGATGCCGGCGAACCCACCGCCGATCTGGAACAGCAGATCCTGCTGCAGGGCAATACCGAAGCCCAGCAGCACGAGCGCTGCGCCCTCGATTCCCGCGGCCACCCCGAGCCACCTCGGGATCCGATCGTCTCGGAGAACCAGTCGTGCCAGACACTCGGCGCCCAAGGCCAAGACGAGGTAGGACGACGCCTCGAGGTAGGTGGTGGAGATGTCGACAGCGTCGACGGCCGCTCCGATGGCGTTCATCGGTCCCGGTGGATCAGCGGAGAAGCCCTCAAACCTCCAGAAGCGCTCCAGACTGAGGTAGATCAGGTCCTGGACGATGTGGAGCACTGACCCGACCGTGAAGAAGAAGACTGTCATCGGTCCGACCGGTCCCACGGGCCGGAGTCTGAAGACCACGGCCAGTGCCCAGATCGCCAGGGCCAGGAAGGCGATCGGGCCCACCGCGTCCCGCAGGACGATGTCCCACAGAATCGCGTGCTGGCGGTTGAAGAAGTCCGCGTAGTACTGCGCGCGATCTACCTCTACTCCGGCGCCGGTCCGGTGGAACTCGGGCTCGTCGGCCAGCAGCTGGGCCGCGTCGAGGAGAAAGAGCGCGGTCTGGGCAGCCAGCCCCACGCCCGCCACCCAGCCGGAGATCAGCGCGACCCGGTTCCAGGAGGCGACGGCAACAGCCCCGGCACCGTCGTCGCCGGGGGCGAGGCTCCGCCGGCCGAACATCGCACGAGTCTAGGGCCGCCGAGCAACGGCGGCGAGACATTATCCGCTCGCGGGCTCACCCGTCGTCACGCCCACAGTGGGCGCGGTGACCCACGCCCATAGTGGGCGATGTGACGCATCAACTTGGGCAAAGACGCGCGTCATCTTGATGAGGCAACGCGCTCGGATGGCCCGGCTGCGAGCGGCTGACCGGCCGATCGGCGGTCCGTGGCACATGACCCAGAGCACGCCGAAGGGCCGGCGAGAAGCTCTCGCCGGCCCTCCGTCCCCCCTGTTCAGCTGGTCAGCGACGTGTCGTCGACGACCCAGCTGGTCTGCAGCGAGTAGTCCTCGGTGTCGGTGAAGCGCACCGTCACCGTCTTGCCCTTGAAGGCGCTCAGGTCGAACGACTTCTGGGTGTAGGTGCTGTTCGTGCCGACGTTCGAGTACGTCGCCAGCGTGGTGACCGACGAGCCGGACACGATCTGCACGCGCATCCGGTCGTAGGCGGTCGAGCCGGACTCCGCGGTGTCCGACCGCATCCAGAACGACAGCGTCGGGGTGCCCGTCGAGGGGACGGCCACGCTCTGGTTGATCGTCTCGGTGCCGGAGGTGCCGTTGCCACCGAGCCACAGCTTCCACGAGCCGCTGTGCGCCGGACGCCCGGTGTTGTTGGTCACCGGGCCGTTGGTGCCGGTCCAGTTGACGAAGCCGGACTCGAAGCCGGGGTTCTGCAGCAGGTTGGTGCCGCCACCCCCGCCGCCGCCTCCGCCGCCGCCGCTGCAGGTGACCGAGCCGGCGGGCACCGACAGCGCGTCCCAGACAGCCGCGACCGCTGAGCACTGGGTGCTGCTCGCCCCGTACAGGTCGATGGCCGCCTTCAGCGTGGAGTTGCGGGCCATCGGGTAGGTCTCGGTCGAGACCATGTACGTCGTCAGTGCGCGGTACCAGATCTTCTCGGCGGCCGCGCGGCCGACGCCGGAGACGCTCTGGCCGTTGCAGGTCGGGCTGTTGTACGAGACGCCGTTGATGACCTTCGCGCCCGAGCCCTCGGACGCGAGGTAGAACCAGTGGTTGCCGACCCCGGAGGAGTAGTGCGGGTCGAGGTTCTTCGTCGACGTCGACCAGCAGTCGACGCTGCCGCCGTCCTTGCTCGGCTTGTCCATGTAGCGCAGCGGCGTGCCGTTGCCGTTGATGTCGATCTTCTCGCCGATGAGGTAGTCACCGACGTCCGAGGAGTTGTTGGCGTAGAACTCCACGGCGGTGCCGAAGATGTCGCTGGTCGCCTCGTTGAGGCCACCGGCGTCGCCGCTGTAGTTGAGCCCGGCCGAGTTCTCGGTGACGCCGTGGCTCATCTCGTGCCCGGCGACGTCGATCTCGACCAGCGGGTCGGCGTTGCCCGAGCCGTCGCCGTAGGTCATCTGCGAGCCGTCCCAGAAGGCGTTCACGTAGCTGTTGCCGTAGTGGACGCGTGAGCGCACGCCGGTGCCGTTGTTGAAGATGCCGTTACGGCCGAGGATGTTCTTGTAGTAGTCGAACGTCGTCGCCGCACCGTAGTGCGCGTCGACCGCCGCGGACTGCCGGCTCGACGTCGACCCGTTGCCCCACACGTTGTCGGAGTCGGTGAAGAGCGTGCCGTTGCCCGACGTCGCGCCGTTCAGGTCGGTGGTCTGGCCGTTGCCGTGCGCGATGTCGGTGAGCGAGTAGTTCCCAGAGCTGCCGCTCGTGGAGAGCGACACGGTGCCGGAGTAGATCGAGTTGCCGGTGCCGGTGGCGGTCTCGATGTCGTCCCAGGAGGCGAGCGTGCGGCCGGTCTTGGCGTCGACGAACGTGTGCAGGCGCGTCGGCGTCTGGTCGGCCTTGATGCCCTCGGTGACCACGTCGTAGGCGAGACGCGGCGTGCCGCCGGCGGCGAAGACGACGAGCTCGGAGTCCGAGGTCTCGTGCTTGGCCTTGGCCAGCGACTGTCCACGGCTCTCGGCCGTGGCCGCGGAGACGCTGGGCGTCGTCGATGGCACGGACAGCTTGCCCGCGAAGGCCTTGTCGACCCCGACGACCTTGCCGGGCTTGCTCTCGTGCACGACGAGGTCGCCGCCGACGACGCGCAGGCCGTCGTAGGTGCGGGTGTACCGCACGTGCGTGGTGCCGTTGGCGTCGGTGAACGCGTCCTTGACCTTCAGCTGCTCGCCGGAGCCGAGGCCGAGGGCCTGGGCGACAGCGGGAGCCTGACGCTGCTCGCCGGCGATGAGGCCGGCGCGTGTCGATGCGGGGCTGGGGTCGCCAGCCTGGGTCGCCGCGGACGCACCGATCGGTGCTGCCGCGACGCCGGCGGAGGCAAGGGCTGCCACCGCCGCGATCGTGGTCACTCTTCTCAACTCAGCGCTCCTGTCTGAATGGCCCGGCCCTGGACGGGCCGGACCCCCGAGATGGGACGCGCAGACTGTGCCGACGCAACAGTTGGCAGAACAAGCCTTGACAGGGCGGCCCATTTCGTGCGGTATGACCGATTTGACCAGGCGTTGACCAAGAAATGGACGAGCTGAGGGGCTCGGCTACCCGATGCAGAGGTCGCCGACGGCGATGACGCACGACGACGAGGTCGACGAGCTGGTCGCCGACGGCAGGGGGAGCGCGGGCACCGAGACCGACGCGGTGAGCGAGCCCACCGTGGCCTCGACCGGCGGCAGCGTCACCGAGGGCAGGCCGCCCGAGCTCGTCGTCAGCGACGCCCCGGGCACCGTGACGCCGACGCCGGGCACGCTCGCCGTCACACCAGGCAGGCTCGCGCCAGGCAGCCCCGTCGCGTCCGGCACGGGCACCGTGCCGCCACCGGGAACCTGCGTCACGGCCGTGCCCGGCACGCTCACGGACGACGCCCCCGAAGTCGCGGACGGCGCCGCCGCCGCCGACCCCGCCGACCCCGCCGACGCCCCCGACCGCACCGGACGACGTCCCCGCACCGAGCACGCCGATGCGGGCGAGGTCGTCGCGCAGGTCGGCGCACGGCGCGCCGCAGGCGGTGACCTGCTGGGTCAGCGCCCGCTGCCCCGTGGCCAGCAGGTCGAGCAGGCGGTGCAGCTCTGGCCCGGAGCCGGTGGGCAGCATCGGCTGCAGCGCCCGCAGCCGGCCGAGGGCCTGCGTGCTGGCGTCCGCGAGCGCCCGCAGCGCCTCCGGGTCGACCCCGTCGTCGCCGGTCGAGAGCAGCACCCGCTGCGCCTCGGCCAGGTCGAGCGTGGCCTGGGTCAGCGCGACGTCGACCTGCGCCGAGCGCGGGTCGCCGGCGGCCACGAGCGCGTCGACCTCGTCGAGCCGGTGGTCGACCTGCCCCAGCAGCGCCCGGCCCCGGGCGAGGTCGCTCCCGGCGAGCCGCACCTGGGCCTGGCCGATGCCGAGCTTGACGTCGTAGAGCCGGTCGCCGGGCAGGGCGCGACTGCTGAGGCCGCCGACCAGGACGGCGAGGCCGACCAGCGTCGCGGCGATCGCGGGGAGGAGACGGCGGGGCAGCCGCACGACCAGCGTGCGCGGCCCGGACGTGCGCGGCTCGATGGTCGGTGGGGCGGTGCGACCGGTGCGCTCGACGCCGACGTGGTGGGGGAGGGTCGCGGCGCGCGCGTCGGCGGCGGTCACGAGGTCGCTGCGCAGCCGCGCCACGAACTGCGGGTCGGGGCGCACGCGCGGCTGCGGCAGCGAACGCGCCAGCGCGGCCAGGGACTCCAGCTCGGCGGTGGCGCCGGTGGGTCGCTCGCCCTCGAGCAGCCGGGCGAGGACGTCGGCGTCGCGGCGTGTCGTCAACGCCATGGTCCCCACCTCATCGCCTCACTGCTGGTCCCCCCAGTGCTTCGACCAGTCCAACGAGCCGCGGGGCACGGGGTTACGGGCTGCGTGCGGTGCGTCGTCACGGCCGCTCACCGCCCAGCTCGCGGTGCAGCGACCGGACGGCGCGCAGCTGCAGCTGCTTCACGGCGCCGGCCGTGCGCCCCATGGCCTCCGCGGTCTCCGCGAGCGACAGTCCCTGCAGGAAGCGCAGGGCCAGGCACTCCTGCTGCTCGGGCTTGAGCCGTCGCATCGCCTCGACGAGCCGCTCGTCGCGCAGTCGCGTCAGGACGTCGTCCTCGGGGGACGCCGCGTGCTCGTCGCCGTCGAGCAGCTCGGCCGTGGTGACCTCCAGCTTGAAGCGCGAGGACTTCACGTGGTCGAAGACGATGTTGCGGGCGATGGTGACGAACCACGCGGCGATGTCGCGCCCGGTCCAGGTGAAGCTGTCGAGCCGCCGCAGGGCGCGCACGAAGGTCTCGGAGGTGAGGTCCTCCGCGACGTGGTGCGACCCCACCCGGTAGTACACGTAGCGGTAGACGACGTCCACGTAGCGCTCGTAGAGCAGCGCGAACGCCTCGCTGTCGCCGCGCTGCGCCAAGGTGACCAGGCCGTGGACCCGCTCGAGGTCGGCGTCGTCGTCCGGCGTCCGGCCTGCGCCCGTGCCGCCCCGGCCCGGGGACGTCGCGGGGCCGGCCAGCGAGGCCCACAGCCCGGGCGGTGTGGTGCCTACGGCGAGCGCCGGCACCGCCTCGACGAGCAGCCAGAGGGCGCGCAGCCCTGCCACCCCCGCTGGCGCGGCAGGGCGGTAGGCGGTCAGGCGCTGGCTCGTCGGGCCTCCTCGCTCACGTCGGTCAGTGGTGCTTGCGCCGCAACGCGGCTCCGGCGACGACACCCCCGGCTGCGGCGCCCACGCCGGCGAGGGCGGGCACTCCCACCTTGGCGGCCTTGCGGCCGGTGCGGTAGTCGCGCACCCGCCAGCCGTGGGCCTTGGCGTGGGCCCGCAGCCGGGCGTCCGGGTTGACGGCGCACGGGCGCCCCACCAGCTCGAGCAGGGGGATGTCGTTCGCCGAGTCAGAGTAGGCCGAGCAGCGCGTCAGATCGAGACCTTCGTGCTCGGCCAGCGCTCGGACGGCCTCCGCCTTCGCCGCGCCGTGCAGCGGCTCACCGACGAGCCGCCCGGTGTAGACGCCGTCGACGCGCTCGGCGACGGTGCCCAGGGCGCCGGACAGGCCGAGCCGTCGGGCGATCGTGTCGGCCATCTCGATCGGCGTCGCGGTGACCAGCCAGACCCGCTGGCCGGCGTCCAGGTGCAGCTGGGCGAGCGCCTCGGTGCCCGGCCAGATCTTGTCCTTGATGACCTCGTCGTAGACGTGCTCGCCGATGGCGGTGATCTCGTCGACCGTGTGCCCCTGGACGAACGACAGGGCGCGCTCGCGGATGAGCTGGACGTGCTCCATCTTCTCGCCGAGCGCCTTGAACCGCGCCTGCATCCAGGCCATCCGGGCGAGGTCGCGCACGGCGAAGAAGTCGCGGCGGTAGAGCTCGCGGGCGAAGTAGAAGATGCTCGCCCCGCGCAGGATGGTGTTGTCGACGTCGAAGAAGGCGGCCGCCGTGGGGTCCGGCGGCACGCTCAGCTCGCGGGCCAGGTCACCGACCGCGGGGGGATCGACCTCCACCTACCGGAGAGTAACAACCTGGGGTGAAAAGCACACCCCGAGTGACGGGACGTCCGCCGGGTGCGCCGGTCTCTGAGGTGGCGAGGGACGCCTTAGGTGCCTCAGGGGCACCGACGCGGCCGGCAGGGGCACGCGGATACGCCGACGTCCCGATGTGCGGGCCCACCTCAGAGGGCGAGATTCGTGGTCGTCCAGGAACGACCTAGCCAACCCCTGAGGAGTCACAGTGTTCCAGCCCACCACCCCCGAGGCCGTCTCCGCCGAGGTGCAGGCCCGCCGCGAGCAGATCCGTGCCGGCTTCGCCCGCCGGTTCCGCACGGCCCGCCCGGTGTCGCAGGCCACCGGTCGCATTCCGCGGCCGCGCAGCCACCCACCGACACCCGCGGTGAACACCTCTCGCGTCCGCGCCGTGTGACCGGTGTTCGACGTTGTCGGTGCCGCGCACGATGATGTGCTCGTGCCCGTTGACCCCACCGCGCCACCTGCCCCGCTGGTCGGTCGAGCCCAGGAGCTCGAGCGGCTGGCGGGGCTCGTCGGCGTTCCCGGGCCGTCCGGTGCCCCTGTCGGCCCGGGCTCGGTGCTGCTGGCCGGCGACGCGGGGGTCGGCAAGACCCGCCTGCTCGCCGAGCTGCGCGACACGGCGTCGGCGGCGAGCTGGCAGGTCGTCATCGGGCACTGCCTCGACTTCGGCGACAGCACGTTGCCGTACCTGCCGTTCAGCGAGATCTTCGGTCGCCTCGCGGCCGACCGACCGGCCGTCGCGGCGCAGCTGATCGAGGCCCACCCAGCGGTCGCCCGGCTGATGCCGGGGCGGCGGATGATGGGCGACGAGCTGTCCCCCGACGCCGTGGCGGGCGCCTCCGGGCTCGACCGCTCCGACCGCATGGACCGTGCCGACCTCTTCGAGGCGGTGCAGGCGGCGCTCGGCGACCTCGCGGCGTCCGCGCCGGTGCTGGTGCTCGTCGAGGACGTGCACTGGGCCGACCAGTCCACCCGCGAGATGCTCGGCTTCCTCTTCGCGCGCCGGCACGACCTGCCGGTGTCGATCGTCGCGTCGTACCGCACCGACGACCTCCACCGCCGGCACCCGCTGCGGGCCACGGCCGCGCAGTGGTCGCGGCTGGCGGGGGTGAGCCGGCTGCAGCTGGCGCCGCTGCCCGACGCGGCGGTGCGCACGCTGGTGCGCGCCCTGCACCCCGACCCGCTGCCCGAGCGAGAGGTGCGCGGCATCGTGCGCCGCGCCGAGGGCAACGCCTTCTTCACCGAGGAGCTCGTCGCCGGCATCGAGCGGGGCAGCGGCCCACTGTCCTGGGACCTCGCCGAGCTGCTCCTCGTGCGCCTCGACCAGCTCGACGACGACGCCCGCGCGGTCGTTCGCGCCGCGTCGGTCGCCGGACGCCGCGTGCCGCACGCGCTGCTCGCCCGGGTCGCCGGCCTGTCCGGCCCGCAGTTCGACGCCGCGGTGCGCGCCGCCGTCGACGGCAACGTGCTGGTCCCCACCCAGCGCGACGGCTACGCCTTCCGGCACGCGCTGCTGGCCGAGGCCGTCTACGACGACCTCCTGCCCGGCGAGCGTGTCGGGCTGCACGCGGCGTACGCCGAGGCGCTGTCGTCACGGGACGTCGAGGGCACGGCGGCCGAGCTGGCGCGGCACGCGCGGGCCGCCCACGACCTGCCCACGGCGGTGCGGGCGAGCATCCAGGCCGGCGACGAGGCCATGCGCGTCGGCGGGCCCGACGAAGCCACGCAGCACCTCGAGACCGCCCTCGAGCTGCTGGGCGACGCGTCCCGGGCCGCCCAGCTCGCGCCGGAGGTCGACCGCGTCACGCTGACCCTGCGGGCCGCCGAGGCGGCCATGGCGGCCGGCAGGGTGCACCGCGGTCTCGCCCTGGTGCAGGAGCAGCTCGCCACCCTGCCCGCCGACGTCCCCGACGCCACCCGCGCCACGGTGCTGCTGATGCTCAGCACCATCGCCCTGGTCAGCGACACCACGATCGACGTCCTCGCCCTCACCACCGAGGCGTTGCAGCTGGTGCCCGAGCAGCCGGCGTCCGCCCTGCGGGCCCAGGTCATGGGCGTCCACGCCCGCGGCAACCTCGAGCACTACCGCCGTGAGGAGGCCGCGCGCTGGGCGCAGGCGTCGGCCGAGATGGCGCTCGCGCTCGGGCTGCCTGCGGTGGTGGCCGAGGCCACCACCACGCTGGGCTACCTCGACCGCCGAGCGGGCGACGCGCTGTCGTCCCGCGCCGCGCTGCAGCAGAGCGTGCGCCGGGCTCGCAGCGCCGGCGACGTCGCCGCCGAGCTGCGCGGCCACTACGGCCTGGGGGCGCTCGCCTTCGAGACCGGCGAGCTGGCCGAGGCGCGGCGGGCCTTCACCGAGGCGTTCATGCTGGGCCGGCACCGCGGCCGGCCGTGGGCGCCCTACGCCCTCGAGGGTCGCTCGCAGGCCGGCATGGTCGCGTACGTGATGGGCGACTGGGACGACGTCTACGCGCTCACCGACGTCACCGACGCCTCACCGCCCGGCGTGGCCGAGGCGTGGCTGGCCGGGGGCCGGCTTGCCGTCCAGGCCGGACGCGGCGTGCACGAGTGCGTCGACCTCCTCAGCAGCCTGCGGCCGTGGTGGAGCAAGGAGGGCGTCGTCGCGCTCAGCTGCATCCCGGCCATTGACCTGTACGGCGACGCCGGCGACGTCGAGTCCGCGCAGGCCGTGCACGACGAGATCGTCTCCACGGTCACGCGGCTCTGGCAGCGCCCCACCCTGCACGTGCAGGTCCGCATGGCCGCCCTGCTGCTCGGCCAGCTCGCGAGCGAGGCCGGCCGCGGCGGGGGGCTGGCTCGTCAGGAGCTCGGCCGGTGCGGCGACGAGCTCGTCGCCAGCGCCGAGGCCGCCGCCCGCTGGGACCACGAGCCGCAGGGGCGCCCGGGCCCCGAGGGCGCCGCGTGGGTCGCCCGCGTGGCCGCCGAGCACGCGCGGCTGCGCTGGCTGTGCGGTGTCGACGTCCCTGGCGACGCCGAGCTGGTCGAGCTGTGGCAGCGCGCCGTGGCGGCGTTCGAGGGGTTCGGGCACGTCTTCGAGACCGCCCGCAGCCAGGCCCGGCTGGCCGCGGTGCTGCGCGCCTGCGGCCGCACCGAGGAAGCCGAGCCGCTCGTGGCGGCGGCCCGCGCCACGGCCACCCGGCTGCGCGCCGAGCCGCTGCTGCGCGAGCTGCGCCTCGTGGGTGGGGCCGGCCCGCGCGGCCGCGCCGCAGCCGCGGCCGCCGGGCCGGCCGACCAGCAGCTCACGGCTCGCGAGCGGGAGGTGCTCGAGCTCGTGTCGCTCGGGCGCAGCAACCGCGAGATCGGCCAGCAGCTGTTCATCAGCACCAAGACCGTGAGCGTGCACGTGTCGAACATCCTCGCCAAGCTCGGCGCCGCCGGCCGCACCGAGGCCGCCGCTCTCGCTCGCCGTCAGGGCCTGATCAACGGCTGACCTCGCGACGGCGACCCACGAGGTGAACCAACGAGGTGGTCTGTGTCAGCGGGTTGACACGAGCTGCCGCGTTGCGGCTCGAGCGGGCCTAGGCTGGCGGTGTGCCCGGCTTCGTCGTCCGGCAGTGGAAGCTGGCGCCCCACGAGGGCGACCAGGCGCCGCTGCACGTCCACCACGCCGGTGACGAGGCCTTCTTCGTCGTCGAGGGCGAGCTGGAGGTGCAGGACGGCGACCAGCGGCACCTGCTGCGTGCCGGCGACCTGCACACGGTGCACGCGGGCCGAGCGCACACGTTCGCGACGGTCGGCACGCGCGGCGCGCACGTGCTCGTGGTGATGACGCCCGAGATCGACGCGCTGGTGCGGGCCCTGCACGCCGACGACCTCGAGGACCCCGACGCCCTGTGGGCCGCCCACCACTCGGCCCTGGTGCGGCCCACCTAGGCTTCCCTCGTGCCCGAACCACGCATCACCCTCATCGGCCGCGCCGGGTGCCACCTGTGCGACGAGGCGCGCGAGGTGGTGCGCCGGGTGGCCGACGACACCGGCGCCGGGTGGGTCGAGGTGTCGGTCGACGACGACGTCGAGCTGCTGCGCCGGTACTCCGAGCAGGTGCCCGTGGTGCTCGTGGACGGCGCCCAGCACGACTTCTGGCGGGTCGACGAGACCCGGCTGCGCGACGCGCTCAGCGGACGGCGGCGCTGGGGTGGGCGACGCTCGCGCGCGTGAGCCGCGTCACCTGAGCGGAGCCTTGTCCGCTCGCAACTTTGTGCGCACGTTCACAAGTGCCTATCGTGGGGGGGTCCGCCGGACGGGACCCACCCCGGGTCGACGTCGGCGCAGGCCATCTGCTAGCCGCCGCGCCGGCAGCCGCCTGCCACGAGAAGGAGTCCGACCGCACGTGAGCGAGGAGCAGGCCACCCGACGGGGCATCCCAGAGGCCACCGTCGCCCGGCTTCCCGTGTACCTGCGTGCCCTCACCGCGCTGGCCGAGCACGACACCGCGACGGTCTCGTCCGAGGAGCTCGCTGCCGCGGCGGGCGTCAACTCGGCCAAGCTGCGCAAGGACCTCTCGCACCTCGGCTCCTACGGGGTCCGCGGCGTCGGGTACGACGTCGACTACCTCGTCTACCAGATCTCCCGCGAGCTCGGGCTGACCCAGGACTGGCCGGTCGCGATCGTCGGCATCGGCAACCTCGGCCACGCGCTCGCCGGCTACGGCGGTTTCGCCACCCGAGGCTTCGAGGTCGTCGCGCTGTTCGACACCGACCCGAAGGTCGTGGGCGAGCTCGTGGCCGGCCTGCCCGTGCGGCCGCTCGACCACCTCGAGTCCGTCGTGGCCGACACCCCCATCGCCATCGGCGTCGTGGCCACGCCCGCCGGCCCGGCGCAGGAGGTCTGCGACCGGCTGGTCGCGGCCGGCGTCCGCAGCGTCCTGAACTTCGCGCCGTGCGTGCTGTCGGTGCCGGACGACGTCGACGTCCGCAAGGTCGACCTCTCGACCGAGCTGCAGATCCTCGCCTTCCACGAGCAGCGCAAGGCTTTGGCCCGCAAGGGGTCTGGCGAACTGGAGGAGATGCTGGAGGCTGCTGCCGGGGGTGAGGCATGAGCCTGCTCGCCATCGGCGTCTCGCACCGCAGCGCCCCCTTGAGCATCCTCGAGCGGGTCGCGCTGCCGGTCGAGAGCGCCCGCGCGCTGGCCGCCCAGGCCCTCACCGGTGAGCACGTCAGCGAGTCCCTCGTGCTGGCCACGTGCAACCGCGTCGAGGTCTACGCCGACGTCAGCACGTTCCACGGCGGCCTCGCCGACCTCGGTGAGGCGCTCGCGGCCACCACGGGCGTCGACCTCGAGGACCTCAAGGACCACCTCTACGTCCACTACGCCGACCGCGCGGTGGCGCACCTGTTCTCCGTCGCCTGCGGGCTGGACTCCATGGCCGTCGGCGAGAGCCAGGTGCTCGGCCAGCTGCGCCAGGCGCTGCGCGCCGCCCAGGAGGCCGGCGACACCGGGCGCGTCCTCGACGGCCTGGTGCAGCGTGCCCTGCGCGTCGGCAAGCGGGCGCACGCCGAGACCGGCATCGACCGGGCGGGAGCCTCGCTCGTGACGGCCGGCATCCACCGCGCCGAGCGGTCGCTGGGCCCGGTCAAGGACCGCCAGGTGCTGGTCGTCGGCGCCGGCTCGATGAGCGCTCTGGCCGCCACCACCCTGCACCGGTGGGGCGCCGCGGGTATCACCGTGGCCAACCGCACCGCCGAGCACGCCGAGCGCCTCGCGGCCGCCGTCGGGGGACGCGCCGTGACCCTCTCCGACCTCGGCGCCGAGCTCGCGCGCGCCGACCTCGTCGTGTCGTGCACGGGCGCCGTCGGCCACGTCGTCGACCTCGACCTCGCCCGGCAGGCCGCCGCGGCGCGCGGCAGCAAGCAGGTCTACGTCGACCTCGCCCTGCCGCGCGACATCGACCCGGCGGTCGGCGAGCTGGCCGGCGTCGAGGTCGCCGACCTCGAGGTGCTGGGCCAGGAGCTCGCCGCCACCGAGCTGACCACCGACATCGGCCAGGTGCGCGGCCTCGTCGAGGAGGAGGTCGCCGACTACGTCACGGCCGTGCGCGTGCAGGCCGTGGCGCCGACGGTCGCCGCGCTGCGTGCCCGGGCGGCGGAGGTCGTCGAGTCCGAGCTGCATCGCCTCGCCAACCGCCTGCCGGACGTCGACCCCGCCGTCCGCGACGAGCTCCAGCGCACGGTGCACCGCGTCGTCGAGAAGCTGCTGCACGCACCGACGGTGCGCGTGAAGGAGCTCGCGGGCCAGGACGGCGGCGGGTCGTACGCCGCCGCGCTGCGCGAGCTGTTCGACCTCGACCCCGAGGACGTCAGCACGGTGTCCGAGGTGACGTCCGTGCTGCTCACCCCGGATGCGCAGGTGCGGCCATGACCAGCGAGGCACCCCTGCGCCTGGGTACGCGCCGCAGCGTCCTGGCCATGACGCAGAGCCGGCAGGTGGCCGAGGCCCTCGCCGAGGCCAGCGGCCGCGAGGTCGTGCTCGTCGAGGTGACCACCGAGGGCGACGTGTCCCGCGCCCAGCTCGCGCAGATCGGTGGCACGGGGGTGTTCGCCGCCGCGCTGCGCCAGGCGCTGCTGGCCGGTGAGGTCGACCTCGCCGTCCACTCGCTGAAGGACCTGCCGACCGCCCCCGAGCCCGGTCTCACCGTCGCCGCCGTCCCGGCGCGTGCCGACGCGCGCGACGTCCTGGTGGCGCGCGACGGACTCACGCTCGGTGAGCTCCCGGCCGGCGCGCGGCTGGGCACCGGCTCGCCTCGACGCGCGGCCCAGGTGCTCGCTCTCGGCCTCGGCCTGGAGCTCGTCCCGGTGCGCGGCAACGTCGACACCCGCATCGGCTTCGTCCGCGACGGCGAGCTTGACGGCGTCCTGCTGGCCCGCGCCGGCCTGTTGCGCCTCGGGCGCGCCGACGAGGCGACCGAGGTGCTCGACCCGCTGCAGGTGCTGCCGGCCGCCGGCCAGGGGGCCCTGGCGGTCGAGTGCCGCGCCGACGACGCCGACCTCGTCGCCGCGCTCGCGGCGCTCGACGACGCCGACACCCGCGCCGCCGTCACCGCCGAGCGGGCGCTGCTGGCCGCCCTCGAGGCCGGCTGCACGGCTCCGGTGGGTGCGCTCGCCGAGGTCGTCGAGTCACTGGACTCCAGCGGCGCCGTCGCGCTCGAGCTGTCGCTGCGGGCGGTCGTCGCCGCCCCGGACGGCTCAGACACGTTGCGCCGCAGCGCCTCCGGCCCGATCGCCGACCCCGAGGGCCTCGGCCGCGCGCTCGCCGCCGGGCTGCTCGCCGACGGCGCCGCCGACCTCGTCGCCGCGGCCGACAACGAACGACCACCCGACGACTCTCAGCCCGACCCCGCCCAGTCCGCCGCCGAGCACTCACCGGAGCGTGTCTCGTGACACCCACCCCCCGATCCACCTCCCGACCCGTGGGCAGCGTCGCCTTCGTCGGCACCGGGCCCGGCGACCCGGGCCTGCTCACGGTGCGCGCCGTCGAGCTCATCGCCGCGGCCGACGTCGTCGTCCTCGACCAGCTGCTGCGCGAGGCGGACGTCGCCCGATGGGCAGGCCCGGACGTCGAGGTGCTCGATGCCGGCTTCGGCGAGGACGGCACGCCGCTGACGCTCGCCGGTCGCGCCAAGATCGTCACCCGTGCGGCCAGGGGCGGACGCCGGGTGGTGCGGCTGATGGATGGCGACCCCACGACGTTCAACGGGCTGGCCGAGGAGGCGCTGGCGTGCCGCAAGGCCCAGGTGCCGTTCGAGGTCGTGCCCGGCGTGTCGGCCGTGTCGGCCGTCCCCGCCTACGCAGGCGTCCCGCTGACGACGAAGTCCTCGCGCGCGGTCCACGTGATCACGCCGAACGACAGCAAGGTCGACTGGAGCCGGTCCACCGGCGCGGACGTCACCGTGGTCGTCCTCGGTGCGCCCGACACCGTGGCCCGTGCGCTCACCGAGCTGGCCGAGGCCGGCCGCGACGAGTCCTGCCCGGTCGCCATCACCTCGCGTGGCACGACCACCGAGCAGCGCACCGTCACCGCGACGCTCGGTGAGGCAGTAGCCGTGCTGGAGTCCGCGGGGCTCGAGCGGCCACTGCTGGCCGTCGTCGGTGAGCCCGTGGCCCTGCGCGACGAGCTGTCGTGGTTCGAGACCAAGCCGCTGTTCGGCTGGCGGGTCCTGGTGCCGCGCACGAAGGACCAGGCGCGCGCCACCACCGACCGCCTGCACGAGTTCGGTGCGGTGAGCGAGGTCGTCCCGACGATCTCGGTCGAGCCGCCCCGCACGCCGCAGCAGATGGAGCGCGCGATCAAGGGCCTGGTCACCGGACGCTACGAGTGGATCGGCTTCACCAGCGTCAACGCCGTGCGCGCGGTGCGCGAGAAGTTCGAGGAGTTCGGGCTCGACGCTCGGGCCTTCTCCGGCCTCAAGGTCGCCGCTGTGGGTGGCGTCACCGCGAAGGCGTTGCAGGAGTGGGGGATCGAGCCCGATCTGCTGCCCAGTGGTGAGCAGTCGGCGAACGGTCTGCTGGCCGACTGGCCGCCGTTCGACGACGTCCTCGACCCGATCAACCGGGTCTTCCTGCCGCGCGCCGACATCGCCACCGACACCCTGGTCGCCGGGCTGCAGGCCGCCGGCTGGGAGGTCGACGACGTCACCGCCTACCGCACCGTCCGCGCTGCGCCGCCCGCCGCGGAGGTGCGCGAGGCGATCAAGTCGGGCAAGTTCGACGCCGTCGTCTTCACCTCGAGCTCGACCGTGCGCAACCTCGTCGGCATCGCCGGCAAGCCGCACGCGTCGACCGTCGTCGCGTGCATCGGCCCCGCGACCGCCAAGACCGCCGAGGAGCACGGGCTGCGGGTCGACGTCCTCGCCCCCGAGGCGAGCGCGGCGTCCCTGGTCGAGGCCCTCGCCGAGTACGGCGCCGGGCTGCGGCTCGCGGCGCTCGAGGCCGGCGAGCCCGTCGTGCGACCGAGCCAGCGCAAGGCCGGCTCACGGCGCAAGGCGCGCTGAGCGTGGCGTTCCCGGCCCACCGACCGCGACGGCTGCGTTCGACGCCGGCCATGCGCCGGCTCGTCGCCGAGACCCGGCTGCACCCCGCCGACCTGGTGCTGCCGCTGTTCGTGCGCGAGGGCGCGCAGGAGCCGCTGCCGCTGACGTCGATGCCCGGCGTCGTCCAGCACTCGATGGCGTCGCTGCGCGTGGCGGCTCGCGAGGCGGTCGAGCTCGGCCTCGGTGGCCTGATGCTCTTCGGCGTGCCTGAGCGGCGCGACGCGACCGGCTCGGGCGCCGACGACCCGCAGGGCGTCCTCAACGTGGCGCTGCGCGAGGTCCGCGACGAGGTCGGCGACGCGATCGTCGTCATGGCCGACCTGTGCCTCGACGAGTTCACCGACCACGGCCACTGCGGCCTGGTCGCCGACGACGGCACCGTCGACAACGACGCCACGCTGGAGCGCTACGCCTCGATGGCGCTGGCGCAGGCCGACGCCGGGGCTCACGTCGTCGGGCTCTCGGGGATGATGGACGGCCAGGTCGCCCACGTCCGCGCGGCGCTGGACGACGCCGGCCGCTCCGACGTGCTGGTGCTGGCCTACGCCGTGAAGTACGCGTCGGCGTTCTACGGCCCCTTCCGCGAGGCGGTCGAGTCGACGCTCGCCGGCGACCGGATGACCTACCAGCAGGACCCCGGCAACGCCGTCGAGGCGCTGCGCGAGGTGCGGCTCGACCTCGACGAAGGCGCCGACATCGTCATGGTGAAGCCCGCGCTGCCGTACCTGGACGTGCTGCGGGCCGTGGCCGACGAGTCCGACGTCCCCGTGGCGGCGTACCAGGTGAGCGGCGAGTACTCGATGGTCGAGGCGGCCGCCGCGGCCGGGATGATCGACCGCGACCGCGCGATCATGGAGTCGCTGCTGGCGATCCGGCGCGCCGGCGCGCAGATCATCCTCACCTACTGGGCTGCCGAAGTCGCCCGCACCCTCTGACCTTCCGCCGCCGGGGCCGCTTTCCGCCACCCAGGCCGGTTTCCGCCACCCAAGCCGGTGCTTCCGCCGCTCAGGCCGGTCTACAGCTCGGAGAACCGGCCTGAGCGGCGTAAAGGCCCGTAAATGGCGCACCTGGATCGTCGAGCAGCGAACGGCCAAGATAGAGCGATGACGACCTATTCCGGCACGAAGGAGTTCGAAGGCGCGACCTTCGTCAAGGCGAGTTTCAAGGGCGCCACCCTGCGGTTCTCCGACGTCAGCGGGGCGACGATGCGCAGCGTCGATGTGGACGGACTCGACATCGACAGCCACGACCTGTTCTTCGGCAGCCTCTTCGTCAACGGGGTCGACGTGGTGCCGCTCGTGGATGCTGAGCTCAACCGGCAGTTCCCCGGCCGCGAGCTGCAGAAGGCGCAGACGCCCGAAGGCCTGCGCGAGGGTTGGGTCGCGGTGCAGTCCGCGTGGCAGACGACGGTGGCCGCCACGCCCCCGGAGCTCGTGGACGCCCACGTCGAGGACGAGTGGTCCTTGGCCCAGACCCTGCGCCATCTCGTCCTGGCGACCGACGCCTGGCTCCGCGGCGGGATCCTGCGGATCGAGCAGCCCTTCCACGAGATCGGCCAGATCTTCACCGGTGCCGGCGAGATGGGCTTCGACATGTCGATCTTCCGCGCGGCTCCGCCTTCCTACGAGGAGATCCTCGCGGTGCGTGCCGAGCGACAGCGGCTCGTGACCGACTTCCTGGCCACGGCCACGGCGGAGCTGCTCGCGGAGGAACGCGAGGACCCCTGGGGCGGCGACTGGCGTCCCAGCGTCGGCGACTGCATTCGCGTGATCCTGGAGGAGGAGTGGGCGCACCTGCGCTACGTCCGACGCGATCTCGCTCGCCTCGCCTCGTGATCTGAGGAGAGAGGGAGGCCCATGCACATCACCGAGAGCGCCATCTCGCTCAACGTCCCGGACGTCGAGGCGTCCGCGCAGTGGGTGCAGCGGCACCTCGGGTTCTCGCAGGTGATGTCGGCGGACGGGTTCGCCTCCCTGGCCCATCCCGAGGCCGGTTTCAACCTGGTGTTCCTGCGCACCGGCCTGTCGACGTTCAAGCCGCAGTCGGCCGCGGGCCGAGCCGACGGGCTGCTCGTCGTCTTCACGGTCGAGGACGTCGACGGCGAGTACGCCCGGCTGCGGGCCGACGGCGTCGACGTCGTCACGCCGATCGAGACCGAGCCCTGGGGCGAGCGGTACTTCCAGCTGGCGGATCCGAACGGCGTCGTCTACCAGCTGGTGCAGTGGGTCACCCCGCCCGCAGACGGGGTCTGAGGCTCAGCCGGCCGGGCTCCCGGGTCGATCGAGGCCTCGACGTGACCGCTCACACGGCCGAGGGGCCCACCCGGTGTCGGGTGGGCCCCTCGGAGGCGGTGCTGCTCAGGCTGATCGGGCTCAGGCGTCCTTGCCGGCCTCGATCTCGAGGACGATCTTGACCTTGTCGCCCACGAGGACGCCGCCGGTCTCGAGCGCGACGTTCCACTCCAGGCCGAAGTCCTTGCGGCTGATCTCGGTCTCGGCGCTGAAGCCGGCGGTCGGCTTGCCCTCGGCGAGCGGGTTCGCGGAGGCGCCGTTGAACTCCAGGTCGAAGGTGACCGGGCGGCTGGTGCCACGGATGGTCAGCTCGCCGTCCAGCGTGAAGTCGTCACCGTCGGGGCGGATGCCGGTGGAGCGGAAGGACAGCTCGGGGTAGGTCTCGACGTCGAAGAAGTCGGCCGAGCGCAGGTGGGCGTCGCGGTTGTCGTCGCGGGTGCTGATGCTCGCGGCGGGGACGGAGGCGACGACCGAGGACTCCAGCACGTTCTCGGCGACCGTGATCGTGCCGGTCACCTGCGAGAAGTGCCCCTTGACCTTGCTCACCATCATGTGGCGGACGACGAAGCCGATCTCGGAGTGCGAGGAGTCGATGGTCCAGGTGCCGGTGGTGAGGCCCGGCAGGGTGGTGACGGTGCTGGTGGTCATGTGGTGCTCCTTCGGATGACGGACGGGGTGCGGTGGTGAGGTCTTCGTGCGACGCTGGTGGCCGACTTGGTTGTGATGTCAACTACCGTAGCGCACGTTGGTTTACTTTTCAACTTTAGAACCTGTACCATCATTCCCATGCACGAGACCCGCTGGCTGGACGCCGAGGAGCAGCGCGCGTGGCGCAGCTACCTGCGCGCCGTCCGGCTGCTCGACGAGGAGCTGCGCCGCGGCCTCGAGCAGCACGGGCTCAGCCATCCCGAGTACGAGATCCTCGTGCGGCTGTCCGAGCACGACGACCGCGTGATGCGCATGTCCGAGCTCGCCGCCAGCGTGGTCAGCTCGCGCAGCCGGCTCACGCACACCGTCGCCCGGCTCGAGCGCGAGGGTCTCGTGCAGCGCCGCTCGTGCACGCGCGACGGTCGAGGCGTCGAGTGCGTCCTCACCGCCAAGGGCATGTCGACGCTGGAGGCGGCGGCGCACACCCACGTCGAGCAGGTGCGCACCCACCTGCTCGACGCCATGACGCGCGAGCAGTTCCTCGCCCTCGGCGCCGCGCTCGCCCAGGTCTCCGAGCGGCTGGACCCGCACGGCCTCAGCACCGTCTGACCCCAACCTCGGGGAGGGGTGAGTGACCTCTCAGCGGGGCTTGCGACAATGCCCGACGTGACCTACCCCTTCGAGGCCCCGGCCAGCGAAGCGCTGCTCGAGCGCGCCCGCCGCGTCACCCCCGGCGGCGTCAACTCGCCGGTCCGCGCCTTTCGCGCCGTGGGCGGCACGCCCCGCTTCGTCAGCCGGGCCGAGGGCCCGTACCTGTACGACGTCGACGGCCGCGAGTACGTCGACCTGGTCTGCTCGTGGGGGCCGATGATCCTCGGTCACGCCCACCCGGCGGTGCTCGACGCCGTCCGCTCGTCCGCCGCGCGCGGCTTCAGCTTCGGCACGCCGAGCGAGAACGAGGTGGCGCTCGCGGAGGCGATCGTCGCGCGGGTCGAGCCGGTCGAGCAGGTGCGGCTGGTGAGCAGCGGCACCGAGGCGACCATGAGCGCGATCCGGCTCGCGCGCGGTGCCACCGGTCGCAGCAAGATCGTGAAGTTCGCCGGCTGCTACCACGGGCACGTCGACGCCCTGCTGGCCTCGGCCGGCAGCGGCCTGGCCACCTTCGCCCTGCCCGACAGCCCCGGCGTCACCGGCGCCTCCGCCGCCGACACCATCGTCGTCCCGTACAACGACGTCGCCGCCGTCGAGGCGGCCTTCGCCGAGCACGGTGACGACATCGCCTGCGTGATCACCGAGGCCTCGCCCGGCAACATGGGCGTCGTCCCACCCGACCCCGGCTTCACGTCCGCGCTGCGGCGCATCACGGCCGCCCACGGCGCGCTGCTCGTGAGCGACGAGGTGATGACCGGCTTCCGCTGCTCGGCGTCCGGCTGGTACGGCGTCGAGGGGCCGTACGCCGAGGGCGCACCGGACCTGTTCACCTTCGGCAAGGTCATGGGCGGCGGCTTCCCCGCGGCCGCGTTCGGCGGACGGGCCGACCTGATGTGCCAGCTCGCCCCCGAGGGCCCGGTCTACCAAGCCGGCACGCTGTCCGGTAACCCCGTGGCGACCGCAGCCGGTCTCACGACGCTCACCCACTGCACCGGCGAGGTGTACGCCCGCCTCGCCGAGGTGGCCGGCACGATCAGCACCGCCGCCGACCAGGCGCTGACGGACGCCGGTGTGCCGCACGTCGTCCAGCACGCCGCGAGCATGTTCAGCGTCTTCTTCACCGACCAGAGCGTGCGCGACTACGACGGCGCGCGGCGTCAGGACGTCGGAGCGTTCCGCGCGTTCTTCCACTCGATGCTCGCCCAGGGTGTGCACCTGCCGCCGAGCGCCTTCGAGGCGTGGTTCGTCTCAGCCGCCCACGACGACGAGGCCGTCGGCCGAGTGCTCGAGGCGCTGCCCGCAGCCGCCCGTGCAGCCGCGCAGGGGAGCGACGCGTGACCACTCGCACGGTCGTGCACCTCATGCGCCACGGGGAGGTGCACAACCCCGAAGGGGTGCTCTACGGTCGCCTTGCCGGCTACCACCTGTCCGACCGCGGTATGCGGATGGCCGACCTGGTGGCCGACCACCTCGCCGACCACGACGTCACGCGGGTCATCGCCTCGCCCCTGGAGCGGGCGCAGGAGACCGCAGCGCCCATCGCGGCGCGCCACGAGCTCGACGTCCTCACCGACGTCCGGCTGATCGAGGCCGGCAACCACTTCGAGGGCATGACGTTCGGGGTGGGCGACGGCTCGCTGCGGCACCCCGGCCACTGGCCCAAGCTGATCAACCCGTTCCGCCCCTCCTGGGGCGAGCCCTACGAGCAGATCGCCGCGCGCATGCTGGCGGTGGTCGACCGCGCCCGATCGGAGGCCAGCGGTCACGAGGCGGTGCTGGTGTCGCACCAGTCGCCGGTCTGGATCGCGCGGCTGAAGCTCGAGAACCGTCACCTGTGGCACGACCCGCGCAAGCGGCAGTGCACCCTGGCCTCGCTCACCAGCCTCACCTACGACGACGACCGGCTCGTGTCGATCGCGTTCAGCGAGCCGGCGGCCAGTCTGCTGCCCGGCGCGAGCCCCGTCGCGGGGGCCTGATGGGGCGGCTCACCCGCGCGCTGGTCGTCGTGCTCGCCGCCACCGCGGCGCTCACCGCGTGCAGCGACGGCGCCGACACCGTGGCCGGTCAGGCCAAGGCGGGCGACGGCAAGGGCTACGTCGCCGGTGACGGCACGATCGAGCAGATCGCCCCGGCCGACCGGTCGACGACGATCACCGTGCGCGGCAAGACCCTCGAGGGTGCGCCGGTCGACTCCAGCACCTACCGCGGCAAGGTCGTGGTGCTCAACACCTGGGGTTCGTGGTGCCCGCCCTGCAACGCCGAAGCCCCTGGACTGCAACGGACCTGGGCGGCCCTGAAGGGCAAGGACGTGCAGTTCCTCGGTATCGACGTCCGCGAGGGTGCAGCCGCGGGCCTCGCCTTCCAGCGCAAGTTCGCCATCACGTACCCGTCAGTGGCGTGGGACGGCGGCTCGGTGCTGCTGCAGCTCAAGGGCAAGGCGTCCGCGACGCCGACCACCCTGGTGCTCGACCGCCAGGGCCGCCTCGCGGCGCGCATCTCGGGAGAGGCGAGTGGGTCCACCCTGAGCGACATGGTCAAGCAGGTGCTGGCCGAGGACGCCGCGTCGTGAGCGGCCTCATCACGTCGGGCTCGATGCCGGTGGCGCTGCTCGTCGCGGCGCTCGCCGGTCTGGTGTCGTTCGCGTCGCCGTGCGTGCTGCCGCTCGTGCCGGGCTACCTCGGCTACGTCACCGGGCTCAACGGCGTCGCGCTCGAACGCCAGCGGCGCAGCCGCATGGCCGCCGGAGCCGCGCTGTTCGTGCTCGGCTTCACGGTGGTGTTCGTCGTGGTCTTCGCGACGTTCTCGTCGCTCACGCGGCTGGTCGTCGGGCACCAGGACACGCTCATGCGAGTTCTGGGGCTGGTCGTCATCGTGCTCGGGCTGCTGTTCGTCGGGGCGCTGCCGGGCGGCGGTCGCGTCGTCAAGCCGTCCTGGCGACCCGCCGCCGGGCTGGCGGGTGCGCCGCTGCTCGGCGCGGTCTTCGCCGTCGGCTGGAGCCCCTGCATGGGGCCGACGCTCGCCGCCGTCCTGGCGCTGGCCACGGGCGAGGGCGGTGGGGCGGGGCGCGGCGTCCTGCTCGCTGTCGCGTACAGCCTGGGGCTCGGGATCCCGTTCGTCGTCGCCGCCGTGGCCTACGCGGGCGCCTCGCGCGGGCTCGCGCTGCTGCGCCGTCACCAGCGTGCGCTGCAGGTCGGCGGGGGCGTGCTGCTCGTCGTGATCGGCGTGCTCATGGTGAGTGGTGTGTGGGTCGACCTGCTCAGCCGGCTCGGGACGACGGTCGCGGGCTTCGAGGTGGCCGTGTGACCAGCACCCCGGTGCAGCCCCGGCTCGGCGTCCTCGGCACCGCCAGGTTCGTCTGGCGGCAGCTGACGAGCATGCGCACGGCGCTCTTCCTGCTGCTCCTGCTCGCGGTGGCGGCCGTCCCGGGCTCGGTGCTGCCGCAGCGTGGGGTCGATGCCAGCAAGGTGTCGGCCTACCTGGCCGAGCACCCGTCGTCCGGGCCGTGGCTCGACCGCCTCGGTGGCTTCGACGTGTACTCCTCGGTCTGGTTCTCGGCGATCTACCTGCTGCTGTTCATCTCGCTGGTCGGCTGCGTTCTACCGCGCACCCGGCTGCACTGGCGCTCGCTGCGCGCCCGCCCGCCACGGGCTCCCGGCCGGCTCGACCGACTGCCCGCGCACCGTCGCGCGGTGGTCGACCTCGATCCCGGTCTGGCCCTCGACGAGCTGCGGAACGCCTTGCGGCGCAGCAGATACCGCGTCGACGTCGGTGACGGGTACCTGAGCGCCGAGCGCGGCTACCTGCGCGAGACCGGCAACCTGCTGTTCCACCTCTCGCTCGTCGTGCTGCTCGTCGCAGTGGCGCTCGGCCACCTGCTCGGCTGGCGCGGCGACGTCGTTGTGCCCGTCGGGTCGACCTTCAGCAACACCGTCTCGACGTACGACACGATCGACCCCGGCCCGTGGGTCGACACCGAGCGGCTGCCGCCGTTCTCGCTCACCGTCGACAAGGTCTCGGTGCGGTTCGAGACCGGCGCCGAGCAGCGCGGTGCGCCACGCGACTTCCGCGCCGAGGTCACCACCCGCGACCAGCCGGACGCCGCCACGCGGCCGGGCACGATCAGCGTCAACCACCCGCTGGAGGTCGACGGCGCGAAGGTCTACATGCTCGGCAACGGCTACGCACCCGTGATCACCGTGCGCGACAGCACCGGGGCCGTGGTGTACTCCGACCCGACGCCGTTCCTCCCGCAGGACGGCATGTACACGTCCACCGGCGTCATCAAGATGCCCGGCGCGCAGCCGCAGCAGCTCGGGGTCGTGGGGCAGTTCCTGCCGACGTCCTCCGAGGGGCCCGGCATGCGCCGCTCGGTGTTCCCCGACGACCTGAACCCGGTGCTCGTCCTGACCGCGCTCGAAGGCGACCTGGGACTCGGAAGCGGTGTGCCGCAGTCGGTCTACTCCATCGACACCTCGAAGATGAAGAGCCTGCGCACCGCGGACGGCGACATCTTCCGCGCGCTGCTGCGGCCGGGGCAGACGGTGCAGCTGCCGGCCGGCAAGGGCTCGATCACGTTCGACCGGGTCGAGCGCTTCGCGGGCCTGTCGATCCGCCACGACCCGGGCAAGCTGTGGGCGCTGGGCGCTGCCCTGGCCGCGATGCTCGGGCTGGCGCTGTCGCTCTTCGTGCCGCGACGCCGGGTGTTCGTGCGGGTGCGGCCGGACGACGACGAGCCGGGCCGTACCCTGGTGGAGGTCGGCGCCCTCGCCCGTGGCGAGGACTCCGGCCTGGACGACGAGGTCGACCGCGCTCTGACCGTGCTGTCAGCCGGCGGGCAGCCGACGCCGGTGATCCGATGAGGAGGGGCGCGTGAGCGTCAACGAGACCCTGGCCACCCAGGCGAACATCCTGCTGTACGGCTCCATGGCGAGCTACGCGGCGGCGTTCGTGGCCTACACGACGGACCTCGCGGGCGGCGCGGCGCGGGCCGAGCGGCGTCGCGAGCAGCCGGCGGTCGCGGCCGAGCGCGAGCTGGTCGGTGCCGGCGCGCCGGTGACGGTCGCCGGCGTGGAGTCGGCGCCGGTGGCCCCTGAGCGTCGCAAGGCCGCCGCCATCGGCACCTCCTTGACGATCCTGTCGCTGCTCCTGCACGCCGGCTCGGTGGCGATGCGCGGCGCCGCGGTCCAGCGCCCGCCGTGGAGCAACATGTTCGAGTTCTCCACGGCCGGCGCGGCCGTGGTCACGCTCGTCTACCTGCTCGCGCTGAAGTGGCGCGACCTGCGCTACCTCGGCGCGTTCGTCGTCGGCCCGGTGCTGCTGACGCTCGGGCTGGCCGTCACGGTGCTGTACACCCGGGCCGCCCAGGTGGTGCCGTCGCTCAAGAGCTACTGGCTCGCGATCCACGTGAGCGTCGCCTTCATCGCCTCGGCGCTGCTGACGCTGGCCTTCTCGCTGACCGTCCTTTACCTCGCCCAGGACCGCCGCGAGCGCCGACGCGCCGAGCAGCTGCCCGTGGGCCGGTCGTTCATGGACTCCCTGCCCACGGCTCGCGAGCTCGACCTCGCGTCGTACCGCCTGCACGCGCTGTCGTTCCCGCTGTGGACCTTCACGCTCGTGGCGGGCTCGATCTGGGCCGAGAGCGCGTGGGGCCGCTACTGGGGCTGGGACCCCAAGGAGGTGTGGACCTTCGTCATCTGGGTGGTCTACGCCGGCTACCTGCACGCTCGGGCCACGCGCGGCTGGCAGGGCCGCAAGGCGGCGTCCATCGCGATCGTCGGGTTCGCCTGCCTGCTGTTCAACTTCCTCGTCGTCAACATCTTCTTCGTCGGCTGGCACAGCTATGCCGGCGTCGGCTGAGCCTCCGACCGACCCGGCGAGACTGCTCACGGCCGAGCACGAGCGGCTGGTCGAGCAGGTCAGCGCCCTGCAGCGGGAGTTCGACCGCGTCGTCGAGGCCTCGGCGTCGTCCAACGCCGACGACGAGCACGACCCGGAGGGCTCGACCATCGCGTTCGAGCGGGCGCAGGTGCTCGCGCTGCTCGAGCGGTCGCACGAGCGGCTGTCGGACATCGAGCGGGCACTGGAGCACGTCGCCCGCGGCGACTACGGCGTCTGCGGACGCTGCGGGCGGCCGATCGACGTCGAGCGGCTGCTGGCCCGTCCGGCCGCGAACCTGTGCATCGACTGCGCGCGTGCCACCCGTGCACTTCGGTGACAAGGTGCACGCCTGGGCGGGGTTAGGCGTGCACCTCGGTGACAAAGTGCACGCCTGGGCGGGGCACACTGGGGCGCGTGGACGTCATCGTGCGACCGGCGCGGCCGGAGGAGTACGCAGCCGTCGGTGAGCTCACCGCCCGCGCGTACCTGGACGACGGGCTGGTGCCCGACGGCTCGGACTACGACGAGACGCTGCGGCGGGCCGACGACCGCGCTGCGCACGGCGAGCTGCTCGTGGCCCTGGACGAGGACGGCGACCTGCTGGGCACGGTCTCCTACGTCCGGTCCGGCTCGGCCTACGCGGAGGTCAGCCGCGACGGCGAGGCGGAGTTCCGCATGCTCGCCGTCGCGCGACGAGCCCGCGGTCGCGGCGTCGGACGCCGCCTCGCCGAGGCGTGCATCGAGCGGGCCCGCGCCGACGGCGTGCACAGCGTCGTGATCTCGACGGCAACGAACATGGCGCCGGCGCACGCGCTCTACGACTCGCTGGGCTTCTCGCGCCTGCCCGAGCGCGACTGGCGGCCGATCCCGAGCGTGCTCCTGCTCGCGTACCGGCTCGAGCTCACGCCCTCGCCGGCAGCGCCCTGACCGTCGCGATGAAGTCGGTGGCCGTCGCGGGTCGGCCCAGGTGCCAGCCCTGGCCGTACTGGACGCCGAGCTGGGCGAGCGTGCTGAGCTGGTGCGGCGTCTCGATGCCCTCGGCCACGCACTCCATGCCGAAGGACGTCGCGAGCTGGACGACGATGCGCGCGATCGTGTCGTCGCGGTCGAGGTTCGCCACGAACTCCCGGTCGATCTTGAGGACCTGCAGCGGCAGGCGCGCCAGGTAGGCCAAGGACGAGAAGCCGGTGCCGAAGTCGTCGACCGCGACGGTGATCCCCTTGACGCGCAGCAGCTGCAGCGCCTCGCGAGTGCGTTCGACGTCGTCGACGACGTCGCGTTCGGTGATCTCGAGGGTGAGGGCGCCCGGCTCGAGGCCGGCGGACTCGACCAGGCTCGAGAGGTCGTCGGGAAGGCTCGGAGCCAGCAGGTCGCGGGCGCCGATGTTCACCGCGACGCTCCGGACGTCGCAAAGGCCCGCCCGACGCCAGGCGGCGAGGGCGCGCACCGACTGCCGTGCGATCACCATGGCGAGCTCACGACCCAGGCCGAGCTCCTCGGCGAGCGGCACGAACCGCAGCGGTGAGACGTCGCGCCCGTTGATCTGCCACCGGGCGAGGGCCTCGGCGGCCACCACCTCGCCGGTCGTCAGGTCGACCACCGGCTGGAAGACGGCGGTGATGGCATCCGGGTGCAGCCGGTCGTCGGCGGCGTTGCCGTGCTGGATGGCCTCGCGCAGCTGCTGCTCGATCGCGAGGTCGGCGGCGACGTCCTCGCTCATCGTGGAATCGAAGAGCACGGCGGTGCCGCGGCCGGCTCGCTTGGCGGCGTACATGGCGGCGTCGGCCGAGCGCAGCAGGTCGCCGCGCGTCTCGATACCGCTGCCGCTGACGGCGACGCCGACGGACAGCCCGATGCGGTAGGGGGCACCGTTGAGGTCGACGGGGTGGTCGAAGAGCTGCACCAAGCGCTCGCCCATGGCCTGGGCCCGCTCGGCCGAGGTGGGGGCGCAGACGATGGCGAACTCGTCACCTCCGAGCCGGGCGGCGAGCTGGTGCGTGGACAGCAGGCTCGCGAGCCGGGCGGCGACCTCGCGCAGCAGGCGGTCGCCGGCCAGGTGGCCGAGCGTCTCGTTGACGTTCTTGAACCGGTCGAGGTCGAGGAGCAGCACGGCGACCTGGTCGTCGAGTGAGCCGCTGCGGGCGTGCAGCGCCGTGTCGATGAACAGGTCGAGCGAGGCGCGGTTGGGCATGCCTGTGAGGTGGTCGTGCGTGGTCGCGTGGTGCAGCTCGCGCTCGGCGTGCTCAGCGGCCAGCTGGCGCCGCCGAGCGTCGTCGCGGGCGGTGCGGTAGGCGGCGCCGGAGTAGGCGACGATCAGGCCGATGCCGGCGAGCAGCAGGGCGCGCAGGGCCCAGCCGGACAGCGTGACGTGCGGGATCGCCGTCCCCGTGAAGTACTGCGCGAACAGCCCACCGGAGATCGCGGCCGTGACGAGCCACGCGACGCGTCGGGGCAGCAGCAGCGGGTAGACGGCGATGATGGCGTACCACCACTGGAGCACGTGCGAGACGAGCCGGCCGTCGATCAGCGGCAGCGTGAAGGCGATGCCGCTGAGGCCGAGCGCGCGCACGACGAGCGCGCTGGTGCCCTGCCAGCCGGCGAAACCGGCTGCTCCGAGCAGCCCGGTGAGCACGACCAGCGCGAGTGCGGGGGTGCCGCCGCCGACGAAGACGACGGCGACCAGGCCGACGGCAGCCAGCATGAGCGGCAGGACCGGCTCGAAGCGGACGGCGGGCCCGGACGCCTCACGGGCGTCCGGGCCGGCGTCGACGGCTGCGTGGCTCACCTGGTGGTCTTCGGCGTCTGCGGCGCGGTTCTTGACACCGAGCCGTGGCGGGGTGCCGTACTGGCCGCGCCGCGGCCGAAGGTCAGCGCGACAGGCGTCGCAGCAGGCCGCCGAGGCTGGCGCGGTGCGGCCGGTGGGTGCGGTGGGCGCGGGTGGTGCGGGTGGTGGGGTGCGCGAGCCGGGTGATCTCGTCGATGTAGGCGCGCGCGTACTCCGGGGTGACCATGGTTCCTTCTCTGTCGTGTTCCTGCGATCTGATGGTGTCGGAGATCCGACACGAAAGATCATAGCACTAATCCAGCGTAGATGCTTTCGATTCTTTGGCAGGGCACGCTCAGCGCCTATGATGTGGCTCATGGATGCGATCGACCGGCGGCTCGTCGCGGCGCTGCACGACAACGCCCGAGCGAGCTGGGCCGAGCTGGGCCGGCTCGTGGGCATGTCGGGCCCGAGCGTGCAGGAGCGCGTGCGGCGCCTGGAGGAGCGCGGGATCATCTCCGGCTACCGCGCTCAGGTGTCGGCCGAGGCGGTCGGGCTGGGCGTGAGCGCCCTCGTCGACCTCTACCAGCGCGACGAGGTCTCCACCGAGGACGTCGCGGCCCAGCTGCGCGACATCCCCGAGGTCGAGGACTGCTGGTACGTCGCCGGCGACGAGGAGTTCGTCGTCAAGGTGCGCGCCGAGGACGTCGCGGGGCTGGAGGCGGTCATCTCCAAGCTGCGGGCGGTGCGCGGCGTCTCGCGGACCCGCACGACGGTCGTGCTGTCGACGTACTGGGAGGGCCGCGGCCTGCCGCTGCCCGCGGCCGACCCGGGAGCAGCCGACCCGGGCGACAGCGCCCGACCGTAGGCTGGACGTCGTGACCGTCCTTCGCTACTCGTTGCTCCGCCTGATGCTGCTGCTCGGCGTCCTCGTCGCCCTCTGGCTGCTCGGCGGCCTGTGGGCGCCGCTGCGCGACCCGCTGTGGCTGGTGCTGGCGACCGCGCTGCTGTCGGTCGTGCTCTCCTACTTCATCCTGGCCGCGCCGCGCCAGGCCATGACCCAGCAGCTCGCCGACCGGCTGGCGGCCCGCCCGGGCGCGGTGCCGGTCGATGTCGACGCCGAGGCCGAGGACGCCGAGGTCGAGGGCGGTAGCGCGGATGCACCCGCGGGGTCAGCCCAGCGCGAGCCCGAGACCGAGCAGCACCCCGAAGGCCAGCTCGGCGCGTCCGGTGTCGCGCAGCACGGGGATGAGCCCGAGGCCGGTGGTGCCGGCACCGACGACCCGCAGCGCCGGCCACAGCAGCAGGGCTGACAGCAGCGCGGCGAGGGCCAGCGGCCGCTCGAGGCCGACGGCGACCGCCAGCATCAGCGGTACGGCGACCAGCGCCCGGTAGAGCACGCGGGTGCGGCGGTCGCCCAGCCGGACGGCCAGCGTGCGCTTGCCGGCGATGGCGTCGGTCGGGATGTCCCGCAGGTTGTTCGCCACCAGGATCGCGCACGCGAGACTGCCGATGGCGACCGCCGCGGCCCACGCCACCCACGACAGGCGTCCGGCCTGCGTGTACGTCGTGCCCAGCACGGCCACGAGGCCGAAGAACACGAAGACGAAGAGCTCGCCGAGACCGAGGTACCCGTAGGGCCGCGAGCCACCGGTGTAGAACCACGCGGCCACGATGGCCAGCGCACCGACGGCCAGCAGCCACCAGGCCCCGGACAGCACGACGAGCGCGAGGCCGGCGACCGCGGCCACGCCGAAGGCGGCGAACGCGGCGGCCTTGACGGCACTCGGGCGCGCGGCGCCAGAGCCGGTGAGCCGGAACGGGCCAACCCGGTCGTCGTCAGTGCCGCGCACCCCGTCGGAGTAGTCGTTGGCGTAGTTGACCGCCACCTGCAGCGCGAGCGACACCACGAGCGCGAGCAGCGCCCGGCCCACGTGCGCGCCGTCGAGGGCGGCTGCCGCGCCGGTGCCCGCGGCGACCGGCGCCACGGCCGCGGGCAGCGTGCGGGGACGGGCACCTTCGATCCACTGCGCTGGGGTCGCCATGCGCCGATTCTGTCGTGGCGCCCGCGCCCGTCAGCGCCGACCCCCGTTCAGCCGTGAACGGTCTCCCACTGGTCGATGACGTCGAGGTTGCGGAAAGTCGGCGGCCCGTCACAGGCGGCCGCCATGCGCGCGGCGAAGTCGGAGGTGTCCGCGCGCTCGGAGTTGGCCATCGCCGCGTCGTAGGACTCGAACTCGACGATCGTCAGGTAGTGCCCCGGGCGGTCGCGGTCTGCGACGAGCACGAGGCGTCCGGGGCCTTGCGCGTCGTCCCCGCGAGCCGCGCGCCACTCCTCGCCCATGGCCTTCACCTCGTCCGGCCTGGACGTCGTGTACTCGATGATCTGGACGAATCCCGCCATGGTCGACCTCCTAGGTCAGCCCCTGCGCCTTGCGACGTTCCTCCGGTAGGGGCGCCGCCCGCAAGAGACGAACCGGACGCTCTCGCCGGCTCAGCCGCCGGTGGACAGCCGACGCGCGGCGAGCCGGACTGCCGCCGGGCGGTCCGGCTTGCCGAGGGCCTTGCGCGGCAGGTCGTCGACGACGACCAGCTGACGAGGGCGCGGCCGACGGCCCGAGGCGGTCGGAGACCTCGCGTCGCACCGTCTCCAGCGAGGGAAGGGCAGTGCCGACGGCCAGCACCACCACACGCTGGCCCCACTCGTCGTCCGGGACACCGACGACCAGGCACTCCATCACGCCCTCGAGCTCCGCGACGACCGCCTCGACCGCCTGCGGCGCCACCTTCCTGCCGCCGGTGACGATCACGTCGTCGGCCCGACCGAGGACGTGCAGGCGCTCGCCGTCGAGCTGCCCGACGTCGTCCGTGGTGAACCAGCGCATGCCGTCGTGGACGCCGAACTGCGGTGCCTGCGGGCGCAGCCGGTAGCCCCGGGCGACCACGGGGCCGCCGAGGCGGACGCGCGTGCCGGTCTGGACGCGAACGCCGTCCAGCGGCACGCCGTCGTAGACGCACCCCCCGCACGTCTCGGTCATCCCGTAGGTGGTGACGACGCGGACGTCGTGATTCCTGGCTGCCGAGAGGAGCGACGGCGTGGCCGCGGCCCCGCCGAGCAGCACCGCGTCGAAGCTGCGCAGTGCCTCGAGAGCCGCGTCGCCGGCGTCGAGCAGGCGCACCAGCTGCGTGGGGACGAGCGCCGTGTACCGGCGGCCGGGGGCACGTTCAGCCAGATCCCTTGCGGCAGAAGCGAAGACGTCCACGCGGAAGCCACCCACGAGAGGCATCACCTCCGGCATGGTGCCGGCAGCCAACGAGCGCAGCAGCACCTGCACGCCGGCGACGTGGTGTGTCGCGAGCGCGAGCAGCCAGTGGCCGGGGCCGCCGAGGCGGTCGTGCGTTGCCGCAGCGGACGCCGCGAGCGCGGAGGCCTGCAGCAGCGCGCCCTTGGGCTCTCCCGACGACCCGGACGTCGCCACGACCAGCGCGGTCGGGTCCGAGGCGTCGTCCTCCCCGTCGCGCAACGGTGTGCCGGCTTCGAGCGTCTCGGCCGCGCGCGCGGACGCCGGGTCGTCCGACGTCGGCAGTAGCGCGTCGCCCGAGCCGTCCAGGGCTGCGCGCAGCAGGTCGAGCGACTCCGGCACGGAGGCGCGGGCCAGGTCGACGGCGGTCAGCAGGCGCGGCGCCACGGCGGGCTAGGCCGGTCCGTCGGGTAGCGGCACTCGGAACACCCTGAGCGACAACGCGAGCAGGTCGTAGTACCCCACGAGGGTCACCAGCTCGACGAGACGCTCCAGCCCCAGCACGTCACGCGCCAGGGAGAACTCGGCGTCCGCCAGGTCGCTGCGGTCCACCAGTGCGACGACGGTGTCGTGCGTCGCGGCCTCGGTGGGTGAGAGGGAGGCCGGCCGGCGCCGCGCGCGCAGAGCGGCCAGCTCGTCCTCCGTCAGACCCGCGTCGCGAGCGACGCGCTCGTGGGCGTACCACTCGAACTCGCTGCCTCGGGCGGCGGCCACCGTGAGGATGGCGATCTCGCGGCTGCGGTCCGACAGCCCCGTCTCGTAGCGGATGGCGCTGCCGAGCCTCTGCAGCGCCATCCCCACCGCCGGGCTCGCCAGCATGGCGTTGAACGGCCCCTCCAGGCCTCCGGCGTCGTCCACGAGACGGAAGAGCTGTGGACCACTCGCTCGACGGCCCGCGGTGATGGCGTCGTAGACCGCTCGCCGGTCGGCGTCCAACGCGTCCGGCGGGTACTTGGGCAGCCGCTGGTCCACGTTTCCTCCGTGCGGTCAACAGGCGGGGCAGGCACCAGCTCACGCGCGATCTCGGTGTTGCTGCGGCCGTCGGCGAGCAGCGAGAGGACCTCGGCCTCGCGCTCGGTCAGACCGGTGATGCGCCGCCACGGTAGCCCGACCGTCAGGCATCGGCGATGCTCCTGATGAGGTGATCGACCCACGCGACCGCCGAATCGATGTCAGGGAGGACGTCGACGCCCTCGATCGCTGCCTCGTACAGGTCATCCCATCCGGCGCCTACGTCGATCGTCGGCGGCCACGCCTGAAGCCGTCGATAGGCGAATAGACGGATGCAGGTTGCTTGGACCTGAACCAGGTCAAGGTCCTCGCCGCTGTCGAGGAGCTGTAGGTCGACGAGGTCACGCACTCGCTCGCTGCCCGGCTCCGAGACGGCGTGGAGCTTCTGTGCGATCTGATGGTCCGCCCGCATCACAGGGATCGGTCCTGGCGCGGGAAGTCCGAGATCGGTGAAGAGTGCGACCAGATCGTCGGCGATCCGGAACTCGGGTTCGACAGCGTCATCGATCTCATTGTGGCCGAGCTCGAACTTCACCGTACGCCAGGACCGACCGAGGTAGTCGACCTTCACGTCGAACGGCTGCATGAGGTACGCAGGAGGAATGCCCGGCGGTCGTGGCGGCTTTCGATCAAGCAGCCGCCCAGTGAAACCGGCCCAGCCGTGAGTGAGCGAGGCCTCGAAGTCGTCGAGGAATTCAGTCAGCGGCTGGACCCGCGCGGCATCGAGGTCTCGGGTGAATCGACTGTCAGCGCGGCCGTAGCGCAGTGCCATGGCCGTGCCGCCTTTCACCGCACCTTCCGGGATCATCTGCCCGACGACGACCATCGCCATCGTGACCTGGCGGCGCAACGAGTTGGTGTCGTCGGTCTCCAGATTGCGGATCCGCTGTTCCAGCGACTTCAGGTTCGGTGGCGGGGTCGAGTACGTCACGAGGCGCTCTGCTCCGCGTGGCCCGAACCGGTCTTGCGCAGCTCGCGATGCAACGTCGTGTACTCGGCGCGGGTCACCAAGCCCTCCTTGCGAGCGTCGCGAACGGCCTCCATCAGGCGCGCCCGCTCGATCCGACCTCGGCAGTCGAGGATCGCGTCAGCGACCCGCATGGCGAGCAGACCCTCGTAGCGAGTGAGGTTGGGCGCCTCGCCGCGCGGCGGGGCAGTTACGTCCATGAAGGCCGGCATCTTGGCCCGCGTCCGTTTCGGTGCGACGACGCGGATCTTGCGAGGGTTGACGTCAGCAAGACCGAACAGTGCCAGCACCGAGTCACCGCGCAGATAGGCACCGTCCCCCGCGCGGAGCAGCGCCTCGGCGAACTGATCGAGGGGCGATCCTGGCGCGTCAGGAACTCGATAGATCCCGTAGGCGACGTTGACCAGCGCCCCGCGGGCAGCCAGCTTGCGCAGCTCGACTGCCGGGACACCCGCTGCGACCGCGTTCTTGGTGGTGATGAAGCCGTAATCGCCCACTGCGATCTCACGCACTAGGTCTCGGTACTTCACCTCGGCAGCCATGGCACAACCGTACCGAAAACGGTACGGTTGCGCCAGCACCTGACCTGCGCGAACGCGTCCGATCAGTAGTACCAGGGGAACGCTGACCAGTCGGGGTCGCGCTTCTCCAGGAAGGCGTCGCGACCCTCCACGGCCTCGTCCGTCATGTAGGCCAGCCGGGTCGCCTCACCGGCGAAGACCTGCTGACCCATCAGACCGTCGTCGGTGAGGTTGAAGGCGAACTTCAGCATCCGCTGGGCCGTCGGGCTCTTGCCGTTGATCTCACGCGCCCACTGCAGCGCAACGGTTTCGAGCTCGTCGTGGTCAACGACCTCGTTGACGGCGCCCATCCGCTGCATCGTCTCGGCGTCGTAGGTGCGGCCGAGGAAGAAGATCTCGCGCGCGTTCTTCTGTCCGACCATCTTCGCGAGGTAGGCCGAGCCGTACCCGCCGTCGAACGAGCCGACGTCGGCGTCGGTCTGCTTGAACCGCGCGTGCTCTCGGCTGGCGATCGTGAGGTCGCACACCACGTGGAGGCTGTGGCCGCCCCCCGCCGCCCAGCCCGGTACCACCGCGATCACGACCTTCGGCATGGTGCGGATGAGCCGCTGCACCTCCAGGATGTGCAGCCGGCCACCGGCCGCCTTCACCCGCGCCTCGTCGACCGTGTCGGCCGTCTCCCCGCTCGCGTACTGGTAGCCGCTGCGGCCGCGGATGCGCTGGTCGCCGCCAGAGCAGAACGCCCACCCACCGTCGCGGGGGCTCGGTCCGTTGCCGGTCAGCAGCACGCACCCGACGTCCGGCGTCATGCGCGCGTGGTCCAGCGCCCGGTAGAGCTCGTCGACGGTGTGCGGGCGGAACGCGTTGCGCACCTCCGGCCGGTCGAACGCGATGCGCACCGTGCCGACGTCGCGACCGCCCTCGACCGCGCGGTGGTAGGTGATGTCGGTGAAGTCGAAGCCCTCGACCTCCCGCCAGGCCGAACGGTCGAAGACGTCGCTCACTCGCTCACTCGTCACATCGGCGAGGATAGGGGGGTGCTCCCCGACCTCGACGCGCTGCTGGCGGACGCGCACGTCGTGAGCCTGCCCCTGCGCGTTCGGTTCCGTGGTGTCACCACGCGGGAGGCGGTGGTCCTGCGCGGGCCTGCGGGCTGGGGCGAGTTCTCGCCCTTCGTCGAGTACGACGACCTCGAAGCCTCCCGCTGGCTCGCCGCGGCGATCGAGAGCGCCTGGTCGGCTCCGCCAGAACCGTTGCGGCACAACGTCCCGGTCAACGCGACGGTCCCTGCGCTGCCGGCGTCCGGCGTCGCGTCGGTGCTCGCGCGGTTCGACGGGTGCCGCACGGCCAAGGTCAAGGTCGCCGAGCCCGGCCAGACGCTCGCCGACGACGTTGCCCGGGTCGCCGAGGTCCGGGCCCTCATGGGGGCGTCCGCCCGCGTGCGCGTCGACGCGAACGGCGCCTGGTCGGTCGACGACGCGCTACGGGCAGTGCAGGCGCTCGCGGTGCACGACCTCGAGTACGTGGAGCAGCCCTGCGCGTCCCTCGACGAGCTGGCCGAGCTGCGGGTGCGCCTGGCCCGGGCAGGGCTCGACGTGCCGGTCGCCGCCGACGAGAGCATCCGCAAGGCCGACGACCCGCTGCGCGTGGCGGCCCGGGGCAGCGCCGACGTCGTCGTGGTCAAGGTGGCGCCGCTCGGGGGCGTCCGCGCAGCCCTCGCCGTCGCCGAACGCTGCGGGCTGCCCGCCGTCGTCTCGTCCGCCCTCGACACCTCGGTCGGGATCGCGGCGGGGGTGGCGCTGGCCGCGGCCCTCCCCGCGCTGCCCTACGCCTGCGGGCTGGGCACGGTGGGCCTGTTCGAGCAGGACGTCGCGTCGTCCCCGCTGCGTCCGTCCGGCGGCGGCATCGACGTCGCCCGGGCCCGGCGGACGGACCCCGACCGGCTGGCGCGGTGCGCGGCGACGCCAGAGCGCACCCAGTGGTGGTTCGACCGGTTGTCCCGCTGTCACGCGGTCCTCACCGCGAGGCGCTGAGCGCCGCCTCCCGCCCCAGCACCGCCCACACGAGCTTGCCGCCACCGGCAGCCGGCAAGGCGCCCGAGGCCCGCGCCAACGACTGCACGATCCGCAGGCCGCGCCCGTCGAGGCTGTCGGGGTCTTCGTTGCGCGTCACCGGCGGCCGTTCCTCGCGGTCACGGACCGCGATGCGCAGGTCACCGTGGTACTCGGCCAGGTGCACGTCGACCTCGCCGCGGCCGTGCTCGACGGCGTTCGTCACCAGCTCGCTGACGACGAGCGGCCCGGCCGAGAGGTGCTCGGCGACGTCCCACCCCGAGCAGGTGCGGGACAGGAAGCGTCGGGAGTCGCGCGCCGCGTGCGCTCCTGGCTGCAACCGGACCGACGACGTGCGCGGCCTCGGCAGGCTCGTGATCTGCGACCACGCGTGCAGCAGGGACGACGACCGCTGGAGGAAGCGAGCCTCCGGGCGGTGTGCCGCGGCCGCCCAGGTCGCGTCATCCGGGCACACCACGACGACCGGTGTGGGCGGCCAGCTGTGCACGTGGCGTCCCAACCGGTCCCACAGCTCGAGGTCCGCACCGGTGGCCCGCTCGTCGCCGCTGACGCTGCAGGCCACGCCCCGAGGGTTCTCGGCCAGGGCGAGCTGCACCGCCAGGTCGACGTCGTCAGCGACGGCCAGGGGCTCGCCGCTCACCTCGATCAGCCAGACGTCGTGGTACTTGTAGGCAGTCACCTCACGGCTGGCGCCGAGGGTCACGCGCGCCGACCAGCTGGAGCCGGCCCAGCTCCTCTCGGACGGCATGGGACCGGCGTCTCCCCGTTGCACCCACTGCGACATGACGAGTCCCGCGTCCCGGCGCGCCTTCCACGCCTGCGGCCACGCTACGCCCCTGGGGCGAACCCGGCGAGACGTGCGGCAGGATCAGCGTCGTGAACCCCAGCACCGCCTGCGCCGACGTCGTGATCGACGAGCTCGTGCGCCACGGCGTCCAGGACGCGGTGCTCTGCCCCGGGTCGCGATCGGCGCCGCTCGCGTTCGCGCTGCTCGCGGCTGACCGCGCCGGACGGCTGAGGCTGCACGTGCGCACCGACGAGCGCTCCGCCGCCTTCCTGGCCCTCGGCCTCGCGAAGGGCAGCCGCCGCGCGGTGCCGGTCGTGACGACGTCCGGGACGGCGGTGGCGAACCTCCACCCGGCGGTGCTGGAGGCCTCGCACGCCGGCGTCCCGCTGCTGCTGCTCACCGCCGACCGGCCGCCGGAGCTGCGCGGAACGGGCGCGAACCAGACCACCCAGCAGGTCGGCGTCTTCGGCGCCGCGGTGCGCTGGCAGCACGACCTGGGCACCCCCGACACGCGTCCCGGGCAGGTGCCTGGGTGGCGGTCGTCCGTGTCGCGGGCGATGGCCGCTGCGACCGGCGCGCGAGGTGGCGCGCCCGGCCCGGTGCACCTCAACCTGCCGTTGCGCGAGCCGCTCGTGCCTGGCGACGACCCCGCCGTCAACGAGTCGCTCGACGGACGCGACGGCGGACGCCCCTGGACGGCCGTCGAGGCCGAGCCGCGGGTGCGGCGCGCGCTGTCGGCACCGCCGGTACCGGACGACGGTCGACGCACCGTCGTGGTGGTGGGAGACCTGCCGATCGACGACGTCGACTGGGGCCAGGCCGCGGCCGAGCTGGCCCTCGCCAGGGGCTGGCCGCTGCTCGCCGAGCCGTCCAGCGGTGCGGCCCGCACGCACGCGCTGCCCCACGGCACCCTGCTGCTCGGTGCGCGCGACTGGATCGAGCGGCACCGGCCCGAGCGCGTCGTCGTCGTCGGCCGCGTCACGCTCGCTCGTCCGGTCGCGCGACTGCTCACCGACCCCGCCGTCGACGTCGACCTCGTCACCGGCCCCGGTCCCTGGCCGGACCCGGCCGCCCGCGTGCGGCAGGTGCTGCCACTGGAGTCGCTCCTCGTCGAGGGCGGCACCGGCGGGGCCCCGGACGTCGGCTGGCTCGCCGCCTGGTCGGACGCCGCAACCGCTGTGGCGCAGGCGGTCTCGGATCCGATCGCCGACAGCTGGCCGTCCGGTGTCGCGGTGGCCCGGCTCGTCACGTCCTCGGTGGCCACCGACGCCCTGGTGTTCGCCGGCTCCTCGAACCCGGTGCGAGACCTGGAGGTCGCCGGGTCACCGGGCCCGTGCGTGGTCGCCAGCCGTGGGCTCGCGGGCATCGACGGCTGCCTGTCGACCGCCGCCGGGCTGGCGCTCGCGGACGAGCGGCCGACGTACGCGCTCGTCGGTGACCTCACGTTCCTGCACGACGTCGGCGGGCTCGTCGTCGGGCCGCACGAGCCGCAGCCCGACCTCACGGTCGTGGTCGTCAACGACGACGGCGGCGGCATCTTCACGCTGCTCGAGCCGGGCGCCGCCGAGCACGCCGACGCGTTCGAGCGCGTCTTCGGCACGCCGCACGGCGCCGACCTCGGCGAGCTGAGCCGAGGCGCCGGCGCGCGGCACACCCTCGCGACGACCCCCGACGAGCTCGTGGCCGCGGTGTCGCAGCGGCCGAGCGGCCGCCACGTCGTCGAGGTCCGCGTCGACCGCTCGGCGCACCGCGACCTGCACGCTCGACTGCGCGAGCTGGCCGCGGCGGCCCTGCGCTGAGCCGCGCGCCGACCTTTGCGCCGTCCAGGCCGCGGCCGAACGGCGCAACGCGGCCTGGGGGGCGGAATGCGGCCTGAGTGGCGGAAAGGGGGTTCAGCCGCCGTCGAGGGCGTCGCGCATGGGCACGAGCTTGGCGTCGGACTCCGCGAGCTCGGCCTGCGGGTCGGAGCCGGCGACGATGCCGCAGCCGGCGAACAGGCGCACCCGGTGGGGGTCGGTGTCGTCGAGCTCGGCGCAGCGCAGCGCGATGCCCCACTCGCCGTCGCCGCTGCCGTCGGTCCAGCCGACCGGGCCGGCGTAGCGGCCGCGGTCCATGCCCTCGAGCTCGCGGATCAGCTCCACGGCGGCGGGTGTGGGCGTGCCGCCGACGGCCGCTGTCGGGTGCAGCGCCGCCGCGAGCGTGAGGGACGTCGCGCCGTCCGCGAGCACGCCCGCGACGTCCGTGGCGAGGTGCATGACGTTGGGCAGGTGGAGCACGAACGGTGACTCGGGCACGTTCATGGACGTGCAGTGCGGGGCGAGCGCCTCGGCCAGCGAGCGCACGGCGTACTCGTGCTCCTCGAGGTCCTTGCTCGAGCGCGCGAGGGAACCGGCCAGTGCGAGGTCGTGGTCGTCGTCGCCGGTGCGGCGGATCGTGCCGGCCAGCACGCGGGAGTGCACCAGCCCGCGCTCGAGGCGCACCAGCAGCTCGGGCGTGGCGCCGATCAGCCCGTCGACGGCGAAGGTCCAGCAGCCGGGGTAGCGGTCGGCGAGGCCGCGCAGCAGCCAGCGCGGGTCGACCGGGTGGGCGGTGCGGGCCTCGAGGTCGCGTGCCAGCACGACCTTGTCGACGTCACCGTCGGTGATGCGGCCGACGGCCGTCTGGACGACGCCTTCCCAGTCGGCGCCCGACATCGTGCCGTCGGCGTAGCTCACCTGGCCGGGCGCGCGGGCAGCGTGGCGGGCGATGGACGCGGCAGCGGGCAAGGCGCCCTGGCTGGCCGCCGTCGTGACCCACCAGCGGCCGCCCCGGTGCCCGACGACCACGGCTGGCACGGTGAGCAGGCTGCCGTCCGACGCGGCGTCGAACGTGAACGAGCCGAAGGCGACCGGCCCGGTGCCCGGCAGCCCCACCTCGTCGCGGACGACGGCGCCGGCGACCGTCTCGGACCACCAGTCCTGGGCCGTGGCGAAGCGGTCGGCACCGGCGGACTCGAACCGGGCCGCCTCGCCCCAGCCGACGATGCCTTCTCCGCGGCGGACCCACGACACGCACGGCTGGTCGGGGAGCAGCTCGAGCAGGGGGCCGGGGTCGGGGACGGCGACGGTGCGCACCACGAGCGGTGCGGCGGCTCCGGTCGCGGCGACGGTCACCCCACCAGCGTAGATGCGGCCTCACCGCCTCGCGCCACGTGGGCCGACCGGCCTGATCACAGGGGAGTCAGTGCGGTGATCATGCACGTTCGCCCCGGCGAGGGGCGTGCGCCAGGATGGACCCGTGACCCGAGCCCACCTCGACAAGCGCCCCGACGAGGTCGCCGCGATGTTCGACACCGTCGCGGCGCGGTACGACCTCACCAACGACGTCCTGAGCCTCGGTCAGGACCGCCTGTGGCGGCGGGCGGTCGTGCGGGCGCTCGACGTGCGGCCGGGCGAGCGCGTGCTCGACCTCGCCGCCGGCACGGGCACCAGCAGCGAGCCGCTCGTGGCGGCCGGCGCCGACGTCGTCCCCGCGGACTTCTCCCTCGGGATGCTCGGCGTGGGCAAGCGGCGCAGCCCGCACCTGCAGCTCACCGCAGGCGACGCCACGCGGCTGCCCTTCGCCGACGGCTCCTTCGACGCGGTCACGATCTCGTTCGGCCTGCGCAACGTCGTCGACCCGGACGCCGGGCTGCGCGAGATGCTGCGCGTCACCCGCCCCGGCGGCCGGCTCGTGGTGTGCGAGTTCAGCCACCCGGTGTGGGCGCCGTTCCGCACCGCGTACGTCAACTACCTGATGCGGGCGCTGCCCTCGATCGCGCGCCGCGTGAGCTCCAACCCCGACTCCTACGTGTACCTCGCCGAGTCGATCCGCGACTGGCCGGACCAGCCGCGGCTGGCCCACCGCCTGCAGCGGGCCGGCTGGGGCCAGGTCGCCTGGCGCAACCTCTCCGGCGGCATCGTGGCGCTGCACCGCGCCGTCCGCCCCGCCTGACCCGCTCCGGATGCGGCACGCCCCCCGAGCGGCTTGACTGGGCTCAGTCGACCAGCCGAGGAGGCAGGCATGGGTACCGAGGACAAGATGCACAACACCGGCGAGGACCTCAAGGGCAAGGCCAAGGAGGCCGCCGGCAAGCTCAGCGACGACGAGCGCCTGGAGGCCGAGGGCAAGGGCGACCAGACCAAGGCCGACCTGAAGAACGCCGGCGAGAACGTCAAGGACGCGTTCAAGCACTGAGGTGCCACCAGCTCGACCACGACCACGACCGGTTCCCCGTGAGGGGGGCCGGTCGTGTCGCGTGCGGAAGGCCTAGACTTCCCAGCGCACTCGTGAACCGGATCACAAGCAGCCCGCGAGCCACCCGGCACCCCTCCGACAGGGGCGTCGGCGGCGGTCCTAGGATGAGGTCGCCTCGGGCGCTGCGGGCTGCCCCGCGACCACGACGACCGGCGAGAGACCGACCCGCGAGACCACAGACTGACGAGACAGAGGGGAGCGAGACGGCGTGAACCCCTACGTGCCGATTCTCGTCCTGTTCGCCCTGGGAGCAGGGTTCGCGGTGTTCTCCATCGCGGCCGGCTCCCTGGCGGGCCCCAAGCGGTACAACCGCGCCAAGGTCGACGCCTACGAGTGCGGCATCGAGCCCTCGCCGCACGCCGCGGGCGGCGGTCGCTTCCCGGTCAAGTACTACCTGACCGCCATGCTCTTCATCATCTTCGACATCGAGTCGGTGTTCCTCTTCCCCTTCGCGGTGGGGTTCGAGCGGCTCGGGGTCTTCGCCCTCGTCGAGATGGTGCTGTTCATCCTCACCGTGTTCATCGCGTACGCCTACGTGTGGCGTCGCGGCGGACTGGAATGGGACTGAGGTCTTCATGGGTATCGAAGAGAAGCTGCCAGCCGGCTTCCTGCTGACGACGGTCGAGTCCCTCGCGGGCTACATGCGCAAGAGCTCGGTCTGGCCCGCGACGTTCGGCCTGGCCTGCTGCGCGATCGAGATGATGGCGGTCGGCACGCCCGACTACGACATCGCCCGGTTCGGGATGGAGCGCTTCAGCGCCACCCCGCGGCAGGCCGACCTGATGATCGTCGCCGGCCGGGTCAGCCAGAAGATGGCCCCGGTGGTGCGCCAGGTCTACGACCAGATGCCCGAGCCCAAGTGGGTCATCTCGATGGGCGTGTGCGCCAGCAGCGGTGGCATGTTCAACAACTACGCGATCGTGCAGGGCGTCGACCACATCGTGCCGGTCGACGTCTACCTGCCCGGCTGCCCGCCGCGCCCCCAGATGCTGCTCAACGCGATCATCACGCTGCACGCGCAGATCCAGAGCATGCCGCTCGGCGTCAACCGCGAGCAGGCCGCGCGCGCGGCCGAGGCGGCCGCCCTGCAGTCCACGCCCACCGAGCACATGCACGGGCTGCTGCGATGAGCGACCGGAAGGACGACGTGAGCCCCGACGCGCGCAAGGGCGAGGAGAAGGACGCCGGCCAGACCAAGGCCGACTCGGTCGTGGCCCAGGAGGCCGCACCCACGACGGCCGAGCTGGAGAAGTCCCCCGTCGGGCAGCCGGACGAGACCCAGGCCGAGGTCGTCGACGTCCGCAAGGGCATGTTCGGCGTCCACGACGCCGGTGACACGTCCGGCTACGGCGGCCTGGTCCGTCCGGTCGTCTTCGCCGCGCCCGCGCAGCGTCCGCTCGACGGCTGGTGGGAGGACGCCGTCACCGACCTGGCCGGCGCGCTGGACGACGAGGGCACCGCCTTCGACGACGCCGTCGAGAAGGTCGTCGCTGAGCACGGCGAGCTGACGATCTTCGTGCACCGCGAGGCCCTGCCCGCGGTCGCCCGGGCGATGCGCGACGAGCCCGGTCTGCGCTTCGAGATCTGCTCCGGCGTCAGCGGCGTCCACTACCCGCACGAGACCGGCCGCGAGCTGCACGCCGTCTACCACCTGCTGTCGATCACGCACGGCACCCGCCGGCTGCGGCTCGAGGTCGCCTGCCCCGACGCCGACCCGCGCATCCCGTCGGTCATCGACGTGTGGCCAGGCAACGACTGGCACGAGCGCGAGACGTACGACATGTTCGGCATCGTCTTCGAGGGCCACCCGGCACTGACCCGGATCCTCATGCCGGACGACTGGCCCGGCCACCCCCAGCGCAAGGACTACCCCCTCGGCGGCATCCCCGTCGAGTACAAGGGCGCGCAGATACCGCCGCCCGACGAGCGGAGGTCGTACAGCTGATGAGCGACCAGACCACAGGCGAGCGGGTCGAGCCCGTCGACTTCGGCGCGGCCGACCCGTACGGCGTCACCGACCACGACGGCCCGGCCGAGGGCGCGGTGTTCAACGCCTCCGGCGGCGACTGGGACGACGTGGCGGAGGAGGCAGCCGCCCTCGGCGAGGAGCGCATCGTCGTCAACATGGGTCCCCAGCACCCGTCGACGCACGGCGTGCTCCGGCTCATCCTCGAGATCGACGGCGAGAGCGTCACCGAGGCCCGCGCGGGCATCGGCTACCTCCACACCGGCATCGAGAAGAACATGGAGTACCGCACCTGGGTGCAGGGCGTCACGTTCTGCACGCGCATGGACTACCTGACGCCCATGTTCCAGGAGGCCGCGTACTGCCTCGCGACCGAGCGCCTGCTCGGCATCACCGAGGCCATCCCCGAGCGCGCCACGATCATCCGCGTGCTCATGATGGAGCTCACCCGGATCTCCTCGCACCTGGTGGCGACCGCCACGGGCGGCATGGAGATGGGCGCCACGACCGTCATGACCGTCGGCTTCCGCGAGCGCGAGCGCATCCTCGCGGTGATCGAGAACATCACCGGCCTGCGGATGAACAACGCCTACATCCGCCCCGGCGGTGTGGCGCAGGACCTCCCGCCCGGTGCGATCGACCGCATCCGCGACATGATCCCGGCCGTGCGCCGCGGCCTCGGTGAGCTCGAGGCGCTGCTCAACGAGAACCCCGTGCTCAAGGGCCGCATGGTCGACGTCGGCTACCTGGACCTCACCGGCTGCATCGCGCTGGGTGTCACCGGGCCGATCCTGCGCTCGACCGGGCTGCCGCACGACCTGCGCAAGTCGGCGCCGTACTGCGGGTACGAGACCTACGACTTCGAGGTCATGACCCGCGACACCTGCGACGCCTACGGCCGCCTGCGGATCCGGCTGGACGAGTGCTACGAGTCGCTCAGCATCATCGAGCAGGCCGCCGACCGGCTGCAGGCCACGCCGGGCCCGGTGATGGTCGAGGACAAGAAGATCGCCTGGCCGGCGCAGCTGGCCATCCTGTCCGACGGGATGGGCAACAGCCTCGACCACATCAAGCACATCATGGGCACCTCGATGGAGGCGCTGATCCACCACTTCAAGCTGGTCACCGAGGGCTTCCGGGTGCCGGCCGGCCAGGTCTACCAGGCGGTCGAGTCCCCCAAGGGTGAGCTCGGCGTCCACCTGGTCAGCGACGGCGGCACGCGCCCGTACCGCGCGCACTTCCGCGACCCCAGCTTCAACAACCTGCAGGCCACGGCCGCGATGTGCGAGGGCGGCCAGCTGGCCGACGTCATCGTCGCCGTCGCCTCGATCGATCCCGTCATGGGAGGGGTGGACCGCTGATGCCCGCGGACGACCAGGCCACGATCGCGACCGGGCTGACCGCCGCCGCACGCGGCGCCGACGCCTACCCCGACGACGTGCGCACCCGGCTCGACGCCGAGACCGCCGAGATCATCGCCCGCTACCCGCAGGCCCGCTCGGCGCTGCTGCCGATGCTCCACCTGGTGCAGAGCGAGGACGGTTTCGTCAGCCAGCGCGGCATCGAGTACTGCGCCCAGCGCCTCGACCTGACGACCGCCGAGGTCGCCGGCGTCGCGACCTTCTACACCCAGTACAAGCGCCACCCCAACGGCACCTACACCGTCGGGGTCTGCACCAACACCCTGTGCGCGATCATGGGCGGCGACGCGATCTTCGAGTCGCTGTCGCAGCACCTGGCCGTCGGGCACGACGAGACCACCGACGACGGTGCCATCACCCTCGAGCGGGTCGAGTGCAACGCGGCGTGCGACTTCGCGCCGGTCGTGATGGTCAACTGGGAGTTCTTCGACAACCAGACGCCGTCGTCGGCGCGCGACCTCGCCGACCGGCTGCGCGCCGGCGAACAGGTGCAGCCCTCGCGCGGCCCGAGCCGCGTGTGCACCTTCAAGCAGGTCTCACGCACCCTCGCCGGGTTCCCCGACGGCCTCGCCGACGAGGGCCCCGGCGCCGGTGAGCCCACGCTGCGCGGCCTGCGGCTCGCCCGCGAGAACGGCTGGACGGCGCCGTCCACGACGGCCGACGGCGCGAGCGCCGCGACCGAGCAGGTCGCCGCCGAGCACGTGGCCGACCCCGGCCACCCGAGCTCCAGCGACGCGGCCGTCGCGTCCGGCGAGCAGGGCGCTGCGTCCACCGCCCCGGCCAAGGAGGACTGAGCATGACCACGCTCACCCCGATCCTCAGCGAGTTCTGGGACGCCGACGAGTCCTGGACGATGGCGACCTACGAGGCGCACGACGGCTACCGCGCGCTGCGCAAGGCGCTCGCGATGGCCCCCGCCGACGTGATCCAGACGGTCAAGGACTCCGGCCTGCGCGGCCGAGGCGGGGCCGGCTTCCCGACCGGCATGAAGTGGGGCTTCCTCCCCCCGCCGGACGGCGGTCCGCGCTACCTCGTCGTCAACGCCGACGAGTCCGAGCCGGGCACGTGCAAGGACATCCCGCTGATGATGGCGACGCCGCAGTTCCTCATCGAGGGCGTCGTCATCACCTCGTTCGCCATCGGCTGCAACCACGCCTTCATCTACGTGCGCGGCGAGGTCGTCCACGTCCTGCGCCGCCTCATGCGCGCGGTCGAGGAGGCCTACGCCAAGGGCTACCTCGGCAAGAACATCCTCGGCTCGGGCTTCGACCTCGACGTCACGGTGCACTCCGGGGCCGGCGCGTACATCTGCGGTGAGGAGACCGCGCTGCTCGACTCCCTCGAGGGTCGCCGCGGCCAGCCGCGCCTGAAGCCGCCGTTCCCCGCCGTCGCGGGCCTCTACGCGCGCCCGACGGTCGTCAACAACGTCGAGTCGATCGCCAGCGTGCCGCCGATCCTGCTCAAGGGTGCCGACTGGTTCACGTCGATGGGCACCGAGAAGTCCACCGGCTTCGGGATCTTCAGCCTCTCCGGGCACGTCAAGCGCCCGGGCCAGTACGAGGCGCCGCTCGGCATCACGCTGCGCGAGCTGCTCGACATGGCCGGCGGCATGCGCAGCGAGGAGCGCAAGCTGAAGTTCTGGACGCCCGGTGGCTCGTCGACGCCGATCTTCACGGCCGAGCACCTCGACGTCCCGCTGGACTTCGAGTCGGTCGGCGCCGCGGGCTCGATGCTGGGTACGCGCGCGCTGCAGATCTTCGACGACACCACCTGCGTGGTGCGGGCCGTCGACCGCTGGATCGACTTCTACGCCCACGAGTCCTGCGGCAAGTGCACGCCGTGCCGCGAGGGCAACTACTGGATGAAGCAGGTGCTGCACCGGCTCGAGCACGGGCAGGGCACCGAGGCCGACCTCGACAAGCTCCTCGACATCTGCGACAACATCCTGGGCCGCGCGTTCTGCGCCCTCGGTGACGGCGCCACCAGCCCGGTGACCTCGAGCATCCAGTACTTCCGCGACGAGTACCTGCGTCACCTGCCGTCCGCCGAGAACCCCTCCGGTGGCTGCCCCTTCGACCCCGCAGCCTCCGCCCTGTTCGCACCTGAGGTGATCGCAGCCCCATGACGACGACAACCAGCGTCACCACACCCTCCGGCGGTGACGCCGCCAAGCGCGACGACGTCGTGACCATGGTCATCGACGGCGCCACCGTCGAGGTGCCGAAGGGCACGCTCGTCATCCGCGCCGCCGAGCAGGTCGGCGTGCAGATCCCGCGCTTCTGCGACCACCCGCTGCTCGAGCCCGTCGGTGCCTGCCGCCAGTGCCTGGTCGAGGTGTCGACCCCAGGCCCGGACGGCGAGCTGCGGGCGATGCCCAAGCCGCAGGCCTCCTGCACCCTCGCGGTCAGCGAGGGGATGGTCGTCAAGACCCAGCGCACGTCCCCGGTGGCCGACAAGGCCCAGCACGGCGTGATGGAGTTCCTCCTCATCAACCACCCGCTCGACTGCCCGGTGTGCGACAAGGGCGGCGAGTGCCCGCTGCAGAACCAGGCGCTGTCGAACGGCCGGCCCGAGACGCGCTTCGACGACGTCAAGCGCACCTACCCCAAGCCGATCAACATCTCCAGCCAGGTGCTTCTCGACCGCGACCGCTGCGTGCTGTGCGCGCGGTGCACGCGGTTCAGCAAGCAGATCGCCGGCGACCCGTTCATCGAGCTGGTCGAGCGCAGCGCCCTGCAGCAGGTGGGCATCTACGCCAAGCAGCCGTTCGAGAGCTACTTCAGCGGCAACACCGTGCAGATCTGCCCGGTGGGCGCGCTCACCGGTGCGGCCTACCGGTTCCGCGCCCGTCCGTTCGACCTCGTGTCCGTGCCCGGCGTGTGCGAGCACTGCGCCTCGGGCTGCGGCCTGCGCGTCGACCACCGCCGCGGCGTCGTGCTGCGCCGGATGGCCGACAACGACCCCCAGGTCAACGAGGAGTGGAACTGCGACAAGGGTCGCTGGGCGTTCCAGTACGCCACCGTCGACCGCCTCACCCACCCGCTGGTGCGCGACACCGACACCGGCGAGCTGCGCGTCGCGTCCTGGCCCGAGGCGCTCGCGATGGCCGCCGACGGGCTGCGCGCTGCCCGTGACGCCGGCGGGGTCGGCGTGCTCACCGGCGGCCGGGTCACGCACGAGGACGCCTACGCCTACGCCAAGTTCGCTCGCGTGGCGCTCGGCACCAACGACGTCGACTTCCGCGCCCGGCCGCACTCCGCGGAGGAGGCCGACTTCCTCGCGCACGCCGTCGCGGGCGCCTGGGTCGGCGCCGAGGGCGTGAGCTACGCCGAGCTCGAGAAGGCTCCGGCCGTGCTGCTCGTGGGCCTGGAGCCCGAGGAGGAGTCGCCGATCGTCTTCCTGCGCCTGCGCAAGGCGGTGCGCGCTCACCGCCAGCGCGTCGTGTCGGTGGCCAGCTGGGCCACCCGGGGGCTCGAGAAGCTCGACGGCCGGCTCATCCCGGCCGGGCCGGGCACCGAGGCCGAGGTGCTGGACGCTCTCGCGCAGGGCCTGGCCGAGGTCGAGGACACCACGCAGATGCTGCGCGCCGAGGGCGCCGTCGTCCTCGTCGGTGAGCGGCTCGCCCAGACGCCCGGTGCCCTGTCCGCCGTCCTGCGGCTGGCCGAGGCCACCGGCGCCCGCGTGGCCTGGGTGCCCCGCCGCGCCGGTGAGCGCGGCGCCGTCGAGGCCGGTGCCCTGCCCAACCTGCTGCCGGGCGGACGCCCGGTCACGGACGCGGCCGCCCGCGTCGACCTCGCCGCCGCGTGGGGCGTCGACAGCCTGCCCGAGCCGGTCGGACGCGACACCGCAGCGATCCTCCAGGCCGTCCGCGCCGGTGAGCTCGGTGGTCTCGTGGTCGGTGGTGTCGACCCCGCCGACCTGCCCGACCCGGCGGCGGCGCTCGAGGCGCTCGACGCCGCGGGCTTCGTCGTCTCGCTGGAGCTGCGGCCGAGCGCCGTCACCGAGCGCGCCGACGTCGTGCTGCCGGTCGCGCCGGTCGCCGAGAAGGGCGGCACGTTCTGGACCTGGGAGGGGCGCGAGCGCCCCTTCGGCATCGCGCTCGACAGCAGCGCGCTCAGCGACTACCGGGTGCTCGACCTGCTCGCCGACGAGCTGGACGTCCCGCTCGGCCTGCGTGACCTCACCGCCGTCCGCTCCGAGGCCGCCGAGATCGCGGTCTGGGACGGCGCCCGCGTGGACGCGCCGGCCGTCGAGGCCGCCGAGCCGCCCGCCGTCGGGCCGAACCAGGCGGTGCTGGCCACCTGGCACCTGCTGCTGGACGCCGGCCGCCTGCAGGACGGCGAGCCGTGGCTCGCGGGCACCGCGCGTCGGCCGGTGGCACGGCTGTCGGCGACCACCGCCGCCGAGGTCGGCGTCGCGGACGGCGAGCTGCTCACCGTCTCGACCGAGCGCGGTGAGCTGACCCTGCCCCTGGTGGTCACCGACCTGCCCGAGCGCGCGGTCTGGCTGCCCACCAACCAGACCGGTTTCTCGGTCCGTTCGCTTCTCGGGGCCGATGCCGGCTCCGTCGTCACCCTCAGCAGGGGAGGTGCGGCATGAGCACGGTGCTGCTCACCGCGGGCCCCGGTGCCGCGGACTTCAGCCAGGACACCTGGTGGCTGGTGCTGCTGAAGGTGCTCGGCGTCTTCGTCTTCCTGATGGTCAACACGCTGCTCGTCATCTGGTTCGAGCGCCGGGTCATCGGCCGGATGCAGCAGCGTCCCGGCCCGAACCGCACCGGCCCCTTCGGCCTGCTGCAGACGCTGGCCGACGGCATCAAGCTGGCGCTGAAGGAGGACATCATCCCCAAGGCCGCCGACAAGGTGGTCTACATCGTGGCCCCGATGATCGCGGCGGCGATGGCGTTCGTGTCCTTCTCGATCATCCCCTTCGGGCCCGCGGTCTCGATCTTCGGCCACCGCACGCCGCTGCAGATCACCGACATCCCCGTCGCGGTGATCTTCGTGCTCGCGGTCGCCAGCGTGGGGGTCTACGGCATCCTGCTGGCCGGCTGGTCGTCCGGGTCCACGTACCCGCTGCTCGGTGGCCTGCGCTCGTCGGCGCAGATCGTCAGCTACGAGATCGCCATGGGCCTCTCGCTCGTGCCGGTGTTCCTCTACGCGGGCTCGATGTCGACGTCCGAGATCGTGTACGCCCAGACCTCGCAGTGGTTCATCATCCCGGCGATCTTCTCGTTCGTGGTCTACGTGATCACGATGCTGGGCGAGACCAACCGGCTGCCGTTCGACCTCGCCGAGGGCGAGGGTGAGCTCACCGGTGGCTTCCACACCGAGTACTCCTCGCTGAAGTTCGCGCTGTTCTTCCTCGCCGAGTACGTCAACATGCTGACGGTCTCGGCGCTGGCGACGACGCTGTTCCTCGGCGGCTGGCGCGCACCGTGGCCGCTGTCGTCCATCAACGACGGCATGTTCAACCACGGCTGGTGGCCGGTGCTGTGGTTCGTCGTCAAGCTGTGGATGTTCCTGTTCTTCTTCGTCTGGGTGCGCGGGTCGCTTCCGCGCGTGCGGTACGACCAGTTCATGCGCTTCGGCTGGAAGTTCCTCATCCCGGCGAGCCTGCTGTGGATCGTGGCCGTGGCGACGATCCGCGCCCTGCCCGACATCACCGACACCGGCCGGCGCGGGCTGTTCATCGCCATCGGCGTGCTCGCCCTGGTCGGTGGTGCGGTGGCGTGGGTCATCGACTCGCGCACCGCGCAGCGCCGCGACGAAGGCGGCTGGGAGCTCGGCGAGATCGACCCGTTCGCCGGCGGCCACCCGGTGCCGCCGCTGCCGGGCCAGACCATCGCGGTGAGCCGTGGGCCTCGCTCGCGCGCCACCGACCTGCCGGACCGCGCTCTCACGGGTGCGGCACCGAGCGCGACCGAGGAGGATCTTCGTGGCTGACCGATCACTGCGTCCGGCCGGCGACAGCACGCCCGCCGAGGGCGGCCGCGGCCACGCCGAGCAGCGCGAGCCGCGCAAGAGCGACAGCAAGCGCCTGCTCGCCACCATCGCACCGCAGGTGGCCGGCTTCGGCGTCGCCTTCTCGACCATGTTCAAGAAGGTCGCGACCGAGGAGTACCCCGAGAAGCCGCGCGGCACCGAGCCGCGCTACCACGGCCGGCACCAGCTCAACCGCCACCCGGACGGGCTGGAGAAGTGCATCGGCTGCGAGCTGTGCGCGTGGGCCTGCCCCGCCGACGCCATCTACGTCGAGGGCGCCGACAACACCGACGAGGCCCGCTACTCACCCGGTGAGCGCTACGGCCGCGTCTACCAGATCAACTACCTGCGCTGCATCTTCTGCGGGCTGTGCATCGAGGCCTGCCCGACCCGCGCGCTGACGATGACCAACGAGTACGAGCTCGCCGACAACACCCGCGGCAAGCTCATCTTCGAGAAGGACCAGCTGCTGGCGCCGCTGCAGGGCGGCATGCTCGCCCCGCCGCACCCGATGCCCGAGGGCATGAACGACAAGTCCTACTACCGCGGCGAGATCGACAAGGCCACGCCGGAGCAGCGGGCCTGGGTCGAGGAGCGCGCCGGCGAGCTCGGCGACGAGTCGCAGTCGTCGACCGGTCCGCAGACCGAGGGCACGGCCCTGGGCGAGGAGGCCCGCCGATGAACGCCCTGGCGCTGCCCGCGCAGCTGATGGCCACCGGCGACCCGACGCCGGGCTCGGCCGAGACCGTGCTCTTCTGGATCCTCGCGCCGATCATGGTGATCGCGGCGCTGGGGCTCGTCTTCGCCCGCAAGGCGGTCCACGCGGCCCTGGGCATGGCGCTGGTGATGGTCAGCCTCGGCGCGATCTACCTGGCGCAGGACGCCGACTTCCTCGGTGTCATCCAGGTGTTCGTCTACACCGGCGCCGTCATGATGCTCTTCCTGTTCGTGCTGATGCTCGTGGGCGTCGACTCCTCGGACTCCCTCGTCGAGACCATCACCGGGCAGCGCTGGGTGGGCGTCCTGCTGGCGCTCGGGCTCGGCGGCCTGATCATCGCCGCGGTGGGCTCGGTGTCGTTCGGCGCCCCGATGGGGCTGAGTGACGCCAACGCCGACGGCAACGTCACCGGCATCGCCAACCTGATCTTCGGCAAGTACGTGTGGGCCTTCGAGGTCACCAGCGCGCTGCTGATCACCGCGGCCATGGGCTCGATGGTGCTCGCGCACCGCGAGCGGCTGGGCACCAAGCGCACCCAGCGGGTGCAGGCCGAGGAGCGCTTCCGCACCGGCGTCATGCCCGCCGGTCTGCCCGCCCCCGGCGTCTTCGCCCGGCACAACGCCGTCGACACCCCGGCGCTGCTGCCGGACGGCACGCCGAGCGAGCTGTCGGTGTCGCGGGTGCTGCGCATCCGCCACCAGGTGCGGCCGGCGGACGACTTCGATCGCGACGTCCCGGCGATCGAGCAGGACCTCGAGGAGGGAGGACGGCGATGAGCCTGAGCAACTACGTGTACCTCGCCTCGATCCTGTTCGCGATCGGTGCGGCCACCGTGCTGCTGCGCCGCAACGCGATCGTGGTCTTCATGGGCGTCGAGCTCATGCTCAACGCGACGAACCTGCTGTTCGTGACGTTCGCGCGCATGCAGGGCAGCCTCGACGGCCAGGTGGTCGCGTTGTTCGTGATGCTCGTGGCCGCCGCCGAGGTCGTCGTCGGCCTCGCGATCATCCTCAGCATCTTCCGCGCCCGCCGCTCGGCCTCGGTCGACGACGCCAACCTGCTCAAGCTCTGACGGGCACGAGAACCGAAACGGAACCGATACCCAGATGACCACCACATCGCTCCTCGCGGCCGAGGGCACGACGCAGGTCGCCGCAGCCTCCGGGGTGTTCTCGCTGACCTGGCTGCTCGTCGGGCTGCCGCTGCTCGGTGCCGTGGTGCTGCTCTTCGGCGGCCGCCGCACCGACCGGTTCGGCCACCTGCTCGGCACGCTGGCGTCGTGGGCGGCCTTCGTCGTCGCCGCCCTGCTGTTCCTCGCCATGATCGGCAAGGACTCCGGCGAGCGCGCGGTGGGGCAGCACCTGTTCACCTGGGTGCCGGCGGGTTCGTTCAAGGTCGACGCCGGGCTGCTGCTCGACCCGCTGTCGATGGCCTTCACGCTGCTGGTCACCTTCGTCGGCTCGCTGATCCACGTGTACTCGATCGCGTACATGGAGCACGACGCCGACCGCCGGCGGTTCTTCGGCTACCTCAACCTGTTCGTGGCCTCGATGCTGCTGCTGGTGCTGGCCAACAGCTACCTGCTGCTCTACGTCGGCTGGGAGGGCGTGGGTCTGGCCTCGTACCTGCTCATCGGCTTCTGGTACCAGAACTCCTCGTACGCGGCAGCGGGCAAGAAGGCGTTCGTCGCCAACCGCGTGGGTGACTTCGGGCTCTCCGTCGCGATCATGATCATGTTCGTGCAGTTCGGTGCGGTCGACTTCCAGACGGTCTTCGCGGGGGCCGGCGGAGCCTCCGAGGGCGCTCTCACGGCGATCGGCCTGATGCTGCTGCTCGGTGCCGCCGGCAAGTCCGCGCAGTTCCCGCTGCAGTCCTGGCTCGGGGACGCCATGGCCGGCCCGACGCCGGTCTCCGCCCTGATCCACGCGGCCACCATGGTCACCGCGGGCGTCTACCTCGTCGTGCGCTCGCACCCGATCTTCGACCTCGCGCCCACGGCCCAGCTCGTCGTCGTCATCGTCGGCGCGATCACCCTGCTGTTCGGGGCGATCGTCGGCTGCGCCAAGGACGACATCAAGAAGGCGCTGGCCGCCTCCACGATGAGCCAGATCGGCTACATGATGCTCGCCGCGGGTCTCGGCCCGGTCGGGTACGCCTTCGCGATCTTCCACCTGCTCACCCACGGCTTCTTCAAGGCAGGCATGTTCCTCGGCGCCGGATCGGTCATGCACGGCATGAACGACCGGGTCGAGATGCGTCGCTTCGGCGGCCTGTCGACCGTCATGAAGATCACCTGGGTGACCTTCGGCCTCGGCTGGCTCGCGATCCTGGGCGTCCCTCCGTTCGCCGGCTTCTGGAGCAAGGACAAGATCATCGAGGCCGCCTTCATCGGCGAGGGCTGGCGTCCGTGGGTCTTCGGCCTGGCGGCCCTCATCGGCGCCGGCATCACGGCCTTCTACATGTCGCGCCTGTTCTTCATGACCTTCCACGGCAAGCGGCGCTGGGAGGACGACGTGCACCCGCACGAGTCCCCGCTGCTGATGACCGTGCCGATGATGGTGCTCGCTGTCGGCTCGGCCTTCCTCGGCCTGATCCTCGGCCCGACCAACCTCATCACCAACTGGCTGGCGCCCGTCGTCGGCGAGCACTCCGAGGGTGAGCCCGTGCTCGCCGTCCCGGTGCTGATGGTGCTGACGCTGCTCCTCGTCGCGATCGGCATCGGCCTGGCCTGGATGCAGTACTGGCGCGCCCAGGTGCCGGTGGTCGCACCGACCGGGTCGCTGCTCACCCGCGCCGCCCGGCGCGACCTGCTGCAGGACGACGTCAACGAGGCGCTGCTCATGCGCCCGGGCCAGCACCTGACGCGCTCGCTCGTCTTCGTCGACAACAAGGGCGTCGACGGCGCCGTCGGCGGCTTCGCCGCGCTCATCGGCGGCACGTCGTCGCGACTTCGACGCTGGCAGAACGGCTTCGTGCGCTCGTACGCCCTGAGCATGCTGGCGGGCGTCGTCGTCGTCCTCGCCGCGCTGGCGGTGATCCGGTGACGAGCACCGTGCTCGACCCCAGCTGCCCTGACCACCCGCGACGCGGAACGGACCTGTGATGCAGAACTTCCCCTGGCTGACGGTGATCGGCGCCGTGCCGCTCGTCGGCGCGGTGGTCGTGGCGCTGCTGCCCCGCGGGCTCGCCGCGCGCGCCAAGCACGTCGCCCTCGCCGTGTCGGTGGTGACGCTGGCGCTGACGATCGCGATGGCGTTGCGCTTCGACTCCGGCGGTGAGCAGTTCCAGTTCAGCGAGCACTACCGCTGGATCCCGCAGTTCGGGGTGAGCTACGCCGTCGGCGTCGACGGCATCGGCCTGGTGCTCGTGGCGCTGGCCGTGGTCCTGACGCCGGTGTGCATCCTCGCGGCCTGGCACGACGTCCCCGAGATCGGTCGGCGCGAGCAGAACTACTTCGCGCTGTTCCTCGTGCTCGAGACGATGATGGTCGGCGTCTTCGCCGCCACCGACGTGTTCTTGTTCTACGTGTTCTTCGAGGCCATGCTCATCCCGGTCTACTTCCTGATCGGGTCCTTCGGCGGTGCGCAGCGCCAGTACGCCGCGGTGAAGTTCCTGCTCTACTCCCTCGCCGGCGGCCTGGTGATGCTCGTCGGCGTCATCGCGCTGTACTTCGCCGGCCCCGGCGGTGCCGACGGCTTCCTGCTGAGCAAGCTCACCGGGCTCGACCTCGGCGTGGGCACCGAGCGGCTGATGTTCCTGGCCTTCTTCTTCGCCTTCGCCGTCAAGGCCCCGATGTTCCCGGTGCACACCTGGCTGCCGGACGCCGCGGCCGAGGCGCCCGCGCCGGTGTCGGTGCTGCTGGTCGGTGTGCTCGACAAGGTCGGCACCTTCGGCATGATCCGGTTCTGCCTGCCGCTGTTCCCGGACGCCTCCCGGTGGGCGACGCCGGTGGTGATCGTCCTGGCCCTGGTGTCGATCGTGTACGGCGCGCTGCTCGCCATCGGCCAGACCGACATCATGCGGCTGATCGCCTACACCTCGGTGTCGCACTTCGGGTTCATCGTGCTCGGGATCTTCGCGATGACCTCGCCGGCGCAGTCCGGCTCGACGCTGTACATGGTCAACCACGGCTTCTCGACGGCGGCGCTGTTCCTCGTCGCGGCGATGCTGATCCGACGGCGGGGGTCGCGGCGCATCCCGGACTACGGCGGTTGGCAGCGCGTCACGCCCCTGGTGGCCGGGGTGTTCCTCCTGGCCGGCATGTCGAGCCTCGCGCTGCCTGGTCTGTCGAGCTTCGTCAGCGAGTTCCTGGTGCTGGTCGGCACCTTCTCCCGCTACCCGGCGGCCGGCGTCGTCGCCACCGTGGGCATCATCCTGGCCGCGCTCTACATCCTGCTGATGTACCAGCGCATGATGACCGGGCCGCGCCCGGAGACCGCCGTCGGCACCCCCGACCTGAACGCCCGCGAGGCGTGGGTCGTGGCCCCGCTGATCGTCGCCATCATCGGCCTGGGCGTCTTCCCCAAGGTGGTGCTCGACGTCGTCGACCCGGCCGTGAAGCAGACCATGTCCCAGGTGGGGGTCACCGACCCCGCGCCGAGGGTCGCCCCCGCAGCTGAAGGGACCTCGAAGTGAGCGCGCTGGTGACCGCGGCCGTCACGGCACCCTCGGTGAGCTACCACCTGGTGGCTCCCATGCTCATCGTCCTGGGTGCGGCGCTGGTCGGCGTCCTCGTCGAGGCCTTCGCGCCCCGCCGCGCGCGGTACGCCGCCCAGGTGAGCGTCACGCTCGTCGGCCTGGTCGCCGCGTTCGTCGCCGTCGTCCTGGCGACCGGCCACACCAAGGCCAGCACGCTGAGTCGCGCCGTCGTCATCGACGGTCCGGCGCTGTTCCTGCAAGGCACGATCCTCGTGCTGTCGATCCTCGCGGTGCTCACCATGGCCGAGCGGTTCGTGGGCAACGAGGGCGACGCCTTCACCTCCCAGGGAGCGAGCGTCCCGGGCTCGGCGTACGAGGCCGCGACGGCGCGCGCCGGCTGGGTGCAGACCGAGGTGTTCCCGCTGACGCTGTTCTCCGTCGCCGGGATGATGCTCTTCCCGGCCGCCGGTGACCTGCTGACCCTCTTCGTGGCGCTCGAGGTGCTCTCGCTGCCGCTGTACCTGCTCACCGGCCTGGCGCGGCGTCGTCGCCTGCTGTCGCAGGAGGGTGCGCTGAAGTACTTCCTGCTCGGCTCGTTCTCATCGGCGTTCTTCCTGTTCGGTGCCGCCCTGCTGTTCGGCTTCTCGGGCTCGCTCTACCTCAGTGACATCGCGACGTCCATCGGCACCCGCACCGACGCCGACTCGATGCTGCTCGTCGGCATCGCCATGGTCGCGATCGGGCTGCTGTTCAAGGTCGGCGCCGTGCCGTTCCACGCCTGGACGCCGGACGTCTACCAGGGCGCCCCGACGCCGATCACCGGCTTCATGGCCGCCTGCACGAAGGTCGCCGCGTTCGGGGCCATGCTGCGCGTGTTCTACGTCGCCGTCAGCGCGGCTCGTTGGGACTGGCAGCCGTTCGTCTGGGCCGTCGCCATCATCACGATGCTCGTCGGGTCGGTGCTCGCGATCACCCAGACCGACATCAAGCGCATGCTGGCCTACTCCTCCATCGCGCACGCGGGCTTCGTGCTCACCGGGGTGCTGGCCTTCGACCGCGCGGGTATCGCGGGCACGCTCTTCTACCTCGCGGCGTACGGGTTCACCACCATCGGTGCCTTCGCCGTGGTGACGCTGGTGCGCGACAGCGCGGGCGAGGCCACCCACCTGTCCCAGTGGGCCGGGCTGGCGCGCCGCTCGCCGGTGCTCGCGGGCGTCTTCACGCTGTTCCTGCTGGCGTTCGCCGGCATCCCGCTCACCTCCGGCTTCACCGCCAAGTTCGCGGTCTTCTCGGCGGCGATCGCCAACGGCGGCACGTGGCTCGCGGTGGTGGGTGTGGTGTCCAGCGCCGTGGCGGCGTTCTTCTACGTCCGCATCATCGTGCTGATGTACTTCTCGGCCCCCGACTCCGACAGCACGCTGGTCGCCTCGCCGAGCGCCTTCACGACCATCGCCATCGGCATCGGGGCGCTCATGACCATCATCCTGGGCGTGCTGCCGGGCCCGCTCCTCGACCTCGCGAGCCGCTCGGCTCTCTTCCTGCCGTGACCTCGCCATGACCGACCTGACGAGCGCGAGCGGGGCCGACGCCTTCGGCCTGCTGCTCGACGACCCCGAGCTGTCTGCCGCGGTCGCCGACGGCATGGCCCGGGTCGAGGCCTCGCTGCGCGAGTCGGTCGGTCACGTCGACAACTACATCGCGACGACGGCCGGGCACCTGCTCGAGGCGGGCGGCAAGCGCTTCCGGCCGCTGCTCACCGTGCTCGCCTCCCAGGTCGGGCCGCAGGCCGGCAAGGTGTCGGACGACGTCGTCAAGGCGGCCGTCGTCGTCGAGCTGACGCACCTCGCCTCGCTGTACCACGACGACGTCATGGACGATGCGGCGATGCGGCGCGGGTCGCAGAGCGCCAACGCGCGGTGGGGTAACACCGTCGCGATCCTCACCGGCGACCTGCTCTTCGCGCGGGCGTCGCAGGTGGTCTCGGACCTGGGTGCCGACGCCGTCCGGGTGCAGGCGATGACGTTCGAGACCCTCTGCTCGGGGCAGATCCGCGAGACCGTCGGCCCGGCCGAGGGTCAGGATCCCGTCGAGCACTACCTCGCCGTCCTCGCCGAGAAGACCGGGGTCCTCATCGCGACCGCCGGGCGCTTCGGCGCGTGGTTCGCCGGGTGCGACCCGGCGACGACCGAGGTGATGCGGTTGTTCGGCGAGCGCATCGGCGTGGCGTTCCAGCTGGCCGACGACCTCATCGACCTGTCCTCGCAGGCCGAGCAGTCCGGCAAGACGCCCGGCACCGACCTGCGCGAGGGCGTCGCGACGCTGCCGGTGCTGTTCGCCCGCCAGTCCGACGACCCCGCCGACCGCCGCCTGGTCGAGCTGCTCGACGGCGACCTCACCGACGACGACCGGCACACCGAGGCGCTCGAGCTGCTGCGGCGCCACCCCGCCATGGAGCGCGCACGCGTGCAGACGCGCCAGTGGGCGGACGACGCGATGCAGACGCTGGCCCCGCTGCCGAACGGCCCGGTCAAGGCCGCCCTGGCGACCCTCGCGCAGGCCGTCGTCGAGCGCACCGCCTGACCGCCCCGCCCTCCCGCGCTCTAGCACCGCCGTGGTAAACCCCGGCCCAGGCGTGCACTTTGTCACCGAAGTGCACGCCTGATCCTGCCCACGCGTGCACTTTGTCACCGAAGTGCACGCGCGGCCAGGGGTGTGGTTGACAGTGGCCGGACGGGGAGGGGAAGATCGACGGGCGACGTCGTGGGGCGCGGAGCGTGGGCGTCGCAGGAGGGGTCTCGAGGGTGGACGTCACGTCATTGAGCGCGTTCGTGCGGGTGTCCGAGATCGGCTCGATCTCGGAGGCTGCGCCGGTGCTGGGGTACTCCCAGCCCGGGCTGAGCCAGCGCATCCAGTCGCTGGAACGCCGGCTGGGCTGCCGGCTGTTCGAGCGCGGGCCGCAGGGGGTGGCGCTGACAGCGACCGGCGCGGCCGTGCTGCCCTACGCCCGCATCCTGGTGACGGTGGCCGACGAGCTCGCCGCGCAGGCGCGCCGGCCGCAGCGCGCTGCGGGGGGTCCGGTCCGGCGTGCCGTCCCCACCGTCACGGCACCTGCTCGGTCACCGGGCTGACCACGGGCGCGCGGCTGCGACGCCTGGCCCCCCGCACCGAGTCGACGGTCAGGACGGCGAGCGCGAGCCACACGATGGCGAAGCCGACCCAGCGGGTGAGCGGGACGCTCTCGCCCAGCAGCAGCACCCCCACGAGCAGTTGCAGCACGGGGGTGATGAACTGCAGCAGCCCGATGGTCACGAGCGGCACGCGCCGGGCGGACGCCGCAAACAGCAGCAGCGGCAGCGCCGTCGCCACGCCGGTCGAGGCCAGCAGCAGGCCGTGCCAGGGGGCTTCGGCTGTCAGCGTGCCGCGGCCGGTGACCTCGAGCCACACCAGGGCGCCGACGGCGACCGGGAAGAGCAGCGCTGTCTCCGTGGTGAGGCTGGCCACTGCGCCGACGGTGACGCCGACGCGCTTCTTCATCAGCCCGTAGGTGGCGAAGGACGCCGCGAGCGACAGCGCGATCCAGGGCGGTCGCCCGTAGCCGGCGGTGAGCACCGCCACCGCGAGGGCGCCGAGCCCCACGGCGACCCACTGGGGTCGGCTCAGTCGTTCGCGCAGCACCACGACGCCGACCAGCACGGTCACCAGCGGGTTGATGAAGTACCCCAGCGCGGCCTCGACGACGTGCCCGGAGTTGACCGCGTAGACGTAGATCCCCCAGTTCAGGGCGATGCAGACCGCGGCGACGGCCAGGGTGGCGAGCTGGCGTGGTGCCCGCAGCAGGCGCTGCACCCAGTCGACCTGGCGGGTCACCGCGAGCAGCAGCAGGCACACGACGAGCGACCACACGACCCGGTGGACGACGATCTCGACCGCACCGGCAGGCTTCAGTGCGCGAAAGTACAGCGGGAAGGCGCCCCAGAGCAGGTAGGCACCCGCGCCGAAGGCCGTGCCCCGGCGGTTCTCGTGCGCAGCGTCGGCGGTGTCGGGCGCGCTCACGCGCCCACGCCCACCGTCCAGGTGTCGTTCCCGGCGATGAGCGACTGCAACGCCTCGGTGGTGGGTGGGCCGTCCGCGCTGGCCGTGGTGACCTGGGCGCGCACGAGGTCGTCGTACGTCGGTCGCTGCACGTCGCGGAAGATGCCGACCGGCACGTGCGCCATGTCAGGGGAGTCCAGCCGCGACAGCGCGAACGCGACCGAGGGGTCGTCGGCGTGCGCGTCGTGCACCAGCGGCTCGCGCCCGCCGTCGGCCGGCACCACCGCCAGCGAGCCGTCGTCGTCGCGCACGACGACCTGGCGCTGGTCGCCGTCGCCGATCACGAGCGGCTCGCCGTGACGCAGGTGCAGCAGCCGCGCCTGCGCCTCGGCGCGGTCCTTCAGCACCTCGAACGCGCCGTCGTTGAAGATCGGGCAGTTCTGGTAGATCTCGACGAGGGCGGTGCCGCGGTGCTCGGCCGCGGCGCGCAGCACCTCGGTGAGGTGCTTGCGGTCCGAGTCGAGGGTGCGCGCGACGAAGGTCGCCTCGGCGCCGAGCGCCAGCGACACCGGGTTGAACGGGTTGTCGACCGAGCCCGCGGGTGTGGACTTGGTGACCTTGCCGGCCTCGGACGTCGGCGAGTACTGCCCCTTGGTGAGCCCGTAGATCCGGTTGTTGAAGAGCAGGATCTTGAGGTTCACGTTGCGCCGCAACGCGTGCACGAGGTGGTTGGCGCCGATCGACAGCGCGTCGCCGTCGCCGGTGACCACCCAGATCGACAGGTCCGGACGCGATACCGCGAGCCCGGTGGCGATGGCCGGCGCGCGCCCGTGGATCGAGTGCATGCCGTAGGTGTTCATGTAGTACGGGAAGCGGCTCGAGCAGCCGATGCCGGAGATGAAGACGATGTTCTCCCGGCGCAGGCCGAGCTCGGGCAAGAAGCCCTGCATCGTGGCCAGCACCGCGTAGTCACCGCACCCCGGGCACCAGCGCACCTCCTGGTCGGAGGTGAACAGCTTCTTCGTCTGCTGCTGGGCGCCCTCCGGCAGCCGGGGGACGTCGGCGGTGCCCGAGGGCATGCCGAGGTCGATGGTCATGAGCGGGCCTCCTGGATGGTGGTCGCGGCCCCGCACGACGCGCTGATCACGGCGACGAGCTCAGCGGTCGTGAACGGCAGCCCGCGCACCTGGTTGTAGCCCTGGACGTCGACGAGGAACCTCGCCCGCAGCAGCAGCGACAGCTGGCCGAGGTTCATCTCGGGGACGATGACGGTGCGGTAGGAACGCAGCACCTCGCCGGTGTTGGTGGGGAACGGGTTCACGTGCCGCAGGTGCGCCTGGGCGACCCGGCCGCCGGCGGCCCGAACGTCGCGCACGGCCGCGCTGATCGGCCCGTAGGTCGACCCCCAGCCGAGCACGAGGACGTCGGCGCCACGTCCGTCGGAGCCTTCGGGGTCGTCGACGACGAGCGGCGGCACGCTGCGCGCGATGCCGTCGACCTTGGCCTGCCGCAGCCGCACCATGTGGTCGTGGTTGTCTGGGTCGTAGCTGATGTTGCCGGTGACGTCGGCCTTCTCGATGCCGCCGACGCGGTGCTCGAGGCCGGGTGTGCCGGGCACCGCCCAGGGCCGGGCGAGCGTCTCGGCCTCGCGCAGGTAGGGCCGGAACACCGGCTCGCCGGCGTCGTCCGCGGCGTTGGGTTCCGTCGCCAGCTCGACCGCCATGGGGGCCATCGCGTCGAGATCGGGCACGCGCCACGGCTCGGAGCCGTTGGCCAGGTAGCCGTCGGAGAGCAGGAACACCGGTGTGCGGTAGGTGGTGGCGATGCGCACGGCCTCCACGGCGGCCTCGAAGCAGTCGGCCGGCGTGCTGGCGGCGACGATCGGCACGGGGGCCTCGCCGTTGCGCCCGAACATCGCCTGCAGCAGGTCGCTCTGCTCGGTCTTGGTCGGCAGGCCGGTGGAAGGCCCGCCGCGCTGGATGTCGCAGATGACGAGCGGGAGCTCGAGCGACACCGCGAGCCCGATGGTCTCGGACTTCAGCGCCACGCCCGGGCCGGACGTGCTCGTCACGCCGACCGCGCCACCGAACGAGGCCCCGAGCGCCGCACCGATGCCGGCGATCTCGTCCTCGGCCTGCATGGTCGTCACACCGAAGCGCTTGAGGCCCGACAGCGTGTGCAGGACGTCGGAGGCCGGCGTGATCGGGTACGACCCGAGGACCAGCGGCCGGCCGGCGAGGTGGGCGCCCACGACGAGGCCGTACGCGAGCGCCGTGTTGCCGGTGATGTTGCGGTAGGTGCCCTGCTGCATCGGTGCGGGCGCGATGGAGTAGCGCACCGCGAAGTCCTCGGTGGTCTCGCCGTAGTTCCACCCCGCCTGCAGCGCGGCGAGGTTGGCCTTGAGGATCTCGGGCTTGGCGGCGAACTTGGCGTGCAGGAACGCCTCGGTGCCTTCGGTGGGCCGGTCGTAGAGCCACGACAGCAGGCCGAGCGCGAACATGTTCTTCGCGCGCTCCTTCTCCTTGCGGGTCAGGTCGAAGTCGGCGAGGGCCTCGACCGTGATCGAGGTCAGGCCGAGGGCGTGCACGTGGAAGGAGGCGAGCGAGTCGTCGTCCAAGGGGTTGCTGGCGTAGCCGACCTTGGCGAGGTTGCGCTTGGTGAACTCGTCGGTGTCGACGAGCAGCGTGGCGCCTCGCGGCAGGTCGCCGAGGTTCGCCTTGAGGGCGGCCGGGTTCATGGCGACGAGCACGTCGGGGGCGTCGCCTGGCGTCATGACGTCGTGGTCGGCGAAGTGCAGCTGGAAGCTCGAGACGCCGGGCAGCGTGCCCTGCGGCGCCCGGATCTCGGCGGGGAAGTTCGGCAGCGTCGACAGGTCGTTCCCGAGGGCTGCGGTCTCGGAGGTGAACCGGTCGCCGGTGAGCTGCATCCCGTCGCCTGAGTCACCGGCGAACCGGATGACCACGCGGTCCAGCTTGCGCACTGCCTTGCCACTCGTCGGGTGCTTCATGTGCGCCGTCATCACCTCAGTACCTAAACCATCAACCACCTACGCCATCGTAGGTCGTCCACGATGCGGATGCCGGGTCGGCCACGAACTCGTGTCGCCATCGCGCCAGGTGGCGCGATGCTGGGACCCGCCCGGGTGGCCGCAGTACCCTTCCTGCGGACGTCGCACGACCAAGGGGTGGCCACGAAAGCGCACGAGGGATACCGGCACGAGGCACTGCTCTACCGCGACGACGCCGAGTACCTCCAGGGCACCGTCGAGTTCGTCGCGGACGCCGTGGCGCTCGGCCAACCGGTGCTGGTGGCCGTCCCCGGCCGGCGGCTCGCCTCGCTGCGCGACGCGCTGGGCTCATCGGCGCGCGAGGTGCAGTTCGTCGACATGACCGAGCTCGGCCACAACCCCGCGCGGATCATCCCGGCCTGGCGCGCGTTCCTCGACACCCACGGCGACGCCGGTCAGGCGGTGCGCGGGATCGGCGAGCCCGTGTGGGCGGGTCGCCGCCAGGCCGAGGTCGACGAGTGCCACCTCCACGAGGCGCTGCTCAACGTGGCGGTCGCGCCGGACACACCACTGTGGCTGCGCTGCCCCTACGACGTCACGGCGCTGGGTGAGCCGGACGTGCGGACCGCGCAGTGCAACCACCCGACGTACGTGGCCGACGGCGCGTTGGCCGGCAGCACCACCTACGGCGGGCTGCCGTACCTCCAGGACGTCTTCGGCGGCGAGCTCGACGAGCCGACGGCCGCCGCCGAGCTGATGGACTTCGGCGAGGGCGACCTCGGCCGGGTGCGGCGCTCGGTGAGCCGTCACGCCGTCGACGCCGGGCTCGACGCCGAGCGCACCAGCGACGTCGTGCTCGCCGTCACCGAGCTGGCCACCAACAGCCTGCGGCACGGCGGCGGGCGGGGCAGCCTGCGCACCTGGCGCGAGCCGGACGCCCTCGTGCACGAGGTGCGCGACACCGGCCGCATCCAGGACCTGCTCGTCGGACGCCGCGCGCCGCGGCCCAGCGACGAGGGCGGACGCGGCGTGTGGATCGCCAACCAGCTGTGCGACCTCGTGCAGGTGCGGTCCGGCGGCGACGGCACGGTCGTGCGCACCTACACCTGGCTCTGATCCGCCGTCCCGGCTGGGCCGGACGCGGCGCTCAGCCGTCGGTCGCGGTGTTCCACCACATGCCGCTCGTCCGAGAACGCAGGCTCATGCCACGAACTCCACCTGGTCGTGGTTGACGACGGACGTGGTGACGCCGGGGTAGACCGTGTCGGCGACGAAGAAGTTGGTGTAGGCGACCATCGTCTCGGCCCCGACCGGCACGGTGCGCCCGTCGGGGAGCGGGAGGTCCCACGGTCCCTCGTCGGTGGTGTGGGCGTCGGCCACCAGGGTGGTGTCGTAGCCCTCGACCAGCGCGCGGGCCGACGTGGCGCGCACGCACGCGTCAGTGGCGGCTCCGCAGACGACGAGGTGACCGACGCCGCGTGCGTCGAGCTCCTCGCGCAGCGTGGTGTCCGCGAACGAGTCGAGGTAGTGCTTGGCGATCACGGTCTCGCCGGCGGCGGGGCGCACCTCCTCGACGATCTGCCAGCCGGGCGAGCCCGGGGTGAACGGCTCGCCCTCCTCGTGCTGCACCCAGATCACCGGTGCGCCGGCGGTCTTCGCCTGGTCGATGAGCCGGCGGATGCGCCCGACGACCTCGGTGCGTTGCCAGGCGCCTGCGGTGTTGGCGTTCTGGACGTCGATGACGAGCAGGGCGCTGCTGCGGTTCCTGCAGTCGGTGCTGTTCATGGCGGTGGTGGTCATGGCGGTTACGCTAGGCCGCCATCCGGACGGTTTCTGACCGCATAGGAGGGCCGATGGCCAGTCCCGCAGGTCGTGTCCTCGCGCTGTTGGGGCAGGTGCAGGACCGGCCGGGCCTCACCGCGCCGCAGCTCGCGCGCGAGCTGGGCGTCAGCGAGCGAACCGTGCGGCGGTACGTCGCCACGTTGCAGGAGCTCGGCATCCCGGTCGAGGCGGGCCGCGGCAGCATCGGTGGCCACCGGCTGCGCCCGGGATTCCGGATGCCGCCGCTGATGCTCACCACGGACGAGGCGGTCGCGGTCACCGTCGCGCTCGCCGTGCTGCGAGGCCGCACCGCCGACGCAGGGGCAGCTGACACTGCGCTCGCGAAGCTGGTGCAGGTGCTGCCCCGCGGGGTCTCCGACCGCGTCGCCGACGTCCTGGCCGCGGTGATCCCTCCGACCGAGGGCTGGCTGGCGGGCGGCGTGCCCGACCCGACCGTGCTGGCCAGGCTGGCCACGGGCATCGCCCAGCGGCGGCGCTGCCGCGTCCGGCACAGCACCGGCGGCGCCACCAGCACCGTGCGCGAGATCAACCCCTACGGCGTGGCCGTGGTGCGCGGCTGGTGCTACGTCCACGGCTGGTGTCACCTGCGGCAGGCGCGCCGCACGTTCCGGATCGACCGGATCGACCGGGTCGACCTGCTGGAGGCCACCTTCCGGATGCCCGAGCTGGACGTCGTCGCGGCCGTCGAGCGCTCGCTGGCCCTGGCGCGCACCGAGTGGCCGGTCTCCTTGGTGCTGCACGGCCCGCTCGCGCAGGTCGAGCCGTGGATCCCCCGTCACCTCGGCGTCTGCGAGGCCGTGGGGCCCGAGCGGACTCGGGTGCGCTCATCGACGAGCAACCTGGACTACTTCGTCCTGCGGATCGGCGATCAGCCGTTCGAGCTGACCGTCGAGGAGCCTGCCGAGCTGCGCTCCGCGTTCGCCCGCTGCGCCGAGCGGATGGCCCGCTGGGCCGCGGCGGCCCCCGGCACGGACCGCGCCGCCGTCCCCGGCGCGTCGTAGGCTCCCGGTCGTGCCGACGGTCCATCACCTCTCGCGACAGGACGCCCGTCGCATCGCCGTCCGCGCGCAGCTGCTGGACGCCGACCGGCCCACCGACGTCCAGGACGTCGTCCGCCACCTCACGCTGGTGCAGGTCGACCACGTCCCGGCCGTCGCACCCAGCCACGACCTGGTGCTGTGGAGCCGGCTCGGCGCGCGCTACGCGCCGGAGGAGCTGCGAGCCGCCCTCGAGGCGCGGGTGCTCGTCGAGCTGCAGATGATGGTGCGACCCGCTGAGGACGTCGCGCTCTACCTCGCCGACATGGCGGCCTGGCCCGGCGACGGTCCGCTCACGGACTGGCAGCAGTCCGTACGCGACTGGGTGGCGGCGAACGACGCCTGCCGGCTCGACGTCCTCCACCGGCTCGACGAGCTCGGGCCGCAGCGGGCCCGCGACCTCCCCGACACGTGCGTGCGGCCCTGGGGGTCGTCGGGGTGGAACGACAACCGCAACGTCGGGCGCCTGCTCGAGCTGATGGAGGCGCGCGGCGAGGTGGCCGTCTGCGGCCACGAGGGGCGCGATCGCCTGTGGGACCTCGCCGAGCGCGTCTACCCCGAGGTCGACCTCGTGCCCGCCGACGAGGCGCGCCGCACGCGTGAGCAGCTGCGCCTGCGAGCGCTCGGCATCGCGCGGTCGCGCGCCGCCGTGACCGCAGGTGAGCCGAACGACGTCGGTGCGGCCGGCGAGCCGGCCGTGGTCGAGGGGCTACGCGGGCAGTGGCAGGTCGAGCCCTCGCTCCTGGACCAACCGTTCCGCGGTCGCACGGCGCTGCTGTCGCCCCTCGACCGGCTCGTGTTCGACCGCAAGCGGATGGCCGAGCTGTTCGCCTTCGACTACCAGCTGGAGATGTACAAGCCGAAGGCCGCCCGCCGCTGGGGCTACTACGCCCTGCCGGTGCTCCACGGTGACCAGCTGGTCGGCAAGGTCGACGCGACGGCGGACCGCGCGCGAGGGGTGTTCCGGGTCGACGCGCTCCACGAGGACGAGCCGTTCGACGACGCCACGACCGACGCCGTGCGCACTGAGGTCGAGCAGCTGGCGCAGTGGCTGGAGCTCGAGCTGTCGGCGCCCTGGTCGCGCTGAACCCGGCTAGGCTCGCGCCGTGGGTCAGCTGCCGCCGTACGCCGTGGTCGGGATCGTCGTCCTGACCGGCATCGCGCTGTTCCTCGCCGGCACCCAGGGCACGCGACTGCTGCGGCCCTCGGCCCCCACGGCAGCCAAGCTCACGACCTACGAGTGCGGCGTCGACCCGGTCGGCGAGGGCTGGGCCCAGACGAACGTGCGCTACTACCTCTACGCCTACCTGTACGTCGTGTTCGCGGTCGACGCGATGTACCTGCTGCCGTGGGCCACGGTGCTGACCCTGCCCGGCTTCGGCTGGCGCACCCTCGCCGAGATGGGGATCTTCCTCGGTGTCCTGGCCGTCGGGCTGGCGCACGCCTGGCGCCGCGGCCTGTTGCGCTGGGTGTAGACGCAGGACGTTCGGCACTGCCGCCCGGCCTCGCGCCGACGCGACGCTCGTGATGTCCAGGAGGTGACGTCATGCCCGTCGTGTGGGTGGTGCTCGGTGTCGTGATCATGGTGTCGGCGGTGCTGGCGAGGCGCAGCGCGCGAGCGCTGCGGACCGGGCTGCTGGCCGTCTCGGCGCTGTTCGTCGCGGCGGGTGCCGCGGTGAACGCGGCGTACCTGCTCACCGGCGACGACTACGGCGAGTTCGCCGGCGGCTCGTCGTTCGCGTTCGTCCGCGACACCTGGGCCTCGCTGGTGGTGCCGCACCACCACGTGTTCATCGGTCTGCTGGTGGCGTTCGAGGCCACCGTCGGCGTGCTGGTGCTCCTGGGGCACCGCGCCCGCCGGGTCGCCCTGGTGGCCGCCATCGTCTTCCACGTGCTGCTGGTGTCGTTCGGGTGGGGGTTCGCCCTGTGGTCGGCGCCGATGGTCGTGGCGCTCACGATGCTGCTGCGTGCCGACCGGGCGCGCGTCGAGGCGCTGGCCGCGTTGGCCCACCGGCGCGGCGTCCGCACCGGCGGCGTGAGCTCACGAGCTCTGCACGGCGTCTGAGCACTTCACGCGGCGTGCACGCCGCGTGAGGTGCTGGGCCGCCTGCTTCACGTGATCATCGGGGGAGGGCGGCGGCCGCAGTAGGGTGGCGGCCGTGGCTGTCGACCTGCCCGCGCCGCGCGTGGGACCGCTTGCCGAGGCGGCGCCGCGTCCGCTGCGGCTGGTGCTGAACTGGGGTCGCCGCTACAGCCTGTGGGTCTTCAACTTCGGCCTGGCCTGCTGCGCGATCGAGTTCATCGCGGCGTCCATGGCCCGGCACGACTTCATCCGCCTGGGGGTCATCCCCTTCGCACCCGGTCCGCGCCAGGCCGACCTGATGATCGTCAGCGGCACGGTCACCGACAAGATGGCGCCCGCGATCAAGCGGCTCTACGAGCAGATGCCCGAGCCGAAGTACGTCATCTCCTTCGGCGCCTGCAGCAACTCCGGCGGGCCCTACTGGGACTCCTACTGCGTCACCAAGGGCGTCGACCAGATCATCCCCGCCGACGTGTACGTGCCCGGCTGCCCGCCGCGTCCGGAGGCGCTGCTGCAAGGGATCCTGCGGCTGCAGGAGAAGATCGCCGCCGAGTCGGTCAGCGGCGAGGCCATCGCCCGGCGCCGGCGTCCGGTGTCGGCAGCGCAGGTGGCCCGCCCCCTGCTCGGCCCGGACGACGGCGGCCCGCTCGTCGCCACGGGGACCTCGGCGTGACCGCGGCCATCGGCACCCCCGAGGACGTCGCGGGCCGCCTCGCCGCGGCGCTCGGGCTCGGCCCGGACGACGCACCCCTGGCCGCCGAGGACGCCCAGGGCGTGGTGTGCGTCGACGTCCCGCGCGAGCGCTGGCACGACGCGCTGGCCGCTGCCCGCGAGGTGCTGGGGCTGGACTTCTTCGACTGGCTGAGCGGCGTCGACGAGCCGGCCGCGGACCCGCCGTCGGTCGACGTCGTCACGCACCTGGTCGTCTCGACGTCCGGCGGCGAGGGGATCGGCGAGGGTGCGGGGCTCGTCCGGCTGCTGCTGCGCACCCGGGTGCCGGCGGACGAGCCGGTGCTGGCGAGCGTCACCGACGTGTGGGCCGGGGCGGCCTGGCACGAGCGCGAGACGCACGAGATGTTCGGCATCGAGTTCAGCGGGTTCGACGACGGCGCCCGCACGGCCGAGGGCCAGCCGCTCGGGATGCGCCCGCTGCTGCTGCCCGACGGCTTCGAGGGCACGCCGCTGCGCAAGTCCTTCGTCCTCGCGGCGCGCGCGAGCAAGCCCTGGCCCGGCGCCAAGGAGCCCGGCGAGAGCGACACGGGCACCTCGCCGTCGCGCCGCAAGATGCTGCCGCCCGGCGTGCCGGACGCCGAGTGGGGACCTCGCGATGCCTGAGGCGCTCGAGGTCGTCGTGCGGGTCGTCGCGGTGCTGGCGGCCTTCCTGACCCTGCCCCTGGTGGTGGGCCAGACCGAGCACAAGGTGATGGCGCACATGCAGGGCCGGCTCGGGCCGATGTACGCCGGCGGCTTCCACGGCTGGGCCCAGCTCGTCGCGGACGGCGTGAAGTTCGTGCAGAAGGAGGACGTCACGCCGGCGGCCGCCGACCGGCACGTCTTCCGCCTCGCTCCCGCCGTCGCGCTGGTGCCCTACCTCGTGGCGATGGCCGCGATCCCGCTCGCGCCCGGCGTGGTCGCCGCCGACCTGGACGCCGCGCTGCTGTTCGTCCTGGCCGCCAGCGCGGTCGGCGTCCTCGGCACCCTGATGGCCGGCTGGAGCAGCGCCAACAAGTACGCGCTGCTCGGGGGCCTGCGGGCGGCCGCCCAGCTGCTGTCGTACGAGCTGCCGATCGTCCTGGCCGCCAGCAGCGTCGCGATGGCGGCCGGCACGCTGTCGCTCGTCGGCATCGGCGAGGCCTGGCGCCCCTGGTGGCTGGTGTGGCAGGCGCCCGCGCTGGTGTGCTTCGTGGTCGCCGGCGTCGCCGAGCTGCAGCGGCCGCCGTTCGACATGCCGGTCGCGGACTCCGAGATCGTGTTCGGCCCCTACACCGAGTACACCGGCCTGCGCTTCGCGTTCTTCCTGCTGAGCGAGTACGCCGGCATCGTCGTCCTGTCGGCCCTGACGTCGGTGCTGTTCCTCGGCGCGTGGCACGGACCCTTCAGCGACGCGCTCGGCTGGCTGTGGACGCTGCTCAAGACCGGCCTGGTCGCCGTGCTGGTGATCTGGGTGCGGGTCGCCTGGCCGCGGCTGCGCGAGGACCAGCTGCAGGCGCTGGCCTGGAAGGTGCTCGTGCCGCTGGCACTGGCCCAGCTCGTCCTGACCGGAGTCGTGGTGGTGATGATCTCGTGAGCGACGCGCAGCGGCCCGACCAGCGGCCCGGCCTGCCCGGCGTCCTGAAGGGGCTGGCGGTGACGGCGAAGAACCTCGCCACCCCCAGCCACACGGCCGAGTACCCGGACGTCGCACCCGCGCTGCCGCCGCGCAGCCGCGGGGTGATCGCGCTGGTGCAGGAGAACTGCACGGTCTGCATGCTGTGCGCGCGCGAGTGCCCCGACTGGTGCATCTACATCGACTCGCACAAGGAGACGCTGCCCGCCACCACCGAGGGCGGTCGCGAGCGCCAGCGCAACGTGCTCGACCGCTTCGACATCGACTTCTCGCTGTGCATGTACTGCGGCATCTGCGTCGAGGTCTGCCCGTTCGACGCCCTGGAGTGGAGCCCGGAGTTCGAGTACGCCGAGCTCGACATCAAGGACCTCCTGCACGACAAGGAGCGGCTGTCGGCGTGGTTCCCGACCGTGCCGCCACCGCCTGGCCCGGACGCCGCAGCGGCCGAGCCGAAGGAGGTGGCCGCGGCGCTGCGCCCGGCCCGGCCGCGCCGTCCGGTGCGCCCTCCCGCCGACGGGGAGCAGGCGTGACGACGCGCGACGTGCTGTTCGCTCTGCTCGGTGTCGTGACGGCGGCGTCCGGCCTGCTCGCGGTGACCTCGCGGCAGGTGGTGCACGCGGCGCTGTGGCTCGTCACGGCGCTGGGCGCGCTCGCGGGCTGCTACCTGGTGCTCGGTGCCGAGGTGGTGGCGCTGGTGCAGGTGCTCGTCTACGTCGGCGCCGTGGTGGTGCTCGTGCTGTTCGCGCTGATGCTCACGCGGGCGCCGATCGGCCGCTCGTCCGACGTCGACGCCTCCTGGCCGCAGCGCGTCGCAGCGGCTGCCGCAGGTGGCGCGGTCGCGGCCCTGCTCGGCACGACGCTCGTGGTGGCGGTGCGCGGCCGGTCGGTCGAGGTCGACGACGCGCGCACGGCCGCCCAGCCGCTCGCCCGCTCGCTGTTCGGGGCGTGGGCGCTGCCGTTCGAGCTGCTGTCGCTGCTGCTGCTCGCGGCGCTGGTGTCGGCCCTGGTGCTCTCGCGCGAGCGGGGTGAGCGGTGATCCACCTCGCCCCACCGCTGCTGCTCGCCGCGGTGCTCGCCGGGTGCGGCGTGTACGGCGTCCTGGCCCGGCGCAACGCCGTGCTGGTGCTCATCGGCGTCGAGCTGATCCTCAACGCCGCCAACCTGCTGCTCGTCGCGTTCGACGCCGCCTACGCCGGTGCGCTGCACGAGGGGCAGGTGCTCACGCTGTTCGTCGTCACGGTGGCGGCGGCCGAGGTCGGCGTGGCGCTCGCGGTGGTGCTGCTGATGTTCCGTCGGCGCGGGGACGTCGACCTGCAGCAGGCGCGCGAGCTCGCCGAGCGGGTGGACGTCCCGTGAGCGCCCTCGCCTGGGCGGCACGGGTCGCGGTGCTCGCGCCCGCGGCAGCGGCTTTGGCCGGCACGATGGTGCGGCGCGGCGACCGGCGCGCGGCGGCCGGCATCGCCGTGGGCGGTGCGGCGCTCGCGCTCGTCGCGGCCGTCGTCGAGCTGGCCACCGCGGGGGACGTCCGCGGCGTGACGCTGCTCGGGTCGGTGCCCACCGGCGCCGGCACGCTGCACCTGGACCTGCGCGCCGACCGGCTCAGCGCCGTGGTCGCCGTGATGGTGGCGGTGGTCGCGCTGTGCGTGCAGCTCTACTCGACCGCCTACCAGGCGAACGACCGCCGCTACCGCGCGTTCGCCGCCACGGTGTCGCTGTTCACCGCCGCCATGCTGCTCGTCGTGCAGGCCGACGACCTCGTCCTGCTGCTCATCGGCTGGGAGGCGATGGGCCTGTGCTCGTACCTGCTGGTGGGGCACGAGAGCGAGCGGGAGGCGGCCCGGGCCGCGGCGGTCAAGGCGTTCCTCGTCACGCGCGTGGGCGACGTGGCCTTCGTCGTCGGCATCGTGGTGCTGTGGGTGGCCGGTGGCACGACGAGCATCCACGCCCTGCTGCGGCCGGCGACTCTCGACGCGATCGGCACCCCGACCCTGACTGCCGCAGCGGTTCTGCTCGTGGTAGGGGTGGTCGGCAAGTCGGCGCAGTTCCCCTTGCACACGTGGCTGCCGGACGCCATGGAGGGCCCCACACCGGTGTCCGCGCTGATCCACGCGGCCACGATGGTCGCGGCCGGCGGAGCGGTGCTGGCGCGCCTGCTGCCGCTGCTGCTGCACGCCCCGGCCGCGCGGGCGACGCTGGCCGTCGTCACCGCGGTGACGATGCTCGGCGCAGCGCTCGTGGCCCTCGTGCAGACCGACCTCAAGCGGGTGCTGGCCTGGTCGACGATCAGCCAGGTCGCCTACCTGCTCGCGGCCCTCGCCGTCGTGCCCGCCGCCCTGGGGGCCGCGCCGTCCGTCGTGCACCTGCTCTCGCACGCGGGGTTCAAGGCCCTGCTGTTCCTGTCCGCCGGGGCACTCGCGCACCAGGTGCACAGCACCGCGCTCGGTGACCTCGCCGGTGCCGGCCGGCGCGCCCCGCTCGTGGCGGGACTGTTCACGGTGGGACTGGCCTCGCTGGCCGGGCTGCCCCCGCTGTCGGGGTTCTGGTCGAAGGAGGCCGTGCTCGGCGCCGCCGAGCAGGGCACCGAGGGGCCGTACGCCTGGGCCGCCTGGCTGGTGCTGGTCGTCGGCCTGGTCACCGGGCTGGTCACCGCCGCCTACTGCGGACGCACCTGGTGGCTGGTCGTGCGCGAGAGCCGCCCGCAGGCGCACCGCGACATGGCCGAGGTCGGCGACGACTCCGGTGCGCAGGCGGCCGCCGCGGGCGCGGTCACCGTCACCCCCGTGCCGGTGGCCATGACCGTGCCGCTGCTGGTGCTCGCCGTGCCGGCACTGGCCGGCGGCCTGCTGCTGCTCGGCCCGGTGCCGCCCGGGCACGTCCACCTGGGCTGGTCGACCGCCGTGCTCGCCGGCCTGCTCGCCGTGCTGGGAGCCGGTGGCGCGCTGCTGCTCGCGCGGCGCGTCGGCGACCCCGCGAGCCTGCTGCCCGACCCGGTGCAGCGCGTGCTCGCCGCCGGGTTCGGCGTCGACGCCGCCCAGCACGTGCTCGTCGTGCGCCCGGCCCGCGCCCTGGCCCGGGTGGTGACGTCCGGCGACCGCGACGTCGTCGACGCCTACGTGCGTGGCGCCGCCACCGCCGGTCGCTGGGCGGGCACGGCCCTGCGGCGCACCCAGACCGGCGGCGCCACCGGCTACCTGACGTGGGTCGTCGCGGGCGGCGTCGTCGCCGCGCTCGTGGGGGTGGGGCTGCGATGAGCGCCCTGCTCGTGCTGGTGGTGGGGCTCCCGCTCGCCACGGCCCTCGCGCTCGTGCTGGCCCCGCGCCGGCTGGGCGAGGACGTCGCGCCCGCCGTCGGCGTCGTCGCCAGCTCGGTGACGCTGCTCGCCGCGGTGCTGACGCTGGCCGCGGCGCCCTGGCGCGGCGCCGGCCCCGCGCTCGAGATCGACGCCCCGTGGGTGCCGACGCTGGGCGTGCGGCTGCACCTGGCTCTCGACGGCATCAGCCTGCCCCTCGTGCTGCTCACCGCCGGCCTCGGCGTCGCCGTCACCGTGCACGTCGCCCGCCGGCCACCACACACCGACCCCGAGGCCGCCCCCACGGTGCGCTCGCTCGTCGCCGCGCTGCTGGCGATCGAGGGTGGCGCGCTGGCGACGTTCACCGCCGCCGACCTCGTGGTCTTCTTCCTCGCCTTCGAGACGGTGCTCGTGCCGATGTGGGCGGTCATCCGGTGGTGGGGCGACCCGCACGACGCCGCCGGACGCCGCGACGCCGCGACGCGCTTCGTCCTGTACACCGCGTTCGGCTCGGCCGTCATGCTGCTCGGGCTGCTCGTCGTCGCCCTGGACACCGGCACGAGCGACCTCGTGGCGCTCGCCGCTGCGCACGGGCAGGGCATGGGCCGCGCCGCGCAGGTCGTCGCGGCGGGGCTCCTGCTCGGCGGGTTGGCGGTGAAGGTGCCGGTCTGGCCGCTGCACACGTGGCTGCCCGCAGCGCACACCGCGGCACCGACCGTGGGCTCGGTGCTGCTGGCCGGCGTCCTGCTCAAGATGGGCAGCTACGGCATGGTGCGGATCGTCGTCCCCGTTCTGCCCCAAGGGTTCTCGGTCGTCGCGCCCTACCTCGCGGCGTTCGGTGTGGTGGGCATCGTCTGGGGTGGTCTGGTCTGCCTCGTCGAGCGCGACCTCAAGCGGCTCGTCGCCTACTCGTCGGTGGCGCACATGGGGTTCGTCGCGCTGGGTATCGCCAGCGGCACGCCGCAGGGGCTGCAGGGAGCGCTGTTCGCCAACGTCGCCCACGGCGTCATCACCTCGCTGCTGTTCCTCGTGGCCGGAGGGCTGAAGGACCGCACCGGCAGCGGCCTGCTCGCCCGGATCGGCGGCGGCCTGCGCGAGAGCCGGCCGCGGCTGGGCGCGATGCTCGCGTTCGGCTGCGTCGCCGGGCTCGGCCTGCCCGGCCTGGCGGGCTTCTGGGGCGAGGTGCTCGCCGTCTTCGGCGCCTGGCAGGGACCCCCCGGTGCCAGCACGGCCTACTGGCGGGTGCTCGCCGTCGTCGCCGCGGCGGGCACCGCGCTCGCGGCGGCCTACCTGCTGCGGGTGCTGCGGCTGGTGTGGCACGGCGTCCCCGAGGCCGAGGCCGAGGCCGCGGCCGGGGCCGGGGCCGCTGACGCCTCCCCGTGGAGCTCGAGCGACGCGAGCGGGGTCGAGCTGTGGGTCGGCGTGCCCCTCGTGGCCGCGACCGTGGCACTCGGGCTGTTCCCGTGGCTGCTGCTGCGACTCACCGAGCCCGCGGTGCAGGGCCTGCTGGCGCTGGCCCGAGGGACGGTCTGATGGGCGTCCCCGCGGTCGACTGGCTCGCCATCGCGCCGGCGCTGCTGCCTGCGGCGGCGGCCGTGCTGCTCCTGGTGGTCGACGCCGTCGCGGGCCGCGGCCGCGCCCGCCGGGTGCTGGACGCCGTGGCGGTGCTCAGCCTGGTGGGCGCTCTCGCGACCCTCGTGCCCCTCGCGAGCGGCACCCGGCGCACGTTCTGCGCGTCCGACGGCCAGTGCGGCTGGGTCGCCGGCCACCTCACGTTCGCGCTGCAGCTCGTGGTGCTCGTCAGCGCGCTGGTGTGCCTGCTGCTCGCGATCGCCGACCTGGACGCGGCCGACCCCGGGACGCGGCGTCCGCGCACCGAGCTGCTCGTGCTGATGCTGTCGGCCACCGCCGGGGCCGCCGCGCTCGCGGCCGCCCGCGACCTCGCGACCTTCGCGGTGGCGCTGGAGACCGCGTCCCTGCCGCTGGTGGGGCTCGTCGCCATCACCCGCGACCGGCGCGGGGCCGAGGCCGGGGTGAAGCTGCTGCTGACGGCGGTGCTGTCGTTCGGTCTGCTCGTGCTCGGTGTCGCGCTGCTGTTCGCCTCGACCGGCTCGCTGTTCCTCGGGGCCCCGGTGTCGACCCGGCTCGGCGACCTCGGGGTCGTGCACGGCCTGGGGCTGGCGCTGGTGGTGGCGGGGGCCGCGTTCAAGCTCTCGCTCGTGCCCTTCCACCTGTGGACACCGGACACCTACGCCGGTGCGCCGCTGCCCGTGGCCGCGTTCCTCGCGACGGTGTCCAAGACCGCAGGGCTGGCCGCGGTGGTGCTCGTGCTGGCCGTCGGCGCGCCCGAGCGCAGCACGCTGTGGGCCGCCCCGATCGGCGTGCTCGCGGTGGTCACCATGACCGTCGGCAACCTGGTGGCGCTGCGCCAGGACGGCGCCGTCCGGCTGCTCGCCTGGTCGACCGTCGCGCAGGCGGGCTGGGTGCTGCTGCCGCTGGCCGGCGCGGTGGGCCACGGTCGTGCGCCCGGTGCCGTGTCGGCGTCCGTCGCCTACCTCCTGGCCTACGTCACCGCCACGCTCACGGCCTTCGCGGTCGTGGTGCGCACCGCGCGGGTGCACCGCGACGGCGAACGGCACCGCCTCACCGCCTACGCCGGCCTCTGGCGCGAGCAGCCGGCGCTCGCGCTCGTCCTGGCCTTCGCGCTCGTGTGCCTCGCCGGGCTGCCACCGGGCGTGATGGGGCTCGTGGCGAAGGTCGTGGCCCTCGTTCCGGTGCTGGGTGTCGAGGCCTGGTGGCTCGTCGCCGTCGCCGTGGTCAACGTCGTGCTCGGCGTGGCCGTCTACCTGCGCTGGGCGGTGCAGGTGTTCTCGCCGCGCGGCGACGACGCGCCGGCGGCGAGCGCGCTGCGCACGCCGGTGGCCGGACGGCTCGCGCTGTCGCTGGCGGCAGCCGGCTGTGTCGCGCTGTCGGTGCTGCCCGAGGGGCTCATCGGCCTGCTCGGCGGCGCCCCCCTGCACTGACCCCGATGATCACGTGAAGTGGGCTGCCCAGCACGTCACGCGGCCCGCACGCCACGTGAAGTGCAGGCGAACCGTGCAAAGTCCCCACCGTGAGCGGTCGGGAACGTTGCGGGCCTCCTCGTGCGTTCCACCGACAGCCGCGGCAGCTCGCCGGGGCGAGGCGCGCGATCGGAAGGGTGAGATGGGCCACCAGCACTTCAACGGGCTGAAGACCGCGGCGCTGCTCGGCGGGATCTTCGGGCTGCTGCTGATCGTGGGCTCGGTGCTGGCCGGAGGCCGGTTCATCTGGGCCTTCGCGCTGCTGGGCGTCGCGATGACGGCGTACGGCTACTGGAACAGCGACAAGATCGCGATCCGCGCCATGCACGCGCGACCGGTGAGCGAGGCCGAGCAGCCGGCGATGTACCGCATCGTCCGCGAGCTCTCGACGCGCGCGCAGCAGCCGATGCCGCGCCTGTTCGTCTCGCCGACCATGGCGCCGAACGCGTTCGCCACCGGCCGCAACCCGCGCAACGCCGCCGTCTGCGCCACCGAGGGCATCCTCGCGATCCTCGACGAGCGCGAGCTGCGGGGAGTGCTCGGGCACGAGCTCATGCACGTCTACAACCGCGACATCCTCACCTCCTCGGTGGCCGCCGCCATCGGCGGTGTCATCACCTCGATCGCCCAGATCGGGCTGTTCTTCGGCGGCGGCTTCGGCGGCAGCGACGAGGACCGTCCCAACCCGGTCGCCATGCTGCTGATCGCGCTGGCCGCGCCGCTCGCCGCCGTCGTCATCCAGATGGCGATCAGCCGCACCCGCGAGTACGACGCCGACGAGGACGGCGCGGCCCTCACCGGTGACCCGCTCGCCCTGGCCTCGGCGCTGCGCAAGCTGGAGTCCGGCACGCGCCAGCTGCCGCTGCCGCCGGACCGCGAGCTGGTGAACTCCAGCCACCTGTTCATCGCCAACCCCTTCCGGGGCGACGGCTTCTCGCGGCTGTTCAGCACGCACCCGCCCATGGCCGAGCGCATCGCGCGCCTCGAGGCGGCCGCCGGCTACCGCCGCTGACCGGCGTCCGCGGTTTCCGACCGGTCCGGGCTGCTTTGCACGGGCTGCCAGCACCTCACGTGGTGTCGACGCCGCGTGAAGTGGTGGGGAACCTCCTTCACGTGATCATCGGGGGAGGACGGCGTCGGGGGTCACCTCGGCCAAGGACGCGCAGCCGGACAACGCCATGGTGAGCTCGAGCTCGGCCACCAGGTGCTGCAGGACGGCGGTGACGCCCGCCTCGCCGGCCAGCCCGAGCCCGTAGACCCACGGCCGTCCCACGCCCACCGCGGTGGCTCCCAGCGCCAGCGCCGCGAACGCGTGCGCACCCGAGCGCACCCCGCTGTCGAACAGCACCGGCACCCGCCCCCCGACCCGGTCGACGACCCCGGGCAGCGCCGCGAGCGAGGCCACCGCGCCGTCGACCTGCCGCCCACCGTGGTTCGACACCCACACGCCGTCGACGCCGGCGTCCAGCGCCCGGGACGCGTCGTCCGGGTGCTGGATGCCCTTGAGCACGATCGGCAGCCGGGTGCGTTCGCGCAGCCAGGCGAGGTCCGGCCAGGTCAGGCCCGGGCGGGAGAACACGTCGAGGAAAGTCTCGACCGCCGCTCGCGGCATCGGCGAGCGGAGGTTCTCGCGCGTGCTGCCGGGGTGGTGACGGGCCATCGACAGCAGGGCTGCGACCGCTGCGGCAGTAGGGCGCGGGCCCTTCTCAGCAACGGACGACGGCCCCTGCGCCAGCCGCTCACGGACGAGCTCGGCGAACACCGGGTCCGACGTGTACTGCGCGATGCCCAGGCCGTGCGCGAACGGCAGGTAGGCCAGGTCGAGGTCGCGCGGACGCCATCCGAGCGTGTGGGTGTCCAGCGTGACGACGATCGCCGTGCACCCCGACGCCTCGGCCCGCCGTACGAAGCTCTCGGCCAGGTCGTCGCGGTTGCTCCAGTACAGCTGGAACCACCGAGGGCCGCCGCCCGCCGCGGCCGCGACGTCCTCCATCGACCGGGACGCCTGGCTGGACTGCACCATCGCGAGCCCCAGCCCGGCAGCCGCTCGCGCCACGGCGACGTCCGCGCCCCGGTGCGCCAGCTCGAGGACGCCGATCGGGCTGAGCAGCACCGGCGCCGGCAGCCGGGCGCCGAACAGGTCGAGCGAGAGGTCAGGGCTCGAGACGTCCCGGAGCATGCGCGGCACGATGCCCCAGCGGTCGAACGCCGCGAGGTTGGCGCTCGCGGTGCGTTCCTGGCCGGCCGAGCCGGCGACGTAGGCGAACGCCCGACGCGACATGCGCTGCTCGGCCGCAGCCTCGAGCGCGGCGGCCGACGTCGGCACGACCGGACGGCGCCCGAACACGCCCGCCCGGAAGATCGCGGCCTGCACGGCCCGCCCGGCGCTCGTGGGCACGGTGGGCTCAGCGGTAGTTCGTGAACTGCAGGGCGACGTCCAGGTCGGCGTCCTTGAGCATGCGCTGCACGGCCTGCAGGTCGTCGCGCGACTTGCTGGTGACGCGCAGCTCGTCGCCCTGGATGTGCGCCTTCACCGACTTGGGGCCCTCGTCGCGGATCAGCTTGGAGACCTTCTTGGCGTTCTCCTGGCTGAGCCCCTCCTTCAGGGTCGACTCGATGCGGTACTCCTTGCCGGACGCCTTGGGCTCGCTGCTGTCGAGCGCCTTCAGCGAGACCCCCCGGTGCACGAGCTTGGTCTGCAGGACGTCGAGCACGGCCTTCGCGCGCTCCTCGCTGTTCGCCTTCACGAGGATCATCTCGCCGCTCCAGCCGACGGAGGCGTCGGTGCCCTTGAAGTCGTAGCGCTGCGAGACTTCCTTGGCGGCCTGGTTGAGCGCGTTGTCGACCTCCTGGCGGTCGACCTTGCTGACGACGTCGAACGAGGAGTCGGCCATGGTGTCCTCCTGCGGTGGGGCGTGGCTGGGGATCGGTTTCGGTCTGGCGGGGCGTCCTTGCTATCCTTCCATCCGCCGGATTCCGGAGGCACTTCGGTGCTCGTGGCCGGCACGGCAGGTTGCCCGAGCGGCCAATGGGAGCGGACTGTAAATCCGTCGCGAAAGCTTCGAAGGTTCGAATCCTTCACCTGCCACTGGCTGGACCAGGCTCGACCCCCACCTCTGGTGGGGGTCGAGTGCTTTGCGGGGCGTTCGCCGGCGGATGCTTGGGCCGTGCCGGACCTCGTCCCCCCTGCAGACCCCGACTCCTCCGGGGTGCGAGAGGTCGAGGCCACCCTCCACGTGCTGCGCGAGAACGAGCAGGGTCCGATCACCAGTGTCCGATCACCAGGGCTGAGAACGGAGATCGTGCCCTGCTGGAGCAGGCGCCGCCACGGCCAGGGACGCCAGGATGCCCAGCAGGACCGCGATCCCGGTGCCCACGATGAGCAGGCCGGCGACGAGGAAGGCGAGGACCGAGCCGGGCGCGGCGTCTCGGATCCACGCGACGGAGTCCAGGCTCACGCCGAGAGCGAGGCCGAGTCCGAAGGTCCCCGCGCCCGCAGCGAACAGCCAGCGCGTCGACGGCGGCCACCGGATCTGACGGCTGACCTCCCCCGCCCGGTGGTCGACCAGCACGACGGCGGCGGCGGCGATGGCGGTCCACGCACCCACCAGCAGGAACGCCGCCATGGAGTCGCCGGCGCGGTGCCACCCGGCGGACATCGTGGCCAGCGCCGTGACCACCGCGGTCAGCAGTCCCGCCAGGGACGTCCGGTACCGCCATCGCGCCGGGACGACGAGCAAGAGCGCGGCAACGGCGGAGAACACCGCCGTGGTGTGACCGCTCGGCAGGCTGTTCAACGTCGCCGGGGACACCTCGGTGAGGCCGAGGTCGGGCCGGTCCAGGACGTAGCGCTTCAGGACCAGGGTCGACAGGTTCGCCGCGCCGAGCAACCCCACGGCCGCGAGCCCGGGTGCGCGAGCCAGCCGGACCAGGGCGATCGTCGCCACCAGCGCCAGGGCGGCGAGCAGGGACCCGGCGGACACCACGTCGAGCACGGCGTCGGCTCCGTCGGCCCAGGCCGCCCGGGTCAGCATGGCGCCGCGCAGCGAGGCGTCTCCGAACAGCCTGCCCTGCTCGGTCCGCACGGTGACCAGGTACACCAGGACGAATCCCGAGACACAGCCGACACCGACGAGCACGACACGGACAAGGGCTGGCCAGGTACTCGGTCGGCCGGAGATCCTCACGTCCACATGGTGCACCCCGACGGCGCGGGCCGTCCGTCCCGCGGACGCTCGCTAGGCCTCGTCGGCACCGGGGGAGGTGCGATCGCCGGCCCGCAGGTGCGGCCCGGGCCAGCCGCTCGCACCGCCGACGAGCGTGAGCAGGGCCGGCACCATGAAGGACCGCACGACCACGACGTCGATCGTGATCCCGATCGCCATGGCGAAGGCCAGCTCGCGGAACGGCGCCAACGGGATCACCGCGAGCATGCCGAAGCTGATGGCCAGCGTGAGTCCCGCGGCGACGATGGCGCGGGTCGACTCCGGGACGGCCTTCATGATCGCGGAGCGCAGCGGCCGCCGCCCGGCCTCCTCCCACACGTGTCCCACGCCGAAGATGTTGTAGTCCGAACCCAGCGCCACGAGCAGGACCGCCGCCGCGAACGGGACGTAGAAGGTGAGGCCGTCGTGGGCGGCCAGTCCTTGGAACACCGCCACCGTCAGGCCCAGGGACGCGGTGAGCGCCAGGACGCTGGAGGCGAGCAGGTACAACGGCGCCACGAGGGCGCGCAGGAAGATCACTAGCAGCAGCAGGTTCACGATGATCGCCGCGATCGCGATGCGAACCAGGTCGCGTCCGGTCGACCCCACCAAGGCCTGCCCCAGCGCCGTGTCGCCCACGATGCTGATCCGAACGTCCGCCAGGCCGCTGCTGTCGGCCAGCCCAGGCAGTCGTTGCCGCAAGGTCGACAGGTCGTCGATCGCCGCGGCGCCCAACGGGTCATGGTCGAAGATCACCAGCATCCGGGCGGCGTCGCCCGACCTGGCCAGGACGACTCCCAGCTCCTGCTGGCTGAAGTTCTGGGCCGGACCCAGGACGAAGGAGACGCCGGGCTGTCGCTCGACGGCCTGCTGCAACGCGCTGAGGGCGTCGAGCCGACCGGTCACGCCGTCGCCCTCGAGGAGCAGGGTCGTCGGCGAGTTGATGCCGGCCGCGAAACCCGCGGAGCTGGCGGCGCTGGCCAGGCTCACGGGGTTGTTCGCCGGAAGCGAGGTGGTGAACCCCACGCCGAGATCGATGTGGCGCAGGGGAAGGGAGGCGAGCGTCAGGGTCACCAAGCAGCCGGCCAGGACGCCACCGGCGACGCGCTTGCGGGTCAGCAGTCTCATCAGGTGCACGTGACGGACCTGGACCCGGGTCCGCCGGACCGCCAGCAGTCCCTCGATGCGATACACGAGCGAAGGGGTCGGCGGGCTCGGCCAGAAGACCAGCGTGCCGAGGATCGCGATCAGAGCCGGCACCAGCGTCACCGAGACGGCGAGACCGATCAGCACGGCGAGGGCCATCGCCGGGCCGAAGCCCTTGAAGAACTCCGAGCTGGCGGCCAGCAGCGCCGCGGTCCCACCAGCGACCGTGAGCCCGGCCGCCACCACGATCGGCGTGTACGAGGACACCGCTCGGACGACGTCCTCGCGCTCGGGATGGCCGCTGCGTGCTCTGAGTGCGGACAGGTAGAAGATGGTGTAGTCGGTCACTACGCCGAGGAGCAGCGCCACGAGCAGCGGCTCGAGCTCGGCGGGCGCGGCGATCCCCACGAGATGACTCAGCAGCTTCGACACGTGCACCGTCACCAGGAAGGCGACGCCGGCGGCCCCCAGCGCGAGGCTCGGTGCCACCAACGATCGGAAGTTCAGCCCGACCAGCAGCAAGATGGCCAGGACGGTGAGCAGCTCCAGCCGCGGTAGCTGCTGGGCGACCAGTCGGGCCTGCTCAGCGCGGGCGGGGATCGATCCGGCGACACCGACCACGTGGTCCTGCGGCCGGTCGAGGTGCTCGGTGATGTAGTCCCGGGCGGCGCGCTGCTGGCTGGCGAAGCTGCTGCGTGGGTCCATGAACAGGTACGTGAGGACGGTGGTGTTGGTCTCGCCCGACGCGCCCCCCAACGGGAGCGTGTTGGTCAGCGGAAGGGCGCCCAGCAGCGGTGGCCGTTGGGGTGACTGGTCGACGGCAACGGCGTCGAGCACCGACTCCGCCTGGGTGAACGGGTCGAGGCCGGACGGGTCCCGCTGCACGACGACCGTGCGGCTGGACAGCGGGAACCCGAACTCCTGCAACGATCTGAGCTCGGCGCGGATGGCGGGGCTGTCCGACGGGATCAGGCTGGCCAGCCCGCCGCCGTCCGAGCTGACGGTGCTCGAGAGCGACATCAGCACGACCACGGCGCCGGCCCACGCAGCCACGACGAACCAGCGAACCCGCACCACCCACTGGGCGTAGCGGTACGACCTCGCCCCGGACGACGCGTAGGCGACCTGGGGTCGCGCTGCGCGGCGTCCGGGCGGCGTCACGTCGTCCCGTGGTCGGACCACCGCAGCCCGAGACGGTGCAGCTCGGCCGTCGCGAGTCGCTCGTGCTGATCGTCCGCGACCCCACCGCCCGGCTCGAGGCGGACCTCCACCAGCTCTCGGAACCTGAGATTGACCAAGGCTCGCTCCATCAAGAACCGTTGCAGCGCAGGGCTGTTGGGGTCGGCAGCCAAGGCGCGCCGGACGTCGCGGACGTCGTTGCGCCGTGAGATGCGCAGCGGGATGTACCCCAGCAGCACGGGCGCGCACGGGCCGAGCCCCACGGCCAGCCCGATCAGGATGCTGAGGCGCTGCACGCTCGCACGGGCATCGCCACCACTCGCGATGATGCCGTCAGCCGTCGCGCTGACCTGCTGGCCCAGCTCGCCGGTCCGGTCCCCGATCACCGGCACGGAGCTGACCGACCTCAGCGCCGCGCCTGCGGTCTGCAGCGCCCGGCCGGACTGCACGGTGCTGTCGGTCAGACCGGTGAGCTGATGGATCTGGACACCGGTCCACGTCCCGACAAGGATCCACAGGACGCACCAGAACAGGATCACGCCGTCCCAAGCTCGAACGGTTGCCGCGTCTGCCCCTCGCCCGATCCACCGCATGTGCCTGTGTACCCCATCCCGACCCTCGCGGCCACCGGCGGCGGGGCTGCGTTGCCGGCTCGGGCGCAGTACGGTGAGGTTGAGGGGAGGCAGTCATGCCTGATCAGCCCGGGGACGACGAAGGCCAGGACCTGCCCACGACGCGCGACGTCGACCCTCCAGGCCCGGGTGCCGGGCGGCGCGTGGTTGCCATGGGGGGCCGATGGTTCTGGCTGGTCCCCGCCGCAACCTTCCTGGCTGGCGTCCTGCTGACCTGGCTGGTGCTGGGTGCGGGGGACGCGGACTCGGCGAACAACGCAGCGGGCCCGTCCCCGACCTCGACATCCGCCGGGCCTGCCACGTCCACGCCCGGCGCTGGCGGAGTGACCGTCACAGTGCCCGGGTCGTGCCTGGATGTGGCCGACAGCTCGCAGAAGGTGCTGGCGCTCGTGCGCCAGGCCGTCCAAGCGGCGCGCGACCTGGATGCCTCGGCTCTCAGCGGCATCGTGCGTGACCTGCAGGCGGCGCAGAGCGACCTGCAGCAGCAGTCCACCGCGTGCCAGTCGTCTGCATCGATCTACTCGGCCACCTCCTGACCCGGCTTCCCACGCCCTGCCCGTCCCACGCCCTGCCGGTCAAGAGTCGGCGTGCACGACGGCCGCGTAGGACCCGATCCCGATCAGGCGCTCGCCAGGCACATCGCCGTTCGCGAGCAGCAACGCGGTGAGCCGCCCCGTCTCAGGGTCGAACTCCACGTCCGTCACAAGCCCGAGGTCCTCGCCATCGGTGTTGAGAAGACGCTTGCCCACCAGGCGTTGGTACTTGCCCGCCAAGGCGGCAACTGCGCCGTTGGCGTCGAGAATCACCTCTGTGCCAGGAACGGTCACCGCGTCCACACCGAAGGCGCTCACGTCGGCCCACAGCACCGTGTCGCCGTGCTGGGTCTTCTTCAGCGTGACTGCGACGACGCTGTGCGACCGGGGGTCAACCACGAACTCCGCGACCTGGCCCACGGTCTCCGCGCTGCTGCTGCTCACGACCTCACGCCCAGACGCTTCGGAGAACCTCATTCGCGCTCCCGGTGCAGTTGGTGACGAAACGCCCGCACTGCGGCGCCGAACCCCGCCAGGTCGAGGGCGACGAAGTCCTTTGCGGCCGCCGGTACCAGGAGGTGATCCCCCGACGCGGCGAGGGTGTCAGGCAGGGGGATGAACACCTTGGTCCCCTTCGTCCCGAGTGCCTCTGAGGCCTCCACCTCATAGCCCACCACATCGCACTGACCAGCGCCGCGCTCCGCGACTTCCAAGACGACGTCGACCACCGTGCCCAGCTCGGTCCCCGTGTCGGTGAGCACCTGTGAGCCCAGCACGTTGCCCCCCGAGCCACCCGTGCCGGCCGAGGGGTCCAGCACGCTCGCGACCGGCTCAAGCACGTCCTCGTCGCGGATCATCACCGCATCCGGGCCGAGTGCCATCACCGACGACCAGGCCAGCGCCCGCTTCAGCGGCCCGGACATCAGGCCCCGGCCGGCGAGGGTGAACCCGCCCACCGCGCCGCCGGCCGCCGAGTAGACGATGTCCTTGACCTGGGCGACATCCTCCCCGCCCATCGTCACCACTGGACGCTTCATCAGCTCTGAGGTGCGCATCAGCCGACTCATCACTACGTCCTCCGGCGGCGAGTGCGCGGCGACTGCGCCGGGTCGATGATGACCCCGCCCCGGCGTCGGCGGGCCTGAATCCACAGCAAGGCCGCTAGGAGCACCAGGACCACCACGGCGATCACGATGAACCACACCCACCAGCTCATGACACCACCCCTGGGACTCTGAGCGGCCCGAGGCGCCACGCGCGGTGTTCGTGGTCAACAAGGTCAGCCGTGGCCCCTTGTGGTCCCAGACTAGCCCTCTCACCCAACCGGCGAAGCGATTCTGGTGGCACCGAGGGAGCGGCGAGGCGACGTGACAGCCGGGACGATGGCGCGGGTTCCAGCACGGGGGACGCTTCCATCGGGGGATCCACTCGCGCGAGCGCACGGCGCGCCGGTGCGGCCCGGTGATGAAGGCCATCGACGCGGTTCCCCTGCGATACCTGCGTACGGTGGCGTCATCGGTGTCCACGAAAGACGACGGGCGGGAGACAAGCCATGAACGACTCCGATGATCGCGCCACGGTGGAGGCGTGCCTGCGGCTGGGCAGCGGCGTCGCTGCTTCGGAGCGGGACCGCGTGCTGGACCGGTTCGCCGCCCTTGACGCACGGCTGCGTTCCTACCGCGCTGGAGAGGTCGAGCTCGAGCTGAGCGTGAAGGAGCGGGACGGAGCCGATCAGAAGACCACCTTGGAGGGGTGGATCGCCGGCACCGAGCGGGTGGTGGCGACATCGAGCCGGATTCCCTTCGACCAGGCGCTCACCGAAGTACGCGACGACCTGATCCGCCAGCTCTCCGACGCCAAGAACCGCACCGAACCGCGACAGAATCGACAGCGACGCGACACCAGCCCCTAGATGGCGCTCCGCCAGGTGTCGCTCGCCACGGGAGCATCATCGCGCGGACCAGTCGTTCACTCACCTGCCACCGACGAGGCCCCGGCCGGCGTGACGCCGACCGGGGCCTGTCGGCTGCCTCGTGCGCGGGGGCTCAGGCGCTCGCCGGCGCGCCCGCGACCTGCGCATACGGCTGCTCGGCCGCGATGGCGCGCCCGAGCAGCCCGAAGGCGAACATGATCGGCAGGACGGCGCTGCCCATCGACGTCACCTGCAGCAGCCCCACGGCGAGCGGGATGGTCAACGCGAGCAGCCACCCGGCCCACCGCGAGACCCCGCCCCGCCGCAGCAGCGCGATGCCGAGCAGCGTCGAGCCGATCTGCGAGCCGGCGAGTCCGAGCACCGTGATCGCGAACATCGGGCCGGCGACGGCGTCGGGTAGGTACGAGGTCCACTGCGTGTAGTAGTCGAGGAACACCCCGAAGCTCATGAGGACGTAGCCGCTCATCGCGACGCGCCAGGCGACCTTCTCGAAGCCGGTCGGACGGCGGCGCCGGCGCACGACGACGGCGCACAGCGTGAAGGCCACGAACACGGGCAGCCAGATCTTGCCGTACGTCAGGTAGACGGTGTCGGGGTCGGCCCAGTCCAGCAGCGGGCGCAGCGCCGAGCGCGCCGGGTCCGACCACAGGCGCGTGAGCGGCAGCTTCAGGTCGCCGGCGCCGTCCGCGGTGTTGTGCCGAGCGAGCGCGTGCACCTGCCCGACCACCAGGCCGGTCCACGCGGCCACCCAGGCGAGTCGCCCGACCGTGCGCTGGCTCTCCACTGTGCTGAGCATGTCGTCCTCCTTCTGCGACGGACCCTCGTCCGTGGTGGCAGGGACGCTAGGTGGGCAGCGCGCCGGAGGTCGTCGCCGCGCGGTTGGCACCTGGGTCCACCCCAGGGTGGAGGCGTCGTCGCCCGGCAGGTCGATGTCAACGAGGGGCGCGCAGCCGTACGCTCGGCATCGTGCTCGAACGCACCTACGCCAGGTACGGCGACCTGCTGCTGCCGGCAGGTCTGCTCGCGGTCGGCGCCGGCGAGCTGGTGTCAGCTCAGCCGGCCGGGTGGGTGGCTGCGCTGGCCCTCGAGACCGTGGCGGCGGCGCTGCTCTCCGTCCGTCGCCGGTACGGCCTGCTGGCGCCGACGGCGAGCGCCGTCGTCCTGCTGCAGACGCCCTGGTTCGGCCCGCAGCTCAACGACGTCGCGACGCCGATCCTGTTCAGCGCCGCCGTCGGGTTCGCGCTCGGGCGGTGGGCCACCGGCAACCGCGGCCTGGCCGGCATCACGGTGGTGCTGGCGACGTTCTGGGTGGACTACCACTTCGTCGACACGAGGCAGCACGGGCTCGGGGACGTCATCTTCGTCCTCACCCTGATCGCGCCTCCGTACGTGCTGGGCCGGCTGATGCAGCGGCTGGCCGCGCAGAAGACGATGCTCGAGCAGTCGCAGGAGCTGGCCCGCCGGGCGGCGGTGCGCGCCGAACGTGACCGCATCGCGCGCGAGCTGCACGACGTCATCGCGCACTCGGTGAGCGCGATGGTGGTGCAGACCGCGGCCGCGCAGGACCTCGTGCGCAGCGACCCCGAGCGGGCCGAGCAGCTGCTCGACGCCGTGGCGAGCACCGGCCGGCAGGCGCTCGCCGACACCGGTCGGCTGCTGCACGTGGTGCGCGACGACGCCGATGAGCTGGGGCTCGCGCCCACTCCGGGCCTGGCCGAGCTGCCCCGGCTGGTGGAGCGGTTCCGGGCGGACGGGCTGCGTGTCACCGCCCAGCTCGACCGGCCCCCGACCGAGCTGCCGGCAGGTGTCGACGTCAGCGCCTACCGCATCGCGCAGGAGGCGCTGACCAACGCGCTGCGCTACGGCTCCGACGGCACCGCCGAGCTGGCCGTGACGTGCTCGCCCGAGGCGGTGACGATCCGGGCCAGCAACCCGAGCGGTGGCGGCGGCGGCCTCGGCAGCGGCTTGGGGCTGCTGGGGGTGGCCGAGCGGGTGTCGCTGCTGGGCGGCTCGCTGTGGCACGGCCTCGGCGACGACGGACGCTTCCGCCTCGACGCGACGCTGCCCGTGGAGGGCGCATGACGTCGGTCGTGGTCGCGGACGACCAGGAGCTGGTGCGGTCGGGGCTGCAGATGGTGCTGACGGCCCGTGGCCTCGACGTCGTGGGCCTGGCCGCGGACGGTCGGGAGGCCGTGGAGGTGGTGCGCCGGACCCGCCCGGACGTCGTCCTCATGGACATCCGGATGCCGGTGCTCGACGGCATCGCCGCCACGTCGGCGATCACCGGCGCCGGCAGCGACTCGCGCGTGCTGGTGCTGACGACCTACGACGTGGACGCGTACGTGTACGCGGCGCTCAAAGCCGGTGCAGCCGGCTTCCTGCTCAAGGCCACGGCACCGGACCGGCTGGTGGACGGCGTCCGCACCGTCGCCGAAGGCGGCTCGCTCCTCGCGCCGTCCCTCACCCGTCGGCTCATCGAGGAGTACGTCCGTCGCCCGCCTCCCTCGCGCGGTGTGCCCGAGCCGCTGCGAGGACTCACCGAGCGCGAGCTCGAGGTGTTCACGCTCGTCTCCAGCGGGCTGTCGAACGACGAGATCGCCGCGCGCCTGGTGGTCGCCGAGAGCACGGTGAAGACGCACGTCAACCGCGTCCTGGCCAAGCTCGGCGCGACCAGCCGGGTGCAGCTCGTGGTGCTCGCGTACGAGTGCGGCCTCGTCCGGCCGGGCGCCGGGGCCGCGGACGGCGCGCACTAGTCTCGGCGCGTGCCCGAGCTGCCCGAGGTCGAGTCCGCGCGCAGGGTGCTCGAGCAGCACGCTCTCGGGCGGCGGATCACCGACGTCGACGACAGCGACACCTACGAGTGCCGGCCGCACCGACCCGGGGACCTGCGCGCGGCGCTCGTCGGGCGGCGGCTGACGGCCGTGCACCGCCGCGGCAAGAGCATCTGGTGCGAGACGTCCGGCACGGGGCGCTCGCGCACACCGGGCCCGACGCTGGGGATCCACCTGGGCATGTCGGGCAAGCTCGTGGCCGTGGGTCGCGACGGCGCCGAGACCGAGGGCGGCGACTACTGGCAGCGGGGTCGCGAGCGAGGCGACGAGCGGTTCACGCGCTTCGCGCTGACCTTCGCGGACGGCGGGCGACTGCTGCTGCTCGACCCGCGCCGGCTCGGCCGGGTGCGGCTCGACCCGGACGTCGAGGCGCTCGGCCCGGACGCGGCTGACATCAGCCTCGCCGAGCTGCGCGCGGCCCTGTCGCGGGGCACCGCCCCGGTGAAGGCTCGGCTGCTCGACCAGACGGCGCTGGCCGGCGTCGGCAACCTGCTGGCCGACCAGGCGCTGTGGCAGGCCAGGCTCGACCCCCGTCGTCGGGTCGACGAGCTCACCGACGACGAGGTGCGGCGGCTGCACCGGGCGGTGCGCTCGGCCGTTCGCGCGGCCCAGCGTGACGGCGGGGTGCACACCTTGAGCCTGCTGCCGTACCGCGCCGCCGGCGCCCGGTGCCCGCGCGACGGCGCACCGATGGTGCGCGGCACCGTCGGTGGCCGCACCACCTGGTGGTGCTCGGCCGAGCAGGACGGCGCAGCCGGGGCGTGAATCAGGCGCGGATGCCCGCGAGCATGATCGCGACGACCCGATCGCGCTGGTCGTCCTCGACCGGGCCCATCATCGAGCAGCCGCCGATGAGCCGCGTGAGGTCGGCCGGCTCGACGTCGGCCCGGACGACGCCCGCGGCCTTGGCGTTGTCGAGGACCTGCTGGGCGGTGGCGGTGATGACGGCACGCGAGTGCGTCAGCAGCTCGGAGTCGCGGCCGATCGCCTCGACGAGCTCGGCGAACAGCACCCGCTTGGACGAGGCGTAGTCGAGGAAGGCGTTGACCCAGCCCTCGACGGCCTCCCACGGCCCCGCCGACGCGAGCAGGTCGTCCGTGCGCTGGCGCAGGCCGTCGACGTCCTCGCGGTAGACGGCCTCCAGCAGCGCGAGGCGGCTGGGGAAGCGGCGGTACAGCGTGCCGATGCCGACGCCGGCCCGGCGGGCGATCTCCTCCAGGGACGCCGCGGTGCCCTGCTCGCGCAGCGTCTCGCGCGCCGCGGCCACGATCTGCTCGTAGTTGCGGCGAGCGTCGGCGCGCAGCGGGCGCCCGGGGGCGGTGCCGGTGCTCACGTAGCCACCTCGAAGGACGTCGTCGGCAAATGGACTTGCTAAGTGGAGGCTGCCTCCGTATGTTTATCCGGAGGCCTCTTCCACTTCCGCATCATCGTACTACCTCTGGAGTCCCAGTGTCCGTGCAGACCCTCAGCTCGCCCCCGGCAGCGCCGGGTACGGCGTCGCGCCCCACCGGTCGCGTCGCCGCCTCACCGGGGTTCGTCCTCGGCACCGTCCTGGTCGCCCAGCTCATGGTCGTCCTCGACGCCAGCATCGTGAACGTCGCGCTGCCCGACATCGCGCGCGTCCTGCACCTGTCCCAGACCGGCCTGTCGTGGGTGATGAACGCCTACACCCTCGCGTTCGGCGGCCTGCTGCTGCTCGGCGCACGGGCGGGCGACCTGCTCGGCCGCCGGCGCGTGTTCCTCGCCGGCATGGCCGTCTTCACCGCCGCCTCGCTCGTCGGTGGCCTGGCCACCACGGGGGAGTGGCTGATCATCTCCCGAGCCGTCCAGGGCCTGGGGGCCGCGCTCGCGGCGCCCGCGGTGCTCGCCATGCTCACCATCAGCGTCCCCGAGGGCCGCGAGCGCAACCGTGCGCTCGGCCTCTTCACCGCGGTGTCCATCGGCGGCGCGGCGATCGGCCTGGTCGCCGGCGGCATGCTCGTCGAGTGGGTGTCGTGGCGCTGGGTGATGTACGTCAACGTGCCCATCGGCATCGGCGTCATCATCGCCGCGGCGCTCGTCCTGCCCGAGACCCCGCGTCACGTCGGGCGGGTCGACGTCGAGGGCGCGATCGCCTCCACCGTCGGGATGACCGCGCTCGTCTACGGCTTCGTCAGCGCCGCCGACCGCGGCTGGACCAGCGCGGTCACCCTCGCCTCGTTCGCCGCCGCGGCGGTGCTGCTCTCGGTGTTCGTGCTGGTCGAGCGCCGCGCGGTGGCGCCGATCACGCCGCCGGCGCTGTTCCGCGACGTCACGCGCAGCGCGGCCTTCGTCGGCCGGATCACGCTGGTGGCGGGGATGATGGGGATGTTCTTCTTCATGACCCAGCTGCTGCAGGAGGTCGTCGGCTACTCGCCCCTGCGTGCCGGTCTGGCGTTCCTGCCGGTGCCGGTCGGCGTCTTCCTCGCCTCACAGGTCGCCGCCCGCCGCGTCATCGACCTCATCGGCCCGCGCCGCACCATGATGGTGGGGGCGCTGATCTCGGCGTCCAGCGTGTTCTGGCTGAGCCACACCTCGGCCGACCCGTCGTACCTGTCGATCGGCGTCCCGCTGTTCCTCATGGGCGTCGGCAACGGCACGGTGTTCGTCCCGATCACCGGGGCGGCGCTGCAGCGGGTGCAGCCGCACGAGGCGGGGGCGGCGTCCGGTCTGGTCAACGTCGCCCAGCAGGTCGGCTCGACCCTCGGCCTCGCGGTCCTCGTCACCGTGTTCTCCGCGGCGACGCGCGACTCGCACGCGTTCCTCGACGGTGCCCACGCGGCGCTGCTGGTGGCGGCCCTGCTGATCGCCGCGACGGCGGTCGTCGCCTCGACCATGCACCGCTCGCCGCGTCGTCGCCGGTCGCGCGTCACGGCCGAGCCGCTCATGGACTACTTCGACTGAGTCGGGCCCAGCGCGATCGTGGCAACGAGTGTCAACCCGCTGACGCTCGTTGCCACGATCATGCTGCCCGGGGCCGGGGGTCGGGCCCTCAGCGGATGTCGAGCCGGTGCACCGTGGCCAGGCTCGCCGCGAGCAGGGCGGCTCCGACGGCGATCAGCACCAGCCACGCGCCGAGCGCCGGCCCCGACGTGAGCTGGTCGCCGCCGACCGCCCAGTAGAACAGCGACGCGCCCTTCAGCGATCGGGCCCAGCCGACCACCGGGGCGAGCGACCCGACCAGGTAGGACGCCGCTGCGAGCGCCGAGGCGACGCCCAGGGCGAGGCCGCGGCTGCCGGTAGTGACGCCGATCAGCAGCGCGAGCAGGCCGAAGTCGACACCGAGCAGCACCACGGCGCCGGTGGTGCCGAGCAGGGCGGTCGTCGCGAGGTGGAGGTCGTAGTGGCGACCCACCAGCACGCAGGCCGCGGTCACCACGCCGAGGGGCAGTGCCACGAGCACCAGCACCAGCGCCTTCTGCAGCACCAGCCGTTGCCGGGTGAGGGGCAAGGTGGCCACGAGGCCGAGCGTGCCGTCCTCGGACTGGCCGGCCATCGACGAGGCGCCGTAGCCGATGGTCAGCAGGAGCACGATCAGCGGCAGGAAGTTGGCGTAGAGGTTGCCGCTCACCCAGCCGACGGGCGAGGTCAGCGAGCCGGCCACCCCGAGCAGCGCCATGACCTTCGGGTTGCTGGTGGTGAGCGACTCCAGGGTCTTGTCCGAGGCGACCGTGGGGTACATCGCGACGATGAGCAGGGCGTAGAGCCCCATTCCCGCCGTGTACCAGGCCATGGAGCGGCGGCGCAGCCGCAGGTCGAGCCGGGCGATGTCAGCGTGCACTGGTGGTCTCCTCGCGGTCGTCGGAGCGGTCGTCGGTGCGGTAGTAGCCGAGGAACAGCTCGTCCAGGTCGACCGGGCGGGCGGTCAGGTCGACAGGGTCCAGCGGCGCGAGGGCCCGGACGACGGGTGCCACCGGACCACTCACCGTGAGTCGCAGGCGGCGTGGGCCCGCCACCTCGGCGTCGACCCCCTCGAGCGAGCGGAAGGCGTCGGCGTCGACGTCGCGGTCGAACTGCACGTCGATGGTGCGCGGTGCGTGCGAGCGCAGGCCGTCCACGGTGTCGGTGACGACGATGCTGCCCTCGCGGATGATCGCGATGCGGTCGGCGACGCGCTGCACCTCGTCGAGATCGTGCGAGGAGAGGAACACGGTGCGCCCGTCGAGGGCGGTCTCCTCCAGAAGGCGCGCGAACTCGTTCTGCAGCAACGGGTCCAGCCCGGACGTCGGCTCGTCGAGCACCAGCAGCTCAGGCCGGTGCATGAAGGCCAGCACGATGCCGAGCTTCTGCCGGTTGCCCTTCGACAGGGCGTGCGTCGGCCGGTCGAGGTCGGCGTCGAACCGCTCGACCAGCTCGTCGCGGTAGCGCGTGTCGCGCAGGCCTCGCACGTGCCCGAACCGCTCGAGCAGCTCGCGTCCGCTCGTTCGGGGATGCAGGACGAGGTCGCCGGGCAGGTAGCCCGTTCTGGCGCGCACGGCCACGCCGTCGCGCTGGGGGTGACCGCCGAGCACGCGTGCGTCGCCGGACGTGGGCCGGATCAGCCCCATGAGGATCCGGATCGTCGTGGACTTGCCGGCGCCGTTGGGTCCCAGGAAGCCGAAGACCTCACCGGGCTCCACGCGCAGGTCGACGTCGCGGATGCCGCGGTGCGAGCCGAAGGTGCGCGTCAGCGCGGAGGTCTGGATCGTGGCTGAGGTCATCATCACTCCTCGTCAGTGGTGGGTCGGGTGTAGATCCCGCTGCTGTACACGTCCATGACGGCTCGGCCCCAGCGGTCCAGGCCCTCGCGGCTCAGCGGGTCGACACCCAGGGCGTCGGTGACCAGGTCGCGCAGCACGATCGGGGCCATGTCGTTGGCCAGCAGGAACACGGCACGGGCCCGCGCGTCGTCGGTGGCCCGGACGACGCCGGCGTCCTGCTGTGCGGTCAGCTCCCGCTCGGTCGCCTCGACGAGCCAGCCGAACAGGCGTCGCCCCGGCGCGCCGCTCTCGACGAGCGAGCGGCGCAGGTAGGCCATCAGGTCGGGCTCGCGGTCGAGTGCCGCCCACAGCGACGCGATCACCTGCGCGGCGTTCTCCGGCACGTCCGCGAGCTCCCCGATCAGCGCCGTCAGCACCTCGGCCGTGTGAGCGTCGACCGCCTCCCGCAGGCCGTTCTTGGACCCGAAGTGGTGCACCACCAGCGACGGCGAGACCCCGGCGTGGCCGGCGACGTCACGGATCGACACACCGCGGACGCCGTGTGCGGCGAACAGGTGCATGGCCGACGAGCGGATGCGTGCCGCGGCGGTGAGGTCGGAGGCTGAACGCATGTGCAGAATATTGCACGCCCGTACAGTCTTGCGCAAGGCCACATGTCCAGCACGATGGGTGTGAGCACTACCCAGCTCGCGAAGGAGGCCCGTGATGGAGACCCGACCCCCCGTCCCGCCGTTCAGCCACGACGACGCACTGCGCAAGGTGCGCGCCGCCGAGGACGCCTGGAACACGCGCGACCCCGAGCGCGTCTCGCTGGCCTACACGCCGGACACCTCCTGGCGGAATCGCTCGCAGTTCGTCGAGGGGCGGGCCGAGGTCGTGCGGTTCCTGACCCGCAAGTGGCAGCGCGAGCTGGACTACCGCCTCATCAAGGAGCTGTGGGCCCACGGCGACGACCGCATCGCGGTGCGCTTCGCCTACGAGTCGCACGACGACGCCGGCCAGTGGTACCGCTCCTACGGGAACGAGAACTGGCAGTTCGACGAGAACGGGCTGATGCGCCGGCGGTACGCCAGCATCAACGACCTGCCGATCGCCGAGACCGAGCGACTGTTCCACTGGGACGCCAGCGGCCCGCGCCCGGACGACCACCCGGGCCTGTCCGAGCTGGGCCTCTGACCGACGTCCCGGCGGGCGGAATCTGCGGCCCCGAGGGCCGCGCTGGCCGAGCCCAGACCCGTCGATCAGCTGCTCGCCGGAGGCTGAGCCGGGCGGGTGGCAGTCGATTTCTCGGCGGCCGAGGTGACCGTGTACGCTCGTCCGCGCTGCCCCAATAGCTCAGTCGGTAGAGCGTCTCCATGGTAAGGAGAAGGTCTACGGTTCGATTCCGTATTGGGGCTCGACCGGGGTCTCGCCGTCCGCGCCGCTGGTGCTCGGACGGCGAGCCCTCACCCGGCGGGGTAGCTCAGGTGGTTAGAGCACACGGCTCATAATCGTGGTGTCGCGGGTTCGAGTCCCGCCCCCGCTACCACGGGCGCGGACGGTTGGTTTGGTCGGCCGCCGCGTGGTCCCGTATCCTCGTTCAGTTGTCCCCGTGCGTGCAGTTGTCTCCCCCGAAAGCGAGCGTCCCCCGTGGCCACCAAGAGCGCCGACATCCGCCCCAAGATCACTCTGGCGTGCACGGAGTGCAAGGAGCGCAACTACATCACGAAGAAGAACCGGCGCAACGACCCCGACCGCCTCGAGCTGAAGAAGTACTGCCGTCGCGAGAAGCGCCACACGCTGCACCGCGAGACCCGCTGAGCGCACCCTTCGTCACCGCAGCGGCCGTCCCCGTCCAGGGGGCGGCCGCTGCGTCGTGCCGGCCCCCGGCGCCGGTAGCGTGAGCCCCATGGTCAACCCCGACTTCGCGGGCCGTCAGTACCCGCCGACCCCGCCGTACGAGGTGGGCCGCGAGAAGATCCGCGAGTTCGCCGACGTCGTCGGCCCGCACCCCGTGCACACCGACCCCGAGGCCGCCCGCGCGCTCGGCTACCCCGACGTCATCGCGCCGCCGACCTTCGCCGTCATCGTCGCCCAGCGCTGCGACGCCCAGCTCGTCCTCGACCCCGAGGCCGGTATCGACTTCAGCCGCGTCGTCCACGGCGAGCAGACGTTCGCCCACCACCGGCCGATCACGGCCGGCGACCGGCTCGTGGCCGTGCTGCACGTCGACGCCGTGCGCTCGGCCGGTGGCCACTCGATGGTCACCACCCGCAGCGAGATCTCCACCGAGGCCGGTGAGGCCGTGTGCACCGCGACGTCCACGATCGTCGTGCGAGGGGAGGGGTCGTGAGCCAGCGTCCGACCTTCGACGGCGTGCAGGTGGGCGACGCCCTGCCGCCGCGCACCTTCACCATCACGCGGGCCGACCTGGTGCGCTACGCCGGCGCCAGCGGCGACTTCAACACCATCCACTGGAGCGACCGCGTCGCGCGCGAGGTGGGTCTGCCCGGCGTCATCGCCCACGGCATGTTCACGATGGCCACCGCCGTGCGCCTCGTGACCTCGTGGGTCGGCGACCCCGGTGCCGTCGTCGAGTACGGCGTGCGCTTCACCAAGCCGGTACCCGTCGACGACGTCGAAGGGGCCGAGCTCGAGGTGAGCGGCGTCGTGGCGGCCAAGGACGACGAGGCGCGCACCGTGCGGGTCGACCTGACCGCGACGACGCCCGGTGCGGACGGTGCGGACGGTGCGCGGGTCAGCGTGCTCGGTCGCGCGCGGGCTGTCGTCCGGCTGCCGTGAGCGCGGCGGAGGTCTCGCGCGCCCGCGGCGCCGTCCTGTCGGTCTTCCTGCTCAACGGGCTGGTCTTCGCGGCCTGGGTGTCGCGCATCCCGGCCGCGCGCGACCGGCTCGACCTCAGCAGCGCCGAGGTCGGCCTGGTGCTCCTCGCCGTCTCGTTGGGCGCCGTGCTCGCGCTGCCCAGCACCGGAGCCGTCGTCGTGCGGATCGGCGCCGGGACGACGGTGCGGGCCGGCGCGCTGATCTGCACCGTGGGCCTGGCCCTCGCCGGGCTGGCCGACCAGGTGCCGCTGCTGGTGGTCGGCCTGTTCCTCATGGGCTTCGGCTCCGGCAGCTGGGACGTCGCGATGAACGTCGAGGGGGCCGAGGTCGAGCGCCGTCTCGACCGGCACGTCATGCCGCACTTCCACGCCTCGTGGTCGGTGGGCGGCGTCGCTGGTGCCTTGGTCGGAGCGCTGCTGGTGTACCTGCACGTGCCCACCGCCGCACACCTCGTCGTCACCGCCGTCGTGGTGCTCGTGCTCGCCCAGGTCGCCTGCACGTGGTTCCTGCCGGCGGGCGCCGAGGTCGAGACGGCCGAGCCGAAGGGCAGCGCGCTGTCGGCCTGGCGCGAGCCGCGCGTGCTCGCCATCGGGCTGCTGGTGCTGACCTTCGCCTTCACCGAGGGCACCGCCAACGACTGGCTGGCCCTCGCCGTCGTCGACGGCTTCGACGTCCGCAACGCCGTGGGCGTGCTGACCTTCGGGTTCTTCGTCACGGCCATGACCGTCGGTCGCGTCGTCGGCACGAAGCTGCTCGACCGCTTCGGCCCGGTGCGCGTGCTGCGCGCCACGGCCCTGACCGCGGTCGTGGGGCTGCTGCTCGTGGTGCTCGGCCCGAACGTCCCGGTGGCGATGGTGGGTGCGGTGATCTGGGGCCTCGGCGCCTCGCTCGGCTTCCCGGTCGGCATGAGCGCTGCGGCTCACGACCCGGCCCGCGCCGCCGTGCGCGTGAGCGCGGTGGCCTCGATCGGCTACACCGCCTTCCTCGCCGGCCCGCCCGCCGTGGGCTTCCTCGCCGAGCACGTCGGGGTGCGCGAGGCGCTGTGGCTCGTGCTCGCCGTCCTCGTCCTGGCGCTCGTCCTCGCCCCCGCCACCGCCCCGCCCCAGGACGCCACGGGGGCACCGCGTGACGAACCTATGGGAGCTGGGGCAGCCAGTGACCACGAGGGAACGCTGTGATGCTCCCCACCGAGCCCGGTGCCGTGCGCCTCGCCGACCTCACCACCTTGCGCGTCGGCGGCCCGGCCGAGCGGCTCGTGACCGCCACCACCACCGACGAGCTGGTGGACGCCGTCCGCGAGGTCGACGACGCCGACGAGCCGCTGCTGCTCGTGGCCGGCGGCTCGAACCTGCTCGTCACGGACGAGCCGGTGCCCGGCACGGTCGTGCGGGTCGCGACGAGCGGCGTGAGCGTCGAGTCCGCCGACGCGTGCGGGGGCGCCATGGTGCGTGTCGCCGCCGGCGAGCCGTGGGACGACCTCGTCGCCCGCGCCGTCGCCGAGGGCTGGGTGGGGATCGAGGCGCTGTCAGGGATCCCGGGCAGCGTCGGCGCCACACCGGTGCAGAACGTCGGCGCCTACGGCCAGGAGGTCGCGCAGACCATCGCCTCCGTCCGCGTGTGGGACCGCTACGGCCAGCAGGTCGTCACGGTGCCCAACGCCGACTGCGCCTTCACCTACCGCCACTCGGCCTTCAAGGGCACCGACCGGTACGTCGTCCTCGACGTCCTGTTCCAGCTGCGCCTCGGCGACCGCTCGGCGCCCGTCGGGTACGCCGACCTGGCGCGGCAGCTCGCAGTGGACGTCGGCGCGCGCGTGCCGCTCGCCGACGCCCGCGAGGCCGTGCTCGCCCAGCGCCGCCGGCGCGGCATGGTGCTGGACGCCGACGACCACGACACCTGGAGCGCCGGGTCGTTCTTCACCAACCCCGTCCTCGGCCGGCCCGCGTTCGACGCCCTGCGCGAGCGCGTGCACGCCGTCCTCGGCCCGGACGTCGACCCGCCCGCCTACCCGGCCGACGACGGCGTCAAGACCAGCGCGGCCTGGCTGATCGAGCGGGCCGGGTTCGCCAAGGGGCACGGGCTGCCCGGCCCGGCCGCGCTGTCGACCAAGCACACGCTGGCGCTCACCAACCGCGGCGGGGCCTCGGCGGCCGACCTGCTGGCGCTGGCGCGCGAGGTGCGCGACGGCGTCCGCGACCGGTTCGGCGTCACGCTGGTCAACGAGCCGGTGCTCGTCGGCCTCACGCTGTGAGCCGCGCCGCCGCCGCGTCGTAGCGGTCGAGCACCACCTGGACGATCCGCGGGTCGGCCGGCTCGCCCTCGCTCAGCAGCGGCGCGGCGACGGCGTCCGCTCCGCAGCCCAGCAGCCGCCGGTGGAAGTGCCCCGGGGCCAGCAGGTAGGCGGCCACGACCACGCGGCGTCCCGGGTGCTCGGCGCGTGCCGCCGCGACGGCCTCGGCCACCGACGGGCGCGCGCTCGCGCCGTAGCCGACGAGCACCGGCCCGGCGTGGTGCACCCGGACGGCGCGGGCGACCTGCCCGACGTCGTCGGCGGCCCGCGGGTCGCTGGAGCCGGCCGCGGCCACGACCACGACGTCCCCTGCGCCAAGGCCCTGCGCGGTGAGGCGGTCGAGCAGTACCGCGGTCAGCCGGTCGTCGGGCCCGAGCGCGCCCGCCGCCTCGGCGGCGCGTCCCTTCACGGCGGCCGCGACGTCGACGCCGACGTGGTAGCCGCTCGAGAGCAGCAGGGGCACCACGACGGCCCGGCCGCCCTCGGCCGTCGCGCGGCGCACCACGTCGTCGACCGTCGGGGGCTGGACGTCGACGAACGCGGTCTCGACGCCCAACCCGGCGCGCGCGTCGGCCACGGCGGCGACCAGCGCCCCCACGAGGCGTCGGCCGCGGACGTCGCGGGTGCCGTGCGCGCAGGCGACCAGGACCGGGCTGCTCATCGCCACAGTGTGTCGTGCTCCTCAAGAGCCGCGGCGACCTGCCGACACAGAAGACAGGAAGCGATCGCGGAGGCTGCCATGGACCTGACCACCTACCTCACCGAGCTCACGACGGGCCTGATCGGTGCCGCCTCCTTCGCAGCCGCCGTCCGGCAGACCGGCCAGACCTCTGACGCCGTGCGGCTGCTGGTGCCGATCGCGACCCACGACCCGGCGGCGGCCGAGGCCCTCGCCCGGCTCGCGCCGGGCCTGCGTCGCTGAGGTCGGCGCGCGGCCGCGAGGGCTGCTGTCGGTGGGCTGTGCTCTGCTGAGCGCATGAGCCAGATCGTGCTGTTCCACTCCGTCCTCGGGCTGCGGCCCGGCATCCACGACGCCGCCGAGCGCCTGCGCGCCGACGGCCACGAGGTGGTCGTCCCCGACCTGCTCGACGGCCAGGTCTTCGACACCTACGAGCCGGCCATGGCCCACTGGCAGGCGTCGTCCGACGAGCTCGACCGCCGCACGCTCGAGGCCGTGGCGCAGCTGCCGGACGGCTTCGTCGTCGGGGGCTTCTCCGCGGGCGGCGGCCAGGCGTTCCTGGCGGCGACCAAGCGGCCGGTCTCCGGCGTGCTGCTGCTCTCGGGCGTCTTCGTGCCCAGCTGGCTGGGTGACGACGTCCGGTGGCCCACCGGCGTTCCGGCCCAGGTGCACACCATGCTCGACGACCCGTTCCGCGACGACGCCGAGTCGTTCGAGGCGCAGCGGCGCGAGATCGAGCAGGCCGGCGGCACCGTCGAGATCTTCGACTACCCGGGCTCAGGGCACCTGTTCGCCGACCCCAGCCTGCCCGACGAGTACGACGCCGAGGCGACCGAGCTCATGTGGAGCCGGGTGCTCGGCTTCCTGCGCGGCCTGGACGTCTGACGCGTCAGCGCGCGCCAGCCCAGGCCCTGATCAGGGCGTCGACGGTGGGGTAGCGGTCACGCGGCTCGGGACGGGTGGCCCGGTCGATGACGGCCAGCTCGGCGTCGGTGCCTCGCCAGGCCGCTTCGTCGTCGCCGGCGTCGAGCAGCAACCGCGCCACGCGGCCGAGGCGGAAGACCGTCGTCCGCCGGTCGACCGTGCGGCCCGCCGCACGCTCCTCGGGGGCCATGAACCGCGTCGATCCGGGCAGCCGGTCCGTCGTGGTGAACGGCCCCGGCCGGTACTCGTCGAGGTCGATGAGGGTCAGGCGGCCGGCGGCGAAGTCGTACATGAGGCAGCCGTCGTAGAGGTCGACGGCCACGAGTCCAGCGTCGTCGACCGCCCGGTGGGCCTCGAGGACGAGGTCCACGGCCGCTCGCACCGCGATCAGCGGCAGCGCACGGAACCTCGCCATGGGGTGCCCGGGCTCGCGGCGTGAGGCGGACGTGGCAGTGCCGTCCGGCGCGACGGTGGCGTGGTAGAGCACCTCCCCGTCCAGCCACGGGTAGACGAGCACCGGCCACGCGGCCGCACCCTCGCGCAGGACGTGCACCGGCGCCAGGACGGCCGGGTGGTGCACCGCCCCGTGCACCCTGAGCGCCTGCTCCAGCGACCGCGCCGCTGCAGGGCTCGTGGCGGTCTTCACGAACCACCGCCGTTCGCCGACCTGGACGCCGAAGGAGACACACCCGGAGTCCTGCTGGTCGAAGACCCGGAAGACGTGACCGACCTCGTCCAGCAGCGCGCGTGCCGCCCGAGCGCTGTCGACACCGAGCAGCGGATCGTCGTGCGTCACGCGGGAGCCGTCGTGGACGGGCCGTCCGCCAGCCAGGCGTCGACGTCGGCCAGCAGGGCGGCGCGGACGTCGGACGGCGCGCGCGAGCCGCGGATCGAGGCCCGGGCCAGCTCGGCCAGCGCGGTGTCGTCCAGGCCGTGCACCTCGCGCGCGGTGCGGTACTGGTCGGCGAGCCGGCTGCCGAACAGCAGGGGGTCGTCGGCCCCGAGCGCCACCTGCGCGCCGACGTCCAGCAGGTGGCGCAGCGGCACCCGGTCGTCCTGCTCGTACACACCGAGCGCCACGTTCGAGCCGGGGCAGACCTCCAGCGTGATGCCGCGCTCGACCACCTCGGCCAGCACGGCGGGGTCCTCGCTGCTGCGCACACCGTGCCCGATGCGGTCGGGAGCCAGGTGGGCGAGCGTCGTGCGCACGTGGTCGGGCCCGAGCAGCTCGCCGCTGTGAGGCACGCTGGCCAGCCCGGCGCGGGCGGCGATGCGGAAGGCGCCGGCGAACTCCTCGGTGGCGCCGCGCCGCTCGTCGTTGCTCAGGCCGAAGCCCACGACCTCGCCGACCCCGTCCCCGGCGAAGCGCGCGGCCAGGCGGGCCAGCGTGCGCGCGTCGAGCGGGTGCCGGATGCGGCTGGCGGCCACGACCACCGCGATGCCCACCCCGGTGCGCGCGCTCGCGTCCTTCACCGCGTCGAGCACGAGCTCGAGGGTCGGCGTGAGGCCGCCGAGGTGCACGGCGTAGGAGGTCGGGTCGACCTGGATCTCCAGCCACCGCGAGCCGTCCGCGGCGTCGTCCTCGGCCGCTTCGAGCACGAGCCGGCGCACGTCGTCCTCGTCGCGCACGCACGAGCGGGCGATGTCGTACAGCCGCTGGAAGCGGAACCACCCCTTGCTGTCGGTGGCCCGCAGCTGCGGCGGACGCCCGCTCGTCAGCGCCTGCGGCAGGCGGATGCCGTGCTTGCGCGCCAGGTCGATGACCGTCGTGGGCCGCATCGACCCGGTGAAGTGCAGGTGCAGGTGGGCCTTCGGCAGCCGGGTGACGTCGCGCGCGACGTCGTGGGTCCCCGGCTGCATGCCCGCGATCCTGCCAGGGCTCAGCGGGCCTCGCCGAGCAGCTTCTGGATCCGGCTCACGCCCTCGGCGAGGTCGGTGTCGCCCAGCGCGTACGACAGCCGCAGGAACCCGCTCGGGCCGAACGCCTCGCCCGGCACCACCGCCACCTCGGCCTCGTCGAGGATGAGCGCGGCGAGCTCGGCCGACGTCGTCGGCGTGCGACCGCGGATCGTGCGGCCGAGCACGCCCTCGACCGAGGGGTACACGTAGAAGGCGCCCTTCGGCACCGGGCACACCACGCCGTCGATGTCGTTCAGCATGCCCACGATCGTGCGGCGACGACGGTCGAAGGCCTCTCGCATCGTCGCGACGGCTGACAGGTCGCCGCTGAGCGCGGCGATCGCCGCCCGCTGCGAGACGTTGGCGACGTTGGAGGTCGCGTGGGACTGCAGGTTGGTGGCCGCCTTGACGACGTCGCGCGGGCCGATCATCCAGCCCACCCGCCAGCCGGTCATGGCGTAGGTCTTGGCCACGCCGTTCAGCACCACGCACGTGTCGGCGAGCTCGGGCACCTCGACCGGCATGGACACGAAGCGCGCGTCGTCGTACACGAGGTGCTCGTAGATCTCGTCGGTGACGACCCAGATCCCGTGCTCGAGCGCCCACTGGCCGATCGCCCGGACCTGCTCGGGCGGGTACACCGCGCCGGTGGGGTTCGACGGCGAGCAGAACAGCAGGACCTTCGTGCGGTCGGTGCGCGCCGCCTCGAGCTGGTCGACGGTGACGAGGTAGCCGGCGTCCGCACCGGCGAAGACGTCGACCGGGACGCCGCCGGCGAGCTTGATCGCCTCGGGGTACGTCGTCCAGTACGGCGTCGGCAGCAGCACCTCGTCGCCCGGGTCGAGCAGGGTCGCGAAGGTCTGGTAGACGGCCTGCTTGCCGCCGTTGGTGACCAGCACCTGCTCGGGGCTCACCTGGTAGCCGCTGTCGCGCGCCGTCTTGGTGACGATCGCCGCCTTCAGCTCGGGCAGGCCGCCGGCGGGGGTGTACCGGTGGTTGACCGGCTGGCGCGCCGCATCGACCGCCGCCTCGACGACGTATTCGGGCGTCGGGAAGTCCGGCTCGCCGGCGCCGAAGCCGATGACCGGACGGCCCTCGGCCTTGAGCGCCTTGGCCTTGGCGTCGACCGCCAGGGTGGCGGACTCGGCGATGGAGCCGATGCGCTGGGAGACGCGCGGACGGGACGGGGTGGAGGGGTGCTCGCTCACGGCGCCCATCCTCGCACCGGCGGCCGGGCCGGCGTCGAGCGCGTTCGCCGATCGGACGCTGATCGGACGCTGATCGGACGCCGAACGCGCTGCCGGTGCACAGCGGTTCGACCCATCGCCTGGGGTTCGCGTACACTCGTGGGCGGTAGTTGACGGCTGCCATGCTGTCGCCTGCCCGCCAGCCGGTGGGGGGCGCGGCCGACGTCCGTCGGCACCGAAGGGCAGTAGCTCAATTGGCAGAGCACCGGTCTCCAAAACCGGCGGTTGGGGGTTCAAGTCCCTCCTGCCCTGCGTAGCACCTCCGTTCACGGGGGTGGGTAAGAGCCCGCCGCGAGGTGGGCAGACAGAGCACCGACCCGCCGCGAGGCGGCGCGGCCGGCACCTCATGGTGGTGGTCGCGGCCCCGGGGCGCCTGATGCGCCTTGCGGGTGTCTTCGGCGGACCTGTAGGTGAGGACCAGTGAGCCAGACCAGCACCGGCGACGTGGGTCGCAGTCGCGGATCGTCGTCCGCGCGCAACCAGCGTGGCCCGTTCGGCCGGATCGCCCTGTTCTTCCGGCAGGTGGTCGCCGAGCTGCGCAAGGTCGTGCGGCCCACCCGCAGCGAGCTCATCACCTACACGAGCGTGAGCATGGTGTTCGTGGTGGCGATCATGGCGTACGTCGCCGGTCTCGACGTCGGCCTCGGCGCCATCGTGGTGCGGGTCTTCGGCGGGACCGGGGGCTGAGCACCGCCGGCCGCGCCGGCGAGCACACCGCACGCACCACGCACGACGCACGCACGACCACACGACCAGGAAGCAGGAACGACGTGTCCGACCAGACGGATCCGACGCACGAGACCCTCGAGCGCGACGACCTCGACCTCGAGGCCGCTGCCGACGAGGCTGCCGGCGACGCGACCTCCGCCGAGGCCAGCGAGCTCGACGAGGCCGCAGCGCCCGCTGCGGCCGCTGAGCCCGAGAGCACGGATTCCACCGAGGCCGAGGGGGAGGTCCAGGGTCAGGCCCAGGACGAGCCCCAGGACGAGCCCCAGGACGAGGACGACGACGTCGACCCGGTCGAGGAGTTCAAGGCCGGCCTGCGCCGCGCGCCGGGCGAGTGGTTCGTGATCCACTCCTACGCCGGCTACGAGAATCGCGTGAAGGCCAACCTCGAGACCCGCATCCAGAGCCTGACCATGGAGGACTACATCTTCCAGGTCGAGGTGCCCATGGAGGAGGTCACCGAGGTCAAGAACGGCCAGCGCAAGCAGGTCCGTCGCGTCCGGATGCCCGGGTACGTGCTGGTCCGCATGGACCTCACCGACGAGTCGTGGGGCGCCGTCCGGCACACGCCGGGCGTCACCGGCTTCGTCGGCAACACCCACCAGCCCGTGCCGCTGAGCACCGACGAGGTCTTCTCGATGCTCGCTCCGCAGATCGAGACCAAGGAGAAGGCGGGCCAGAAGGCCGCCGCCCCGGTGCGCGTCGTCGACTTCGAGGTCGGCGAGTCGGTCACCGTCATGGAGGGGCCCTTCGAGACGCTGCCCGCGACGATCTCCGAGATCAGCCCGGACGCGCAGAAGCTCAAGGTGCTCGTGTCCATCTTCGGCCGCGAGACGCCGGTCGAGCTGTCGTTCAGCCAGGTCGCCAAGATCTGAGCGGTCGACTCGGCCGTTCCACCCAGAACCCCGGCGCCGTCATCCGCGGACGCCGGCCCCGCACCAACGTAGGTAAGGACCCACGCAATGCCCCCCAAGAAGAAGGTCGCAGGCCTCATCAAGCTGCAGATCCAGGCCGGTGCCGCGACGCCGGCGCCGCCGGTCGGCCCGGCCCTGGGTCAGCACGGCGTCAACATCATGGAGTTCGTCAAGGCGTACAACGCCGCGACGGAGGCCCAGCGCGGCAACGTCATCCCGGTCGAGATCACGGTGTACGAGGACCGCTCGTTCACCTTCATCACCAAGACCCCGCCGGCCGCCGAGCTGATCAAGAAGGCCGCCGGTGTGCCCAAGGGCTCCGGCGAGCCGCACAAGACCAAGGTCGCCACCTTGACCCAGCAGCAGGTCCGCGAGATCGCTGAGTCCAAGATGGAGGACCTCAACGCCAACGACGTGGACGCCGCCGCGAAGATCATCGCCGGCACCGCCCGCTCGATGGGCATCACGGTCGAGGGCTGATCGCTCAGCTCGCACCACCGCAGTTCCAGCAGTCCAGCAGTACGTGGCAGGGCCAGCGCTGGCCCACGTGACCACACCTCCGCACCACACACCAGGAGCACCGATGAAGCGCAGCAAGGCCTACCGCTCGGCAGCCGAGAAGATCGACGCCGACGCGCTGTACACCCCCCTCGCGGCCGTCCGGCTCGCGAAGGACACCAGCACCACGAAGTACGACGCGACCGTCGAGGTCGCCTTCCGGCTGGGCATCGACCCCCGCAAGGCCGACCAGATGATCCGCGGCACGGTCAACCTCCCGCACGGCACCGGCAAGACGGCCCGGGTCCTGGTCTTCGCCACCGGTGACCGCGCGGAGCAGGCGACGGCGGCGGGCGCCGACTACGTCGGCAGCGACGACCTGCTCGAGAAGATCCAAGGCGGCTGGCTCGACTTCGACTCCGTCGTCGCGACCCCCGACCTCATGGGCAAGGTCGGCCGCCTCGGCAAGGTGCTCGGCCCGCGCGGCCTCATGCCGAACCCCAAGACCGGCACGGTGACCATGGACGTCGCCAAGGCGGTCAGCGAGATCAAGGGCGGCAAGATCGAGTTCCGCAACGACAAGCACGCCAACCTGCACTTCATCATCGGCAAGACGTCGTTCTCCGACACCCAGCTGGTCGAGAACTACGCCGCCGCGCTCGACGAGGTGCTGCGGCTGAAGCCGTCGGCGGCCAAGGGCCGGTTCCTGCGCAAGGCCACCATCACCACCACGATGGGCCCGGGCATCCCGGTCGACCCCAACCGCACGCGCAACGTGACGGTCGAGGACGACGCCGAGGTCTCCGCCTGACCAGCCCGAACCTCCGCACGGACGAAGGGGCCCTCACCGCACAGCGGGAGGGCCCCTTCGCCGTCCAGACCTGGCCTGCCCCCGGGTGTGGATTTGGTCGGACGGCGGCCCGCACCGTACTCTGGAGGCTGCCCAAGACCGCTGGTCGACCGACTGCCTCCTGGCACGACGTCCGAAAGCCCGCTCCGTGCGGCGACCCGCGCAGGTGACCGAGATGTTGTCGGAGCGCGTCCCCGTGACGTGCCCGCCCACGCCCCGTGCGCCTCGCGCCGGGGCGTTCGTCGTGTGCAGGCCCGAGCCGCCGGCGCTTCACCCGTGGAAGGAGGCCCATGGCCAGGCCTGACAAGGCAGCTGCTGTCGCAGAGCTCACCGAGAAGTTCCGGGAGTCCCACGCGGCCGTGCTGACCGAGTACCGCGGGCTCACCGTGGCCCAGCTCACCAAGCTGCGCCGCTCCATCAGTGAGCACGCCACGTACGCCGTGGTGAAGAACACCCTCACCGACATCGCGGCGAAGGAGGCAGGTGTCGCGGCCTTCGAGGGCCAGTTCGCCGGCCCCTCCGCGATCGCCTTCATCACCGGTGACCCGGTGGAGACGGCCAAGTCGATGCGGGACTTCGCCAAGGACCACCCCGCGCTCGTCATCCGCGGCGGCCTGCTCGACGGCAAGCCGCTGTCTGCGGACGACGTCCGCCAGCTCGCCGACCTCGAGTCGCGCGAGGTGCTGCTGGCCAAGCTGGCCGGTGCGATGAAGGCGTCGATGTCCGGCGCTGCGGCGCTGTTCGCCGCCCCGCTGGCGCAGACGGCCCGCGTGGTCGACGCCCTGCGTCAGAAGAACGAGCAGTCCCAGGGCTGACGCCCGACCCACCCCCGGGCGAGCCCGCCCACACACGACCGCCCGCACTGGGCGTGAACAGGAAGGAACGCCACCATGGCGAAGCTCAGCACCGACGAGCTCCTTGAGTCCTTCAAGGAGATGACCCTCATCGAGCTCTCCGAGTTCGTGAAGAAGTTCGAGGAGACCTTCGAGGTCACCGCCGCCGCTCCCGTCGCCATGGCCGCCGCCCCGGCCGCCGGTGGCGCTGGTGGCGCCGAGGCCGCTGCCGAGCAGGACGAGTTCGACGTCGTCCTCGAGGCTGCCGGCGAGAAGAAGATCCAGGTCATCAAGGAGGTGCGCGCCCTCACCTCCCTCGGCCTGAAGGAGGCCAAGGACCTCGTGGACGGCGCCCCCAAGGTCGTCCTGGAGAAGGTCGACAAGGCTGCCGCCGAGAAGGCCAAGGAGGCCCTCGAGGGCGCCGGGGCCACCGTCACCCTCAAGTGATCTCCTGATCACCACGGCTGCTCCCGGTCTGTCCTGAGGGGCGACCGGCAGCAGCAGCCTGAAGGGGCCGGTCCGTCATCACGACGGGCCGGCCCCTTCGTCGTCCCTCGGTGGGGGCTGTGGGGACCGGCGGCGGCTCGGCGGGCGAAGATCGCTACCTGCCCGTAACCTGCCGCCGACGCGCTCGTTGGACGTGATGCAGCGCACGTTCACGCGGGTGCTGCCGTGTCCGCAACGGCGAGGGGTGGAACGTGGGAGTCGAGATCCGTGTCGAGGGGCTCAGCAAGTCCTTCGGCTCTCAGTCGATCTGGCAGGACGTCACGCTGACGCTGCCCGCCGGCGAGATCTCCGTCATGCTCGGCCCGTCCGGTACGGGCAAGTCGGTGTTCCTCAAGACCCTGGTCGGCCTGCTCAAGCCCGACCGGGGCTCGATCGTCATCGACGGCCAGGACGTCGTCACCCTCGGCGAGCGCGACCTGTACGAGATCCGCAAGCTGTTCGGCGTGCTCTTCCAGGACGGCGCGCTGTTCGGCTCGATGACGCTCTACGACAACATCGCCTTCCCGCTGCGCGAGCACACGAAGAAGTCCGAGTCCGACATCCGCGCGATCGTCACCGAGAAGATCGAGCTCGTCGGTCTGCAGGGCGCCGAGGGCAAGCTGCCCGGCGAGATCTCCGGCGGCATGCGCAAGCGCGCGGGCCTGGCCCGGGCCCTGGTGCTCGACCCCGAGATCATCCTGTTCGACGAGCCGGACTCCGGCCTGGACCCCGTGCGCACCGCGTACCTCAACCAGCTGATCGTCGACCTCAACGCCCAGATCGACGCGACGTTCCTCATCGTCACCCACGACATCAACACCGCTCGCACGGTGCCGGACAACATCGGGCTGCTGTACCACCGGCACCTGGCGATGTTCGGCCCGCGCGAGATGCTGCTGAGCAGCGAGGAGCCCGTCGTCCGGCAGTTCCTCAACGCCCAGCGGGTCGGCCCGATCGGCATGAGCGAGGAGAAGGACGCCGAGGAGCTCGCCGCCGAGTCCGGCCAGGAGCTCCCGCCGCTGCCGCCCATCCCGATGCAGCTGACGACGAGCGACGGCGTCCTGCGCCGCCACCAGCGCGAGCCGGGCCAGTGGTGCCGCGAGAACGGTGTCACCCCGCCGCCCGGGTCGTTCGAGGGCGACACGCCGCTGCCCGCACCGGCCGGCCTGGACGACGAGCCGCTGGAGCCCGTCACCACGCGTCCGCAGGGGATGGTGTCGTGAGCAACCCGGCGGTCGGCGCGCTGCGCCAGAGCGGCAACCTGTTCGCCCTGGCCCTCGACGTGCTGCGCGCGCTGCCTCGCCGTCCCTTCCAGGGCAAGGAGTTCATCCAGCAGTCCTGGTTCATCGCCAGCGTGACGATCCTGCCCACGGCGCTGGTGTCGATCCCGTTCGGCGCGGTGATCGCGCTGCAGCTCGGCACGCTCACCCGCCAGCTCGGCGCCCAGAGCTACACCGGTGCCGCGAGCGTGCTGGCGATCATCCGCGAGGCCAGCCCGATCGTGACGGCGCTGCTCATCGCGGGCGCCGGCGGCTCGGCGATCTGCGCCGACCTCGGCTCGCGCAAGATCCGCGAGGAGATCGACGCCATGGAGGTGCTCGGCATCAGCCCGATCCAACGCCTCGTCGTCCCGCGAGTGCTCGCCTCGATGCTGGTGGCGCTGCTGCTGAACGGCCTGGTCTCGGTGGTCGGCGTCATCGGCGGCTACTTCTTCAACGTCGTGCTCCAGGGCG
>CAWFLV010000003.1:0-41955 GCA_963816695.1 uncultured Actinomycetota bacterium
AGGCCCATGGCCAGGCCTGACAAGGCAGCTGCTGTCGCAGAGCTCACCGAGAAGTTCCGGGAGTCCCACGCGGCCGTGCTGACCGAGTACCGCGGGCTCACCGTGGCCCAGCTCACCAAGCTGCGCCGCTCCATCAGTGAGCACGCCACGTACGCCGTGGTGAAGAACACCCTCACCGACATCGCGGCGAAGGAGGCAGGTGTCGCGGCCTTCGAGGGCCAGTTCGCCGGCCCCTCCGCGATCGCCTTCATCACCGGTGACCCGGTGGAGACGGCCAAGTCGATGCGGGACTTCGCCAAGGACCACCCCGCGCTCGTCATCCGCGGCGGCCTGCTCGACGGCAAGCCGCTGTCTGCGGACGACGTCCGCCAGCTCGCCGACCTCGAGTCGCGCGAGGTGCTGCTGGCCAAGCTGGCCGGTGCGATGAAGGCGTCGATGTCCGGCGCTGCGGCGCTGTTCGCCGCCCCGCTGGCGCAGACGGCCCGCGTGGTCGACGCCCTGCGTCAGAAGAACGAGCAGTCCCAGGGCTGACGCCCGACCCACCCCCGGGCGAGCCCGCCCACACACGACCGCCCGCACTGGGCGTGAACAGGAAGGAACGCCACCATGGCGAAGCTCAGCACCGACGAGCTCCTTGAGTCCTTCAAGGAGATGACCCTCATCGAGCTCTCCGAGTTCGTGAAGAAGTTCGAGGAGACCTTCGAGGTCACCGCCGCCGCTCCCGTCGCCATGGCCGCCGCCCCGGCCGCCGGTGGCGCTGGTGGCGCCGAGGCCGCTGCCGAGCAGGACGAGTTCGACGTCGTCCTCGAGGCTGCCGGCGAGAAGAAGATCCAGGTCATCAAGGAGGTGCGCGCCCTCACCTCCCTCGGCCTGAAGGAGGCCAAGGACCTCGTGGACGGCGCCCCCAAGGTCGTCCTGGAGAAGGTCGACAAGGCTGCCGCCGAGAAGGCCAAGGAGGCCCTCGAGGGCGCCGGGGCCACCGTCACCCTCAAGTGATCTCCTGATCACCACGGCTGCTCCCGGTCTGTCCTGAGGGGCGACCGGCAGCAGCAGCCTGAAGGGGCCGGTCCGTCATCACGACGGGCCGGCCCCTTCGTCGTCCCTCGGTGGGGGCTGTGGGGACCGGCGGCGGCTCGGCGGGCGAAGATCGCTACCTGCCCGTAACCTGCCGCCGACGCGCTCGTTGGACGTGATGCAGCGCACGTTCACGCGGGTGCTGCCGTGTCCGCAACGGCGAGGGGTGGAACGTGGGAGTCGAGATCCGTGTCGAGGGGCTCAGCAAGTCCTTCGGCTCTCAGTCGATCTGGCAGGACGTCACGCTGACGCTGCCCGCCGGCGAGATCTCCGTCATGCTCGGCCCGTCCGGTACGGGCAAGTCGGTGTTCCTCAAGACCCTGGTCGGCCTGCTCAAGCCCGACCGGGGCTCGATCGTCATCGACGGCCAGGACGTCGTCACCCTCGGCGAGCGCGACCTGTACGAGATCCGCAAGCTGTTCGGCGTGCTCTTCCAGGACGGCGCGCTGTTCGGCTCGATGACGCTCTACGACAACATCGCCTTCCCGCTGCGCGAGCACACGAAGAAGTCCGAGGCCGACATCCGCGCGATCGTCACCGAGAAGATCGAGCTCGTCGGTCTGCAGGGCGCCGAGGGCAAGCTGCCCGGCGAGATCTCCGGCGGCATGCGCAAGCGCGCGGGCCTGGCCCGGGCCCTGGTGCTCGACCCCGAGATCATCCTGTTCGACGAGCCGGACTCCGGCCTGGACCCCGTGCGCACCGCGTACCTCAACCAGCTGATCGTCGACCTCAACGCCCAGATCGACGCGACGTTCCTCATCGTCACCCACGACATCAACACCGCTCGCACGGTGCCGGACAACATCGGGCTGCTGTACCACCGGCACCTGGCCATGTTCGGCCCGCGCGAGATGCTGCTGAGCAGCGAGGAGCCCGTCGTCCGGCAGTTCCTCAACGCCCAGCGGGTCGGCCCGATCGGCATGAGCGAGGAGAAGGACGCCGAGGAGCTCGCCGCCGAGTCCGGCCAGGAGCTCCCGCCGCTGCCGCCCATCCCGATGCAGCTGACGACGAGCGACGGCGTCCTGCGCCGCCACCAGCGCGAGCCGGGCCAGTGGTGCCGCGAGAACGGTGTCACCCCGCCGCCCGGGTCGTTCGAGGGCGACACGCCGCTGCCCGCACCGGCCGGCCTGGACGACGAGCCGCTGGAGCCCGTCACCACGCGTCCGCAGGGGATGGTGTCGTGAGCAACCCGGCGGTCGGCGCGCTGCGCCAGAGCGGCAACCTGTTCGCCCTGGCCCTCGACGTGCTGCGCGCGCTGCCTCGCCGTCCCTTCCAGGGCAAGGAGTTCATCCAGCAGTCCTGGTTCATCGCCAGCGTGACGATCCTGCCCACGGCGCTGGTGTCGATCCCGTTCGGCGCGGTGATCGCGCTGCAGCTCGGCACGCTCACCCGCCAGCTCGGCGCCCAGAGCTACACCGGTGCCGCGAGCGTGCTGGCGATCATCCGCGAGGCCAGCCCGATCGTGACGGCGCTGCTCATCGCGGGCGCCGGCGGCTCGGCGATCTGCGCCGACCTCGGCTCGCGCAAGATCCGCGAGGAGATCGACGCCATGGAGGTGCTCGGCATCAGCCCGATCCAACGCCTCGTCGTCCCGCGAGTGCTCGCCTCGATGCTGGTGGCGCTGCTGCTGAACGGCCTGGTCTCGGTGGTCGGCGTCATCGGCGGCTACTTCTTCAACGTCGTGCTCCAGGGCGGCACGCCGGGCGCCTACCTCGCGTCGTTCACCGCGCTCGCGCAGCTCGCCGACCTCGGCTCGGGCGAGATCAAGGCGCTGGTGTTCGGTGCCATCGCGGCGATCGTCGCGTCGTACAAGGGCCTCACCGCCGGTGGCGGCCCCAAGGGCGTGGGGGACGCCGTCAACCAGTCGGTGGTGATCACGTTCATGCTGCTGTTCGTCGTCAACTTCGTGCTCACCGCCGTGTACTTCCAGGTCGTCCCGCAGAAGCTCGGGTGATGACGATGGCCACCACGATCTCCCAGCGCGTCGCGTCGACGGCGCGCCGGCCCGTCGAGGGCCTGGACTCCCTCGGCGGCCAGCTGCGGTTCTACACGCGCTCGCTGGCCTGGACGCCGCGCACGGTGCGCCGCTACAAGAAGGAGATCTTCCGCCTGCTCGCCGAGGTCAGCCTCGGCAGCGGTGCACTGTCGGTGATCGGCGGCACGGTCGGCGTCATCGCGTTCCTCGCCTTCTTCACCGGCACCGAGGTGGGGCTGCAGGGGTACACGGCGCTCAACCAGCTCGGCACGGGCGCCTTCACCGGCTTCATCTCCGCCTACTTCAACACCCGCGAGATCGCGCCGCTCGTCGCCGGACTGGCGCTCGCCGCCACCGTGGGGTGCGGCTTCACCGCCCAGCTCGGGCGCCATGCGCATCAGCGAGGAGGTCGACGCCCTCGAGGTGATGGGTCTGCCGAGCCTGCCCTTCCTGGTGACCACCAGGATGATCGCCGGCTTCATCGCGGTCATGCCGCTCTACGTGATCGGGCTGCTCTCGTCGTACTTCGCGACCCGGTTCATCACCACCCAGTACTTCGGGCAGTCGACGGGCACCTACGACCACTACTTCCACCTGTTCCTGCCGCCCGGCGACGTGCTGTGGTCGTTCGGCAAGGTGCTCGTGTTCGCCGTCGTCATCATCCTGATCCACTGCTACTACGGCTACACCGCCAGCGGCGGCCCGGCGGGCGTGGGCGTCGCCGTCGGCACGCGCGGTGCGCACCTCCATCGTCGCCATCAACGTCGTCGACTTCTTCCTCAGCCTCGCCATCTGGGGCGCCACCACGACCGTGCGGATCGCGGGGTAGCGCATGCACATGGCTGCCCGGCGTCCGGCGAGAGGGTTCCTCTCGCGCTTCGCCACGCACCTGTACGGCGTCGCGTTCCTGCTGGTGATCGCACTGCTGCTGGGGCTGTCGGTCGCGATGTTCCAGAAGCGGTTCACCCCCGTCGTGCTGGTCACGCTCAAGACCGACCACGTCGGCAACCAGCTGCAGCGCAGCTCGGACGTCAAGGTGCGCGGACTGGTCGTGGGGGAGGTCCGGGCGATCCGGCACGTCGGCGACGGCGCGCAGGTGCAGCTGGCCCTGCAGCCGGACCAGGTGGGGGCGATCCCCGAGAACGTCAGCGCCCGGCTGCTGCCCAAGACCCTGTTCGGCGAGCGGTACGTCGACCTCGTGATCCCCGACGACCCGGCCCACCAGCCCCTGCACGAGGGCGACGTCATCGGCCAGGACCGCACCTCGGTCGCCATCGAGCTGGAGCAGGTGTTCGACGACCTGCTGCCTCTGCTGCGCACCGTCAAGCCCGCCCAGCTGGCGACGACGTTGAACGCCATGGCCACCGCCCTCGAGGGGCGCGGCCAGCGCCTGGGCGAGAACCTCGTGCTCGCCGACCGGTACTTCACCCAGTTCAACAAGAACCTGCCCACGCTGAAGCAGGACATCAGCGGCCTGGCCGACGTCGCGTCCCTGTACGCCGCCGCGGCCCCCGACCTGCTGAACATGGCGCGCGACCTGTCCGTGACCAACCGCACGATCGTCGAGAAGCAGGGCGCGCTCGCCGGGTTCCTCGCCGGCACCACGGGCTTCGCCGACACCGCGACGGCGGTGCTGAACGAGAACGCCGACCGGATCATCCGGGTGGGTCGGGTCAGCCGCCCCACCCTGCAGGTGCTGCAGCGGTACTCGCCGATCTACGCCTGCTTCGCCCAGGGCCTGGTGGGCTGGCTGCCGCGCATCGACCAGGCGTTCGGCGCCAGCTCGCTGCACATCACCCTCGAGGTCGTGCCACAGCGTCCGGCGTACCGGCCGGGGGAGGAGCCCGCCTGGCTCGCCGACCGCGCGCCGGACTGCAAGGGCCTGCCCGGCAAGGCGGGCTCGCAGGCGCACCCGTACTCCGGTGACTACATCCCGGACGGCACGCACAACATCTACGGCGGCTCGAGCGGCAGTGCCGTGCCGTCGGCGTTCGTCGACCCGCAGAGCGGGGACGCCGGCACCCCCGCCGAGCAGGCGGTCACCGACGCGCTCTTCGCCCCGATGCTCGGCACCACCGCCGACGCCATGCCGGACATCAGCAACCTGCTGCTCGGCCCGATGGTGCGCGGCACCGTCGTCAACGAGAGCGAGGGCGCGCCGTGAGCAGCCCGAACGCCCAGACGGCCGTCAGCCTCGTCAAGCTGGTGCTGTTCGCCGTGACCACCCTCGCGGCGTTCGCCATGCTCGCCTTCACCATCTCGCCGCTCGTCACCGGTGGGCGCAGCGAGTACCGCGCGGTGTTCAGCGACGTCACCGGCCTCGCGCCCGGCGACGACGTGCGGGTGGCGGGCGTGAAGGTCGGCCGGGTCAAGGCCATCACGCTGTCCGGACGCCGCAACGCGCTGGTGACGATGGACGTCGACGACGCCCGGCCGCTCACCGAGAGCACCCGCGTGGTGGTGCGCTACCGCAACCTCATCGGCCAGCGGTACGTCGCGCTCGTGCAGGGCGCCGGCCCGACGACGCGGCTCCGGCAGGGCGCGACGATCCCCCTCTCGCGCACGGAGCCCGCGCTCGACCTCACGGTGCTGTTCAACGGTTTCAAGCCGCTGTTCGCCGCGCTGTCCCCGCACGACGTCAACCAGCTGAGCGGCGAGATCATCCAGGTGCTGCAGGGCGAGGGCGGCACCATCAACAGCCTCCTGGCCCACACGGCCTCGCTCACGTCGTCGGTCGCCGACCGCGACCAGGTCATCGGGCGCACGATCGACAACCTCAACGCGGTGCTGGGCACGGTGTCGTCGCGCGACCAGCAGCTCGACCAGCTGCTCGTGCAGCTGCAGCGCTTCGTCAGCGGCCTGTCCGACGACCGCGAGGCCATCGGTCAGTCGCTCACCAACATCAACGCCCTCGCCGCCGACACCGCCGGCCTGCTCTCGGCGGCGCGGCCGCCCCTGAAGGCCGACATCGCCAACCTGCGCCGGCTGTCGGGCACGCTCAACAAGCCCGAGAACACCAAGACCTTCGAGCACTTCATGGACACCTGGCCGAACAAGGTGAACACGCTCACCCGCACCGCCACCTACGGCTCGTGGTTCAACTTCTACCTCTGCAAGTTCGACGGCTCGGTGGTGCTCCCGACCGGCGTGCTGGGGCTGACGAAGGACACCCGGCTGCCGGTGGACGTCGCCGACAACGGCGCGGCGCGCTGCGGAGGTGTCGGCTGATGGCCACGCCGTTCCGCGAGCGCAACCCCGTGCCCATCGGGGCGGTCGGGCTGCTCCTCATCGGGGCCATGCTCCTGCTGGCGTTCAACGTGCAGAAGCTGCCGGTGATCGGCCGGGGCACGACCTACCGGGCGGCGTTCACCGAGGCCGGTGGCCTGAAGACCGGCGACGACGTGCTCGTCGCCGGCGTGAAGATCGGCAAGGTCAAGAAGATCGAGCTGGACGGCGCGCAGGTGCTGGTGACCTTCAAGGTCACCGAGCCGGCGCACTTCGGCACCCGCACCGGCGCGCAGATCAAGCTCAAGACCCTGCTCGGGCAGAAGTACCTCGCCCTCGACCCGCAGGGCCCCGGCCAGCTCGACCCCGACCACGTCATCCCGACCAGCCGCACCATCCCGTCGTACGACGTCATCGACGCCTTCAGCGACCTCACCCAGACCGAGGAGCGGATCGACGTCCCGCAGCTGTCGAGCTCGCTGGACGTGCTCGCCACGGAGTTCAAGGACAGCCCGCCGGAGGTCAAGGCCTCGCTCGCCGGCCTGACCCGGCTCTCGCGCACGATCTCCTCGCGCGACCAGCAGCTCGCCGAGCTCCTGGCGCACGCCAAGACCGTCTCGGGCACGCTCGCCGCCCGCAACGGCGAGGTCGACTCCCTCATCAAGGACGGTGACCTGCTGCTCGTCGAGCTGCACAAGCGCCGCGCCGCCATCCACACGCTGCTGACGAACACCGCCGCGCTCGCCGAGCAGATCACCGGCCTCGTGCGCGACAACCGCGCCCAGCTGAAGCCGGCGCTCGACGAGCTGCAGCAGGTGCTCGCGGTGCTGCAGAAGCACCAGGACGACCTCGACGCCGGCATCAAGGCGATGGCGCCGTTCACCCGCGTGTTCGCCAACACGCTCGGCAACGGCCGCTGGTTCGACACCTACATCCCCAACCTGGTCCCCGTCGGCGGCACCGTGCCCAGCGCCGTCGGCGGAGCCGCCAAGGGAGGCAAGTGATGAGCGCCGCTGCCCAGCGCCTGCGCGCGCTCACCGGACGGCTCGTCGGACGGCGTCCGGCGCGGCTGCCCCTGCGCGCGGTGGTGGTCGGGGTGGTCGTCGTCGGCCTGCTGGCCGCGGCGGTGGTCGTCTTCTGGCCATCGACCCCCGACCGCGTGGTCACGGCGCACTTCACCCGGGCCGTCGGTCTCTACCCCGGCTCGCAGGTGCGCGTGCTCGGGGTGCCGGTCGGCACGGTGCGCAGCGTCGAGCCGGAGGGCCAGCAGGTCAAGGTGGTGCTCGCGGTGCACGGTGACGTCAAGGTGCCGGCGGACGCGCAGGCCGCGATCCTGTCGCCGTCGCTGGTCAGCGACCGGTACGTGCAGCTGCTGCCGGCGTGGACGCACGGCCCGACCCTGAAGGACGGCGCCGACATCCCGGTGCAGCGCACGGCCGTGCCGGTCGAGCTCGACCGCGTCACCCAGAGCCTGGACGACCTCAGCAAGGCCCTCGGCCCCCAGGGGGCCAACGCCGACGGCTCGTTGTCGCGCCTCCTGGCCACCAGCGCGGACAACCTCGGCGGGCAGGGCGACAAGGCGAACGAGGCGGTGCACCAGCTCTCGCTGGCCCTCGGCACGCTCTCGGGCAGCCGCGAGGACCTCTTCACCACCGTCAAGAACCTGCAGACCTTCACCTCCACGCTCGCGGCGAACGACCCGCAGGTGCGCCGCCTCAACAGCGACCTGGCGTCGGTGGCCGACCAGCTCGCGGGGGAGAAGGACGACCTCGCCCTGGCGCTGAAGAACCTCGCCGTCGCGCTGCGCGAGGTGTCGACGTTCGTCTCCGACAACCGCACCGTCCTCAAGCAGGACGTCGGCGCGCTGACGTCGGTGACCGGCACCATCGCCGCGGACCGCGACCAGCTCGCCGAGCTCCTCGACAACGCGCCGGTCGCCCTGTCGAACCTGCAGAACGCCTACAACCCGCCGTCCGGCACGCTCGACACGCGCGACAACTTCAACCAGCTGAGCCACCCCGACGAGCTGCTGTGCGGGCTGATCAACCAGCAGGTCAGCAAGGTCACCGCCTGCCAGAAGGCCCTGAGCCCGCTGCTCACGCCGCTGTCCGGCCTGCTCGGCTCGCTCGGCGGCGGGACGCCGTCGCTGCCCACGAACCTGCTGTCGGGCACGCCGTCCGCGTTCACGACCGGCGGCTCGCCCCAGGGCGTGGTCGTCGACCGGCGCGGGCCGGACCCCACGCTCGGCGGCATCCTGGGCGGTGCGCGATGAGGAGCCTCCTGGGCCGGCTGCGCGCGGTCGCGCTGCTCGTCGTCGGCGCCGTGCTGCTCACCGGCTGCCAGGGCGCGTACGACATCGCGCTGCCCGGCGGCGTCGCAGGGCACGGCGACATCTACCGCGTGACGGTCGAGTTCGCCGACGTCATGGACCTCGTGCCGCAGTCGGCGGTGAAGGTCGGCGACGTCACGGTGGGCTCGGTCCAGGACATCACCCTCGACGGCTGGACCGCGCGCGTGGTGGTGCGGCTCAAGGACTCCGTGAAGCTGCCCGACAACGCGACCGCCGAGCTCAAGCAGACCAGCCTGCTCGGCGAGAAGTACGTGTCCCTGCAGGCGCCCACCGACGCCGCCCCCGTGGGCCGGCTGTCGGACGGTGACGTGATCCCGCTGTCGCGGTCGGGCCGCAACCCCGAGGTCGAGGAGGTGCTGGGCGCGATGTCGTTGCTGCTCAACGGCGGCGGCGTGGCCCAGCTGAAGATCATCGAGACCGAGCTCAACAAGGCCCTCACCGGCAACGAGACGGCAGTGCGCGACCTGCTGGCCAAGCTCGACACGTTCGTCGGCGAGCTGGACTCCCAGAAGGCCGAGATCAACCGGGCGATCGACAGCATCGACCAGCTCGCCGCCCGCCTCGCCGCCCAGCGCGACGACATCGCGACCGCGCTCGACCAGATCCCCGGCGGTCTGAAGGTGCTCGCCGACCAGCGCAAGCAGCTCACGACGATGCTGACGTCGCTGAGCCGGCTCGGGGACGTCGGCTCGCGCGTCATCCGCGCCTCGAAGGACGACACCGTCGCCAACCTCAAGGCGCTGCGTCCGGTGCTCGCGGCCCTCAACGACGCCGGCGACGACCTGCCGAAGTCGCTGCAGCTGCTGCTGACCTACCCGTTCCCCGACAAGGCCCTCGACGGCGTCAAGGGCGACTACACCAACCTGTGGATCACCGCCGACCTCGACGCCCGCTCGCTGCTCGAGGCGGGCAGCGGCCCGAGCGGCCCCCTGCCGGGCGTGCCCGGACTGCCTCCGGTGCCGCAGCTGCCGGACGTGACCTCGATCCCCTGCACGATCCTCGGCCAGGTGGTGCAGTTCCCCGGCACGACGTGCCCGGACCCGATCAAGCCCGGTGACCAGACCGTGCAGTGCCGCAACGACACGCTGCCTGCCGTCGTCCTGCCCTTCAGCGGCACCAGCTGCCCGGACGGCTGGACGAAGGTGTCGGGCCCCGCGCCCGCACCGAGCCCGACGACGTCCGGCGGAGGTTCGGGTGGCGGTTCCGGTGGCGGCATCTGCCTGCCGGGCGTGCTCTGCCTGGGCGAGGCCCAGCGCACCGGCATCGAGGGCCTGCTGCTCGGCGGCCTGCGAGGCGGGGGGCTGAGCTCATGATCACCCGTGGTGTGCGGCTGCAGCTCGTGGCGTTCGTCGCCATCGCCCTGGTGGCGGTGAGCGTGCTCTCGGCGAGCTACGTCGGGCTGTTCGACAAGATCGCCGGCGGCAGCTACGTCGTCACCGCCGACTTCGGTGACTCCGGCGGCATCTTCACCGGGGCGGAGGTCACCTACCGCGGCGTCACCGTCGGCAAGGTCGACCGGCTGCGGCTCACCGACGGTGGCGTGCTCGTCGACCTGCGCATGCACCGCGGCACCGAGGTGCCACGCGACACCCTCGCGGTGGTCGAGAACCGCTCGGCGGTCGGCGAGCAGTACGTCGACCTGCAGCCGCGGTCCTCCGGTGGGCCGTTCCTCGCGGGGGGCTCGCGCATCGCGCGGGCGGACACCCGCACCCCCACCCGCATCGACACCGTGCTGCTGGACCTCGACCGGCTGGTGGGCTCGGTCGACCGCAACGACCTGAGCACCACGGTGGACGAGCTCGGCAAGACGTTCGCGCAGGGCGGCACCGACCTGCAGCGGCTGATCGACGCCGGCGACGCCCTCACCCGCTCGGCCACCGAGGCGCTGCCCGAGACCACCCGCCTCATCCAGGACGGCCACACCGTGCTCGACACCCAGAAGGCCTCCGGCACCGACATCCGCTCGTTCTCGGCCGACCTGGCCGACCTGTCCGGTCAGCTGCGCACCAGCGACCCCGACCTGCGGGCCGTCCTCGACCGCGGGGTCGTCGCCAGCCAGCAGCTCGACGGCCTGCTGCGCGAGAACCGCACCAACCTCGGCGCCCTGCTCACCAACCTCGTCACGGTCGGCCAGGTCACCGTCACCCGCACGAAGGGGATCCGCCAGATGTTCATCACCTACCCGGACGTCGTCCGCGGCGGCTACACCGTCGTCCCCGGCGACGGGACGGCGCACTTCGGCCTGCAGATCAACAGCGACAACCCGCCGGCCTGCACGAAGGGCTACGGCAGCACCAAGCGCACCGACCCGCAGCAGACCACCGGTCTGCCACCGGTCAACACCAGCGTGCGGTGCGCCCTGCCCCGCGGCTCGGCGACGTCCGTGCGCGGCGCGCAGAACGCCCCCCGCCCGCAGAGCGCGCCCGCGTCGTCCGTGCCCTTCGGGCTGGGTGGTGCGTGGGGGGCGGACGGCGCCGAGGCCCCGACCGTCGTGACCGCCGCGCCGCCGTCCGGGGTCGACACGCTGGCCTGGATGCTGCTCGCCGGTCAGGAGGGGCAGTGAGGAGCGCGCTGGCCCGCCCGCGCGTGCGGGCCGGACTGGCCGCCGCCCTCGCCCTGCTCGTCGTGGCCGGGCTCGTGGCCGGCGCGCTGGTCGGACGCCGCGTGCTGGCCGAGCGCCGCAGCAGCGCGGCGGGGGAGGACGCCGTCGCCGCTGCGACCCAGCTCGCGGTCAACTTCACGACGCTGGACTACCGCACCTTCGACCGCGACTCCCAGCGCGTGCTGGACGACGCGACGGGCACGTTCAAGAAGGAGTTCGCCGCCCAGACCGACCAGCTCAAGTCGCTGGTGACCAGCAACAAGGCGGTGAGCCAGGGCAAGGTGCTCACGGCCGGGCTCGTGTCGCACGACGGCGACAGCGCTCGCGTCCTGCTGGTCGTCGACGCCGACGTCACCAACACCTCGGCGACGACGCCGGTGGCCCGTCACTACCGTATGCAGGTCGACCTCACCCGCTCCGGCGGGCAGTGGCTCACCGACCAGCTGCAGTTCGTGGGCTGAGGAGGCCGACATGACCGACGTCCGACGTCTCGAAGGGACCGCTGTGAGCCCCAGCCCGCGCCGCCGTCGCGTGGCCGGCGAGCGCTCGCGCCCCGTGCTGCCCCCCGACCCGCCCACTGGTGACGCGTTCCCCACCCTCTCGGAGCGGGTCGAGGGTCCCGAACGCGTCACGAGTGACACCAGCGGCGAGGTACCGACTGGGTCAGATGGGTCAGGCGGGTCGAGCGGGCCGGACAGGCCGGACGCACGGCGGGTGCCCGGGTGGGTGCTGGCCGCCCTCGCCGGCGCTGCTGGTCGTCGTCCTGCTGGCGCTGGGCCTGCTGGTGCGGGCCGACCGCAGCGCCCGGGCCGTCGACCAGGCGCGCGGGGAGGCCGTCCGCGCGGCCCGCACGGCCGCGACGAAGATCCTCAGCTACGACTACCGCCACCTCGACGCCGACTTCGCCGCCGGGCGCGCGCTCACCACCTCGCCGTTCGCCGAGCAGTACGCCCGCACCACGGCCGACGCGGTGAAGCAGGTCGCCACCGACACCAAGGCCGCCGTGGTCGCCGACGTGGCCGCGGTGGGGGTCCAGCAGGCCACGGCGCACCGGGTGGTGGTGGTGCTGTTCGTCAACCAGACGACCACCTCGACCCGGCTGGAGCGCCCGCAGGTCGACCAGAACCGGGTCGAGATGACGATGGTCGAGCGCGACGGCCGGTGGCTGGTCTCGCAGGTCAGGGGCCTGTAGCGCGGCTCGGCGCGCACCGCCCGGGCGGGCGGCGCCGCGCCGGGGTGCCGCGAAGCCTTGACGCGGGGGCGCTTCGAGCGTCATCCTCGTGGCGCAGTCGAGCGATCCTGCGCAGGCAGACGCCCCGATGCGGGCGTTTCCTTGCGCCCACTCCTTCATGTATGCTTGCGCTTTGCGCTGCCCATCTCCCCAGCCCGTCTCTCGGATGAGCACTCCTGTGCCCTTCCCAGTGCCGGGTCGATCGGCGTGCGTACTCATCGCATCAAAGGCCCGTGGAAGGACCCTCCTTGGCTGCCTCGCGCACAGCACCCGCGAAGTCCACTGCTCGTACGGCCTCCGGCCGCATCAGTTTCGGCAAGATCCACGAACCGCTTGAGGTCCCCGACCTCCTCGCGCTGCAGACCGACAGCTTCGACTGGCTGCTCGGCAACGAGCGCTGGCAGGAGCGCGGCCAGGCCAGCCTGGGTGACAGCCACATCCGCGAGAAGTCCGGTCTGGAGGAGATCTTCGAGGAGATCTCGCCGATCGAGGACTTCTCCGGGTCGATGTCGCTGTCGTTCCGCGACCACCGGTTCGAGCCGCCCAAGTACTCGATCGACGAGTGCAAGGAGCGGGACATGACCTACGCCGCCCCGCTCTTCGTCACCGCCGAGTTCATGAACACCAACACCGGCGAGATCAAGAGCCAGACGGTGTTCATGGGCGACTTCCCGCTCATGACCGAGCGCGGCACCTTCGTCGTCAACGGCACCGAGCGCGTCGTGGTCTCCCAGCTCGTCCGCTCGCCGGGCGTCTACTTCGAGCGCACCGCCGACAAGACCTCCGACAAGGACGTCTACACCGCCAAGGTCATCCCCTCGCGCGGTGCCTGGCTGGAGTTCGAGATCGACAAGCGCGACATGGTCGGCGTGCGCATCGACCGCAAGCGCAAGCAGTCGGTCACGGTGCTGCTGAAGGCCCTGGGCTGGACCGAGGCGCAGATCCTCGAGGAGTTCGGCGAGTACGAGTCGATGCGCCAGACGCTGGAGAAGGACCACACCTCCGGCCAGGACGACGCGCTGCTCGACATCTACCGCAAGCTGCGCCCGGGCGAGCCCCCCACCCGCGAGGCCGCGCAGACGCTGCTCGAGAACCTCTACTTCAACCCCAAGCGCTACGACCTCGCCAAGGTCGGCCGCTACAAGATCAACAAGAAGCTCGGCGTCGACAAGGCGCCGAACGCCAGCGTGCTGGACGTCGACGACGTCGTCGCGACGATCCGCTTCCTGGTCACCCTGCACGCCGGCGGCTCGACCATGCCCGGCGTCAAGAACGGCCAGCAGGTCGACCTGCGCGTCGAGGTCGACGACATCGACCACTTCGGCAACCGTCGCCTGCGTACGGTCGGCGAGCTGATCCAGAACCAGGTCCGCACGGGTCTGTCCCGCATGGAGCGCGTCGTCCGCGAGCGCATGACCACGCAGGACGTCGAGGCCATCACGCCGCAGACGCTGATCAACATCCGGCCGGTCGTCGCCTCCATCAAGGAGTTCTTCGGCACCAGCCAGCTGTCGCAGTTCATGGACCAGACCAACCCGATCGCCGGTCTGACCCACAAGCGCCGGCTGTCGGCCCTGGGCCCGGGTGGTCTGTCCCGCGACCGCGCCGGCTTCGAGGTCCGCGACGTCCACCCCTCGCACTACGGCCGCATGTGCCCGATCGAGACCCCTGAGGGCCCGAACATCGGCCTGATCGGCTCGCTGTCGACCTACGCGCGCATCAACGCGTTCGGCTTCGTCGAGACGCCGTACCGCAAGGTGGCCAAGGGCCAGGTCAGCGACGAGGTCGACTACCTCACCGCCGACGAGGAGGACGAGTTCGTCATCGCGCAGGCCAACGCGCCGCTGGACGACAAGGGCCACTTCGCCGAGGAGATGGTGACCGTCCGCCGCAAGGGCGGCGAGGTCGAGCTCGTGCCGGCCGAGGACGTCGACTACATGGACGTCGCCGCGCGCCAGATGGTCTCGGCCGCGACCGCGATGATCCCGTTCCTCGAGCACGACGACGTCAACCGCGCCCTCATGGGCTCGAACATGCAGCGGCAGGCCGTGCCGCTGGTCAAGGCCGAGGCCCCGCTCGTGGGCACCGGCATGGAGCACCGCGCGGCGCTCGACTCCGGTGACGTCGTCCGGGCCGAGAAGGCCGGCGTCGTGCAGGAGGTCTCGGCCGACACCGTCACCGTGGCCAACGACGACGCGACCTACACGACCTACCGGGTCGCGAAGTTCCGTCGCTCGAACCAGGGGACGTCCTACAACCAGCGCACGACCGTCGACGAGGGCGACCGCGTCGAGGTCGGCCAGCTGCTCGCCGACGGCCCGTCCACCGACGGCGGCGAGATGGCCCTCGGGCGCAACCTGCTCGTGGCGTTCATGCCGTGGGAGGGCTACAACTACGAGGACGCGATCATCCTCAGCCAGCGCGTGGTGCAGGACGACCTGCTCTCCTCGATCCACATCGAGGAGCACGAGGTCGACGCCCGCGACACCAAGCTGGGCCCGGAGGAGATCACGCGCGACATCCCGAACGTCTCCGAGGAGGTCCTCGCCGACCTCGACGAGCGCGGCATCATCCGCATCGGGGCCGAGGTCCGCGACGGCGACCTGCTGGTCGGCAAGGTCACGCCCAAGGGCGAGACCGAGCTGACGCCGGAGGAGCGCCTGCTGCGCGCCATCTTCGGTGAGAAGGCGCGCGAGGTGCGCGACACCTCGCTGAAGGTCCCCCACGGCGAGACCGGCACGGTCATCGGCGTGAAGGTCTTCGACCGCGAGGAGGGCGACGAGCTGCCCCCGGGCGTCAACCAGCTCGTCCGCGTCTACGTGGCGAACAAGCGCAAGATCACCGACGGCGACAAGCTCGCCGGCCGCCACGGCAACAAGGGCGTCATCTCCAAGATCCTCCCGGTCGAGGACATGCCGTTCCTGTCCGACGGCACCCCGGTCGACGTCGTCCTCAACCCGCTCGGTGTGCCGAGCCGGATGAACGTCGGCCAGGTGCTCGAGACGCACCTGGGCTGGGTCGCCTCGCGCGGCTGGAAGGTCGAGGGCGCCCCGGAGTGGGCCAAGGACATGAAGGCCGACGCGCTCGAGGCGCCCCCGGGCACCCGGGTCGCCTCGCCGGTGTTCGACGGCGCTCGCGAGGAGGAGATCACCGGCCTGCTCGACAGCACGCTGCCGACCCGCGACGGCGTGCGGCTCATCGACGGCACCGGCAAGGGCATGCTGTTCGACGGCCGCAGCGGCGAGCCGTTCCCCGACCCCGTGTCGGTGGGCTACATGTACATCCTGAAGCTGCACCACCTGGTCGACGACAAGATCCACGCCCGCTCGACCGGCCCCTACTCGATGATCACGCAGCAGCCCCTGGGCGGTAAGGCCCAGTTCGGCGGCCAGCGGTTCGGCGAGATGGAGGTCTGGGCGCTGGAGGCGTACGGCGCGGCCTACACGCTGCAGGAGCTGCTCACCATCAAGTCCGATGACATCCAGGGCCGCGTGAAGGTCTACGAGGCCATCGTCAAGGGCGAGAACATCCCCGACTCGGGCATCCCGGAGTCGTTCAAGGTGCTCCTCAAGGAGATGCAGTCGCTGTGCCTCAACGTCGAGGTGCTCAGCAGCGACGGCACGTCCATCGAGATGCGCGACGCGGACGAGGACGTCTTCCGCGCCGCCGAGGAACTGGGCATCGACCTGTCCCGGCGCGAGCCGAGCAGCGTCGAGGAGGTCTGACGGTCACGTCGATCGACACCGTCAGCAACCGTCGGACCCAACAGACCTAGAAGACTGAGAGAAGGACACACGTGCTGGACGTCAACTTCTTTGACGAGCTGCGCATCGGCCTGGCGACCGCGGACGAGATCCGCCAGTGGTCGCACGGCGAGGTGAAGAAGCCCGAGACGATCAACTACCGCACCCTCAAGCCGGAGAAGGACGGGCTCTTCTGCGAGAAGATCTTCGGTCCTACCCGCGACTGGGAGTGCTACTGCGGCAAGTACAAGCGCGTGCGCTTCAAGGGCATCATCTGCGAGCGCTGCGGCGTCGAGGTGACGCGCGCCAAGGTGCGCCGTGAGCGCATGGGCCACATCGAGCTGGCGGCCCCCGTCACGCACATCTGGTACTTCAAGGGCGTGCCGAGCCGGCTCGGCTACCTGCTCGACCTGGCCCCGAAGGACCTCGAGAAGGTCATCTACTTCGCGGCCTACATGATCACCTCGGTCGACGAGGAGGGCCGCCACCGCGACCTGCCCTCGCTCGAGGCCCAGATCGAGGTCGAGAAGAAGGAGGTCGAGAACCGCCGCGACGCCGACGTCGAGGCCCGCGCCAAGCGGCTCGAGACCGACCTGGCCCAGCTGGAGTCCGAGGGCGCCAAGGCCGACGCCCGCCGCAAGGTGCGCGAGTCGGCCGAGCGCGAGATGAACCAGCTGCGCAAGCGCGCGGACGCCGAGATCGAGCGCCTGTCGGCGGTCTGGGACCGCTTCAAGAACCTCAAGGTCCAGGACCTCGAGGGCGACGAGGTGCTCTACCGCGAGATGCGCGACCGGTTCGGGCTGTACTTCGAGGGCGGCATGGGCGCTGCGGCGATCCAGAAGCGGCTCGAGAGCTTCGACCTCGTCGCCGAGGCCGAGAGCCTGCGCGAGACCATCGCGACCGGCCGCGGCCAGAAGAAGACCCGGGCGCTGAAGCGCCTCAAGGTCGTCTCGGCGTTCCTCACCACCCGCAACTCGCCCATGGGCATGGTGCTGGACTGCGTGCCGGTCATCCCGCCGGACCTGCGCCCGATGGTGCAGCTCGACGGTGGCCGCTTCGCGACGTCCGACCTCAACGACCTGTACCGCCGGGTCATCAACCGCAACAACCGCCTCAAGCGGCTGCTGGACCTCGGCGCGCCCGAGATCATCGTCAACAACGAGAAGCGGATGCTGCAGGAGGCCGTCGACGCGCTGTTCGACAACGGCCGTCGTGGTCGTCCGGTCACCGGCCCGGGCAACCGGCCGCTGAAGTCGCTGTCCGACATGCTCAAGGGCAAGCAGGGCCGGTTCCGCCAGAACCTGCTCGGCAAGCGCGTCGACTACTCCGGCCGCTCGGTCATCGTCGTCGGCCCGCAGCTGAAGCTGCACCAGTGCGGTCTGCCCAAGCAGATGGCGCTGGAGCTGTTCAAGCCGTTCGTCATGAAGCGGCTGGTCGACCTCAACCACGCGCAGAACATCAAGTCCGCCAAGCGCATGGTCGAGCGCGGCCGGTCGGTCGTGTGGGACGTGCTCGAGGAGGTCATCACCGAGCACCCGGTGCTGCTGAACCGCGCACCGACGCTGCACCGCCTCGGCATCCAGGCCTTCGAGCCGCAGCTGGTCGAGGGCAAGGCCATCCAGATCCACCCGCTCGTCTGCTCGGCCTTCAACGCCGACTTCGACGGCGACCAGATGGCCGTGCACCTGCCGCTGTCGGTCGAGGCCCAGGCCGAGGCCCGCATCCTGATGCTGTCGAGCAACAACATCCTCAAGCCGGCCGACGGCCGTCCGGTGACCATGCCCACCCAGGACATGATCATCGGCCTGTTCCACCTGACGTCGCTCGCCGACGACGGCGTGGGGGAGAACCGCGCGTTCGGCACCATCGCCGAGGCGATCATGGCCTACGACGCGCGCGAGCTCGGGCTCGGCACGAAGGTCAAGCTGCGCCTCGAGGGCGTCGTCCCCAACCAGGAGATGGCCATCCCCGAGGGGTGGGAGCCGGGTCAGCCGATGCTGGTCGAGACCAGCCTGGGCCGGGCGCTGTTCAACGAGACGCTGCCGAGCGACTACCCCTTCGTCGACGAGCCGGTCGACAAGAAGACGCTGTCGGCCATCGTCAACGACCTCGCCGAGCGCTACCCCAAGGTGCAGGTCGCCGCGACCCTCGACGCGCTGAAGGAGGCCGGCTACCACTGGGGCACCCGCTCCGGCACGACGATCGCCATCTCCGACGTCGTGACGCCGCCGCGCAAGCAGGAGATCCTCGAGTCGTACGAGGCCAAGGCCGCCAAGGTCCAGGGCCAGTACGAGCGAGGCCTGATCACCGACGACGAGCGCCGTCAGGAGCTCATCGAGATCTGGACCCAGGCCACCAACGAGATCGCCAAGGAGATGGAGGCCAACCTCCCGGCGTCCAACTCGGTGTACCGGATGGTCAACTCCGGTGCGCGTGGTAACTGGATGCAGGTCCGCCAGATCGCCGGTATGCGCGGCCTGGTCGCCAACCCCAAGGGCGAGATCATCCCGCGCCCGGTGAAGGCGAACTTCCGCGAGGGCTTCTCGGTGCTGGAGTACTTCATCTCCAGCCACGGTGCCCGCAAGGGTCTGGCCGACACCGCCCTGCGCACCGCCGACTCCGGCTACCTCACCCGGCGCCTGGTGGACGTCTCGCAGGACGTCATCGTCCGCGAGGAGGACTGCGGCACCGACCGCGGCTTCGTCCTGCCGATCGCGGTGGAGGGCACCGACGGGGCGCTGCGCAAGCACGACGACGTCGAGACCAGCGTCTACGCCCGCAGCCTGGCTGCGGACGTCGTCGTCGACGGCAAGACGCTGCTCGAGGCCGGCACCGACCTGGGCGACGTCTCGATCGACATGCTGATCGAGAACGGCGTGCGTGAGGTCAAGGTGCGCTCGGTGCTCACCTGCGAGTCCAAGGTCGGCACGTGCGCGCTGTGCTACGGCCGCTCGCTGGCCAGCGGCAAGCTGGTCGACATCGGCGAGGCGGTCGGCATCATCGCCGCCCAGTCGATCGGTGAGCCCGGTACGCAGCTGACGATGCGCACGTTCCACACCGGTGGCGTCGCGGGTGACGACATCACCCACGGTCTGCCGCGTGTGGTCGAGCTGTTCGAGGCCCGCACCCCCAAGGGCGTGGCCCCGATCGCCGAGGCCACCGGACGGATCGCGGTCGAGGAGACCGACAAGACCCGGCGGATCGTGCTGACGCCCGACGACGGCTCGGAGGAGCACGCCTACCCGGTGTCGCGCCGCTCGCGCCTGCTCGTGGCGGACGGCGACCACGTCGAGGTCGGCACCAAGCTGGTCCAGGGCGCCATCGACCCCAAGCAGGTCCTGCGCATCCTCGGCCCGCGTGCGGTGCAGGTGCACCTCGTGGACGAGGTCCAGGAGGTCTACCGCAGCCAGGGCGTGTCGATCCACGACAAGCACATCGAGGTCATCGTCCGGCAGATGCTGCGTCGGGTGACGATCATCGAGTCGGGCGACGCCGAGCTGCTGCCCGGCGAGCTGGCCGAGCGGGCCCGCTTCGAGTCCGAGAACCGTCGCGTCGTCGCCGAGGGCGGTGCACCGGCTTCGGGCCGTCCCGAGCTCATGGGCATCACCAAGGCCTCGCTGGCGACCGACTCGTGGCTGTCGGCCGCGTCGTTCCAGGAGACCACCCGGGTGCTCACGGACGCCGCGATCAACGGGCGCAGCGACCCGCTGCTGGGCCTGAAGGAGAACGTCATCATCGGCAAGCTCATCCCGGCCGGTACGGGGCTGCCCCGCTACCGCAACGTCCGGGTCGAGCCCACCGAGGAGGCGCGCTCGCTGATGTACGCGATGCCTGGCTACGAGGACATCGACTACGCGCCCTTCGGCACGGGGTCGGGTCAGGCCGTGCCGCTGGAGGACCTCGACTTCGGGGACCTTCGCGGCAACTGAGTCCGCAACCGGCCGCGGGCGGCCACCCACCGACGCCGGTGGGTGACCGCCCGCGGCCCGGCCCGGGCCATTTTGACCTCGTCGAGCACGGACGGGTAAAGTTGTCCTCCGTGCCTGGGGTCACCTGGGCTCCACGAGCAGGCTGACGTACCCGGGGGTCCCCCCGGTGAGGCGTCAGCTCGGATGAAGGCCGCGGACCGCACGCGACACGCCCGACCTCGGGGGTCGTCGGCGGCGGGCGGCGCGTCCACCCGCAGACCGCAGGACCCGCACCACGACGAACCAGCGCACGCACCACCGCACCACCCGCACGACCACCGCAGCACCACCACGAGCACCACCACACAAGCACCGCGCAAGAGACGGAGACAGAGTGCCCACGATCCAGCAGCTGGTCCGCAAGGGCCGGCAGGACAAGGTCACGAAGACCAAGACCCCTGCCCTGAAGGGGAGCCCGCAGCGGCGGGGCGTGTGCACCCGCGTCTACACGACGACCCCGAAGAAGCCGAACTCGGCCCTGCGCAAGGTCGCCCGCGTGCGGCTCACCAGCGGCATCGAGGTCACGGCCTACATCCCGGGCGTCGGCCACAACCTGCAGGAGCACTCGATCGTGCTCGTGCGCGGCGGTCGTGTGAAGGACCTGCCGGGTGTCCGGTACAAGATCGTCCGCGGCTCGCTCGACACCCAGGGTGTGCGCGGCCGCAAGCAGGCTCGCAGCCGTTACGGCGCCAAGAAGGAGAAGAGCTAATGCCCCGCAAGGGTCCGGCCCCCAAGCGGCCGCTCGTCGTCGACCCGGTCTTCAACTCCCCGCTGGTCACCCAGCTGGTCAACAAGATCCTGCTCGACGGCAAGAAGTCCGTGGCCGAGCGCATCGTGTACGGCGCCCTCGAGGGCACCCGCGAGAAGACCGGCACCGACCCCGTGGTCACGCTCAAGCGCGCGCTCGACAACGTCAAGCCCGCCATCGAGGTCAAGAGCCGCCGCGTCGGTGGCGCCACCTACCAGGTGCCGATCGAGGTCAAGCCCGGTCGCTCGACGACCCTGGCGCTGCGCTGGCTGGTCAACTACTCGCGCGACCGTCGCGAGAAGACCATGACCGAGCGCCTCATGAACGAGATCCTCGACGCCAGCAACGGCCTGGGTGCCGCGGTCAAGCGCCGCGAGGACACCCACAAGATGGCCGAGTCCAACAAGGCCTTCGCGCACTACCGCTGGTGAGCCGGTGGGGCAGCGCCCCACCCACCCCAGAACTTCCGACACGCAGTCGACAACGACCCCGTCGACGACAACGCAGCAGGGCAGGAGCACCGTGGCACAGGACGTGCTGACAGACCTCACGAAGGTCCGCAACATCGGCATCATGGCGCACATCGACGCCGGCAAGACGACGACCACCGAGCGGGTCCTGTTCTACACCGGGATCAACTACAAGATCGGTGAGGTCCACGACGGCGCCGCCACGATGGACTGGATGGAGCAGGAGCAGGAGCGCGGCATCACGATCACGTCGGCCGCGACGACCTGCTTCTGGGAGGGCACCCAGTTCAACATCATCGACACTCCCGGCCACGTCGACTTCACCGTCGAGGTCGAGCGCTCGCTGCGCGTCCTCGACGGCGCGGTCGCGGTCTTCGACGGCAAGGAGGGCGTCGAGCCCCAGTCCGAGACCGTCTGGCGCCAGGCCGACAAGTACAACGTCCCGCGCATCTGCTTCGTCAACAAGATGGACAAGCTCGGCGCGGACTTCTACTTCACGGTCAAGACCATCATCGAGCGCCTCGGCGCCAAGCCGCTCGTCATCCAGCTGCCCATCGGCGCCGAGAACTCCTTCGAGGGCGTCGTCGACCTGGTCTACATGCGCGCGCTCACCTGGCGCGGCGACACCGGCAAGGGCGAGGCCTACACGATCGAGGAGATCCCGGCCGAGCTCGCCGAGAAGGCGGCCGAGTACCACCACACGCTGGTCGAGACCGTGGCCGAGACCGACGAGGCCCTGCTCGAGAAGTACCTCGGCGGCGAGGACCTCACGCCCGAGGAGATCAAGGGCGCGATCCGCAAGCTCACCGTCGCCGGCGACATCTACCCGGTGCTGTGCGGCTCGGCGTTCAAGAACAAGGGCGTGCAGCCCATGCTCGACGCCGTCGTCGACTACCTGCCCTCGCCGCTCGACGTCCCGCCGATGATCGGCCACGACGTGCGCGACGAGACCAAGGAGATCATCCGCAAGCCGGACTCCACCGAGCCGTTCTCGGCGCTCGCGTTCAAGGTCGCCTCGCACCCGTTCTTCGGCAAGCTGACCTACGTCCGGGTGTACTCCGGGCGCGTCGCCGCCGGGTCGGGCGTCGTCAACTCGACCAAGGGCCGCAAGGAGCGCATCGGCAAGCTGTTCCAGATGCACTCCAACAAGGAGAACCCGGTCGAGGAGGCCACCGCCGGCCACATCTACGCGATGATCGGCCTGAAGGACACCACCACCGGCGACACGCTCTGCGACCCGAACGAGCAGATCATCCTGGAGTCGATGACCTTCCCCGAGCCGGTCATCTCGGTGGCCATCGAGCCCAAGACCAAGGGCGACCAGGAGAAGCTCGGCACCGCGATCCAGAAGCTCGCCGAGGAGGACCCGACGTTCCAGGTCCAGCTCGACGAGGAGACCGGCCAGACCATCATCAAGGGGATGGGCGAGCTCCACCTCGACATCCTGGTCGACCGCATGCGCCGCGAGTTCAAGGTCGAGGCCAACGTCGGCAAGCCGCAGGTGGCCTACCGCGAGACGATCCGCCGCCCGGTCGTGAAGATCGACTACACCCACAAGAAGCAGACGGGTGGTTCGGGCCAGTACGCGAAGGTCCAGATGACCTTCGAGCCGCTGGTGTCCGAGGACGGCGCGATGTACGAGTTCGAGAACAAGGTCACCGGTGGCCGCGTCCCGCGCGAGTACATCCCCAGCGTCGACCAGGGCATCCAGGACGCCATGCAGCTCGGCGTGCTCGCCGGGTACCCCCTCGTGGGCATCAAGGCGACCCTGCTGGACGGCGCCTCGCACGACGTCGACTCCTCGGAGATGGCGTTCAAGATCGCCGGCTCGATGATCCTCAAGGAGGCCGTGCGCAAGGCCGACCCGGTCCTGCTCGAGCCGGTCATGGCCGTCGAGGTGCGCACGCCCGAGTCCTACATGGGCGACGTCATCGGCGACCTGAACTCCCGCCGTGGGCAGATCCAGTCGATGGAGGACGCCTCCGGCGTGAAGGTGGTCCGGGCGACCGTGCCGCTGTCGGAGATGTTCGGCTACGTTGGCGACCTGCGGTCCAAGACCCAGGGTCGTGCCAACTACAGCATGCAGTTCGACTCCTACGCCGAGGTTCCCCGGAACGTCGCGGAGGAGATCATCAAGAAGGCCCGGGGCGAGTGACCTGGCTCGCCAGGTAGCGCGTTCCACACCCCAGACCTGCCGCATCACCCAGATCCGCGGCACCAGACACCCAGTCCTGAGGAGGACCCACAGTGGGTAAGGCGAAGTTCGAGCGGACTAAGCCGCACGTCAACATCGGCACCATCGGTCACATCGACCACGGCAAGACGACGCTGACGGCCGCGATCACCAAGGTGCTGCACGACAAGTACCCCGAGCTGAACGAGGCCTCGGCCTTCGACCAGATCGACAAGGCGCCCGAGGAGAAGCAGCGCGGTATCACGATCTCCATCGCGCACGTCGAGTACCAGACCGAGGCGCGCCACTACGCGCACGTCGACTGCCCGGGTCACGCCGACTACATCAAGAACATGATCACCGGTGCGGCCCAGATGGACGGCGCGATCCTCGTGGTCGCCGCCACCGACGGCCCGATGCCGCAGACGAAGGAGCACGTCCTCCTGGCCCGCCAGGTCGGCGTCCCCTACATCGTCGTCGCGCTCAACAAGGCCGACATGGTCGACGACGAGGAGATCCTCGAGCTCGTCGAGATGGAGGTCCGCGAGCTGCTGTCGTCCTACGAGTTCCCGGGCGACGACCTGCCGGTCGTGCGCGTCTCGGCGCTGAAGGCGCTCGAGGGCGACCCGGAGTGGTCCGACAAGCTCATGGACCTCATGAACGCGGTCGACGAGTCGATCCCGCAGCCGGTGCGCGACACCGAGAAGCCGTTCCTCATGCCCGTCGAGGACGTCTTCACGATCACCGGTCGCGGCACCGTCGTCACCGGCCGCATCGAGCGCGGCATCCTCAAGGTCAACGAGGAGGTCGAGATCGTCGGCATCCACACCGGCCCGCCGGCCAAGACGACCGTCACCGGCATCGAGATGTTCCGCAAGCTGCTCGACGAGGGCCAGGCCGGTGAGAACGTCGGTCTGCTGCTGCGCGGCATCAAGCGCGAGGACGTCGAGCGCGGCCAGGTCATCTGCAAGCCGGGCTCGATCACCCCGCACACCGAGTTCGAGGCTCAGGTCTACATCCTGTCCAAGGACGAGGGTGGCCGGCACACGCCGTTCTACGGCAACTACCGCCCGCAGTTCTACTTCCGCACCACCGACGTGACCGGCGTCGTGACCCTCCCCGAGGGCACCGAGATGGTCATGCCGGGTGACAACACCGACATGAAGGTCGACCTCATCCAGCCGATCGCGATGGACGAGGGCATGGGCTTCACCATCCGCGAGGGTGGCCGCACCGTCGGTGCGGGTCGCGTCACCAAGATCATCAAGTAGCACCGCACCATCCGGCCGAGGGGCTCGGGCAGCAGCCCGGGCCCCTCGGCGCGGCCGGCGCCCCGTCAGCACCAGCGCCCCGAGCGCGGATTGGACCCGGCCCCCGTGCCTCTGGCACACTAGGCAAGTTGCTCGACGCGCCCTGACGCGGCTGACCACCTGGCGGTGGGCGGCCCTCGGCGCGGGAAGTACCACCGAGCGCACAAGCACTGATCGACCCGGTGGGCATCTTCGGATGTCAGCCCTGGCGTGTGGCAGCTAAGCGACACGCCCGACCTCGGGGGTCGGAGAGGTCACCACCCCGTGCGGCTCCCGCCGCACGTGGGACGAGCAGCACCAGCGACGAGAGAGAGTTCAACGAAGCGATGGCGGGACAGAAGATCCGCATCCGGCTGAAGTCCTACGACCACGAGGTCATCGACAGCTCGGCGCGCAAGATCGTCGACACGGTGACGCGCGCTGGTGCGACGGTCGTTGGTCCGGTGCCGCTGCCGACGGAGAAGAACGTCTACTGCGTCATCCGTTCGCCGCACAAGTACAAGGACAGCCGCGAGCACTTCGAGATGCGCACCCACAAGCGCCTCATCGACATCATCGACCCCACGCCCAAGGCCGTCGACTCGCTGATGCGGCTCGACCTGCCGGCCGACGTGAACATCGAGATCAAGCTCTAAGGATCCCTTTCAATGACCAAGCAGATTCAGGGCGTCCTGGGCGAGAAGCTCGGCATGACCCAGGTCTGGGACGAAGCAGGCCGGCTCGTGCCGGTCACCGTCGTCCAGGCCGGGCCGTGCGTCGTCACCCAGGTCCGTACCTCCGACAGCGACGGCTACGACGCCGTCCAGATCGCGTACGGCGCGATCGACCCTCGCAAGGTGAACCAGCCCATGGCCGGTCACTTCGCGAAGGCCGGTGTCACCCCGCGTCGCCACCTGGTCGAGCTGCGTACCGCCGACGCCGGTGAGTACGCCCTCGGGCAGGAAGTCACCGTCGAGGTGTTCGAGGCCGGCCAGAAGGTCGACGTCGTGGGCACCACGAAGGGCAAGGGCACGGCCGGTGTCATGAAGCGCCACGGCTTCCACGGCGTGGGCGCCTCGCACGGTGCGCACCGCAACCACCGCAAGCCCGGCTCCATCGGCGGTGCCTCGACCCCCGGTCGCGTGTTCAAGGGCCTGAAGATGGCCGGTCGCATGGGCCACGTCCGCAAGACCACCCAGAACCTCACGATCCACGCGGTGGACGCCGACAAGGGCCTGCTGCTCATCAAGGGTGCCGTCCCCGGCCCCAAGGGCGGCGTCGTGCTGGTCAAGACCGCAGCCAAGCTCGCTGTGAAGGGGGCCTGACGCCATGTCGACCATCGACGTCCTCTCGCCGACCGGTGACAAGACCGGCACCGTCGAGCTGCCCGCCGAGATCTTCGACGTGCAGACGAACGTGCCGCTGATCCACCAGGTCGTCGTGGCCCAGCAGGCCGCGGCCCGCCAGGGCACGCACTCCACCAAGACCCGCGGCGAGGTGCGCGGCGGTGGCCGCAAGCCGTACCGCCAGAAGGGCACCGGTCGCGCCCGCCAGGGCTCGACCCGCGCGCCGCAGTTCGCCGGCGGTGGCGTCGTCCACGGCCCGCAGCCGCGCGACTACAGCCAGCGCACCCCGAAGAAGATGAAGGCCGCCGCCCTGCGCGGTGCCCTGTCGGACCGGGCGCGCAACGGCCGCGTGCACGTGCTGTCCTCGCTCGTCGACGGCGACGCACCCTCGACCAAGACCGCCGTGCAGGCGCTGGCCGCGGTCTCCGACCGCCGGCACCTGCTCGTGGTCGTCGAGCGCGACGACGTGCTCGGCTGGAAGAGCCTGTCGAACGTCGACCGCGTGCACGTGATCGTGCCCGACCAGCTCAACACCTACGACGTGCTGTGCTCCGACGACGTCGTGTTCACCTCCGGTGCGCTCGACGTGTTCGTCGCCGGCCCGGCCAAGGGCAAGAGCGCCAAGGCGGTGGCCACCGAGTCCGAGGCCACCGAGTCCGAGGCCACCCAGACCGAGACGGAGGCCGCCAAGTGAGGACCCAGCTGCAGCGTGACCCGCGCGACATCCTGATCGCCCCCGTGGTGTCGGAGAAGAGCTACGGCCTGCTGGACGAGGGCGCTTACACGTTCGTCGTCGACCCGCGCGCCAACAAGACCGAGATCCGCATCGCGGTCGAGCAGGTCTTCGGCGTCAAGGTGCGGTCGGTCAACACGCTGAACCGCAAGGGCAAGAGCCGCCGGACGCGCTTCGGCCTGGGCAAGCGCAAGGACACCAAGCGCGCCATCGTGACCCTGAGCGAGGGGTCCATCGACATCTTCGGGGGTCCGGTCTCCTGACCGGGTCGCCGACGAGAGAACTTCGAAGAGGACTTTGAGCCATGGGTATCCGTAAGTACAAGCCGACGACGCCGGGGCGCCGCGGCGCCAGCGTCGCCGACTTCGTCGAGGTGACGCGCTCCGCGCCGGAGAAGTCGCTGGTGCGCCCGCTCAGCAAGAGCGGCGGCCGCAACAACTCCGGTCGGGTGACCACGCGCCACATCGGTGGTGGCCACAAGCGCGCCTACCGCGTGATCGACTTCCGTCGTCACGACAAGGACGGCGTGCCGGCGAAGGTCGCGCACATCGAGTACGACCCCAACCGCACCTCGCGCATCGCGCTGCTGCACTACGCCGACGGCGAGAAGCGCTACATCCTGGCCCCGGCCAAGCTGCGCCAGGGCGACCGGATCGAGAACGGCCCCGGTGCCGACATCAAGCCCGGCAACAACCTGCCGCTGCGCAACATCCCGGTGGGTACGGTCATCCACGCCATCGAGCTGCGGCCCGGCGGCGGCGCGAAGATCGCCCGCTCGGCCGGTGCCAGCGTGCAGCTCGTCGCCAAGGACGGCCCCTACGCCCAGCTGCGCATGCCGTCCGGTGAGATCCGCAACGTCGACCTGCGCTGCCGCGCCTCGATCGGTGAGGTCGGCAACGCCGAGCAGTCCAACATCAACTGGGGCAAGGCCGGCCGCATGCGGTGGAAGGGCAAGCGCCCGACCGTCCGTGGTGTCGCCATGAACCCGATCGACCACCCGCACGGTGGTGGTGAGGGCAAGACGTCCGGTGGCCGCCACCCGGTGAGCCCCTGGGGCCAGCCGGAAGGCCGCACCCGCCGTCCGAACAAGGACAGCGACAAGATGATCGTCCGTCGCCGTCGTACCGGCAAGAAGCGCTGACAGGAGCCCTGACCCATGCCTCGCAGTCTGAAGAAGGGCCCCTTCGTGGACGACCACCTCACGAAGAAGGTGGACGCCCAGAACGAGAAGGGGACCAAGAACGTCATCAAGACCTGGTCCCGGCGCTCGATGATCGTGCCGGACATGCTCGGTCACACGATCGCCGTGCACGACGGCCGCAAGCACGTCCCGGTCTTCGTGACCGAGGCCATGGTCGGCCACAAGCTCGGTGAGTTCGCTCCGACCCGCACCTTCCGCGGGCACGAGAAGGACGACCGCAAGGGCCGCCGCCGCTGACGCGGCGCGACCTCACCGGCCACTCACCCGACCAGACTCCACCCACCGAAAGACAAGGGACAGCGATGGAAGCCAAGGCGCAGGCGCGGTACGTCCGTGTCACGCCCCAGAAGGCGCGCCGCGTCGTCGACCTCATCCGAGGCCAGCAGGCGACGCAGGCCAGCGCGGTGCTGCAGTTCGCCCCGCAGGCGGCGAGCGAGCCCATCCGCAAGGTGCTGCTGAGCGCCGTGGCGAACGCGCGGGTCAAGGCAGACCAGGCCTCTGAGGCGTTCGACGAGCGTGACCTGGTCGTCCAGGCCGCGTTCGTCGACGAGGGACCGACCATGAAGCGGTTCCGGCCGCGCGCGCAGGGGCGGGCCTACCGCATCCGCAAGCGCACGAGCCACATCACCGTGGTCGTCGGCACGCCCGCGACCGCGCTCGACACGAAGACCGAAGGCCGGACCAAGGCCGCCACGAAGGGGAGGACCCGCTAGTGGGACAGAAGGTCAACCCGCACGGGTTCCGCCTGGGCATCACCACCGACCACAAGAGCCGGTGGTTCGCCGACAGCACCAAGCCGGGCCAGCGCTACCGCGACTACGTGAAGGAAGACGTCGCGATCCGCAAGCTCATGTCCACGGGCATGGAGCGGGCCGGCATCTCCAAGGTCGAGATCGAGCGCACGCGCGACCGCGTCCGCGTCGACATCCACACCGCGCGTCCGGGCATCGTCATCGGCCGTCGCGGCGCGGAGGCCGACCGCATCCGCGGTGAGCTCGAGAAGCTCACGGGCAAGCAGGTCCAGCTGAACATCCTCGAGGTCAAGAACCCCGAGATCGACGCCCAGCTGGTCGCCCAGGGCATCGCCGAGCAGCTCTCGGCCCGCGTCTCGTTCCGTCGTGCCATGCGCAAGGGCATGCAGAGCTCGCTGCGCGCCGGCGCCAAGGGCATCCGGGTGCAGTGCTCGGGCCGCCTCGGCGGCGCCGAGATGTCCCGCTCGGAGTTCTACCGCGAGGGACGCGTCCCGCTGCACACGCTGCGCGCCAACATCGACTACGGCCTGTACGAGGCCCGCACGACGTTCGGCCGCATCGGCGTGAAGGTGTGGATCTACAAGGGCGACGTCACCAACCGCGAGCTGGCCCAGCAGCAGGCTGCTGCGCCGCGCGCGCCCCGTGGCCCCCGCCCCGACCGCAGCGACCGCCCGGCTCGTGGCGCCCGCAGCGACCGTCCGGCTCGTGGCGCGCGCAGCGACGCCCCGGCCGAGTCCGCGCCGGCAGCCTCCCCCGAGGCCACCGGCACCGAGACCCCGAAGACGGAGGGCTGACCATGCTGATCCCTCGTCGCGTCAAGCACCGCAAGCAGCACCACCCGGGTCGCTCGGGCGCTGCCAAGGGCGGCACCACGATCGCCTTCGGCGACTACGGCATCCAGGCTCTCGAGCCCGCCTACGTCACCAACCGGCAGATCGAGTCCGCGCGTATCGCCATGACCCGGCACATCAAGCGCGGCGGCAAGGTGTGGATCAACATCTACCCCGACCGCCCGCTGACCAAGAAGCCCGCCGAGACCCGCATGGGCTCGGGTAAGGGTTCGCCGGAGTGGTGGATCGCCAACGTCAAGCCCGGACGCGTGATGTTCGAGCTGTCCGGCGTCCCGGAGCCCATCGCCCGCGAGGCGATGCTGCGGGCGATGCACAAGCTCCCCATGAAGTGCCGCTTCGTGCGGCGTGAAGGCGGTGACCTCTGATGGCAGTGGGTTCCAAGGACCTCACCACCTCGGCTCTGGCCGAGATGAGCGAGGAGCGCCTCGTGGAGGAGCTGCGCAAGGCCAAGGAAGAGCTGTTCAACCTGCGCTTCCAGTCGGCCACCGGCCAGCTCGAGAGCCACGGCCGGCTGCGCGCCGTGCGCCGTGACATCGCCCGCATCTACACGGTGCTGCGCGAGTACGAGCTCGGCATCAGGACCCGTCCGGAGGGTCAGGCATGAGCGACACCCAGAGCACGAAGGACACCGTGAGCACCAGCACCGACGCCCAGAGCACCGAGCGGGCCTACCGCAAGACGCGCCGTGGCTACGTCGTCAGCGACAAGATGGACAAGACCGTCGTCGTCGAGGTCGAGGACCGCGTCAAGCACGCCCTGTACGGCAAGGTCCTGCGCCGCACCAGCAAGGTGAAGGCGCACGACGAGGCCAACGACGCCGGCACCGGCGACCTCGTGCTGATCATGGAGACGCGGCCGCTGTCGGCCACCAAGCGCTGGCGCGTCGTGGAGATCCTCGAGCGCGCCAAGTAACGCACACAGACCAGACCAGTTCCGCAAGGCTCGCCACGGCGAGAACCAGCGCGACGACAGGAGTGAGCAGTGATCCAGCAGGAGTCGCGACTCAAGGTCGCCGACAACACGGGTGCCAAGCAGATCCTCTGCATCCGCGTTCTCGGTGGCTCGGGTCGGCGCTACGCGGGTATCGGTGACGTCATCGTCGCCACCGTCAAGGACGCCATCCCCGGCGGCAACGTCAAGAAGGGCGACGTCGTCAAGGCGGTCGTCGTGCGCACCACCAAGGAGCGCCGGCGTCCGGACGGCTCGTACATCCGCTTCGACGAGAACGCCGCCGTCATCCTCCGTCCCGACGGGGACCCCCGCGGCACGCGCATCTTCGGGCCGGTCGGTCGCGAGCTGCGTGACAAGCGGTTCATGAAGATCGTCTCGCTCGCCCCGGAGGTGCTCTGAGCCATGGCGAAGATGAAGATCAAGAAGGGTGACCTCGTCGAGGTCATCACCGGTCGTGCGCAGAAGAACGGCGGCGACCGCGGCAAGCAGGGCAAGGTCATCAGCGTCGACGTCGAGCGCCAGCGCGTCGTCGTCGAGGGTGTCCGCCAGGTCAAGCGCCACACCAAGGCCGGCACCACCGGCCGCGGCGCCCGCACCGGCGGCATCGTGACGCAGGAGGCCGCGCTGCACATCAGCAACGTCATGCTGGTCGACCCCGAGACCAAGAAGCGCACCCGTGTCGGGTACCGCACCGAGACCGTCGAGCGCGACGGCCGCGAGCGCACCGTGCGCGTGCGCGTGGCCAAGCGGTCGGGGAAGGACGCCTGATGACCGCCACCACCGAGAGCCGGCCGATGCCGCGGTTGAAGCAGAAGTACCGCGAGGAGATCATCGCCGCGCTCACCGAGCAGTTCAGCTTCGCCAACGTCATGCAGGTGCCTGGCGTCGTCAAGGTCGTCGTCAACATGGGTGTGGGCGACGCCGCGCGCGACTCCAAGCTCATCGACGGTGCCGTGCGCGACCTCACGGCGATCACCGGCCAGAAGCCGGTCGTCACCAAGGCCCGCAAGTCGATCGCGCAGTTCAAGCTGCGTGAGGGCATGCCGATCGGCGCGCACACCACGCTGCGCGGTGACCGCATGTGGGAGTTCCTGGACCGCCTGATCTCGGTCGGCCTCCCGCGCATCCGCGACTTCCGCGGCCTGTCGCCCCGCCAGTTCGACGGCAAGGGCAACTACACCTTCGGTCTCAACGAGCAGTCGATGTTCCACGAGATCGACCAGGACCGCATCGACCGCGTCCGCGGCATGGACATCACGGTCGTGACCACCGCGACCAACGACGACGAGGGCCGGGCGCTGCTGAAGAGCCTCGGCTTCCCGTTCAAGGAGAACTGACGTGGCCAAGACGTCCCTGATCAACAAGGCCGCGCGCACGCCGAAGTTCAAGGTGCGCGGCTACACCCGGTGCCAGCGGTGCGGCCGTCCGCACTCGGTGTACCGCAAGTTCGGCCTGTGCCGCGTGTGCCTTCGCGAGATGGCTCACCGTGGCGAGCTGCCGGGCGTCACGAAGAGCAGCTGGTAACCACTACACCGCAGGTCCGGGCCGCACGGCCTGACGAAACCACGGTGAGGAAGGGCAGGAAAGCCCGATGATGACCGACCCCATCGCAGACATGCTCACGCGTCTGCGGAACGCCAACTCGGCGTACCACGACTCCGTGGCCATGCCGTTCAGCAAGCTCAAGTCCCACATCGCCGAGATCCTCGAGGCCGAGGGCTACATCTCGTCCTGGAAGGTCGAGGACGCCGAGGTGGGCAAGAAGCTCGTGATCGAGCTCAAGTACGGCCCGAGCCGCGAGCGCTCGATCGCCGGCATCCGCCGCGTGTCCAAGCCCGGTCTGCGGGTCTACGCCAAGTCCACGAACCTGCCCAAGGTGCTCGGTGGCCTGGGCGTCGCGATCCTGTCGACGTCGTCCGGCCTGCTCACCGACAAGCAGGCGTCACAGAAGGGCGTGGGTGGGGAAGTCCTCGCCTACGTCTGGTGAGGGAGGAGAACCACAGATGTCCCGCATCGGTCGACTCCCCGTCACCGTCCCCTCCGGGGTCGAGGTGACCATCGACGGCCAGGCCGTGAGCGTCAAGGGCCCCAAGGGCTCGCTGTCGCACACGGTGGCCGCCCCCATCGCCGTGAACCGCGACGACGACGGCACCATCACCGTCACCCGTCCGGACGACGAGCGGCGCAACCGCTCGCTGCACGGCCTGACCCGCACGCTCATCGCCAACATGGTCGAGGGCGTCACCAACGGCTTCGAGAAGAAGCTCGAGATCGTCGGCACCGGCTACCGCGTGGTGGCCAAGGGCTCCGACCTCGAGTTCGCGCTCGGCTACAGCCACCCCATCACCGTCAAGGCGCCTGACGGCATCAGCTTCACGACGGACGGCCCGCTGCGGCTGTCGGTGCAGGGCATCGACAAGCAGCTGGTGGGCGAGGTCGCCGCGAACATCCGCAAGCTGCGCAAGCCCGACCCGTACAAGGGCAAGGGCGTGCGGTACGCCGGCGAGCACATCCGCCGCAAGGTCGGAAAGGCTGGGAAGTAAGTCATGGCAGTCATCGTCAAGCGGACCAAGGGCAAGGTGGCCTCTCGAGGCCGTCGCCACCTGCGCGTCCGCAAGAAGCTGTCCGGTACGGCCGCGCGTCCGCGCCTGGTCGTCTCCCGGTCCACGCGGCACGTCTTCGTCCAGGTCGTCGACGACGTCCAGGGCCGCACGCTGGCCTCGGCCTCCACGATGGAGCCGGACCTGCGCGCCCTGGACGCCGACAAGACCGCCAAGGCGAAGAAGGTCGGCGAGCTCGTCGCCGCCCGCGCCAAGCAGGCCGGCGTCGACGCCGTCGTGTTCGACCGCGGTGGCAACCGCTACCACGGTCGGGTCGCCGCCATCGCCGACGGCGCCCGCGAGGGTGGGCTGTCGCTGTGATGCCGCTGACCACCCGCGAGTTCGTAGTCGCAGAGAAGAGGAACGTCTGATGCCTGGACCCCAGCGCCGTGGAACCGGTGCCGGTGCCGGCGGCAACGACCGTCGTGACCGTCGTGACGGCGGCGGCCGCGGTCGCGACGCGGCCGACAAGAACGTGTACGTCGAGCGCGTCGTGACCATCAACCGCGTGGCCAAGGTCGTCAAGGGCGGTCGTCGCTTCAGCTTCACCGCCCTCGTGGTGGTGGGTGACGGCGACGGCACCGTCGGTGTCGGCTACGGCAAGGCCAAGGAGGTGCCGGCCGCGATCGCCAAGGGCGTCGAGGAGGCGAAGAAGTCCTTCTTCAAGGTGCCCCGCATCCAGGGCACCATCCCGCACCCGATCACCGGTGAGGCCTCGGCCGGCGTCGTCATGCTGCGTCCTGCCGCACCCGGTACCGGCGTCATCGCCGGTGGCCCGGTGCGCGCCGTCCTGGAGTGCGCCGGCATCCACGACGTCCTGAGCAAGTCGCTCGGGTCGGACAACGCGATCAACATCGTCCACGCCACCGTGGCCGCGCTGAAGGGCCTGGAGCGCCCCGAGGCCGTCGCCGCACGGCGTGGCCTGCCGCTCGAGCACGTGGCCCCGGCCGCGATGCTGCGGGCCCGGGCTGCCGGAGCAGGTGCCTGATGGCGCGGCTCAAGGTGACCCAGACCCGCTCGGAGATCGGCGGGAAGAAGAACCAGAGGGAGACCCTGCGCACGCTCGGCCTCAAGCGGATCGGCGACGTCGTCGTCAAGGAGGACCGCCCTGAGATCCGCGGCATGGTGGCGACGGTGTCTCACCTCGTGACGTTCGAGGAGGTCGACTGACATGGCGAAGGACACCACGCTGAAGGTGCACCACCTGCGTCCGGCGCCCGGGGCCAAGACGGCCAAGACCCGTGTCGGTCGCGGTGAGGGCAGCAAGGGCAAGACCGCCGGTCGCGGCACCAAGGGCACCAGCGCGCGCTACCAGGTGCCTGACCGCTTCGAGGGCGGCCAGACGCCGCTGCACATGCGGCTGCCGAAGCTGCGCGGCTTCAAGAACCCGTTCCGGGTCAGCTACCAGGTCGTCAACCTCGACCGCCTCGGTGAGCTGTTCCCCGAGGGCGGCGACGTGAGCGTCGAGGAGCTGGTCGCGCGCGGTGCGGTCCGCAAGGGCCAGCCCGTCAAGGTGCTCGGCACCGGTGACATCTCGGTCGCCGTCAACGTGACGGCGCACAAGTTCTCGGCGTCGGCGAAGGACAAGATCGCCGCTGCCGGCGGCAGCGCCACCGAGGTCTAGACCGCACGGGCCCGCGACCCGGGCTCGTGGATGACACCCCGGACCCCCGCAGCTGCCGGGGGCCGGGGTGTTATCGTCCGCAGGTCCGTCGTGACGGGCCGTCGAAGCCGCCACCGCGGTGGAACTGGAGGAGTCGTGCTCACCGCGTTCGCACGGGCATTCCGTACGCCCGACCTGCGCAAGAAGATCCTGTTCACGCTGGCGGTCATCGCGCTGTTCCGGCTGGGGTCCTTGCTGCCCACGCCTGGCATCTCCTACCCGGCCGTGCGCGAGTGCATCGCGGCGACGAAGGACAACTCGCTGCTGGGCCTGGTCAACATGTTCAGCGGCGGCGCGCTGCTGCAGATGTCGGTCTTCGCGCTCGGGATCATGCCGTACATCACCGCGAGCATCATCGTGCAGCTGCTGACCGTGGTGATCCCGCGCTTCGAGGAGCTCAAGAAGGAAGGTCAGCAGGGCACCACCAAGCTGACCCAGTACACGCGCTACCTCACCATCGGCCTGGCGGTGCTGCAGTCGACCACCCTGGTGTCCGTGGCCCGCGCGACGCCCAGCCCGCTGTTCCCCGGCTGCGCCGCCGACCTCGTGCCTAACAACTCGATCGTCACCGTGCTCATCATGGTGGCCACCATGACCGCCGGCACCGGCACGGTGATGTGGCTCGGTGAGCTCATCACCGACAAGGGCATCGGCAACGGCATGTCGCTGCTGATCTTCACCCAGATCGCGGCGAGCTTCCCGACGGCGCTGTGGGCCATCAAGGCCGCCAAGGGCTGGAACGTCTTCCTGCTCGTCCTGCTCATCGGCCTGGTCATCGTGGCGGCCGTGGTGTTCGTCGAGCAGTCCCAGCGCCGTGTGCCGGTGCAGTACGCCAAGCGGATGATCGGCCGGCGCCAGTACGGCGGCACGAGCACCTACATCCCGATCAAGGTCAACCAGGCCGGCGTCATCCCGGTCATCTTCGCGTCCTCGCTGCTCTACCTGCCGGCGCTCATCGCGCAGTTCCAGAGCAACAAGACGTCCGGCTGGGTCGTGTGGATCGAGCGCTACCTCGTGCGCGGCGACCACCCGATCTACATGCTCAGCTACTTCGTGCTCATCGTGTTCTTCACGTACTTCTACGTGGCGATCACGTTCGACCCCACCGAGATCGCCGACAACATGAAGAAGTACGGCGGCTTCATCCCGGGGATCCGTGCCGGGCGACCCACGGCCGAGTACCTCGACTACATCCTCACCCGCATCACCCTGCCGGGTGCCCTGTACCTGGGCCTGATCTCGATGATCCCGCTCATCGCGCTCGCGTTCGTCAACGCCAACGCCAACTTCCCGTTCGGCGGCACGTCGATCCTCATCATCGTCGGCGTCGGACTCGAGACCGTGAAGCAGATCGAGTCCCAGCTCCAACAGCGACACTACGAAGGGTTCCTTCGCTGATGCGTCTCGTCATCCTCGGCCCGCCCGGTGCGGGCAAGGGCACGCAGGCCGGCCGCCTCGCAGCCCACTTCGCCATCCCGGCGGTCTCCACGGGTGACATCTTCCGTTCGAACATCGCCGAGGGCACCGAGCTCGGTGTGCAGGTCAAGGAGATCCTCGACTCCGGCGGCTACGTGTCGGACGAGATCACCAACGCGATGGTGCGCGACCGCCTGGCCCAGGACGACGCCCGGCACGGCTTCCTGCTCGACGGCTACCCGCGCACGCGCGCCCAGGTGAGCGAGCTGGACGCCATGCTGGCCGAGCGCGGCCACGCGCTCGACCGCGTCGTCGAGCTCACGGTCGACCGCGAGGAGATCGTGCAGCGGCTGATGAAGCGCGCCGCCACCGAGAGCCGCAGCGACGACACCGAGGACGTCATCCGGCGCCGGCAGCAGATCTACGCCGACGAGACCGCGCCGTTGGTCGAGGTGTACCGCGATCGCGGGCTGCTCGTGGCCGTCGACGGGCTGGGCGAGGTCGACGAGGTCACGGGGCGCCTGGTCGCGGCCCTGGACCCCCAGCGCTGAGCGGTCGGCATGCTCGGTCGAGACCGGATCCAGTACAAGACGCCCGACCAGGTGCGCGCGATGCGTCGCGCCGGCCTGGTGGTGGGCGAGACCCTCGAGCTGCTGCGCACCACCGCGGCCGCGGGTATGACCACGCGTGAGCTGAACGAGCTGGCCGAGCGCCGCATCCGGGGTGCGGGGGCCGTCCCCAGCTTCCTCGGCTACGGGCACCCGCCCTTCAGCGGCACGGTGTGCATCTCGGTCAACGACGAGATCGTGCACGGCGTGCCGGGCGAGCGGGTGCTCGCCGACGGGGACGTGGTCTCGATCGACTGCGGCGCCATCGTCGACGGCTGGCACGGCGACTCCGCGGTGACGGTCATCGTCGGCGCCGACCGCGGCCACGCCCGCGCCGAGGACGTCGAGCTGCTCGAGGTCACCGAGGAGGCCATGTGGCGCGGGATCGCCGCGCTGGCCGTGGGTGAGCGGCTGCACGCCGTCGGCGCCGCCGTCGAGGACCACGTGCTCTCGTGCGGCCACACGTACGGCATCGTCGAGGAGTACGTCGGGCACGGCATCGGCACCGAGATGCACCAGGACCCCCAGGTGCCGAACTACCGGGTGCGCGACAAGGGGGTGCGGGTGCGCTCGGGCCTGGTCGTCGCGATCGAGCCGATGCTCACCCGCGGCAACCCGCAGACGCGCGTGCTCTCCGACGACTGGACCGTCGTGAGCGTCGACGGCTCCCGGGCGGCTCACTTCGAGCACACGGTCGCGGTCAGCGACGACGGCCTGTGGGTGCTCACCGCGCTCGACGGCGGCGCGCAGCGGCTGGCCGCGCTGGGCGCGCCGTACGCGCCGCTGGCCTGAGGCACCCGGTCAGAACCCACGGCGGATCGTCCCTTTCGCGGCGGTCAGCGTGTAGCGTCGTCGTGCATGGGGAACGTCGCGCTGGGCCCGTTCCTGGCCGCGGCTGGGCTGCTCGTCGTGGCCGGCGTGCCGAAGCTGCGCGACCCGGCCCCGCTGGTGCGTGCCCTGCGGTCGGTCGGCCTGCCGGCCGGCGGTGCGCTCGTCCGCGCGCTCGCGGCCGTCGAGGTGGCCGTGGGCCTGTCGGCGCTCGCGGCGCCGGGCCACCTCACCGGCGCGCTCGTGGCGCTGGCCTACGCCGCGTTCACCGGTTTCGTGGCGCTGGCCCTCGCCCGCGGTGGTGTGCTGGCCTCCTGCGGCTGCTTCGGCCGCGCCGACACCCCACCGACCCGCAGCCACCTGCTCGTCACCGCCGTACTGACCGTGTCGGCGGCGGTCGTGGCCTGGGCGCCTCCCGCGTCGCTCTGGACGCAGGTGGGGGCCGCCCCCGCCCTCGGGGCGACCCTCGTGGGGCTCGCAGCGCTCGTGGGGGCGCTGGCGTACGTCGTGATCGCCGTCCTGCCCGCCGTCACGCCGGCCGCGGTCCGGTCGGCGTCCGCGCCCAGGAGGGGTTGAGCCGTGCTCGCCGTCGTCATCGCCGAGGGGGTCGCCATCGCCCTGCTGGCCGTGCTCGTCCTGGGGCTGCTGCGCAGCCACGCCCTGATCCTGCGCGCGCTGCACGAGCTGGGCGCCGGACTGGAGCTGGAGCAGGTCGGCGCGTCGCACGACCACGCGGACGGCGCGGCGGCCGGGCCGGTGTCCGTCGACATCGAGTCCGGTGTCGTGCCCAACACGCGCCCGGCCAGCGTGCGCGGCCACGCGGTCGTCGGCAGCACCCTCACCGGCGAGGAGGTCACGATCCCGGTGCAGGGCGGTGGCCGCCGCACGCTGCTGGCGTTCCTGTCCAGCGGCTGCAGCGTGTGCCAGACCTTCTGGGACGAGCTGTCGGCCGGCGCGCCGGACGTCCCGGGGGACGGCCGGCTCGTCGTCGTCGCCAAGAGCCCGCAGGACGAGAGCGTCACGCAGCTGCGCGAGCTCGCCGGCCCGCGGCTGGAGGTCGTGCAGTCCTCCGGGGCCTGGACCGACTACGCCGTACCCGGGTCGCCGTACTTCGTCTACGTCGAGGACGGCGTGATCACGGGGGAGGGGTCCTCGACGACGTGGGCGCAGGTGCGCGACCTGATGCGGCAGGCGGTCGGCGACGCCGCGGAGGCTCGCCAGCGCGCCGGCCGGGCCGGGCCGGGGCGGATCGGGCCGGCCGACGACGTCGCCGACCTCGACCGGGTCGACCGCGAGCTGCTCGGGGCGGGCATCGCGCCCGGCCACCCGAGCCTGTTCGAGAACCCCGACGACGAGGCACCCACCTCGTGAACCCCACCCTCTCGGCCCTGGCCGTCGGGCTGCCGCTCGCCGTCGTGGCCGCGCTGCGCTCGACCTGGTCGCCTTGAGGTGAGTCGATGCTGTCGAGCATCAGCCCGCTCGGTGAGCGGGCCCGACGTGCCCGCTGGGGCCTGACCGTGTCGGCCTACCTTGCCGGATCGCTCGTGGGCGGCGCCGCGGCCGGGCTGGTGAGCGCGCTGGTCGGCAGCCTGCTGCCGGTGTCCTGGCGCGCGTCAGGATGGGCGGCCGTGGCCGTGGCGCTCGGCGTGCTGGCCGGCCTGGCGCTCGATGTCAGGGCGCGCGGGCACGCGCTGCCCTCCTGGCACCGGCAGGTCGACGAGGCGTGGCTGGCGCGCTACCGCGGCTGGGTCTACGGGATCGGTTTCGGCCTGCAGCTCGGCGCGGGCGTCCTGACGATCGTCACGAGCTCGACCGTCTACGCCGTGCTGCTGCTGGCCGGGTGGTCGGGCACGGCGTGGGTCGGGGTGCTGGTCGGTGCGACCTTCGGGCTGGTGCGCGCGCTGCCCGTGCTGTCCCTGCACGGCGTGCACGCCCCCGGCGACCTGCGGGTGCTGTTCGAACGGGTCGAGCGGTGGGGTCCGCGGGTCGACCGGGTGGCGCGCGGCTCGCTGGTCGTGGCCGCAGCGGCCGTCGTCGGGACCGTGTGGGCATGAGGGTGGGCATGAGGGCGGAGCGGACATGAGCGGATCGCGGTACGGCTTGGCCGTGGCAGCGCAGGACGGCGGCTGGGAGACCCGCATCTCCCGGCGCGAGCCGCGCGACCCCGGCGAGGTCACCCACCCGGTGCTCCACGCGTGCACGCGCCCCCTGCCGGCGGAACGTGGTGACTTCGGCTCGGGCGTCATCGACCTGCTCGGCAGCGACGACGTCTTCGTCTCGCTCATCGAGTTCGGCAGCGAGGTCGCCGACCAGGGGCTGTTCGAGCCGCAGGGGCGCCCGGCCCTGCGGCCCTCGCAGTTCAGCTACGACCGGATGCCGCGCCTGTACCCGGGCGTCAGCGCCGCGCAGCACTTCTTCAGCGAAGGCGGCCGGGCCTTCTGCCTCTACGTCGTCCTCGGGGCGCACTCGCGGCGGATGGCGCTGGTGCCGCGAGCAGCGCGGCTGGTGCGCGGCGTCCGCATCACGAGCCGGAGCACGCTGCTGCGCCAGGGGGCGATGCCATGACCACCGTGCAGGAGGCCGCGAGGGCCACGACCTTCTCCACGCGCCTCGTCGAGCGGCTCTCGCGCGGGCTGGGGCGGTTCAGCCGCCGCGGGTTCCTGATGCAGACCGCCGTCGTGGGCTCGGCGCTCGCGGTCGACGCCAAGGGCTACGTGCTGACGCCGCAGACCGCGGCCACCACCGTCTGCGGGCCGGCGGCGTCCTGCAGCGCGGGCTACACCGTCATGTGCTGCACGATCAACAAGGGCGTCAACGGCTGCCCGCCCGGCACCTTCGCCGCCGGGTGGTGGAAGGCGGCGGACTCCTCGTGGTGCGGCGGGGGCTACCGCTACATCGTCGACTGCAACGCCAGCTGCTCGGACTGCAAGAGCGGCTGCTCGGGCGACAACATCTGCAGCAAGGGCTGCTGGAGCTGCGGCTGCAAGTGCGGCTCGGCGGCCACCTGCGACCAGCGACGCGTGTGCTGCAACGCCTTCCGGTACGGGCAGTGCAACACCCACATCCGGTGCAGCGGCGGGGTGGCCTGCCGCGTCGTCAGCTGCGTCGCGCCCTACAAGTGGGCCAACTGCACGACCACGTCGCTGACCGACAACGCCACGGCCGAGCACAGCGCGCCGTGCGTCCCGCAGTGGGGCCCGATCACGCAGAAGTACGCCTCGATGAACTCGCTCGGCTCGCCGCTCGGCGCGTCGGCCGGGCCGGAGCGCGCGGTGGGCGACGGGCGCGGCCGCTACGTCAGCTACCAGCACGGCGCGATCTCGTGGACGTCGGCGACCGGCGCGCACGCGGTCTACGGGTTCCCCTTCTCGCGCTGGCGCAGCCTGGGCCGCGAGCGCGGCGCGCTGGGCTACCCGACGTCCGAGCCGCAGCACTACGGGTCCGGGTGGGTGCAGTGGTTCGAGAAGGGCGCTCTCGCCGACACCACGCACTCGACGACGACGTACGTGTCGGGGATGTCGTTCACCCGCTGGAAGCAGCTCGGCGCCGAGCGGGGCGTGCTCGGCTACCCCGTGCACGACCGGGTGGTGCGCAGCGACCGCTGGATCCAGTACTTCGAGCACGGGATCATCGCCGACACCACCCACTCGGCGACCTCGGTGCTCACCGGCTACCCGTACACGCGGTGGCAGCAGCTCGGTGGTGAGCGCAGCAGCCTGGGCTACCCGGTCAGCGACCGCAGGTTCTGGAACAACGGCTGGGTCCAGCAGTTCGAGCGGGGGGCGCTGGCCGACACGACCAGCTCGGCGACGTCCTTCTGCAACGGGGCGCGGTACGAGCGGTGGGTCGAGCTCGGCCTCGAGCAGGGGGTGCTGGGGTACCTCACGAGCGACCCGATCTTCGGTCCCCGCAGCGGTGGCGGCCAGCGCTTCGAGCACGGCCAGTTCTGGTGGCTGCCCGGCGCCGCGCCGTCCGTCGTGCGCGGCCGCGTGCTCGCGGCGTGGTCGGACGCCGGAGGGCCGTCCAGCTCGTGGGGGTACCCGCTGGAGGACACCGTGGTCGAGCCCGACGGCACCCAGCACCAGCGGTTCGAGGGCGGCGTGCTCACCGCCTGAGCCCGCGCCGGCCGGGGCGGCGGGCTGCCCGCATTTGGGTTCC
>CAWFLV010000004.1:0-548331 GCA_963816695.1 uncultured Actinomycetota bacterium
CTCGCTGCGGCGGCTGCGCCAGCTCGACGGCATCCCGGTGGCGGTCGACCACAGCATCGTCCCGGGGAGCCTCCTCCGGACGTCGACGCCGACGCGTTCCAGGACGCGTCGCTCTACACCGTTCTGCGCCGCCACGGGGTCCGGCCCTTTCGCGCCGACTACGAGGTGGAGGCCGTCGCAGCGGATGACGAGCACGCGCGGCTGCTCGGCCTACCCGTCGGGTGCGCCGATGCTGTCGGCTCGCCAGATCTGCGTCGACGACACCGGGACGGCGCGTCGAACGCGGCCACATCACCTATCGCGGCGACCGGTACCGGTTCCGTGCCGTTCTCCAAGCCTGACCCACTTCATCCACCTCACCCGACCGCCCGCCAGCGGTCTGCTGCACCGTCCCGGCCGACGTCACCCCGGCGTCGCCGTCCACTGAGAGAGGTCCGCACATGTTGGCTCACCGATCGCGTCGCCTGGCCGGCGCCGCCCTCATGGCCGCCGTCGCAGTCACGGCCGCGGCCTGCACCGCCTCGTCACCCAGCAGCGGCAACGCTTCCGGCGGTGGCGGGCGACGCAGAGAAGGCCGACCTGACCTACTGGTACTGGGCCGAGAGCGACGCCCCCGGCGCCAACGACTGGATGAAGGCACGGATCGCCGACTACCAGAAGCAGCACCCGGGCGTGAAGATCAACCTCGTGCTCCAGTCCACCGACACCCTCATCGGCGCCTTCACCACTGCAGCCCAGACCAAGAGCGGGCCGGACATCGCCACCCAGTGGGCGACCATCCCCGTCCTGTCGCAGGCGTGGGCCGGCGCGGTGGCGCCCATCTCGGACTACGTGCCCGAGGACCAACGGGCCAACTGGATCGGCACGCAGGAGAACACCGACAAGGGAAAGCTCTACGCGATGCCGCTGTACGTCATCGGCGTCCCGCTCGCCTACAACAAGGACCTCTTCGCCAAGGCCGGGCTGTCCGAGCCGCCGAAGACCTTCGACGACCTGCTGGGCGACTGCCGCAAGCTGAAGGCCGCAGGCGTGACCCCGATCGGCATGGGCAACAAGGACGGCTACTTCGGCGCCTGGTTCTTCTCCAACTTCGGCAAGCAGAACCTGGACTCGACCGACGAGCTCAAGCAGGCCGTGATCGGCAAGGCCGACATCACCGACCCCAAGTACACCGGCCTCTACGAGCCGATGCACCAGCTGAAGCAGAACGGCTGCCTCAACGACGACATCGCGTCCCTCACGCTCGACCAGGGCATGGCGAAGTTCGGCAGCGGCAAGGCGGCCATGGCCTGGGGCACTGACGGCATCGTCAACAGCTGGGCCAAGCAGCTCGGCGCCGACAAGGTCGGGATCACCCCGACGCCGAAGTGGGGCACGGGCAAGCTCGCGGACGTCTACAACACGACGCAGTCCTCCTCGGCCTTCATCACCTCCTGGTCGAAGAACAAGAAGGCTGCCGCCCAGTTCCTCGCCTGGCTGCACGAGCCCGCGAACCTCACCAGCTGGTACGAGGCCACCGGGATCTTCCCCGCGGACAAGCGGTTCGACAAGGCGACCATCAAGGACGACCTCGGCAAGCAGATGTGGGACCTCGACTCGTCTGACGGCGCGGTCTGGCTCGAGAACTACCTGCCGCCGTCGGTCGACGGTGACGGCAACCTCGCGGCCGGCCAGGTCATCACGAGCGGTGGAACGGTCGCCAAGGCGGTCGACACCTTCAAGCAGGCCGTGGAGAAGTGGCGCTCGCAGAACCCGGTCGAGGTGAAGAACTACACCGCGTGGGCGTCCCAGTGACCCAGGCGACGTCGACCTCGCCGGCTGCCGCACGCGCGGCAGCCGGCCGGGGTCGCCGTAAGAGGGCGCCACGTCGCCGCTCGCTGTGGCCGTACCTGTTCGTGCTGCCGGCGGTCGTCGCGCTGGGCTTCGGGTTCGTGTTCCCCCTCGTCTCCGTGGTCAGGAACAGCCTCTACGCCGGCACCTTCTACCAGATGCAGTTCGTCGGCCTGGGCAACTTCAAGGCGCTGGCGAACGACGGGGTGTTCATCCACTCGCTGACGAACAACCTGCGGCTGCTGCTCATCGTGCCGGTCATGACCGTGCTCGCCCTGCTCATCGCCGTGGTGCTGAACGAGGGGGTCCGCGGCTGGAGGTTCCACCGCGGGGCGGTGTTCCTGCCCTACATCCTTCCGGCGGCGGGCATCGGCCTGGCCTTCGGTGCGCTGCTGCAGTTCAACGGCGCGCTGAACCAGGCGGTGCGAGGTCTCGGGCTGGGCTTCCTCGCCCAGGACTGGCTCGGCTCGCGGACGCTGTCCATCTGGTCGGTCGGCGGGGTCGTCGTCTGGCAGCAGCTCGGATTCGGGGTCGTCGTCTTCCTCGCTGCACTGTTGTCGCTGCCCCAGGAGGTCATCGAGGCGGCACGCCTGGACGGCGTGTCGTGGTGGCAGCTGCAGACTCGCGTGCAGATCCCCCAGCTGCGCACCACCATCGAGTTCTTCGTCGTCACCGAGGCGATCACGGTGCTGTCGTGGGTCTTCACCTACGTCTACGTGCTGACCGGGGGCGGACCAGCCAACTCCTCCTCGGTGATGGAGTTCTACATCTGGCGCAACGGGTTCGCGCAGGGCTCGGTGGGTCTGGCGAACGCCACCGCGGTCGTCGTGCTCGTGCTGGCGGCCGTGCTCATCGCCATCTACCTCCGGCTGCGACGGGCGCCCGAGGACCAAGGAGGTGTCCTGTGAAGCTGGCCAGCATCCCCCGGCAGGTCCTGCTGTTCGCGGTCACCATCGCCGCACTGGCGCCGCTGACCTTCATGCTGCTCACCAGCTTGAAGCGACCCGAGGACTACGCCACCCACCCCCTGGGGCTTCCCACCTCGCCGACGCTCAGCAACTACGCCAGCGCGCTGGCCGACGTCCCCACGCTGCGATGGGCGCTCAACAGCCTCATCGTCACGGTCGTCTCGGTGCTGGTGTCGAGCACGATCGCCGCACTCGCGGCCTACGCGGTGGCGTTCGGCCGGTTCCGCGGGCGCTCGGTGATGCTCAGCAGCGCCATCGGCTTCATCATGGTTCCGCCGGTCGTGCTGTTGCTGCCCATGTTCGTCGTGATGGTGAACCTGCACCTGGTCAACCGGCTGTGGTCGGTGATGCTCTTCTACTCCTGCCTGCTCGTACCCTTCGCGATGTTCTTCCTGGTGAACTTCTTCAGCTCCGTGCCGCGCGAGCTCGTCGAGGCATCGGTGGTGGACGGCGCCGGGCCGCTGCGCACCCTCTGGTCCGTCGTCCTGCCGATGTCTCGACCGGCGCTGGCGACGATCACCGTCGTCAACGCCGTCTGGGCCTGGAACGAGCTGCTGGTCGCGCTGGTGTTCCTGCAGAGCGAGTCCCAGCGCACGCTCATGGCCGGGCTCACGCTGCTGCAGGGCCGGTACGTCACCAACCAGCCGCTGGTGCTGTCGGTGGCGGTGCTGTCGATCCTGCCGGTGGCGGCCGTTCTACCTGCTGACCCAGCGATCCTTCGTTCGCGGGCTGACGACCGGGATGGGCAAGTGACCGCTACCGCCGAGCTGGGCCGACATCGTCGTGATGGGCGAGATCAACCCCGACATCGTCGTCACCGGCGTACCGACCATGTCGTTCGGGCAGCGCGAGGACGTCACCGGTCCGACGACGATGACCGTGGGCAGCTCGGTGGCGATCAGCGCCTGCGGGCTGGCGCGCCTGGGCGCGCGCACCGCGATCGTCGGGGTCGTGGGCGACGACGCCTTCGGGGACTTCATGCTGTCGCGTCTGGGTGACCGCGGCGTGGACGTCAGCGCGGTGCGGACCGTAGCTGGCGGGCGCACCGGATCATCGGTGATCCTCGTGCGGCGCGAGGACGCCAGCGACCGGCACATCCTCACCGATCCCGGTGTGATGGGTGACCTGCGTGCCGAGCGACCTGCCGTCTGCCGCCTCGACAGGGTGCGCCACCTGCACATCGGCTCGTGGTTCCTCCACCTGGGAGCGGTCGACGACCTGCCCGATCTGCTCGCGGAGGCTCGGCGGCGGGGAGTGTCGACGTCGGTGGACCCCAACGACGACCCGGCGCGCACGTGGGACGCGCACCTGCCGCGAGCGCTGCCCACGTGGAGACGTTGTTCTGCAACGAGTCCGAGGCGCGTGGCGTCGCCGCGACCACGGGGTGGTCCGGCGGCGGTTCGCGTCACGACGCGGCACGTCACCTGCTGGACCAGCTCGCTCCGGGCGGTGCCGTCGTCCTCAAGTGCGGGGCGGAGGGCGCCTTCGTCCACACCGCGGGCCAGACCCTGCACGTCACCGCTCCCGCGGCGGACGTCGTCGACACCGTCGGCGCCGGCGACAGCCTCGCGGCCGGCTTCCTCCACGCGCGCCTGAGCGGGCTCGACCTCGAGCGGGCGCTGCGGGTGGCCGTCGCCGCCGGGACGCTGTCGACCCGCCTCAGCGGTGGTGTCGACGCCCAGCCCACGTGGGACGAGGCCACCCGATCTCGCCGACCGACTGACGCTGCGCTACCGGCACGCCCGCCGACGACGGCCAGACCGTCGAACCCGACCCACCGAGCGAGGAACGACACGTGAACTCCCGCCAGAACGCAGACCCGCGACGACGCCGCCGTCCTCACTGCGCGATGTCGTGCGCCGGCACAAGGCCGGCGAGCACATCGGCATCACGTCGGTCTGCAGCGCCCACCCGCTGGTGCTCCAGGCGGCGATCGAGCACGCCCGCGAGAGCGGCGGCACGGTGCTCATCGAGGCAACCTCCAACCAGGTCGACCAGACGGGTGGGTACACCGGTCTTCGCCCCGCCGACTTCCGCGACCTCGTGCTCGAGATGGCCGACGCCGCGTCGCTGCCCCGCGAGCGCGTCATCCTCGGAGGAGACCACCTCGGCCCCAACCGTTGGCGCGCACTGCCTCCAGATGAGGCCATGGCGCACGCTGACGAGCTCGTCCGGGCGTACGTCACTGCGGGCTTCACCAAGATCCACCTCGACTGCAGCTTCTCCTGCGCCGGTGACCCCACGCCGTTGACCGACGAGCTCGTCGCCCAGCGCAGCGCTCGCCTCATCGCGGTCGCCGAGGAGGCCGCCGGCGCAGAGGGCAACGATCGGCTGGACTACGTCATCGGAACCGAGGTGCCCGTCCCCGGCGGCGCTCACCACGCCATCGACACCTTGTCTCCGACGGCACCGCAGGCGGCTCGCGACACGTTGCAGGCACACCGTCAGGCGTTCGAGACAGCGGGCGTGGCAGGGGTGTGGCCGCGCGTCGCGGCCCTGGTGGTGCAGCCCGGCGTCGAGTTCGACCACCAGCAGGTCTTCGCGTACCAGCCGGCACCCGCTCATGAGCTCAGCGCCGTGCTGGACGACGAGCCGACCATGGTCTTCGAGGCGCACTCGACCGACTACCAGAGCGAGCAGGCGCTCAGCGCGTTGGTGCGCGACCACTGGGCGATCCTGAAGGTAGGACCTCAGCTCACCTTCGCGTTGCGCGAAGCGCTCTTCGGGCTGGCGGCGATCGAGGACGAGCTGGTCGCGGCGCCGGCGCGCTCGCACCTCGTCGAGGTCCTCGAGGAGCGGATGCTGGCCGAGCCCGGCCAGTGGGAGGGGTACTACACCGGCAGCGAGCTCGAGCAGCGAGTGAACCGGCGGTACAGCTACAGCGACCGGCTGCGGTACTACTGGCCGGACCCGGTCGTGCACGAGGCTCAGGAGCGGTTGCTGGCGAACCTGTCGGCCGTGCAGATCCCCCTGCCGCTCATCAGCCAGCACCTCTCAGCCCAGTACGAGCGCGTGCGCGACGGCGATCTGGCGGCTGACCCGCAGGTGCTCGCTCTCGACCACGTCAAGGACGTCCTGCGCACCTACGGCCGCGCCTGCACGCCCGACCAGAACACCGAGGAGCAGAACTCGTGACGTCACAGTCCACCGCCTACTCCGACAACGTGGTGCGCGGGGCCTCACACACCAGCCAGGAGATCGCGCAGCAGCCGCAGCTCTGGCGTCAGGTCGGCGAGGTCGTCGCCGCCAGCAGGTCGTTCGTCGACCCGCTGGTGAGCCGCCCGGACCTGCGAGTCGTGCTGACCGGCGCAGGGACGTCGTCCTTCGCCGGCGAGGTCGTCGCTCCGGCCCTGCGCCACCACCTGCAGTGCCGTGTCGACGCGGTGTCGACCACTGACATCGTCGCCGCCCCCCAGGACTGCTTCGGCGAGGACGTGCCCACGCTGCTGGTGTCGTTCGCGCGATCCGGCGACAGCCCAGAGAGCGTCGCGGCAACCGAGCTGGCCGACCAGCTGCTCAGCGAGGTGCACCACCTCGTGCTGACGTGCAACCCGAGCGGCCAGCTCGCGGGCCGGTACGGCGCCCACGACCGAGCGCACGTCGCCCTGATGCCGGACGGCGCCAACGACCAGGGCTTCGCCATGACGTCCAGCTTCACGACCATGGCGCTGACCGCCTTGCTGGCCCTCGTGCCTGTGGTGGACCAGGACCTCGCGGCGCGCCTCGCCGGTGTCGTGGACGAGGTCATGGACCCGTGGGACGCCATGGCCGGGAGAGCTCGCAGGACGTGACTACGAGCGCATCGTCTACCTCGGCAGCGGTGCGCTGAAGGGTCTCGCGCACGAGTCGGCGCTCAAGGTGCTGGAGCTCACCGCCGGCCGCACGCTCGCCATGGGTGACTCGCCCCTGGCGTTCCGGCACGGCCCGAAGTCGGTGCTGGACGACGAGACCCTCGTCGTCGTCTACCTCTCCAACGACGCGTACACGCGCACCTACGACCTGGACCTGCTGGCCGAGCTGCGGGAGTCGCGCGGTGACGAGCACGTCCTGGCGGTGACCGCGGACCACGGCGACGACGTGAGCGCGAGCACTCCGTTGCTCCTGGCCGGCTGCCGCGACCTGCCGGACACCGCGTTGGCGCTGGCCGCCGTCGTCCTGGCTCAGCTGGTGGCGCTCCGCTGCTCCATGGCGCTGGGGCTGACCGCCGACAACCCGTTCCCCTCGGGCGAGGTGAACCGCGTGGTGCAGGGCGTGCGCATCCACGCCTACGACCCACGGCGGTGAGCTCGACCGGCGACGGGAGGGTCAGCCCAGGCGGCGCGGGTCAGCGTCCGCGCGTCGTGGCCGCCTCAGCGGAGTTGCACGGCCGGTCGGTCGAGGGTGCGCCTGAAGCTGCTCTTCGCGGCGTCCGGTGCGGGTATCGGCACGCTCATGCCCTACCTGGCGGTCTACCTGGCGTCGCGGGGGCTGTCCGCCACGCTGGTCGGGTTCGTCCTGGGACTGATGGCCGCCGTCGGCGTGGTCGCGGTGCCGCTTGTGGGGCGCCGTCGCCGACCGGGGCCGCGGTGCGGCGTGGGCGCTGCGCATCTCCTGCGTCCTGGCTGCCGGCGCGAGCCTGGTGCTGCTCGCCGCAGGCAGCTGGCTGCCGGCCGTGATCGCGGCCAGCGCGCTCCTCGCCGCCGCGAGGGCGCCCGGGGAGGCGCTGGCGGACACGTTGGCGCTCACGGTGCTCGGGCCGTCCGGAGGCCGCAGGTACGGCTCGATCCGGCTGTGGTCCAGTGCCGGTTTCGCCGTCGCGGTCGCCGGCTGGGGGTTCCTGCTCGAACGCACCTCCCTGAGCGTGGTGCTGGTCGCTTACCCCGCTGCGCTGCTCCTCGTCGTCGCGGCCTCGACACCCCTGCACGCCGGAGCCGTACGGCCGAGCGCCGTCGTCCCAAGGACCCCGCTGCGCGCCATCATGCGCCGCGACCTGGCGATGCTCCTGCTGGGCACCGGGGTCTTCGGCGTCGCCATGGGGGCCTCGTGGACGGTGCTCCCCTTGCGACTCACCGACCTCGGCGGGGGCGTGGCCGCCGTGGCCGCCGCGTCAGTCGTGGGCGCCCTGACCGAGATCCCGTTCATGCGATCCACCGGCATGCTGCGCGAGCGCGTGGGGCCGGGCCGCGTGTTCCTCATCGGTGGCGTCCTGTTCGCTGCGTCCTCCAGTCTGTACGGCGCACTCACCGACCCGCGGCTGATCGTGGCCGCGAGCGTCCTGCGGGGTGCCGGGTACGCGCTCGTGTACGTCGGGCTGGTGACCTCCGTGGGCACCCTCCTGCCACCGCACCAGAGAGCGACGGGCCAGGCGCTCCTGCAGACGACACTCATGGGCGTGGCGCCGATCGTCGGCGCATCCCTCGGTGGCTTCACCTACCAGCACTCGCCACCGCTGCTGTTCGGTATCTCCGCGGCGCTCGCCTTGGCCGGTGCTGTCATCGCCCGCAACGTCATGAGAGGAACGACATGAGCGACGTCCCTTCAGCCCTGGCCGTCGTGCTGCCAACGGCCGCGCTGGTCACTGACCCGGTGCAGATGGCCGGCTACTGCCGGGACGAGGCGGCGCTCGTGCCCGCGGGGACGCCCCTCGCTGTGGCCCGGCCGTCGACGACGGCCGAGGTCAGTGCGGTGATGGAGGTCGCCTCCCGCACCGGGACACCCGTCGTTCCGCGCGGTGCAGGAAGCGGTCTGATCGGTGGCGCCAACGCGGTCGACGGCTGCATCGTGCTCAGTTTGGAGCGCATGAACCGGGTGCTGCAGATCGACGACTCCGAGCGGCTCGCCGTCGTCCAGCCCGGCGTGGTCAACGCCGACCTCCGGGCTGCCGCCGCAGCGCGTGGGCTGTTCTACGCGCCGGACCCTTCCAGCTACGAGTGGTCGACGATCGGCGGCAACATCGCCACGAACGCCGGCGGTCTGTGCTGCGTGAAGTACGGCGTGACGCGCGATGCGGTGCTCGCGCTGGAGGTAGTGCTGGCGGATGGGACGGTCGTCCGCACCGGGCGTCGTACCGTCAAGGGCGTCGCCGGTTACGACCTCACCGGGCTCATCGTGGGCTCCGAAGGGCACCCTCGCCGTGGTCACGGAGGCGACGCTGAGACTGCGCGTCCTTCCCGCGCCACCGACGACCGCGGTCGCCTTCTTCCCCTCACTCGCCAGCGCAGGGACGGCCGTCACCGAGGTGTTGCGGGCTGGGCTGGTGCCGTCGCTGCTGGAGATCATGGACCGCACGACCGTGCGAGCCGTCGACGCCATGACGCGGATGGACCTCGACACCGACGCTGCGGCCTTGCTTCTGGCCCAGTTCGACGACCCGGCCCGGGCGGCCACCGACGCCGCCCGGCTGGTGGAGCTCTGCGAGCTGGCCGGTGCGAGCTTCGGCGCGAGCGCCGACTCGCCGGACGACGGCGACGCCTTGCTCGCTGCCCGGCGTGCAGCGCTCCCTGCGCTGCAGCGGCAGGGATCGGTGCTCCTGGACGACGTCGCGGTGCCGGTGCCGCGGCTGACCTCGCTCATCGAGGAGATTGAGGGCATCGCCGCCGCGACCGGGCTGACGATCGGCACGTTCGGCCACGCGGGCGACGGCAACCTTCACCCGGCCATCGTCTTCGACGACGTCGACGCTGCCCAGGTGAGCGCCGCCCGTACCGCCTTCGACGACATCGTGGCCGTGGCCCTTCGCCTCGGCGGCACTGTCACCGGCGAGCACGGGATCGGGCTGCTGAAGCGAGAGCATCTCATCGACGAGCTCGACCCCGGTGCCCACCAGCTGCACCGCGCGGTCAAGGCCGCCTTCGACCCTCTCGGCATCCTCAACCCCGGGAAGGTCATCACCTGAGACCCGCTGCGGCTCAGCCTGTCGGCTGGCCGTAGACGTTCTGGTACCGCTCGTAGAGTCGGTCGATGTCCGACGGGCTGATCGCGATGGGGGACCCAAGGGTGCGGGCGAGGTGGACGGTGCGCGCCACGTCCTCGCACATCACCGCTGCCTTGACCGCGTCGCGAGCGGTGGAACCGATCGTGAAGACCCCGTGGTTCTGCATGAGCACCGCGGGCGAGCGGTGCCCCTCGAAGTGTCGACACGATGCCTCGTCCGATGGAGTCGTCACCGATGAGCGCGAACGGTCCGACCGGGATTTCGCCGCCGAACTCGTCGGCCATCGCCGTCAGGACACACGGGATGGCCTCACCTCGGGCCGCCCAGGCGGTCGCGTACGTGGAGTGCGTGTGGACGACGCCGCCGACGTCTGGCAGGTGCCGGTAGACGTAAGCGTGCGCCGCCGTGTCGCTGGAGGGTCGGTGCGCACCCTCGACCACGTCGCCGTCCAGGGTGCAAACGATCATGTTCTCGGCCCGAAGATCGCGATAGTCAACGCCGCTCGGCTTGATGACCATGAGATCGCGGCCAGGCACTCGTGCACTGACGTTGCCAGCGGTCCAAGCGACCAGGCCGTAAGCCGTGAGCTCGGTGTGCAGCGCCGCGACCTCGTGCTGTGCGGAGCGCACGGCGTCGTCCACTCCGGCGCTGCGTCGTGGCTGTGTCTCCGGCCAGAGTCGCCATCGCGTCGTCCACCCATGTCTCCCGTTCGAGATTTCGACAGGTGTTCGACGATACAGACATCGCTCTGATCTGTCATGGGTAGGGGCCGGAGGTTCGGTGGGCGGAGGCTGCCCCGTGCACCGCCCGGCCAAGCCCTTTGGGTTGGCAAGCGAGGGAGACTCGAGGCGTGGGCATGGCTGACACACAGCAGCCCGACATCGCACTGCTCCAAGCAGCGGTCACGAGGAAGCACTCGTCGGCGGGGGTCCGTCGCCTTCCGCGCAAGCACAAGCGCCGCTGTTCGTCGCCTGCGTCGGGGTACGTGGTGGAGCTGTGGCCACGCTGAGCCCTGGCCAGGATCGCGGCGCCGCGTGCGTCGCGAACCGAGGACGGCACGGAATGGCTTGACGTGCACTCCGACGCTGCAGCTTCAGAGATCACCAAAGGCACCCGACATGGTACGCCGACCATGTACCGTCGCGAGAAGGCATCCCCGGCGGCGAATCGAAATGTGGTAGTCGCACCGCGTGCCGGAGCGGCCAGCTGCGGCTCGACGATCATGACAAGTCCTCGGTGGTGACCTCGGCACGCATGACTCCCGCTCGACGACACCGGCAACCACTAGAACGGAGCGACTGTGCGGAAGCGGCTCAATCGCAGGGGTGGCTCGACGCCCGTGCACGACACGCGGCTAGCGGAAGCAGTTGCCGAACTTAGTCAGCCGCGCGGCCTCTTCCGGCGTCGCTGGGCGCGCTTGAACGGCTTGTCCAGCTCGCGGGTTGCGGGAGCGCTCAAGGCACTCGCGCGTTGCATGCAGCCTTTCCGGCCGACTGATGCGAGCCCCCGCTTCCCGCCCCGACCCAGCCGTGGTCGCCCTCGGTCATGACGGCATTCTGCGCCTGCGCACGTTCCAGCTGGGGAATTCGATGTTCCGACAGTCGAAGGCTCGCATCCCAGATGCGACCTCAGCATGCCGCGGCTGCGACAGTGAAACGGCAGGTCAGAACTAAATTTCCTACCCCCCAGAGGCCCGGGGGTGCTGACGCCAGTCGGGGATTCCCTCGGGAAGTGACTGGCGCCGACCCGGGCCACCAGCCTAGTGGGGTGTCGGGACGCGGTGGCGTCGGCTTCAAGCGTGCCAAGTGGCCGCCCACCGACCAGGAGGCTGCGGCCCGATCCTCAACCTCACCATCGGCCCGTTGCTGAAGGACGCCGGGCCGGTCCTGCGGGCGTTCGTGCTGGCGAGGGCCGCGGTGCCGATCGTGATCTACGGGCTCATGCCGCAGCTGCACCGGCTGCGGCTGCGCGTCCTCAGCGGGCGGGCGGCCATCTGAGCGGTCGTCCGTCCCGAGGCGCGGGCGCACCTATGCTCTGACCATGCCGGTGCTGGCGACGAAGCTCCACGTGCCGGCGCCGCGCCCGGACCTCGTCGTCCGGCCGAGGCTGCAGCGCCGGCTGGACACCGCCGCGGCCGTCCCGACCCGGATGCTGCTCGTCTGCGCACCTGCCGGCTTCGGCAAGACGACGGTCATCAGCCAGTGGCTGGCGACCGTCTCTGACGCCTCGCCACCGTGGCGCGCCGCCTGGGTGTCGCTGGACTCCCAGGACGACGACGTCCGACGCTTCCTGGCCCACGTCGTGGCGGCCCTGCGGACGACCGACCGCGACGTGGGCCAGGAAGCGGAAGCGGTGCTGGAGTCCGGCGACCAGGTGTCGACCGAGGCGGTGCTCACCAGCCTCGTGAACGACCTGGACGTCGTGGCCGAGCCGACGGTCCTGGCTCTCGACGACTACCACGAGATCACGGCACCGGCGGTGCACGAGGCGCTCGCCTTCCTGCTCGAGCACCTCCCGGCCCACGTGCGGGTCGCCCTGGCCACGCGGTCCGACCCCCCGCTGCCGCTGGCGCGCCTGCGCAGCAACGGCGCGCTCGTCGAGCTGCGGGCCGCGGACCTGCGCTTCACCGCGGAGGAGACCGACACCCTGCTCAACCAGGTGATGGGCCTCGGCGTCGCGCCACAGGACGTCGCCTCGCTCGACGAGCGCACCGAGGGCTGGGCGGCCGGCCTGCAGCTGGCCGGCCTGTCGATGCGTGGCCGGCGGGACGTCGCGGCCTTCGTCGACGAGTTCACCGGCAGCCACCGCTTCGTGCTCGACTACCTCGTCGAGGAGGTGCTGAGCCGCCAGGACGACGAGGTCCGCGACTTCCTGCTGCGGACCTCGCTGCTGGGCTCCATGACCGCGTCGCTGTGCGAGGCGCTGACGGGACGCCGCGACGCGCAGCAGATGCTGCTGCGGCTCGAGCGGGACAACCTCTTCGTGGTGCCGCTCGACGACCACCGCGAGTGGTACCGCTACCACCACCTCTTCTCCGACGCCCTGCAGGCCCGCCTGCGGGCCGGCCATCCCGACGAGCTCGCCGTCCTGCACGGTGAGGCGAGCCGCTGGTACGCCCAGCACCGGCTGCTGTCCGACGCGATCAGCCACGCCGTCGCCGCTGGTGACGTCGAGGGTGCCGCGGACCTCGTCGAGCTGGATCTGCCTCGGCTGCGGCGCGAGCGACGCGACGACACCATGCGGCGGCTGGTCCGCGGTCTGCCCGACGACGTCCTTGCTGCACGACCGCTGCTGGCCACGGCGACGGCGTGGTCGCACCTCGCGCAGGGCGACCTCGACGCCGTCGAGAGGTGGCTCGATGTCGCCGAGGCCGCATTGGCCGGCCGGCCCGGGCTGCCGCGCGATCTGCGCGAGTGGCTGCCGGTGGAGGCCGACGCGCTGGACCAGGACGTCCGCGAGCTGCCGGGGATGATCAGCGTCTACCGCGCGTCAGTGGCGCAGGCGCGCGGCGACGTCGACCGCACCGTGACGGAGGCCCGTCACGCCCTCGATCAAGCGGGTCCCGACGACCACATCACCCGAGGTGCGGCGTTGGGCTTCCTGGGTCTGGCGGCCTGGGCCGCCGATGATCTCGCCACCGCCGTCACCACGTTCGGCGAGGCCGTGCAGAGCATGCGGGCCGCCGGACTCGTCGCCGACGAGCTCGGCTCGACGGTCGCCCTCGCCGGGATGTGGCTCGCGCGGGGACGACCCGACGAGGCCCGACGCCTCTACGAGCGCGCGCTGGAGGTCGCCGAACGGCACCCGCTGCCGTTGTCGACCACCGGTGACCTCCACGTGGGGCTCGCCGACGTGCTGCGCGAGCAGGGGCAGCTCGACGCCGCCTCGAAGCACCTGGGGACGGCGCGCGAGCTGGGTGACGTCGCGTCCCTGCCCGAGAACCGTCACCGCTGGTTCACCACCGCGGCCGCGCTGCTACGCGCGGAAGGCGACCTCGACGCCGCCCTGGCGATGCTCGACCGGGCGAAGGCGGCCTACCAGCCCGGCTTCTTCCCCGCCGTGCGGCCGATCCCTGCCCTGAGGGCGCGGGTGCAGATCGCCCGCGGCGACCTGGTGGACGCCGCGAGGTGGGCTCGCGAGTGCGGCGTCGCACTGAGCCGGCCGCCCACGTACCTCGCCGAGTTCGACCAGCTGACGCTGGCCCGGCTGGTCCTGGCCGAGCGCAGGGCCGGCGCCGAGCGCGATGTGGACGCCGTGGTGCGCCTCCTCGACGAGGTCGTGAACGCGTCCGCCGCGGCGGGACGCAAGGGCAGCGTCGTGGAGGCCCGCCTCGTGCGCAGCCTCGCCCACGCTGCCGAGGGGCGTGCCGAGGCGGCCGCGGACGACCTCGCCGCCGCTCTCACCGCAGGCGTCCCCGTCGGCTACCGGCGGCTCTTCCTCGACGAGGGGCAGCCCGTCCTGGAGCTGCTGCACGCGCTCGTCGCCGGGCGGCCCGGCAGCGAGGCCGCAGCGTTCGCTCGGCGACTCCTGGACGACGGTCCGCCGGCCGTGACGCCTCAGCCGGCCCGCGCCACCCCCACGCTGCTTGCCGACGAGACCCTCAGCGACCGTGAGCTGCAGGTGCTGCGGCTGCTCGCCACCGACCTCTCCGGCCCGGCCATCGCGCGCGAGCTCTTCGTCTCGGTCAACACGTTGCGCACCCACACCAAGCACGTCTTCACCAAGCTCGGCGTGAACAGCCGCCGGGCGGCGGTGAGCCGAGCGGCCGAGCTGGGGATCCTCTGACGGCGAAGGATCACCCCGCGGATCACATCATCGGGTGACGCCCGCTCACCACGTCCGTTCCTACGGTCTGCAAGACCGGACGCCACACCGGCGCCCAGACCGGACGGAGCCTCACATGACCATCTCGACCCACCGCCTGTACACGGCCGCCGGAGTCTGCGCCGGCCTCGCCGGCTCGATCTTCATCGGCGTCCAGATCAACCACCCACCGGCCGACGTCGCGCACGTCGTGACCACCGAGATGGCGGTGCGCGAGCTCGCCAAGACGGTCATGACCGTGCTGGCGATGGCTGGCTTCACCGGCATGTTCCTGCGCAACCGGCACCGCTTCGGGGTGCTGGGGCTCGCCGGCTACCTGCTGCTGATGGTCGGCTACCTCGCCATGTTCGCGGTGCAGGTCCTCGTCGTCACCATCCTCCCCACCGTCGCGACGATCGAGCCCGGGTACGTCGGCGACGTGCTGACCGCGGCCATGGGCAACCAGCCGGCGGGCGACATCGGCAACCTCAGCACCCTGTTCCTCGTCACGGGCCTGGGCTACTCGGTGGGCGGCCTGCTCTTCGGCATCGCGCTGTTCCGTGCCCGCATCCTCGCGCGCTGGGCCTCGCTGCTGCTGGCCTACGGCACGGTCTCCGCGCTGGCGCTCGCCGTTCTCCCGGAGTCGTTCAGCCGTCCGTTCGCCGTGCCCATGGGCATCGCGCTCATGGGGCTCGGGGCCTCGCTCCGTCGCGACCAGCGTCGCCAGGGCGAGGGCATGCCGGCGATCGCCGCGTCCGAGCCGGTCGCCGTCCGATGACGACGCCAGGCCTGGCGGAGCGCCCGGCGCGCATCGCGCCGGACGCCCGCAGCGGCTGGCCGATCGCCCTGGGTCTGGTGCTGCTCAGCACCGTCCCGCTGACCGCCGGCGTGCTGCGTCTCGTGCAATCGGCCGGCGGGCCGCAGGTCTTCCCGGCGGACGAGCGCTTCACGGGGGTTCCCCGGGCGCTGCTCCTGCACATCGTGTCGAGTGCCGTGTTCGCCCTCGTGGGAGCGTTGCAGCTGCTGCCGCGGTTCCGGCGGCGCCACCTCACCTGGCACCGCCGCGCCGGCCGGGTGCTCAGTGTCGCCGGGCTGGTCGTGGCGACGTCCGCGCTCTGGATGACGCTGCTGTACCAGCCGCAGCCGGGCACCGGACGGCTCCTCTTCGTCTTCCGCATGGTCGTCGCGACGGCCACTGCTGCCAGCCTCGTCCTGGGCTTCACGGCGATCCGCCGCCGCGACATCGCGGCCCACCGCGCCTGGATGGTCCGTGCCTACGCGCTCGGGTTGGGGGCAGGCACGCAGGTTCTCACCCAGGGCCTCACCGAGGCCTTTCTCGGCACGGACGTGGTGGTCGGCGACCTCGCCAAGGGCGCCGGCTGGGCGATCAACCTGGCGGTGGCCGAGTGGCTCCTGCGGCGCCCGTCCCGGGTGCAGCGTCGTGCCGGAGCGCCGTCATGAGCGGCAGTGGCCGGACGTACACCTTCAAGGTGAAGGGGCACCTCGACGAGCACTGGGCCGCGTGGCTCGGCGACGCCGCCATCACCCACCACGACGACGGCACGTCGACCCTCGTCACCCCGCTGACCGACCAGGCCGAGCTGCACGGCGTCCTCGCGCGGCTGCGCGACCTCGGCATCACCCTGATCGCCGTCACACCCACCTCGACCCACCAGGAGTAGCCATGTCCGTCCCTGACTGAGTGTGTCCCTTTCGCGGGACTCACCGGCTCCCCTTGACCTGGGCCTCTACGGAGGGCCGGGTTCTTGGTTGCCTTCCAGCCGCCGCACCACCTTGGGTGTGGTCTTGTGCTGGTTCCGACCCAGGGCCTCTTCGTGGTGCGAGGTGGCGGTCGGCTCTTGGCCCGGCTCATCCGGGTGCAGACACGAGTACGTGTGTCAGGCGGCCGCGGGTAGCGGCGGTGAAGTCTTCGGTGCTGGTGCGGTGTAGCGGGCCAGGTTGATGGCGGCGTTCACGTCCCGGTCGATGACCAGCCCACAGCCGGTGCACGCGTAGACCCGGTCCGACAGGGTGAGGTCGGCGTCGATGGCCCCGCAGCCGGAGCAGGTCTTCGACGACTGGGGAACCACCGGTCTGCGACCACGAGCTCGGTGCCGTACCAGGCGGCCTTGTACTCCAGCTGGCGGCGGAACTCCCCGAACGAGGCGTCGGAGACGACCCGGGCCAGCTTGCGGTTGCTGCGAGCATCCCGGCCGCGTTGAGGTCCTCGACCGTCACCGAGGTGTGGCCGCGGGCGAGCTCGGTGGTGATCTGGTGGAGCAGGCGCGGCGCACGGCGGCGACCCGGGCGTGCATCTTGCCCAGGCGTCGTGCTGCCTTCTTCCGGCCGACGGAGTCCCTCTTGGTTCTCGAGTAGGACTGGTTGGCCAGCTTCAGGCGTGCCTGGGCGTGCTGCAGCGCTTTCACCCCCTGCTACGCGTGCAGCACGCGACCGTTCTCGTCGGCGACCACGGCGAGGGTCTTCACGCCGAGGTCGACACCCACCCGGGCCTGGTGCCGGTTCGTCGGCGTGCGCCGCTGATGGTGGAGCTGCGCGGCGACGCCGGTGACGGCCACGACCCAGCGGCCCCGCTCGAACCGGAACGACGCGGCGTAGGCGTGGAACCGGCCGCTGGCCAGCATCTTCGCGAGCTTGCCGGTGTGCTCGTGGACGCGGATCTCGCCGAGCTTCGGGAACCGCATCGCCGCGAGGCCCGGTCGGCCGCACCGGCGGAGCGGCTGCCTTCGGTGTACTTCGCGCGGAGCCGGAACGCCGGCGCTGTGTCTTGTGCCGGGACTTGAACCGCGGGAACCCGGCGGCCTTGCCGGCCCGGGCGCCCTTGCGGGAGTCGGACCAGTTCTTCAACGCCTGCGCCGCGTTCACCGACGCGCACTCGAACACGTCCGCCGACACCTCGCCGCGCCACGGCAGGCCGCGGACCTCGTTGCCGTCGTCGTCGACGGCGACCCGTGCATCGGGGCGCGGCCGTCCTTCCAGGCGTTCATCTCGTTGATGAACGACGACCTTCGACCACGACAGCCACGGGGTCAGGTCGGCATCGGCGATGCCGTAGGTGCGCTCGGCGGCGCGCTGGTCCAGGTTGGCCTTCACCCGGCCGAGGTGGTGGTTGAACGCCAGCCGGGCCGCGCCGGCGTGCGCGAGGAGCTGCTGGTCCTGGTCGCGGTTCGGGTCGAGGGTGAACCGGAACGTCGTCGACCGGGTCAGCGGCACACCGGTGTGCGACACCAGGGCGGTGTCGTCCTTCACGGCGGCGGCCACGGGCATGGGGCTGATGGTGCCGCGCCCGCACCGACAGCGCAGCAGATCAGGCCGGTGCGAGCTCTCGCAGCAGCAAGGCGACGCACGCGACCTGCAACCACCCGGCCGCCGAACTGGTGGTGTTCTCGAAGCTCTTCGCCAGCCGACGGCTCCGGCCCAGCATCCCGTGCGCGACCTCGACCCGCCACGCGTGCGCGATAGGCCGGAACAGCGGCTGCCGATCGGGCCAGAACACCTGACGCACCTCGAGATCGAACCGCTTCGACATCGCCCGGGCTGCCCGCGCGGTTGTGCCGCGGTCGACCAGGACCAGCTCCAGCCGGTCGGTGACGCCCAGGTCGGTCAGATGCTCGAGGAGCAGCTCGGTGGCGCGGGACTCGGTTGTCGACGCGGGCACGACGATGCCGCCGACCGGCATCCCGGTCACGTCGACGGCCACTACCCGCTTCGCGCCCTTCGTGGCGCCGTATGGGCCGCCGCGGTCGTGGAACGTGACGCCGCCCTGGGATGCGCCGCGCGCCAGGTGGGAGTCGATGACGACCATCGACGGCCGCGCGTCCCGGTCGCGACCAGCCGCACCTGCTCGTGCAGCACCGCCAACACAGTGGCCCAGGTGCCGTTGCGCGACCAACGCCGGAACTGCGACCACACCCGCGTCCACGGCCCGAACGACTCCGGCAGGTAGCGCCACTGGCAGCCGGTTCGGGTGATGTACAGGATGCCGTTCACGACGGTCCGCAGGTCGGCGTGCTTGCGGCCGGGCTTCCCGGGGCGCACAACAGCGGCTCGAGCAGCGCCCACTGCTCGTCGGTCAGGTCACATGGGTAGCTCACGAGCCCGCCACATCGGCCACGTCCCCGACCTGAGCGAAAGGGACACACCCAGTGAGGACGGGGAGGCCACGTCGTGGTACGCCGGACTTGCGGAGGAACCTACTCGTAGCGCCCTTCGAACCGCGCACCCGAGGCGACGCTCGACGAAGCTCACGCCGACGATGGATCCGTCCTCGACCGTCCATCGCAGGCCATAGGTCGCGCGAAACGACGGCGGCCAGAAGGAGGCGAAGCGGCCGTCGCCCTCGACGGACACGTCCCCTCGCTGGCCCTCCCTTGCTCGACGTACGTCGTGGAGCCGTCCTCATCGAACGTCTGAGTCGCACCGTCGCTGTACCTCAGGGTTCCAGCGGTCAGTGCGGTAGCGACGTCCACCGCTCTGACCGGGGCGCCGTCAGTGGCAGACACGTGCTGCAGGGGACCGGACATGACTCTCTCCTAGACGCGATGTGCAACTCGATGAAGGGCCGGGGCGATGGGCACGGCGGGGCGCCGGTTCTCAGGGTCGGGGTGAGGCGTAGGCAGCACGCGTCGGCCCGCTCGGGTCGTCGGTGTGCCGCGCACCTTCAGTCTGATGTGGTCCCCGCACGCCGCGGAAGCTTCCACCCGGGCGGGCGAAATGACACGTGTAGCCGTTGGGAATCCGCTGCAGGTAGTCCTGGTGCTCCGGCTCCGCCTCCCAGAACGGCCCCACGGCAGCGAGCTCGGTCACGACCCTTCCGGGCCACAGGCCGGACGCCTCAACGTCGGCGATGGTGTCCAGTGCGACCTGCCTCTGCTCCTCGCTGGTGAAGAAGATCGCGGACCGGTAGCTGGCGCCGACGTCGTTGCCCTGACGGTTGACCGTGGTGGGGTCGTGGATCTGGAAGAAGAACTCCAGCAGCTCTCGAAAGCTGGTGCGGTCGGGGTCGAAGACGACCTCGAGCGCCTCGGCGTGGTTTCCGTGGTTGCGGTAGGTGGCGTTGGCGACGTCGCCGCCGCTGTATCCGACCCGCGTTGAGATCACCCCGGGCCGCTTGCGCACCAGGTCCTGCATGCCCCAGAAGCAACCGCCGGCCAGGACGGCTCGTTCAGTACGCGTGTCCATGTGCTCTCCTCGTGGGCTGGCGGTCGTCGTCCGCTGTCGGCGCAGCCGCATGCTGTCCGGTAAAAAGGACCGTAGAGTCCATATAACCACATCGTGCGAGGCCGTGGCAGTCACGACCGGGGGGGGCTGTGCGCCCCCGACTGCTCTCCCCACGCGCACCACCTCTGCCTGCAGATCCCACAGGGCGTGCAGAAGGTCTGCAGTCCAGGCTGCACGCGTCGCGGCGAGCGCCACGCGGACGTCTTCTGCGTGGTCGTCGTCGTGCACCGAGGTGGCTGTCTCGACGACCGGCGGTCCGGCCAGGGCGTGCCGCCCCGCCGCTGCGGTGGGTTCGGTACCGCGATCGCGAAGCACCTCCTCTGCCAACCGCGGCAGATCGATCACGCGGTTGCTGCTCGGGGACAACAGCTCCGCTCCGCCCAGCCAGAGCTCGGCCAATCTGCAGATAGCACGTCGTGAGCATCAGCACCTGCCCGAGCAGCTCCTCGGCTGCCTGGGGGACCAACGGCCGCTGTGCCACCGTCGCGTGGTGGTACTGGGGCAGGGCAGACCACAGGTGCTCGATGGCGTCGGCGGTGAGCGTCAGGTGCGGCGGCGGTGACCAGGTGCGTGACGTCGGTCAGCGAGACCTCGTGCGTTCGGCTCTCGGACCGGTAGGCGCGGAACGCGTCGTCGAAGCGGTAGCCGGCAGGCGGCACGTGCTCGCTGCCCACTCGGGTCGACACGTGGCGTCGGCTCGTGGTGCCGGCGATCGATCGGCCGGGCTGGGTGGCCAGGCGCTGCGCCTGTGGTGTCGGCTGGACGACGACGGCGGGACCGAACAGGTGGTTCAGCGTGCCGTGCAGGTAGGTGGCTGACTCGACCAAGGACGCTCCGGCCGCTCCCCGCAGCGCACCGCCTGCTCCCGGGGCCACAGGGCGGCTGCGACGAGGACGCTGACCGCTCCCCCCAGGGCCACGTCCCCCAGTCAAGCAACCCGACGTCGACTCCGGTGGGCTCCACCAGAGCGAACAGGACCAGCAGCATCAGCGTGAACGCCGCCTGGGACGCGGCCAGGGACGTGGGTGGCGTCATCCCGACCAGAGCAACCACCAGGGGGAGCGCCAACCACAGACCCCCGGTCCTACCGGGAACGCCCACAGAAAGACCCCAGCGACCGCGATCCCTGCCGCCGTTCCTCCCATCGCCTGCAGGGCGCTCAAGCCCGTGCCGGCTGCGTTGCTCCGTAGCACGGCGAGAGTGCCGAAGACGACCCAGAACTGGTGGTCGACCCCTGACAGGTCAGCGACCAGCACCGAGGCCCCGAGGGCGACGGCTCCGCGCGTGCTGTTCCGGAACCAGACCGAGCGGTGCGTGAGATGGCTCCGCAGCCTCGTGCCGCGCTCGACCCGGTCCGAGACCCCAGGTGCGGCAACGCCGTCCTCGGAGCCGGGCGGCAGTCCGCGCGGTGCCAGGCCGATGAGCCTCTGCAGCCAGCTGCGGCGCCGGTCGTCTACCAGCGCTGCCGCTCCCTGGGCAACCGCTGTGGCGGCCACGCTCAGCTGCTGCGTCCCGAACGTCGGGGCGGCATTGACGATGAACCGCTGCCCGGACCTCGAGCGGCCGGCGTCGTACTGTCGACGGCGGCGCGCCGGTCGCGCCGAAGACGTGACCCAGCTGCGTGCCACGGCGAGCTCCAGATCGAGCACCGACGCGTTGAGGCGGGCGACGCACTGATCGAGGCCTCGACGTTGCTGCATCGCGGCACGCGCGCCGCTGGACGAGTTGAGGAGCGAGTCGCCGGCGCTCGCAAGCAGGTCAGCAATCGCAGACTGTACGGCGCACAGCGCAGGCAGCAGGGCGGGCGACGCGGAGTCGTGGCGCATCGTGTCGAGCATGTGGTCCAGCCAGCGCAGATGCTCGATCACCTGCAGCAGGTGTCGTCCGGCCGTACCGAGCGCCGCCGGCCAGTAGGGCGTCGCGAAGAAGGCGGTCCGCAACGCGACCACCGAGTCGACCGCTCGCTCCGTCGCTGCGTGACGTACAGCCTCCAGGAGGTCGCTGGGTTCGGCTGTCCTGCACTGCACCTCGGCACGGATGCGGTCGGCCATGGCTCGGCAGGCGGCGCCGGCCTGAGCGGACAGGCTGGCCTGAGCAGAGCGCCCAGTGGCGGCCACGGCGATGGTGCACACGGCACCGGCGGTCAACCAGCCCGCCAACCGTCCCGGAATGACGGCGACGCCGCCGGGGAAGGTGGCCGGCAACCCGAAGCTGATCACCATGGCCGTGGACCATCGCGCCAACTGCGAGCTCACCACCCCGCTGAACATGACAGCGAAGGTGACGACGGACGTCGCCACGACGGCCAGGGCGATCGGCCGGGCGGCTGCCGTGCCAAGGCAGAGCAGAACGCTGGTGGCCACGAGCAAACCGGCATGGCCGGCAAGCCGTTCGCGGACTCCACCCGCGTGGGTGACGAACAGCAGCATCACCAGCGACGCGAGGGCCGAGAACAAGGCGAAGGGTGTGCTCTTGACGATGGTGTCGCCGAACACGAACAGCCCGGGCGCGATGACGGCCGCAGACGCTGCTCGCTGGGCGGTGGCGACCGCCATGCGGTCGGAGACGAGGCGGACGAGCCGAACGCGCCACTCCGGGGTCGCTTCCCGAGCGGGTCCGGCGTCCGCCGTCCGTGTCGGCGGCGTTTGAGACCTCATCGAGCACGCACCTTTCCGGTGGTCACCTGGTTGATGTTCCCATGACTGGACTACATCGTCCAGTCCGTCGGTGTCGCCGGTGAGAGGAGGACCCGTCAGCCGTCAGCACGGTGGGGGGGCGTGACCTCTCCCGCACGTCGCGTTCGACCCCGCGCAGGTCGCGCTCGAGGCGCAGTCAGCGGCAGTCCAGTGATCGAAGTAAGGACCAGACAGTCCTCTGTCACTCATCAGGAGCACCGGCACCCAGGCCGGTCGGACCGAGGATGGTGGCACTCGACATGACTGAGTTCAACGGACAGAAACTGATCGTCATCGGCGGCAGCAGCGGGATGGGTCGGCACGTTGCCGAGGACGTCGTCCGCCAAGGCGGTTCCGCAGTCGTTGTCGGCCGGGACGAGGCCAAGGTTCACGACACCGTCCGGGCGCTGCAGGCCGGCGGATCAGCGGCCGGGTACACCGTCGACCTCACCGACCGGGACGCGGTCAAGCGGCTGATCGACCAGCTGGCCGTCGAGCACGACGACGCAACGCTTCTGGTGAACGCGGCGGGGTTCTTCATCCCCAAGCCGTTCGTTGACCACCAGTCCAGCGACTACGACTCCTACCTCGACCTGAACTGGGCGACGTTCTTCCTGACGCAGGGCATCGTCAGGTCCATGATCGCCGGCGCAAACGGCGGTGTCATCGTGAACATCGGCAGCATGTGGGCGCATCAGGCCCTGGCCGTCACCCCGTCGTCGGCGTACTCGATGCAGAAGGCAGGGTTGCACGCTTTGACGCACAACCTGGCCATCGAGCTGGCCGGTCACAACATCCGAGTGAACGCCGTCGCGCCGGCCGTGGTGGCCACACCGCTGTACGAGGGCTTCATCGCCAAGGACGAGATCGACGCCACCTTGCACACCTTCGACGCTGCGCACCCGCTGGGGCGCGTCGGCACCGCCCACGACATCGCCGAGGCGATCGGGTTCCTGCTCTCGGACAAGGCGAGCTGGATCACCGGCGCCATCCTCAACGTCGACGGCGGCGTCATGGCGGGACGGAACTGAGGTGGCCGTGAGCCGGCCGGGGGACTCGACCACCCGCCGCGACCTTGCAGCCGATGCCGTTGTCGAACGAGGTGATGGGACCGATGACATGACCTACCTGCCTGACGCGCCGCTCGGCGAGGACCCCGGCGGCCGAGAGCTCCTCCCGGCCGAGCGCGTCGTGGTCGCCTTGCAGGCCGTGCTGATCGACCTCGTCGATCTCCACCTGCAGGCGAAGCAAGCTCACTGGAACGTCGTCGGACCGAACTTCCGGGGGCTGCACCTGCAGCTCGACGAGCTGGTCGACGTCGCCCGGGAGGGCGCTGACGCGCTGGCGGAGCGAATTCGCGCCGTCGGTGGCACACCGGACGGCCGAACGGGAACGGTCTGCCTGGTGACCACGTTGCCGGGCATGCCCGCCGGCGCGGTAGCCACGACCGAAGCCAGCCGGCACGTCGTCGCAGCGATCGGCGCCGTGACCGCGACGATCGCTGACCGCCACGACACCGTGGACGCCCACGACCCGGCCAGCGCGGACCTGCTGCATCAGCTGACCTTGGACCTGGACAAGCAGGCATGGATGCTGCGGGCCGAGTCCGCGCAGCGGTAGCAGCAGCGGCCTGATTCGGAGGACTCACCATGGCAGTGATCACGAGAGGATTCACCGGAACGCGCGACCGAACGGTGCCGCGGCTCCCGCCGGGACAGCACCTGGCCCGCGACTTTCCCGTCCTCTCGGCGGGGCCGACGCCGCTGATCCCGAAGGAGACGTGGCAGCTGGAGCTGCTCAGCGAGTTCGGGGAGCCGCTTCGATCCTGGTCTTGGCAGGACCTCATGCGCCTGCCGTCGGAGGACGTCGTCGCGGACATCCACTGCGTGACCCGGTGGTCGAAGCTGGCGACCCGCTGGACCGGGGTGTCCCTGGACACGCTCCTGGCCGACGTCGACACCGCGGCCACGCACGTCATGGCGCACTCGTACGGCGGGTACACCACGAACCTGGGGCTGGAGGACATCTCCTACGGCAAGGCGTGGGTCGTCTTCCGTTACGACGGCGCCGACCTCGCTGCCGAGCACGGCGGGCCGGCCAGGCTGCTCGTGCCGCACCTGTACCTGTGGAAGTCAGCCAAGTGGCTCCAGCGCCTGGTTCTCCTGTCGGCGGACCAGCCCGGCTTCTGGGAAGGGCTCGGCTACCACAACCACGCAGACCCGCAGCTCGAGCAGCGGCATCGAGGGGACTGACACGCGGTGTCCGACAGCACCCGCGCGTGGCTGCCTGCCACCTTGGCCGAGACCTTCCACCACACGCTCACGGCTCGCTCGCTCGTGTTCGATGTGCCCTCGTGGACCGGACACCGCCCGGGTCAGCACGTCGACGTCCGGCTGACGTCGGCTGACGGCTACAGCACGGAACGCAGCTACTCGCTGTCATCCCCAGGGAGTGCGGGCGACAGGCTCGACAGTGCGCCACCCCGACTCGAGCTCACGGTGCAGAAGATCGCCGGAGGAGAGGTGTCGCCGTACCTGGTCGACGACATGCGACCGGGCGACCGGGTCGAGGTGCGCGGCCCGGTCGGCGGGTGGTTCACGTGGCGCTCCTACATCAAGGCGCCGGTCCTGCTCATCGGCGGAGGCTCGGGCGTCGTCCCCCTCATGGCCATGACTCGGGCTCGGGCGGCGCGAGGCGGTGCTCCGTTCCAGCTCCTGTACTTCGTTCGTTCGCCCGAGCACGCGCTCTTCGCCAAGGAGCTCAGCGGGCTACGAGGGTCACCGGAGGCAGACCCGACCCTGCAGGCCAAGGTGCTGTACTCGCGCGCCGCACCCGCCGGTGACCCGCGAGGAGCCCACCGCATCACCGTCGAGGACCTGGTCGAGACCCAGACCCAGGTGGGGGCCCGGCCGCGGATCTTCATCTGCGGCTCGACGGGATTCGTCGAACGCGCCGCCGGCATGCTCCTCCTGCTCGGACACCCTCCAGCCAACATCCGCACAGAGAGGTTCGGGCCCAGTGGATCCTGACGAAGCGAGGGAGACGCATCACCGCCGGATGCCGACCGCGCGGTCAAGAGCCGCCCCCGAGGTCGGCCTCGGGGCCGAAGCCAACCGGAGCGGGACCGAGGTCGACGCCTCCTGCGACGCCTCCCCAGAGCGCGATGTCCGCTTCGACGGCAGTAACGCCCTGGATGGCAACGCTGCTGCCGCGGCGTTCCTGGCGGTCCTCGGGGTGGACCTGACCACGACGGCCGTGACGTGCGCCAGCTGCGGCCGCGAGTCGCCGTTCGCGGCCACCCGCGCCTACGTGAGCGGGCCAGGGGTGACCGTTCGGTGCCCGAGCTGCTCATCGGTCCTGGCCAGGGCAGTGACGTCGTCCACGCCGATGCGGTGGTCGATGCAGGGTTCCAGCGCCTGGCGCGTGCCGGGGAGAGATGAGGACTTGCTGTGGACTCAATAGTCCAGTTATCTTGGACGGGTGACATCTCCGCGCCAGAACGGGCTCCCGCGCTCATGACGGTGCCCGGTGCGTCGAGGGCGGCCCGCGGCGGGCTGGCGGTGAGCTGTTCGCCACGCGATGGCGGGCGGCCCACTCGCCCTCCCCTGGACGGCGACCCCGCCCTTGGACGGATGTCCAGGGCCCCCCGCCGAGCCCGCAGCCGGCAAGACCAGATCTGGCTGGAGACGCTGGGGCACTGCACTCGTGGCGAACGGGTGGAGAGCCAGTCAGTGAGCGACCTCTACGCGCTCCTGGTTCGCATGGCGCGTGCGCAGACGTATCGCGCAGGCCCGCGTTGGGGGCTGTGGGGGCCAGAACTGGATGACATCGCGCACCACGCCGCAGCCGATGCGATGCTGGCCCTGGCGTCGAAGGTGGAGACCTTCAGGGGCGACGCCGGCTTCACCACGTGGGCCTTCCCGTTCGTGCGCCTTGCGGTACTCAACTCGCTCAGCCGGGGCCAGTGGTCGAAGTCGCCGACGGTCCCGACCGCGGTCGACGACGACGGCCTCGGGGCGCGGGCGGTCCACCGCGGAGCCGGTGTTCGCGACCCGGCCGGCGAGGCAGAGGCGGCCGAACTGCTCGAAGCGGTGCGTCACGCCCTGACGCACACCCTGACGCCGAAGCAGCGACAGATCCTGGCGGCGGTGGCGTTCGAGCAGGTGAGCGTTCAAGATGTCGCCGACCGCATGCACATGACGCGCAACAGCGTCTACAAGTGCATCTTCGACGCGAGACGCAAGCTTCGTGCGGAGCTCGACCGGCGGGGTTTCCTGCCCGGCGGCCTGCCCGAGTCCCTCTGACGAGTGACGCGCGCCGGCGCCCGGTACCAGCCCTCCGGGACGGCTACTCAGCGCTGAAGCTGCGCACGTGCTCCAGCGCCATGGTCAGTGCCAGATCCATGGGCTGCACGTCATGTGCCAGCTGGGCGACAGGTACCCGCCCTGCACGGCGGCCATGACGGCGGTGGCCGGCGTCGCCGGGTCGGCGTCGCCCCGGAGCTGTCCGGACTCCTTCATGCGCTGGAAGCCTTCGAACAGCAGCCTCTCCCAGGTGGCGAAGTGCTCGGCCAGGATCAGTCGCGCCTCTTCGTCGGTGTCCGCCAGCTCACTGGCGAGCGCCCCGATCTCGCACCCGTAGGCGCCGTCGCGCAATGCGTTGCGCTGCAGGACGGCCTCGCGCCACAGCTCCAGGCCACGGAAGGAGTTGAGGCGCTGCAGATGTCGCCGTTGCCGGGCCAGGACCTGCTCGGCCTGGTACTCGATGACGGCGTGGACCAGCGCTTCCTTGTCGGCGAAGTGACGATAGAGCTGCGACTTGCTCGTACCGCTCGCCACCAGGACGTCGTCCAGAGTCGTGAGGCCGACCCCCTTGACGTGCATGAGGTCAGCCGCCGCCCGAAGGATGCGCAGCCGTGTCGCCTGTCCCCGTGGGGTCAGCCTGGAGACGCGCGCGCTGCTCTCAGGTTCGGCCACGTGCAGAGGCTACCTGGCAGCCGCCGTCCCGAAAATAGAACGGGACCATGGAGTCCTGCAGTTACCGGGGCTCAGAATGCCGCAAACCATCATATGCGGGGTCATCTCGGCGATCGACCGGCAGCCAGCAGCGGCCAGTCTCGCCGGCGAGACTGGCCTCACGACACGGACCGAGCGGTCCAGTGACAGTCGCCTGGAGGCAGCGCGCCGATGCTGGCGCAGCTCGCCGGCCGAGCTATCGCTCGCCGTACAGCCGGTGCAGGACGCCGTCGTCGGCGAGGCGTTGGTCCAGGGCGGCGACCTCCGGGTAGTGCAGGTCGAACGCCGGGCGCTCGGAGCGGATCCGGGGAAGCGACGGGAAGTTGTGGCGCGGGGGCGGGGAGGGGTGGCCCACTCCAGGGAGTTGCCGGAGCCCCACGGGTCGTCGACAACGACCTGCGGCGCCGCGCGGGTCTTCCAGACGTTGTAGAGGAACGGCAGCGTCGAGGCGCCGAGCAGGAACGGCACCGATGGTGGAGATCTGGTTGAGCGCGTGAACCCGTCCTCGGGCAGGTAGTCCGGCGTAGCGGCGCGGCATGCCCTGGGCGCCCAGCCAGTGCTGCACGAGGAACGTGCGCGTGGAAGCCGATGAAGAGCATCCAGAAGTGGACCTTGCCGAGCCGCTCGTCGAGCATCCGGCCGGTGAACTTGGGCCACCAGAAGTAGAAGCCCGCGTACATCGCGAACACGACCGTGCCGAAGAGACGTAGTGGAAGTGGGCGACGACGAAGTAGGTGTCGGTCACGTGGAAGTCCAGCGGCGGGCTGGCCAGGATGACGCCGGTCAGCCCGCCGAAGAGGAACGTGACCAGGAAGCCGAGGGCGAAGAGCATCGGGGTCTCGAAGGTGAGCTGGCCGCGCCACATCGTGCCGATCCAGTTGAAGAACTTCACCCCGGTGGGCACCGCGATCAGCAGGTCATCAGGGAGAAGAAGGGCAGCAGCACCGCGCCGGTGGCGAACATGTGGTGCGCCCATACCGTCACCGACAGCGCCGTGATCGCGATCGTGGCGAACACCAGGCCCTTGTAGCCGAACAGCGGCTTGCGGCTGAAAACCGGGATGACCTCGGTGATGATGCCGAAGAACGGCAGCGCGACGATGTAGACCTCGGGGTGGCCGAAGAACCAGAACAGGTGCTGCCAGAGCAGCGCCCCGCCGTCTGCGGGGTCGAAGATGTGCGCCCCCAGCTTCCGGTCGGCGCCAGGGCGAACAGGGCGGCGGCCAGCACCGGGAACGCCAGCAGCACCAGGATCGAGGTGAAGAGGACGTTCCAGGTGAAGATCGGCATCCGGAACATCGTCATGCCGGGCGCGCGCATCATGATGATCGTCGCGATGAAGTTCACCGAGCCGAAGATCGTGCCGAACCCGCTCATCGCCAGTCCGAGGATCCACAGGTCGCCGCCCAGCCCGGGGAGTACGCCGCGTCGGACAGCGGCGCGTAGGCGGTCCAGCCGAAGTCGGCGGCCCGCGGGGTGAGAAACCCGCCGACCGCGATGAGCCCGCCGAACAGGAACAGCCAGTACGCGAACATGTTCAGCCGTGGGAACGCCACGTCCGGCGCGCCGATCTGCAGCGGCATGATCACGTTGGCGAACGCCGTGAACATGGGCGTCGCGAACAGGAACAGCATGATCGTGCCGTGCATGGTGAAGAACTGGTTGTACTGCTCGGGACGGCAGGAACTGCAGGCCGGGCTGGAACGAGCTCCGCGCGGATGAGCATGGCGAGCACGCCACCGACGATGAAGAAGGGAAGGAGGTGACGAGGTACATGTACCCGATCACCTTGTGGTCGGTGCTGGACAGCCAGGACGACCGTGCGCCCGACCGTCGTCCGGGCAGGGGTCGCCGCGCGCCCTCGCGGTAGAGCCGTTGCGTTCCGGATGTCGCGCTCATCGGTCCCTCGTCATCTGTCCAGAAGGTGGTTCGTGGCCGGCGTCCAGTCGCTTTCCAGAGTGCATCAAAAGGACTGATAAGTCCATATAGCAGTGAGGCTCGCCGCCACTGCCGGCGTCGGTTTGGCACGGCCCGAGCGCTCCGTCGTCATGCTGCGCCTCGCTGAGGCCGCCCGGTTGCTGACGGCAAGCGACGTGCGTGCTGCGTGCGACGTCCTGCTGGCTGAGTTCACCCGCACCGGCGGCCGGAACGGGCGCGTGTCCTTCGAGGTGGACCCAGGCTCGCCGACGACGCAGCAGCCACCGTGGCGGAAGCCCGATCACTGGTGTGGCTCGTCGATCGCCCGAACGTGATGATCAAGATCCCGGCGACGGAAGCGGGCCTCGGGGCCGTCTCGCAGGCGACTGCGGAAGGCATCAGCGTCAACGTGACCCTGGTCTTCGGCTGCGGACAGTACGAGCGGGTCGTGGATGCCTACCTCGGTGGACTGGAAGCCGCAGCAGCGGCCGGCCGCTCTCTGGGCGACATCTGGTCCGTCGCGTCACTGTTCGTCTCCCGCGTCGACCTGGTGGTCGACAGGAAGCTCGAGCGCATCGGGAGCCGCACGGCGTTGGCCCTGCGAGGCCGCGCGGGTGTCGCCAACGCGCGCCGGTCCTACCGACCGCTTCCAGGAGACCATCGCCTCACGTCGCTGGAGCGATCTGGCGTCAGCCGGGGCGCATCCGCAACGGCTGCTGTGGGCGTCCACCGGCGTCAAGGACGAGCGCTCCCTGCCCACCAAGTACGTGAGTGAGCTCATGGCACCGCAGACGGTGATCACGATGCCGGAGGCGACGCTGGCCGCCGTGGTCGCTGCCGGCACCGCCGAGAATGGGCCGCAGCTGGATCCGCACGTCGTCACCGACGGAGTCGGTGGCTGAGCGACGTTGGGACTATGAATGGACGAAATAGTCCAGTAGAGTGGATCGACGCCGACAGCCATCCGACCGTCTCCCGGATGATCGGACCCTGCCGGCACCGCGGCGATTGGAGCTTCCTGATGGTGGACGGCAACGGGGATGACGGCGTCTTCGGCCTCCCGGACGACGACTCACCGCTCTCACCGGAAGAGAGTCTGGACGACGACGAGCTGGACTACGACGTCGACTCCGGCTACTCGCCGGCGAGCCGGGCGTTCGCTGCCCGCGCTTGGGGTACCACCCCCCGCGAGGCGCGTGGGCACGAGGACCTCGCGCATCGCCTGGCCGCCGAGGAGCCGGAGGCGTTCGACGACCCGGACGATGACGGGATCGGCGACGTCCGTGGCACCGACGGTGAGCCGATTGACGACCAGGTCGGCTGGCTCGCTGCGGGCCGGCTCGTTGCGTGGGAGGTCGACCGGGCGGACCTGGCCACCGACTACCTGGCCCACGACGTCGGTGTCGACGGGGGCGCAGCCTCGCCCGAGGAAGCCGCCGTGCACATCGTGTCCGACGCCGACGGCCCGTACTGACAGAAGGAAGGCGACTCATGCCCTTGCTGAGCCCGGGGGACGCGTTTCCCTGTTTGACGATCTCGGTCATCGACGGGGACGGGGACCGGACACTCACGGTTCCCGACGCTTTCGGTGACGGCTACGGTGTCGTCCTCTTCTACCGAGGTGCATGGTGCCCGTACTGCCTGCAGCAGCTTCGATCGTTCGAACGGGCACGTCGGCAGCTCGACGAGCTCGGTATCGGCGTCGTCGCGCTGTCCGTCGACGACCGGGCGACCACCGCGACCCTCGTCGAGGACCTCGGTCTGACGTTCCCCGTGGGCCATGGCGCTGACCCAGCCGCGATCAGGGCGGCGACCGGCGCCTTCATCAGCACCGAACCGAGCTTCCTGCAGTCGACGGGATTCGTGCTTGACGGGGACGGTCGCGTCGCGGTCAGCGTGTACTCCAGTGGTGCGATCGGGCGCCTCGTCGCTCAGGACGTCACTGGCCTCGTCGGTCGCCTTCGCGAGCGAGAGCAAGCGGCGAGCCGGCCTGGATCCGGGGCCCTGCGGGCGTGACGATGATGGACCAGGCTGGGTGTCACGGGCAGGCCACCTAGAGCAACGATCCTGGTGAGGCAACGGCGGTCGGACTGAGGAGTGGGACGGATGCGAGTGGTCGTGGTGGGCGCCGGCGGAGTCGGCGGGTACTTCGGGGGTCAGCTGGCAGCGGCCGGGCACGACGTCCTGTTCATCGCGCGGGGGCGCCAGCAGAGGGCGTTGGCCGAGCACGGTCTGCAGGTGGCCAGCGACCACGCGCCCGTGTCCCTGGCGCAGGTGGCCGTAACGGACGACATCGCCGCCGCGGACTGCGCGGACCTGGTCCTCATCGCGGTGAAGCTCTGGGACACCGAGTCCGTCGCCCAGCAGCTGGTGTCGCTGGCTGCGGCCGGCGCAGCGGTCCTCTCGCTGCAGAACGGCGTGCAGAAGGACGAGACGCTGCAGCGGCACCTGCCGTCCAGCGCCGTCCTGGGGGGCGTCTGCTACATCTCGGCGGCCATCGAGTCGCCAGGCGTGATCCGGCATCACGGCGCCCTGGCGCGCGTGGTCTTCGGCGAGTACGACGGCCGCCGGAGCGAGCGAGCCGTCGCCATCGAGGCGGCGCTGTCGGGCGCCGGGGTCGACACGGAGCTGTCGACCGATATCTCAGCCGTGCTGTGGCGCAAGTTCATCTTCTTGGTCGGGTTGTCGTCCACGACCAGCGCTGCTCGCCAGCCGATCGGCGTACTGCGAGCGAACCCAGCGACGCGTGCGCTCATGCACCACGTCATGGCCGAGGCCGCGGCCGTGGCCCGGGCTCGGGGGGTCGACATCCCGGAGACCTACGTGGACGAGCAGGTGGGGTTCACCGACACGCTGCCGCCGGCGATGAGCTCCTCCATGCTCCATGACCTCGAGGTCGGCAACCGGCTGGAGCTGCCGTGGTTGGGAGGAGCGGTGGTCGCCATGGGTGAGCAAGCAGGAATCGCCACGCCGTACAACCGTGCCCTGGCTGCCGTCCTGGAGCCGTACGCGATGGGTCGCTGATCGTCGATCGAGGGGCCACGGTCACGGCGGTGCTGAACGTAGCCTCCGCGTTCAGCCGGTCGGCCCGAACCGCTCGACGCGGATGTCGGTGCCGGCCTTGCCGAGCCTGACGAGGAGCTGGCTGACTGACTCGGCGAACGAGGCGGAACCGCACACGTACGCGACCTGGGGGTCGCCGAGGAGTGGCTCGAGGTCGTGGTCGCTCAGCCGTCCGGGCGGCCGGTCGCCGATCGCTTCCTGGGACAGTGCTGCCATCGCACCGGCGGCGAGGAGCTCATCGGCGTAAGGCAGGCGCTCGAGGGTTCGGGCGGCCACGACGAGCCGCAGCAGGTGCGTTCGGCCCTGGTCGCGGGCGTGACGAAGCATGGACAGGAGCGGGGCGACGCCCGAACCGCCACCGATGCAGAGGGCCGGGCTGGCGCCGTCCCAGACGAACCACCCGCCGATAGGACCGCGTACGTCGATGGTGTCGCCGACGCGAAGGTCCCGAGCCAGGTATCCGGACACCTCCCCATCGGGCAGGTGCTCGACGAACAGCTCGATCAGTGGGTCGGAGGGGGGTGAGGTGAGCGAGTACGAGCGTTGGGCGTAGTAGCCGCTCTCGTCGGTGAGGCGGACGACGTAGTGCTGCCCCGGGAGGTGGTCGACGCGGTCGGGTACGTGCAGGCGGATGACGACGGAGTCCGGCGCGTGCCTGATGGACCGGACCGTCGCAGTGCGCCATCCGCCCGACGGTGCAGGGGGCCCGGCGGGGCTCAGGTCAGTCACCCTGGTACCGCTGCTCTAGCCAGGGGTCGCCGTGATCGTGGTAGCCGTAGCGTTCCCAGAACCCCTGCTGGTCGTGGTCGAGAAGGGTCAGCCGGGTGATCCACTTGGCGCTCTTCCAGAAGTACAGGTGGGGAACGAGAAGCCGCACGGGCCCCCCGTGCTCCGGTGTCAACGGGCTGCCTTCGTGGGACCAGACGACCCAGGCCTTGCCGTCGCTGATGTCGTCGAGAGGCAGGTTCGTGGTGTAGCCGGTCGTCGACGTAGCCAGCACGTGCGTGGCGCCGTCGTCGACGCCGGCGGCGTCCAGGAGGAGGTCGACGCTGACCCCGTCGAACCACGTGCCGAGCTTCGACCACGTGGTCACGCAGTGGATGTCGCCCTCGTACCTGGACTGCGGTAGGGCGTGCATCTCGTCCCACGACCAGCTTCGGGGCTGCTCGACGAGCCCGTCGACGTGCATGCGCCAGTCTTGGGGGCGCAGGCTCGGCGTCACCTCTGCCGTGAGTACCGGCCAGGAGTCCCCGGCGTCGTACTGCCCGGGCGGCAGCCGCGGGTCACGCGCGGTGCCGTGGGAGCGGCCGAGGAAGCCACGGGTGGGAGACATCTGAGAACGACCCTTCTGAGCTGATGCGCAGGCTGGCTGGGGAGGCTGGCGTCGCTGGTACCGCGCTGGTGCAGTGACTCACGCACCCCTCACGGGCGCACGCGGATGATGGTCTTGCCGACGACGCGCTCGCTGGGGTTCAGAGCGGCCACCGCGTCGTCGAGCGACGCCACGTTGCCCACGAAGGTCCGCAGCCGCCCGTCCCGCACCCGCTGGACGATCTCTGCGAGCTGGGGGCGGTCGGACACGACCACGAAGTCGATGGCCCGACCGTCTGCTGGCCGCGCCTCCACCGGTCCGACGATGCTGACGAGCGTGCCGCCGGCACGAACCAGCGACGCGGACTGCCTTCCGACCTCGCCACCGATGACGTCGAGGACCACGTCAACCGGACCAACCGACTCCACCGTGTCGTTGTCGAGGTCGACGAAGTCCTGCGCGCCGAAGTCGAGGGTCGCTTGGCGGTCCGCCGCCCGCCCGGTGCCGATGACGTGGGCGCCGACCTCACGTGCGAGTTGGGTTGCCATCGAGCCCACGGCGCCACCGGCGCCGTGGACCAGGACACTCTGACCGGTCCGCAGGTGGCCGTGGTCGAACAGTCCCTGCCAGGCGGTCAGTCCGGAGATGGGCAGGCTCGCAGCCGTGGTGAAGTCGACGTCGCTCGGCAGGGGGGCGAGATGCCGGGCGTCGACGGCGACGTACTCCGCCAAGGTGCCGTCGCGGGTCCACTCCGTGATGCCGAAGACGCGCTGCCCCACCGTGAGCCCGGTGGTGCCGTAGCCCAGGGCGCTGACGACTCCGGCCAGGTCGTGTCCGGGGATCGACGGTGTGCGGTCCTGACCTCGCCGGTCGGTCCAGGTTGACGGCCACGTCAGCTCCGTCCAGGTGAACCCGGCGGCCTGGACTTCGACCATGACGTCGTTCTCGCTGAGGTGAGGTTCGGGGCGCTCGACCAGCGTCATCCCCGCCGTTCCTGCAGCCTGGTCCGTCACCACTACGGCCTTCATCGGGCACCTCCGCGTCTCGGGTTCTCACGTGTCGGGGCGTGTCCGCCTCAGCAGTTGTTAGTGAAGGCTCGTCGGCGGTGTCTTACCTCCACCGACTCCAGCCGGACTGTGACGGTGGCGCTGAGTCCGTCACGGTCACCATCCGTCCCCGGCGGGTGCTGGCCGGCCGGTGTGGAAGCCCTGGGCCGCGTGGACGCCCAGCGCCCTGGCCGCCGCCAGCTCTGCGGCGGTCTCGACGCCCTCGGCGACGATGAACGCGTCCAGCTCTTCACCGAACGCCACGAAGGCGCCCGCCAGTGCACGTTTGGCGGCGTCGTGATCGATCCCGTCGACGAGTGCTCGGTCGAGCTTGATGTAGTCCGGTCGCAGCTTCAGGATGTGGCGGAAGGACGCGTAGCCGGCTCCGGCGTCATCGATGGCGATGCGGATGCCGAGGCGTCGCAGGGTCGTGACGGCGTCGGCCAGGGTCGCGTAGTCGGTCACCGACACGTGCTCGGTGATCTCGACGACCAGCTGCTCACACGGCCAGATCCCCTCCTGGAGCGCAGCAGGAGTCCGGCTATCGGCGAGTGCGTCCGGGGACAGGTTGATGGACAGGTAGATGTGTGCGGGCAGGTGCTGCGCGGACTCGAGCGCGGTGCTGAGGGCGAGGAGCTCGAGGTCGATGCCCAGTCCCACCTCGGCTGCTCGAGCGAACCACACGTCGGGAGTGGCGGCCGGCTCGGCGGTGAACCGGGTGAGTGCCTCCGCGCCGATCACGGTGCCGTCGACCATGCTGACGATGGGCTGGTAGAGGGTGCGTAGCCTGCGGCCGGTGATGATGGCGTGCACGCTGGCCGACAAGAGGCTCTGCCTCGTGTTCGGGGCGCCGCTGCGGCTCCACCTCGCGCAAGGTCCCGCTGAAGCCCACGGGTCTGCCGTCACCTGCGAGCTGGACGTAGGCGCTGGCGCACATGTCCTTGGGCTGCCCGTCGCGGGTGAGCATGGTGAACTCCTCGCCCGTCCAACCGTGTCCGTTCTCGAGGCTCCTGGCCAGCAGCGCACGGGCACGGTCCCGTTCGTGCGCAGCGAGGAGATCGTCGATGCGTCGACCGTGCAGCTCACGGGGCGCGTAGCCGAGGAGCGCCTGGGCGCGCGGTGCGACATACGTGATGACGCCGGCGGCGTCGATCTCCCAAAGCACTTCGTTGGCGTTTCCCGTGAACGCGCTCAGTCGCTGCCACGCCTGGCTGTACGCGAGGACCGACCGGCGCCGCGAGAGGTAGACGCCGACCGAGCACGCCCAGAGCACTGGCATGAGGACCATCGCCGTGACGGGTGCCACGGCCTGACCGTAGGTCGAGCGAGTCGCCAGCGCTTGGACGGCCACGACGAGGGTGACGACGCTGAAGGCGACGACGCCGACCAGCAGGCGACGGATTGCTCGGCTCGTCGGGAAGGCGGCGTGGTGTGAGTGCCCGGCATCGGCCAGGCTGACACGTCGTGACCACGCGCTACCGCGGGTCCGCGGGGGGACCGGCCCAGGGCCACGTTCTGAGGTAGGCACTTCGTCCTCTGCATGATGAGTCGCCCGGTCCGGACCGCTCGATGTCAGCGTGTGCATCGGACGGGGTGGAACGCGCTGTCCGAAGGTGAAGGCGCGGGGTCGGAGTCAGCGGTGACGTCGAGACAGTCAGAGCCTACATGACAGCGCGTGAAGTTGATCATGACTGTTGAGCCCATGATGCGGATCTGGGGGACGCACCGCCGCCCTGGCGGGCACAGCTTCCATGCCACCGACGTCGGCGCCGATTATGGACTATACAGTCCTGTTCGCGGTATCGTCGGGTCATCCGCCCGGTGTTCGGTGCGGCGGTCAGGAAGGGCGCTTCGATGGACCTGTCAGGGCAAGTAGACGTTGTCGACAACGTCGAGAAGGGCTACTACGAGGTGCGCGTGGCGGGGCAGACCGCCGGCGCGATGCTCTATCACCGGGTCGGTAGCCGGCGCGCCATCCAGGCGGCGGCCATCGACGAGGCCTTTCGAGGTCGTGGGCTGGCTCAGGCGTTGATGAGCCGGGCCCTCGATGACATCAGGGCGCACCACGAGACCATCTCCAGCCACTGTCCCGTCCTGGACCGGTTCCTCGTCGACAACCCTCAGTACCAGGACCTCGTGGACCCCGAGCACCCGGTCCGCGCGCTACGGGCCGCGAGCGACGCTCCTGAGTCTGCGGCGACCTGACCTGAGTGCGACCTCGCGGTCCGAGCGGGACCACTGGCTCGTCACCCCCGCGGCCACGTCGTTGCGAGCGTCCTGACGAGCTCGGCGGCCATGACGGCGGTGGCGAGCCTCCCGGGGTCGGCGTCCTCGCGGAGCGTTCCAGCGTGCGAGTCGGCAACCGAACGCCCCCGTCTCGCGCGGCGTTGCCCTGGAGGAGGCTGTCACTCGGTGCGCGACAGGGCCATGGCGACCGAGGTGCTGCGATTCGCCGGCACGCCCACGCTGTCGAGGGCCCTGGCGTAGGCGTCCGCTGCGCGGGCGGTCTCTGCCAGGTCAGCGAACCGGTCTCCCAGATCACGCCAGACGCGCCCGGCCGCGCGCTGCGCGGACATCATGGCCAGCTGGTCGGCGGCCTGCGCGTATGTGGCGACGGCTCGCTTTCGTTGGCGCCGGAAGAACAGGACGTCGGCGATCATGAGCAAGGCTTCGCAACGCTCGAGCCGGGGGGCCTCGCCCAGCAGGTCGAGCGCGTTCCGCGCGTGGTCGAGCGCGGCGTCCGAGTGGCCGAGCATGAGGTTCGCGCGCGCGCGTTCGACGCGTGCGTACGCCTGGTCGACCACGCTGCTGGCCTGCGCCAGCCCGCCGTCCGCGACGTCGAGCTCGCGCAGCGCCCCGACGGGGTCTGGATCGGGGCCGCGGAGCTTCAGCCAGCCGAGGAACAGGTGCAGCCGGGGCAGATCCGGGCTCTCGGCCTCCTCGGTGAGGAGGCCGAAGGCGCGTTCGGCGAGCCGGATGGCACCGCGAAAGTCACCACGGTCCTCTGCGATGAGCGCGCAGTTCCAGTACACGGAGCCTTGGGCGCGGGGGGTGCCGCTGTCGCGGACCTGCTCGGTGAGCTGCGTCGCGAGCATCTGGGCGTAGGTGAGGTCGCCGCGCGACTGGTACGCCCACACCAAGGTGGTCACGAGGCGGATGTGTTCGTCCGTACCCCTGAGCCCGGATTGCTCGACGTTCGTGCGAGCCATCACCCCGACGTCCACGGCGCGATGCAGGTCACCGGACTCGATGTAGGCGGCCACGAGGGCGTTCGCGGCTCGCGCGTACAACACCCAGCCTGCTGCGGCAGAAGCGCGCTCGAGGAGCTCCTCGAGGATGGTCGCCGCGGACTCCAGGTCGCCCACCTTCTCCGCGGCGTCGGCCAACACGAGCCGCGCCTCCAGGGCCAGTTCGGCGTCAACACCTTCGCGTGGCAGTCCGGACAGGCGTTCAAGCGCCGCGGAGGCTTCGCCGTTGGCGAGGGCGACCTTGGCGAACGCCACCTCGAGCTCGGTCCGAGCCGTCGCCGAGCTGTGGCTACCGCTCCGCAGGAACTCCGCTGACGTGCCAAGGCGACTGGCGATAGTCCGCAGCGCCTCGTCGGTGGGCGTGCGTCGGCCCGACTCGATGAGAGAGATGTAGCTCGGGGACAGCTCAGCGGCGGCCAGAGCCGTTTGGGAGAGGCCTCGCTTGAGGCGCAGCTCTCTGACTCGGGCGCCGATCTGTGTCATGGCGGTAAGAGTATTCCTTGACTGAGACCCGTCGTCGGTCTGCGCAGCTGTCATCAGGACGACGCGGGTGGGCCCCAGCCCGAGCGGGGCCCCCCGCGGCCGCCCTGCGAGTGCCGACGCGGTGGCGACCGGACTCGCGGGGTGCTACTTGCAGCAGCCGGGGCCGGCGGTGACCACCACGCTGTCGGCCGAGGGGGTTGCCGGCGCGAGGCCCAGAACCGCTGCGCCGGGGGTGGCCACGAGGACGAAGGCGAAAGACGTGACGATGAGGCGACGGATGGCAGACATGATCGCTCCTTCTGGAGGTCGGGGGTCACAACGGAACTGACTCATGCTGACAGCCGACTGTGACTGCGAGGATCAAGCGTGCATCCGGGAGGCGTCGCCTCGGGGCTCGACGGGTGAGTCCTACGAGCTGCGGCGGGGAACCCAGCGGATCTCGAGGTCGATAGGCACCTCCAGCAGCTCCTGCAGGTGGGTGCGCTGGGTCAGCTCGGTCACCTCGTCCAGCTGGTCGGCTTCCAGCTGCTCAGTGTGCGTCAACGTGCATCGCATGCGTGCGCCGTCAGAGGTCCTCACGATGTTCACGTGCACGTCGACGTCGCCCGGGTACCCGTAGACCGAGTTGGTGTACGAGCGGACGGTGATCGCGAGATCCGAGGCCACGGATGCTGCGAGCAGGTGCAGCGGTGTCGGAGCGTCGGCCCGCGGGTGCCCCGGGCGCGGCGCGTCGACGTCGATGTGCGCCCTGCCGGTGTGGACGCTGACGTGCGACTCCTGCGTCGCCGGCAGGAACGCTGCCGCGCTGGCCAGGGGTTGGCTGCTGTCAGGGGTAGGCATCGGGACCTCCAGCGTGGGACTGCGGGGCTGATGACCCGGTGACGGGGGGCGCCCTGGCCTCCTGTCGGGCTTCGGTCCCGATCGAGCTGGCTGCTCGAGGACCTCAGTGTACTCCGAAAGTGGACGGACAGGTCCAGTACAGCCTGTCCGCACAGCTGCTGTCGCTGGTCAATCCCGACTCACCCGTCCGCGCGTCAGCCACCACGCGATGCACGTGACGGCCGCCACGGCGCAGACGGTCGCTGGCCGGACGGTCCCGGCGTTCGCGCCGTGGCGCTGCCGCGACAGCACCGCCCCCTGCGACTGGCTCGACAGCACCGATCCGGCCGGACTGGTGGGACAGCACCGATCCGTCCGACTGGTAGCTGCCGAGCGACGCGAAGGACATGCACGACCCCGCCGAGAACGCCGAGGCGAACGACCCCACGCTGCCCAATGACGCGATCGAGCCGATGCTGCCGATGGACAGCACCGACCCGCGCGAGGCGATGCACAGCACCGAGTCCTGCGACCACAGCGACCACCGTGAACGCGTCGGCTGCTGGTGCGCGGTCATGGCCCCCATCGTGGTGCCCGACGCGCGGGGTGCGCGAGCGGGTTGTCAGACCCGCCGCGCCGAGCCACCTCACGCATCTGACAACACGCGCGTTCGTGCAGGTCAGCGGGCTGCTGACGCCCCAACGGCCGCATTCGCGACCAACCGGCCCTGCCGGACAACCCGCTCACACCTCCACAGTCGTGCCGCCGGACGACGGCGACCGCCGCCCGGCCCACCGACTCCTGGAGGACCCGTGAAGCTCCCCGCGCTCCTGACGGCCGTGCTGACGCTGGCGGTCGGCGTGCCCGCCGTCACCGTCAGCTCCGCGGCCGCGGCGACCGGCCTGCCCACCGTCAACATGGAGGCCACGGTCAAGGCGGCGCAGATCGACCCACGCCGGGCCGACGACACCCTCACGGCCGGGGCGAAGGCCAGCGTGCTCGCCGTCGAGCAGGCGCTGGAGGCGCACCACCTGCTGGACACGACGTGGGTCGACGGCTACTTCGGCAGCAAGACGGTCGAGGCCTACGCGAAGTACCAGGCCTCGCTCGGCTACACCGGCCTGGACGCGAACGGCCTGCCCGGCAAGACCTCACTCACCACCCTCGGCCAAGGACGCTTCACCGTCACCCACCTGATCGGCCCTGGCGCGAAGGTCGACCGCGACGGCTACGTCGTCGACGCCCGGACGCAGCGGATGCTCACGGCGGCCGAGGGCAAGCTCGGCCGCACGCTCGTGCTCGACCAGGGCTCCTACAACCCCGGCGGCGACCCGACGTCGGCCGGCACGCACGACGGCGGCGGCGTCGTCGACATCTCGGTGAAGGGCATGACCGCGAGCAAGCGCACCGCGGTGGCCAAGGCGCTGCGGCAGGTGGGGTTCGCCGCCTGGGTCCGCAACCCGAACCAGGGCGACTGGCCCTGGCACATCCACGCCGTGGCCATCAGCGACACGGACCTGTCGAGCCCGGCCCAGCACCAGGTCGGCGACTACTACCTCGGTCTCAACGGCCTCGCGAACCGCGCGGCGGACGACGGTCCCCGCGTCACGATCCGCACCTGGGAGGAGTACCAGCGCCTGCAGTGACCCCCATCGACACCACCCCACCACCCGTCACCAGCTCCAGCACCAGCACCCAGGAGGAACACCGATGAAGCACCTGACCAGACCACTCACGCTGGCCGCCGCGGTCGCGCTCGCCGTGCCGATGGTCGCCGCCACCGCGACGTCCGCGTCGGCCGCCTCGCGCGACGGCGCCTGCAACAGCGGCGAGTTCTGTTACTACTACAACAGCGACAACGCCGGCTCGATCTCCGACTTCGCGGGGTCCATCAGCGACTACGGGACGACGCAGCCGGGCTGCTACGACTTCAAGGGCGCCGGCAACGGCCAGGGCCAGTGCATCAAGAACAACGCGGCGTCGGTGTGGAACCGCAGCAGCCACACCGTGCGCGTCTACTACAACACCGGCTACGCCGGCACGTACCAGGACATCGCTGCCGGGGTGAAGAAGAACCTCAACTCGACCCTGAAGAACAACAACGCGTCGCACAAGTTCCTGAGCACCTCGACCGGTGGTGCGCAGACGCCGGTGAACGACTACGACGGCAACGCCCGCGGCTTCGCGCAGTACAACTGCACCGCGTTCGCCGCGTGGCGCATCGCCTCGCGTCTCGGGCGCCCCAACTTCAACAACTACTGGAAGGGCGTGCACTGGGGCGACGCCGGCCACTGGGACGACGCCGCGCGATCCGTCGGCATCACGGTCAACAAGACGCCGAAGGTCGGGGCCATCGCGATCAACGACGTCCACGTCAGCAGCTCCGACGGCATCCTGCACGGGCACGTCGCCTACGTGAACAAGGTGTACTCCGACGGCACGTTCGACGTCGAGGAGTACAACTGGAACGTCTACCACGGCTACGGGCGTCGTACGCACATGCGGGTCAGCAGCGCTGACACGCAGTTCCAGTGGATGATCCACTTCTGATGGGCGCGTCAGGCAAGCGGTCTGCGATGCGCGGCCTCCGGCGCGCGTGCGCCGTCGTCGTCAGCTGCGTCGCCGTCGCCACCGGCGCCGTCGCGTTCGCCTCACCGGCGAGCGCGGCGGCTCGGGACGGCGCGTGCAACAGCGGCGAGTTCTGCTACTACTTCAACAGCAACAACGCCGGGTCGATCTCGGACTTCACCGACTCGATCGACGACTACGGCGCGAGCCAGCCGACCTGCTACGAGTTCAAGGGTGCCGGCAACGGCAAGGGCCTGTGCGTCAAGAACAACGCGGCGTCGGTGTGGAACCGCACGGGCAAGACCGTGCGCGTCTACTACAACAGCAACTTCGCCGGGGCGCACCAGGACTTCGCGCCCGGCGCCAAGGCCAACCTCAACGCGACGCTGAAGAACAACAACGCGTCGCACGAGATCCTCACCTCGGCGCCCACCGGCTGCAAGACGGACGGCACCAACAGCACCCTGCCGAGCTCGATCCTGGTGTACCGCGTGAACCTCGGCCGGGTCGACCGGGTGAGCTTCAAGGCCTACGTCAAGAACGTGCTCCCGAACGAGTGGGTCTCGAGCTGGCCGACGGCGTCCCTCAAGGCCGGCGCGATGGCGGTCAAGAGCTACGGCTGGTACTGGGCGCTGCACTCCACGCGGCAGACGGCGTGGGGCGCCTGCTACGACGTCCGTGACACGACGAGCGACCAGGTCTACAAGCCCGGCTCGGCGGTGAGCTCGACGAGCAACGCCGTCGACGCGACGTGGGGCACCCGGATGACGCGCAGCGGGAACATCCTGCAGGCGCACTACTGCTCGACGACCACGGCGTGCGGCGCCTGGGTCGACGGCAACTGGATGTCGCAGTACGGCTCGCGGGACATGGCCAACGCGGGCAAGGGCTACGCCGCGATCCTGAAGCACTACTACGACAACATCACCCTCACCTCCTGAGGGCCGATCGGCCGGCGGGTGCGCGTCAGCTCCAAGCGCCCCGTCGGCCGACCGGGTTGTCCGGCCTTCCCGAAAAGCCCGGTCTGCCGGTAACGTCCGCCCTGGCCCCACCACGACGGGGCGGACGCGACCGAGGAGGGGCCGTGGGGGAGAGAACCGCAGCCGCACGGGCACAAGCCATCGAGGGCTTCGCGGCCGCGCTGTCACAGCTGCGGGACGGCGCCGGCACACCACCGTTCCGCACGATGGCCGGGCGCTCCCACGCCATCTCGCACACGACCTTGCACGAGGCGGTCAAGGGCAACCGCCTACCGAGCTGGTCGACCACCGTCGAGTTCGTCAAGGCGTGCGGAGGCGACCCGGCGGACTACCGCGAGCGGTGGGAGCGGGCCAGCGCCGCCATCAGCTGCGCACCGGCTGGCGCGACGAGCGCCGTGCCCGCGCGCGTGGCCGCCGCGACCGCCCGAGTCCCCGCACAGGCCAGGGTGTCGGCGTCCGTCGACGCCACGGAGCAGCAGTCGAGCCCGCCCCAGCAGCCGGTCGTCCCGGTCGACGAGCCGCAGGACGTGACCCCGCCGGCGCCGGACGACGACCGGCCACCCGCCGCCGCGCGACCTCGCTCGTTGGTCCTCGCCGGGGTGCTCGTCACCGTCGTCGTCATTGCCGTCGGCGCAGGAGTCACGCGGTCGCTCACCCACCGAGCGCACGCGATCGGCTCCGTCGCCGTCCGGGCCGAGGGCCGCCGACTGCCCGGTCAAGCAGCACAACCCACCGCCGGCGCCGCCACAGCACACGGGTGACCGCGCGGCGTACGTCGCGGACGTCACCTTGCCCGACTGCACCCACGTGGCGCGCGCCACCACGGTCACGAAGGTCTGGCGCCTCAAGAACGCGGGCGCGGTGCCCTGGGTGGGCTACAGCCTGCGCCGGATCGACCTGCCGCAGCGGCGCGACCAGTGCCAGACGATCACGGACGTCGCGGTGCCCACCACCCGGCCAGGCCAGCTCGTCGACATCACGGTGCAGGTCGCGACGCCGCCCGCGAACGGCTTCTGCTTCGTGCGGTTCAAGATGGTCGACGCCGACGGGCAGGTCGCCTTCCCGGGTAGCCGCCCGGTGAACTTCCAGGTCGTCGTCGACTGACCGTCAGGGGAGGCGGGCGAGCAGCAGCGTGACGTCGTCGTCGTGGGCGGCGTCCATGGCCTCCACGAGCGCCGGCGCCTCCTCGTCGAGGTTGCCGAGCGGCAGGTGCTGCTGCACGACGGACGTCCACAGCGCGAGGCGCTCGTCGATGGGGTCGGTGCGGGTCTCGACCAGCCCGTCCGAGCACAGGGCGATGACCGAGCCGGCGGGCACGTCGATCCGCGTCGCGACCGGACGCACCCCCTGGCCGCTCCAGCCCACGCCCACTGGCGGCACCTGCTGGGGCGCCACGAGCCGCACGTCGCCGACCCAGGGCGCCACCAGCGCCGGCAGGTGTCCTGCGCTGTACAGCTCGACGCTGGACGTCGCGGTGTCGACCACCGCGAGCGCCACCGTGGCGAGCGGGTCGCCGGGGGCGCCGAGCAGCATGCGGTCGAGGTCGTGCAGCAGCTGGGCGGGGTCGCGCTCGTGCAGGGCGAGGGTCGACAGCGCCGTCCGCAGCCGCCCCATGGTGGCCGCCGCGGTGACCCCGCTGCCCATGACGTCGCCGACGACGAGGCAGACGCGGCCGTCGGCGAGGGTGAACGCGTCGGCCCAGTCGCCACCGACCTGCGCGCCGATACCCGCTGCGCGGTAGTGCAGCCCGATGCTCACGCCGCCCACGTGCCGCGGCACCTCGGGGGTGAGCGCCGCCTGCAGGGTGAGTGAGGTGCTGCGCTCGGCGTCGTAGAGCCGCGCTCGGGTGAGAGCGGCGGAGTGCTGGGCGGCGATGGCCACCAGGGTCCCCTGGTCGGCGAGGTCGAAGCTCTGCGCCTCGGTCCAGCCGAACCGCACGACGCCGAGCAGCTCGTCGCCGTACCGAAGCGGCAGGTAGGCCCAGCTCACCTCGCCCGCGCCCAGAGCGGCCTGGACCTGGGCGTGGGCGACCGTGCCCGCGCCCGGGAGCTCGGTGATCTCGCTGCGGTTGCTGACGAACCGCGGGATGCCGGTCTCCAGCACGCTGCGCAGCCCGGGCCAGGCCGAGTCGGGCTCGGTCAACGACTCGGTCCACTGGCGCTGCAGGTTCGCGTAGCCGTGCTGGTAGATCTCCAGCGTGCGGTCCTCGACGAGAGCGACCACCGAGCCGCTGGCGGTCAGCGACCGCGCGGCGACCTGCTGCAGCGACGCGAGCACCTGCTCGACGTCCAGGGCGCGCGCGAGCGCCTCCGCGCAGTCGCGCAGCGCCTCGGTGCGGGTGCGGCTGGTGACCTCGGCGGTGACGTCGACCACCCTGCCGATCCACTCCACGACCGCGGACGTCGGGTCGGCCGGGTCGGCGCGGACCGCGGCCCCTCGCGCCTCCACCCACCGCCAGCCGGATCCGCTGCGCAGGCGGTAGGTGCAGTCGTACGGCGAGCCGGTCTCGACGCTGACGAGCCACGTCCGGCGTACACGGTCGCGGTCGGCCGGGTGCACGTCGTCCAGCCACCCCCAGCCCAGGGTCGAGGCGGAGCCGGTGAGCCCGCGCCAGGCCGCCATGTCGGTGACCACCCCACCGGCGGCGTCGGCTCGCCACACGTCGAGGCTGCCGCTCTCGACGAGCGTGCGGTACCGCGCCTCGGACAGCGCGAGGTCGCGGCGCACCTCCTCGCGCTCGTCGTGCAGCCGGACCTTGCCGACGGCCGCACCGGCGCGGCGGCCGAGCTCGGTGGCCAGCTCGAGGTCCTCGGCGGTGAGCTGACGGCCGTGGGTGGCCACGAGCGTCATGACGCCGAAGGCGCGCCCGTCGGCTTGCAGCGGGACGGCGACCGCCGAGGACATGCCGAGGCTGCGCAGGATGTGCAGGTGCTCGGCGTCGCGTGCCGACTCGCGCAGCAGGTCGTCGGTGATCTCGCGCAGGTGCACCGGCTCGAGCCGGTCGATGATCTGCGCCCGGCCTGGGTCGTTGTCGGGGGGCGGGTAGCGGTCCTGCAGCTCGCGGGCCAGGGCCACCATGGCGAGGTCGCGGTGCGAGACGGCGACGTGGCGCGGGCGGCCCTCGGGGGTCTCGAGGTCGACGACGCACCAGTCGGCGAGCTCGCCGATCGCGAGGTCGGCCACCTGCTGCAGCGTCGACTCGAGGTCCAGCGGGGTGTCGACGAGGGTCGACACACGAGCGAGCAGCTCGAGCCGGCGCTGGGAGGTGCTGGCCGCCCGTCGGGCGAGCTGCTCGGCGGCCCGGGCGGCCTCGGACTCCAGCTCGGCAAGGCGCCGGTCGGTCACGTCCTGCACGACACCGACGACCACGCGGTGCCCGTCGACCTGGACGACGCTGCCGTAGGCGTGCATCCAGCGCAGCTCGTCGTCGCGGCGGCGGATGCGGTACTCGTGCTCGAACGACCGGCCGTCGCTGACCGCGCGCTCGAACGCCGCACGCAGGGCCGGGGCGTCGTTCGGGTGCACGAGGCCGTGGAAGTCCTCCGGCTGCGAAGCCAGGCCGTCGGGCCCGTAGCCGAGCAGCTCGAGCAGGTTGGCGTCGCAGTCGGCGCGGCGCGACTCCGGGTCGTAGACGTACGTCCCGAGGCGTGCGGCGCGAAGGGCGAGGTCCGAGCGCTGGTCGTGCGAGGGAAGAGGGCCGCGCTGGTCCATGCGGACATCCTCTCTCGTCAGCCAGACCCCGGACAGGACACAGCGACGTGCTGCCGGGACCCTAGTGGCTCCCGGTCACCACCGGCGAGCGCAGGCGAGAGGTTCCACACGGACGGCCCCCCGCGCGCGTGCACTTCGTCACCGAAGTGCACGCGTGGCACGGGGTCAGGCGTGTACTTCGTCACCGAAGTGCACGCCTGACGGGGCTAGTCGCGGGCGCGTCGGGTCGCGCGGTCGTTGGCCTTCTCGATGGCCTCGACGAGCTCCTTCTTGGACATCGACGAGCGGCCCGGGACGTCGAGCCGCTTGGCGACCTCGTACAGGTGCTCCTTGGACGCGTTCGCGTCGACGCCGCCCGCCGACGTCCCGCCTCCACCGCGGCCTCGCTCGGCGCGCGCGTCGGACGGCCCCTTGCCGTCCTTGGGCTCCCAGTGGTCGCCGACCTTCTCGTGGGTGTGCTTGAGCGCCGAGTAGGCGACGCGGTGGGCGCGCTCGCCCTCGCCGTACTCGTCGGCGGCCGAGTCGTGCGCCTTGGCGAACGTGCGCTTCGCCTTCGCGTCCGACCTGCGCAGCGTGCTCGGCAGCTCGCTGTCCTTGGCCTTGCCGGTCTTCGTCGTCTTCGGCATGCGTCCTCCCGTTCGTCAGAGGTCCTCTCACTGTGCACCGGCCCCGCGCGCGTCGCATCCGCAGGCGGCGCCGCGCGAGCGCGACCAAAGACCCTGGTGGCCCGCGGCGCCAGGCCGGACGGTGGTGCCACGCCCGTGCTCCCGGCCCGGACGACGGCGAAGGGGTGGCCATGGACTGGCGGCTCGAGGTCCAGGACAACTGTCGTGCTGTCGATGCCCTGGTGAGCACCCCCCGCACGGGGGCCGACGAAGCGGTCCAGGAGCTGCGGCGGGCGCTGGCACACGCCCGGCGGCTCAGCTCGCACGAGCACGGGGCGACCGGGTTCGTGGCCTGGTGGCACGGCAGCGCGGTCGAGAGCGCCTGGCGCGAGGCGCACCGCGCAGAGGCGCTGCTGCCGCGCGTCGTGCCGGACACCGAGCTGGACGCCCAGCTGATGGTCGCCGCCGGCCACGTGCGCGAGCTGCCCGCGGACGCCGCGTCGCGCGTGAAGGTCGAGGCGCTGACCGTCGCCCGCGCGGCCACGCCGGCCCGCGCGTTCGAGGAGGGTGACCGCGCCGTGCTGGCCGGTGCGCTCTCTGAAGTGCACCACGCCTCGAACGACAAGCACGCCGCCGTGCGCGACCTGCGCAACCGCCTGGTGGTGTCGGCGGCACTGCTGCTGCTGGTGGCCGTGGTCCTCGCGCTGATCGGCGCGCTGCGTCCCGCCGCCGTGCCCCTGTGCCTGGGGCCCGGCCAGGCGACGTCCGCGAGCACCACGGCGACGCAGGGAGGGGCGCAACCACCGGTCGACACGGGCACCTGCCCGACCGGTCGCAGCTCCGCGAGCGGCGGCGACGTGGCGCTCGTCGAGCTGTTCGGCGTGCTCGGTGCGGCGCTGACGGCAGCGGCGTCCCTCGGGCGGGCGCGGCCGAAGCCGTCCGCGTACCGCCTGGACTGGCCGCAGTGGCTGCTGCAGGTGTCGGCCGGGGCGATCACCGCCCTCGTGGGCGTGCTGGTGCTGCAGCACTCGGTGCTGCCCGGTCTGGCCCCGCTCTCGACGAGCGGGCAGGTGCTCGTCTACGCGCTGGTGTTCGGTGCCGCTCAGCACGCGGTGACACGCGTGGTCGACTCGCGCGCGCAGTCGGTGCTGGCCGCGGCGACGACGAAGGAGCCAACCACCGACGCAGCCGAGGGCGCGACAGGTCCGCAGCAGCCGTGACGGACAGGTATGTGCCGCGCGTAGTTTTCACGGTACTATTCGTTAAAACCTCAGGAGGGATCTCATGCCCGCAGCAGCCCGTGCCGCCACCACCCCGGAGTCGCTGGCGAGGGACCGCGCCATGCTCCTGCGTCTTCCGCTGCTCGAGCAGCGGCTGGCCCGGGCGCAGGCGGCGCTGTCCGACGCCTGCCACGGCACGCCGCCCGACGAGGCGGCCGCACGCTTCAGTGCCGTGACGCACGCGTACGACGCGGTGCTCGCTGCGGCGGAGGCCGGTTACCGCGTCGCGGTGGGACCCACCGCCGGACGGCCGAGCCGTCGCGTGGTCCGCGCACGCGAGCAGGCCGAGCCGCGGCGCTGGACGCGCGAGGTGCAGCGGCTACGTACCGCGCGACAGCAGCACCTGATGCGGCCCTGCCTGGTCGTGCGCGAGCCGGTCACGGTCGTCGCCGACTCCTACCAGGCCCTCGGCCCCCGCATCGCCGGCATGACGGCCTGAGCCCCGCGCGGCCGCCCGGTCACCAGTTGCCGCAAAGCCGGTGCGCCGGAGGCGGTGCCAGGAGCACTCTGGTCGTCATGTCGGAGACCGTGGATCCGCAGCAGCCCAGCGCCGGCCCCCTCCCTGGCGCGGCGGGCGTGCGGCGCATCCCCGCCCAGCAGGCGCCGGCGCACCCACCGAGCACGCCCGCGGCCGAGTCCGTCGCGATGCTGCGTGCCGCCGTGCGAGGGCCGGTGCTGGTGCGAGGCGTGGACGGCGACGCCGAGCTGACCGCGGAAGCCGCCGCCTGGAACCTCGCCACGACGCACCGGCCGGCCGCGGTCGTCGGCGCGACGTGCACCGCTGACGTCGTCGCCGCCGTCCGCTACGCCACGGCCGAGGGGCTGTCGGTCGCGGTGCAGGGCACCGGGCACGGCGCCACGTCCGCGTTCTGCGACGGCGTGCTGGTGACCACCCGACGCCTCGCGCACGTCGACGTCGACCCGGTCGGCCGCACCGCGCGGGTGGGCGCAGGGGCGGTCTGGCGCCAGGTCATCGCGGCCGCCGCACCGCACGGCCTCGCCCCGCTGAGCGGCTCGTCGTCCGGCGTCGGCGTCGCCGGGTACACCCTGGGCGGTGGCATGGGGCTGCTCGCGCGCAAGCACGGCTTCGCCGCCGACCACGTGCGCTCGCTCGAGGTCGTCACCGCGGACGGCCGCGTGCGCCACGTCGACGCCGGCACCGAGCGCGACCTGTACTGGGCGCTGCGCGGAGGCAAGGGGTCGTTCGGCGTCGTGACGGCGATGGAGCTGGAGCTCTTCGAGGTGCCGGAGGTGACGGCGGGGGCCGTGGTCTTCGCCGGCGAGCACGCGCCCGCGGTGCTGCACGCGTGGCGCGAGTGGGTGCCGAGCCTGTCGGACGACACCTCGACGTCCGTGGCGCTGCTTCGCCTGCCGGACGCCCCGATGGTGCCGGAGCCGCTGCGCGGCGTGCTCACGGTGCACCTGCGCGTGGCGCACCTCGGCTCGCAGGACGACACCGACCGGGTCGTGGCACCGATGCGCGCCGCCGCCCCGGCGATGGTCGACGACGTGGTCACGCGCCCGTTCACCGACACCGACGCCGTGCACCGCGACCCTGTCGACCCCTCGCCGACGTGGGAGCGGGGGGCGGCGCTGCACGCGCTCGACGCGGCGGCCGTCGACGCGCTGCTCGACGTCGCGGGGCCGCGGGTCGACCTGCCCCTGGTGGTGGTCGAGCTGCGGCTCATGGGCGGCGCCATGGGCCGCCCGCCGGTGCACGACAACGCCGTCGCAGCGCGCGGCGCAGCCTTCAGCCTCATGACGATCGGGCCGGACGTTCCCGGGCTCGAGGACGCCGTACCCCTTGCGGCGCAACAGGTGCACGATGCGCTCCTGCCGTGGCGGTCGAGCGCCAACCTGACGAACTGGCTGGGTCAGGAGAGCGACCGTGAACTCATCTGCGCCAGCTGGTCGTTCGACCAGCAGGCTCGGCTGCGCGCGACCAAGACGATCTACGACCCGAGCGACGTGTTCAGCCACGGCCACTCGGTGCTGCCCAGCGTCAACCTCGCCGACCTCGCCGACGTCACCGGGGTCAGTGAGCCCGACGAGCTCGGGTCCCCGAGGCCACCGGGCGGGCGGTACTGGGACGTCGACCGGTGCCGCTGGGTGCGTCGCCCACCCCACGACTGAGCCGGCAGGCGCCGCGCCGCCGCACCGTCACATCGGGCCGCTGGTCGAGCCGCGCGGCGGTGGCCGGTGCGGCGTGCTCGGCCCCGGCTCCGGCGGGTGGCCTCCCACACGTCGTCGGGCCGCCGCCCGCGCCCGCACGGCGTCCAGGCGGTGCGAGCGCCGTTCCTGAGCCTCGGTGAGCCACTGCCGGCGTCGGCGCGCGCGCTCCTCGACGTCCAGCTCGACCAGCACCCGCTCGACGGCGGCCAGCAGCGACCCGCGCAGCTGCCACAGCCCGGGGTCGCTCCCGGCGTCGACCAGCAGCAGCTCGGTGACGCGAGCCCTGGTCTCGCGCAAAGCGTCCAGCGCCTCGCGCAGGGCGCCCTCGGCGTCTCCCTCCGTGGCATCGGCCTCGGCGCTCACGAGCCGCCCGAAGGCGCGCACGCAGCCGGCCAGGTCGGACAGCAGGACGGCGAAGGCCGACCGCAGCTCGTCGTCGTACCCCGGCGGGGCGGCGACCTGCGCGCCGTCGCTGCCGTCGTCCGGCGGGGGCTGGCCCTGCGCCTCCTCCTGCGGCAGACCGTCGGCGATCGAACGGAACAGCGCCCTCAGCGCGACCACGGTGTGCTCGAGCGCGTCCAGGCCGCTGCGCAGCACCGGCATCGTGTCGACCGTGCCGACGGCACGGGGGTTGAGGCGGCGGCTGTCGGCGGCGGTCTGCAGCGCGCGGTCCGCGTCGTCGACGTACCGGCTCAGCCCGCGGAAGTCGTCGAGCCAGCCGCGGGCCTGGTCCGCGCTCGCACCGTCGGGCAGGTCCGCGGCCACGCGGTCGAGGACGTCCGCAGCGTGCGTGGCGACGCTCTCGACGCTCGCTGCTGCGCTCCGGGTGCGCAGGTTCGGCGGCAGGAGCACGTTCACCAGGACGCCCACGGCCGCACCCACCAGCGTCTCGGCGACCCTGGCGTAGCCGGCGATCTCGGCCGAGCTGACGCTGAGCACGAGCATCGCGCTGATCGGCACCTCCAGCAGGTGGTCGCCGAGCCGCAGCAGCTGCCCGATGACGATGGCCGCCGCGATGGCCCCGCCGAGGCTCCACCAGGTCAGCCCGACGACGCTCGACAGGAGCACCGCCACCAGCACGCCCGCGACGACGCTGAGGACCCGCCGCACTCCGGTCGTGAGCGTCGAGAACAACGTCGCCTGCACCACCAGGAGCGCGGTGAGCGGGCCGGTCAGCGGCTGCGGGGTGTCGAAGACCGCACGCGCCACGACGTACGACAGCACCGCGGCCACGGTGAGCCGGGCGGTGCGCATGACCACCGGCCTCAGTCGCCGAGGGACGGCGCGCAGCAGCTCGGAGCGGACGCGCATGACGTGAACACTACGGAGGCGCCGGGCCTCCTGCCATCACGCGCGCCCGCCCCGGGCCGCCGCCGTTCAGCGCCGGTCGATCCGCACCACCGAGCCGGGCCCGGTCGGGTTGTGCTGCTCGTCCGTCGGCGCCAGCGTGCCCGCGTACAGGTGGCCAGCACCCCACTCGACCGACAGGGCTCCGGGCAGGTCGACGTACGGCCGGGGCTGCCCGTGGTGGATGGTCGAGATCCGTCCGGCGAACAGCTCGGCGACGTAGATGGTGCCGTCCGGCCCGAGCGCCACGTTGGTCGCGCCCAGGAAGCCGGTCGCCAGCCGGGTGCTGTGACCCGACCACGCGTTCACCCGGTAGACGCTGCCGCGTGCGCCGAGCGACGGGTCCTCCGGCCCGCCCGGCAGCAGCGACACGTACAGCGCGCCGTGTTTGCCCACCTCGACGTCGGTGGGGACCGGCTCGAAGTTGTAGGTGACGCCGACGACGCAGTCCGGCAGCCCGAGGCCCGCGGCGATGTCAGCCGTGACCACGGTGGGCTGGCGCGGCAGCAGGGCCAGGAGCGAGACGTGGCCCTTCGCGTCGACCTTCAGCAGGTCGTTGCCACCGGCGTCCGCCACCACCCAGGAGCCGTGGCCGAGGCTCGCGACGGAGTACGGGTGGGAGTCGACGCCGCCGGTCGTGGTGGCGCCACCGAGCGGTGCGAAGGCCTGGGCGACGCAGTCGCTGGGGTCGTCCACGCCGTAGGTCACACCAGCGTCGGGGTTGTGGGTGGCCTCGAACCCGGACAGGTCGGCCACCACGGGGGTCCGGCCGTCGGTGAGGATCGTGAGCGTCGTCGCGCCGGTGGCGTAGTTGGTGGTCGTGTACGCCATCGAGCGCCCGCTCGAGTCGAACGCCAGTCCCGCCACCTCACCGGGGTTGGGCCCGAACGTGATGGGGTGCAGGCCGTCTCGGCGCACGAGCGAGACGGTCGACGACGCGCCGTCGGCCACGTACAGGTCGCCCCGGCGCACCGCCAGCTGGTACGGGGAGGCGACGTCGGTGGTCAGCGTCCTGACCTTCGGTGCGTCGTCGTGCCCACGACCGTGGGCGGATGCCGACGCGGGAGCCGCCACCACAAGGGCGGCGCTCGCGGCGGCGACGGTGAGTCCGGTGAGGATCGGTCGACTTCTCATAGGTGCCCCTTGTCCTCGAGTGGTCCGTGCCGCCAGACCAGCGGCGTGGAGGGAGAGTTGCACCGACGAGCGCGGCTGGGAAGACCGTCGAAGGCACTATCGACGGATCGCGACGGACTGGGTGCGCTGCGTCGCCAACACGCGCCCAAATATCTACGCAAACCCTTGCAGCACCTACGGTTTCGGGATCAGTAACGCAGGCGGTACCGCCAGAAGTCACGGAAGACCAGCGCCACCACGACGATCGCGACGACGACGAGCGCGCCGCCCCATGCGATCGCCGGGCTCGCCCCGAGGACGTCACCCGCGGTGCCGTGCAGCAGGTCCGCGAGGCGCGGGCCGCCGGCGACCACGATGAAGTAGACGCCCTGCATCCGCCCGCGCATCTCGTCGGTGGCGACGGTCTGCAGGATGGCGCTGCGGAAGACCATGCTCACGAGGTCGGCCGCACCGCCGAGTGCCAGCAGGGCGGCCGCCACCCACAGGGTCCGGGTCAGCCCGAAGCCGACCATCGCCAAGCCCCACACTGCGACGGCCACCGTCACCGCAGCCCCCTGGCGTCGCAGCCGGGTGAACGTGCCCGACAGCAGGCCCGCGGCGAAGGAGCCGGCGGGGATCGAGGCGTAGAGCACACCGAGAGCCAGCCCGCTGCCCCCGGGGCCACCGAAGGTGCGCTGCGCCAGCTCGGGGAACAGCGCGCGCGGCATCCCGAGCACCATGGCGACGACGTCGGCGAGGAACGACACGAGCAGCACCTGGTGCAGCGAGATGTACCGCAGCCCCTCGACCACCGACCGCACCCCTGTCGCCGCGCGGGCGCCGTCCTCGCGCGCGGTCGCGGGCAGCGACGGCAGCCGGTGCACGGCGTACAGGGCGGCGAGCAGCAGGACGCTGTCGAGCAGGTACAGCGCCGGCAGGCCCAGAACCGGGATCAGGGCCCCCGCGAGCAGCGGCCCCGTCACGGCGCCGAGACCGAACACCGTCGAGCTCAACGCGTTCGCCGCCGGCAGCTCCTCGCGCGGGACGAGCCGCGGGATCGTCGCGCCGCGTGCCGGGCTGTTCAGCCCGAAGAACGCCTGCTGCACCGCGAGCAGCACCAGCACCACCCACACCCGCCGGTTGTGCGACGCCGCCTGGGCGAACAGCGCCAACGACGTCAGTGCGATGCCGGAGTTCGTGACCAGCAGCATCCGGCGCCGGTCGACGGCGTCGGCGATGCTGCCGCCCCACAGCGCGAAGAACGCGAGCGGGACGAGAGCCACCGCGCCGCTCAGCCCCACGTAGGCCGACGACCCCGTGTCGTCGTAGAGCTGTTTGGGCACGGCGACCGCCGTCAGCTGCGCACCCACCGTCGTCACGACGGTCGACAGCCACAGGCGCCGAAAGTTCTTGTGGCGCAACGGAGCGGTGTCGACCACCAGGCGTCGCCACCGGCCCCCCGCGCGCTCGCTCACGTGGGGACGCTACGTCATGCCGGACGGCGCACGGCCCGGCGGGTCACCGCGGCGCGTCCGGGTCGGACGGCGGACGCCGGCCGAGGCCGCGCAGGAAGTCCGGGTCGTCGTCCGGCCCGCGCGGCGACCCGGGCCCAGCACTCGGCGGCCCACCCCGTCCCATCCGCTCGGGTCGGCCGAGCACCAGCCACGCGACGCAGCCGACGAGCGGCACCACCACGATCAGCAGCGCCCACACCGCCTTCGGCAGGCTGCGCACGCGCGCGGTGTCGGCCTGCCACAGGTCGATGAGGCAGTAGACGACGAGGGCCAGCTCGACGACGAAGGGCAGGATGCGGACCACAGGTGCTCGCCGGCGTCAGACCCGAGCGGCGTAGAGGGACTCGACCTCGCGGCTGAAGTCCTCCATGACCTTGTTGCGCTTGAGCTTCATGGTCGGAGTGAGGTGGCCGGAGTCCTCCGTCCACGCGATCGGCAGGATCTCGAAGCGGCGGATCTGCTCGGCGCCCGACACCGTCGCGTTGGCGGCGTCGACCGCCGTCTGCACGGCGGCGCGCACTTGCTCGTCGTGGGTCAGCTCGGCGACCGGACGGCGCTCGCGGCCCTGGTCGGCGAGCCACTGGTCGAGCGACTCCTGGTCGAGCGTCACCAGCGCGGCGACGAAGCTGCGCTGGTCGCCGACCACCATGGCCTGCGAGACGATCGGGTGCGCCCGGATCACGTCCTCGAGCTGTGCGGGGGCCACGTTCTTGCCGCCGGCGGTGACGATGATCTCCTTCAGTCGCCCGGTGATCGTCAGGTAGCCGTCGTCGTCCAGCGTCCCGAGGTCGCCGGTGTGCAGCCAGCCGTCGGCGTCCAGCACGGCCGCCGTGGCGTCCGTGGCGTTCCAGTAGCCGCCGAACACGTGACCGCCGCGCAGCAGCACCTCGCCGTTCGCCCCGATCCGCACCTCGAAGCCGTCGAGCGCCCGACCGACCGTGCCGATCCGCTGGCCGGTCACGGTGTTGACCGTGGCCGCGGCCGTCGTCTCGGTCAGGCCGTACCCCTCCAGCACCGTGACCCCGATGCCGCGGAAGAAGTGGGCGAGGCGCTCGCCGAGCGGTGCACCGCCGGAGATCGCCAGGTCGACCTTGCCGCCGAACGCCGCCCGCAGCTTGGAGTAGACGAGCCGGTCGAAGATCGCGTGCCGCAGTGCCAGCAGGGGCCCGGGCCGGCCGTGGTCGAGAGACCGGCTGTAGTCGATCGCGGTCTGGGCGGCCTTCTCGAAGATCCCGCCCCGCCCGTCCGCGGTCGCCTTGCGGCGTGCGGTCTCGAAGATCTTCTCGAACACCTGGGGCACCGACAGCACGAACGTCGGCTGGACGGCCGCGAGGTCCTTCACCAGGCGCGCCGGGTCGCTGTGCGAGAGCTTGCAGCCCTTCATCACCACGGCCACCTGGATCATCCGGCCGAACACGTGCGCGAGCGGCAGGAACAGCAGCGTGGAGGCGTCGCCGGCGAACAGCTCGGGCAGGGTCACCAGGGCGCTGGAGCACTCGGTGACGAAGTTGCCGTGGGTCAGCATGCAGCCCTTGGGCCGGCCGGTGGTGCCCGAGGTGTAGATCAGCGTGGCGATGACGTTCTCGCCCAGCACGCTCTGCCGGGTGACCAGCTCGGCGTCGCTCACGTCGCGACCCGCCTCGGTGAGCTGCTCGATGGCGGTCGGCCCCTCGGTGCCCTCGAGCTGCCACAGGTGCTTCAGGCCCGGCACGCGGTCGCGGACGACGCCGAGGCGCCACGCGTGGGCCTTGGTCTCGACGACGCAGCCCACCGCCTGGGAGTCGGCGAGGATCCACTCGACCTGGTCGACGCTGGACGTCTCGTAGATCGGCACCGGGATCGCGGCGATCGACCACAGGGCGAAGTCGCAGAGGGTCCACTCGTAGCGCGTCTTGGACATGATGCCGACGCGGTCGCCCACCCCCACACCGACCGCGACGAACCCCTTGGCGACGGCGTCGACCTCGGCGAGGAACTGTGCAGCCGTCACATCCGCCCAGCCGCTGCCCTCGCGCCGTCCGAACAGCACGCGCTGCGGGTCGCGCCGCACGGTCTGGTGCAGGACGTCGACGAGGTGGGCCGGGGTGGTGGTGCGCTCAGCGGCGGTGGTCTCGGTCACGGCGCACAGCGTACGTGCCGAGCGTGCTCAGCGGGTGGTGGCAGAATGCGGCGGTGAGCCGATCGGACGAAACCCACCCCCGCCGGCCGGCGCTGTTCGGCCCCGCGGCGCTGGAGACGTTCGGCGGCGGCACCGACCCCGAGGCGCTCGCCGAGGCCGCCCACGCCACCGCGGGCGCGATCGTCGAGGCCGGGCGGCAGGCCGATGACCCCGAGCTCACGGCCCGGCTGGTGCGGCTGGTCGACGACCACGGTCTCGACACCATCGCCGACCTGTGGGCCGACCGGCCCGCGCGGTCCCTGCCCGGCGCGCTGTGGCGGCTCTACGTGGTGCGCGAGTGGGTGCGCCGCGACGCGGTCGGTGCCTCGCGCGACTACCGCGCCGGCTGCGCCCTCGCCGAGGTGTCCGACGTCGTCGCCGGCGTGGCGCACCCACCCGGCCCGGACGAGGTGCGCTCGCTCACCGACGCCGTCCTGACCGGCGTGTACAGCGGTGACCTCGACGTCGCCCTCGAGCGCGCCGCCGCCTTCTGCCGCGTCGTCGCCGCCGGGCGCGCCGTGCGGGCCGACGACCTCGCCGACGACGGCCTCGCCACGCAGCAGACCCGGCGCGCGGCGTCCTTGCAGCAGACCGCCGACGACCTCGACGCCGCCGCCCGGGCCTGGCGCCGCAGCGACCTCACGTGAGGCCGGCGGAGCGGGTACGCCACGCCCGGCGCACGCACGGATACGCCGGGGAACATGCGCGGACCCCCCACCGTTGTGCACACTCGTGGTGTCCCTTCGGGGGCACCCGGGCGTCGGGCTGCGGTAGCCCCGGGTCCCAACTGAAGCCGCTACGAGCGGCCACGCGCCGTGAGGCGCTCCCAGCCCGACGCCCACTTCTCGCCCTCACCAGGCCGCTCGGCGCGGTCGCACCGCTCCGCCCGACCGTGCACGTCCGGCCGGCTCGCGGCAGAGTGGGCTCGTCATGAGAGCGCGCCGACCCTTCACCTCGCCGCAGGGCCGGCGCATCGCGCGACGCGTCGCCGTGGCCCTGCTGGCGCTGTTCGGAGCCTTCGCCGGCGCCATGCTCGCGCCGTCCGCTCACACGGACGTCGGGCCGCTGGCCGTCGATGTCCACGTGCGCCCCAGCGTGCACCCCGGCACGTCCGTCGACCTGCCGCCGGTGGGGTCGGTGCGGTTCGACACCCACCTCGCGCCGTTCCAGGTGAGCGCCTCGATCCGGTCGGTCGACGTCGAGGCCGCGCAGCGGGTCATCGACACGCCGGCGCTGCTCGACGACCTGATGGCCAGGGCCCCGGACAAGGTTCGCGGGGCTGCTGCGCGGGCCCTCGGCTGGTCGCTGCTGTTCGCCTTCGGTGGCGCTGCGCTGCTCACCGTGCTCGCGACGCGCACCCGACAGGGGCTGGTCGTGGGCCTGGCCACGGTCACCGGCGCGGTGACGATCATGGCGGGGGTCACCGCCCTGACGTTCGACAGCGGCAGGTTCGCCCAGCCGCAGTTCACGGGCCTGCTGAGCAGCGCGCCGTACCTCCAGCGGCGCACCGCCACCCTCGCGGCCCGGTTGGAGGGCTACCGGTCCGGTCTTGCGGACTTCGTGCAGTCGGTGACCACGCTGTACGCCGTCGGCCAGCAGCTGCCGAAGGTCGGCAGCGGGCTGGACGGCAAGGTCACGACGGTGCTGCACATCAGCGACCTGCACCTCAACCCGATCGGCTTCGACCTCGCCGACCGGCTCGTCGACCAGTTCCACGTCGACGCCGTGGTCGACTCCGGCGACCTCAGCTCCTGGGGCACGACCGCCGAGGAGGGGTTCGTCAACCGCATCGGCAGCCTGAAGGTGCCGTACGTGTTCGTGCGCGGCAACCACGACAGCCAGCTCATCGCCGACGCCGTGGCCCGCCAGCGCAACGCCGTCGTGCTCGACGGGCAGGTGCGGCAGGTGGCCGGCCTGACCTTCGCCGGGGTCGCCGACCCGCGTGACCTGCCCTCCGAGGGCAAGCAGGACAACAGCGGCAAGGACCGCGTGGCGGCGTCCGTCGCGCTCCTGGCCAACATCGTGGAGCAGTACGACGACGCCCACCCCGACGCGCCGGTGCAGATCGGCGTGGTGCACGACCCGACGCGGATGGACGCACTCATCGGCAAGGTGCCGTTGGTGCTGTCGGGCCACCTGCACGAGCGCGACGTGTCGTTCAAGGACGGCACGCGGGTGATGGTCGAGGGCTCGACCGGCGGGGCGGGGCTGACGGCCAACGGTCTGCAGCGGCTCACCGACGGCAAGCCGGTGCCCCTCGAGGCCACCTTGCTCTACTTCGCCAAGTCCGGGCCGGACGCCGGCCGGCTGCTCGCCTACGACGAGATCACCGTCGGCGGACTGGGCCTGACCTCGGTGAGCATCGACCGCAAGCTCGTCCCGAAGCAGGAGGTCAACCCCCCGACGCCGACACCCACGCCGACCACGACGGAGACGGGCGCGGAGACGTCAACGGTGACCGGCTCGGCGACCGTACCGGCGAGCTCGGGCTGACCACCCGGGCGGTCCGTCGAGATCACCTTGGTAATGAGTTGGTCAAGATCCACGTGGGCAGTGCCTGCTCGTGCCTACCCTGGGACTGGCCACGGAGGTGAGCATGACGGACAGCCAGGACTCGCTGCGCGATGCGCCGCTCGAGGACGAGATCACGCTCGTCGGTGAGCTCGTCGTGGCCGCGACGTCCCACGAGGGTCCGCTGACGCAGGACGAGATCGACCGCGCCCTCGGCCTGCGCTGACGCTCACAGGTCGCGGCGGCGCAGCAGCACCGCCGCCAGCAGCAGCGCGGCCGCGGCGACGACCCCCAGGTAGAGCAGCGCGTCGAGGTTCGACACCGTCACCACGCGCTGCGCCTCGCCGCTGAAGCCCGCGCCGCCCGAGCCGGCAGAGCCCGCACCACCGGTGCCGGCGGGCATCTGCTGCCCACCCGGCGACAGGAAGGCCACGATGTTCTCGGTGAGCAGCCAGCGCGGCCAGCCGCGCTGGTTGAACAGCACCCGAACGGCGTTCTCGACCACCGCGAACCAGCCGAACGCGATGCCGAGCATGCCGCCGGTGTGCCGGGTGATCGTGGTCAGCGCGGCCGCGATGAGCCCCGCGAGCACCATCAGCGCCACGCCGCGCAGCTCGAGCGACACCAGGTCGCGCCAGAAGTGGGCGGCGGGGATGATCGCCGGCTGCTGGTAGACGACGTCGTCCGGCCCGCTGGCCCCGGATGCCCCCCACGTCCCGCGCAGCGCGACCGTCAGCGCCCCGAGCCCCAGGCCGACCGCCTGGCCCACGACGCCGACCGCCGCGACGACGATCGCCACCGCGAGGTAGCGACGCCCCAGCAGCCGCAGGCGACGCGGCTCCCAGGTGAGCAGCGTGAGGATCGTGCGGCTCGACCAGTCCGCCCCCACCGCCGTGGCGCCCACCAGGGCAGCCACCAGCGCGCCGCCCACGGCGACGCCGATGGCGATGGCGGGCAGGCCGACGTCCGCGCGCAGGCGCGGGTCGCGGAAGAACTGCTCGGCGGAGAGCCCCTCGTCGGTGCCGCACGCGCCGGCGTCCTTGTCCTGCTGCGGGATGCTGGGGTTGCTCAGGCACTCCTGCCGGAACGCCGCCTGATCGCGGGTCGCCTGCTGGGCGTCGACCACGGCCGCGGCTCGCGCACCGGCGAGGTCGTTGCTGTGGGTGAGGAACACGATGACCAGCGCAGCCACCAGCGCGGCCAGGCCGAGCCCCGCCACGACGCGGACGAGGCGCCGGTACCGCAGGCGGCCCAGCTCGGCCCGCAGCGGGTGCGGCGGCGCCGTCGCGGCGCGCGGCGCGGGGTCGAGCCGGTGCAGGCCGTCGACGGCGGTCACGCCGCGCTCCCTTCGTCGGTGGTGGTGGTGGTGGCGGTGGTGGCGGTCGGGGGCGTCGGGGGCGTCGGGGGCGTCGTCCAGGCCCTGGCCGCGCGTGATCTCGAGGAACGCGCTCTCGAGGTCGGCCGCGACCGCCGTCAGCTCGCTCACCCAGATGCCGCGCTCGCCGAGCAGGCGGGTGACCAGGGAAGGGTCGTCGACCGGCCGGCCGGTCGTGCCCACCTGCAGTCGGCCGTCCGGCAGGGCGTAGGCGTCGAAGCCGGCCTCGCGCACCACGGCATAGGCCGCGTTGAGGTCCGGAACCCCCACGACCACGCCGCGGCCACCGTGGGCGGCGAGCACCTCGCGCACCGGGCCCTGCACGAGACAGCGCCCCCTGGACAGGATCGCCACGCGGTCGCACACCTGCTGCACCTCACCGAGCAAGTGCGAGGACAAGAACACGGTGCGCCCGTCGCTGCCGAGCTCGCGCACCAGGTCGCGCATCTCCTTCATGCCGGCCGGGTCGAGGCCGTTGCTGGGCTCGTCGAGGATCAGCAGCAGGGGGTCCTTGAGCAGCGCGGCCGCGATGCCGAGCCGCTGGCGCATGCCGAGCGAGTAGCCCTTCACCCGGTCGTCGGCGCGGTCGCGCAGGCGGACCTTCTCGAGCACCTCCTCGACGCGCGTGCGCGGCACGCCCACCGACTGCGCGAGCAGGTTCAGCTGCACCCGGCCGCTCAGCCCCGGCAGGAACAGCGGGTTCTCGACCAGGGCGCCCACGTGCCCGACGACGTCCGGCAGCCCCGCCGGCACCGCGTGACCGAGCACGTGAGCGGTGCCGCCGTCCGCGGCCGCGAGGCCCAGCAGCACGCGGATCGTCGTCGTCTTGCCGGACCCGTTGGGGCCGAGGAAGCCGTGCACACCGCCGGCGTCGACGTGCAGGTCGAGCCCGTCGAGCGCGCGCTCGGGCGGGCGGCCGCGCCGCCGGTACGTCTTGCGCAGACCCTCGATCTCGATCGCTGGCACGGCCACGTCGAACCCCCGGTGTGTGGTGTGCAGCACACCCTAGGGCAGGTCGGCTCGCGCACCGGGGCACGAGCGGGCAACCTGTGGACGAACACCGGGCGTCTCCCGCGTGACACACGGGTCCGTGGACCGCCTACCATCGTGCGGGGCCGCCCCGCGGCCACCGCCCGTCCCGACCCGCAGGCAGCCCCCACGCCCGTGCCTGCCCGCCGAACTGCCCCGGAGCAGCACCGTGAGATTCCGCCTCACCCCGCAGGACAACAGCTTCTACGACCTGTTCTCCCAGCAGTCCGCGCACCTGGTCACCGGCAGCGCCGTCCTGACCCGCGTGCTGGGCGCCGACGCCGCGACCCGCGAGGCGCTGGCGAAGGAGATGAAGGAGATCGAGCACGCGGCCGACGAGTCGACGCACGAGATCATGCGGCGCGTGAACTCCTCGTTCATCACGCCGTTCGACCGTGAGGACATCTACTCGCTCGCCTCGAACCTCGACGACTGCATGGACCACATGGAGTCCGCGGTCGACCGCATCATGCTCTACCGGATCGCGAGCCTCCCCGACGGCGTCGCCAGCCAGGTCGAGGTGCTCGTGCGCATGTCCGAGCTCACCGCCGAGGCCATGCCGCGGCTGCGCTCGATGAAGGACCTCGCCGAGTACTGGATCGAGATCAACCGGCTCGAGAACCAGGGCGACCAGGTCTACCGGCGCCTGCTGGCCGAGCTGTTCGACGGCGACCTCAAGGCCACGGCGATCCTGAAGTTGAAGGACGTCGTCGAGGGGCTCGAGCACGCCATCGACGCCTTCGAGACGGTGGCCCACACGGTCGAGAGCATCGCGGTCAAGGAGTCCTGACGCTCGTGGAGCTCTTCACCGTCGTCGTCGTGATCGTGCTTGCCATGGCGTTCAACTACACCAACGGCTTCCACGACGCGGCGAACGCGATCGCGACGTCGGTCTCGACCCGGGCGCTCACGCCGCGCATCGCCCTGGGGCTGGCTGCCGTCGGCAACCTGGTCGGCTCGTTCTTCGGCGCGAAGGTCGCCAAGACCGTCGGCGAGGGGATCATCGACATCTCCACCTTCACGCCGCTCACCGGCCTGGCGATCGTGGGCTCGGCCCTCCTCGGCGCCATCGGCTGGAACCTGCTGACCTGGTGGTTCGGGCTGCCCTCGTCGTCGTCACACGCCCTGATCGGCGGCCTCGGTGGCGCGGCCCTCGCCGCCAGCGCCTCGGTGCTGTGGAGCGGCGTGTTCCACAAGGTCATCATCCCGATGGTGATCTCGCCGGTGGTCGGCGTCATCGTCGGCTACCTGGTGATGCTCACGATCTTGTGGCTGTTCCGCGGCGCCAACCCGGGTCGGGTCAGCCGCGGCTTCCGCAGCGCCCAGACCCTCTCGGCCGCCGCGATGGCCCTCGGCCACGGCTTGCAGGACGCCGCGAAGACGATGGGCGTCATCGTGCTGGCCCTCAACGTCGGCAACTTCCACACCGGCAGCGCCATCCCGGTGTGGGTGTACTTCACGACGGCGGCGGTCATGGCGGCCGGCACCTACGCGGGCGGCTGGCGGATCATGCGCACCCTCGGGCGCCGCATCATCCACCTCGATCCGCCGCAGGGGTTCGCCGCCGAGATGACGGCCTCGGCCGTGCTGTACGTCGCCGGCATCGGGTTCGGTGCACCGATCTCGACGACGCACACCATCACCTCCTCGATCATGGGCGTCGGTGCCACCAAGCGGCTGTCGGCCGTCCGCTGGGGCGTCGCGGGCAACATCGTCGGGGCCTGGATCCTCACCTTCCCCGGTGCCGGCCTGGTCGCCGCGCTCTGCTTCGCCATCACCCGCCTCTTCTCCTGACCCCCCTTTCCGCCACTCAGGCCGCTTTCCGCCACTGAGGCCGCTTTGCGTCGTCCGGCCGCGGCCTGAGCGGCGGAGGCTCCCGTCCTTTCCGCCACTCAGGCCGCTTTGCGTCGTCCGGCCGCGGCCTGAGCGGCGGAGGCTCCCGGTCGCTGTCAGTCGCACGAGGGGTGCGGCTCCGCCTGCACAGCGACGCCCCGGAAGACGCCCGGACGTCGGCCCGCGCACGCTGCCCGGATCCGCCGAGCGACACGCCCTGGGTCGCCGACGATCTGTGCCGTCGTCCAGCGCACCACCCGTACGCCGAGCCCGGCCAGTCGCGCCTCACGCTCGTACTGCGCGCGCAGCGAGCGCTCGACCCGGCGGACGACGTCGGCCGGCGCCCCGCCGTCCGTGACTCCTGCGTCGCCGATGAGGTACTTGCCGGCGCCGTCCGCCTCGAGGGCGACGGCGTGATCCGGCAGCCAACCGTCGACTCGCGCCACGAACTCGCCCTCGGCGTCGTAGATGCTGACCTGCGGCTGCGGCAGGGGGATCTCGTACCGCAGCAGCCGCGTGAACGAGTAGCTCTCGAGGTAGGACTCGCGGCGAGCGTCCAGCAGTGTGAGCGCCCGTCGCCCGCGGGACAGGTACGGCCATGGCTCTTGACGGTCCAGGACTCGGCGGATGGCGTCTCGGTGCACTTCCCCGCGCCGCAGCACACCGTCGGCGATGGCGACGGAGTCCTCCGGCGGCAGGTGGCGAAGGCAGTCCGCCAGCGTCCGCGGCGCGGAGGTCGTGGCCAAGGTCCAGTCCGTTCCTGCGGCGGACGTGGTGACCGGAATCACGTCCTCGGCAGGCAACGAGGCCACCTGGACGACGAGCCCGGCGCGACGACGAGCGGAGCGTTCGAGACGGCCGCTGGTGACCGTGGGCGCGCCGGGCCCGGCGAACGGCAGACCCCAACCGCGGACGACGGCCCCGCTGAGGTGGCTGGCCACGTCCGCCGGGCCGCGTCTGCGGAGCACGGCGACCAGCCGCAGGACGTGCTGCTCGGGCTCGGGCAGCTCGTCGAAGTCCGCCGCGACGGCGTAGTGGCCACGAGCCAGGCTGCGCCAGGCGCCGCTTCGGACGCGTTGGGAGATCTGGTGGCGAGTGATCCCCGCGCTGAGAGCGTGGGTGCGGTCGAAGCAGGCAGCGAGCGCGTGGTCCTGAGGCATCACACCACGGTGGCGGGAATCAGCCGGGCCGCGCTGGCGTCGTCCACAGGCCTTTGCGCCCCTCAGGCCGCGGCTGAACTGCGCAAAGCGGCTTGGGTGGCGGAAAGCGGCTTGGGTGGCGGAAGCGGGTGGGGTGGTGGGGAAGGGGAGCGGTCAGCCGAAGCGGCCGGAGATGTAGTCCTCGGTGGCCTTCTCGGTCGGGTTGCTGAAGATGCGCGCGGTGTCGCCGACCTCGATCAGCCGGCCGGGCTTGCCGGTGGCGGCGAGGTTGAAGAACGCGGTGCGGTCCGAGACGCGCGCCGCCTGCTGCATGTTGTGGGTGACGATCACGATCGTGTACGTGGACTTCAGCTCGGCGATGAGGTCCTCGATCGCCAGCGTCGAGATCGGGTCGAGCGCCGAGCACGGCTCGTCCATCAGCAGCACCTGGGGCTCGACGGCGATCGCGCGCGCGATGCACAGCCGCTGCTGCTGGCCACCGGACAGCCCGGCGCCGGGCTTGTCGAGGCGGTCCTTCACCTCGTTCCAGAGGTTCGCGCCCCGCAGCGACTGCTCGACGACGTCGGCGACCCGCTTCTTGTCCTTCATCCCGTTGAGGCGCAGCCCGGCGGCGACGTTGTCGAAGATGGACATGGTCGGGAACGGGTTGGGCCGCTGGAACACCATGCCGACCGTGCGGCGCACCGCCACCGGGTCGATGTCGCGCGCGTACAGGTCGCGGTCGTCGAGCCGGATCGAGCCCTCGACGCGGGCCCCGGGCACCACCTCGTGCATCCGGTTGAGCGTGCGCAGGAAGGTGGACTTGCCGCACCCGGACGGCCCGATGAACGCGGTGACCGATCGCGGCTCGACGGTCATCGTGACGTCCTCGACGGCCTTGAACCCGCCGTAGTAGGCGTTGAGGTCCTTGATGTCGATGCGCTTTGCCATGTCTTCTACCCAGCTTCCCGGCGCGAGGCCGACTACTTCTTGACCGAGCCGAGGCGCGCGATGACCCGCCCGGCGAGGTTGAGGACGAGGATGAGGAGCACGAGGGTGAGGGCGGTGGCCCACACTCGCTCGACCGCGGGGGCGAGCAGCTCGGTGCGGTCCTGGTTGATCATGGTCGGCAGGGCGGCCATGAAGCCGTGGAACAGGTCGGTGTTGATCGACTTCGAGTACGGCCCGAGGATCAGCAGCGGGGCCGTCTCACCCATCACCCGGGCCAGGCCGAGCAGGATGCCGGTCATGATGCCGCTGAAGGCCGTGGGGAGCACGACCTTGACGATCGTGCGCCACTTCGGGACGCCGAGGGCGTAGGACGCCTCTCGCAGCTCGTTCGGCACGAGCTTGAGCATCTCCTCGGTGGAGCGGACGACGACGGGCACCATCAGCAGCACCAGCGACAACGACACCGCGAAGGCGACGCGGTCGAAGCCCAGCGTCGTCACCCACAGCGCGTAGATGAACAGCGCCGCGACGATCGAGGGGATGCCGGTGAGGATGTCGACCGTGAAGCTCACGGCTCGCGCCAGCCGACCGCGGCCGTACTCGACCAGGTAGACGGCGGTCATCACCGCGATCGGCACCGAGATCGCCGCGGTCACCAGCGCCTGCAGCAAGGTGCCCACGATCGCGTGGTAGGCGCCACCGCCGACCGTGCGGGCGGTGATGCCGCGCTGGGAGTTCAGCCACCAGGTCTGGTCGAGCAGCAGGTGGTACCCGCGGCTGGCCACGGTCCACAGGATCCAGGCGAGCGGCACGACGGCGACGACGAACGCCGCCGTCACGAGGACGCGGGCGGCGACGTCCTTGACGACCCGGGCGCGCGAGTGGCTGCTCAGGTGGTCGACGCCGGACGACGGCCCGGCCGGGGCAGAGGTGGTCGACAGCACGGTGCTCACTCCGTGAAGGCCTTCCTGCGCTCGATGATGAGGCGTGCGATCGCGTTGACCACGAAGGTGAGCACGAACAGCACGAGACCCGCGGCGATGAACGCGCCGGCCTTGGTGGGCGAGTCGAACTCGGCGGCGTTGTTGGCGATCCGGCTCGCGAAGGTCTCGCCGCCGTTGAAGAGCGAGAACGACCAGTCGGTGCCCTGCGCCAGCGTGCTGACGATGATGGTGACGGCGATCGTCTCGCCGAGCGCGCGGCCGAGACCGAGCATGGCGGCCGAGATGACGCCCGGCTTGCCGAACGGGATGACCGTGGTGCGGATGACCTCCCACCGGGTGGCGCCGAGGGCCAGCGCGCCCTCCTGGTGGCCCAGCGGCGTCTGCGCGAAGACCTCGCGGGACAGCGCGGTGATGATCGGGAGGATCATGATCGCCAGCACGATGGAGGCGAGGAAGATCGTGCCGGTCGACGTGATCGTCGTGTCGCCGGAGAACAGCGGGATCCAGCCGAGGTAGTGCGTGAGCCACCCCTGCAGGTCCTTCACGTGCGGGCCCAGCACCTTGATGCCCCACAGGCCGTAGACGATGGAGGGCACCGCGGCCAGCAGGTCGACGAGCGCCGCGAACGGCCGGGCCAGCCGCCGCGGGGCGTACTGCGTGAGGAACAGCGCCACGGCGATGCTGACGGGCACGGCGATCAGCATCGCGAACGTGGACGAGACGACGGTGACCCAGAGCAGGTCGGCGATCCCGAACCGCAGCTCGCTGCCGCCCACATCCCACGACCGCGAGGTCAGGAAGTTGGCCTGGTCCTTCGCCAGCGAGGGCACCGCCTGGCTGACGAGGAAGGCGCCGACCAGGACGACGAGCCCGATGACCAGCCAGCCGGCCCCCGTCGCCGCGCCGCTGAACAGCCGGTCGCCGAGGCGGCCCGTGGACGCGCGGTCGGAGCGTCGGCCCCCTCCGGGCTCGTCCTCCGGGACGTCGACGGGCGGCGTGACGGCCGTCATCTCGGGCTCCTCGTGGTGGTGGTGGGTGGAACGCGACGGACCCTTCCCGTGACTGCCCCGGTCACGGGAAGGGCGGCGCCGCAGCGTGTGCAGGTACTCAGCTGATGGCCTCGATCGCGGCGGAGACCTTGGTGCGCACGGAGTCCGGCAGGGGGGCGTACCCCAGGTCCGGCAGGGACTTCTGGAAGTCCTCGCTCGCGAAGTGGGTGAGGAATGACTTCACGAGCTTGGTCTTGTCAGCGTCCAGGCCCTTGCTGCAGACGATCTCGTACGTGACGAGGATGACCGGGTAGGCGCCGGGCTCCTTGGTCGCGTAGTTGAGGTCGAGGGCGAGGTCGTTGCCCGTGCCCTTCTGCTTCGCGGTGGCGACCGAGGTGCCGACCGTCTCGGGGGTCAGCTCGACCGCGCCGGCGCCGTTGTCGATCTGCGCGACGCCGAGCTTGGCGTCCCGGGCGTACGACCACTCGGTGTAGGTGATGCCGCCCTCTGCGCCGTTGACCGCGTCGGTGACGCCGGCGGACTTCTCCTTGCCCTCACCCTTGCCGGTCCAGGACTTGCCGGGGTCGGCCGTCCAGACGGTGGGCGCGCTGGCCTTCAGCCACTTGGTGAAGTTCTCGGTCGTGCCCGACTCGTCAGAGCGGAAGAAGACCTTGATCGACTCCTTCGGCAACGTGGTGCCGGGGTTGACCTTGGCGATGGCCGGGTCGTCCCAGCTGGTGATCTTCCCGAGGAAGATCTTGGCGGCGACGTCCGGTGTGAGCACCAGCTTGTCGACGCCCTTGAGCTTGTAGGCGACAGCGATCGGGCCGGTGACCATCGGCAGGTTCCAGGCGGGGTTGCCCTGGCAGCGCTTGGCGGCCTCGTCGGACTCGACCTTGCCGTCCTTCGCCACGGTCTTCAGCGAGGAGTCCGAGCCGGCGAAGTCGACCTGGCCGGCGATGAACTGCTTGATGCCGGAGCCCGAGCCGGTGGGGTTGTAGTTCACCGTCACGTCGGGGCAGGTGCTGCCGTACGAGGCGATCGCCTCGTCGATGGCGTTCTTCTGAGCCGACGAGCCCTCGGAGTTCAGGGTTCCAGTGGGGCAGTCGCTGCTGGCGCTCGAGCCGGAGCCGGCGGTGGTGCCGGTGTTGTTGTCCGAGCCGCACGCCGCGAGGGCGAGCGCTCCGACGAGCGCCACACCGGCGAACCGGCCCATCCGCTTGATCGTCACAGTAGTTCCGTCTCCCGTGCAGGGTTCGTGGACGCTGCGGGTGCGGCGTCAACGGCGACGCTAGGCAGCCCGGGTGAAGCGAGGGATGGTCGTGGGTGAACGGCGGGTGAACGACTGCGGGCGGCTCCCCGACCAGCGGTGGGTCAGGAGGGGCTGTGGCGTTCGGCTGCGACGAGGCGCGCCTCGTCGCCCCGCCCGGCCACGTGCACGACGAGCGCCTCGCCCTTCAGCAGGCCCGCGGCCCCGGACTCCCTGAGCGCGGTGGCCAGCTCGGGGGAGTCGGCTCGCGACGCGAGCTCGCGCAGCAGCGTGGGGAGCACGGGACGGTGGGTGCACAGGACGGCTGCCTCACCGCGGGCCAACGTCTTGCCGACGAGCCGGACGGCGGCGCCGGGCTCGTCGCCGAAAGCCTCCTCGGACAACGCGTGCCGCCCGAGCAGCCGTGCGCCGACGGCCTGCGCGTAGGGCGCGACCGTCGCCGTGCAGCGCTCGGAGTCCGACGACAGCACGCGCGTGATGCCGAACGCCGACAGCACGGGCACCAGCAGCCCGGCCTGCTCGCGGCCGGCGTCGTCGAGCGGTCGGCGGGAGTCGTCACCCTTCCATCGGCGACGGGCGACCGAGCGGGCGTGGCGCACCAGCACCAGCGGCCAGGTGTCGAGGGTCGCGCCGCGCGCGTGCCGGACGAGCGCCTTGAGCTGGACGCGGTCGCGGCGGTAGTGCAGCCGCTCGCGGGCCTCCCGGACGGGCAGCCAGGCGACCTCGTCGACCTCGTGGGCCAGCTCACCTTCACCCGCGACCTCGCGCGCCGCCCAGTACTGCACGACCTTCGGCCGGTAGGTGCCGTCGGCCCCGATCTCGTACCACGCCTGCGGCAGCGGGACGCCGAGCCGGCAGTGCAGCCCGGTCTCCTCCAGCACCTCGCGCACCGCTGCGCCCGCCCACGGCTCGCCGGGGTCGAGCTTGCCCTTCGGCCACGACCAGTCGTCGTACTTCGGCCGGTGCACGAGCAGCACCTCCAGCGCGTCACCCTCGCCGCGCCACAGCAGCGCGCCGGCCGCGCGCACGATGCCTGGCTCGGCGCCGGGCGGCGTGATCACCGCCGTGCTCGGGGCCGGGCTCACCGCCTGCGGGCCTTGCGCCGCTGCTTGGCCAGGCGCTCGGCGACCGCCACCTGCAGGTCGAGCTTGGGCGCGCCGTCGTCCGTCAGGTGGTGCCGGGTCCAGCTGCCGTCGGAGCCGAGGTGGAACGACGAGGTCCCGTCGTCCATCGCGATGTCGATGAGGCCGCGCAGCTCGGCGACGTGCGCGGGGTCCTCGATGCGCACGAGCGCCTCGACGCGGCGGTCGAGGTTGCGGTGCATCATGTCGGCGCTGCCGATCCAGCACGCGGTGTCGGCGATGTCGCGCTCGGCGCCGCCGAACACGTAGACGCGCGAGTGCTCGAGGAACCGGCCGAGGATGCTGCGGACGCGGATGTTCTCGGACAACCCGGGCACACCCGGCCGGATCGCGCAGATCCCGCGGACCACGACGTCGACCGGGACGCCGGCCTGCGACGCGCGGTACAGCGCGTCGATCACCGCCTCGTCGACGATGGAGTTGAGCTTCAGCCGCACGGACGCCGGACGGCCGGCCTCGGCGTGGGCGATCTCGGCCTCGATCTGCTCGATCAGCCCGCCGCGCAAGGAGCGCGGCGCCACGAGCAGCCGCTTGAACCGCGTGCGCGGCGCGTAGCCGGAGAGCTGGTTGAACAGGCGCGTGAGGTCCTCACCGACTCGCGCGTCGGTGGTGAGCAGCCCGAGGTCCTCGTAGAGCCGGGCCGTCTTGGGGTTGTAGTTGCCGGTGCCGATGTGGCAGTAGCGACGCAGGCCGTCGGCCTCCTGGCGGACGACGAGCGCCAGCTTCGCGTGCGTCTTCAGCCCGACGATCCCGTAGACGACGTGGACGCCGGCCTGCTCGAGCTTGCGGGCCCAGCTGATGTTGGCCTGCTCGTCGAACCGCGCCTTGATCTCGACGATGGCCAGGACCTGCTTGCCGGCCTCGGCGGCGTCGATGAGCGCGTCGACGATCGGCGAGTCGCCGCTGGTGCGGTAGAGCGTCTGCTTGATCGCGAGCACTCGGGGATCGGCGGCGGCCTGCTCCAAGAACGCCTGCACGGACGTCGAGAACGAGTCGTACGGGTGGTGCAGCAGGATGTCGCGCACGCGCATCGCGGCCAGGATGTCGCCGGGCTTGCTGGTCTCGACGCCCTCGGTGAGGTCGCGGTGCGTGGTCGCCACGAAGGGCGGGTAGCGCAGCTCGCTGCGGGCGAGGTCGGCGACGAGGTCGAGGCCGCGCAGGTCGAGGGGCGCCGGCAGACGGTAGACCTCGCTGTCGGTGACGCCGAGCTCGCGCACGAGCAGGTCGAGCACGTGGTCGTCGGTGTCGTCGGCGACCTCGAGGCGCACCGGCGGCCCGAAGCGGCGCCGCATGAGCTCCTTCTCCAGCGCCTGCAGGAGGTTCTCGGCGTCGTCCTCCTCGACCTCGAGGTCCTCGTTGCGGGTGACGCGGAAGCTGTGGTGCTGCAGCACCTCCATGCCCGGGAACAGCTGGTCGAGGTGGGCGGCGATGATGTCCTCGATCGGCACGAACCGGGACTTGTAGGGGTCGGCGAGCGTGGGGTCGAAGCCGCTCGCGCCGCCGTCGGCGTCCTCGACGGCGATGAAGCGGGGTAGCAGCGGCGGCACCTTGACGCGGGCGAAGTGCTCCTTCTCGGTCTTCGGGTTGCGCACGATCACCGCGAGGTTGAGCGAGAGGCCGGAGATGTAGGGGAACGGGTGCGCGGGGTCGACGGCGAGCGGCGTCAGCACCGGGAAGATCTGCTCGCGGAACATCTCCTGCAGGCGCTGCTGCTCGGACGCGCTCAGCTCGTCCCACCGGATCACGGTGATGCCCTCGCTCGCGAGCAGCGGGCGCACGCTCTCGTGGAACACCCGCGCGTGCCGGGCCATCAGGTCGTGCGCGAGCGCCCCGATCTGGTCGAGCACCTCGCGCGGCTCCAGACCGGACGCCGAGCGCACGGCGATCCCGGTGGCGATCCGCCGCTTGAGGCCGGCGACGCGGACCATGAAGAACTCGTCGAGGTTGCTGGCGAAGATGGCGAGGAACCGGGCGCGCTCGAGCAGCGGCTGCGCGTCGTCCTCGGCGAGCTGGAGGACGCGTTCGTTGAACTGCAGCCAGCTGGTCTCGCGGTCGAGGAACCGCGTGGCGGCGGTGCCGGCGTGCGGCTCGCGCGCCGGTTCGGTCGCCAGGGTCATGCCCTCGATGGTGGCACGCTGGCGGCAGGGCGGGCCACGGGCCTGGAGAACTGCACGTCGACGTCCCACCGGGTGAAACCGAGGCGTGCGTAGGTGCGCACGGCCGAGGTGTTGTCGGCGTCGACGTAGAGCATCGCCTGGCTCAACCCGAGTGAGCGCAGGTGGCGCAGGCCGGCGACGGTGAGCGCCCGGCCGAGACCGCGGCCGCGGTGGTCCGGCGAGACGCCCACGACGTAGACCTCGCCGATGGGCTCGTGGCCGTGCGGGGTGCCCTCGGCGGACGGTGCGCTGCCGCCGTGCACCTTGGTCCAGTGGAAGCCGGCCATCGCGCCGTCCGGGCCCACGAGCACGAGGAAGCCGGCGGGGTCGAACCAGTCCTCGGCCATGCGGTGGTGCAGGTCGTCGAGCGTCCAGGCGCCCTGCTCGGGGTGGTCGGCGAAGGCCTTGCCGTTGACCTCCAGCCAGGGCTCGTCGTCGGCGCCCGGCTCGAAGGCGCGCAGCCGGTAGCCCGGCGGCAGCTCCGGGGCCGGCAGCGCCGAGCGCAGCGAACGCCGCATCTGCCACAGCTCGCGGCTGGACACGTACCCGAGCGACTCGGCGAGCGCGCGGGCCGGCGACTGCTGGCCGTGGGCCCACAGCCGCAGCCGGCCGTCCGGGGAGAGCTGCTCGAGGTGCTGCACCAACAGCCGACCGATGCCGTGCCCGCGCAGCTGCGGGTGCACGACCACCTCGGCGCTGGACCCCTCGACGACGTCCGTGGGGTCCAGGTGGGCGTAACCGCCGAGCCGCTCGGCGCCGTCCGAGGAGACGAAGACGAGCAGGTGACGGTCCGGGCCTGCGATGGTCAGCGGCAGGTGCAGCATCACGTGCTCGCTGAGGGGGTGCAGGCCGTCGGTCTCCGTCGCGGCCGCGACCAGCGCGCTGACGGACGACAGGTCGTCGGCCGGCAGCACCTCGAGCACCTCGACCCGGGCATCGATGTCGGTCGGCACGGGTCCGAGCCTAGGGGGCACCGTCAATTGGCACCTGTTGGTCACCTGCCGTTGGGGATTCGTGACGTTTGCAGTCTGTCGGCAGTCTCCGGCCGGGACTACGGTGCCGGAAACGCACACAGAATCTTCACCGAGCAGAGGGAGTCCCATGACTACGCGTCGCACCCAGCGGCTCGCGCGCGTCCTGGCCGTCACGTCGGCCACCGCGCTCGCCGTCACGATGTCCTCGGGGTCGGCACTGGCCGGCGGGCACGGCCGAGGCGACGACCACGGTCGTGGTCACGGCCACCAGAAGCCGAAGACGACGCAGATCCAGCTGCTGTCGTTCAACGACTTCCACGGCAACCTCGAGGCACCCGGCGGCTCGAGCGGTCGCCTCACCACCGGGTACACCGAGGTGCAGAACCCCGACACCAAGGCGTGGTCGGCGTCGGCCACCACCGTCGACGCCGGCGGCGTCGAGTACCTCGCCACCCACCTGAAGCAGGCGCGGCAGGGTCACCGCAACACGGTCACGGTGGCTGCGGGCGACCTGATCGGCGCCTCGCCGCTGCTGTCCGCGGCGTTCCACGACGAGCCGACGATCGAGTCCATGAACGCCCTGGGCCTGGACGTCTCGGCCGTGGGCAACCACGAGTTCGACGAGGGCTACAAGGAGCTGCAGCGCATGGCCAGCGGGGGCTGCATCGCCGACGGCCCGGACGGCGCGAACAACCAGAACTCCTGCGCCGACCACCGGTTCGAGGGTGCGGACTTCCCGTACCTCGCGGCCAACGTGTTCTACACCGGCACGCACCGCACGATCCTGCCGCCGTACTGGGTCAAGCGGTTCCCGGGTGGGGCCAAGGTCGGCTTCATCGGCATGACGCTCAAGGACACCCCGACCATCGTCACCAAGTCGGGCGTCGAGGGGCTGACCTTCGCTGACGAGGCGCAGACGGCCAACGCGCTCGTGCCGCTGCTCCGCCGGCAGGGCGTCAACGCGATCGTCGTGCTGATCCACCAGGGCGGGACGCCGGCGACGACGACGTACACCGCCGAGCACGGCACCTACAACGTCTCGCCGCCGTTCGACGCGACCTGCTCGACGGAGACCAAGGACGGCGTCAAGGGCGCGCAGCTCAAGGACGACAGCCCGATCCTGGACATCACCCGCAAGCTCGACCCCCAGATCGACATGGTGATCTCCGGGCACACCCACCAGCCGTACATCTGCAGCCAGGCCGACCCCAGCGGTCACCAGCGGCTGATCACGAGCGCGTCGTCCTTCGGCCGGCTCTTCACCGAGACCAACCTGACCTACGACCTGCGCAGCAACGACATCAAGCGCTCCTCGGTCGAGGGCACGAACGTCGTCGTCACGCGTGACGTGGTGAAGGACCCGCAGCAGACGTCGATCATCAGCACCTACAACACGCTGGTGCAGCCGATCGCCAACAAGGTCATCGGCAGCATCGCCGGGGCCGCGACGCTGCCGAAGACCTCGGCGGCCGACCCCGAGACCTCGCTCGGGCGGCTGATCGCCGACGCGCAGCAGAACGACGCCACCCTGGTGGCGGGCGGTGGTGCCGCGCCGCAGATCGCGTTCATGAACCCGGGTGGCATCCGCGCCGACCTCGTCCCCACGGCGAGCGGCGACGTCACGTTCGGGGCGGCGTTCACGGTGCAGCCGTTCAACAACTACGTCGTGGCGATGGACATGACGGGCCAGCAGATCCTCGACCTGCTCGAGCAGCAGTGGCTGGGCGGCAACGCCTCGTCGCCGAAGATCCTGCAGGTCAGTGCGGGCTTCACGTACACCTACAGCGCCTCGGCTGCGGCCGGGTCGAAGGTCGACCCGACCAGCGTGATGCTGAACGGCACGACGATCGACCCGGGCGCGACGTACCGGGTGGCCGCCAACTCGTTCCTCTCCGACGGTGGCGACAACTTCCCGTCGTTCGCCGCGGCGACGAACAAGTACATCGGTGGGCTCGACATCGACGCCTTCGCGACGTACCTCACGGCGCACTCGCCGTACGCGCCGATCTCCGCCGACCGGATCACCGCGGCTCCGTGACCTCACCGAGCCGAGTGACCTGAGCGACGGAGCACCAGTGACGGCCCGGACCCTGCGGGGTCCGGGCCGTTCGCCGTGCCCGTCCGTGGTCACGCCCGGCGGGGAGGCCTGGCGGGCATGGTCACGGGGGAGCAGTCAGCGGACGTCGGTCGGCTCGGGGACGTCGGACGCCGCGCCCTCGCGCCCGGGCGGCACGAAGCGGTAGCCGACGTTGCGGACGGTGCCGATCTGGTGCTCGAACTCCGGCCCCAGCTTGGCCCGCAGCCGCCGCACGTGGACGTCGACCGTGCGGGTGCCACCGTAGTAGTCGTAGCCCCACACCTCCTGCAGCAGCTGGGCGCGCGTGAAGACGCGGCCAGGGTGCTGGGCGAGGTACTTCAGCAGCTCGAACTCCTTGTACGTCAGGTCGAGCGCCCGCCCGCGGACCCGGGCCGTGTAGGTCGTCTCGTCGATGACGACGTCGCCAGCGACGATCTCGGGAGCCAGCGGCTCCTCGCCCTGCGCGACCAGCAGGGCGCGTCCGACGGCCAGCCGCACCCGCGCCTCGACCTCGGCCGGGCCGGCGGTGCTCAGCAGCACGTCGTCGACGCCCCAGTCCGCGCTCACGGCGGCCAGGCCGCCCTCGGTGACGATGAGCACGACCGGCGCCGAGACCCCGGTGGTGCGCATCAGCCGGCACAGCGAGCGCGCCGGCGCCAGCTCGCGGCGTCCGTCGACCAGGACGACGTCGGTGGGCGGGGTCTCGACCAGCGCGGACGCCTCGGCGGGCAGCACGCGCACGTGGTGGGCCAGCAGCGCCAGCGCTGGGAGCACCTCGCTGCTGGGCGCGAGGTCGTTGGTGAGCAGCAGCAGTCTCGCCATGTGCGGGCCCTCCTTCCGGCGTGGGACGGGCCGGGGCGGCGCTGGCGGTGCTCGTCGGCGCTCAGCTGCATGGCGGCAGACCCGTCGGGTCGGGCTGCGCTGGCCGACTCGGGCAGAATAGGGCACGGCGCCCCACCGCGGAGTGGGACGTCCCGGACCCTGAGACGCGAGCAGCACAGGAGGACCCGCCGTGGCCGACGTGACGGTGCGCTACTGGGCCGGTGCCCGAGAGGCGGCCGGCGTCGACGACGAGGTCGTCGACGCGGGCTCCGTCGGCGACCTGCTGCGGGTGATCGGTGCCCGCGGCGGACGGCTCGCGGACGTCGTCCGGCGCAGCTCGGTGCTCGTCGACGGCCGGGTCGTGCGCGACGACGGCGTCGACGTCCTGCTCGCCGACGGCCAGACCGTCGAGGTGCTGCCGCCGTTCGCCGGCGGGTGAGGCAGCCGGTCCGCCGGCAGCGACCTGGCAAGATGACCGGGTGACCGGGGACGAGACCACAGCCGCACCGCCCGACACGACGGTCGTGCCGCCGCTGCCCACGACCCCCACCGGCGCGGTGGCCCGCTGGGTGGCGGGCACGACCGCGGTGGTGGCGGCCCTGGTGTGCCTCGGTGCCTACGCCGGCGTCTGGGCGGTGTCCGCCGGTGTGCTCGTGGCGGTCGCGCTCCTCGCCTGGGGCTGGCCGCGGCTGCTGGACCTGCCGTCGCCGCGTGGCACCACCGCGACCGTCGCCGCCGGTGGTGCGGCGGCCGTGGCCGCCGTGGCCCTGACCGACACCGAGCCTCGCCTTCGCTGGCTGGCGCTGGCGCTCGCCGGGAGCGTGGTGGCGGAGTTCGTCCACCAGCTCGCCCGCCGCGACGGCCGACCGCGCCTGGTCGAGTCGGTCACCGGGTCGGTGTGGGGCGTGATGGCGCTGGCCGGGTTGGCCACGATGATCGCCGTGCCCGAGACCGTCGCGCAGGCGTCCGGTGTCGTGCTGTGGGCGGCGGCGGTCACCACCGCGCTGGCCGCCCAGCTGCTGCCGCTGCCGGGCCGGGTCACCTTCCCGGTCGGCGCGCTGGCCGCCGCCCTCGTCGGCGGCCTGCTCGGCGGCGCGTTCGCGGCCGACACGGTGCTGGCCGGCCTGCTCGCGGGCGGGCTGTCCGCTGCGGTGGCCCTGATGGTGCACCGCACGCTCGCCGTGCTGCCGGCCGCCGCGCGCGCCCCCGGCTGGGTGGCGCTGGCCGTGGCGCCCCTCGCGACGTCCGCGATGGTCGCCTACGTGGTGCTGCGGCTGCTCGTGGGCTGACCGCGAGCGAGGAAGCCGCCGAGACGGGGCTAGAGCGAGCGCGCCGGGTTGTCCGCGAGGTACCCCGCGAGGTCGTCGTCGCGCAGCGCCTTGGACAGCGCCGCCATCCGCGTGGTGTCGAGGACGTCGATCGACGCGCCTGCCGGGCTGCGGCCGAACCCGGTGATCGGTGCCTGCAGGAACTGGATGTCGTTGCCGCGCAGGCCTCGCATCGAGAGGGCCGTCGAGCGCAGCTCACCTTGGTCCAGGCTGCCGTCGACCGTCAGGTGGCTCGCGCCGATGCTGATCAGGTCGACCAGCTTGGCGGGGTTGGTGACGGTGTCCTTGCTCGTGCCCTTGAGCAGGATGCCCTTGACGACCTGCTGCTGCCGCTCGACCCGGTCGAGGTCGCCGCCGGGCAGCCCGTGCCGCTGGCGGACGTACTGCAGCGCCTCCTCGCCCTGCACGGTCATCTGCCCCTTCGGCCAGTGGTACTGACCGACGGACGACGCGTGCTGGTTGTCGACCGTGACGCCGCCGAGCAGGCTGGTGAGGTCGCGGAACCCCTGGAAGTCGATGACGGCGACGTGGTCGATGCGCGCGGAGGTCAGGTGCTCGAGGGTCTCGATGAGCAACGGCGTGCCACCGAACGAGAACGCCGCGTTGATCTTGTTCTTGCCGTGGCCGGGGATGTCGACGTAGAGGTCGCGCGGGAACGCGACGAGGTAGACCCTGTCGCGCTTGGCGGTGACGTGGGCGACCATGATCGTGTCCGAGCGCTCACCCGTGATCGTCGAGCTCGCGTCGCTGCCGAAGCGCCCGTCGGAGCCGATCAGCAGGTAGTTCAGCGCGTCGGCACCTGGCCCGCTCGTGGGCTTGGCCGGGCGGTCGGTGAGCCCCTGCATGAGCGAGCCGTCGCGGTGGATGTTGTTGGCGAGGGTGCGGTCGAGCACGACGAGGTAGCCGGCCACGACGGCCACGACCAGGGCCAGGACGATCCCGACGGCGATCAGGGCCGTGCGGCCCCGCGACCGCTTGCGACGGGTGGGGAGGGTGGCGACGTCAGTGGTCTGTGTGGTGGACACCCGACGAGGATAGGTGCAGATCGGGCGCCTTCACGCGGTGCGCACGAGGTCTCCCCACGCTCAGTAGACGAGCGCCTGGGCCCCGTCGGCGAGCGCCTCCTCCACGAACACGGCCGCACCCGCGAGCCGGACCCCGCCCAGGAGGTCGTCGGGGCCGAGGTCGCGGCGCGCGGCGCACTGGCTGCACAGCGTGACGCGGCCGCCGGCCAGCAGGGCGCTGACCAGGTCGGCCAGGGGAGCGCTGTGCGGGAGCTCGAGCTGCTCGGCCCGCCCGGGCACCGCGAACCACGCAGCCTCGCCGGTCAGCCACAGGCTGACCTCGACGCCGGAGGCGAGAGCCGTCGCCGCCACGGTGAACGCCTGCACGCTGCGTTCGGCGTCTTCGGCGCCGGCCGTGACCTTCACCACGAGGGAACGTGCCATGGTCGCCACCGTATCCGTGGCCGATACCATCGCAGTCGTGAGCGCTCTGGAGATCTTCTACACGTCCCTGCTGGTCGCCACCGCCGTCGTGATCAGCTGGTTCGCCGTGTTCGTCGTCTACCGCCTCTTCCGCGGCCAGCGCTGAGGTCGACGTGGAGCTCACCGCTGACCTGCCGACGCCACTGGTGCCGCTCGCCTGGCTGATCGGTCGCTGGGAGGGCGCGGGTGTCGTCGGCTACCCCACGACCGAGTCGGCGAACTTCGGCCAGGAGATCGAGTTCCGCCACGACGGGCGACCGTTCCTGCACTACCGCAGCCAGGCGTGGGCGCTGGACGACGAGGGCAACCGGGTCCGGCCGCTCGCCAGCGAGGTCGGCTTCTGGCGACCCGGCCCCGACGGCGACCTCGAGGTGCTGCTCACGCACCCCACCGGCTACGTCGAGATCTACGTGGGCTCGGTGGAGGGCCCGCGCGTCAACCTGCACACCGACCTCGTCGCCCGCACGCCCACGGCCAAGGAGTACACGGCCGCGAGCCGCATGTACGGCCTGGTCGAGAGCGACCTGATGTGGGTGATGGACATGGCGGCCGTGGGCCAGCCCATGCAGTCGCACGCCTCCGCCCAGCTCAAGCGGGTGGAATGACCCGGGCCCGGCGGACGCTGACGACGCCATGAGCCTCGACACCGCCACCAGCCCGCTCCTGAGCCGACCCGGGGCGGTCGCCGGTGAGGGCGTCGACGCCGGCGTCGCCTGGCACTACGGGGACCCCTCCCGCGAGCAGCGCCTGCTCGACGAGGGTCTGGCCGTCGTCGACCTCTCGCACCGCACCGTCGTCACGGTCAGCGGCCCCGACCGCCTGTCGTGGCTGCACTCGATCACCACGCAGCTGCTCACGGGCCTGGCGCCGCGCACCTCGACCGAGGCGCTGATCCTGAGCCCCAAGGGCCACGTCGAGCACGCCCTGCACGTCGTCGACGACGGGCAGACGACCTGGCTCACGGCTGAGCCGGGCACGGCCGAGGCACTCACCGCCTGGCTGCGCAGCATGCAGTTCATGCTGCGCGTCGAGGTCACCGACCGCAGCGCCGACGTCGCCGTGCTGGGTGAGCCCATCGGGCGCGAGGGCGCCGAGGGCGAGCCGGTCGTGTGGCGCGACCCCTGGCCCACGCTGGCTGAGGGCAGCACGTCGTACGCCGCGGTCGACGAGGCGCAGCACCCGGCGTCCGGCCGCCAGTGGCGCGAGCTGCTCGTGCCGCGAGAGCGCCTCGAGGACGCCGTGGGTGACCGCCCGCTGGCCGGCACGTGGGCCGCGGAGGCGCTGCGCGTGGCGGCGTGGCGGCCGAGGCTGGGCTTCGAGACCGACCACCGCACCATCCCGCACGAGGTCGACTGGCTGCGCACCGCGGTGCACCTGACCAAGGGCTGCTACCGGGGCCAGGAGACCGTCGCCCGCGTGCACAACCTGGGCCGGCCGCCGCGGCGCCTGGTCATGCTGCACCTGGACGGTTCGTCCCACCACCTGCCCACGCCCGGCTCCGACGTCCTGCTGGACGAGCGGCGGATCGGGCACGTGACGACGTCCGCGCGCCACCACGAGCTCGGCCCGATCGCCCTGGCTCTGGTCAAGCGCAACGCCGCGCCGGACGCCGTCCTGCTCGTCGACGGCGTGAGCGCCGCCCAGGAGATCGTCGTCGCACCCTGATGGCAGGATGTCGGCCATGCCCGGCACCTTGATCACCGTCGCGCCCACGGGCGCCGAGACCGCCAAGTCCGACGTCCCGCAGCTGCCCACGACGCTGGACGAGCTCGTGGCCGAGGCGAAGGCGTGCGAGGCCGCTGGGGCGTCGCTGGTGCACGTGCACGTCCGCGACGCCGAGCACCAGCCGACGCTCGACCCGCAGCGTCTGCGCGACACCGTCCAGGCGCTGCGCGAGCAGACCGACCTGGTCGTGCAGCTGTCGACCGGCGGCAGCGTCCACGACCCCCTCGAGTCGCGGCTGAAGGTGCTCGACGCCGAGCCGGACTCCTGCTCGCTCACGTGCGGCACCACGAACTTCGGCGACGACGTGTTCCTCAATCCCTACCCGTTCATGGCCCAGCTGTACCAGCAGGCGCAGGAGCGCGAGGTGGTGCCCGAGTTCGAGCTCTTCGACCTCGGCCACGTCGCCGCGCTGCGCCGGCTCATCGACACCTACGGCCTGCCCTACGGCGGCACCGTGCACGTCGACTTCGTCACGGGCGTCCCCGGCGCCATGCCGGGCACGGTCGAGGCGCTGGTGGCCGGCGTGCAGATGCTGCCCGCCGAGGTCACCTCCTGGTCGGCCACGGGCATCGGCCGCACCCACCTGCCGATCGCCGCGGCGGCGCTCGCGATGGGTGGGCACCTGCGCGTGGGGATGGAAGACAACCTGGTCTACGCCAAGGGCCGGCCGGTGCGCGACAACGCCGAGCTCGTCGAGCGGGCCGCCCAGCTCGCGACCCTCATGCAGAGACCGCCCCTGTCCACGGCCGAAGCGCGTAACCTGCTCGCAGTGCGCGACCGGCGCACCACCAGACAGCCGAGCTGAGGTTCCATGACGACGCAGCCCCACGAGCGAGGACGGCGCGCGATCGACCGCGTTCTCGCCCCCGGATTCGCCGACGGCCTGGGCGGGCTGCCGCTCGCCGAGCTGCGCGAGCGCCGCCACCTCGCCGAGCAGGAGGAGGCCGACCTCAGCTACGCCCGCCGGCTCCTGCAGGGCCGGATGGACCTCCTGCGGGCCGAGCAGCGGCGCCGCACCGACGACGGCGCGGTGGCTGCCGGCACGCGCTCCGACCAGGAGCTCGCCCGCGACCTCGCGAGCGTGCTCGCCGACGGCCCGCGCAGCGACCACGGCCTCGGCCGCCACCTCACCACCGAACCCAGCCGGGTCGGCGAGCACCGCCGCGCGGCCGAGCAGGCCGTCGACGACGTCCAGGCGAGCGACCCGGCGTCCCTCGACGCCGCGGGCCTCGAGCACGCTCTCGAGCACCTCGCTGCGCTCGAGACGTCCGTGAGCGAGTCGCGCCACCGCGTGCAGGCCGTCATGGACCAGCTGACGACCGAGGTCGCCCGTCGTTACCGCGAGGGCGAAGCCAACGTCGAGGACGTGCTCGCCGCCGAGTAGCCGCCGGCGCCCTCCGCGCCCGCCCCTGGCGAGGCACTGTGAGGGCACTCACGTCCCTGGCGCTTGCATTTGCTAACTAGTAGCAAGCATGCTGGTTAGCATGAGCTCGATCAAGGACGACCTCGTCGACCTCGGCGGGTACCTCAAGGAGCAGCGGCACAGCGCCAAGCTGTCGCTGCGCCAGCTGGCCGACCTGGCCGGCGTCAGCAACCCCTACCTCAGCCAGATCGAGCGCGGGCTGAAGAAGCCGAGTGCCGACATCCTGCAGTCGCTGGCCAAGGGTCTGCGCATCAGCGCCGAGTCGCTGTACGTGCGGGCCGGCATCCTCGACGAGCAGGACGCCGCGCAGGTCGAGGTGAAGGCCGCGATCCTCGGCGACGTCAGCCTGAGCGAGCGCCAGAAGCGCGTGCTGCTCGACATCTACGCCTCGTTCTGCGCCGAGAACTCTCGCGCCGAGGTGCCACCGCCACCCAGCCGACCCACCCCCACCAAGCGCGCGGCCGCCAAGACCGCGAAGAAGTCCTCAGCCCGGTCGGCGACGAAGCCGACCGCCAAGACCACTCGCACCACCACCCGAAGGAGCACCTCATGACCCTCGTCACCGAGATCCGCAAGTCCGTCACCGACCGCACGCCCGTCCTCGCCCTCGTGGGCGCGACCGACCTGGTCGTCGAGAAGGTGCGCGACGCGCAGGCCCAGGCCGCCCAGGTGCGCGTCGACCTGTCCCACCTCGACCTTGACGTGAAGTCGCTGCAGGACAAGGCCCAGCACGTCCCGGTGGCCGCTCTGAGCAAGACGATCGAGCTCGCCGGCAAGGCCGAGGAGGCGTACGGCGACCTGGCCACACGCGGCGAGAAGCTCGTCGAGCGGATCAAGCGCCAGAAGGCCACCCAGGACCTGCTCGCGCAGGGCAAGGTCACCCTCTCGCGCGGCAAGGCCGCCGTCACCACGGTGCGCAAGGCCGCCGTCGACACCCGCACCGCAGCCAAGGCGACCGTGACCACCGCCAAGCACGAGGGCGCTGACGTCGTCGCCGACACCCAGCGCAGCGTGACCAAGCGCACCACGGGCACCAAGTCGGCCGCCAAGCGGACCCAGACGACGGCTCGCAGGCGCACGGCAACGGCCAAGAGCACGACCAAGGCCGCCGCCACCGGCGCGCGCAAGACCGCTGCTGCGGCCGCCAAGGCCACCGAGGCCGCCGCGAGCAAGGTCGGCGACTGACACCAGAGAAGTGAACAGGTGGGGCGTCCCGAGCCGGGACGCCCCACCTGCGTGTTGGTGTGGTGCACAGGTCGAGTGGTTCCGGGGGGTATGGTGCCGCTGACGATTCCACTCAGACAGGGGCGAGATGGCAGGGAAGGCGCGGCGTCGCCATGTGCTCACACCCCTGTGGCGCTGGTACCCCATCGACGCGCTCCTCTGGTACGGATCCGTCGTCGCGGCGGTCTGGGCGCGCTACGACTTCCAGCCTGACACCCCGCAGCTGCACAAGGCCCTCGTGTTCGCGACCGGCGCCGCAGTGGGTCAGCTGCTCGTCGGGTTGACCTCCGGCGTCTACCTGGGGCGCTACCCGGGAGGCAGCTTCGAGGAGGCCAAGGCCATCGCCGGCGGCACGATCGTGCTGGGCCTCGGTCTGGCCTGCTGGGCTCTGGTCGCCCACCCGGTCTTCGTTCCGCGCAGCACCCCCTTCGTCGCCGCGACGGTCGCTTTGACGACGCGGCTGGCGGCTCGTTCGGTCCTGCGCTCGTACACGACCCGGCTGCGCTCCGGCAGAGTGGACGCAGAGCGGGTCATCATCCTGGGCGCGGGGGTCGCCGGCACCCAGCTCGTGCGGCAGATGCGCGCTGACGCCAGCTCACCGTTCCTCCCCGTAGCCCTGCTGGACGACGACCGCTCGAAGCGGCAGCTGCGGATCGAGGGGGTTCGGGTGCGCGGCACCCGCGCAGACCTGGCCTCGGTGGCGGCCAAGACGCAGGCCTCGGCGCTCGTGGTCGCGTTGCCGCAGGCCGAGGCCGAGGTGCTGCGCGAGCTGAGCGCCGCCGCCGGGCGAGCAGGGCTCCACATGCTCGTGCTGCCGCCGTTGGAGCGGACTGTTCGCGGGCGGATCGCGCCGACCGACCTGCGTGAGGTGGACGTCGAGGACCTGCTCGGCCGCCACCCCGTTCGCCTCGACCTGCGTTCCATCACCGACCACATCCACGGCAAGCGGGTGCTGGTGACAGGCGCGGGCGGCTCCATCGGCTCTGAGCTGTGCCGGCAGATCCACCGGTTCGGCCCGGCGGAGCTGGTGATGCTGGACCGTGACGAGTCAGCGCTGCACGCCGTCCAGCTGTCGATCACGGGCCGCGCGATGCTCGACGGCTCGGACACGGCTCTGGTCGACATCCGCGACGAGCTGGCGGTACGCGAGCTGATGCTCGAACGCCGACCGCAGATCGTGTTCCACGCCGCCGCGCTGAAGCACCTGCCCCTGTTGGAGTCCCACCCGCTGGAGGCGTGGAAGACGAACGTCGTGGGATCGCTGCACGTGCTCGAGGCCGCCGTGGAGGCGGGCGTCGAGACGTTCGTCAACATCTCGACGGACAAGGCGGCGAGCCCGACGAGCGTGTTGGGTCTCAGCAAGCGGGTCGCCGAGCGACTGACCGCCGCGTTCGCCGGCCGCACGACTGGCCGGTACGTGAGCGTGCGATTCGGCAACGTGCTGGGGTCCCGCGGGTCGGTGCTCACCACGTTCGAGCGGCAGATCCGCGCCGGCGGCCCGGTGACGGTCACCGACCCGGACGTCACGCGCTTCTTCATGACGATCAGCGAGGCGTGTCAGCTCGTGCTGCAGGCCTCGACCATCGGCGACAGCGGGCAGGCGCTCGTGCTCGACATGGGCAAGCCGGTGCGGATCGCCGATGTCGCGCAGACCATGATCGACATGATGCCGCACGAGGGCGAGATCGAGATCGTCTACACCGGGCTCCGCGACGGCGAGAAGCTGCACGAGGACCTCATCGGCCTCAACGAGCCGCAGGACCACCGGCCCGAAGCGCCCTCTGGTCTCGCACGTCGACGTCCCGCCGGTTGAACCGCGCGGCCCTGCCGACCTTCAGGCGGGCGTCCGACACCGAGCCGGGCGCTGGCGTGGATGCGCGCGGCGCGGTGAGCACCTGGTCGACGTGCTGGACCTGCCTGACGACCTCCTGACTGCTCAGGACCGGCGCGGCCTGCAGGGTGAGAGCGCCCGTGGTTGAGTTCGTCGTGGCGCTGCGTCGTGACCCTCGCGACGGCGCCCATCGTGCGACGCGCGCTGGTGGCGACGAACGTGCTGGACGTTCCGAACGCCGCGGTCGTCTCACGAGGTGCCGGTAGCGCGGGGCGGCGGGATCGCCTGCGCCCTCGGCGTCGTCGCCGGCATGGTCGCGGCGGCCGTCGGTCGGGCGACCAGGTCGTCGTGGGTGGCTGTTCGCCGTGGTGGGCGTGTTGGCTGCTGTCGGCCTCGCCGACGACTGCGTCTCACTGCACGCCGTGCCACGCCTGGCCGCTTAAGGCGATGAGCGGGGCGGTGATGGGTTGGTGGGTGAGCCACTCGCTGTGGGGCGCTCGGCGTCGTGGGCATCTCGGTCGTCGTCCTCAACGGTGAACATGACGAACTTCATGGATGGGATCAACGGGATCAGCGGGTTGACGATGGTGGTGTGGGGACTCAGCGGCCGCGTTCGCCGGAGCGTCGGGCTGAGAGACGACGCCCTGCATGGCGCTGGGCGCCGTGGCAGCTGGGTCGGCCTGCAGGCTTCCTGCCGTACAACGTGCCGGTGGCACGGCCTGTTCTGGGTGACAGCGGAAGCTATCTACTTCGGCGCGTTGGCCGTCGGCCGGCTGCCTCCTCGCCTGGCAGCGGAGCACGCGTCGATCGCCCTTGGTCGTGGCCCCCTGTCGCTGTACCTCGTGGACGTCCTGTCCACGCTGGCGAGGCGGGCGCTGGTGCGATGCCCCGCTGATGCAGGCGCACCGTGACCACGTCTACCAAAGGTTGCTGGTGCGCTCTGGCCTCCCGCACGCTGCGGTCGCTGCCATCGTCGCCGGCGCCTCCGCCGTGGTCTGCGTGGCCTGGCTAGGCCCCTGGCCCCTGGCTCTGGTGGTCAGCGTGGGCATCGTGGCGCTGTACCTTTCAGCCCCATGGATCGCCGCCCGTCATGTGTGACGCCTACAGCGAGCCGGTAGCGGCAGGAGCAGCGCAGGCGATCGGCTCAACGATATGACGCTGTTGCCGAGACTCGCTGGGGTGCGCGGTGGACTGATTGCCATTGCTGGGGGCACTGCTCTCGGCCAAGTCGTGGCATTGGCCGCTTCGCCGGTACTCAGCCGGCTGTACTCACCGGCCGACTTCGGCGCCTTCTCGGTCGGCGTGGCGTTGGTGCTGGTGCTGGGGACCGTCTCCACGCTGCGGTACGAGCTAGCGATACCGCTGGCCGATGAAGCTCGCGCCCATAGCCTGGTGGCGCTGACGACGGCAATCGTGGTGGCGATGGGGGCATCGGCTTTGGCGGTGAGTCTCTTCGCGGGACGCGAGATCACGCACTTGCTGCATCAGCCAGCGCTACGGCCGTGGCTGTGGTCTGTCCCCGTCAGTGCGGTGCTGTTCTCCTTGTATACGGTCCTAAACGAGCTGGCCATTCGCCGGAAGGACTTCGCAGCGGTCGGGCGACGGAACCTCCTCCAAGGCTGCTCGCTCGTCCTCTTCCAGATCGGGCTCGGGGTGAGTGGGCTCGGAGCGGGAGGGCTCCTTGCCGGCTTCGGCGCCGGCCAGGCGGTCGGCGTCGTGTCCCTCTTCTCTGGAGCCGGACTTAGGTCGGTAACAGCGAAGGCGGGACGTTCGCTGGAGAACGTGCTGAGAGTCGCGCGGCGGTACCGACGCTTCCCCCTGCTCCTGGCGCCGGCAGCCTTGCTGAACATGATCGGCTTACAACTCCCGGTAGTTCTGGTGTCCAGCTTCTACGGCGGGGAGGCGGCGGGGTGGTTCGGGCTCGCTCAGCGAGTCCTGGCCCTTCCCTTGACCTTGGTGGGTACCGCCGTCTCGCAGGTCTACTTTGCTGAGCTGGCATCCGTTGTCCGAACCGATCCGGCGCGCGCTCTGGGGCTCTTCCGGCGCGCCTCCGTCGGTTTGGCGGCCGCGGCCGCCATCCTCGCTCTGGTGCTTGTCACAGCTGGCCCGGTCCTCTTCACCGCTGTGTTCGGTAGTGAGTGGCGCATGAGTGGCCGCTTCGCGCAAGGGTTGGCTCTCGCTCTCGCTGCCCAGGTGGTTGCGGTCCCGCTGTCGCAGACTCTGGTGGCGCTGGAACGCCAGGGACTCCAGTTGGCGTGGGATTCCACCAGACTGGTGGCCGTCGCACTGGCGATTTGGCTCCCGAGCAAAGTCGGTGCTTCGGTCGTTGAGGCGGTCTGGGTCCTCGCCGTCGTCTCGGCGGCGATGTATGCCCTGTCATGGGCCGTGAACTACGCGGCGCTCCGTCGAGTACAAGTCGTAGGCCCTTGATGGCCAGCACGGAATCAGGGCCCAGTGGCCGCCGGCGGTCGGGAAGAGTCACGAGACACCGCAGCGCCGGCCTTCGCATCATCTCAGTCAGCATGGAGGAGCCGGCGCCAGGAACGGCTCCAGAAGTTCACCTGCGTGAGGTGGCGGACGGTCTGGAGGCGTGCGGGCACTCGGTCACGCGAGTATGGGGCTCGCGGTCCGGCCGCAGCGGCCGCCTCGCGCGGGTGCTCGCCTTCCAGATCGGGCAGTTGAGGCCGGTCTTGCAGGCGGACCTGGTCTACGTGCGGTGGCATGTGCTTCTGATCACGCACCTACTGCTCGCGCGGCTACTCAGGCGGCCCTACGTGCTGGAGGTCAACGGCACCGACGAGGACATCGCGCTCGCCCACCCCGGTTTGCGTTTCATGAGCAAGGCGCTGCGGGTGTTGACTCGGCTCCAGATGGCGGGCGCGGCTCACGTGATCGTCGTTTCCCCTGGCCTGGCCGAATGGGTCAGGGACCTCACCGGTGGACGCGTTCAAGTGACCACATTGCCGAACGGTGCGTCCTCGTCGCTGGCAGCAGTTCGTCGCTGTGCGCAGCAGCCGCCCTACGCTGTGTTCGTCGGTGAACTGGCGCCGTGGCAGGGGCTCGACACGCTGCTCGCGGCGCGCCGATCCGCAGCTTGGCCCAGTTACCTCGACCTGGTGATCGTTGGTTCCGGTACGGAGGAGCGAACGGTCAGATCGGCAGCGGATGCCGGGGAGGTGGACTATCGCGGACGCCTCGGGCGGTCTGAGGCGCTGGAGCTCATGGCGGGCGCGACCATGAGCATCAGCGTCCAGACCGGTCGGCTTGCGCGTAACCGACTTGGCGTTACACCGCTGAAGATTGCCGAGAGCCTGATGCTGGGTGTTCCTCCCATCGTTTCCGACCTGCCAGGGCAGGCTGACATCGTTCGTAGCTCGCCGGGAGGTGGAGTCGTCCCCCGGACAGCCCGGATCGTCTTGCGGGTGCGGTGAGAACACTCATGAGTGCGTTGCCTGACCGCGATGCCGTGGCTGCGTTCGCGAGAGAGTCGATCAGCTGGTCCAGAGTTGCGCAGCAGACAGCTGAGATCTGTGAGCGATGCTGCCCATGAGCGATCGTCTTCCTCGCGCCGCTGTGGTGGGCATGCGTTCGCGCCTGAACCGCGAAGACGTCACCGGCTTCCTGATCGGCGCAGGCATCACCCTTATGACGCTCGGCGGCTATGTCGCGAGCAGCCCTTACGTACACGCGCCTCTCAGCAAACTGGCTGCGGTCTTCATTGCCCTGGCGTCGGGAATCGCCATGGTGGTGCACCGATGGGTAAGCGGGATGGGGTGGATCGCTGCCCTGTGGGGCGCCTTCTTGCTGCCAATGCTCGTTCACTCGCCGGCCGGTGACTACGGCCTCAACAAAGTCGAGGTGCTGTTCACGGCATCGCTTCTGGCGGCCGTCGCGCCGGTTCTGCTCTTTCGGCCCGTGAGGAGGGTTGAAGGTTGGGCAGCCGCGCTGATGTTCTTCGCAGCGGCGATCAGCGCTCTCGCGGTGTTGCACCCGGACAACCCCGGTCGGTTGTCGCTCGAGGGCACGAACTACATCGGCTCGGGTCGCATCATCAACCTTTCGTTGGCCCTGTCCATTGCGTGCCTCGTCGTCGTGCGGCGGCGTCGGTGGCTCGTGCTCCCGGTGGTGCTGGCGACCGCTTACCTCGGGCTGCGTACGGGCTCTCGAGGCCCGCTGTTGGCTGCCTTGATGGGGGGGGCGGTTCTGGCGCTGGCCCGTCGGGAGCAGCTGCGCCGATCCATCACCCGTCGTACTGCTGTTCTCGGCGTCGCCATGCTCGCTGCCGTCGTGGCTGCGTCGTCCGGGTACGCCGTCTCCAGATTCATGGGGCTCGCCACGGGAGACTCGAGCGTCAGTGATCGCATCTCCTTGTACCGGGCGGCTGTGGGGGCGGGCCTTCACCATCCACTTGGACTGGGATGGGGCAACCTGGCCGACGTCCTCAGCGAGAAGGGATTGTCGCTGTATCAATACCCCCACAACCTCGTGCTGGAGGTGTTCGCCGAGGCGGGGTGGGTCGCCACGGTTCTCCTTCTGGTGGTGCTGAGTGCGGCCTTTCGTCGGGCGTGGCGGCAAGCGGACCGCACACCAGGTGCGTTCCTGCTGACGGTGCTCTTCTACTTCACCGTCAACGCGATGGTGTCTTCCGACGTCAATGTCAACCGAGTCGTCTTCACCGCGGCATTCGCTTGCTGGTGCTTGCCGAATCCTCCACCCAACCGGCTGGTCTCGATGGTGGGGGAGTCGCTCCGCAGCAGGTGGGCCGCAGCCCGATCAATCGTTGAGGGCGAGCGCGGCGGCAGTGCGCCTGAGACCAGCCCGGGCGCTCACCGGAAGACCTGAGGTCCCCAGCGCCTGGGTGATCTTGGCAGTGGACACCTCGAAGTCTCCGGTCAGCTTCTGCACAGTCGGCGTGTTCAGGGGCAGTCGCAGCAGATCTCCGAGGGCGGCCATCGTCGTCACCGTCCGGCGGGGAACGTGCCAGACCCGCGCTCGCTTCTTCGCGGCCTCGGCCAGCGCCTGCACCATGTCGACGGTCGACAGTGACTCGTCGTCCGCCAGGTTGTAGTCGCCAGCTGGCAGCGTGCCGTCGACTGCCCTGGCGACCACATAACAGAAGTTCTCGACACTGAGCAGCGAGCGCCGGTTTTCGAACGCACCGAAGGGGTAGGGGAGGCCTCTGGATACCAGGCGGTGCAGCAGGCGCAGGTTGCCCTTGACCCCCGGGCCGTGCACCATCGCGGGGCGAAGGACGTAGACCGACTGGCCAGCGTCGGCCGGGTGGTCCGCGAGGTAGCGCTCCGCCTTGAGTTTCGATATTCCGTAGGGCGTGCGTGGGTCGGCGAGGTCGTCCTCGCGGACAGCGTGCTTCGGTACGTCTGCCAACGCCTTGACGGAGCTGACGAAGATGAAGGTGGCTGCGCGGCTAGCCCGGAATTCCTCGTAGAGGTTGCGGGTGAGCTGGAAGTTGGCGACGTCATACTCGTGTGCGTCACTCGGGCCTTTGAGATCATGCGCCTTGCCGGCCAGATGTATGACGGTGGCGCCGGCAGTCGGTCCGTCATCGATGAGTCGGCCGATCGTACGCGTGGACCCCTTTCCCCGGCCCACGGTCGTCACCGTGCCCGTCGCCCTTGCTGTGAGATACGGAACAAGGTGACTCCCGATGAAGCCGCTTGCTCCTGTGACGTAGATCTGATTCAACTGCTACTCCAGTTTCGCTGTGCCGAGCGTGAGGCGTACGACGGCGTCGGCAACGTCGCTGACGGCGAAGTCACGCGCCACGCGCTCCCTCGCTGCTCGCCCCATATGCTCGCGCAGCTCGGCGTCGGCCAGCAACGTGCGCACTGCTTCGGCAAGGGCTGCGTCGTCGTCGACCGGAACGACGAGCCCGGTGATCCCGTCGAGCACGGAGTCCACGGCGCCTGTCGCGTCGGTGGTCACCGCCGGGATGGCCATCGCTGCCGCTTCAAGCACGACGTTCGGCATGCCCTCCCGGCGGGTGGGCAGCACCACCAGTGTGGAGGCGGCCAGGTAGGGGCGCACGTCCGGCAGATGGCCTTGCGCCACCACGCGGACTGGGGAGTCCAGCAGAGCGGACAGGTGGTGCCTGGAGTCAGGCTCGTCCTGAGCGCCGACGACAAGCAGCTGGAACGGAACGCCTTGACGGGCGAGCCGCTGGACGGCCCGCAACAGGCTGTCCGGCCCCTTATCAGCAGTCAGCCGTCCGATGAACGTCACGACCGGAAGTTCTGGGTCCAGCCCGAGCGACACCTGAGAGACTGCGTCGACCTGGCCGGGGTGAAAGCGATCGATGTCCACTCCGTGACTGCTCCCATGATGGGGGATGCGCACGGGCCGACGGGCGTTGAGCCCGAGCCGTCGGTACTCACGAGCCAGCGAAGGCGAGACGGCGATGACCACGTGGCTGCATACGCTGGTCAGCCACTCCATCGCCGCAAGCACCCGGCGTCGCACGCCGCCCACGCCCTCGAGTCGCAGCCCGAGCAGGAAGTAGCCGCGCCGAGGTACACCGAGTATCCGAGAGGCGAGCATTGCCAAGAGAGACGCCTTCGGTGTGCCCGCGAGGACCACGGTGGGCGAGATCTGACGCAGCAGGCGAAGCCAAGACCAGAGGGCTCGCACGTCGGCCACGAGAGACACGTCGCGGTGCATGGGGAGCAGGTGCACCTGGTCAGCCTCCTGGCGGAGCTGAGGAATCTCCGGGCCAGGGGAGGTGACCACATGGGTCTCATAGCCGAGCGCGGAGAGGCGACGGACCGAAGGCAGCAGGAACTGGTCGACGGAACGAGCGATCGTGGCTGTCAGTACAGCGCGAGGGACACGCGTCTGATCGCTCATCGACTCCCCTTGGGTCTGACGGGCGTACGCGGGCGGCGCATCGACCTCAGCCATCTCATGCGGCACCAGCTGTGGGTGGTGATCTTTCACCGAGCCTGTCATCAGGATCCAGCCCTACCCTATCGATGCGGGTTGGATACCCACGTCGTTGGCCGCTCGGGTGTAGGGCCAAGCGTGGCGGTCGCCCGATAGCCTGGGCGCATGTTCTCGTTGGGGTCCGCCCAGGCCATCGTCTTCTTCGCGCTCGGTGTGGTGGCGTTCGTCATCCAGCTGGTGGCGCTCGTCGACGGGGCCCGGCGCCGCGCCGACGCGTTCGTCGCCGCCGGCAAGATGACCAAGCAGCGCTGGATGATCATCCTCGGCGTGGCGGCGGCCATCGGGTTCATCTCGTTCAACGGTGCGATCCTCACGCCGTTGAACTTCCTCAACATCATCGCCTTCGTGGCGGCGAGCGTGTACCTCGTCGACGTGCGCCCGGCGCTGAACCAGGTGCAGGGTGGCGGCCGCGGGTCGCAGAGCGGTCCGTACGGCCCGTGGTGAGCCGCGCGTGGTGTGACCTCGAGCGATGCACAGCCCCCGATCTGGCGGCCGGAGGTGCGTTCGGAGCGCGTCTCCGAGTCGGTGACGTCAAGACCATCACGATGCAGATGGTCACCGGCTCAGCCTCTACCCGGGTTCGCGGTGAGTGGTCGGCAGGTCCTCGACGGGTTCATCGGCGTCGTCGTCGACGAGCGCGGTTGGACTGCGAAGTGGCTGCAGGTGTGGGTGCCCTGCGGCTCCGGCGAGCATGGACGAACTCGGGAGCGCGCTCGAGCCACGAGCTGGCGTTCGGGGACTTCGATGAGTCGACGTCGAGCGGCTCCACGACGACTGCACGCGTGGCTCCTGAGACCTGCATCGAAGGTATCCAGACGTGCGACGCAGCCGAGGGCGAGCGGCCGGGTGCGTCGGACATCGCCTCCCGTGACCGGCTGCCCTCTCTGACGGCGCTGCGCTTCTGGGCTGCGCTCTTCGTCGTCGTGTACCACCTCAGCCGTCAGCTCGCGCCGATCCCGGTGCTGAGCCACCTGGGGTGGTACGGCCGCACCGGCGTGACCTTCTTCTTCGTGCTCTCTGGCTTCGTCCTGGCGTGGACGTACCACGACACCACGGTGCCGGCAGGGGTGTTCTGGTGGCGCCGGTTCGCGCGAATCTGGCCGTTGCTGGTCGTGGCGACGCTGCTGTCGACAGCCGTGTACCTCGCCATGGGCGTCGACGTGCCGGCGCGCGCGGTGGCAGCCGCGTTGGCGATGGTGCACGCCTGGTCACTGGATCCCGTCGTCGTCCGCGGAGGCAACGGAGCGACCTGGTCGCTGAGCGACGAGGCGTTCTTCTACCTGTGCTTCCCGCTGCTGTTGCCGCTCGTGAAACCACTGCGGCTTCGCGCCAAGCTGAGCGTGGCCGCCGCCGCCATGGGGCTGCTCCTGGTGGTGTGGGTCCTGCTCACGACCCAGGTGGCTGTCGCACACCGCGCTTGGGCGATCGACTACCTCCCGCTGTCACGGCTCCCGCAGTTCGTCGTCGGTGTCGCCCTGGGCTCGGCGGTGCGTGCCGGCTGGCGTCCCCGGCTGCGGTTGGACGTCACGATCGCGGCCGTCATCGCGTTCCACCTCGCGCTGTTCGCATGGGGCCACTACGCCGGCACGTCACTGTGGAACCCGTTCTCGGCGTCCCAGGTGCTCGCCACCCCGTTCTTCGCTGCGGTGGTGCTCGCCGCCGCCGTCCGCGACCTCCACCGACGGACCGGGCTGCTGGGACGACCATGGGCGCTGCGGCTCGGCCACTGGTCGTTCGCGTGGTACCTCGTGCACGAGATCTTCCTCCGCACGTGGGTGTTCGTGCTGGGCCACCCGGCGTCGCTGGCCAGCCGAGCGCTCGCGTGGACCGCCGTCGCCCTGTCCAGCCTGCTCGTCGCAGGCGTCCTCTACCACTGGGTCGAGCATCCGTCCGAGCGGAGGCTGCGCGCACTCGCCGAGCGGCGCTGACGTCACCGGCGAGTCGTCGCGCCATCCGCTCAAGGCCGGACTGTTCCGGACGAAGATCAATTCGTGAAGCGGCTCGTGCGGCGGCTGGCCACGGTGTTGGACGTCACCGACACCGCCGGTGCAGCACGCCTCGGCTCGTGGTTCCTGGGCTTCGAGGGCCTCGTCGTCGGCACCACCGGGTGGTGGCTGCATTCGGCCCGGGGCACGGCTGCGGTACCGGTGGCCGTCGGCGTGGCGATGGTGGTGGCCGGCGTGGTGGCCACGCGGTTGCCGTGGACCGAGTGGCCACGGCGCAGCGTCACCGGCCTGCCGCTCACCGCGATCGCCTTGCTGGCCTGCCTCACGATGGCGCCGCACGGCACGACCCAGCCCTACATCGGCCTGCTGGCGCTGTGGTTCGTCTTCGCCGGCATCGCCTCTCCGACCGGCACCGCCGTCACGCTGATGGTGCCCTCGGTGTCTGTCTACCTGCTGCTGCTGGGTGCGCTCGATGCGCAGCACCTGGTGCGTGCGATGCTCGCGACCTGCACCTGGACGGTCCTCGGTGAGGCGCTGGCGGCACGCACCGCGTCCACCAGTGGCCGCACGGCGGTGCTGGAGCGCCAGGCGGAGACGGACGCGCTGACCGGACTGCTCAACCGGCGCGCGCTGGAAGACGCGTTGACGACCCTGTCGACCGGCGACGTCCTCGTCGTGGTCGACCTCGACCACTTCAAGGTCGTCAACGACCGCCACGGCCACGCGCGCGGCGACCTCGTGCTCGTGGATTTCGCTCGGACGCTCGTCGAGGTGGTGCGCGCGACGGACGTGGTCGCCCGGTTCGGCGGCGAGGAGTTCGTGCTGCTGCTGCGGCACGGCTCAGCCCAGATCGGCGGAGCCACGGTGGTGCTGGACCGGCTGCGCGACAGCTGGTCCCGAAGCCACCAGGACGTCACGTGGTCGGCCGGAGTGGCGCGGCACGGCGTCGGCACCGACCCCCACGAGACGATGGACGCCGCCGACCGTGCGCTCTACACCGCGAAGGCGGCCGGCCGCGACCGCGTGGTGCTCGCTGCCGGGGCGTCCGAGCCCCTGACCTCGATGGCGGTCTGAGGAGCGCGTCACCGGCTCAAGCCCATGCCCGGTCGCGACGATGCTCTCTGACGTGATGAGACTCCGTGAGCGGGTCGCCTCGGTCGTCGACGTGGGCAGCTCGGTCAGCAGCTCGGTCAGCAGCACCGAGGACGCCGCGCGGCTGGGTCGGTGGCTGATCGTGTTCCAGGGCCTCGTCATCGGGCTTACCGGCTGGTGGGTGGCCGACGGTGACGGCGTGCCGTGGGCGGTCTTCACCGCTGCGGCCACCATGGTGCTCATCGGGCTCGGCTGCCGCCTGCTGCCGTGGCGCGACTGGCCGATGTGGAGCGTGGCCGCCTTCCCGCACGCCGCGATGGTCGTGCTCGTGGCCCTCGGCCTCGGCGCGCCCACGGCGGCGCCCGCCTACGTCAGCCTGCTGACCCTGTGGTTCATGTACGTCGGCGTCGTCGCCCCGGTGCACTCGGGCCTGAAGACGGTGCCCGCGGCGGCGGCGACGTTCGTCGTGATGCAGGCCGAGGTCGGCCCCGAGCAGATCGTCCGGCTCGTGCTCGCGGCCGTGGTCTGGGTGGTGCTGGCCGACGTCCTCGCCCTGCGCGCTGCCGTCACGCGCGGCCGGGCCGTCGACCTCCAGCACCAGGCGGAGACCGATCCCCTCACCGGCCTGCCGAACCGCCGCGCGCTGGACGCCGCGCTCGCGGCCTTGCAGCCGGGGGACGTCGTCCTCGTGCTCGACCTCGACCACTTCAAGACGGTCAACGACTCCGCCGGGCACGAGTTCGGCGACCGCGTCCTCGTCGACTTCGCCGCGACGCTGCTGGCCGTGGTGCGTGGACGCGACCAGGTCGCTCGCTTCGGAGGTGAGGAGTTCGTGCTCGTGCTGCCGCAGGACAACGGCCTCGGCCTGGGTGCGGCGTCCGTCACGACCCGCCTGCGCCAACGCTGGTCGGAGCGGTACCCCGCGATCACGTGGTCCGGTGGCGCGAGCTGCCACCAGGAGGGCCAGGACCCGCACCAGACGCTGCGGGACGCCGACCGGGCGCTGTACCGCGCCAAGGAGAGCGGCCGCGACCGCGTGATCACCAGCGGCTGCGCGCCCGAGCTGTCCGGGATCGCCCCGAGCGCGGCGGCGATAGCCCTGTAGTCCGGTCACTGCTGTGCCGATACAGATGAGGTGCCAGCACCCAGCCGCCACCAGCGGCACGTGATCGTGGTGGGCGGCGCCGTCCTGGCGTCGCTCAGCGTGCTCGCTGTCTCGGCGTCGAGCACTGCCTCGGTGCTGGTCCGGGCGTTCACGGCCATGCTCGCTGCCGCGGTGCTGCTCGTCGTCGCGCGGCGCCGTGACGCGCTGTCGACCCCGCGGCGCCTGCTGGCGCTGGGGCTGCTGCTGGGCGGTCTCGGCGCCTGCGCGTTCGCGCTGAGCGGCGTGGTCACCGGCCGCGCTCTCGACCCCACCAGCCCGCTGCAGCTGGTCGAGCTCGCGTACACGCCGTTCGCCGTCGCCAGCGTGCTCTGCCTGCCCGCCCGAGGGGGTGGCCGGGTGGGTGCGGTGGCCGACGGCGTCACCGCGGCCGCGGCCCTGTGGTACCTCGCGCTGCACCTGCTCGGCCAGGTCGCCGACGGCGCCGGCACCGGGCTGGTCGCCTTGTCGTACGCCCTCGTCGGTGCCTTCACCCTGGCTGCCGTCGTGTCGGTCTACCCGCGCGTCGATCCCGGCGCGCGCGCCTTCCTGCGGCGTGGCGGCGTGGGCCTCGCAGCCATCCTCGTCTCGGACTGCGCCTACGCCGTCGCGGTGGCCCGAGGCGCCTACGACTCGACGGGGTGGGTCGCCCAGCTCTACCAGGTCGGGCTCGTCCTGCTGGTCCTGACAGCCGTGAACCCCCGGTCGGCTGCGGACGGCGCGGACGGCGCGGCCGTCGCGGACAGCGCGGACAGCGGCCGCTCGACCTCCAACGTCGTCAGCGACCTCCTGCTGCCGTACGGGCCCCTGTCCGTAGCGCTGGTCGTGGCCGTGAGCACGTTCGTGACCGGGGGAGCGTTCTCACGCGACGACATGGCGCCGATCCTGGTCGCCGGGCTGGCCATGCTCGTGCGCCACGCCGCCGCAGCCCGCGACCACCGGGCCCTCGTGGCCGAGCTGGAGGCCAGCGAGCGCACCGCCCGCGCCGAGACGCTGGTCGACCCGCTCACGGGCCTGGCCAACCGCCGCGGCTTCCTGCAGTTCCTGTCAGCCGCGCTCACCGACGTCGAGGCGCACCCGGTCGGCGTGGCCATGGTCGACCTCAACGACTTCAAGGACGTCAACGACACCCACGGGCACGAGACCGGCGACCACCTGCTGCAGGAGTGCGCCCGGCGGCTGCTCGCGTCCCTGCCCCCCGGTGGGATCGTCGCGCGGCTCGGCGGCGACGAGTTCGCGATCTGCCAGAAAGCGGTCGTGGGCGGCGGCGACCCCCTGGCCCGCCTGGTCGCGGCCGCCTTCGAGGGGCCGTTCGCCGTGGGGCGTCGCGAGTTCACCGTGCGGCCCAGCGTCGGCGTCGTCCTCGACGAACGGGCACCGGGCCGGGCCGAGGCCCGCGACTCCCAGCACCTGCTGGCCCACGCCGACGTCGCGATGTACCAGGCCAAGGCCGACAAGGACGTGCAGCACGCACCGGCCGTCGTCCTCACCGGGGCCGAGCGCACCCGCGCGGCGTCGGTGATCCGGCTGCGCGAGGAGATCGCGACGCGCGACCTCGCCGAGTTCCATGTGCTCTACCAGCCGGTCGTCGACCTGCGCACCGGGGTGATGCGCGGCGTCGAGGCGCTGCTGCGGTGGCGCCACCCGGACCTCGGCGAGGTGAGCCCCGTGCAGTTCATCCCCATGGCCGAGCAGGTGGGCGCCATGGGCCGGCTCGGCGCGCACGTGCTGGACGTCAGCCTCGCCCAGCTCGGCGCCTGGGCCCGGGTCGCCCCGGACGTGCGGCTCGCCGTCGGAGTCAACCTCTCACCGCGGCAGCTGAGCGACCCCGGGCTGCCCGAGACGGTGCTGGACACGCTGGCACGCCACGGCATCCTGACCGACCAGCTCGTCCTCGAGATCACCGAGAGCGCCCTGATGGAGGACCTCGACGTCGCTGCGGCGATGGTCCGCACGCTGCGGTCCCACGGGATCTCGGTCGCCATCGACGACTACGGCACCGGCTACTCCTCGCTGCGCTACCTGCGGCGGTTCGAGGCCGACGTCCTGAAGGTCGACCGGGAGTTCGTCGGCGCTCTGGTCGACGACGCCCGCACCGCCGTGCTCGTGCGGTCGGTGGTCGACGTCGCGGCCGGACTGGACCTGCAGACCATCGCCGAGGGCATCGAGACCGTCGAGCAGCTGCGCGCCTGCCAGGAGCAAGGGTGCGAGCTCGGCCAGGGCTACCTGTTCAGCCGTCCGGTCGAGGCGGCTGCCATCACCGAGATGCTGGTGTCCGGCAGGGTCTTCGAGGTCGAGGCACAGGCCGAGGTCGCCTCGTAGCAGCGTGCCCCGTAGGGTCCTGCCATGCCCGCCGTCCCGGTCGCCGAGGTCGTCCGCTCCGGATTCGTCGAGTCGGTTCACCACGGCAGCGTCGTCGTCCTGGACCCCGACGGCCGGGTCGTCGCCTCGGCCGGCGAGCCGGACGCCCAGGTGTTCGCCCGCTCGTCGAACAAGCTCGTGCAGGCCGCCGCCATGGTCGCCGCCGGCCTCGACCTGGACGGCGAGCTGCTGGCGCTCGCCGCGGCCAGCCACTCCGGTGAGGCGTTCCACCTCGCGGGCGCTCAGCGCGTCCTGGCCCACGCCGGGTTGGACGAGCGGGCGTTGCAGAACACCCCCGACCTGCCGTACGACGCCGAGGAACGCCGCGCCTGGATCGCGGCCGGGAAGGGTCCCACCTCGTTGGCGCAGAACTGCTCCGGCAAGCACGCCGCCATGCTCGCGACGTGCGTCGCTGCCGGCTGGGACCTCACCACCTACCGCGAGCCCGACCACCCGCTGCAGGTGCGTATCGCGGCCACCCTCGCCCGGCTCGCCGGTGAGCCCGTGACGGCCACCGGAGTCGACGGCTGCGGCGCTCCGGTCATGGCGGTCTCGCTCACCGGCCTGGCCCGGTCGTTCTCGGCGCTCGCCGTGGCCGAGGTCGGCACGCCCGAGGGGCGGGTCGCGGGTGCCGTGCGCGCCCACCCGGAGTGGGTCGGCGGCCACCGTCGCGACGTCACCCGTCTCATGCGGGCCGTTCCGGGGCTGATCGCCAAGGACGGCGCCGAGGCCGTGTACGCCGCGGCGCTGCCCTCCGGCCACGCGGTCGCCGTCAAGATCGCCGACGGTGGCGACCGCGCCCGCCCGGTGGTGATGGCCGAGGCGCTCGCCGCCATGGGCGTCGACCGAGCCGCTGTCGAGTTCCTGGCGGACGTGCCCGTGCTCGGGCACGGCGAGCCGGTGGGCGCCGTCCGGGCCCTTCCCCTCGGCTGACGAGGAGGTCGTCGTGAGAGCGGTCGTGCAGCGGGTCAGCCGGGCCGGCGTCCGCGTCGACGGTGAGGTCGTGGGCGCCGTCGACCGGCCGGGCCTGCTCGTGTTCCTCGGCGTGACCCACGGCGACGGCCCGGCGCAGGTCGCGGCCATCGCGGGCAAGATCGCCGACCTGCGCATCATGGACGACGAGCGCTCCGCCCTCGACCTCGGTGCGCCGGTGCTCGTCGTCAGCCAGTTCACGCTCTACGCCGACACGCGCAAGGGCCGGCGTCCGTCGTGGTCGGCTGCCGCGCCCGGTCAGGTGGCCGAGCCGATCGTCGACGACGTCGTCGCGGCGCTGCGCGACCGCGGCCTGGAGGTCAGCACGGGCCGCTTCGGCGCCCACATGGAGGTCGAGCTGGTCAACGACGGCCCGGTCACGCTCCTCCTCGAAGCCTGAGGTCACCCAAATCTCGCACCTTTCCAAACATCTGGGGTTCTCGAGCCGCCAATACCCCAGATCTCTGGAGACGTGCGCGTGTCGGGGTCAGGCGCTGACGACGCGGTCGCGCCCGGCGCGCTTGGCGGCGTACAGGCAGCGGTCGGCCTCCGCCAGCAGCGCGGTGTAGGGCTGCGCCCCGGCGAACGTCGTGGCGACGCCGATGCTCACGGTCACCGGCAGGTCGCCGACGACCTCGTGCCAGCCGTACTCGCGGACGACGCGGCGCAGCGTCTCGCAGCGGCGTGCCGCCTGCTCGGCGTCGAACCCCGGCAGCACGACCAGGAACTCCTCGCCCCCGAGCCGCGCGGCGAACCCCTCGTCGCAGGCGCCGCTCTGCAGCAGCGGAGCCAGCCGCCGCAGCACCTCGTCACCGGTGTCGTGCGACAGCTCGTCGTTGACCGCCTTGAAGTGGTCGAGGTCGAGGATCGCGACGGACAGGTGCGTGGCGTCGGTGCGCGAGCGGCCGAGCAGCGCGGGCACGCGGTCGTCGACGTACCGGCGGTTGTACAGGCCCGTGAGGGGGTCGCGCAGCGACATCTCGCGGAAGCGCTTGCTGCTGCGCACCGCCTCCTCGGTCTCGAAGACGGTCGCGAGGATGCGAGCCCGGGCGTCGCGCTCGGTGGAGAAGATCGCCTCGCTGGCGGCGTGGAACTCGCGGTGCTGCTCGTAGGCGCCCCGATAGTCGCCCTGTGCGGCGAGCACCGCGGCCTGCTCCTCCATGACCCGCACGCGCACCTCCTCGAGGTGGCGCTGCTCGCACAGCTCGGCGGAGCGGGCCAGGCTCGCCTGGGCCCGGTCGGTGGCGCCGATCATGCGCTGGCACTCGGCGAGCGTCAGCAGCACCTCGGCGAGGCTGTCGGACTCGTGCGACAGTCCCTCGCCGCCGTCGGCCAAGGCGGGCGCCAGCGTGCGCTCGGCCTCCTCGTAGTCGCCCATCATCATCTGGGCGCGGGCCACGGTGTCGAGGAACGACGCGTCGAGGCGGTACCGGTGGGCCTCGCTGGTGCGCTGCATCTCCTGCGCCACCCGCATGGACGCCTCCGGCTCGCCCGCCCAGTACTCGACGTACGCGAGGTTGTTGAGCGCCGCGATCCGCAAGGCGGCGTCCCCGAGGTCGTCGGCGATGCCCAGGATGACGGCGAAGCGGTCGCGGGCCGCGTCGAAGGACCTCGTGCGGGCGTAAGCGAGCGCCAGGCCCATGAGGTGGTCGGCCACCAGCCGCGGGCGGGCCGACGGCGTGAGCAGCTCGACGGCGCGGACGGCGTGCTCCAGCGCGGAGGGCATGTCGCCGATGCGCGAGTAGAACGCCGAGAGCAGCCGCTCGCTGCGGGCCAGCAGGTGGGCGTCGTCCTGCTCGCTGGCCCACTCGTTGACCTGCCGGGCGATGCTGCCCGCCCCCGCCGTGTCGCCGCAGCGCCCGATGACGTCGGCGTGCACCAGCCGCGCGCGGTGGACCAGGTCCAGCTCGCCGAGCGTGTCGGCGCGGTGCGCCAGCTCGAGGGCCGGGTCCGCGGCGGCCGCGGGGTCGTCGTAGGGCACGAGCTCGAGCTCGTCGAGGGCACGCGCGATCGCCTGGCGCTCCAGGGCGGCGTGCGTCTCCGCGCCGGACTCCACGACGTGCCTCATGAAGCGAGTATCGGCAGCGGACCCGGCCCGGGCGAGGGTTTCGCGACAACTGGTCGCGCAGTGCCGGGCGACGTTCAGGTCACAAGATCATCGGTCGAAAGAGGTCATATGCCGCTGCCGTCCGCGCTCACGTCCCGTCCCGCCCGCAGCCATCGCGCCGTCCTCGCCGCCGCCGCTGCCGTGGGCTGCCTCGCCCCCCTCGTGGTCGCGGGGCCGTCGTCCGGCGCGGTGCGCCCAGCGGCGTCCGCGAGCACGTCCGCGCCGGTCGCCGCAGCGCTGCGCACGGCCACGACGTACCAACCGACCGCCGCCGACCGGCGGATCGCCACGATGCTCACGCGTCGAGCGACCCCGCGCCTGTTCGGCCGGGCGTTCAGCGGCACGGTGATCGACGTCGCGAGCAACAAGGTCATCTGGTCGCGGTACGGCGGCACGGGGCGCATGCCGGCCTCGACCACCAAGCTGGTCACGGCCACCAACGCGCTGAACCTGTTCGGCCCGGAGCACCGCTTCACCACGACAGTGCGGCGCAGCGCGGACTACCGCACGGTGACGATCGTCGGTGCGGGCGACCCCAGCCTGTCGGGCGCGGACCTGCGGGTGCTCGCCGAGCAGACGGCAACCGCCGCCAAGGCCCAGGGGCTGACGTGGGTGCGGGTGCGCTTCGACGACTACCTGTTCTCGCGGCCGAGCCTGGCCGCCGGCTGGAAGTCCAGCTACGTGCCGGCCGACATCCGCTGGGTGCGCGCGCTGGTGGTCGACGGCCACCACGTCAACGACACCTCCCGTGACGCGGCCACGGTGTTCGCCCAGCAGCTGTCGGCGCAGGGCCTGCGCGTCGCCTCGGTGTACCGGGCCCGGGCCGTGAAGGGCTCGCCCGTCGTGGCGTCCGTGCAGGGTGACCGGCTCGACGCGATCGTGCGCCAGATGATGCTCGTCAGTGACAACGACCACGCCGAGGCGCTGCACCGGCTCGTCGCGCGCAAGGCGGGCTTCCCGGCCACCTGGACCGGCGCCCGGCAGGCCCAGCAGCTGGTGCTGGCCCGCGACGGCGTGCGGCTGCCCACGACCGCGCTGCGCGACGGCAGCGGCCTGTCGCGCTCTGACCGGCTGACCTCGACCCAGCTCGCCCGCGTCGTCGACAACATCCTCGAGTCGGGCCAGGACGACCTCGCCGTGCTGCGCTCGGGAGGGCTGCCGGTCGCCGGCCGCACCGGCACGCTGCGCGCCTCGTACGGGCGGTTCGCCACGGCTCCGGCCAAGTGCGCCGCCGGGAAGGTGGTCGCCAAGACCGGCTCGCTGCGGGACGCCGTCACCCTCGCCGGGTACACGCGCGGCACGGACGGACGCCTGAAGGCGTTCGCGTTCCTGGTGAACTACAAGACGGCCGACCGCACGCTGCGCCGCCACGTCGACGCCCTGGCCGCGACCGTCACCGGCTGCTACTGAGTCGGGTCGGCCGGGGCGCGACCGCGTCCCACGCGACCTCCACCTCGCCCAGCCGCCACCGCGACGGCCCACGCAGCACCGGCCAGCCGTCGTCGCGCACCGATCGCACCGTGGCCAGAAACCGTTGCCGCACACCGTAACCGGACAGCCCGGCGTGCCTCGTCCAGGCGCTGTCGAGGGCACGCAGGAACTCGTGCACCGGCTCGCCGGGGACGTTGCGGTGGATGAGCGCCTTCGGCAGCCGCTGCGCCACGTGCGACGGCGACTCCAGGCCGCGAAGGCGCACGGACAGCGTGAGCGACACCGGACCGTCCTCGCGCGTGACCGCGATCCAGGCGGCCCGGCGTCCGACCTCGTCGCACGTGCCGTCGACGAGCACACCGCCGTCCGCCAGGCGCTCGCGCACCGTGGCCCACGCGGGCACCACCTCGTGCTCCTCATACTGCCGCAGCACGTTGAACGCGCGCACCACGACCGGACGCCGCCCGCCGGGCAGGGGCAGCTCGAAGCCGCCCAGGGCGAAGCTCAGCCCGGGTGCCGCCAGCGGCTGCGCCGCCGCGACCCGCTCGGGGTCGATCTCGAGCCCGACGACCTCCACGTCCGGACGCACGCGCCGCAACCGGCTGTGCAGCTCGACGGCGGTCACCGGCGTCGCGCCGTAGCCCAGGTCGACCACGAGCGGTCGCTGCGCCGTCCGCCACGCCGGCGCCAGCGGCCCGGCGATCCAGCGGTCGACGCGGCGCAGCCGGTTGGGGTTGGTCGTGCCCCGGGTGATCGTCCCCACCGGGCGCTGCGTGCGTGGTCCCACGATCCACGAGGGTGACATGCTCGGTGGGTGCGTCGCGCTGCCCGGGTCGTCCTCGTGTGCGTCGTGGTGCTCGCGGTGACCGCCGGCGCCTTCGCCTGGCAGGCCCCGCGCCTGCGCGAGCGGCGCGACGCGAGCGACCTGGTGCCGGGCCTGCTGCAGGTCGAGCCTGACCTGCGCGGTGCCGTGTCGATCGGCAACGGCGTCTACGTGCAGCTCAGCACGGGGGGGCTGCTCATCACGCGGGAGTCGGCCACCGTCTACCGCAGCGTCGACCACGGCGCCCCCTTCACGGCCGGCCTCGGGCACCTGGAGTGGCGCGCGGAGGACGCCGGCACCGGGCCCGGGTCCGGCTGGCTCGACCACGACGGGCCGCGCTGGCACGTCCGGGAGGTCGTCGACCACTCCCTCGGCAACCTGAGCATCACCGGACGCGACCTCGAGGCCGCCTCCGTGACTTACACCGGCCGGGTCTTCGCCGACTCACCCGACGGGCCGCTGTCGCGCGCCTTCTCGCTGACGGTGACGCGCCGGACCCGCGACTCGCGCGTGCTGCTCGACGTCCGCGTGCCCGGAGCCGACGCCATCGCCCTGCACACGTTCCGCCGCAACGGGTACGTCTACCGCGGTGCTGGTGCGCAGCGCGGCGAGCTGCTGCTCAGCGACGGCCGCTACCCGATGCTCACGCGCAGCACGGACGTCGCCGCCGACCCCGAGGCGTCCCTGGCGCCGGTGCCGGTGATCTTCTCCAGCGCGTCGTCCGGCTTCGCGCTCGACTCGCGCGCCTACTCGGTGCTCGACCTGCGGCACGGCGGGCGCGTCGACGCGACCTTGTGGCAGGACCGCCTCCAGGTGAGGCTGTACGACGGGACGCCGGTGCAGCTGGTCACCCAGCACGCCTCGGACGCCGCGCTGATGCCGCAGCTGCCGGTGTGGGCGACGAGCGGTGCGGTCGTCGCGGTCCGAGGCTCGCAGCAGCGCGTGCTCGACGCCGCGCTGCGCCTGCTGGGGGCCGACACCGCGCTCGCGGCGGTGCTGGTGCGTGACGGTGGGCAGCGCCGCCGGTACCCCACCTGGAGCCGGCTGGTCGACCGGCTGGCCGCCAAGGACGTCCGGGTGCTCACCAGCGTGAGCCCGAGCCTCGCCGTCGCCCCTCGCGCGGGCGGCCCGGACGACGAGCCGGCGCTGCTCGCGACGGCACGAGCGCGCGGGTACCTCGTGACGGACGCCAGCGGCCGCCCCGTGCCGGTGCGCACGGCCGACCCGGACGTCGGCTCGGTACGCGGCGAGCTCATCGACCTCACCAACCCCGACGCGGTGCGCTGGTACACCGGCGTGCTCGCCGAGCGGATGCGGCGCGAGCGCATCTCCGGCTGGCTGGTGCTCGGTGGCGACGAGCTGCCCGCGACCGCGCGCCTCAGCCACGGCGACGCCCTGACCGAGCACAACGCGTGGCCCCGGCGCTGGTCGGCCATCACCCGGCAGGCGTGCATCCAGGCCGGTCGCTCGGACTGCCTGCTGCTGCAGGACACCGCCGACGAGCGCACCCCCGCCGGCGTGGGGTCGTTCGGCCTCGGGCGGCAGGCCACCGACTGGGGGCGCCGAGGGCTCGGCGGCGCGCTCGCCGCCACCGTCAACGCCGGCCTCTCCGGCCTGACCATCACCCACTCGCCGGTGGGCGGCTCCACGTCGACGTCCACCTGGTGGGGTCGGACCCGCACCCGCAGCGACGAGCTGCTCGCCCGGTGGACCGAGCTGGAGACCTTCGGGCCGCTGCTGGTCACCGACGACGGCGACCACCCTGGCGACCAGCCGCAGGTCTGGGACTCCCCGGCGCGCCTCGCGGCGTTCGCGCGGATGAGCCGCGTGTTCGCCGCCCTGTCGGACTACCGGCGCAGCGTCGTGCGGCAAGCCAGCCGCGACGGGCTGCCGGTCGTGCGGCCGCTGTGGCTCGCCGAGCCGGGGCTGTCGCAGGCGGCGACCGGGGCCGAGTTCCTGTTCGGTAGCACCTTCGTCGTGGCGCCCGTGGTCGAGCAGGGCCAGCGCGCCGTCGACGTCGCCCTGCCACCGGGGCGTTGGATCGAGCTGTTCACCGGCGTGGAGCACGACATCGGCCCGGCGCGTCCCGGCCCCACGGACCCGGCCGGTGCGGACGCGGCCGGTGACGTCGGCGGCACGCCCACGGCGCCCGCCACCCCGCAGCGGGTGACGATCCAGGCGCCCCTCGGTCGTCCCGTCGTGCTGTACCGGGCCCGGGACCGCGACGGCGCCCACGTGCGGTCCGCGCTGGTCGCGGCCGGTCTGCTGAGCGCGGGCTGAGTAGCAGGAACACACGGGGACCCCGCCGGTGTTGCGACGTTCGTGACCTCTGACCCGCGTCCCGGCGCTGACCTGGGCCACCACGTCGGCCTGCCGCGACGGGTGGCGATGCTCGCCGTGCACACGTCCCCGCTGGCCCAGCCGGGCACGGGCGACGCCGGCGGGCTGAACGTCTACGTCGTCGAGACCGCCCGTCGGCTCGCCGAGCGCGGCGTCGAGGTCGAGGTCTTCACCCGTTCGACCAGCAGCGCCCTGCCGCCCACGGTGGCGCTCGCACCGGGCGTGCTGGTGCGGCACATCACCGCGGGGCCGTTCGAGGGCCTGGACAAGGAGGACCTGCCCGGCCAGCTGTGCGCCTTCGCCTCCGGCGTGATGCGCACCGAGGCCGCGCGCCCGGCGGGTCACTACGACCTCGTGCACTCGCACTACTGGCTCAGCGGCCAGGTGGGCTGGCTCGCCGCCGACCGCTGGCAGGTCCCGCTGGTGCACACCATGCACACCATGGCGCGGGTCAAGAACCTCTCGCTCGCCGACGGCGACAGCCCCGAGCCCGCCGGACGCGAGATCGGCGAGCAGCAGGTCGTCGACGCCGCCGACCGGCTCGTGGCGAACACCGTCGACGAGGCCGAGCAGCTCGCCTCGCTCTACGGCGCGGACGGCGCGCGCATCAGCGTGGTGCACCCCGGCGTCGACCTGCACCGCTTCACGCCCGGCGACGACGCCGCGCACGCGGACGCCCGGGCCGCGCTGGGGGTCGCGCCGGACGCTCAGCTGATGCTCTTCGTCGGGCGGATCCAGCCGCTGAAGGCACCCGACGTGCTGCTGCGGGCCACCGCCGCGCTGCTCGACCGCGCACCGCACCTGCGCTCCCGGCTCGTGGTCGCCGTCGTCGGCGGGCCGTCCGGGTCGGGGCTGCGCGAGCCCGAGTCGCTGGTGCGCCTGGCCCGCACGCTGGGCATCGGCGACGTCGTCCGCTTCGAGCCGCCGGCCACCGCCGACCGGCTCGTGCAGTGGTACCGCGCCGCCGACCTGGTGGCGGTGCCGTCCTACAGCGAGTCGTTCGGGCTCGTCGCCCTCGAGGCCCAGGCGTGCGGCACGCCCGTCGTGGCCGCTGACGTGGGCGGCCTGCGCGACGCGGTCGCCGACGGCCGCAGCGGCGTGCTGGTGCCCGGCCACGAGGCCGGTGCGTGGGCGCAGCGGCTCGGCGACCTGCTGGCCGACGGCGAGCGGCGCGAGCAACTCGGCCGGGGCGCGGTCGAGCACGCTGCCGCCTACAGCTGGGACGCCACGGTCGACGGCCTGCTCGGCGCCTACAGCGCCGCGCTCGGCCCGGGCCAGAGCCGCCGGCTGAGCCCGATCGGCGGGGTGGGCCCGATCGGCCCCATCGGCCCCATCGGCCCGGTCGATGACGTCCCCTTCGCAGTAGGGTCGTGAGGCTGCGGGCCGTCCCGGGTTCGCCGGACGACGAGGAGGCTCGAGCGTGACGCGGTCACGGGAGGACGTCGAACGGCTGGTGCTCGACCACCTCGCGGACGCCGGGGTCGAGCACGAGCGCGGTGGCCGACCCGGCGAGGTCGTGGCCACGCTGCCCGGCGAGCACAAGCTGCGCACGACCGTCTCGCTGCTCGTCGGCGACCACTCGCTGTCGGCGTCGGCGTTCGTCATCCGCCACCCCGACGAGAACGCCGACGAGTTCCACCGCTGGCTGCTGCGCCGCAACGCGCGCCTGGCCGGCATCGCGTTCGCCGTCGACGACGACGGGGACGTCTTCCTGGTCGGCCGGCTCCCCCTCGCCGCGGTCGACGAGCAGGCTCTCGACGCCCTGCTCGGGGCGCTTCTCGAGACCGCCGACTCCTCCTTCGACCCCCTGCTGGCCCTCGGGTTCTTGTCGTCGATGAAGCGCGAGTGGGCCTGGCGGACCTCGCGCGGTGAGTCCACCCGCAACCTCCAGGCCTTCCAGCACCTCCTCACCGACGACGCCTGACTCACCACACCCTCCCCCGCCCCCACCCCCACCCCTCGCCAACGCCGCTCTGGCTAGGCTCGGGGCATGAGCACCCCGCCCGCTGACGGCGCCGCGCCGTACACCCTGGTCCTGCTCCGCCACGGCGAGAGCGAGTGGAACGCCAAGAACCTCTTCACCGGCTGGGTCGACGTGGCCCTGTCGGAGAAGGGCGAGGCCGAGGCCCGGCGGGGCGGCGAGCTGCTCGCGTCGTCCGGCCGGCTGCCCGACGTCGTCCACACCTCGCTGCTGCGCCGGGCGATCACGACGGCGAACATCGCCCTGGACGTCGCCGACCGTCACTGGATCCCCGTGCGGCGCAACTGGCGCCTCAACGAGCGGCACTACGGCGCGCTGCAGGGCAAGGACAAGAAGCAGACGCTGGAGGAGTTCGGCGAGGAGCAGTTCATGCTCTGGCGCCGCTCGTACGACGTCCCGCCCCCGCCGATCGAGGACGGCTCGCAGTTCTCGCAGGCCAGCGACCCCCGCTACGCCGACCTCGGGGCGGCCGCACCGCGCTCGGAGTGCCTCGCCGACGTCCTCGAGCGGTTCCTGCCTTACTGGGAGAACGCGATCGTGCCCGACCTGCGCGACGGCAAGGTCGTGCTCGTGGCGGCGCACGGCAACTCCCTGCGTGCTCTCGTGAAGCACCTCGACGGCATCGACGACGAGACGATCGCCGGGCTGAACATCCCCACCGGCATGCCGCTCGTCTACCAGCTCGACGAGCAGCTCACGCCGCTGGTGGCCGGTGGTGAGTACCTCGACCCGGACGCCGCCGCCGAGGCCGCCGCGGCGGTGGCCAACCAGGGGCGCTGAGCGGCCCGGCGTCCGCCCTGGGCGCGGTCGCGATGCTCCCGTGCCCACAGCGCCGCCCTTGTGCGGTTCGCTGTTTCCGCCGCTCAGGCCGCTTTACGCCAGTCAGCCGCGGTCTGGGCGGCGCAGGCGCCGGCGCTTCCGCCGCTCAGGCCGCGGCCGAAGCGCGGAAAGCGGCTTGGGTGGCGGAAAGCGGCTTGGGTGGCGGAAGGGGAAGGTCAGGTGCGGGCGGCGGTCGGGTCGTAGGACTCGTGCCACACGCCGGTGGCCAGGTAGACCACCCGGCGGGCCACGGACACCGCGTGGTCGGCGAACCGCTCGTAGTAACGGCCGACGAGGGTGATGTCGACGGCGGCCTCCATGCCGTGCTCCCACGAGCCGCTCAGCAGCTGGGCGAACAGCTCGCGGTGCAGGCGGTCCATCTCGTCGTCGTCCTGCTCGAGCTGCACCGCCATCGCGACGTCCTTGGAGGCGATCACCGAGCCGGCCTTGGCCACGATCCGCTCGGCCACCTGACCCATCTGCAGCACGGTCGCCCGCAGCGCCGGGGGGACGGCGGAGTCCGGGTAGCGCCGCCGCGCCACCTTGGCGACGTGGCGGGCGAGGTCACCCATGCGCTCGAGGTCGGCGCTCATCCGCATCGCGGTGACGATCGTGCGCAGGTCGGTGGCCACCGGCTGCTGGCGGGCGAGCAGGTCGAGGGCCAGCTCGTCCAGCTCGCGCTGGATGCGGTCGACCTCCTCGTCGGCGGCGATGACGCTCTCGGCGACGGCGAGGTCGGCGTCGAGCAGGGCCGTGGTGGCCCGCGCGATGCCGGAGCCGGCGAGCCGCGTCATCTCGACGAGCTGGTCGGACAGGTGGTTGAGGTCATCGTGGAACGCGCTGCGCATGCAGTGAGGGTGTCAGTCGGCAGTGAACGGACGCCACTGCCCAGGTGAACATTCGCTGAAGTCGCACGTCAGCGGCCTGCTGGTGGCCCGGCGCAGGTGCGCGGGCTGCGTAGGCTGGTGATCGTGGATCCCGCAGCAGCCGCGGTGCTCGGCGGCCTGGCCGGCCTGGCCCTCGGCCTCGTCGCGCTGCTCGCCGTGCGGGCGTCCGAGCGCTCGCAGCACGCCATGCCGCCGCAGCCCGAGCCCGAGCTGCCGCGAGGCGTGGGCGACGTCCTCGCCGTCCTGCGCGAGAGCGCCGTGGTGGTGGCGGCCGACGACTCCGTCGTGAAGGCGAGCCCGGCGGCCTACGCCTACGGGATCGTGACGGGCTCGGACCTCACCCACCCCGAGCTGCGTGAGCTGGCTCGCCAGGTGCGCCGCGACGGCGTGATCCGCGAACGCGAGCTCGAGCTCGCGCGCGGACCCTTCGGCCGGGGGCTGCTCACGGTGCGGGCTCGGGTGGCGCCGCTCAGCACCGGGCACCTGCTGCTGCTCGTCGAGGACCGCACCGAGTCCGCCCGCGTCGAGCAGGTCCGCCGCGACTTCGTGGCCAACGTCAGCCACGAGCTCAAGACGCCGGTGGGTGGGATCTCGCTGCTGGCCGAGGCGGTGCTCGACGCGAGCGACGACCCCGCGGCCGTACGACGCTTCGCCAGCCGCATGCAGGTCGAGTCGACCCGGCTCGCCCGGCTGGTGCAGGAGATCGTCGACCTGTCGCGCCTGCAGGTGGCCGACACGCTCCACCCACCGCAGCTGGTCGCCATCGACCAGGTGGTCGCCGAGGCGGCCGACCGCTGCCGGCTGGTCGCCTCGGCCCGCGACATCGAGATCGTCGTGAGCGCGAACCCGAGCGCTCGGGTGTACGGGGACGCCGACCTGCTGATGACCGCCGTGCGCAACCTCGTCGACAACGCCGTCGCGTACTCCGAGGCGGGTACCCGCGTCGCGGTGGCGGTCACGACCCGCGCCGACCTGGTCGAGATCGCGGTCACCGACCAGGGGGTCGGCATCGCCGAGGAGGACCAGGACCGCATCTTCGAGCGGTTCTACCGGGTCGACCCCGCCCGCTCGCGCGACACCGGCGGCACCGGGCTGGGCCTCGCCATCGTCAAGCACGTCTGCGCCAACCACGGCGGCGAGGTGACGGTCTGGAGCCAGCCCGGCCACGGCGCCACCTTCACCATGCGGCTGCCGACGGCCGCCGCCGAAGCCGACGAGCCGGCCCGGCCGGCGCCCGCCACCACCGGAGAGGCCCGCGGATGACGCGCATCCTGGTCGTCGAGGACGAGGAGTCCTTCAGCGACCCGCTGTCCTACCTGCTGCGCCGGGAGGGCTACGAGGTGGCGGTCGCCGCCGAAGGGCACCAGGCGCTCGCGGACTTCGACCGGTCCGGGGCCGACCTGGTGCTGCTGGACCTCATGCTGCCGGGCCTGTCGGGCACCGAGGTGTGCCGCCAGCTGCGCTCGCGCGGTGCCGTCCCGATCATCATGCTCACCGCGAAGGACTCCGAGATCGACAAGGTCGTCGGTCTGGAACTCGGCGCCGACGACTACGTCACCAAGCCGTACTCCAGCCGTGAGCTGCTCGCCCGGATCAAGGCCGTGCTGCGTCGGCACTCCGAGCCCGAGGACCTGCTGCCGGCGACCCTCGAGGCCGGCCGCGTGCGCATGGACGTCGAGCGGCACGTGGTGACGGTGGACGGCGAGCCGGTGGCGATGCCGCTCAAGGAGTTCGAGCTGCTCGAGCTGCTGCTGCGCAACACCGGGCGCGTGCTGACTCGGGTGCAGCTCATCGACCGGGTGTGGGGCAGCGACTACGTCGGCGACACCAAGACGCTGGACGTCCACGTCAAGCGCCTGCGGGCCAAGATCGAGCCCGACCCGGCGAACCCGACGCTGCTCACGACCGTGCGCGGGCTGGGCTACAAGCTGGACGGCTGAGGCTGGCCCGCGGGCCAGCCCACGGACCGGCCGGGCTCAGTTCGCCGTCGGGGTGACCGTCGAGTACTCGAAGCGCGGGGCGACCACCGGCACGCTGGTGACCACCTCGCCGCCGGCCGGGCTGGACAGCGTGACCTTGAGCAGGCTCCCTGCCGGCTGCGACAGGTTGCCGACGACCACCGAGCGCTGGTCGGGGCCGGAGCCGAGCGTGATGAGCTGGCCGGGTGAGACGGTGAGCTGCACCGGCTGCGGCTGGCCCGTCGTCTCGATCGTCACGGTGGCGTCGGAGCTGCCGTTGTTGACCAGGGCACCGGACACCAGGCCCTCACTGCCCTTGTCGCCGACGACGACGAGGTTGCGCGCCACGACGTCGCCGACGCGCGCGGTGACGCCGTCGGCCGCGTTGTAGTCGAGTTCAGTGGTGGTGTCCGAGAAGTAGCCGCACGCGGGAAGTGCGGCGACCGCCGCGACGAGAGCGAGGGCGCGAACACCCTTGCGGCTGGGACGGATCACGGCGAGGCACTCCTGGCGGGAGGGTCCGGGCGCGGGAGGTCCGGACGGTCGGTCACGGGTGGGCCCGAAGGCTCGGGGCACAGCGTATCGGGCGGCTGCGCCGACAGCGGTCGGGGCACCCGCGGATCACGACAGAGCGTGACTGTCAAGCCCCCTCTCGAGCGGCTGCATGCCTCTGACCTGCACAAACGCCGAGATCGAGCCTTCTGCCGACGGCTGCCGCGTGTTATCCTGGTGGTCGCGAAAGGGGAAAAGAGCACATGGTCTTCACAGTCGGCGAGACGGTCGTGTACCCGCACCACGGTGCAGCACTGATCGAAGAGATCAAGACCCGCACGATCAAGGGCGAGGACAAGATGTACCTCGTCCTCAAGGTGGCCCAAGGTGATCTGACCATCGAGGTCCCGGCCGAGAACTGCGATCTGGTGGGCGTCCGCGACGTCGTCGGCCAGGAGGGCCTCGACCGCGTGTTCGAGGTGCTGCGCACCGCTCACGCCGAGGAGCCGACCAACTGGTCGCGCCGCTACAAGGCCAACCTGGAGAAGCTCGCCTCCGGCGACGTCATCAAGGTCGCCGAGGTCGTTCGCGACCTGTGGCGCCGCGAGAAGGACCGCGGCCTGTCCGCCGGCGAGAAGCGCATGCTCGCCAAGGCCCGCCAGATCCTGGTCAGCGAGCTCGCGCTGGCCGAGCACACCAACGAGGACAAGGCCGAGGCGATCCTCGACGAGGTCCTCGCCTCCTGACGCCCGACGGCCGGTCCGCACCACGCGGGCCGGCCTCGTCGTCGTCACGCTGCGCTCGTCGTCCGTCACACTGATCTCGTGAACCCTCGTCCCGTTCGGGTGCCCGTCGGTGTGATCGAGCTGCTGCGCCTGTTCGTGGTGGTGTTCTTCGCCGGCCTGGGCTACCAGGTCGCCGCCGCCACGGAGCCGGTCAACCTGAGCCTGGGCCCGCTCGATGCCACGGGTGCCGCGGTGCTGCTGGGTGCGGCGGTCGGCTACGTGCTCGGCGGGGTGGTCGCCCGGCTCACGGTGCGCTCGGTCGCCTCGGCCGAGCAGTCGCTGCGGCAGCGGTCCACCGAGCAGGTGCTCTCCGGCATGATCGGCGCCGCGATCGGCGTGCTGGTGGCGGCGGCCGTCACCTGGCCGCTGCTGCTCGTCGGGCCGCAGGTGGTCATGCTGCCGCTGTTCGGCTTCGTGCTGGTCACCGTGGCCCTGCTCGGCTACCGCGTCGGCCTGGCGCGCCGGCACGACCTGCTGGCGCTGTTCGGCGCCCAGGCCGGGCTCGCGCGGGCGGCCTCCTCGCCCCCGGCGTCCCGCGAGCGGGTGCTCGACACGTCGGTGGCGATCGACGGGCGGATCGTCGACGTCGTCACGGCCGGGTTCCTGCACGGCACGTTCGTCGTCCCCCAACCCGTGCTGGACGAGCTGCAGGGCCTCGCCGACGCCGGGGACGACACCCGCCGCTCGCGCGGTCGCCGCGGCCTGGAGGCCCTGGAGGCGCTGCGGCGGCACCGGGGCGTCGACGTCGAGGTCGTTCCCGACACCGTGCGCGAGGTGCCCGACGTCGACGCCAAGCTCGTGCGCATCTGCCTCGAGCGCCAGGCCCCCCTCGTCACGCTCGACACCAACCTCGCCAAGGCAGCCGCGCTCGCGGGGGTCTCGGTGATGAACCTGCACGCGCTCGCGCTGGCGCTGCGCCCGCCGGTGACCGCCGGTGACGTCGTGCGCGTCAGCCTCATCAAGGCCGGCAAGGAGCCCGGGCAGGCGGTCGGCTACCTCGACGACGGCACGATGGTCGTGGCCGAGCGCTCGCGCGACCGGATCGGCCAGGAGGTCGCCGTCGCCGTCACGAGCGTGCTCACCACCGCGAACGGCCGGATGGTCTTCAGCAAGCCGCAGGTGTCATGACCGACGTCCCCGTGCTGGACGGCGTCGGCTGCGTCGTGGTGGCGGCCGGGCAGGGCACGCGGCTCGCGGCCGGACGCCCCAAGGCCTTCGTCGAGCTCGCCGGCACGACCCTGCTCGAGCACGCGGTGAGCCGAGTGCTCGACGCCGGCGTGCACCACGTCGTCGCCGTCGTCCCCGCCGACCTGGTCGCCGCGAGCGAGCGGCTGCTCGCCGGCCGCGCGGTCGTCGTGGCGGGTGGGGCCGAGCGGCAGGACTCCGTGGCCCTCGGGCTCGCTGCGCTGCCGGCCGAGACCGCCGTGGTGCTGGTGCACGACGCCGCCCGCTGCCTCGCGCCCCCGGCCCTCGTGGCCGCCGTGGTCGACGCAGTGCGCGGCGGGCACCCGGCGGTGATCCCCGGACTGCCGGTCGTCGACACCGTCAAGCAGGTCGACGCCGACGGCACCGTGGTGGGCACCCTCGAGCGGTCGTCGCTGCGCGCCGTCCAGACCCCCCAGGGCTTCACCCGCGAGCTGCTCGAACGAGCGCACACCGCCGCCGACGCGGGCGCCACGGACGACGCCGCCCTCGTCGAGCGGCTGGGCGAGCCCGTGACCGTCGTGCCTGGCGACGCGCTGGCCATGAAGGTCACCACCGCTGACGACCTGGCGCTCGCCGAGCTGCTGCTCGCTAGGCTCACGCCGTGACCGCAGGGCTCCCGCGCGTCGGCGTCGGCACCGACGTCCACGCGTTCGCCCCCGAGGGCAGCGACCGCCCGCTGCGCGTCGCGGGGCTGGACTGGCCCGGCGAGCGCGGCCTGGCGGGGCACTCGGACGCCGACGTCGTCGCGCACGCCTGCTGCGACGCGTTGTTCTCCGCAGCCGGCATCGGGGACGTCGGCACGCACTTCGGGACGGCGCAGCCGCAGTGGGCGGGCGCCCCGGGCGCCGCCCTGCTGGCCGAGGCGGCCCGGCTGGTGCGCGAGGCCGGCTTCGAGATCGGCAACGTCGCCGTGCAGCTGGTGGGCAACCGTCCTCGGCTCGGCGCGCGCCGAGCCGAGGCCGAGGCGGCCCTGACCGCCGCCTGCGGCGCCCCGGTGTCGTTGAGCGCCACGACCACCGACGGGCTGGGGCTGACCGGGCGCGGCGAGGGCGTGGCCGCCGTCGCCACCGCCCTCGTGGTGCCGCTCGCGGCCAACGCGTGACGAGATCAGGCCTCGGGCAGGCCGGCTGCCTCGTCGGCGATCGTCGTCGATTCGCCGTGGCCCGTGCGCACCACGGTGTCGGTCGGCAGTGTCAGCAGGCGCTGGCGGATCGAGCGCAGGATGGTCGGGCGGTCGCTGAAGCTGCGGCCGGTGGCCCCCGGGCCGCCCTGGAACAGCGTGTCGCCGGTGAACACCGTGCCGAGCGCCGGCACGTGGAAGCACACCGAGCCGGGGGAGTGCCCGGGGGTGTGCAGCACGTGGACCTCGACGTCGGCCACCCGTAGCACCTGGCCGTCGTGCAGCATCGCGTTCGGCGCGATGTCGGGGTGGGTGAGGGTCCACAGGCCGAGGTCGTCCTCGTGCAGCATCACCGGCGCGCCGACCCGCTCACCGAGGCCGGGGGCGGCGTCGACGTGGTCGTCGTGGGCGTGCGTGCACAGCACGGCCACCACGCGCCGTCCGGCGACGAGGTCGGTGATCGCGTCGAGGTCGTGCGGTGCGTCGATGACGACGCACTCGCGGTCGTCGCCCAGCACCCACACGTTGTTGTCGACGTCGAAGGTCTCGCCGTCGAGGCTGAACGTGCCGGAGGTGACCGTGTGGTCGATCCGCGCGCTCACAGCTGCACCACCGAGCGCAGGACGTCGCCGTGGTGCATGCGCTCGAAGGCCGCCTCCACGTCCCCGAGCCCGATGGTCTCGCTGACGAACGCGTCGAGGTCGAAGCGCCCCTGACGGTAGAGGTCGATGAGCACCGGGAAGTCGCGGCTGGGCAGGCAGTCGCCGTACCAGCTGGACTTCAGCGCCCCGCCGCGGCCGAAGACGTCGATCATCGGCAGCTCGAGGCGAAGCTCCGGTGTCGGCACCCCGACGAGCACGACCGTGCCCGCGAGGTCGCGGGCGTAGAACGCCTGCTCGTAGGTCTCGGGCCGCCCGACCGCTTCGATCACGACGTCGGCGCCGAAGCCGCCGGTGAGCTCGCGGACCGCCTCGACGGGGTCGACCTCGCGGCTGTTGACGGTGTGCGTGGCGCCGAAGCCGCGCGCCCACTGCAGCTTCCGGTCGTCGACGTCGACGGCGATGATCGTGGTGGCTCCCGCGACGCGGGCTCCGGCGACGGCGGCGCTGCCCACGCCACCGCACCCGATGACCGCGACGGAGTCACCCCGCCCGACGCCACCGGTGTTGACGGCAGCGCCGAAGCCGGCCATGACGCCGCAGCCGAGCAGCCCGGCCGCGGTCGCCGGCGCCTGCGGGTCGACCTTGGTGCACTGCCCGGCGTGCACGAGCGTCTTCTCGGCGAACGCGCCGATGCCGAGCGCGGGCGTCAGCTCGGTGCCGTCGTCGAGCGTCATGCGCTGTGCGGCGTTGTGCGTGCTGAAGCAGTACCAGGGCCGGCCTCTGCGGCAGGCGCGGCACTGGCCGCACACCGCGCGCCAGTTGAGGACGACGAAGTCGCCGGGCGCGACCTCGGTGACGCCCTCGCCGACGGACTCGACGACGCCGGCGGCCTCGTGGCCGAGCAGGAACGGGAACTCGTCGTTGATGCCCCCCTCGCGGTAGTGCAGGTCGGTGTGGCAGACGCCGCAGGCCTGCACCTGGACGACGGCCTCGCCTGGCCCGGGGTCGGGGACGACGACGTCGACCAGCTCGACGGGCGCGCCCTTCGAGCGCGCGATGACACCCTTCACGGTCTGTGGCATGGCAGCGAATCTACGGCCGGGGTCTGACGGCGGCGAGGCGAGCACCGCGCCACCGGTAACCTGGGCCGGTGACCTTGCGCCTGTACGACACCGCTGCCCGAGAGCTGCGCGACTTCGAGCCGCTGCAGCCCGGCCGCGTGGGGTTGTACATCTGCGGGCTCACCGTGCAGGGCGCGCCGCACATCGGCCACGTGCGCTTCGCCGTCGCGTTCGACATCCTGCGGCGCTGGCTCGAGACCGGCCACGGCTACGACGTCACCCTGGTGCGCAACGTCACCGACATCGACGACAAGATCCTCGCCAAGTCCGAGGCGGCGGGCGAGCCCTGGTACGCCTGGGCCTACGAGAACGAGCGCCTCACCGGTGCCGCCCTCGACGCGCTCGGCGTCCTGCCCGCCACCTACGAGCCGCGCGCCACCGGCCACGTGCCGGAGATGATCGAGATCATGGACCTCCTCGTCGAGGGCGGCCATGCCTACGCCGCCGACGACGAGAGCGACAGCGCCGGCGACGTCTACTTCGAGGTGAAGTCCTGGCCGCAGTACGGCGAGCTCACCCACCAGCGCATCGACGACATGGCTCCCGCCGAGGACGCCGACCCCCGCGGCAAGCACGACCCGCGTGACTTCGCGCTGTGGAAGGGGCACAAGCCCGGCGAGCCGGAGTCGGCGAGCTGGGCTTCTCCGTACGGCCGCGGCCGCCCCGGCTGGCACCTCGAGTGCTCGGCGATGGCGCGCAAGTACCTCGGCGACACGTTCGACATCCACGGCGGCGGCGTCGACCTGCGCTTCCCGCACCACGAGAACGAGCAGGCCCAGTCGCGCGCGGCGGGCCTGGGCTTCGCGCGGTACTGGCTGCACAACGGCTGGGTCACGGTCGGCGGCGAGAAGATGAGCAAGTCGCTCGGCAACTCGCTGATCGTCTCGGAGGTGCTGAAGTCGGTGCGGCCGTTGGCGTTGCGCTACTACCTCGGCGCCGCGCACTACCGCTCGATGATCGAGTACACGCCCGACTCGCTGCGCGAGGCCGAGGCCGCCGTCGAGCGGATCGAGGGGTTCGTGCAGCGGGCCTCGGCCGTGGCGCCCGTGCCGTTCGAGGTCGAGCTGCCGCCGGCGTTCCGCGAGGCCATGGACGACGACCTCAACGTCTCCGGCGCGCTCGCCGTCGTGCACGACACCGTGCGGTCGGGTAACACCGCGCTCGACGAGGGTGACGACGCGGCGGTGCGCGAGAACCTCGGCGCCGTCGTCGCGATGACGTCCGTGCTGGGCATCAACCCGCTGGACCCGTTGTGGGCCGGCGGTTCTGGGTCCGACGACCGCGCTGCTACAGCGCTGGAGTCGCTGGTGCGCGCCGAGCTGGACGCCCGGCAGGCGGCTCGCGCCGCACGCGACTTCGCGGCCGCTGACGCGATCCGCGACCGGCTGACGGCTGCGGGCATCGCGGTCGAGGACACCCCCGGTGGGGCCAGGTGGTCGCTCGCGCGGCCGTCCGTGGGCCGCCAGAGCACCGGGGCCGAAGACGGAGGCGATTCCTGATGGCCGGCAACTCCCAGCGCCGAGGCGCCGTGCGCAAGGGCGCCTCGCGCAAGGGCCCGATCGTCGGGTCCGGCGGCCAGAAGCCGAAGGGGCTGCAGGGCAAGGGCCCGACTCCGAAGGCCGAGGACCGTGACAAGCACGTCGCAGCCAAGCGCCGCAAGGCCGCCGAGCGACGGGACGCCGCGTTGGCCAAGGGTGGCCGCGGCGCGCCGTCCGGCCGGGGTGGCACGTCGCGCACCGGCGGTCGGCCGCCGGGCCGCCAGACTCGCGGCAAGGGCAGCAAGGCGAGCAGCGAGGTCGTCGCCGGGCGCAACAGCGTCGTCGAGGCGCTGCGCGCGCAGGTGCCCGTCACGACGATGTACGTGGCGAGCCGCATCGACGTCGACGACCGCGTGCGTGAGGCGCTCAAAACCGCTGGTGCGCAAGGGATCCCCGTGCTCGAGACGCCACGTGGCGAGCTCGACCGGCTCACCGACGGCGCGATCCACCAGGGCCTGGCGCTGCAGGTGCCGCCGTACGAGTACGCCCACCCCGGCGACCTCATGGCGGCCGCGGCGGACGTCGGCCAGCCCGCGCTCATCGTGGCGCTCGACGGCATCACCGACCCCCGCAACCTCGGGGCCGTCGTCCGGTCGGCCGCCGCCTTCGGCGGTCACGGGGTGATCGTGCCCGAGCGCCGCGCCGCCGGCATGACCGCCTCGGCGTGGAAGACGTCGGCCGGGGCGGCCGCGCGGCTGCCCGTCGCGCGCGCCACCAACCTCACCCGGGCCCTGGAGCAGCTGCAGAAGGACGGCTGCTTCGTCGTCGGGCTCGACATGGACGGCGACATCGACCTGCCGCAGCTGGCCATGGCGCACGACCCGATCGTCATCGTCGTCGGCTCGGAGGGCAAGGGCCTGTCACGGCTGGTGCGCGAGACCTGCGACGTCATCGTCTCGATCCCGATGCAGGCGGCGACCGAGTCGCTGAACGCCGGCGTCGCCGCCGGCGTCGCGCTCTACGAGGTGGCTCGCCGGCGCGCTCACGGCGCCTGACCCCCGCCCTGTGGGAGCAGGGGCCCGAGTGGCCTTCCGCGTCACCCGATGTCGTTGGGCTGACGGCCGACGACGGGCCTGGTCGCCCGCCACTCGGCGTCCGACATCAAGCGGCTGGCTCGGGCGAGGCACCCGAGCGCCGCGGTGGTGCGCGCGTTGAGCGGACCACCGCTGTAGCCGACGTAGGCGATGACGCCGGGCGCGGGTGACCAGGCCAAGGTCGCACTGCCGCCCATCAGCCTCGAGACGAAGGCCGGGTGGCCGGCCACTGAGGCCGTGCTGGGGACGTTCAGGGCGAAGAGCTGGTCCTCGAAAGCCGCACCTCGCAGCACGCCCGTGTAGACGAAGCCGAGCTCCGCTCCCGCCCGGCCCAGGTCGGCGTCGTTCGTGTATCGCAGCTCGTGCACCTCAGTCGGTCGGTACGGTCGCGGCACCGACACGGTGTAACCGGCGGGTGGTCGGACGACGGGCCGCCGGCTCGCGATGGTCGTGGCTCGGGCGATGCTCACCAGCTCCTTCGCGGGGAGGTCACCTCTCACCCGGGCTCGGGCCCCTGCGACCGGCCAGACGATGGTGCGGGGACCGCGCGTGCCGGTGTGGCCCCCGACGTCGACAGGCGGGCCCGCGAGGGCTTCGGCAGGAAACGTGACGACCGCGCTCTGGCTGCCGAACGAGCCGCCGTCGCGCCGCACCACGACGCTCCAGGGCCCCTGCGCCGCGCTGGCATCGCGGCGCAGCAGGGCGGTGGCCGACGCCGGGTCACCGATCGCCAGCGCCGCGGCTTCGTCAGGTGCGGCGGAGGCGGCACCGGGGCTGGTCGTCGGGCAGCGGAAGGGGCTCGCCGCCGTGGACGCAGCCGCACGCGAGGCCTGCGGTGCTGAGGGGGAGGGCTGGTGCGTCTGGGCGTCCGGTGCGCCGTCGTGCGGCTGGCCGAGGTGCGTCACGACGAGCACCGCGACCACGACGGCGGCGATCAGCACGACGACTACCAGCCGGCGAGGCGGGGGACGGCGGGGGCGGTCCGGACCGGCGCTGATCACGTCCTGCATGGGTCCAGTCTGCCGCCGGGTCGGGCCTGGCACGCATGGTCACGGCGGGGAGGCGCTGGGCTCAGGAGTCCTGAGGCAGGACGACGGGCATCTCCTGGGTGTCGACACCCAGCACCGCCGCCTCGTCCGGCTTCTCCGGGAGCACGGTCTTGACGTAGTCGTCGACCACCTCGCGCAGCGGGACGTCGCGCCCGCGCCGCTCGGACAGGTACCAGCGGTGCTCGAGCACCTCGTGGAAGACCTCGGCCGGCTCGAGCTTCTGCCCGAGCTGCTTCGGCACCGCCCGCACGACCGGCTCGAAGACGTTGCTGAGCCAGTCGTGGGCGACGATCTCCTCGCTGTCCCCCTGCCGGTCGGTGGCGGCGCGGTAGGAGTCGAGGTCGTTGAGCAGCCGGCGCGCCTGGTTCTCACCGACGTCCAGGCCGGTGAGCCGCAGCAGCCGGCGCGAGTGGTGCCCGGCGTCCACGACCTTGGGCTGGATCTGCACGGTCGCGCCCTCGAGGTCGGTGGCGATCGCCAGCTCGCCGACGTCGAAGCCCAGCTCGTTGAGGCGGCGGATGCGCGCGTCGACCCGCCACCGCTCGCCCTGCTCGAACGACTCCGGTGCGGTCAGCTGCCCCCACAACGAGCGGTAGCGGTGGATGATCGCCTCGCTGACGTCGAGCGGGTCGGCCTCGGCCTCCAGCAACCCGCCGGCCTGCAGGTCCATCAGCTCACCGGCGATGTTGACGCGGGCGATCTCCAGGTCGTGCTCGCGCTGGCCGTCGCTCAGCGTCTCGCGCAGCTCACCGGTCTCGGCGTCGACGAGGTAGGCGGCGAAGGCCCCGGCGTCCCGGCGAAAGAGCGTGTTCGACAGCGAGACGTCGCCCCAGAAGAAGCCGGTGAGGTGCAGGCGCACGAGCAGGACGGCGAGCGCGTCGACGAGGCGGGACGCGGTGTCCGGGCGCAGGGTCTGGCTGAACAGCGCGCGGTAGGGCAGCGAGAACTGCAGGTGCCGGGTGACCAGCGCGGGGTCGAGCGGGTTGCCGTCGGCGTCCGTGCGCCCGGTGACGACGCCGACCGGCTCGACGGCGGGCACGTCGAGCCGACGCAGCATGCGCAGCAGGCCGTACTCGCGCCGGGCGAGGTCCTCGCCGATCTCCTTGATGGCGATGACCCGGCCGGACAGCCGGGCGAAGCGCACGACGTGGCGCGAGATCCCTCGGGGGAGCGCGGCGAGCTGGTCGTCCGGCCAGTCGGCGAGCGGCAGGTGCCAGGGGAGGTCCAGCAGGGCAGGGTCAGGCGCAGCCGCCGTGATCTGCAGGGACGATCGCAGGTGAGGGGACGCCATCAGTTTCCTCGCGCCGACGCGGTCAGGCCCGGACGCCGGGAGCAGGTCGAACGCGGCTGCTCCCGGCCTCCGGGCCCGCGACGTCAGTCGCCGAGCCGCTGGCCGGTCGTGGTGTCGAAGACGTGCACGTTGCCCGGCTTGGGCGCCAGGTGCACGGTGGAACCCTTCTCCGGCGGGGTGCGGCCGTCGACCCGCGCGATGAACGGACGCGCCTCGCCGAGCAGGTCGGGGTCCTCGTGCTGGTGCGCGGCGACCTCGCCGTAGATGTAGGCGTCGGCGCCGAGCTCCTCGACGACGTCGACCTTGACCGGCAGGCCCTGGCCCTCGGTGGTGAGGCTGAGGTCCTCGGGGCGGATGCCGACGGTGACCGAGTTGCCGGTGCTCGCGAGGTGCTCGCGCTCGACCGGGTAGGTGGTGCCACCGAACAGCACGCCGCCGTCGGCGACCGGCAGGTCGAGCAGGTTCATCGCCGGCGAGCCGATGAAGCCCGCGACGAAGACGTTGTTCGGGTGGTCGTACATGCGCCGGGGCGTGTCGACCTGCTGCAGCAGACCGTCCTTGAGCACCGCGACGCGGTCGCCCATGGTCATGGCCTCGACCTGGTCGTGGGTGACGTAGACGGTCGTGATGCCGAGGCGGCGCTGCAGCGAGGCGATCTGCGTGCGGGTCTGGACGCGCAGCTTGGCGTCGAGGTTCGACAGCGGCTCGTCCATGAGGAACACCTGCGGCTGACGGACGATCGCGCGGCCCATGGCGACGCGCTGACGCTGCCCACCGGAGAGGGCCTTCGGCTTGCGGTCGAGGTACTCCTCGAGGTCGAGGATCTTGGCGGCTTCCTCGACGCGCTTGCGGATGTCGCTCTTGTTGACGCCGGCGATCTTGAGGGCGAAGCCCATGTTGTCGGCCACCGTCATGTGCGGGTACAGCGCGTAGTTCTGGAAGACCATCGCGATGTCGCGGTCCTTCGGCGCCTCGTGGGTGACGTCGCGCTCACCGATGAGGATGCGGCCGTCGTTGACGTCCTCGAGCCCGGCGAGCATGCGCAGGGAGGTGGTCTTGCCGCAGCCGGACGGCCCGACGAGGACGAGGAACTCGCCGTCCTCGATGTCGAGGTTGAGGCTGTCGACCGCGGGCTTGTCGCCCCCGGGGTAGATGCGGGTGGCGTGGTCATACGTCACGGTGGCCATCTGAGTGTTCCTTCCACCGGCAGGTACGTGCCGGACGATCCGTTGTGGGAGGTGCTCTGTCGGTCGTGCTGTTCAGTTGTCGCGCGTCACGCGGTCGGCCAACCGGTCGATCAGCCGGTCGAGCAGCGCAGGCAGCCCGCCCATCCTGACTCACGATCGGCTCGGCGTACAGAGGTGCACCGAAATCCGCACCATCGCCGCGATCGGGACGCGGCCTGAAAACGGCCCTGCAAGGCGCGCGGTTCCTTGCTGCAGGATCTTGCAGCAGATAGCGTCTTGCCGTCACCGTCCTGCGCTCGGCAGCCGGGGGCTCACCTCAGGAGGACCCATGGCAGTGGCGCGCTTGGCCGACATCGCGCGTCAAGCAGGCGTCAGCGAGGCCACCGTCAGCCGGGTGCTCAACGGCAAGCCCGGCGTCGCCGACAGCACGCGCCAGGGGGTGCTCACCGCGCTGGACGTGCTGGGGTACGAGCGCCCGACCCGGCTCCGCCGCAAGAGCGCCGGGCTGGTCGGCCTGATCGTGCCCGAGCTCACCAACCCGATCTTCCCGGCGTTCGCGCAGGTCATCGAGACCGCGCTGGCGCGCCACGGCTTCACACCGGTGCTGTGCACGCAGACCCCCGGCGGCGTGCACGAGGACGACTACACGCAGATGCTGCTCGAGCGCAGCGTCAGCGGCATCATCTTCGTCTCCGGCCTGCACGCCGACAGCCTCGCCGACCACGAGCGGTACCGGCAGCTGATCAACCGGGGCCTGCCGATCGTGCTGGTCAACGGGTACGCCGACGACGTCGAGGCGCCTTACGTCTCCTGTGACGACATCGCCTCCAGCGAGCTCGCCGTGGCTCACCTGGTCGCCTTGGGGCACACCAGGATCGGCCTCGCCGTGGGTCCCGAGCGGTTCGTGCCGGCGATTCGCAAGATCGCCGGCTTCCGGCAGGCGATGGCATCCATCGCGCGCGCGGACGACGTCGAGCACCTCATCGAGCGGTCGTTGTTCACCGTCGAGGGCGGTCAGGCGGCCGCCCTGCGGCTCATCGACAAGGGGTGCACGGCCATCGTGTGCGGGTCGGACCTCATGGCGCTCGGTGCCGTGCGCGCCGTCCGGTCGCTCGGGCTGCGCGTGCCCGACGACGTCTCCGTCGTCGGGTACGACGACTCGCCGCTCATCGCGTTCACCGACCCGCCGCTCACCACGCTGCGCCAGTCGGTGCAGTCGATGGGCGAGGCCGCCGTCAGGGCGCTCATCGACGAGATCTCGGGCCAGCCCGCGCCGCGCGCCGAGTACGTGTTCCGCCCCGAGCTCGTCGTCCGCGGGTCGACCGGCGCGGCCCCGCTACACCCGCGGCGTCCCCGCCCCTGACCCCCGGCGCGATCAACCGCTGAGGTGCCGGGCGAGGTGGCGCAAGAGGTCGCGCACCGCCTCGGGGTCGGCGATGCGTTGCGCGGCAGCGGTTTCGCCGTCGCCCACCTTGACGCCGAGGTCGCCGTCGCGCAGCGACCGGAAGACCGTCTCGTCGGTGACGTCGTCGCCGACGTACAGCACGGCCCGAGCGCCCACCTGGTCGCGCAGCCACGCCAGCGCGGCGCCCTTGCTCGCCTCGACGACCGCGGCCTCGACGACCTCCTTGCCGCGTGTGACGTGCACCCCGGGCGCCTCCGCCAACAACGCCAGGGCTTGTGCCGCAACGGTTTCGGACTCACCACTCACCAGCCGGCGCGTGTGCAGGACGGCGGCCGTCGGCTTGTGCTCGACGTGCGCGCCGGGGTGCTCGGCGGCCAGCCCCTCGAGCCGGGCCTGCACCTGCGCCAGCCGCTCGCGGGCGGCGTCGTCCAGGGCCGGTGGGTCGCCGCCGGCCGCGTCCCTCGGCCAGCGAGGGCGCTCGGCGCCGTGGCTGCCGATGATCAGCACGTCGCCCTCGGCGGCCAGCCCGGTCAGCGCGAGCAGGTCGTCGCGCGCTCGTCCCGACACGAGCACGACCGTGACGCCCGGCGCCGTCGCGACCTCGGCCACGGCGTCCAGCGTGCCCGGCAGCGCGCGGGCGTCACCCGGACGCTCCACGATCGGCGCGAGCACGCCGTCGAAGTCCAGCCCGACGAGCAGCGGACGGCGCGCGGCGACGGCCTCGACCGCACGCACCGCGGCGCTCACGGGGCTCACGGACGCTCCGGCGCCGCCGCGAGCGCCTGCAGGAAGTGGTCGGCCCAGCGCTGGACGTCGTACTCGCGCACGCGCTTGCGCATCGCCCGCATGCGCCGGGCCTTCTCGCGCGGGTCGGCGTCGATCGCCTCGCGGATGGTGTGCTTCAGGCCGTCGATGTCGTGCGGGTTGCAGATGAAGGCGCGGTCGAGCTCGCCGGACGCGCCGGTGAACTCCGAGAGCACCAGCGCGCCGCCCTCGTCGTACCGGCAGGTGACGTACTCCTTCGCCACGAGGTTCATGCCGTCGCGCAGCGGCGTCACGAGCATGACGTCGGCGGCGAGGAACAGCGCCGCCATCTCCTCGCGGGGGAACGACTGGTGCAGGTAGTGGATCGCGGGCTGGCCGAGCTGGCCGTGGTCGCCGTTGGCCCGTCCCACCGTCACCTCGACCTGCTCGCGCAGCTGGACGTAGGCCGAGACCCGCTCGCGGCTCGGCGTCGCCACCTGCACGAGCACCGACGACGGCGGCCCGAGCACGCCGTCGTCCAGCAGCTCCTCGTAGGCCTTGAGGCGGTGCCGGATGCCCTTGGTGTAGTCGAGTCGGTCGACGCCGAGCAGCACCGTCTCGGGGTCACCGAGGTCGCGCCGGATCTGTTGCGAGCGCTCGATGACGTCCGGTCGGCGGGCGAGCTCCTCGAGGCCGGCGGAGTCGATCGAGATGGGGAACGACGTGGCGCGCACCACGCGCTCGTCGCCGTCGGGCGCGTGCACGGTGACGGTGTCGCCGCGCGTCGGCAGGGCGAGCAGCCGGCGGCAGACGCGCAGGAAGTTCTCGGCGTCCGCCCGGCGCTGGAACCCGAGCAGGTCCGCTCCGAGCAGGCCCTCGACGACGGCCCGGCGCCAGGGCAGCTGGGCGAACAGCTCGACGGAGGGGAAGGGGATGTGGTTGAACCACCCGATGCGGACGTCGGGGCGCAGCTCGCGCAGCATCGCCGGCACCAGCTGCATCTGGTAGTCGTGCACCCAGACCGTCGCGCCCGGGGAGGCCAGCTTGGCCGCGGCCTCGGCGAACCGCCGGTTGACCGCGCGGTAGCCGTCGTACCACCGCCGGCGGAACCGCGGGGCCACGATGACGTCGTGGTAGAGCGGCCACAGCGTGTCGTTGCTGAAACCCTCGTAGTGGTCCTCGATCTCCTGCTGGCTGAGCCCGACGGCGTGCAGGTGCATGTCACCGGCGTCGAAGGGCTTCGGCGGGTCTCCGGGATCGCCCGACCAGCCCACCCAGGCCCCGTCGCCGCCCGTCATCACCGACTGCATGGCGGTGACCAGGCCGCCCGGGCTCTGCGACCACGACTCGTTGCCCACGTCGTCCGTGGCACGGTCGACGGGAAGCCGGTTGGCGACGACGACGAGGTCGTAGGTGGTCTCTGGTTTCGTCCCGGACCGCGCCGACGCGCGCGAGGTCCGGGACGAGCGGGTGCTGGACGACGCGGCCGTCGGGCTCACAGGGGCGGTCTCCTCGGGGTCTGTCGGGTTCCTCCACCCTACGGGCGCAGCGCGAACCTGTCGCCGTGACGTCGGCTCCACTACGGTGAGGCCAGCGAGCAGATCTACCGCCGCGGACCAGCTCGAGCAGGAGGCGATCGTCATGAGGATCTCGGACGTCATCAGGCGCAAGGGCGCGACCGTGGTCACGATCAGGCCGGACGACACCGTCCGCAGCCTCCTCGACCTCCTGGCGGAGCACCGCATCGGCGCGCTGGTGGTCTCCGGTGACGGCAACGCCGTCGACGGCATCGTCAGCGAGCGCGACGTCGTGCGCCACCTGCACGACGCCGGCGCGGACGTCCTCGACCAGCCGGTCGCCCAGATCATGACCGCTGACGTCACGACGTGCGGCCCGGAGGACGGCGTCGAGCACCTCATGCGGCTCATGACCGACCAGCGCGTCCGGCACATCCCGGTGGTCGTCGACGGCAGGCTGCTCGGCATCGTGAGCATCGGCGACGTCGTGAAGCACCGCATCGACGAGCTGCAGTCCGAGCGCGACCAGCTCGTCGGTTACATCAACCAGTAGGGCTCCTCGCGTACCGTGTGGTGGCATGACCGCCATGGGGGGACGCGCTGACGAGCGCACCTCGGTCGAGCTGACCAGCCTCGGGCCGTACCGGCTGCGGGGCCGGCTCGGCGAGGGCGGCATGGGCGTCGTCCACCTCGGGCTGGACGCCGCCGGACGCGCAGTGGCGGTCAAGGTGCTGCGCGCCCACATCGCCCACGACCCCGAGGCCCGCGCCCGGCTGGCGCGCGAGGTCTCGACGCTGCGCCGCGTGCGTCACCCGCTGGTCGCCGAGGTCATCGACGCCGACGTCGACGGTGAGCAGCCCTACGTCGTCACCCGCTTCGTGCCGGGACCCGGGTTGGACGAGGTGGTGCGCGACCACGGCGCGATGAGACCGCCGGACCTGCTGCGGCTCGGCCGCGGCCTGTCCGGTGCGCTGCAGGCGATCCACGCCGTGCACGTCGTCCACCGCGACCTCAAGCCCGCCAACGTCCTGCTCGCGGACGGCGACCCCGTCGTCATCGACTTCGGCATCGCCCACGTGGCGGACGACGTCCGGCTGACGTCGACCGGCCTGGTCATGGGCACGCCCGGCTACCTGTCCCCCGAGGTCATCGACGGCGAGCGGGTCAGCGAGGCGACCGACTGGTGGGGCTGGGCGGCCACCTTGGCCTTCGCCGCCAGTGGTCGCCCGCCGTTCGGCCGCGGGCCGATGGACGTCGTCATCGACCGCGTGCGGCGCGGGCAGTGCGACCTCGACGGCGTCGACGAGCGGCTGCGCCCCCTGCTCCTGGCGGCGCTCGCGGTCGACCCGGCGCGACGCCCGGGCCAGGACGCGGTGCTGGACGCGCTCGACCGGTACGCCGCCGGCGACCACGCCACCGTGACGCTGCCCGTGCGGGAGCCGGTGACGCGCAGCCTGCCCTCGGGCCGGTCCGGTGGTGAGGGGGTGCGGGCACCGGCAGGTGAGCCCTACTCGCCGTACTCGCCGTACTCGCCGGCTGCGGCCCCCGCGCCGGTGGCGCAGCCCGTCCCGCCGTCGCCGTACGTGCCGATGGATGAGCTGCTGCCCGTCCGGGACGACGAGCCGGAGCCGGCCCTGCCGCCCGGCGGCCGGGGTGCGCGCTCGGGCGCGGTGACGGGTCTGTTCGCCGCCTGCGTGGGCGGTGCCGTCGCGTACCCGGTGGTGACCGCCGCGATCGTTCTGGCGCTGGTGCTGCTGGCGCGCACGGTCGAGCGCAACCGCGCGAGCGTGGCCCGGCGGCGGTACGAGCGCGGGCCGCGGCGCAGTGACGGCGTCGTCGCGACGCTCAGCGCTCCCTGGCACCTGCTGTCGTCCGTGGTCGCCACCGCGCTGGCCGCGCTGCTGCCCGCGCTGCTCGGGGTGGCGACGACGTTCTGCGCCGGTCTGGCGCTGCCCGCGCCCGACGGGTCGGCCGCGCCGGGGTCCCTGCCGGCCGTCGCCGCGGGTGCCGCGGTGGCCCTGCTCGCGGCCTGGTGGGGCCCGGGCGGCGGGTCGCTGCGCCGCGGGACGCGCACGGTGCTGCGGGCGGCGGTGGCGCCGTCCCACCAGCTCACCTGGGTGCTCGTGCTGCTGGTCGCGGCCGCGGCGCTGGCCGCCTGGGCCGTTCACTCCGGAGCGCCGCAGTGGTGGCCGGTGCGCGACCTGCCCTTCGGCCTCACGCCCTGACGGACGCGCCTGACGAGGGGTTTGCGCCACTCAGGCCGCGGCGGAGTGGCGCAATGCGGCTTGGGTGGCGGAAAGCGGCTTGGGTGGCGGAAACGGGGGGAGGGCGGTTCAGGGCGGGGGATCGAGGCCGAGGAAGCGTCGGACGTCGGCCGCTTCGTCGTCCAGCGCGGCGAGCACGTCGGCGGGCACGGGCTCGAGCGGCTCGATGGTGACGACGCCGCCGGACAGCCGCCAGATGCCCACCACCCGGCCGCTCACCAGGGCGCAGGCGCGGAACAGCCCGTTGGTGGTGACGACCTGCCGGTGCTCGCCGACGAACGGCGTGCGGTCGGCCCAGCCGTGCAGCACCGGGTCGAACTGCCCGAGCAGCCGGGGTGGTGGCAGCGGCGCGGCGGGTTCGCGCTCGCGCAGGTCGACCAGCTCGGGTGCCGCGTCGCCGCCGACCGGCTGCACCTGCTCACCGGCTGACGCGAACGCGCGCCTCGCCGCGCGGAGCGTGATCCCCGCCCAGCCGGCGAGGTCCCGAGGCGTTGCGGGCCCGTGGCCGAGCAGGTAGCGGACGGCGAGCCGGGCCAGCGCCTCCTCGCCGTCCAGGGCGGACGGCGCCGGGCCGAGCCAGCGGCTCGCGGACACGAACGCCTGCTGACCGTCCACCACCGGCCCGCGCACCAGGTCCGCGCGCAACGACGCAGCCATCAGCACGTGCACCAGCGCCTGGCGGGCGGTCGGGACGCCCGCGTCGTCGAGCAGCGCCCGCAGCTCCTCGCGGGTGCGGGGCGCGGTCGCCACGGCGTCCATCACGACGTCGACGCCGCGCTCGGCCTGCTGCGGTGACACGCCCTCCTGGCGCAGCCGGCGCTCGCTGCCCGTGCGCAGCTGCGGGGTCGTCAGCGGGTGCAGCCACCAGTAGTCGGCGCTCGGCACCAGGTGCAGCGTGCCGCGCTGGAGCCAGCTGACCACCAGCGACCGGCGCTCGGTGAGCGCGGCGTCGACGTCCGCGGCCGACAGGCCGTGGGTGCGGCTGCGGACGGCGAGCCGGGCCCCGCGGGCGTCCTGCGCCTGGACGGCGAGCAGGTGACCAGCGACCGCCTCGGGTGAGACGGCCGGAGGCCCGCTCAGCCGCTGCGCCGTGAGGCGGGCAGCGACCAGGCGGGCCTCCATGGTCGGATCGTGACCGGCGTCAGCGGCGCTGGTGCCCGCGGCCGCGACCGGCGGGCTGGGCCTGCTCAGCGTTCTCGACGTCGACGACCTCGGCCTCGCCCTCGGCCTGCTCGCCCTCGGTCTGCTCGCCCTGCTCGCCCTCGGTCTGCTCGCCCTGCTCGCCCTCGGTCTGCTCGCCCTGCTCGGCCTCGGTCTGCTCGGCCTGCTCGCCCTCGGTCTGCTCGGCCTGCTCGCCCTCGGCCTGCTGGACCTCCTGCGCCTGCGCCTGCTCGCTCTCGGCGTCACCCTGGCTCGCCTCGGCGGCGGCCTGGGGGTCCGCCGGCGCGTCCTGCGCGGGTGCCTCAGCCGGCACGTCGGCGTCAGCGTCCGCACCGAGGTGCGCGAACGCCGCGGGCGAGGTGCCCGAGAGCGTGGCGAGCATCTGGCGGACGTTGGTCAGCTGGGCGTTGATGCTGTCGCGGCGCTGCGTGGCCGCGGCGAGCTCGCGCTCGGACTCCGACCTGATGCGCGTGGCCCGGGCCTCGGCCTCCGAGACGATCTCGGCGGCCTTGCGGCGCGCCTCCTCGAGCTCCTGGGCGGCCCTCGCCGCGGCCTCGCGCTGGTTGCGCTCGGTCTCCTGGCGCAGCTGCTCGGTGCGCTCCTGCAGTCCCTCGAGCTCCTGCTCGGCGAGCGCGCTGCGCTCCATGAACTCCTTCTCGGCGCGCTGCCGGCGCTGGGCGAGTGTGGTCTCGAAGTCGGCGGCGGCCTTGGCGGCGTTGGCGCGCTGGTTCTCGTACACCGCCTCGGCCTCACCGCGGCGGGCGCTGGCCTCGCGGTCGGCGTCGTCGAGCATCTCGTCGGCCTTGCGCTTGGCGTCCTCGAGGATGCGCTGGGCCTCGGCGTCCGCCGCGCTGCGACGCTCCTCGGCGTACCGGTCGGCCTCCTGGCGCAGCGACTCGGTCGAGGCGTGCACCGCCTTCTTGTGCTCTTCGGCGTCGCTGTGCGCCTTGGCGCGCAGCTCGCCGGCCTCCTCGTCAGCGAGGCCGAGGATCTGCGCGACCCGCGCACCGAGCCGCTCGAACGTCGGCTCGGACTCGACCTCGGCGGGCGGTTCGGCCGCCTTGGCCTCGGCCTGCGCCTCGAGCACGCGCACCCGGCCGGCCAGCTCGTCGGCCCGGGCCTGGGCGGCCGCCGCCTGGTTGGCCGCCTCGCGGGTGCGGGCGAGCTGCTCACGCAGGTCGCGGAAGGTCGCGTCGACCTCGGCGGGCTCGTAGCCGCGCAGGACGGTCCGGAACTGGGGGGTGTCGCTCATGTCCGTCTCATTACCTCTGTGGTGGGGGATGGGCTGGGTCTGGGCTGGGTCTGGGCTGTGTCTGGGCTGGGTCGGCTGGGTCGGTGGGGTCGTCGTGGGGATCGGCTGGGGTCAGGACCGGTCGGAGGTCTCGCGGGGCGGTGGCTCGGCGCGCTCCTGCGCCTGGGCGCTCAGCTGCTCGACCGACTCGGGGACGGCGAGCGCCTCGATGACGCCGGACAGGTTGCCGAGCTCCTTCTCGATGGCCGCGCGCCGCTCGGCGAGGGCCGCGACCTCGGCGCGGGAGTCCGCGAGCAGCTTGCGGGCCTCCGCGCGCAGCTGGTCGGCCTCGGCGCGGGCTGAGGCGACGAGCTGGCCGGCCTCGGCGCGGGCGTCGCGGCGCAGCGTGTGCGCCTCGAGCTGGGCCTTGGACAGGTTGTCGGCGGCCCGCTCGCGCAGGCTGCGGGCACCGGTCTCGGCCTCCTCGAGGCGCCGCTGCGCGCGCTCGGCTGCTCGCTTCTCGTCCTCGGCGGACTGGGCGGTCAGCCGCTCGGCCTCGCGGGCCAGCTCGTCGCGGTGGGCCTCGGCCTCGGCGCGCAGCCGGTCGGCGGCGGCCTGCGCCTCGGCGGCGGCCCGCTCGAGCTGCTCGTCGTGCTCGCGCTGACGCGCCTCGCGCTCGGTGGCGGCGTCCTCGAGCAGCTTGTCGGTGCGTTGGCGCGTGGCCTCGAGATGTTCGGCGGCGGCCGCCTGCCCCTGCTCGCGAGCGCGCTGGGCCTCGGCCTCGGCGGTGGCGAGCAGCTCCTCGACGGTGCGCTTGGTCCAGGTCAGCTGCTCCTCGGCCTCGGTCATGCGGGCGGCGTTGTGCTGCTCGGCCTCGTCGCGCTGTCGGGCGATCTCGGCGGTCGCGGACTCGCGCTCGGCGGCGAGCTCGGCCCGCACCCGCTCGGCCTCGGCCCGGGCGTCGGCGCGCTGCCGCTCGGCGTCCTGGCGAGCCGCATCGAGCAGAGCGGCCACCTCGGCCTCGGCTGCCTCGCGTCGGGTGCGCACCTCCTGCTCGGCGGCGGCGAGCCGGTCGCGCACGAGCTCGCGCGTCTCGAGCAGGCGCTGGGTGGCGAGCTCGCGAGTCATGGCGACGACGTCGCGCGCGGACGCCAGCGCGCGGGCGTGCTCGTCGGCGGCGCCGGTGAGCCGGTGGTCGGCCTCGGCCTGGCTGTCGGCACGCAGCCGAGCGGCCTCCTCACGCGCCTCGGAGACGAGCTGCTCGCTGGTCGTGTCGGCGGAGGCGAGGGCCAAGGACGCCTGCTCGGCGGCGTCCGCGACGAGGTTCTGCGCCTCGGCCCGCGCCGACTCCAGCGCGCGGTCGACCTCGGCGAGGCGGTGCTCGGCGTCCGCAGCCGCCGTGCGCGCCCGGGCGTGCAGGCTCTCGATGTCCGCCCGCTTGGCGTCGGTCTGCTCGGTGAGCCGCTCGGCCTCGGCCCGGGCGTCGGCGAGGAGCTGGCGCACCTCGTTGTCGGCCTCGAGCCGGACGCGGTTGGCGTGCTCCTCGGCGGAGGAGGTGAGCTGGTCGGCGTGCTGCTGGGCGCGGGCGAGGATCTCGACGGCCTGCTCGGCGAACTGGGGACGGCGGTCCGAGGCGTCAGGCGCGCTCGCCTGAGCCTGTCCCGTGGCGTCACCGCTCATGTGCGCATCGTGTCAGATCAGCGGGGGTCAGTGGCACCCCGGTGGCGCCCTGTTCGTGGCGATTGGCGCGGCCTCGCTGCTCATCTCGGCCCCACGACGACGGCCCGGGCACCATGATGGGTCCGTGAGTGATCAACCCCGTCGGGTGAGGTACTTCACCGGCCAGGTGCTGAGCGTCGACGACCTGCGCGCCGAGCAGGAGTACCACCGGTCGATGCGCTACCTGCACAACCGCCTGCACGGCTCGGGCGTCGTGTCCGGGCTGGACGTCGAGGTCGCCGGCTCCGACCTGCACGTGGGCCCGGGCTTGGCGATCGACGCCGCCGGCCGCGAGATCGTGCTCGCCGAGCGGGTCTGCGTCGACGCCTCGCCCGTCACGCGCGAGGAGGCGCGGAACCTGCACGTGACGTGGGACGAGCAGGCCGACCGTCCCGTCCCGGGCCCGCAGGGCGAGACCGTCTACACCCGGTGGGTGGAGATGCCGCGGCTCTCGCTCGACCTGCCGGGCAAGGCCCCGGACGACGGCCTGTTCCTCGCCCGCGTCACGCGCGGCTCCAACGGCGCGCTGCGGGTGGACGTGTCGCACCGCCCGGGCCTCGGGCGGCACGGCAAGCCGCCGGTCGAGCGCCGCCGGTACCGCGGGCGCCGTCCCTAGCGCGCCGTCCCGCGGCCGCCGGCCGTCGAGGGCCGGGGTACAGCTAGGCGCAGCAGGCCCGCTCGGGGTGGCGCCGGGCCTGCAGCGCGTGGCGGCCGGAGGCGACGGTCGCGGCGAGCCGCCGGCCAGCGCGCGTCCAGATGCGCGGTGAGCAGCAGCGGGCGAGGGCGGCGAGCCGCGACGTCGCGGCCTCGCGCTGGAGGTCGCAGCGGTGCTGCGCGGCAGCGGCGCCGGTGATGTCGACGGGGATCATGGTGCTCTCCTTCTCAGCAGCACGCGGCTGCGGGCTGCGTGTTCTCGTCGGTGTTCTCGGTGTTCTCGGGGTTCGTGTCGCTGGTGCTCTCGACGGCGGGGTCGCTCGCGCAACAGGCCGGCCCGTCGTCCGGGGCGCCGAAGAACGTCGCGCTGTCGGCCAGCACGGTGTAGACCTCCCAGCGCTCGCCGTCCGGGGAGCCCTCGACCCAGAACTTGTCCTGCTTGGCGTAGCAACAGGTGGTGCCACGCTCATCGACCGAGGCCAGGCCGAGGGAGGCGAGGCGGGTCTGCTCGGCGTCGACGGTGTCGACGTCCTCGACCTCGACGCCGAGGTGGTTGAGGGTGCCGCCCTGGCCGGGGTTCTCGAGGAGCACGAGCTTCAACGGGGGGTTCGCGACGGCGAAGTTCGCGTACCCCGGCCGGGTCTTCGCCGGCTCGACGCCGAACAGCCTGGCGTAGAACGCGGTCGCCTCCTCGATGTCGTCGACGTTGAGGGCGAGCTGGACGCGGGACATGCGGACCTCCGTGGGCCGGGACAGTGACTCATTCACCGTCATCGATATGACAACTTGGCAGAAGCATCGACGTATGTCAATATGTGTTCTCGAGCCCAAGGAGGTGCCGTGGTCGTGCGAGAGCTGCCCGTCCTGCAGCAGCCGGTGGTCGAGGCGTGCTGCGCACCCCTCGCGTCCGAGGTGCTGGCCGAGCGCGACGCGGAGACGCTGTCGCGCCAGTTCGCGGCGCTGGCCGATCCGGTGCGGCTGCGGCTGGTGTCGCTGCTCGCGACGGCGGACGGCGGCGCGGTCTGCGCCTGCGACCTCGTCGAGCCGGTGGGCAAGAGCCAGCCGACCGTGAGCCACCACCTCAAGGTGCTCGGTCAGGCCGGTCTGGTCACGAGCGAGCGGCGGGGACGCAACGTCTGGTACGCCGTCGTGCCGGCCGCGCTGGAGTCCCTGCGCACGGCGCTGGCCGCTCGCTGACTCCCACCGTCACGCGGACGTGAGCAGCTCGCGCAGCTCCGCCGCACGCGGTACGCGACCAGCCACGACGACCTTCTCGTCGATGACGAGGGCCGGGGTCGACATGACGCCGTACCCGACGATCGCGCCGTAGTCCTCGACCTTCTCGATGGTGGCGTCCAGGCCGAGCTCGTCGATCGCCTCGCGCGTGACGCGCTCGAGGTTCTTGCAGTTGGTGCAACCCGGACCGAGCACCTTGATGAGCATGATGGATCCCTTCTGCTTCTTAGGCGAGGACGGCGTTGAACAGGTAACCGACGGCGACGATCCCGGAGCCGACGACCGCGACGAACGTGGCGAGCAGCTTCGGCTTGAGCACGCGGCGCAGCAGCACCAGCTCGGGCAGGCTGAGCGCCACGACGCTCATCATGAAGGCGAGCAGAGTGCCCATCGGTAGCCCCTTGTCGTGCAGCGCCTGCACGAGCGGCATGATGCCAGCGGCGTTGCTGTACAAGGGAACCCCGACGACCACGGCCACCAGGACGCCGAAGGCGTCGCCCGGGCCGGCGTACCGGGTGAAGAAGTCAGCCGGTGCCCAGCCGTGGATGACCGCCCCGAGGCCGATGCCCACGAGCAGGTACGGCCAGATCTTGCGCAGGATCGTCCGGACCTCCTCGACCCCCATCTGGATGCGCTGGTCGAGCGTGAGGCCCGCGGTGGAGTCGATGACCTGGCCACCGAGCGTGGTCTGGAAGACGAACGGCTCGACCCAGCGCTGCACGCCCAGCCGGCCGAGCAGCCAGCCAGCGAGGGTGGCGATGGTGAGCCCGGCGACGACGTAGAGCGCGGCGATCTTCCAGCCGAACATCGTCAACAGCATGCCGACGGCGATCTCGTTCACCAGCGGGCTGGCGATCAGGAAGCTCAAGGTGACACCGATCGGGACGCCGGCAGCCACGAACCCGATGAACGCCGGCACCGCGCTGCACGAGCAGAACGGCGTGACCACGCCCAGGCCGGCGGCGGCGACGTTGCCCAAGCCCTCGCGTCGACCGCCGAGCAGGGCGCGCGTGCGCTCGATGCTCATGTACGAGCGCAGCACGGTCACCACGAAGATGATCCCGACGAGCAACAGAGCGATCTTGATCGTGTCGTACAGGAAGAAGTGGAGCGTCTCGGTGAGACGCGCGGTCGCGCGCATGCCGAGGGCGTCGTAGAGCAGCAGGTCCCAGACCCGACCGTTCACCCAGTAGGCCAGGGCCCAGGTCAGCGCTGATGCGGTCAGGGCCAGCCAGCGACCGCGGTGGGAGGTCGGCTGTCGCTCGAGGAGGGTCATGGCTGGCCGCCCAGACGACTGACCGGCAGTGCGCGCTGCAGCCGGGGCAGGACGTCGTCAGCGAGCGCGTAGTCGATCCAGCGGCCACGGCGGCTCGTGGTCACCAAGCCGGCGTCGCGCAGCACCTTGAGGTGGTAGCTGAGCAGGTTCGCGGCGACGGGCACGTGCTCCTGGAGGTCGCAGACGCAGCGCGCGGACTCGGTGAGCCGTTGCAGGACGGTCCAGCGGATCGGGTCACTGACGGCCGCGAGCAGCGCGACCGCCGCGTCGCGCTGAGCCGCCCGCGTCGCCGGGGTCATCTCAATGTCGATTGAATCAACCACGACTGAATCATAACCCAGGCGCAGCCGGCGGAGCAGGACCATCGGCCCGCCTCGTGTTCACCGGGTGTTCGTTTGACGTGGGTCAGTCCCGGCGACTTAGATCAAGACGTGCTGATGACATCAGCGGTGGTTGATGAGACCGCCCTTCCGACGGCGCCTCCGGCCGCGCTGGCCGCGCTCGCTGACCCCCTGCGCTGGCGCATCGTGACGGTGCTCGCCGCGCGAGGAGCTGTGCACCACCCACCTGCAGGACCTCCTGGGCGCCAAGCAGACCCTGGTGTCGCACCACCTGAAGGTGCTGCGCGAGGCGGAGCTGGTCGAGACCTCGCCCTGCGGCCGCTTCACCTACTACCGGCTGCGTCCGGGCGCGCTGGACGCCGTCCGCGACGCGCTCTCCGCCCTCGCCGAGGGCAGCCACGCCGTCCCTCGCCGTCGCTCCTGCTGACCCCCAAGGACCCGCCGCACCATGACCGACCTCAAGACCACCGCGCCCGCCGACTCGCACGTCGTCGCGCGGCTCTCGGCTCTCGACCGCGGGCTGCCGCTCTGGATCCTGGCTGCCATGGCGGTGGGGCTGGCGCTGGGGCGCCTGGTGCCCGGCCTCGGCGAGGCGCTCAGCGCCGTCCAGGTCGCCGGCGTCTCCCTGCCCATCGCCCTCGGGCTGCTGGTGATGATGTACCCGGTGCTGGCCAAGGTCCGGTACGACCGGCTCGACACCGTCACGCGCGACAAGCGGATGCTCGTCACCTCGCTGGTGCTCAACTGGCTGGTGGGGCCGGCGCTGATGTTCACGCTGGCCTGGGTGTTCCTCGCCGACCTGCCGGCGTTCCGCACCGGGCTGATCGTGGTGGGGCTCGCCCGCTGCATCGCCATGGTGATCATCTGGAACGACCTCGCGTGCGGCGACCGCGAGGCCGCCGCGGTGCTCGTGGCGCTGAACTCGGTCTTCCAGGTGCTCGCCTTCTCGCTGCTCGGGTGGTTCTACCTGTCGGTGCTGCCCGGCTGGCTCGGGCTCGACACCGCGGGGCTCGACGTCTCGGTGTGGCAGATCGCGCGCAGCGTCCTGGTCTTCCTGGGCATCCCGCTCCTTGCGGGCTACCTCAGCCGACGCATCGGTGAGCGCGCGAAGGGCCGCGAGGTCTACGAGGCGAAGTTCCTGCCGCGCATCGGGCCGTGGGCGTTGTACGGCCTGCTCTTCACGATCGTCATCCTGTTCGCGCTGCAAGGGGATGCGATCACCAGCCGGCCACTGGACGTCGCGCGCATCGCCTTGCCGCTCGTCGTCTACTTCGCCGTCATGTGGGGCGGGTCGCTGCTGCTCGCGCGCGGGCTGAGACTGTCGTACGCGCGATCGACGACGCTGGCGTTCACGGCGGCCGGCAACAACTTCGAGCTCGCGATCGCCGTCGCCATCGCGACGTTCGGGGCGACGTCCGGGCAGGCGCTCGCTGGCGTCGTCGGCCCGCTGATCGAGGTGCCCGTGCTGGTCGGGCTCGTCTACGTCTCGCTGTGGGCGGGACGTCACCTGTTCCCCGGCGACCCCACCGTCCCCGGCTCCGGACCCGACCCCGCTGGGAACCCGTCGTGACGGCGCCGTCCCGGCCGGAACCGCCTGGTACGCCTGGGCTGATGTCGGCTGACGACGTCCTCGAACGGGTGGGTGACCGGCTGGCGGCCAAGTTCGCCGGCGTGTTCTCCCGCGAGACGGTCCACCGGTACGTCGCGGAGTCCTACACCGGTCTGCTCCGCACGTCGCGGCTGCGCAGCTACCTGCCGGCCCTGACCGAGCGGTTCGCCGCGGAGCGGCTCACGGCACTGGCGCAGTCCGAAGGGGTCCTGCCCAAGCCGGTGCCTGAGGTCCTCTTCGTCTGCGTCCAGAACGCCGGGCGCTCGCAGCTCGCCGCTGCCCTGCTGGACCTTCACGCTCACGGCCGCGTCAACGTGCGCTCGGCAGGGTCGCAGCCCGCAGGCGAGGTGCACCCGAGCATCAGCACCCTGATCGCCCGCATCGGTGTCCAGGCCGCTGAGCCCTACCCGAAGCCGCTCACCGACGCGGTCGTGGGCGCTGCCGACGTCGTCATCACCATGGGCTGTGGCGACGCTTGCCCCCTGTACCCCGGCAAGCGGTACCTCGACTGGGACGTCGTCGACCCCGCCGACGCGACCCCCGAGCAGGTGCACGCGCTCTACCTCGACCTCGACGAACGCGTCCGAGCGCTGCTCGAGGAGCTCGTCCCGACCATCCAGGAGATCGCCCCATGACCAAGCCCAGCGTCCTGTTCGTCTGCGTGCACAACGCCGGGCGCTCGCAGATGGCGGCGGGGTTCCTCAGCCACTTGTCGGCGGTGCGCTGTCGAGGTGCGGTCGGCAGGGCTCGATGCCCGCCGAGCAGATCAACCCCGTTGCCGTGCAAGCGATGCATGAGGTCGGCATCGACATCACCGCCGAGGTGCCGAAGGTTCTCACGACCGAGGCGGTGCAGGCCAGCGACGTCGTCGTCACCATGGGCTGCGGCGACACGTGCCCGTTCTTCCCCGGCAAGCGGTACGAGGACTGGGTGCTCGACGACCCGGCGGGGCAGGGGATCGAGGCCGTTCGGCCGATCCGGGACGAGATCCGGCGGCGCGTCGAGGCGCTGCTCGGTGAGCTCCTACCGCACGCCGGCTGAGTCCGTCCGTCGACGGGAACTCGCTTGCCCGCGCGGCGGCGAACGTGATGACCTGCGGGCGTGGATCCCCTGACACCTGACGCGCTCAAGGCCTCGTTCGTCAACACCTCGCGCAGCCAGCTCAAGGCGATGCCCGTGCCGCCGGACCTGGCGGCGCTGCCCTGGCACCAGCTCGACTACCTGGGGTGGCGCGACCCGCGCGCACCGGGCCGCGCGTTCCTCGTCGCTCCCCACCGCGGGGACGTCGTCGGGCTGGCGCTGCGTGCGCCGCAGGGTGCCGGACGTCGCAAGGGATCGTCCATCTGCGCCATCTGCTGGGCGGTGCGGACGGCGCCCGAGGTCGATCTGTTCGTCGCGCCGCGGGCCGGCGCGGCCGGGCGCAGCGGCAACACGGTGGGCACGTACGTCTGCGCCGACCTCGCCTGCTCGGCGAACGTGCGCGGGTTGCGCAAGCTGGAGCTCCCGCAGGGCGAGAGCCTTCCGGTGCCGCGACGCGTCGAGCGGCTGCAGGCACGGCTCGACGCGTTCGTCGAGCGGGCCGTGGCGGCCTGAGCGCGCTTCGTCCGGCCGACCCGGCGACGGGGCGACCGCCGATCGCGGATGATCTTGTTCCGTCGCGGCAGTTTCCCGGGAAGGGGTTGCGCGACGGCCGTGGCCAGGAACAGCATGTTGACCGCATGGCCGGGCGGTGCTCGGGGGACGCCACTCCTCCATGAAAGGACCCCGCATGCGAACTCCAGCACACCGCGCTCGCGCCACGGTGATCACGGCGGCGCTAGCCCTCGCCGCGTCGCCGCTCGCGCTGTCTCCGGCGGCCGCCTCGACCGCCACGGTCACGGACGTCCCGGTCTCCGTCGACGCGCCGTACGTCAAGGCGAACGGTCGGCCCATCACCTCGACCGACGCCATCTCGGCCTGCGGTCAGAACCGCCGGCAGCAGAACGAGCCGTCCGTCGCGGTCGATCCGACGATCCCCACCAACATCGTGGCCGGCTCCAACGACTACTGCACGGTCGAGATCGCCGGTGGCACGTGGACCGGCTTCTACCGCTCGACCGATGGCGGGACGTCCTGGACCGACTCGCTGCTGCCGGGCTACCCCACCGACAACTCGCCCGAGGGTCTGAGCAGTCCCTTGCACCAGAAGGGAACGACGAACGCCGGTGACCCCGTGCAGGCCTGGGACACGCACGGCAACCTGTACTTCATGGGCAACGCGTTCAACCGCGCGCAGCCGCAGAACGGTGACGTGTGGGTCGCCACCTACGACCACCACGCGAGGCGCTACGTCCGCACCGTGATCGTCGGCCACGGCTCTCCCTCGTTCGCCGGCCGGTTCAACGACAAGACGGCGCTCGAGGTCGACCGCTCGTCGTCGCGATACTCCGGCAACGTCTACGCCGCTTGGAGCCTGTTCCAGGGCAACGGTGCGAACGCCATCTACTTCGTGCGCTCGACGGACGGCGGCCGGACCTTCTCGCACCCGGTCAAGATCAGCCAGGGCTCGCAGGGCAACCAGTTCGCCGACATCGCCGTGACCAACAACGGCACGGTGTACGTCGCGTGGCGCGGTTTCCCGCTGACCCCGAAGCAGACCGACGCCATGCTGTGGGTGAAGTCGCGGACGGCGGCGCGACGTTCACGCGGCCATCGGTCGGCGCGCGGTTCGAGTCGTTCGACGCTGCTGACTCCGCCGGTGACCCGGTTGCGTCCGCGGCGGCCCACGAGCAGGCCTACCTCAACTCGGACGGCCCCGCACCCGAGGCGGGCGAGGCGTCGGTCGGCGACTCTCGTGACTGCGGCTCGGGACCCTTCGCGTGCCAGAGCGGGTTCGTGTTCTTCCGGCACGACTCCCAGGTGCGTATCACCGCCGACCCCACGGCGTCCGGTGACCCGAACGCCGTGTACGCGGTGTTCGACGCCACCGTGCCCGGTTCCGAGGAGCCGTCGACGACGACGTACAACACGGCGGAGCCGGAGAACGGGCACCTCATGGTCGGTCAAGGCGCGGTCTACTTCACCCGCACCATCGACGGCGGCCGTACCTGGTCGGCACCGGCGCGTCTCGCGCCCACCGCGGCCGGTCACCAGCTCTTCCCGGACATCAACGCCGACGGCGGGTACCTCCACGCCACCTGGCACGACAGCCGCAACGACCCCGCGTACAGCGTGCAGTACCCGCCAGGCAACGACGGGGCGGCGCGTGACGCGCAGGGCTTCGCGCTGCACACCGCCGGCCTCGACGAGTATGCGACGTCGTCGACGAACGGTGGCACCACGTGGGCGGCTGCGACCAGGCTCACGGGCACGGCGATGAAGCCGAACTACGAGATGTTCGGTGACCGGCGAGTGCCGTTCCACGGCGACTACAACTACGTGTCCTCTGTGGGCGCGTTCGCCTACAACGTCTGGACCGACACCCGCCAGGTGGTGCCGGGCGACGACCCTCGCTACGCCGGCGGTGAGTCGTTCGACGTCAAGCAGTGCCGCACGCTGACGGACGGCGTGTGGGGCCCGGACACCTGCCCGAACGCGGGTGGCCTGGACCAGGACATCTTCGGGTCGGCGACCACGGGCTGACTCGGGTACGCACCAGGGGCAGTGGGCGTCACCGCAGGGTGGCGCCCACTGCCGCGTGGCGGGACAGGTCGGGACACCGCTCCCATGACGACGGGACACGCGCCCCGTGACGGTGGACGGACAGGCGGCTCACGCCATCGATCACGAGGTCCCGGAGGACGGCATGGCAGCTACATCCACAACGACCCACCCGATCACCCTGTCTGATCGGCTGGGTGCCCTGAGCGGCGCGGCGTACGTGCTGCTCATCCTCGTCGGCAACCAGATCGCCACCGGCGGCAGCCAGGACCCCCACCCCACGGGTGCCCAGGACCTGGCCGACTTCGCGGCGTCCAGGCCGCCGAGCCGCGTCATCGGCGAGACGATGGAGTTCCTGGGCTTCCTGGCCTTCATGTTCTTCGTCGGTTGGCTCACGCAGGCTCTGCGCCACCGCGGAGGTGCCGCCGCGTGGCTCGCGAACACGGCCGCGATCGCGGGCACCACCGTCCTGGCGGTGAAGATCGCCTCCATCCTGCCGATGGCGGCCGGGATGCTGGACCACGCTGAGATGTCGCCTGCCACGGCCCGGGTGCTCGCGGACATGAACGGGGCCGGCTTCGTGATCACCTTCCTGCCCTTCGGGGTCTTCCTGGTGGCTGGCGGCGCGGCGATCCTGTCGTCGGGCCTGCTGGGAAGGGTCGCCGGCTGGTTCGCGGTGGCCATCGGTGGCGTGTGCGTCGCGCTGACCCTGGCGACCGGCGTGAACCCCGTCGAGACCAACCCGATGCCGTTCCTGGCCGGACTGCTGTGGATGCTCGTCATCAGCGTCCGGCTCGCGGCGAAGGGCCCACGCAGCGCGATGGTGCGCGACGCCGCGCAGCCGCTCGCTCCGGCGCCCGCCTCGGCCTGAGTCATGACGGTTTCCCTGCGCCACGACGTGCGGCGGGTGCACGATGCACCCGTGCGCACGCGTGGTGCAGGGGCGGCGCTCTGGGCTCTCGCCGCCCTGGGGCCGCTGCTGCTGGTCGTCGGTGGGATCACCGATCTCGTCGCGAGCTCGCCGCGGGGAACCTGGGACGAGTTCGCGCAGAACGTCTACCCGAACGTCGTCTTCGGTGGCGCCCTGCCGTTGCTCGGTGCGCTGATCCTCAGCCGGATTCCCCGTCACGCTGTCGGCCGGCTGTTCCTGTGCTGTGGCCTGGTGAGCGCCGCCACGCTCCCGCTCTTCGGCTACGGGCGGCTCGCGCTCTACGACCACCCCGGTCAACTGCCGCTCGGTGGCGAGGCGGCCTGGGTGTCGGCCTGGCTGTGGGCGCTGGGCTTCATGCCGTTGGTCACCCTCGGCGTCCTGTTGTTCCCGGACGGCAGGCTGCCCAGCCGCAGGTGGCGTCCCGTGCTCGTGATCGACGTCCTCGCCGTCGCGCTGGTGGCGGCTGCCGTGGCGTTCACCCCGGGTCCGCTCGCGAACCATCCCATCGCCGACAACCCGGTGAGCATCCCCTTGCCGCACGCGGTCTTCGCGGTGGCTCGCGCGGTCGGGGGCGTGCTCTTCGTCGTGGGCTTGGTGGCCGCGGTCGCGTCGGCGGTCGTGCGCTGGCGGCGCGCCCAGGGCGTGGAGCGCTCGCAGCTGGTGTGGTTCGCGCTGGCCGTGGCGCTGCTCCTCACCGCGGTCCTGCTGCCGGTGCCTGCGGTCGGTGACGTGCTGTTCCTGGTCGCCGTCCCGCTGCTGCCCTTCGCGGTCACTGTCGCCATCTTGCGGCGGAACCTGTACGGCATCGAGGTGGTGGTGCGCCGTTCACTGGTCTACGGCGCCCTCTCCGTGCTGCTGCTGGCGGGATACGGCGCGGTCGTGGCCGTCGTCGGTGCACTGGCGCAGAACCGCACGAGCCCGGCAGCGACGCTGCTCGGAGCAGGGGTGGTCGCGGTGGCCTTCGCGCCGCTGCGCGAGCGGCTGCAGCAGTCGGTCGACCGGCTCCTCTACGGCGACCGCCGGAACCCGTACGCCGTCCTGACCGGCGTCGGTCGACGTCTGGACGCCGGCCCGGAGTCAGGCGGGGACGTCCTCGCGGCGATCGTCGAGACGGTGGCGACGTCGTTGCGGCTTCCCTACGCTCGCGTGGACCTGAGCCCGGAGGACGGCGCCCCGGTGGCCGCCGAGTGGGGGGAGGTCACGCCGCACGTGCACGCCGTGCCGCTGACCTACCGCGGCTCGGGCATCGGCACGCTGCTCGTCGGCCGACGGACGCCGCACGAGGCGTTCGGGGCGACGGACCTGCGACTGCTCGACGACCTCGGCCGCCAGGTGGGTGTGGCGGCGCACGCGACGCTCCTGGGCCGTGACCTGCAGCGGTCCCGTGAGGAGCTGGTCACGACGCGCGAGGAGGAACGCAGACGCATCCGCCGGGACCTCCACGACGGGCTGGGCCCGGCCCTGGCCGGCGTCGCGCTCGGCCTCGACGCCATCAACCGGATCGCCGCCACCCGCGCCGAGGAGGCCGCCGTGCTCGCCGACCAGCTCAAGCACGAGGTGCAGGCCAGCCTCGCCGACGTGCGACGGCTCGTGGAGGACCTGCGGCCACCTGCCTTGGACCAGCTGGGCCTCGTGGGTGCCGTGCGCCAACAGGCCGACCACCTGAGCGAGCGTGACCCCGCGCTGGCCGTGGCCGTGGAGGCCGTCCGGATGCCGCCGCTGCCCGCGGCCGTCGAGGTGGCGGTGTACCGGATCGCCACCGAGGCGTTGACCAACGTGGCCCGGCACGCGGCGGCGCGCAGCTGCTGCGTCGCGATCACGATCGACGAGGCGGGTTGGGTGGTGGTGGAGGTCCAGGACGACGGAGTCGGCATGCGTCCGACGTCCCGGCCGGGCGTCGGGACCACCGCGATGCGCGAACGCGCCGTCGAGCTCGGTGGCACGTGCGAGACCACCACGCTCGTCGGCGGCGGCACGAAGGTGACCGCCCGGATCCCGGCCGTGGTCCAGTGAACGACCCGCGCCCGGCGATCCGGGTCCTGTTGGTCGACGACCACCCCGTCTTCCGGCACGGGCTGAGCGCGCTGCTGTCGGCGCTGTCCGGCGTCGAGGTCGTCGGTGAGGGGTCGAACGGGGTGGACGCCGTCCGGCTCGCAGGCGAGCTGGACCCCGACGTGGTCGTCATGGACCTCAACATGCCCGAGCTGAACGGGGTGGAAGCGACGCGCAGGATCCTTGCCGCGAACGCTGACGTCGGCGTCCTCGTGCTGACGATGTTCGAGGACGACGACTCGGTGTTCGCCGCGATGCGCGCGGGCGCTCGCGGCTACCTCGTCAAGGGGGCGGACAGCCCGGAGGTGCTTCGCGCCATCGAGGGGGTGGCCGGTGGAGAGGCCATCTTCGGCCCGTCGGTGGCGCGGCGAGTGCTCGGCTACCTCACCCGGCCGTTGAGCAGCCGGGACGAGGTGGTCTTCCCCGACCTCACCGAACGCGAGCGCGAGATCCTCGCCTTGATCGCCTCCGGGATGGGGAACGGCGCCATCGCCGCCCGGCTCTCCTTGAGCCCCAAGACGGTGCGCAACAACGTGTCCGCCATCTTCAGCAAGCTGCAGGTGGCCGACCGCGCCGAGGCCATCGTCCGGGCCCGACGGGCCGGTCTCGGCACCCAGTCGGGGGACCTCGGATGACGAGCCGCGAAGGGGCTGTCGGGGTCAGCAGCGTGTGACGCCCGACGCCTGCTCAGCGCGCGCGGTAGGTCAGCAGGAGGCTGCCGCTCGGCGACGACGTCGCGTCGACCAGCGTGAAGCGGCGGACGTCGTGCTCGCCCGTGAAGAGCCTTCGTCCGCCGAACCCGACCACCGGGGCGACGACCAGGCGCAGCTCGTCCACCAGGCCAGCCGCGAGCAGCGACTGCGCCAGCTCGATGCTGCCGTGGACGCCGATGTCCCCGCCGTCGCGGCTCCTCAGGTCGTCGACCACCTGCTCGAGCGGCCCGTGGACGGCCTCGGTGTTGGGCCAGTCGGTCGCCAGCGGGGTCGACGTCACGACGTACTTCTTCACAGTGTTGATGAAGCTGGCGAACGGCTCGTGCGGAGCCGTCGGCCAGTACCGCGACCACTCGTCGTGCATGCGGCGGCCGAGCAGCACGGTGTCCTGCGCCTCGATCAGCTCGCGCTCGAAGTCGCTCATGAGCTCGTCGAAGGCCGGCACCTCGCCCGGCTCGGACGCGAAGTACTCCTCCGGGTGGTCGACGGCGCCGTCGAGGGTCATGAGCGTGTAGAGCACGAGCTTGCGCACGGACTCGGGCGTCGTCGACAGGGTCATGGCCTCATCGTGGCCTGCGGACGGCGTAGCCGCGAGGTGGCGGGGAGGGGGAGCCGGTTGCTTTGACTTCAAGTACTTGAAGTTCCTACGGTCGATGACGTGACCTCACCGACCGCCCAGCGCAGCTACACGATCAAGGAGGCCGCAGCCCTGACGGGCCTCCCGGCGAGCACGCTGCGCTACTACGAGTCGATCGGCGTCGTCGCGCCGGTGGGCCGTGGCGCAAGCAGCGGACACCGTGTGTACGGCGAGGCCGACCTCGACCAGCTGATGTGGGTCGCTTGCCTCGCGGCGACCGGCATGTCGGTCAGCGACATGCGGCAGTACGTCGCCAACGGCCGCGTCGGCCCCGATGCCGCGGCGGACCAGCTGCGGCTGCTCACCGAGCAGCAGCAGCGGCTGGCTGCCCAGGCGGACCAGCTGGCGATGCGCCAGGAGTACGTCGCGCTCAAGATCGGCTACTGGCGCGCCGTCCAGGCGGGCGATGAGGCCCGCGCTGACGAGCTGTCGGCCGAGGCGCGAGCGCTCGCCGACGAGCTCCGGAACACCAAGAAGCAGTAGGGGCCGCAGGCCCCTCCATCCGACCCCTGTCGAGAGGAAACCCATGCGCGTCAACGCGTACGCAGCCCCCGCCGCCGGCGAGCCGCTGGCTCCCACCACCATCGAGCGCCGCGAGGTCGGATCGAACGACGTGCTGATCCAGATCACGCACGCCGGCATCTGCCACTCCGACATCCACACCGTGAACGGCGACTGGGGGCCGCAGCCGTTCCCCGTCGTGCCCGGCCACGAGATCGTCGGCGTCGTCGCCGAGGTCGGCAGCGACGTCACGCGGCACCAGGTCGGCGACCGCGTCGGCGTGGGCTGCATGGTGAACTCGTGCGGCGAGTGCGTGAACTGCCGCAAGGGCGACGAGCAGTACTGCGTCAAGGGCATGATCGGCACCTACGCCGCCACCGACCGCGATGGAACCACGACGCAGGGCGGCTACTCGACGCACGTGGTCGTCGACGCCGACTACGTCCTGCGCGTCCCGGACGGCATCGACTCCGCGGCCGCTGCACCGCTGCTGTGCGCCGGCATCACGACGTACACCCCGCTGCGCCACTGGGACGCCGGCCCCGGCACCAAGGTCGCCGTCGTGGGCCTGGGCGGGTTGGGACACATGGCCGTCAAGATCGCGCACGCCCTGGGCGCGCACGTCACGGTGCTCTCGCAGTCGCTGAAGAAGCAGGAGGACGGGCTGCGGCTCGGCGCGGACGCCTACCACGCGACGTCCGACCCCGACACGTTCGAGCAGCTGGCGAACCAGTTCGACCTCATCATCAACACGGTGAGTGCGTCGGTCGACCTCAACGCCTACCTCGGCCTGCTGGCCGTCGACGGCACGATGGTCAACGTCGGCGCACCGCCCGAGCCGCTGAGCCTCGACGTCTTCTCGCTGATCGGCGCGCGGCGCTCGTTCGCCGGCTCGATGATCGGCGGCATCGCGCTCACCCAGGAGATGCTCGACTTCTGCGCCGAGCACGGCCTCGGCGCTGAGGTCGAGGTGATCTCGGCCGACCAGGTGAACGAGGCGTACGAGCGGGTGCTCGCCTCCGACGTCCGGTACCGGTTCGTCATCGACACCAGCACGCTCGAGGACGCCGCGCGATGAGGTGCACCCGTCCGCGTGACGCGTCGTCCAGCGGTGATCATCCGGCTTGCGGACGCGCCTGATCTCAGCAGTTCAAGGTCGCGGACCTGCGTCGACAGCGCTCCCACGCCACGATCGATGAGGTCATCGCGCCCTCCATGTCGATCGGGCGGCTGCCGTCGCAGGCCTACCGCCGAGAGCGTAGAACTGGCCCACCTCGAGCCCGCTCGGTGGGCCAGTTCTGCGATCTCGGCGCGGCCAGCGCGGCCATTAGACTGCTGCCTGCCCGCCGGCATGGCGCAACTGGTAGCGCACCCGACTTGTAATCGGGCGGTTCGGGGTTCGAGTCCCCGTGCCGGCTCTCTCGATCTGTGCTCAACTCTGGCTCGGAGGCGCGCCGACCCTGCTGCAGCGAACGCTGAGTGGTCACACATTGGTCACAGCGCATCGCGGCCGCCAAGTTCCAGAGATCGTGCAGCCTTCAGCATCGCCGCCGGTTGTGAGTGCGCGTAGACACGGAGAGTGAAGGCGGCGTCGGCGTGGCCGGCCCAAGCAGCCACCACGGGAAGAGGCTCGATGGTCGAGTTGCGTCCGCCGGGGACAACGCCGCGATGGAGTGCCTTCTGGGCTTGCTACAGAAGAACGTGCTGAACCAGCGGCGCTGGCCCACCCGGGCCGACCTGGCCTACGAGATCACCTTCTGGATCGAGCACAGCGACAACCGGGGGCACCGCCATCGCCGGCTCGGACGCTTCACCCCGGTCGAGTTCGAGCTCGCCTTCGCACCCGCAACCGCGAGCAGCCCAGCATGATCAGTCAGAACCAGCAATCGAATGAACCGACAGCAGACCCCTCCTGTAGGTCGGGCGCTACATCCCTGCTGGCAACGGCAATTGCACTCACATCGGTAGGCCCTATCACCTAGACGGCTCCCGAAGCGGCAGGGCCAGCCGACGCGCCAGGTCCGTCACAGTCGTTCCGAACACGTCCCGCACGACCACGTTGCCGCCCTTCAGCTCGAAGACGCCCTCGTGTGTGTAGACCCGCGCCACGCAATGCCGGGCGGTGATCGGTGCGCCGCAGTCCAACACCAGCTTGGCGGCCCCGTCACGGCTGAACAGCGACATCATCACCCACGTCGCCGCAGCGCCGCCCGCGAGGTCCATGGCCCCCCCAACCGCGGGCACCGCCTCAGGGTCACCGTTGTGCCAGTTGGCCAGATCGCCGTCCACTGAAACCTCGAACGCCCCGAGGACACACAGGTCAAGGTGACCGCCGCGGATCATGGCAAAAGACGCGGCATGGTCGAAGTAGGAGGCGCCCGGCCGCTCGGTCACTGGCTGCTTGCCTGCATTGACCAGGTCGGGGTCGATGTCGCCGGCCTCTGCGCGCGGCCCCATGCCCAGCATTCCGTTCTCGGTGTGGAGGACCACGTCGGACGCCGGGTCGACGAAGTCAGCGACCCGTGACGGCAGGCCGATCCCGAGATTGACGAAAGAGCCGACCTGTATGTCGTCGGCCACCTTGCGGGCGAGCTCGTCGTTGCTGAGGGCCATCAGGACCTCCCACCCTGGCGGTCAGCGCGGGGGTTGGTGAGCGGGACGACGCGATCGACGTAGATCGCGGGCGTGACGACGGCTTCGGGGTCAATGTGCCCTGCCGGCACGACCTCCTGGACCTGCGCGACGGCGGTGCGCGCAGCGGCCATCATGATCGGACCGAAGTTCCGGGCGGTCTTGCGGTAGACCAGATTGCCACGAGCGTCCGCCGTCTGAGCCTTGACCAACGCGAAGTCGCCACGGATCGGCAACTCCAACACGTACTCGCGCCCTTCGATGGTGCGCACCTCCTTGTCACGGGCGAGCACCGTTCCGACTGCCGTGGGCGTGTAGAACCCCCCGATCCCGGCGCCGCCTGCACGGATTCGTTCCGCGAGGCTGCCTTGGGGGACCAGCTCGAGCTCGATACGACCAGCGCGGTAGAGGTCGTCGAACACGAACGAGTCGCTCTGCCGGGGGAAGGAGCAGATCACCTTGCGCACCAGGCCGGCGGACAGCAGCGCGGCCAGACCAGTCGTGCCGTTGCCGGCGTTGTTGCTCACGATCGTCAGGTCCCTGGCGCCGGACCGGCGTAGGGCGTCGATGAGCTCGACCGGCTGCCCAGCACCACCGAAGCCACCGATCAGCACGATGGCGCCGTCCGGGACGTCCGCGACGGCCTCATCGGCGTCGGGGAAGATCTTCAGAGCCACTGGCCACCGTCCTGCTCCCAGACCTGCTGGGCGACCCGAAACGCGGCGTTGGCAGCAGGGACGCCGCAGTAGACGGCGGTCTGCAGGAGCACTTCGGTGACCTCGTCCCGGCTCAGCCCCAGCCTGGCGGCTGCCGAGACGTGCAAGGCGAGCTCTTCCCAGTGGCCGTGCGCCACCAGCGCGGTCAGGGTGACGGCCGAGCGGATGCGCCGGTCGAGCCCTGGCCGGTTCCACACGCCGTCCCAGGCGTAGCGGGTGATGAGGTCCTGGAACTCTTGGCTGTGCTCGTCGGCGCGCCCGATCGCTCGGTCCACGTGCTGGTCACCAAGGACCTCTCGCCGGGTTCGCTCACCGTCCTGGTGGACGTGGCGAAGGGTCCGCAGCGAGGAGGAGAAGGAAGCGATGAGGCTCGCCGCGACACGAGGCGCCTCGACGGGCGCCAGGTGGCCGACGCCGGGCAGAACGCTGACGCGGCCGTCCCGCACCTTCGACGCCACCAGCTCGCAGTCGCGCGGCGGCACTACGACGTCGGCGCTGCCGCCGACGACCAGCAACGACGTGTTCAGCTCGGGCAGTCGGTCGCTGACGTCGTGCGTGGCGAGCGCCTCGCACGCCCAGGCGTAGCTGTCGTCGTCGACCTGGTGCAGCCCTTCGAGCAGCGCTTCAACCACAGCGGGCTCGCGGTCGGCGAAGCCCGCAGCGAACCACCGACGCCGCGATGACTCGACGAGCGCCGAGGTGCCGTCGCGACGCACGGCGTCCGCCCGCTGCCGCCACTGCACCCCGGTGCCGATCCGCGCCCCTGCGGCGAGGACGACCAGCCCGTCGAGCGCGTCCGGCGCGTCGAGAGCGAGCTGCAGGCCGACGGCGCCACCGAGGGATACGCCCGCGTACACCGCGCGCCGGGTCGGCTGGAGGAGTCGGTGACTCGCGATGGCGGACCTCACGGCGGCCGCGAGTTCGACCACGGAGAAGGATTCACGTGCTGGAGCACTGGCACCGTGACCTGGAAGGTCCCAAGCCACGACGTCATACGCGTCAACGAGGTGCTCGACGCATGACCGCCACACCCGAGCAGACGTGCCGAGCGAGGGGCCGAGCACGAGCAGCGGACGGCCTGGGGTCCGGTCGGGCGACAGCGGTGTGAACGCCACCTCGGGGATCGCCACGTCAGCCGCCGCCCGCCGCGCGGTCGGCGACGGCTACGGCGTTACCGAGGTAGTCCAACGGATCAAGCCACCGCTCGAGCTCCTCCGGGCTGACCTTGTCCGCCCCCGGCTCGGTCTTCAGCAGCCGCCGGAACTCGTCCAGGTCCGCCGCCTGCGCGACGAGGTCGGCGACGCGAGCGGCCCCGCCCGCCAGGCAGGGCCCCAGCCTCGCCACTAGCCGCTCGGCCAGCGCGCCGGGCAACGCGGCATCCAGGTTGACGCGCATCGCCGATGAGTCGACCTGCAGTCCTTCGAGCAGCTCGCGGGTCTGCAGCGCGGCCACCAGGGTGCGGCGGCAGAGCTCGCGCAGTGGCGCCCACTCGGCGTGCCAGGCGCCGTCCGGCCGCTCGTCGACGGCGGAGGCGGCAGCCTGGTGAAGCTGTGCGGCAAGAAGCGGTGCCGTGGCACCGTGCCGGCGCACCAGCACCGACAGCACGGGATTGACCTTCTGCGGCATGGCCGACGAACCCCCTCTCCCTACGACCCTCGGCTCGGCGAGCTCGGCGACCTCGTGGCGGCTGAGCATCACCACGTCGTTGGCGACGTGCGCCAGCGCGTCGCTGGCCGTCACGAGGGTGTCCGCGAGGGTCGTGACCGGCGCCCGGTGGGTGTGCCAGGCCTGGCCGTCGCGCAGCCCGAGGTGCTCAGCCAGCCGGTGCACGAGCTGCGCGGCGAGCTCGACGGGTTGGTCGGACCCGTCGGAGCAGCGGTCCACCAGTGCCGACCGAGTGCCGGCCGCGCCGCCAACCTGCACCGGGAGATCGGCTCGGCACGCGGACACCCGTGCGGAGGCCACCGCCAGCCCCTGGTGCCAGGCCGCCACCTTCGCCCCGAAGGTCGTCGGTACCGCGGGTTGGCCCAACGTGCGCCCCAGCATGAGCGTCGAGCGGTGCCGTCCGGCGAGCCGCGCGGCAGCCGCCCGGCAGGCCGTGAGCTCGTCGCCCAGCCGCCGGAGGGCGACCGAGGAGCACACCATCAGCGCGGTGTCGAGCACGTCCTGGCTGGTGAGGCCGAGGTGCAGGGCCCGGACGTCCGGAGCCCGCGCGCTCACCGCGTGCGCGCGCACCGCGGCGAGCAGGGGCACTACAGGGTTTCCCGTCGCTTCCGCCTCGCGAGCGACGCGCGCCGCGAGCGCGTCGTCGACCGTGATCGTGTCGAGCGCTTCGGCGAGGCCGGGGGCGGCCAGGCCAGCGCCCACGAGCACGTCGACCCAGGCTGCCTCGACTCGGACCAACGCACGGACGACGTCCACCGCACCGAAGACGCCGTCGACCCGGTGCAGCCCCGGCCAGAGCGGGTCGGCGTCAGCCACGAACGGCTCCGAGCGGACGGTGCCGCAGGAAGACGGTCTCCTGCTCGCCCTGGAGCCGGATGTCGAACCGCAGTGCGCCGTCTGCCTCGCGCCGGGCGACGAGCGTGCTGCGCCGTTCTGGGGGGACCGAGCGCAGCAGCTCGTCCTCGCCCACCTCCTGCAGCCGCTCGGGCAGGTACACCCGGGTGAACAGCCGGTCAAGCAGCCCGCGCGCGAACACCACCATGGCGACGAACGGCGCCCCACCGGCTGCGGTGGCGCCCGGTTCCACCGTGGTGAAACGGTAGTGACCTGTGGCGTCGGTCGCCGCCCGGCCCCAGCCGGTGAACGTGTGGCCGTCCCGGTGCAGCGACCCCGGCTCGCGGGGTAGTCGTCCCGTCGCGTCCGGTTGCCAGATCTCGAGCAGCGCGTCCGGCACCGGAGCCCCACGGCCGTCGAGCACGTCCCCATGCAGGCGCACAGCTCCGGGCTGCCCGGCCGCGGCGACCGACTCGCCACCCGCCAACGGCAGTGCGAAACCGAAGAAGGGCCCGACCGTCTGGCCTGGCGTAGCGCTCACGAGCCACCGTCCCTCTCGGTCCACGTGCGCCGCGAGCCCGTCAGCACGATGTCCCAGCGGTAGCCGGTGCACCACTCGTGCTGGGTGAGCGAGTGGTCGTACGTCGCGACAAGGCGCTGGCGGGCAGCAGGCTCGAGGATCGACTGGTAGATGGGGTCGAGGCCGAACAGCGGATCCCCGGGAAAGTACATCTGCGTCACGACCCGCTGGGTGAACCGGTCGCCGAAGACGGAGAAGTGGATGTGCGCCGGCCGCCAGGCGTTGTGGTGGTTGCGCCACGGGTAGGGCCCAGGCTTGATCGTGGTGAAGCGGTACCAGCCGTCGTCGTCGGTGAGACACCGACCGGCACCGGTGAAGTTCGGGTCGATCGGCGCGGGGTGCTGGTCGCGAAGATGGCGGTACCGCCCGGCGGCGTTGGCCTGCCAGACCTCGACGAGCTGTCGGCGCACCGGACGCCCGTCCCCGTCCAGCACGCGTCCAGCGACCACCAGACGCTCACCGAGGGGCGGCCCGACGCCGTGGATCGTGAGATCGGCATCGATCGGGTCGACGTCGCGTTCGCCCCACACCGGCGAGAGCAGCTCGACCCCCTCAGGGTCGACCTCTACCAGTTGGCTGTCGGGGTGGCGTAGCACGGAGCTGCGGTAGGGCGAGTAGTCGAGCAGCGGGTTCGCGGAGACCTCGCGAATGCCGCCGGAGAACCGGGCGGCGGTGGCCGCTATCTCGGCGTCGATGTCGGCCTGAGTGACCTGTGCCGACGCGTCGGGCTGCGCAGTTGTCACTGCGCGACTGTCCATGGTGGCTCCTCCCCTAAGGTATGACCATCAGACCACAATCCAGGAAGCAGGGACAAGGATGACCGATGTCCGGCTGACCATCGCCACCACGGACTACGACCACTTCCGCGACTTCCGCACCGGGGAGGTCCGCGCCCAGGGGATCGACCCGACGTGGCTCACACTTGGCCACCACGAGATCTTCGCGCGCTTCACCGCCAACCGGGAGTTCGACGTGAGCGAGCTGTCGTTCGCGAAGTTCGTGGCACAGGTCACTCGGGACCACAGCGACATCATCGGCCTGCCCGTGATCTGCTCACGGCTCTTCCGGTTCTCGTCGTTCTACGTCAATCGCAACAGTGGCATCCGTACCGCCGAGGACCTTGCCGGCAAGCGCATCGGATCGCCCGAGTGGGCGCACTCGGCAGCCGTCTACATGCGCGGCTGGCTGCACAACGAGGTGGGAGTGCGCCTGCAGGACGTGCACTGGTACCAGGCCGGCGCCAACGCCGCCGGCCGCGTGGAGAAGGTCGAGCTGGACCTGCCCGAGGGAGTGCGACTCACCCGCGTGGCTGACCGCTCGCTGTCAGACCTGCTCGCCGCTGGCGACATCGACTGCGCGATCATCGCCCGTCCACCCACGTGCTTCCTGCAAGGGCACCCCGACGTCGTGCGGCTGTTCCCTGACTACGTCGAACGCGAGGAGCAGTCCTACGCCGCCACCGGTGTCTGGCCGATCATGCACATCATCGCCCTGCGACGACACCTGCTCAACGACAACGCCTGGATCGCTCGAAACCTGCTCAACGCCTTCGAGGAGTCCAAGCGACGCAGCCTCGAGCGACTGCTCGATCCGGCAGTGTCCCGGTACCCGATACCTTGGCTCTCGACGTACGCCGCGCGGATGGCCGAGCAGTTCGACGGAGACCCGTTCCCGTTCGGTATCGAGCCGAACCGACCCACACTCGACCAGATGCTGCTGTACAGCCACCAGCAGGGCATCGCGCATCGTCTGGCGACAGCCGACGAGATCTTCCCGCCGGGTGTCATGACCGAGGTCGTGATCTGACCTGCGGGTCGTAATTCGCGCTGGGCCTCAGGCCACCGCGCCGGAGCCACCACCGAGGCGTGCCAGCGCCGCCGCCGAGCGGTCCAGGTGCGCCCGGAGCACCTCCCGCGCGCCCTGCGGATCGCGCGCCGCGACGGCGCCAACCAGCCGGCGGTGCTCCTCGGCCCCCACCTGCTCCAGCCCCGGCACGACCGTCTGCGCCTGGCGCAGGGACATGAGCAGAGGGCCGTGGAAGGACTGCATCAGCATCTCTATGGCGCTGTTGTGGCTGGCCCGGCCGAGCCGGACGTGGAACTCCGCCGATAGCTCCATGGTGTAGTCGCCGCGTTCCAGGGCGGCGTCGGAGCGGTCGCAGATCTCGAGCAGCTCTCGGACGTCGTCGTCGTCGGCACGCTCGCAGACCAAGTCGATGATCCCGAGCTCGAACACGCGGCGCGCCTCGGTGACCTCGGCCGCGGTGATGCCGGACAGCGTCAGCAGGTCGGCGACGCCCTCTCCGACCCGTTCGCTGCTGGGCTCGGTGATGAAGGCGCCCCCACGAGCACCGACGCGGATGGAGATCAACCCACCGGCCTCCAGCACCCGCAACGCCTCACGCACGGTCACCCGACTGACACCGAACCGTTCGCACAGCTCACGCTCGGAGGGCAGCCTGTCCCCCGGGGCCAGCTGCCCGCTGCGCACCAGCAATCGCACCTGGTCAACGATCATCCCCGACATGCGGTGCTGTCGCAGTGGCGTCAGCGCGTCGAGCGCGAGCCGCCTCAGGGGGAGGGCATGGGCAGGCGTGGTGGTTCGTGCGGCTTCTGCCATGCATACATCCTCACGACTCAGCGCGGTCACCACCTGGGCCGAAGGTCCTGCCTGCGGCGGATACGGGTCAGGCCGGCGGCACCACGTTCTCCGCGGAGATGCTGTGGAGACGTGCCGCGGTGCGTTCGACGTGCTCGCTCATCACCTTCGCTGCCGCCACGGGATCTCGCTGTGCGATCGCTTCGGCGATCCGACGGTGCTCGACGGCGCCGACGTCGCCCATCAGCGGCGCTGCGATCTGCGCCTGGCGCAGGGACATGAGCAGAGGGCCGTGGAAGGACTGCATCAGCATCTCTATGGCGCTGTTGTGGCTGGCCCGGCCGAGCCGGACGTGGAACTCCGCCGATAGCTCCATGGTGTAGTCGCCGCGTTCCAGGGCGGCGTCGGAGCGGTCGCAGATCTCGAGCAGCTCTCGGACGTCGTCGTTGTCGGCACGCTCGCAGACCAAGTCGATGATCCCGAGCTCGAACACGCGGCGCGCCTCGGTGACCTCGGCCGCGGTGATGCCGGACAGCGTCAGCAGGTCGGCGACGCCCTCCCCGACCCGTTCGCTGCTGGGCTCGGTGATGAAGGCGCCCCCACGAGCACCGACGCGGATGGAGATCAACCCACCGGCCTCCAGCACCCGCAACGCCTCACGCACGGTCACCCGACTGACACCGAACCGTTCGCACAGCTCACGCTCGGAGGGCAGCCTGTCCCCCGGGGCCAGCTGCCCGCTGCGCACCAGCAATCGCACCTGGTCAACGATCATCCCTGAGATGCGGCCAACATTCAGCCGGCTGAACAGCTCGCCGCTCGGCGGAGGATCGGCTGGGGCCTCTACCGACCTGGAGGGGGGCTTCGGCGTCGTCATGACGACACTCTAGGCGCTGTGGCGGCGCCTCGTGCAGATGGCTTGCCCGCAGTCCATTCTCCGCCATAAGGTCATACCAATAGCCCTCAGGAGGTGACGGTGACGGACCTGCGTGCGCTGATCTCGTTGGGGTGCCGTGTGCTCGGCGCGGCCGAGCAGTCCGATCTGATCTGGGGTCACGTATCGGCCCGCGACCCGCAGGGGCGAGGGGTGTGGATGAAGGCGTCGGGCCTCGGCTTCGAGGAAGTGGAGCCCGACGACGTCCTGCTCGTCTCCTGGCGCGGCGAGGTGCTCGACGGCGATGGGCGGCGACACGTCGAGTACCCGATCCACACGGAAATCATGCGCACCCGGCCCGACGTCGGAGCCGTAGTGCACACGCACTCGCCCGCCGCGGTCGCGCTGGGAGCGCTCGGCGTGCCCCTGCGCCCGATCTCGCACGAGGCGAATCTGTTCGTGCCTCCGGACGTGCCGCGATACACGCGCACGGGCGACCTGGTCCTCACCAGCGAACTGGGCCAGGCGGTGGCCGCGACCCTGGGTCAGCAGACGGCAGTGCTACTGGTGAACCACGGCGTGGTCGTCACCGGCCCGGACGTCCAGAGCGCGACGGTGGCGACGGTGCTGCTCGACCGCGCCTGCCGCATCCAGCTCACGGCCATGGCCGCTGGAGGCTGGGCATCGTGGTCATCACCCGAGGAGTCCGCCGCCAAACGCGAGCACTGCTACCCACCGGCCCTGCTCGAAGGCGCCTGGGACTATCTGGTGCGTTCCCTGGAGCGCTCGTGACGCCTACCTTGATCGAGGTGTGATGGCCCTGCCCCCCGTGCTCCGGCACCGCGACTTCAACCTCTACTGGTTCGGTGTCGTCTTCTCGCAGATCGGCACACGCGGCACCGTCGCCGCGAACCTGTACCAGGTGTACTTGCTTACGGGCTCGATCCCGGTGACCGGCCTGGTCGGGCTCGCCCAGGCGGTGGCCCTGTTGGTGCTGAGCCCCCTCGGTGGCGCGTACGCCGACCGCGTGGACCGGCGCCGGCTCCTGCAGGGCGCACAGGCCGTGTCCATGGCCGTGGCCCTCGCTCTCACTGCGATCACACTGCTGGGCCACGCGCAGGCCTGGCAGGTGTTGGTGTCCGTGGTGCTCACGACGGCGGCCGCCACGTTCGACCAACCCGCTCGCCAAGCCCTGATCCCGGCGATGGTTCCGCGCGAGGAGCTCGCACAGGCGTTCTCGTTGCTCAACCCGAGCCGAGAGCTGGCGATCCTGGTGGGGCCGGCCCTCGCTGGGGTGCTCATCGCCGTCCAGGGTCCGGGTCTGATGTACGCCGTCGACGCGGCAACCTACGCCGTGCTCATCGTGATCCTCGCCCTGGTGCGCACCCCACCGCTGCTGCCGGAGGCCAGGGGGAGCTCTGTGCTGCAAAACATCAGCGAAGGCGCGCGCTTCATCGCGCGCCGCAGGCCGCTGATCTGGCAACTCATGACGCTCGACCTGTCAGCGACGATCTTCGGCGCCTACCGGGTGGTGTTGCCGGCGATCGCGATTGACGTCCTGCACGTCGGTGCTACCGGCTACGGCCTGCTCTCGGCCGCGCCCAGCGCAGGCGCACTGCTCGCCACGTACGTCGTGTTCCGCGTGGTCGGCAGCAGTCGGCGACTAGGGCGGGTCCTGCTGTGGGCGTCGGTCGGCTACGGGGTCGCGGTGGCCGGGCTCGGCCTCGCACCGGCGTTCTGGCTGGCCCTGGTTGCGGGGGCGTTGATCGGCGGCTGCGACGCGATGGCGACCACGATCCGGCACGCGGCGGTGCAGCTGGAGACGCCGGATGCGCTCCGGGGTCGCGTGTCGTCGCTGTACCAGATGTCCTCGCGAGGCGGCCCGGCGCTCGGAGACGTGAACATCGGGTGGTTCGCTGGCCTGGTGGGGCCGGCCGTGGCCCTGACCGTGGGCGGCTTGGTGTCCGTGGCGTATGCGGCGGTGGTGCTCGTACGCGGCGGCCGTGTGCGCGACTACCAAGGCGTCGGCACCGAGGACGAGGACACCGGCGTCGCCGACGAGGGTGACGACGCTGCTACGTCTCCGGTGAGCTCGGAGGCTCAGCGATCGGGACGACGCCCCGCGGGCTGAGCGCAGCCGGGGTTCGCACCATCGGGCGCAGCACGACTGCTGACACCAGCAAGGCGGTGATCGATGCCACGACGAGCCCCGCCCGAGCCCCTGCGGCCTCGCAGACCCAGCCCATCAGCGGGCTGCCGAAGGGGGTGGTCCCCAAGAACACCAGCCCGTGGAACGCCAGGATACGACCGTGCATCCACTGCGGGCTGCGGACCATCAGCAGGCTGCGGCCCAACGTGTTGATGCTGAGGTTGGTCACCCCCACGAACGCCATCGCCACGTACTCGAGCGTCAGCGACGGCGCGAGAGCTGCGAGCAGGTTCGCCCCTCCGAACGCCGCCGTGGCGATGACCATGGCGCGAGCTGTCGGCGTCTGGCGGGTGGCGGTCAGCAGGGCCCCCACGACGGCACCGAGCCCGAGTGCGGCCGTGAGGTAGCCATACCCCTCGGCGCCCGAGGCGAAGGTGTCCGTGGCGAGCAGGGGGAGGACAACACGAAAGTTCTGGCCGAACAAGCCGACGACTGCGACCACGACAACGCACGCCCGCAGCTGCGAGTCCGCCCAGACGTACCGCAGACCCTCTCCGGCCCGCTGCGAAGCGGCGTCCTCGGGATGTCTCGTCCGGGGCAGCAACGTCGCTGGGTCAATGCGCGCCAGGCTCACCAGCACGGCCAGGAACGACGCGCCGTTCACGAGGAACGCCGTGCCCACGCCCGCCTTCGCGATGACCAGGCCGGCCAAAGCCGGCCCCACCAGGCGGCCAGCGTTGTGAACGGTCGAGTTCAGTGACTGCGCGTTGACGTAGTCGTCAGGACCGACGAGGTCGGAGACAAAGGCCGACCGCCCGGGGGAGTCGACGACGGTCACGAGCCCAAGGGCTCCCGCCAGCACGTACACCATCCAGAGCCGGACGCTCCCGGTCGCCGTCAGTACCCCGAGCGTGAGGGCGAGCGCGGCCTGCAGGGACTGGGTCGCGAGAAGCAGACGGCGTCGGTCATAGCGGTCGACGAGCGATCCGCCCCACATCCCCAGCAGGAGCACCGGCCCGAACTGAAGGGCCGAGGCGATGCCCAGCTCCACTCCACCGCCGCCGAGCGTCAGCACCAACCAGTCCTGGGCGACGCGTTGCATCCACGTCCCGCACACCGAGACGGCGTGGCCGGTCAGGTAGAGGCGATAGCTCGGCGCGCGCAAAGAGCGCAGCACGCCGCCCTTGACCATATGGCAAATGGTACTACCTTTGGAACGCGCGTGGAGAGCGCGTTCCTCGAACGGCGGAGGCCCGGTGGACGACACACCCCGACTGTGCAGCCCGTCGTCGGCGTGGTGGGTGCGGGCGCCATGGGGTGGCCCATCGTGCAGCACCTGCTCGGCGCCGGCCTGGCGGTGCACGTCCTCGACCCCGACAAGGCCGCCGAGCGGCGCTGCGTCGACGCCGGTGCGGCGCGCGCCCGGAGCGGGCGCGAGCTTTCGGCCCTGGTCGACGTCGTGCTCGTCGTGGTGGCGGACGACGATGATGTGCTCCGGGTGTGCGGTGGCCCAGATGGCGTGCTCGCCGGCTGTCGCGCTGGGACGACAGTCCTGCTCTGCAGCTCCGTCCGGCCGTCGACCTGTCACGCCGTGGCGTCAACAGCGTCAGTCGGCGTCCACGTGCTCGACGCCGCCATGACCGGCGGAGTGCGCGGCGTCGAGGCTGGAACCGTGAACCTGCTCGTGGGCGGCGACCCAGCGGCGCTCAACAGCGCTCGACCCGCGCTCACGCCCTGGTGCGCGACGGTCCATCACCTCGGGAAGCTCGGCGCCGGCCAGGTGGCCAAGACCGCGAACAACCTCATCCACTGGGCCCAGATCTCGGCGATCGTCGAAGCCCTGGAGCTCGTTCGGGCGCACGGCGTCGCGGTGCCTGCGGTCCGCGAGGCGCTTCAGGCCGGCCCTACTGACAGCCGCACGCTGCGCGAGCTGGGGCTGATGAGATTCACCTGGCACGCCAAAGACATCGCGAACGCCTGCGAGATGGCCGCGTCGGTCGGCATGCAGCTGCCGCTGACGCAGAACGTGCGTGAGCGAATGCTGAGCATCGACGTCGAGAGCGTCGCCGGCCTCCTCGGAGGAGGCAGCGACGCCGTCATCTAATCGACACAAAGAATGGTTAGACCAACAGACCTTAGGATGTTAGCCTGGCGATCAACGTTCAGGTGACCCACATGCGACAAGGGAGTCTGCATGCGCGACAAGTACGGATTCGGCGTCCTGTCCAGCGAGAAGAAGAACCTCGACAGCTCGGAGATCGCCGTCCGCGACGAGTTCAACCGCCAGCATCCCCCGGTGACCGGACTGGCCGTGCCCCATGACCTGCGCAAGATGGAGCTGCCCGAGCGGCCGTGGCGCAACAACCGCGGGCACTACTTCGACCTGGCCGACTACGAGGTGCTCTCCGCCCACTTGTCGGAGCTCAAGCCAGGGACGCCCTCTGTGCGCCACCGGCACACCACGGAGGCCTACCTGTACGTCGTGAAGGGTCACGGGTACTCGCTGATCAACTACGACGACGAGCCCGTGCAGGCGGTGGAGTGGTCCGAGGGCACGCTGTTCGCCCCACCGCGGTGGGCCTGGCACCAGCACTTCAACCTCGACGAGAACGACACCTCTCGCTACCTCGCGATCCAGGACACGGGGCTCCTGCGCACGATGAGGCTGCACAACATCGAGCGTCACCCCGTGCAGCTGAGTCCAGAGCAAGGTCGCGAGCTGCTCGCGTCGGCCCTCGGGGACGGCCGCACCGCAGCCGAGGGCGGCGGCACCGTGGTCGAGCCGCTGGGCGACCCGAGCTGACTCGCCTCCGGGGTCGGTCGAGACCGGCCCCGCATCGAGATTGTCTGGGGGTCCAGCAGTAGGCAGCACCCATCGTCGGGGACACGACAGGAGATCGACATGCATGCACGGAAGTCCTGGGTGGCGATCGGCGTCGCGACTGTGATGTCGGTGGCGGCTTGCGGTTCGTCCCCTACGTCACAGTCCGCCGACTCGGGCGGGACGGCGACAGCCAGCACCGGTGACAGCATCTACGCGAAGTACGACGCGTTCACCGGCGCCGACCGAGAGGCCAAGCTTCTCGAGGCGGCCAAGGCCGAGGGTCAGCTCGACATCTACACCTCCAACACCGACGAGGGCGACCTCATCAAGGCGTTCAACGAGAAGTACCCCGACATCAAGGTCAACAACTTCAGGGCGAACTCCGAGACGGTGCTGCAGCGGACGCTGCAAGAGCACTCCGCCGGCAAGACGGCAAACGACATCGTCGACACCAACGCCGGTGAGCTCATCGCGATGAGCAACGAGGGCGTTCTCGCGCCCTACAAGGGGCCGGGGCTGGACAACCTGCGGGACGGTTCGAAGTTCGACAACTGGACTGCGTCGCGGTTCAACGCCTTCGTCGTCGGCTGGAACACCAAGACAGCCGGCAGCGACATCCCCAAGCAGTTCAGCGACCTAGCCGACCCCAAGTACAAGGGCCGTTTGTCGATGGAGCTGGGCGACTGGGACTGGTACGCCTCGATGCACAGTTACCTGACGGACAAGAAGGGCATGAGCGACGCCGAGGTCGACGACCTGTTCACCAAGATCGCGGCCAACACGAAGGTTGTGAAGGGCCACACGGTGCAGGGTGAGCTGCTGACCGCCGGCCAGTTCGACTTCGCACTGTCGATCTACAGCCACACGATCGACAAGGCCAAGCGGAAGGGGGCCCCGGTCGAGTTCCGGCCCGCAGTCGAGCCCGTGATCATCCGGCCCAACGGCGTCGCCCTGATGGCCCAGGCGCGTCACCCTGCCGCAGCGGAGCTGTGGATGGACTGGGTACTCAAGGGCGACGGTGGCCAGAAGGTGATCGCAGAGGCGACCCGGGTGCCGGCCTCACGCAACGTTCCTGGGTTCGACGACCCCATCCCGTCCGATGCGGTCACCTACGACGTCCCTGAGGACAAAGTCAACAAGGAAGAGTCCACCTGGTCCAAGAAGTACGACGACCTGCTCCGCAACGCCCCCAAGGCCGGCTGAGAGCCGACGAGAAAGAGGATGCTCATGCGTAGAACGGCGTGGTTGTCTGCGATTGCCGCAGCGACGCTTGGACTTGCCGCGTGCGGCGGTGGTGGTGCCGCGGACGTCGGGTCCGGCCCCGGCGGCGCCGCCAAGTCCAGTGACTCAGGCGCGAGCGGCGTCTACAGTTCGCTGAACGGCAAGGGTGACGGGGCGCGCGCTGCTGCCGAGGCTGCTGCCAAGAAGGAGGGACAGCTGTCGATCTACACGTCCATGACGAGCGACGTCATAGACGCGGTGTCCAAGAAGTTCACCGAGCAGTTCGGCATCAAGGTCAACGTCTTCCGCGGCAACTCCGAGACCGTCCTGCAGCGTGCACTGCAAGAGGGCAAGGCTGGTCGCCCGGGCGCCGACGTGATCGAGACGAACTTCCTCGAACTCGAAACCTTGAGCGCAGAAAAGCAGCTCGGTGACTTCGAGGGCGCCTCGCGACAAGCCGTCCCCGACAAGCTGCGTTTCGAGGGGTGGACGGCCGACCGCCTCAACCTGTTCCTGCCCGCCTGGAACACGAACCTCATCAAGCCCGGTGAGGAGCCGAAGGCCTGGGAGGACCTCGCCGACCCGAAGTACAAGGGCAAGGTGCAACTCGAGATCAGCGACAGCGACTGGTTCGAGAACGTCACCAAGTACTGGCTCGATAACGGCAAGAGCCAGGACGAGGTCGACTCCCTCTGGAAGAAGATCGCGGCCAACGCCACCAGCGCCAAGGGGCACACGACCATGATGGAGCTCCTGGGAGCCGGCCAGACCGCCATGGACGGCATGAATTACTCGTACATCACCGAGCGGGCCAAGCAGGATGGCGCACCGGTGGCCTACAAGGGCGCCGACGGGACGACGTCCGTGCCGGCCTTCCCGCGCCCGAACGGTGTCGCGCTCGTCGCAAACGCTCCGCACCCGAACGCCGCCTGGCTCTTCCACGACTGGATCCTGACCGACGGCCAGAAGGTGCTGGTGGACCTCCACCTGACGCCGGCGACCAAGGTCCCAGGGGACACCAGCCTCGACGGCATCACGTTGGCTGACTTCGACGTCAAGACGCTGTCCAAGGACGCAGCGACGTGGGACAAGAAGTACGACGAGCTGCTGCGTGGCGTCAAGAAGGTGAGCAAGTAGCCCCGGTCGTCACGTCCTGAGCAGTCGAGCCCAGTCGAGGAGAGGTAGTCCGATGACCACGTCGAGCGTCCCCGTCACGGGGGCCGTCAAGAGCCGAAGCCGGGTGCGAGAAGCTCTCTCGCGCTGGGCGACGCCCCAGACGGCCCTGGTCGGAGGCGCAGTCGTGGTCGTCGGCTACCTCGCCCTCGTCCCCCTGATCTACCTGTTCCGAGACACCTTCACCGGCGCCTCTGGACTGTCCTTCGCCGCCTTCCAGCGGGCCTACAGCAGCGACCAGCAGGCCGGGACGATGCTCCGCAACTCGCTCGTCTTCGCCATCGGGTCGGCGGCTTTGGCGCTGGTGCTGGGAACGGCGCTCGCGTACGTGCAGGTGCGCACCGACGCCCCCTTCAAGGGGTTGTTCTTCGCAGCCTCGCTCGTGCCGCTGATCGTGCCGGCGATCCTTTACTCGGCGGCTTGGATCTTCCTCGGCGACCCGGGAATTGGTCTGCTGAATACCCTCGTGTTCAAGCCTCTGACCGGTCACTCGCCGGTGAACGTGTTCGGTGTCTGGGGGATGATCTGGGTCCAGGGGCTGCACCTGGCACCCATCACCTTTCTGCTCATGGTGGCCGCGTTCCGCGCCATGGACCCCTCGCTGGAGGAGTCGGCCATGATGAGCGGAGCCTCTCACCTGACGGTGCTGCGCCGGGTGACCGTGCCGCTGCTGCGGCCGGCGATCATCTCCGCGATCCTGCTGATGTTCGTGCAGTCGCTGGAGAGTTTCGAGGTCCCCGCGCTCCTTGGCCTGCAGAACGGCACCTACGTCTTCACGAGCCGCATCTACTTTGTCCTGCGGCAGTACCCCATCGACTACGGGGCGGCCGGCGCCTACGCCATCACCCTGCTCGCGATCGCGGCGGCCGGCGTGATACTCGGCGCGCGGTTGTCCCGCAACTCGCGCGGCTTTCAGACCATCACCGGCAAGGCGTTCCGGCCGCGGCCGTTCCAGCTCGGACGAGCTCGGCCGTTCGTCGGCGCTGTCGTGGTCGGCTACTTCCTGCTCACCGTCGTGCTGCCGGTCGGGGTGCTGGTCTACGCCTCGCTGCTCAAGTTCTACACCGCACCGTCCGTGCAGGCGATCAAGACGATGACCCTCGACAACTACCGCGAGGTCATCGACATGCCGCTGGCGGCGACGGCCCTGAAGAACTCGATCATTCTGGGCCTCGGCGCCGCCGTGGTCGTCATGCTGCTGACGTCGGTGGTGTCGTGGGTCGTGGTGCGCAGCAACGCTCCAGGCCGGCGACTGCTCGACCTGCTGGCCTTCACCCCGCTGGTCATCCCCGGCCTCGTGCTCGGCCTGGCGCTGTCCTTCGTCTACCTGCGGGTCAACCTGCCGATCTACGGCACGCTGCTGATCCTGCTCATCTCGTACGTCACGCGTTACCTGCCCTACGGGATGCGGTACGCCTCGGCCGCCATGGCCCAGCTATCGGCCGAGCTGGAAGAGTCGGCGATGGTGTCCGGCGCCTCGTGGGCCCAGACCTTCCGCCGGGTGCTTGTGCCGTTGGCCAGCAGTGGGATCCTGGCCGGCTTCGTCTACATCCTGGTCGTGTCGTTCCGAGAGCTGTCCAGCACGATCCTGCTCTACAGCCCGGGCAAGGAGGTGCTGTCGGTGTTGCTCTGGGAGCAGTTCGAGAACGGCCAGCTCACCACGCTCGCGGCGATCGGTGTCGGCATGGTGCTGATCCTTGTGGCCCTCGTCCTCGTCGCCTACAAGCTGGGCGCACGGGTGGGGCTCGAGGCGACCAACAACAACTGACCCCCCGGAAGGTTCCAGGAATGCTCACCATCGAGTCGCTGTCCAAGAGCTACGTGGGCGACGGTCACGGCCGTCGTCGACGAAGGAGCGATCCCGACGCGGTCGAGACTGCCGTCGATGCTGTGGGGGAGCGAATCTTCGCTGTCGACGACGTGTCGTTCGAGGTGCACGATGGCGAACTGTTCACCCTGCTGGGGCCGTCGGGTTGCGGCAAGACCACGACCCTGCGCTCGGTGGCGGGGCTCGAGCGGCCGGACAACGGGGTGATCACCCTAGGGGAGCGCAGCCTGTTCGATGCCGCGAACAGGATCAACGTTCCGGCGAACCGGCGCGGCCTGGGCATGGTGTTCCAGTCGTACGCGATCTGGCCGCACATGAGCGTCTTCCGGAACGTGTCGTTCCCCCTCGACGTGACGCCGCGCAACAAGCGGCTACCTCGAGGGCAGGTGCGCGAGCAGGTGATGCGGGTGCTCGAGGTCACCGAGCTGTCGCAGTACGCAGACCGACCGGCCACCAAGCTCTCGGGTGGCCAGCAGCAGCGCCTCGCGCTGGCGCGAGCTCTCGTGATCCACCCCGAGCTGATGCTGCTCGACGAGCCGCTGTCGAACCTCGACGCGAAGCTGCGCGAGACCATGCGGTTCGAGCTCAAGCGGCTGCAGCGCGAACTCGGCCTCACCACGATCTATGTCACGCACGACCAGTCCGAGGCGCTGGCGATGTCCTCGCGCATCGCCGTGATGAACGCCGGCAAGATCGAGCAGGTCGGCAAGCCCCGCGAGATCTACACCCAGCCGGCGACGCAGTTCGTCGCCGAGTTCATCGGCACGAGCAACTTCCTTCCAGGCAAGGTCACCCGCACGGCAGAAGGCGTGCGGATCGACACCCTCGAGGGCGTCTTGTGGGCCGAGTCGACCGCAGGGTCGTCGCCCGATGGCAACGCCCTCGTAGCGTTGCGGCCGGAGAACGTCATGCTGTCCACCACGCCGTCCGGTGGGACGCTGCGCAACGAGTGGCGGGGTTCGGTGCTCACCCGGGCCTTCATGGGGGACAGCGTCGACCACGTCGTCGGCGTTGGGAAGTTCGAGCTGCGAGTGCGCTGCAACCCCGCTATCTCGATACCACCGGGCACCGAGGTCTACCTGTCGGTGGACCCCAAGAACGTCACCGTGGTGCCTAGCTGACGACCAGGACGTAGGTGCACCTGCGTGCGCACGGTGGCCGCATGACGGACAGGTACGACACGGCCAGGACGGCGCTCGTGGCCTTCGACATGCTGGAGGCCTACCGCGAGCCGATTGAGGCGGCGGGCTCGTTGGGTCCGACGCGGCAGCTGATCGGTTGGTGCCGTCAAAGCGGCGTGCCGGTGTTCTACGCTCGAGCGGACCACAGAGCGGACGGGATGGACCTCGCCAGGACCATCGCCGACACCGACAGCCGCTTCCGCCCGTGGGGACCGGACAACCCGCTGCCGGCCAAGCCTCAGCACGCGTCCGGCAGCGCTGGCCTGCAGGTGCTCGCCGAGATCGCACCACAACCGGGTGACTACGACGTCCCCAAGCACCGCTGGTCGGCCTTTCACGGGACCCACCTCGAGTTGTCCTTGCGCAGCCGTGGGATCGACTCGATCCTGCTCCTGGGTGGCTCGGTGCACGTCGGCATCGCCTCGACCGTCTTCGCGGCGCGCGACCTGGACTTCCAGATCACGGTGGTCAGCGACTGCTGCCACGGCTTCCCGCTGCAGCGTGAGTTCTTCATGGAGCACGTGTTTCCGCGCATCTGCCACGTCAGCACCTCCGCCGACGTCCTGTCCCGGCTCGATGCGATCGATGGCCCAGCTTCTCGCCGGTAACGTCCGGTGGCTGTGTGTGTTGGTACTCACACGTCGTTTGGCGAGGGCACCACTCCGGGAGGAGTTGAATAGATCCCACCGGATTCGTCATCGTTCCAGCTCGGGAGACCCCCATGCTCAGCACGTCCCTGCCCTCAGCGGTCTTCGTCGCGGACGGTGTGGCCGCCGACCTGATCCGACCTCGCGCCGAGCGGCAGCGCAGGGACGCGGTGCCCCAGCCGGTCACCTCGCAGATCACTCACCACTCGGCAGAGGCGCCGCGCTGGTTGACCCGCCTTCGCCAGGCGCGAGCCACCACCTACTGAGCCCTTACGTGGGCTGACAGACCACGTCAACCAGCGCCGGACCGCCGGTGGCTGCGACGTGGCCCGCGGCCCGGCGAACTGCGGGACCGACCTCATCCGGCGAGCTGATCGGGCCCTGGGACCACCAGCCCATGGAGCGTGCCAGCAGCGCGAAGTCGGGGGCGGGGTCGTCGATCGCCATGCCGATGCCGGCGCGCTCCTTCGGCGTGCCGCGCTGCTGCGCGAGTCGTTCCTGGTGCGCCCAGTCGTTGTGGTAAGCGCGGTTGTTGAACATCACCACGAGCAGGGGCAGGCGGTAGCGGCTCGCCACCCACAAGGCGCCGGCGTCGAACATGAGGTCGCCGTCCGGTTGCAGGTCGACGACGAGGCGGCCCGATCCCTTGTGCGCCAAGGCGACCCCGAGGGAGATCCCGATCTGCGTCGCCGTGCCGAGCTGGCGCCCGGGGTGCCGGTAGTGCCGGTCGAAGTCCCACGTGCGCATGGCCCACTCAGCCGCCGTCCCGGCTGTGAGCACCCAGTCGTGCTCTCGGACGACGTCCCAGACCTCCGCGGCCAGCCGGGCCGTCGACACCGGTGACGTGTCGTGCAGCTGCCTCGCCTGCCTGCGCCAGCCGGCCCAGGCCTGTTCGTGCAGGGCGGTGACGCGCCGCCGCCAGGAGTCCCTCCCCTCGCGCGTGGCGGCGTGGTCGGCTCCGACGACCTCGCGGCAGGCTGCCAGCAGCAGGGGCAAGGACACGGACGTGTCCGCCGTCACCTGCAGGTCGACCGGCAGCAGCTCGGTGTAGTCCTCGCTCCACGACGACAGCTCGAGGTCGTTGAACCCCAGGTCGAGCAGGGTGGCGCCGGGTGCGAGCCGCGAGACGACGGTGCGCGTCGTGGAGTCGAGGCGCTGCGTCGGCTTGCCCATGTCCTTGACGTCGACGAACAGGACGCAGTCGGCCTCCTCGATCGCGGTGGTGCCGTTGGCGCACAACGGATGTCGGTTCGGGTACGACAGGCGGATCCCGGTGTCGACGGCGCCCATCCCTACCAGCTCCGCCAGCTCGGTGAGCAGGCTGAACGCGGCCGGGTCGCGGCCCGCGTACCCCAGCACCATCACCGGACGCCGGGCCGCGCACAGACGCTCGGCCAGGGCACGCAGCGCGGTCGGGTCCGGGCCGACCGGTGACGGCTGGGCGGCCAGCGCTGGCAGCCCGCTCAGGTCGACCGGTGCTTCGAGCAGCGCCTCCTGCAGACCGGCGTCGAGCGCGACGTAAACGGGGCCAGCCGGCTCGGCGCGCGCGATCCGATGGGCGCGGGCCAGCACCGTCGGCACCGACTCGACGCTGCGCGGCTCGTGGTCCCACTTGGTGAACGCCCGCACTGCCTCGCCCTGCACGTTGGCCGAGTGGATCCAGTCGATGTTGGGGCGCCGCCGGCCGTGCACGGCCGGCCCGGAGCCGCCGAGCACCAGCACCGGCACGCGGTCGATGTAGGCGTAGTAGACGCCCATCGTGCCGTGCAGCAGGCCGACGAGGTCGTGCAGCAGCACCGCCATCGGCTCGCCGGTGACCTTGGCGAACCCGTGCGCCACACCGACAGCGACCTTCTCGTGCGGGCACTCGATCATCTGCACCTGGTCGCCGGCGTAGTTCACGAGCGAGTCGTGCAGGCCACGGAACGAGGAGCCTGGGTTCAGCGCAACGTACCGGTAGCCCAAGTCGCGCACGGCGTCGGCCATGACGTCCGACCCCCAGACCGGCTCCCCGTAGGGGGAGTAGCGTTCGCCGCTCACAGCAGGGTCACGGTGACGGTCTTCTCGCGGGTGTACGACACGAGCTCCTCCTCGGCGTTCTCCTTGCCCAGTCCACTGGACTTCCAGCCCCCGAACGCCATGCCGGTGGGTCGCCGTCCGGTGCCGTTCACGTAGACGTAGCCGGCCTCCAGGGCGTGGGCGACCCGATGGGCGACCGACACGTCGTTAGTCCAGACGTTCGCCGTCAGCCCCAGCGGCAGTGCGTTGGCGCGGCGCACGACGTCATCGACGTCGGTCCAGTCGAGTACCGACATGACGGGGCCGAAGACTTCGTCGCGGGCGATGGCCATCCTGTCGTCGACGTCCACGAAGACCGCCGGCTCGACGTAGTAGCCGGAGTCGAACCCGGCCGGTCGTCGTCCGCCGTACAGGAGCGTCGCGCCCTCGCGCTCGGCGCCCGCGATGTGAGCGAGCACCTTCTCGTGGTGGCCCCGGAAGGCGAGCGGGCCGATGTCGGTGTCGTCGTCCATGGGGTCGCCTACGCGCAGCTCGCGCAGCCGCTCGATGAGGGCCGCCAGGAACGGCTCGCGCACCGCGCGGTGCACGAAGAGCCGCGACGTCGACCCGCAGGACTGGCCGGTGCAGCGGGCGATGTTCATGGCGGCGACGGCCGCGCGTGCGGCGCGTGTCGGCTCGACGTCCGGGAACACGATGATCGGGTTCTTGCCGCCGAGCTCGAGGCTCACGTGCTTGACCTGGTCGGAGGCCGAGCGCATGATCGCCTGCCCCGTGGGCACCGACCCGGTGAACGCGATCCGCGGGACGTCGGGGTGGGCCACCAGCGCAGCGCCGCACCTGCTGCCAGCACCGGTGACGACGTTGAGCACGCCTGGCGGCAGGACGTCTGCCGCGAGCCTGGCGAGCTCGAGCGCGGACAGGGACGTCTGCTCACCGGGTTTGAGCACCACGGCATTGCCTGCAGCCAGCGGTGCGGCGACCTTGCCGGCCGCGAACTTGAACGGGTGGTTGAACGGGACGATCCGCCCGACGACGCCGTAGGGCTGGCGCAGTGTGTACGACAGCGTGTCCGGCGACGGTGGGGCCGTGCTGCCTCTGGTCTGCGGTGCGATGCCCGCGTAGTAGGTGATCTCGGCGGTCGCGCCAGTGACGTCGGTGCGCATCCCGGAGATCGGGTTCCCGGAGTCACGAACGTCGAGGCGCGCGAGCGCTTCGGCCGACTGCGTGATGCGGTCAGCAAGCTCACGTAGCAGCGCGGCTCGCTTGGCCCAGCCCAGCTCCTGCCAGGCGGAGGCCGCGTCGGCCGCGGCCGCGACGGCGGTGTCGACGTCCGCTGGCCCGGCGTCGGGGACCGTGGCCAGCACCTGCTCGGTGGTCGGGTCGACCGACACGAGCCGGGCCCCGTCGGCTGCATCGACCCAGTGCCCACCGATGTGCATCTGCCGGTGCGCGGGCGCGGCCGCAGGCCCGCGGGCCCGGGCGTTTACTGGGGCGCTCACTGGGGTGCCGTCCGGACGTGCACGACGGCCGGGCGTCCCTCGAGCGCCGCGCGGGTGCCGGCCCGGAGCGCCCGTGCAAGGTCGTCCGGCTCGGTCACCGGGCCGGTCGCCCAGCAGCCGTACGAGCGGGCGAGGTCCCCGATCACGACGGCGGGATCATCGATGCGCATCCCGATCCAGCTGTTCGCCTCGGGGCGACCGCGGTCGCGCGCGACCTGCGCCTGGTGCGGCTCGTCGTTGTAGAACGAGGAGTTGTCGTTCACCACCATCAGCATCGGGATGCGGTAGTGCGCGGCAGTCCAGAGCGCGCCGGCGCCCATCAGCAGGTCGCCGTCACCGATGATCGCGACCCCGAGGTGTCCGGTGTCGCGAGCGGCGAGCGCGCCACCCACCACCGCGCCGGGGCCGTAACCGACCCCGCCGCCACCCGAGTGACCGAGGTACTGGCCGGCTCCGTCGAACTGCCAGACGCCTTCGGGCCAGGTGCGCGTGTTGCGCAGGCACAACAGCCACTGGGTGTGTTGCACCGCACGCCACGTCTCGGTCACCAGCCGGGCGGGTGAGATCACGGCGTCGTTCCAGCGGCGCTCGACGTTTTCAGCCAGACGGGCCCGCAGAGCGGTTCCGCGGCTGTGCACCTGTTCGCGGCGGCGGGCCGCGGCAGCCGGGTTAACGTGGCCAGGCAAGGCGTCGGCCAGCAGCCTCAGCCCCAACAGCGGGTCGGCCAGCAGCTGCACCGAGCGCGGCACGGGCACGGCGAAGGCGTTCGACCACGAGCGCAGGCCGAGGTCGCCGGCCGAAAGGTCGACTACCAGGGGTGCGGGCGAGCCAGCCGGCCCGCCCGGCTCGCGCTGGCGCCCCCGCGGCCGAAGCAAGGCCGGCAGGTCGACCACGTCGACCGCCAGGACGACGTCCGCATCCGCCAGCAGGTCCGTGTCACCGGTGAGGTTCTGCGGGTGGGCCGTGGGGAAGGCCACCACATTGCGGTCGTCGCGGTAGGCAGCCCCGAGCAGCTCGACGACCTCCACCAGCAGCGGCGTGGCCGCCGGGTCGAGGCCAACGCGTCCGGCAACCACCACCGGGCGCTGCGCGCCAGCCAGGAGTGCGACCGCGTCGCTCAGGCAGTCGGGAGCGGGCGCGGTCGGCGGTGCGGGCCGCATCAGCGACAGGTCAGGCAGCTCGAGGCCGCCCGGCAGGCGCTGCTCCTGGACAGCGGCGTCCAACGACACGTAGGCCGGCCCGCGCGGCGCCGACAGCGCGCGCTGGGCGGCACGCGCGACGTCCGCCACGAAGGCCTGCGGCGTGGCCGGCTCGGCGTCCCAGACGACGAAGTCGCGCACCAGCTGAGCCTGCGTCGTCGCCGAGTGCACCCAGTCGACCGGACGGCGGGCGGCGGGGTCGCTCGGCCCGCTCCCGCCGAGCAACAGCACCGGAGCGCGGTCGCAGTAGGCGTCGTAAACGGCCATCGACGCATGCATCAGGCCCACCAGGTCGTGCACCGCTGCGGCCGCCAGCCCACGCGTAGCCTTCGCGTACCCGTGGGCGAGGGCCACCGCGATCTCCTCGTGCAGACAGAGCAGCAGCTGCGGGTCACGGTTGCCGCCGTGGTTGACGAGCGAGTCGTGCAGGCCGCGAAAGCTCGACCCCGGGTTGAGCGGCAGGTATCGCACGCCGAGCTCGCGCAGCAGGTCGACAACCAGGTCACTGCCGTATGCCGCCTCGTGACGGCCCGACAGGTCGACCGGCTGCTCCACCGCGAACCCGCCGCCGTTCACCCGCGCACCCGGTCGCGTGGTCGTGCTCACGGCGCCTCGACGGCTGCGAGCAGGTCATCGGCCGACAGCTGGTTCGGGTCGAGCGTGACCGCTCGGCGCTGGGTCAGCGCCGACAGCACGAGCTTGCGCACGCGCCGACCGTCCCAGCCCTCGCAGGCCTTCGCGAGCCGCACGTGCAGCTCGGCGTCTTCGGCGAGCGGCGCCACCCCCGACCAGAGCGCGGCGAGCTCGACGAGGGAGTGGCGCAGGATCTGGGCGATCGTGTCGGGACCCGGAAGGTCGAGGTGCAGCACGAGGTCGGCGCGGGAGAGGAACGCCTCATCGACGGCGGCAGGGAAGTTCGTGGTCGTCACGAACAGCACGCGCGGCTGCTCCGCCGCGACGGAGTCGATGCCGGCCAGCAGCGCGTCCGTGGCTCGGTGCACGTCCACGGGGTTGGACCCGAACGAGGCGCTCGAGCGCCGCACCGCGAAGCTCTCGACCTCGTCGATGAGCACGACGGTGTGCGGCCGTCGAGCAGCGAGCTCGGGGATGGTGTCGGTCATCAGCCGGGTGATATTGCGCTGGCTCTCACCCAGCATCTCGCTGGGGAAGGCGTGCGGGTCGATCTCTACGTAGGTCGTCGAGCCGCGCGAGGCCAGGGCTCGGGCGGCCGCCTGCGCGAGCCCGCGAGCGAGCGTGGTCTTGCCTGTGCCGGGCGGCCCGGCGAGCACCACCAGCCCGTGGGGCAGCCCGGCCAGCGTCGACAGCGCCCGACCGTGCATCAGGGTCAGGAGCGCGTGGTTGAGCAGCAGCTCCTTGGTGCCAGGCGGGACCACGACGTGGTCCCACGGCCCGTCGTGGTGGTCGGAGGGCAGGACGTGCACTGACAGCACGCCCGGCGGTAGGGCAGCGGCGCTCACGGCCACGTCGGCCGGTGGACCTCGGGCCAGGTGATCGTCGAGACGTCCCCGGCCTGCGCGTCGCGGATGTGCTCGGGTGGCTCCTCGAACAGCACCATCGGGTCCATCAGCACGCGCATCGTGTCGAGCAGGCTGTCGAACATGTGGATGCGCACCACCTTGGCGGTGTTCTCGGGGTCGTCGTTGAAGTGCTGGTGCCACAGGAAGTGGTCGACGACGATCAGATCGCCCTTCTTCCAAGGGTGGTCAGTGCCACCCTCCGGCTCGGTGCCCAGGTAGCTGTGGCCGCGGCCCTCGAGGACGTACAGCCAGGCCTCACCGGCGTGACGGTGCATCGACTGGCCGCGCCCCGGGCCGAGCTCGAACATCGCCATCGTGATCCCCGAGGCCTGGTACCCGATCGCCCGGTCGAGCAGGAAGCTGGTGCGCGTGCCGCGCGGCGTCGGCAGCAGCTCCAGGTCGTCCCAGCTGGTGTGCAGCCGGCCGCCACGACGGGCTCGCTGGTCGCGCGCGAGGCGCCGGATCCGTCTGCTGTACGGATCGTCGCCCTCGACCTCGGGCGAGAACGGTGGCCGCTCCGGAAGCTCGGAGACGTCGGAGTGGCCGGCGTCCTCGATCAGCGACATGCCCATGGTCTCGAGCAGCGGCTCGCTGGAGAACGTGAGGTACCGCGCCGTCGACTCGCTGTCGTTGCCCGAGCGGTGCCACGCCCAGGCCGGCAGGTGCAGGGAGTCGCCCGGCCCCCAGTCAATGCGCTCGCCGTCGATCTCCGTCCAGCCGTTTCCGGAGACCACGAGCACCATGGCGTCCCAGGAGTGCCGGTGGACCGTCGACGTCACACCAGGGTCGATCTCGTGCACCAGCGCGTCCATCGAGCGGGTCGGCCGGTCGCCGTCCATGCCGACGTAGACGCCGACGCGGGTCCCGCGCGCCGTCTCGTGCAGGACGGCGTCCTCGAGGGGCACCACGGTCTTCTGATACCCCCGCCACTCTTCCATGAAGTCGGCACGCCGCTTCTTCTGCACGTGGTAGTGGGTGACCTGCGTAGTGGTGCGGGAAGCCATCTGCTCACCTCGACACTATGAAAGGACTGACCATTAGCCCTCAGTATGCCTGCCTCGATAGCCGGCGGCAAGGCCGCCGCGAGCCGGGTAGCGGCGGCGGCGCAGGTCAGTCACGGATCGTCTGCAAGAACCACTCCGTGGGCAGCTCACGCCCAAGGCCGCGCCCGCGCGCCAGCTCGTACACCACACCCGCGACCGCGTAGAACTGCGCCCCTTGGATGTTGCCCCGCTCGGAGTACGTGATCTGCTCGTTGCCCGTTCGCACCCTCGTGCCTGCCACCACGTCCTCGAACCCGACCACGCGGGCCCCACCGGTGTCGTGGTCGCGGTAGCCGCGGGCATGGGTGTGTCCCTGCCACACCGGGTCGTCCGGGCGGGCCTGCCAGGCGAGGTACTCCTGCTCGGGACGCCAGTGCTCATGGCCGGTCGGCGAGGGAGCGGTACCCAGGCGCAGCCAAACGTCGATCACCGCACGCGCCCGGGCATCGAGTCGCCCACCGATGCACGTGACGTGCGTCCCCGGCTCGAGCCAGTCACCGATGACCACTTCCCTCGCACTGTCCGTGCAGGCGGAGACGACGTCGGCGCCATGAAACGCCTCTCGCGGCTGGTCGACGGCCACCACCTCGATGTTGTGACGCTCGCTCATCTCAGCGGCGAACTGCTCGCGGTGCGACCGGGTCGGGCTGTACACCTGCACCCGCTGGATCTCGCGCACGGTCAGCAGCGCTTCCACGTGGCTGCGCGCCATTCCGCCCGAACCCAGCAGTCCGAGCACCTCGGCGTCCGCGCAGGCGGCGTGCGCGACGCCGATGGCGCTGTCGGCGCCCACCCGCATGTGCTGGAGCACCCCGTCGTGCAGGATCGCCAAGGGCTCCCCGGTTCGGGCGGACAGCAGGAAGACCAAGCCGCAGTAGGAACCCGGTGCGACGCAGTACTTCTCCTGGGTACGCGTCCCGCCATACTCAACCTCGCTCAGCACATCCGACTTCATCCGGATGGCGACGTAGCCCGACGCGGCCGAGCCACCGTCCATGGTGCCCCACTGGTAGACCTCGCCGTCTCGACCCGTCGGGAGGCGCAGGTCGAGCCTCGGCCGGCACACTGCGTCGCCGGTACACAGCTCGCGGTAGGACTGCTCCAGCACCCGCACGACGTCCGGCATCCGCAGGACCTCGCTGACCACGTCGTTGTCGATCAGGAGCACGTCGACCTCCGCGCAGCGGTGGCGACGGCCGCCGGGCGTGGGAGCCACCGAGGGACGGAGTCTCGGTAGCGGTTGTACTCAGGACCGAAGATTCGCTCCAGCCGCTCCTCGTCCTCGCGGGCCCGAGCGTCGAACCACGGCATCAGGAACACCGTGGCGGCAGCGACCGCGCGGGACCTCGTGGTGAGCGCCAGGCCGATGAGGAACAGCAGGTGACCGAGGTACATGGGATTTCGGGTCAGTGCGTAGGGCCCGGTGGTCACGAGTCGCTCGGGTGGCCGGCTCATGCCTGGGCCACCGCGCCCGCGACGGGTGCGGTAATCACCGCAGAGCCGGTACTGCAGGTAGCCCCAGGGAAGCAGTCCCACAAAGACCAGGCGCGGGCGGCGGCTCGCGACGAGTGACTCCGCGAGAGCGACGGCGGGTATCGCGAGGAAGGTCCGCGTGGACGTGGAGCGCAGGGAGAGGGTCACGGTCGTCCTCCTAGTCGTCGTCGGGCGGGCGCCCTGGCAGGCGGCGTGCCATCAGGGCCGGCATGGCGATGACGGCACCGACCAGGGCCATGGCTGGCCCCAGCGCGAGCACCGTGAGAAGCCCCGCCGTGAGCAGCGGCGAAGCGAAGAGTGCTGCAGCGCGGAACGTGCCGGACGCGGCGATCGCGTCGCCACGCTCGTCCGGGTGCACCGAGTCGGTGGCCAGCGCGGGCCCAACGGTCTGCAGCGCACCCGCGGCCAGGCCGCTCAGGGCCAGCAGCAGACCGGCGAGCGGCGCGGCGCCGGCCGCCCACGCCACGAGCGCGGTAGACGCTCCGCACCCGAGGGTGCCGGCCACGAACACGCGTCGTGACCCGCTGCTCAGCCGGGCTACCGAGGCAGCGCCGAGCATGCTCGCACCGTTCGCGACACTGACGAGGAGGCCGATGACGGTCGACGTCTGGCGGGCAGCGTCCAAAGCGACGGGAACGTACGAGCCAAGCAGCCCCCGCCAGGCACCTGCCGTTGCACCGGCCGCGCAACCGACGTCGACGCCAGGTCGGGTCCACAGCCGACCCGGCGGGCGTTCGTGCAGCCGGGCGAACGGAGGCAGCCGGTCGAGGAAGAGGGCGGGCACGCAGGTGAGCAGGGCAGCAGCGGTCGCCAGCCCGAGCGCAGTGCGTACCGAGTGCTCCGCGAGCACCCCAGCCGCGAGGGGTCCGGCGAGCAGCCCGACGCTCGACGCGAGATTCACCTTGGCCATGCCGGAGACCGCTGAGGAGGACCTGCGGACGACATGCGTCTGGCTCCCAGTCCAGAACGCGCCCCGAGCCGCGCCCTGGGCGAGTTCACAAATGACGAAGGGAACCAGCGCCGACGAGACCCAGACGATGGCGGTGCTGGCAGCGAGCAGGAGCGCCGCCAGCACGATGAGCACCCAGTCCGGGTATCGGCGCATCAACGCCCCGATCACGAGCCGAATGAGCAGCTGGGCCACCGCCGACAGCGCCGTGAGCACGCCGATCCCGACGGCGCTGTACCCCGACGACACCGCCAATAGGGGCAGTGCAACGGATGAGACACTGAGGGCCAGCGAGAAGCCCACCGCACCGCTGACCGCTGCGGTGTCGTCGCGGGTTGGTCGCCGCAGGGGTCGCACGGACGGTGACCCCTGCGGCGCGCTCTGCCCCGTCAGCGGCCGGACCCGGCGGGCGTGGTCGAGACCGACGCGAGCTCTTCGGCGTGGCTCGGGGCGTCCTCGAAGAAGTGCACCTTGTCGTAGCCAAGATGCTTGAACACGCGGTTCTGGGCCGAGAGGAACCTCAGCGGCGTGCCGTCGGCGGCGAAGTGCTGCACCACGGTGTTCTGCGGGACGTACAGCGTGTCGCCCTTCTTCACCTCGTGTCGGGTCGGCTCCTTGGCGATGCGGGCGTAGTACTTCTCGGCAATCTCGGCCTGCACCTCCCAGTGCAGCGAGTAGCCCTCGCCGTCCAGCACGTACAGCACCTCGTCGGCCATCTTCCAGTGCTTGCCCGAACGGCTCCCGGAAGGGATGTCGAGTTCGAAGACATCGACGCTGAACTGACGGACGTCCGTGCGCTCAGGGCTGTTGATGACGCGGACCCGGCCGAGCGGGGTGTCCTCCCAGACCGTGTCCGAGGGGCTGACGACCTTCTTGCGGTCGAGGACGCCGTCGGTCCAGATGGCCGACCAGTCCTCGCGGGGGCCGAACTCGTCCTCGCGCTCTACGGGCCCGCTGCGGCCCTGCTGCCACAGCCCCATGAACATCCACGTGCACTTGGCCTTCATGACCAGTGCGACGGCCTTCTCGTCATAAGGGTTGAAGTGGCGGTGCACCGAGTCGGTGTGCACCAGCACGAGGTCGTCCTTCTTCCAGTCGTAGCGCAGATCGTCGTGGATCTCGTAACCGGCGCCCTCGAGGATGTAGAACGCGGCCTCGTTCTGGTGGCCGTGGCCGTGGTTTGAGCTGCGGGGCGGAAGCTCCACAAAGTGCACCTGAAGGGTCTGGGTGAGGAAGTCCTCGTCGCCAGGGCCGATTCGCCACCAGGTGCGCGACTGCTCGGAGTCGCCTGAGTGCCCCACCTTGGCGTCGTCCACTACGACCGAGTCGTCCCGGACGCGGGGAGCGGCCAGCTGGGCCTGGCGGAACTGGCCCAAGCCGTAGGTCTCGCTCGTCAGTCCGCGGACGAACACGCGTCCCTTCTTACCCATGAGTTCTCGCCTTCTGGCCGGCGGTGAAGCCGACGTCGCTAGGTCAGAGCGGTGCGCACGGGGGTCCGCGGCACTCTCCGAACGGTAGAACGGTCTTACCATAGTGGAGATGACTGGCTCGTGTAAGGTATAAAGGACAGACCAAAGGAGCTCGCCCCGAGAGGACGACGCCGGTGCCCAAAGTGACCTATGTCGACGCCGACGGCAACGACCACATGATCGACGCCACGACCGGTGACTCCGTCATGGCCACGGCTGTGCGCAACGGCGTGCCGGGGATCGTGGGCGAGTGCGGAGGTAACTGCTCGTGCGCCACCTGCCACGTGTGGGTTCGCGAGGAGTTCCTCGAACTGGTCGGCCCGCCGGGCGACATGGAGGAGGACCTGCTCGACATGGCGGTGGAAGAGCGCCGCGACGGCAGCCGCCTGTCCTGCCAGATCTCGATGGACGAGCGACTGGACGGGCTCACCGTCGACGTCCCGCCAACTCAATCCTGACCGGCCCGCGGCGCACCCTCGACGCCAATCGCCAGAGAATGGTATGACACTTAGACCACATCGTGTGCACGAGCCCGTTCGCCGGTGGTTGTGAGCCGAAAGGACCCCCTGAGGTGATCAGACGAGAAGTCAACGAGCTGCTGACGCAGACCGGCCCGGGAACGCCGATGGGCGAGTTGTTCCGGCAGTACTGGATCCCGGCGCTGCACGCCGAGGAGCTCGACGAGAATGACGGCCCCCCCGTGCGGGTGAAGCTGCTGTCGGAACGGTTGATCGCTTTCCGCGACAGCGAGGGCCGTTACGGTCTCATGGACGAGTTCTGCGCTCACCGTGGCGTGTCGCTGTGGTTCGGCCGCAACGAGGAGGCCGGCCTGCGATGCGTCTACCACGGCTGGAAGTACGACGTCACCGGCCAGTGCGTCGAGGTGCCGTCCGAGCCGGAAAATGGCAGCTTCTGCGCGAACGTCAAGCTGCGTTCGTACCCATTGGTCAAGGTGGGGGACCTGCTCTGGACCCACATGGGCGACCCAGCGAAGCGTCCGGACCTACCGGAGTACGAGTTCAGCCAGGTGCCGTCCGAGCAGACCTTCACCTCCAAGCGCTGGCAGGAGTGCAACTGGCTGCAGGCGCTTGAGGGCGGCATCGACTCCAGCCACGTGTCCTTCCTGCACTCTGGCGCGCTGAACACCGACCCGTTGTTCAAGGGATCCAAGGGAAATCAGTACAACCTGGGAGACCTGAAGCCGTTCTTCGAGGTCGCGGATGTCGACGGCGGGCTGCTCGTCGGTGCCCGGCGCAACGCCGAGGACGGCCAGTACTACTGGCGCATCACGCCGTTCGTCCTGCCCGCCTTCACGATGGTGCCGCCCCGCGGGGACCACCCCGTGCACGGGCACTTCTGGGTGCCCATCGACGACGAGAACTGCTGGGTGTACTCCTTCGACTACCACCCCGTGCGGTCGCTGACTGACGCCGAGCGCAGCGCCATGCAGCAGGGACAAGGTGTGCACAGCCGCAACATCCCCGGCACCTACCGACCTGAAGCCAACAAGGACAACGACTACCTGATGGACCGCGAGGCGCAGAAGCGGGGCGAGACCTACTCGGGAGTCGAGGGCATCGCGATCCAGGATTCCTCGCTGCAGGAGAGCATGGGGCCTATCGTCGACCGCAGCAAGGAGCGCCTGGTCCCGGCCGACAGCGGGATCATCAAGGCGCGGCAGAAGCTGCGCAAGGCGGCGATCGCCCTGCGCGACGAGGGCAGGACGCCTCCCGGCGTCGACCCGGCGCACCACCGTGTTCGGTCGGCCGCGGTCGTGCTACCGAAGGAAGAGGGCTTCTTGGACTCCGTGCGCGACGACGTCGCCGTCGTCCCGGGCAAGCGCCAGAGCTCGATCTGATGGGGTCCCGGCCGATCCTGCTGAGCAGCTGCGCACGGGCCGCGACCGCCGGCGAAGCCGCCTACCGGATCGACGCGCCGATCGCGCCGTCCCGGGCCACCCGTGTCATCTCCCTCGACGCGGGCGGACTCGACATCATGCGGACGGTGGCGACGATGCCCTGGGCCAGCGCGCGCTTCGTGCAGTGCGAGTCGGCCACCCGTGGTGCGGACGGTGTGTCCCAGGTGCGAACGCTCACGCTGGACGGCGCACCCACCGAGCTCGCGGACGAGCTGGACGGCGTCGACGTGGTGGTCATGCTCGCGACGTCCGACGCCGGCGCCGAGGCCGCGTCCGTCATCGGCGCCGCCTGCACGGTGCGGGGCACGATGACGGCTGCACTGGTGCTCGGCGACGGTGCTAGTCAGCGCGCCGCCGTCGCCGCTCTCCGGCCGCACGCGCGGTTCATCCTGGTGACCGGTGACGAGGACGACGTCGCGGAGGTGCTGACCGCGCTGCGCACCTGAGGGATGTCCCTGACACCCTGAGCGCACCATCCTCGAGCGGAGGCCGAGTGGACGGTAAGACGACGCTGCCAGGCGTACAGCAGATGAAGCGCGACGGCCGCAAGATCGTGTGCGTCGTGGCGTGGGACTACCAGATCGCGCGAGTCGTCGACCGCGTGGGCGTCGAGATCGTGTCGGTCGGCGACACGGTCGGCAAGAACCTGTGGGGCCACGCGAATCCCCTCGAGATCACCATGGAGCAGCTGCTCGTGGTGTGCCAGGCCGTGCGGCGCGGCGTCGAGCGGGCGCTGGTGAGCTGTGACTTCCCCTTCGGGCCGCTGCAGGAGGGGCCGGCCGAAGCGGTCAGGGCCGCCGTCCGGCTGGTGAAGGAGGGGGGTGTCGACCTCGTCAAGCTCGATGGGGCCGCCGACTTTCCCGAGGCCGTCGAGGCGGTCACCCGAGCCGGCATACCGGTGTTCGCGCAGTTCGGCATCACTCCCCAGACCGCGCTGCGGTACGGCGTCGAGTACTCCGCGACGCCGGGCGCCGACACCCAGGTGCCGGACGAGCTGGCCGACGAGATGGTGCAGCAGGCCCGCCGGCTGGAGGCGGCGGGCGCCGCGCTGCTGAACTTCACCAACTCCGGCCCGGTCGCGGGCCCGGCTGTGGCCGAGGCGGTTGCGATCCCCGTGCTGGGCGGCCACGGAGGTGGGCCGTGGCTCGACGGCCGCATCCGCATGGCGCACGCGGCCATCGGGTACGCCGCTTCTGGTCTCGACCAGCCGCCCGACACCTACGCGAACGTCGCGCAGATCGCGTTCGACGCTCTCAGTGCCTACGCCGACGACGTGCGGGCCGGGCGCCAGATCAAGGGAGGCCTGCGTGGCTGAGGCGGTGCTCGACGGCATCCCGACCCGCTACCGCGTCGAGGGCTCAGGCCCCGCGCTGCTGATGTTCTCGCCGGGAGGGTTCGACTCGAGCCTCGAGGCGTGGCGCACGGTGGGCGTGTACCGCCGGCTGAACCTGCTCGAGCACCTCACGCGAGAGTTCACCTGCATCACGTTCGACCGGAGGGAGTCCGGGCAATCCGGGGGACGGGTGCAGCGCATCGGCTGGTCCGACTACGTCCGCCAGGGCGAGGCGCTGCTCGATCACCTCGCGGTCGAACGCGCGCACCTGATGGGCGGCTGCGTCGGGTGCTCGACCGTGGCAGCCTTCGCCGTCGCCCACCCGGGACGCGTCGGCGGCCTCGTGCTGTACTCACCGGCCGGCGGCCCGCGGTACCGCATGAAGCAGGAGGAGCGGTTCGCCACCCACCAGACCTTCGCGAACTCGCAGGGGCTCGCGGCTGTCGTCGAGCTGGCCCGGTCCAGCGACAGCGGATTCACGAAGGACCCACGGGTCGGGCCGTGGGCGGGTGCCATCCGGCGTGACGACGACTTCGCCCGGGCGTACGCCGACCTCGACCCGGCGCGGTACCAGCTGCTGCTGCGCGGCACCGTCCGGCTGCTCTTCGACCGCGACACCGTGCCTGGCGCCGAGCCGGAGGACCTCATGACGCTGAGCGCGCGGGCGCTGATCGTGCCCGGCCAGGACGACTCGCACGCGCCTTCGGCGGCACGCTACCTGCAGGAGTGCCTGCCGCACGCGCAGCTGTGGGACGTGCCGGTCGCGGAACAGACCGAGGACAACGCGCCCGCGCGGGTCCTGGAGTTCCTGCGCGCCTGCTGACCGGTGGGGTCAGGTCAGCGGCTCACCCCGCTCGAGCGCCTCAATCTGCTCGACGCGGCGCTGGTGGCGGCCACCTTTGAAAGCGGTGTCGAGCCAGACCTGCGCTACGGCGCGCGCCTGCTCGACGTCGAGGATCTTGGCCGGCAGCACCAGGACGTTCGCGTCGTTGTGAGCCCGGGAGATCTCGGCGCTGAAGAGGTCCTGGCACACGCCGGCACGGATGCCCCGGATCTTGTTGCAGGCGATGGCCTCACCCTGGCCGCTGCCACCGACGACGATGCCCAGGTCGGCCCGCCCGTCCAACACCTCGCGCGCCACGTCGGCGCACAGGGGTGGGTAGTCGACCACTGTGTCGGGGTCGTGGGCACCGCGGTCGTCGACGTCGTCCCCACGCGCCGTCAGCCAGCGGATGAGCTCAGCCTTGTGCTGCACGCCGTTGTGGTCGGCGGCGATCGCGACGCGCACGGAGGGCCTCCTTCGGGTGCTTCAGCCGGTGAGGCCGAGGGTCGGCTCGGCGAAGAGGGTCTCGACTGGTACCGGTCGGTCGATGATCCGTTGGGCGACGGCGTGCCGGATCAGCTGCTCCAGCACCTGCCGGTTCGGTTCGACGCCGTAGGGCAAGGGGTCCTGGCCGGTGACGTCCATGACCAGCTGGTTGGTGCGGTCCGCGGCAGTGGGGGTCTCGATCGCGCCCGCGCGCAGCTTCTCGACGTACAGCCGTTTGCTCTCGGCGAACGCCTCGAAGAGTGAGGTGGCGGCGTCTGGGTGCTCGGCCAGCACGGAGTCCTTGACGACGACGAGGTGGTTGATCGGGTAGGTGCCACGCTCGCGCACCGCATGCAGGGCGGCCTGCTCGGCGTGGGGGAGCAGCGGGACGACATTCGGGTCGTCGCTGTCGATCCCGATGACCGCGGCCAGGTCGCCATCGACCAACAGCTGCTCGAGCGTGGCGCCCGGCGGCATGCTGACGACGTTGTCGGGCGGCTGGTACTGGGCGACGTGCTCGTCTCCGGACAGGACCCAGGTGACCGATGCCGGGTCAAGCCCGTACTCGTCGTGCAGGATCCCGCGCGCCCACACGCCGGTGGTCACGGTGTAGCCCCGATTGACCCCGACCCGGCGGCCGGCCAGCTGGCTCGGGTGCGTGATGCCGCTGCGCGCGTCGACCCGGATGGCTCCGTGGTGGAACCCGCGCACCAGGAACACCGGCAGCGCGGTGAACGCGACGTCGTGGGCCCGCGCGCACACGTAGGTGGTCAGCGCCATCTCGCTCACGTCGTAGGCCAGCTCGCGCACCATCCGCCGGAACGCGCGGACGAGCACCGGGACCTCCTCGAAGGCGAGGTCGTACCCCCGAGGCGTGATGCGGCCGTCCTTGAGGGCGCGGTTGTTGCCCTGGGTGCGAGTCACCGCCGTCAGCCGGGTCGTCGCGAGCGTCTCAGCCATGGGTTGACTCTAGCACTTATGGTAAAAAGGACAGACCATTTGAATGGCTGCGTGAGAGCCATGGCGGACGAAGGAGCGTAGATGACCGAGAAGGTGCTTGCAGCGGTGCGCACCGGTCCGAGCCGCACCGAGGTGCGTGAGCTCGACCGGCCCGACCTGCCGGACGACGGCGCGCTGCTCAAGGTCGAGGTCGCGGGGATCTGTGGCACCGACGTCAAGATGTACGCCAAGCCACCCTTCGCCGACCCGGTGATCATGGGGCACGAGAACGTCGGGGTCATCGCCGAGGCCGGCCGCGCTTTCACCGAGCGACACGGGCTCGTCGAGGGCGACCGGGTCTTCGTCGAGCACTACGTGGGTTGCTACCGCTGCGAGTGGTGCCACGCCGGCCAGTACCGCCACTGCGAGAACACCGACTGGCGCACGAACCCGGACGCACGCCGCTACGGCTACACGTCGTGCGAGAAGCCCTACACGCTCTGGGGCGGCTTCGCGCAGTACCTCTACCTGCCGTGGAACGCGGTGCTGCACCGGGTACCCGACGGTGTTTCGAACGAGCTTGCAGGGATCGTCACCCCGCTGTCGAACGGCATCGAGTGGGCGCTGTTCGCCGCCGAGGTCGGCTACGCCTCGACGGTGTTGATCCAGGGGCCGGGCCAGCAGGGGCTGTCGCAGGTCGTGGCCTGCAAGCAAGCCGGAGCCTCCTTGATCATCGTCACCGGGACGACGCGGGACGCCGCGCGCCTGGCCCTCGCGAAGGACCTGGGCGCCGACGTCGTCGTCGACGTCCTCACCGAGGACCCGCTCGAGCGGGTGATGGAGGCGACCGGCGGCCAGGGGGTCGACGTCGTCCTCGACTGCACGGCAGGCGCGGGGACGGCCCCGCTGCTGCTCGGCGTCGACGCCCTCAAGCGCCGAGAGGGCGTCATGGTGGTGCAGGGCGAGCTCGCGGCCTTCCCGGACTTCCCGATGAAGAAGGTCACCGAGAAGGCGATCACCATCAAGAGCGCGCGGGGCCACAGCTACCGGGCGTGCGAGCTGGCGCTGGAGCAGCTGGCGTCGCACCGGTTCCCGCTCGAGCGGCTGACGACGCACACCTTCGGCCTGGACGACGTCGACCGCGCCATCCGCGCCGTCGGGGGGCAGGGCGACGAGCAGGACGTCGTGCACGTGTCCCTGCTGCCGTGGAAGTGAGGGCCTCATGGCTGGCGCGCTGAACGTCGTGGTGCGACGCGAGGAGCGGCCTCACCGCGCGGCTGCGATGCGCTTCGCCGAGCTCGGCGTCGCGACCGTGCACGAGGCGCAGGGACGGGTGGGCCTGCTCGCCCCGCGCGTCCGCCCCGTCTACTCCGGAGCGCACGTGGCCGGCACGGCCGTGACGGTGAGCGTGCCGCCGGCCGACAACTGGATGCTGCACGTGGCAGTGGAGCAGTGCCAGGAGGGCGACGTCCTCGTCGTAGCGCCGACGTCCCGCTCGGACGCCGGCTACTTCGGCGAGCTCCTGGCCACCGCGCTCGCCGCGCGCGGGGTGCAGGGGCTGGTCATCGACGCGGGCTGTCGTGACGTCGCGGAGCTGACCCGCATGGGGTTCCCGGTGTGGTCGCGGTGCGTCTCGGCCCAGGGCACCGTGAAGGAGACGCTGGGCAGCGTGAACGTCCCAGTCGTGTGCGCCGAGCAGCTCGTGCGGCCCGGTGACCTCGTGGTCGCTGACGACGACGGCGTCGTGGTCGTGCGCGCGGAGGACGCCGAGACGGTGCTCGAGGCGTCCCTCGCCCGCGAGGAGAAGGAGCGAGCGTCCCGCGCCCGCTACGCCGCCGGCGAGCTCAGTCTCGATCTGCACGGCATGCGAGAAGCCCTGGCGAGCAAGGGTTTGCGGTACGTCGAGCCGGCGGCCGCGTCGGAGGCAGGGGACTCCTCGCGATGATCATTGACTGCCACGGCCACTTCACGACGACCCCGGCGTCCCACGACGCGTTCCGGCGGGCCCAGCTAGCGGCCCTCGCGGACCCCTCCATGGATCGCCCCGTGCCGCCGGACGTGAGCGACGACGAGTTGAGGGAGTGCATCGAGGGAAACCAGCTGCGGGTGTTGCGTGAGCGCGGCGGCGATCTCATGCTCTTCTCCCCCAAGGCATCCGCCATGGAGCACCACGTCGACGACCAGGCGGTCGCCACGGCGTGGGCCAGGCAGGCCAACGACCTGGTGCATCGGGTCAGCGGGCTGTTCCCTGACCACTTCGCGGGGGTCTGCCAGCTGCCGCAGACGCCAGGTGGCTCCCTGGGGCCCGTCGTGGCCGAGCTGCGCCGGTGCGTCGAGGAGCTCGGGTTCGTCGGCGCCAACCTGAACCCCGATCCCTCCGGTGGGTTCTGGGGCGCCCGGCCTCTCACCGACCCGGTCTGGTTCCCGCTGTACGACGCGCTGGTGGAGCTCGACGTGCCGGCGATGATCCACGTCTCGGCCAGCTGCAACCCCGCCGTCCACACGCTGGGTGGCCACTACCTCAATGCAGACACGACCGTCTTCATGCAGCTCGTGCAGGGCGATCTGTTCGAGCGCTACCCGACGCTGCGGTTTGTCATTCCCCACGGCGGCGGGGCGGTGCCGTACCACTGGGGCCGCTTCCGTGGACTGGCCGAGCGGCTGGGCCGCCCGCCGGTGGAGCAGCTGCTGCGTAACGTCTTCTTCGACACCTGCGTCTACCACCAGGCCGGCATCGACCTGCTCACCGAGGTCATCCCCGCTGACAACATCCTGTTCGCCTCCGAGATGCTCGGCGCGGTGCGTGGCGCCGACCCCGAAACAGGAGTCGGCTGGGACGACACCAAGCACTACGTCGACGCCGCCGACCTCACTCCCGACCAGCGCGAGAAGGTGTACTCGCGCAACGCCCGTCGGGTGTACCCGCGGCTGGACGCGCTGCTGGCATCGCGCTCGTCCGCGGCCCGGACGTCGGCCTGAGTCCACCGTGGCGAGGCTGAGGCTGACGCTCGCCTGCGGCGACTACGACCGCACGCGTGCACTCGAGGACGGCACGGTGCGTCCCGACGGCATCGACCTGACGTACTTGCGCCTGCCGGTCGAGGAGACGTTCTTCCGGATGCTGCGTCACCGCGAATTCGACGTCGCGGAAATGTCGCTGTCGTCGTACGTGCTGTCGCTGCAGCAGGACAGCCCTCCGTTCGTGGCGATCCCGGTGTTCACGTCGCGGATGTTCCGGCACGGCGCGCTGTACTGCCGCGCCGACGCCGGCATCGAGCGGCCGCAGGACCTCGTCGGCAAGCGGGTCGGCTCGCCGGAGCTGCAGCTGTCGGCCTGCGTGTGGCTTCGAGGCATCCTGGCTGACCACCACGGCGTGGCGCCGACGTCCGTCGTCCACGTCACCGGCGGCCAGGAGTCCACCGGGCGGGTCGAGAAGGCGCCGGTCACGCCGGTCGCCGGGCTGGTCGTCGAGAGCGCCCCGCAGGGCCGCACGCTGTCGCAGATGCTCGTCGATGGCGAGCTCGATGCCCTGTGCACGCCGCGGATCCCGCGACCCTTCGCTACAGGTGACCCCCGCGTGCGGCGACTGTTCCCTGACGTGGTCGCCGCGGAGCGGGACTACTTCGTCGCCACGGGCATCTTCCCGATCATGCACGTCGTGGTCGTCCGTCGCGACGTCTACGAGCGCTATCCCTGGGTGGCGCAGTCTCTGACCAAGGCGTTCCGCCTCGCCAAGGACCGCGCGATGGAGGCGCTGTACGACACCTCGGCCCTGCGCTTCATGCTGCCGTGGTTGGTGCCGGACCTTGAGTTCGCGCGTCAGCTTCTGGGCGAGGACTACTGGTCGTACGGGCTCGACGGCAACGAGCACGTGCTCGCGACGTTCTTGCGCTACCACCGCGAGCAGGGACTCTCCGCTCCCGGCCTGGCGCCGCACGAGCTGTTCGCCCCCGAGTCGCTGGAGGCGGCGGTCATCTGACGCGGTCGCCGTCCCGCACCATCAGGCCGCTGGGCCAGCCTGCCGGGTGCCGGCGTCCGCCAGCAGCTGCTTCAGCGAGATCGACGTGTCAGCAGCGAGGCGAGCCGGCAGCTGCGCACCAGCGGTTAGGGCCTTGCGCGCAGCCATGTAGTCCGCGGGGGAGTTCACCGCATCGAGGGCGAGCAACCTGCCCTTGCGGTAGTAGAGCACCGAGAACCGTTCACTCTCCGGATCGCCGCGCACTACGTGCTCGTCGAAGCCACTCGCGATCCCCGCGATCTGCAGCTTGAGGTCACCCTGGTCGCTCCAGAACCAGGGCACCGCGCGCGTGGCGTCCAGTGAGCCCGTGATCGTGGCTGCGGCGACCTTCGCCTGAGCGATGGCGTTCTCGACCGACTCCAGGCGGACCCTGCCCTCGCCGCTCATCGGATGGGGCATGACGGCGCAGTCTCCGGCGGCCACGACGCCGTCTGTGCTGGTGCGAGCGAACTCGTCGACGACGATGCCGCCGTCGAGGGTCAGGCCGAGCTGGCGGGCGAGCATGGTGCGCGGGACGACTCCGACGCCCACGAGCACGACGTCAGCGGGCAGCACCGTGCCGTCGGCGAGACGGACGGCGCGCACGTGCCCCGAGTGGCCGAGTACCTCCACGACGGTCGACGACAGCCGCACCGTCGTGCCACGTCGCTCGTGCGCCTGGCGGTAGAACTGCGACATCACCGGCGCCACGGCCCGGCCCAGCAGCCGGTCGGCCGCCTCGACCACGGTCACGGACTTGCCGCGCGAGCGCGCCGCAGCCGCAGCCTCCAGACCGATGAAGCCGCCGCCGATCACGACGACCTCGGCAGCGGCGTCCAGGTGCTTGCGCAGCCGTTCGGCCTCGTCGACGTCGCGCAGGTAGTCCACTCCCTCGAGGTGCATGCCGGGAACGTAGAGTCGGCGCGGCCTGGCGCCGACCGTGAGGGCGAGGTGATCGAACGGGAGAGTGTCGCCGCTGCTGCTCAGCGCGTGTCCGAGGCGCCCGGCCGTCGGCGCGTCGAGCGCGACCCGGGTGACCCGCTCGGCCCGCCGCACCTCGATCTGGGCGTCCTGGTAGAAGGTCGGTGACCGGAACGGCAACGAGGCATGGTCGGCGGCACCGGAGAGGAACTCCTTCGACAGCGGTGGTCGCTGGTACGGCGCGTGGTCCTCCTCGCCCACCAGGGTGATCGGGTCGACGTACCCGAGCTCGCGCAGAGACACCGCGAGCTGGACGCCGGCCTGGCTGGCACCCACGATCAACGTTCCAGAAGGTGGCACTGGCAACTCCATTCCTTGTTCTTGAATGGTCTTACCAACATACCTCTGCGTCAACCGCGCGTTGAGTGATGTGGCCGCCACGAGCTCCACCGTTGACTCCCCGGTAAGCGTGATTGATGCCGTGATGACTGATGCTTCAGACGCAACGGCCTGGCGAGGGCCACGGTGGTGTCGTACAGCGCGCGACCACGTGGGCACCATGCTCGACCGCGACGACGACATGGGTGCGCTCGACGGTTATGACCGCGATCGCCGTTCTCGAGCGGCAGCTTGCCGCCGCCCAGCGTCCACAAGATCAGGCCCGTGTAACGAGCCAAGGTCCCTAGCCTGGCCGCTCAGGCGGCCGAGCGCGAGTCGTTGGCCTGGTGCGCCGCGAGCTGGGCGCGAGCGAGCTCGCGCTCGGCCACCACGCTGCGCACCTGCAGGTGCGGCGTCTGGCTCCAGCGGTAGCTGAGCGCGCAGGTCGTCGCGCCGGAGCACGTACGCGACGGCGACGAGCGCGGTGGCCAGCGCCACGAGGCCGCCGACGAGGATGGTCCAGCGGGGACCGAGCGAGCTGCCCACCCAGCCGATGATCGGTGCGCCGACGCGGCGTGCCGCCCATGAAGATCGCCATGTACAGCGCCATGACGCGCCCGCGCATGCTCGGCTCGACGCTGAGCTGGACGGTGGCGTTCGCGCTGGTCATCAGCGTCAACGACGACAGGCCGACGGGGATCAGCGCCAGCGCGAAGAACAGGTACGTCGGCATCAGGGACGCCGCCGTGGCGAAGACGCCGAAGGTGAAGGTCGCACCGATCACGAGGCGGAGCCGGGGCCGCTCTCGACGCGCGGCGAGCAGCGCCCCGCCGAGCGAGCCGATCGCCATGATCGAACCCAGCAGGCCGTACTCGCCCGAGCCCTTGTGGAACTGCGCGGTGGCCATGATCGCGGTGGTCATCTGGAAGTTCAGGCCGAACGTGCCGACCAGGAAGACGATGGCCATGATCAGCATCAGGTCGGGCCGACCGCGCACGTACCGCAACCCCTCGCGCAGCTGCCCGCGTCCCCTCGGGGCGGCCGGCGCCGGCATCAGCTCGCTCAGCCGCATGCGCAGCAGCGAGGCGATGACGGCGATGAACGTGACGGCGTTGATGAGGAACACCGGCCCCGTGCCCACCCAGGCGATGAGCAGGCCGGCCAGGCCCGGGCCGACGATGCGCGCGGCGTGGAACGACGCGCTGTTGAGGCCGACGGCGTTGGAGAGGTCCTCGCGGGGCACCATCTCGCTGACGAACGCCTGCCGCGCCGGTGCGTCGACGGCGGCGGCGACACCGAGCGCGGCCGCCAGCACGTACGCGTGCCAGAGCTGCACGGTGTCGGTGACGACCAGCACGCCCATGACCAGGCCGATCAGGCCCATGGACGTCTGCGTCGCCAGCAGCAGCCGGCGCTTGGGCACCCGGTCGGCGAGCACGCCGGCGAGCGGCGCCAGCAGCAGCATCGGGGCGAACTGCAGACCGGTCGTGATGCCGACGGCCACCGCGGAGTGGTCGGTGAGGACCGTGAGCACGAGCCAGTCCTGGGCGACGCGCTGCATCCAGGTGCCGACGTTGGACACGATCGCGCCCATGGCCCAGACGCGGTAGTTGAACACGCGCATGGCGCGGAAGGTGGGGCTCATGAGCCGGCCACCCGCTGCAGGATGACGGCGGCCCGGGCGAGCGTCTCGCGCTCGTCCGGCGCCAGCTCGGCCAGCCGCTTGGCCAACCACGCGTCGCGACGCTTCTGAGTCTCGCGCACGGCGACGGCGCCCGCCTCGGTCAGCGCCACCAGCACCTGCCGGCCGTCGGTCGGGTGGTCGGTGCGGCTGACCAGGCCGAGCTCCTCGAGCGCGGCGATGGTGCGGGTCATCGACGGCGGCTGCACCTTCTCGTGCGCCGCGATCTCACGCGGCGTCAGCGGGCCGTGGTTCGCCAGACCGGCGAGCACGGAGTACTGGCCGGGCGTGACGTCGTCGACGCTGCGCTCCTGCCGGATCCGGCGCGAGACCCGCATCACCGCGACGCGCAGGTCGGCTGCGAGCGCAGGCACACCCCGCCGCGTGCCGCGAGTAGTTGTCCCGGGTTCGTTCGTCATGCCCTGATGTGCCATCGGTCGTTAGCCTACCTTATTACCAACGGTCATTACTTATGCTAAAGATCACTCGGCGTAACCTCGCGGCGGCTTGAGTCGTTCCGTCGATCCGGCACGCTCTCGCACCTCGTCCACTGGCAGCGCGCGGACGTTGTGGCCGCCGTCCACGCGGTGGGAGGCCGCGTGGTCGCCCGTGGGTTGCTGGCGTACGCGGGCCACAGCCGACGGTGATCTCAGTGCGCTCGGTAGCGGCGCGGCCACGGCGCCGGGCTGAGTCGTCAGCTGCTGGAGACTTCGGAGATCGTCATCGAACTGGACCGCCCGAGGCGAGCTGCACGCCGCAACGGCGCGAAGTCCGACACGCTCGACGCGATCCGCGCTGCGCGTGAGGCGATGTCCCGACCCCGGTTGGGAACTCCCCGCAGCGGAGGCGAGCGGGACCGGATCGCCGTCGCTCTGATCGGCGCCGGCGCGTCGGCGACGGCGACGGCGCTGTTCACTCAGGCGTTCAAACTGTCGGCCCAGACCGGTGACTTCGTGGCCCCCTTGGTGCTGCAGAAGCTACAGCCGCTCTTCGCCGTCCTGCTCGCCGTCACGATCCTGGCTGAGCGACTGCGGCCCCGGTTCGCCTACTTCGCATTACCGGCTCTGGCTGGCTCTTGGTTGCTGGCATTCCCGCAGCCGTTGCACGTGCAGATGGCCGCGCTGCAAATCGCACTGCTCTCAATCGGCGCCGCCGCCCTCTGGGGAGCCGGGACCGTCCTCGGCCGGCTTGTCAGCCCAACCGTGCGGCCGCGGGACCTCACTGTCCTGCGCTACGCGTGGGGGCTGCCGGCGGCGCTCGCCATCGGCTGGCAAGTTGACGCACCACTCGCGCCAGGTTGGGCCAACGTTCCGGGGCTGGTGCTGCTGGCCCTGGTCCCGGGCCTGCTCGCGCTGACGCTCTACTACCTAGGCTTGCGTACGACGGCCGCTGCTCGGGCCACGTTCGCCGAGATGGCCTTCCCGGCAACCGCGGCCATCGTCGGAATCGTCTTCCTGGGCGGGTCGCTGTCCATGACCCAGTGGGTTGGCTTCGCCGTGCTCGTCACGTCGATCAGCGCGTTGAGCTGGCACGAGCGCGCCCGGCCGCCGGTCGTAGCCGAGGCGGAATCGCTCTCGGTCTGATGGAGCGGATGCGGTGCGAGCACTCCGGTCCGCTCGCAGCTCGCGTCCTTGACGACCGATCCCCCACCGGAGGGACGCGCACGCTCCGTCTCGTGGCTCAGGGCGCTCACAGTGCCCAAGGCCGTCAGAACTTGAACCGTGTCAGCCCGCCCGGCTCCACCGTCAGCTGCACGACCGCCGAGCGTGGCTCGATGCGATACACGTTCCACGGTGCCGGCCCGAGCCCCGCAGCGTTGTACGGGGCGGTGATGCCTGTCCCACTCTCGTGCGCCTCGGCCGGCCAGCCGATGGCCACCCACGCCTTCGCGATCCGAGCCAATGCGACCCCGTCCGTCACCCTGGCTGCATCGCCCTCGACAACGACGTCCGCGCCGCTGACGGACACCGCTACCGAGCAGCGCGGGTCACGCCCGACGTTGCGGGCCTTTCGGGTGCGGGCGCCGGTCTGAAACCAGAACGCGCCATCCACCCAGAGCGCGCCGACCTGCGTGACGTGCGGGCTGCCGTCCGCATTGGACGTCGCCAGCCACGTCCTGAACCCCTGACTCTCCTCGCCCGTCGGTGCCTCTCGCGAGGCGAGCCGGCCGACGACGGCCTCCCAATCCACCGGCGCGAGCCCCTCGGCCACGCCAAGATTGATGCTCTCCATGACGACCTCCTTGCCGACCAGCCACTGCAGCGTGCAGCACCTTGAAGGTCAGACCCACCGGACTCTCCGAAATCATCGCCCGTAGAAGAGTGTCCGGGCGAGCACGACGGCTTACACGCGGTATGACGCACATCCTCATCGCGGCTAGATGAGTGCGTTCCGTTGGGCGGCAGGTCTCCTTCCCATTGGGGCGCGGAGCGTGACCGCATGGGGATGAATGGGTCGTTGCACGGTCTCAGTCCGCTCGGTCCATTCAGTCGCGGTCGGTACTGGGGTGCGCGCGGACCACGGACTCCAGGCGGCTTGCCACGCCGGTTGCACTCGGTTCGTCGTCCGCCCCCGTTCTGGCACTGTGCAAGTCAGTGACGCGCACGGTCCGCATCGGCGACAGGCCAACGATCACCGCCGACACGGCGGACACGGCGGACACGCCGATCAGAGTCAGTCGCACGTCAAACACGGTCAGCCCTATCCCGCCAGGACCGCGCCGAGTGCTCCCGCCGAGCGGTTCGCCGAGCGTCTCGTGGCATTAGCCCGACCGAGAAGCCTGTCGGGGGTGACGATCTGCCAGTAGCCCGTGTCGTTGGCGTTCTCGACGCCCATGGCGAAGCCCTGGAGCATCAATGCTCCGCCAAGCAGCACCACACCGATGGCAGCGTCGGGCGCCGCAGCGACCAGGACCCAGGCGACGGGGTGGACCAATCGGGTCGCGATGATCGTCGGCCCGGTGCCGAGTCGGCGTCCGACCATGGGCGCAACGGTTGCTCCGGCGAGACTCGCGACCCCACTGGACGCGACCAGCAGTCCGAACGCCAACCCCGACAGCCCCATCTGGCGCAGTGCGACGACCGTGAGCGCCGTAAACCCTGCAGCGTAGGCGACGAACCAGACATGGGTTGACACGGCCAGTGGAGCCAGCGTGGGGTGAACCTCAGCCGGTACAGGCCGGGTCCGGCCGGTAGTGGCCGCGGGAAGGCCACCTTGCCGGAGCCGTCCAGGCTGACCGCTCCCGAGCTCTGCCAGGTGAGCCGCACCGACACCTCGACGTTCGTCCCGACGGTTGCCGAGCCGTTCGCGGGGACACCGTCGTCTCGGCCGAGGGCTCCGGCCGATCTGGTGCGGCCACCTCGGGCTGGGAAGCCGCTGCCGCCTGCGCGAGCCGGCCCGCACGGGTGCCGCCGATCCGGCCCCCGCGCGAACCTGACGCCGTGGCCGGCGAAGTCCACCTGCTCGACGTGCCAGCCGGCCTCACGCCACGCCAGCGCCTGTACCTGAGAGTTGTTCGCCCACCGCTGGCGCACCCGGCGTGCCGTGGGCGGCAGGCCACCCACCAGCCGGTCGACCTGCTCGAACGTCACCTCGGTGACCGACTGCTCGGGCGGGAGGGCTGACAGGTGACCTGCCAGCGCGTCGTACTTGCCGGGCACGTGCCCTCCTCCTGAGCCGCTGCCTGATGTCCGTTGCTTGCTCGTTGTCGCGCCGCACCCCTCCCCCTGACTGTCCAGCTCGGCCTGGACGGGTGTGCCGACGTGGACGCGAGCCAAGCCCTGTCTGTACGTCGCGCCACGCTCCCGCGCGCGGCGCCCATCGTTCCGGTGCGCCAACAACGCTGGCAAGGTAGGCGTCCATGACGACCCCCTAGGGACCTGCGCTCGGCCGGCCTACTCTCGCTCGGTGGGCAGCTGACGGCCCGAGCAAGCTCAGGCCACTGCGCCGCCTGCCGTGCTAACGCGTGCGGGCTGCGCCGTCGGGCACGTCGAGGATCCGGTGCAGCCTGAGCGCGAGCTGCACCTGGAGCGCGTCGTCGCCGTGTCTCCAGCGCTCACCGAGAAGGTGGCCTATCCGATCGAGCCGCTGGTACAGCGTGTTCACGTGCACGTACTGGGCCGCCGCGGTCCGTGCCAGGTTGCCGTTGCAGTCGAAGTAGGTCCGCAGGGTGTCGGTGAGCTCGGCGCCACGCGCGGCGTCGTAGTCGAGCACCGGTCCGATCGTCTGCCGGACGAAGCGGCCGTAGTCGTCGGCCGCGGCTCGTGACAGCAGCACGCCGTAGACGCCGAGCTCGTCCGGGCTGGCGCCATCACCGACCCGGCCGAGGGCGAGCAGGACGTCCAGGCACCGCGTCGCGTCGCCGTAGCCCGCAAGGAGCCCGTCGACGCCTGGCGCGACTTGCACCGCACCGACCGTCACCGGGTTGCCGGCCCGGCGGGTGAGCCGCTGCGCCACGGACCGCGCCATCGAGCCGGCGTCCGGGCACGCTGCGAGGAGCAGGACGACGTTGCCGCCGTACTCGCCGGACAGACCCTGCTCCGCCGCGGCGATGGGCGCCGCCTGAAGGGCGACGACGCGACGCCCGTCGGGATCGGCCGGCCGGACGACCAGCAGGGTGTGCGGCGCGTCAAGGTCCACGCCGATGAGGGCAGCGCGACGACGCAGCCGGGCAGGGTCCCGGTCCGGGCCGACCAGGAGGTCGTCGAGCAGCTCGCCACGAACCCGGTGCTCGGCCTCGGCGAGCGACCGCTCGTTGAGCAGCAGGACGGCGGTGACCAGAGCCGCCCGCTCGAGCGACCGGACGTCGGACGGCTCCAGCCCCTCGCCGAGGAAGACCAGGGCGCCGACGACGTCGCTGCCTGCGACGATCGGCGTGACCGACACCGGCGCATCGACGTCGTCGCTGTGCACCACCCGCGTACGGCGCGTCGAGACCGCCTCGACCGACGCCGCGCTGACCGCTACGGCCAGCGCGCTGTCGTCGAGCCGTCCGAGGGCTTCGGCGTTGCGGACCAGGTCGGCTGTCCCGACCGCCGCCGTCACCCGACCGTCGGCGTCGAGGACGAGCAGGCTTCCGCCGAGCAGATCCGCGACCGACTGCGCCACGTCGTCCAGGCCGCCACCCTCGAGGACGATGTTGGTCAGCCGCTCGTGGAGCGCTGCCGCCCGCTCCACGGACTCGCTGTGCTCCTGGATGAGCCGGTTGGCCCGAGTGAGCTCCTCGACCGTGCGTTGCACCGCCTGGAACAGCGCGGCGTTCTCGATCGCGATCGCGGCGTGCGACGCCAGGGAGATCAGGAGCGCGACCTCGGCCTCGCTGAAGGGCCGGGCGTGGCGGTTGGCGGCGAACAAGACGCCGATGACCTGACCGCGCCGCTTGAGCGGCACGCCCTGGATCGCCACGAGCCGGTCGCCGTTGACCACGTCGTCGACCGTGTGCAGGAACCGCGGGTCGGCGTAGTAGTCGGCGGTCGCGTAGGGGAGGCCCGTCTTGGCGACGAGGCCGCCGAGGCCGGCGCCGAGGTCGAGCCGCGCGTTCTTGAACGCCTCGGTCTCGATGCCGTCGGTGACGCGCACGTAGGTGTCGCCACGCACCTCGTCGTTGACCATCATGTACGCCGCGTCCGTGCTCAGCAGCTCTCGGGCCCGGCGGACGATGGCGACGAGCACCTCCTCGACGTCGCGCAAGGACGACAGGTCGCCGGCCGACTCGTACAACGCCGCCAGCTCGGCCTCGCGGCGCTTGCGGGCGTCGAGCGTCTGCTTCAGGCGCAGCGCCCCGGTGATCACAGCCCCCACGGCGGCTCGCCGATCGGGGGCCGCCGACTCGGCGAGCGCCAGGTACTCGGTCTCGGTGGCATCCCGGCCGAGCAGCTCGATCACCGCTCGGGCGAGCGCGTCGCCGGCGTCCGGGCTGACCACCGGCGCAGTACCCGAGTCGTTCGACATGGAGACACCATACGGACACAGCGTGGGTCTGATGGAGACATCCTCCGTTGGATGCGGAGCGCCGAGTTCCTAGGGTCAGCGAATGCTGGGTGGCGGAAGCCACCGCCGCCGACTTCGAGGAGACCGATGAGAGTCCCGTCCGCCGTCCGCTTGATCGCTGCTGCCCTGTCGCCCGCGCTTCTCCTGACCGCCTGCGGCGGCAGCAGCGGAAACGAGGGCACCGGCTCGAGCTCCGAGCCCATCACGGTGGGCATCGTCACCAGCACCAGCGGCCCGCTCGCGGGCTACGGCAAGGAGTACGTCCAGGGCTTGCAGGCCGGTCTCAAGGCGGCGACCGGCGGCACCGGCGAGGTCCACGGACGCAAGGTCAACCTCGAGATCGTCGACGACGCCGCCGACCCGGCCAAGGCGATCGCCGCCGCCACCGACCTCGCGGGCCGGGGGGTGAAGGTGATCGCCGGTACCGCGTCGTCGGGCGTCGCGCTCAAGCTCGCACCGTTCGCTCAGGAGAACGACCTGCTCTACATCTCGGGCGCCGCGGCTGCCGACGCCATCACCGGCATAAACAAGAACACGTTCCGGGCCGGCCGCCAGACCTACCAGGACGTCGCGACCGCGGCCACTCTGCTCGGCCAGGGCGATCCCGGCAACGTGCTCGTGTTCGCACAGGACACCGCCTTCGGCAAGGGCAACGTCGCGGCCGTGCAGGCGGTGCTCGGCGCCAAGGGAGCCAAGGTGGAGTCCCTGCTCGCGCCGGAGTCCGCCAACGAGTTCACCCCGTTCGCGCAACAGATCAAGGCCAAGGCGCCCAAGCTCCTGTTCGTCGCGTGGGCAGGCGACACCACCTCCGCGATGTGGCAGTCGCTGCAGCAGCAGGGCGTGCTGTCCTCGACCACGGTCACGACCGGCCTCGGCGACAGCGCCTCCTGGCCGGCCTACGGCACCGATCCCAGCAAGATCAAGTTCCTTGCTCACTACATCCCGGGTGCCGGCAGCGGTCCCGAAGCGGAGAAGTTCGCCAAGGCCGTCCCGGCGCCGGACCTGTTCACGCCCGACGGCTGGGTCACCGCGCAGATGATCGTTCGGGCACTGTCCGCGGGCGACCCGTCGGACACGGCGAGCATGATCAAGGCGCTCGAGGGCTGGCAGTTCGACGCCCCGAAGGGAAAGCAGACCATCCGCGCGCAGGACCACGCGATGCTCCAGCCGATGTTCACGGCCACGCTCGAAGGCCCGGCGAGCAGCCGCAAGGCGCGCATCCTGAGCACCCTCGCTCCGGACCAGGTCGCGCCGCCCGAGTCGAGCAAGTGAGCGCTGCCGCCGAGCTCGAGCCGTGCGTCGCCGGCGACGTCCTCCTGCGCACCGTGGGTCTGACCTGGCGGGTCGGCGGGTTCACGATCGTCAGGGACGTCGACCTCGACGTGCGACGTGGTGAGTTCTTGTCGGTGATCGGCCCCAATGGAGCCGGCAAGAGCACGCTGGTCAACCTGCTCAGCGGCGCCGTGCGCCCGTCCGCAGGCACCATCGAGCTCGGCGGCACCGACGTGACCCGCACCGGACCGGCGGCGCGGGTGCGGGGTGGCCTGGGGCGCACGTTCCAGACCTCGAGCCTGTTCCGGGGACTGTCCGTCCTCGACAACGCCCGGCTCGCCGCGGCCGGCCGGGTCGGCAGCCTCGCGCTCTGGCGGCGGCCCTCGACGGGCGACGGCGCCACGCGGCGCGCCCGCGGGGTGCTGGAGGAGGTCGGCCTGGCCGGGCGACTGCACGACCGAGCGGGTGACCTCCCGCACGGCGACAAGCGCAAGCTCGAGATCGCCCTCGCGCTGTGCAGCGACCCGACGGTGCTGCTGCTGGACGAACCCACCGCGGGAGTGAGCGCCGAGGAGGTCGACCCACTCGTCGACGTCGTGCGCGGTGTGCACGAGCGTGGGCGCACGGTGCTCATGGTCGAGCACCACATGGACCTCGTCGTCGGCCTGTCGGACCGTATCGCGGTCATGCACCAAGGACAGCTGCTGCTCGAGGGTGAACCGGAGGTCGTGATGGCCGACCCGACCGTGCGCGAGGCCTACCTGGGAGGGGAGCTGTGACGACCGCCGTCGAGCAGGCCCCGCTGCTGGAGCTCGAGCAGCTGCACGTCCATCGAGGAGATGCGCACGTCCTGCAGGGCGTCGACCTGCAGGTGCGGCCGCACCGGGTCACCGCGTTGCTCGGTCGCAACGGCGTCGGCAAGACCACGACGCTGCTCGCGATCCTCGGACTGCTCCCGGCGACCGGTCGCATCCGGCTCGAGGGCCGCGACGTGCTCGGGACGAAGACGTCGCAGCTCGTGCGGACCGGTGTCGGGTACGTGCCGGAGGACCGCGAGGTCTTCAGTGAGCTCACGGTGGAGGAGAACCTGCGACTCGCTTCCCGCACCCCGGAGGCCGCCGACCGGCTCGACCGCGTGCACGAGCTGTTCCCGGACCTCCACACGCGCCGCGCCCAGCGGGCCGGGACCCTCTCCGGCGGCCAGCAGCAGATGGTCGCGCTGGCCCGCGCGCTGCTCAACCCCAGCCGGCTGCTGCTGGTGGACGAGCCGACGAAGGGGCTCGCACCGGCCGTCGTGGGCGACGTCGTGCGCGCGCTCGAGCAGGTCGCAGGCGAGACCACGATCCTGCTCGTCGAGCAGAACCTGCGGGTCGCTGAGCGGCTCGCGACGGACGTCGTCGTCCTCGACCACGGGGTGGTGGTGCACTCGGGCAGCATGGCCGAGCTGTTCGCCGACGAGCAGAAGGTCGCCGCCCTGCTCGGCGTCTCGGGCCGACGGACGCGGGCACGCCGATGAGCACCGTCGTGCTGATCGTCGTCACCGGGCTCGGCCTCGCCGGGCTCTACTTCCTGCTCGCCGCCGGCCTGTCGCTCATCTTCGGGCTCATGGACGTGCTGAACCTGGCTCACGGCGCCCTGTTCGGCATCGGCGCGTACGCCGCCTGGCTCGTCATGGAGCACGGCGGCATGATCGCCAACCTGGGGCTTCGCTTCGCCGCAGCGGTGGTCGTCGCAGCGCTGGTGGGCCTGGTCACCGGTGCCGTCGTCGAGCGCGGGTTGCTCGCCCGGTCGTACGGCAACCACCTGGGTCAGGTGCTGCTGACGCTCGGGCTCGGCTTCGCGCTCGTCGCACTGCTGGGTGGTCTGTTCTCGTACGACTCCAAGCCCATGCCGCAACCCGCGTGGTTCGGTGCGACGACGTCGCTGCTCGGCGCCCGGATCCCGAACAGCCGGCTGCTCATCCTCGCCGTGGCCGCCGTCATCCTCGCGGCGCTGCTGCTCTTCCTGGCGAAGACCCGCCACGGGATCGTCATCCGCGCGGGCGTGCAGAACCGTCAGATGGTCGAGGCGCTCGGCATCGACGTGGCCCGCAGCTTCACCCTCGTCTTCGCGCTCGGCGGGCTGCTGGCGGCGGTCGGGGGTGCGCTCGGGGCCGTCTACTTCAACGGCGTCACCCCGAGCCTGGGCACATCACAGCTGATCTTCGCCTTCATCGTCGTCGTCATCGGAGGTCTGGGATCTGTGCTCGGAACGGCCGTGTCCGCCGTCCTCGTCGCGCTCGTGCAGCAGCTGATGAACTACTACGTCGGCGCCGGCATCGGCGATCTCGCGGTCGTCGCGCTGCTGGCCGTCGTGCTGCTCGCCCGCCCGCAGGGTCTGCTCGGGGCGGTGGCGCGGTGAACGGGTCGACCACCGACGCCGTCACGGCCGACGACACCTCGACCGCGCGGTCCGGCCCGACCGAGCCCACCAGGACCGGCCTGGGGTCCCGCGGGCTCGCGGGGACGGCCGCCGTGCTCGCGGCCGTCGTCGTTCTCGCCGTGCTGCCTCTGCTCGACGTCCGGTTACCGGGTGTGATGCCCGGACTGGTGTCCAGCCCTGGTGCGCTCCAGGTCCTCGCGACCGGCCTGGTCTTCGCCGGCCTGGCGATGAGCTACGACGTCGTCTTCGGCTACGCCGGCCTGCTGTCGTTCGGGCACGCGCTCTTCTTCGGCTTCGCGGTCTACGGCACGAACCTGCTCATGTCGCGAGCCGGCCTGTCGTACGTGCCCGCGGCCCTGCTGGCGATCGTGGGCAGCGGCACCGCCGCCGCACTGCTCGGTGCGGTCGCCCTTCGTGCCCGCGGCGTCGCGTTCGCCATGGTCACGCTGGCCTTCGTCGAGGCGTTCGCGATCTTCCTGGTCAGCGACCCGCTCGGCATCACCGGCGGCGAGGAGGGCCTCTCGCTGGCCGGTGACGGCGTGCCGACGATCTTCCGCGGGGTGGTCAACACACGCAACGAGTACTGGCTCGCGCTCGCCTTCGCCGTCATGACTCTCGTGCTCGGGCGCCTGGCCACGACCTCCACGGCCGGTCGCGTGTGGCAGGCGATCCGCGAGAACGAGGACCGGGTCGAGATGCTCGGCATCCGGCCCTATCCCGCGAAGCTGCTGGCCTTCACGTTCGGCGGCACGCTCGCGGCCGCCGGCGGGTGCGTCTACCTACTGCTGGCGCGGGGCGCCAACCCCAGTGTGTCCAGCGCCGACTTCACCCTCGCCCTGCTGGTCATGGTCGTCCTCGGCGGCGCCGGCCGGTTGTGGGGTGCGGCTCTCGGCGGACTGATCTACGGCCTGCTGACACTGCGGCTACCCGCCCTGGCGGCCTCGGGAGCACTCGATGGGCTGCCCAAGCCCGTGGCCGACGTCGTCTCCGAGCCGATGTTCGTCCTCGGCGTCCTGTTCGTCCTGCTGGTGCTCTTCGCTCCGTCCGGCATCACCGGAGTCGCGGAGCGACTGTCCGCAGCACTGCGCAGACGGTGACCCCCTCGACCGGCCCGCCGCCTCGGCGCGACGACTGTCGCGCAGCATGACATCCGACCAACCGAAGGACGCGATGGACGACACCACCACGCTGGCCCGGCACTTCACGGCCCTGGCGGCCGCGGAGCCCGACGCCGCCGTCATCACGTGCGCGGGCACCACCGTGACCCGGCGACAGCTCGAGCAGCGCACCAACCGGCTGGCCCGCGCCTACCAGCGGCTCGGCGTCACGCCGCACTCCTTCGTCACGATCGGCCTGCCCAACAGCATCGAGTTCCTTGAGGCCGCCATCGCCGCCTGGAAGTGCGGCGCCACACCGCAGCCGGTGTCCTCGCGGCTACCCGCCCGGGAGCGAGAGGCGATCGTGGACCTGGCCGCGCCGAGCCTGGTCGTCGGCGTCGCGGCGCAGGAGGCCCCGGGCCGCCCGGCGATCCCGGCCGGCTTCGAGCCCGACGCCCACCTCTCCGACGCGCCACTGGACCCGTCGCCCGCCGCGTCGTGGAAGGCGCCGACCTCGGGCGGCAGCACAGGTCGACCCAAGCTGATCGTCTCCACGCAGCCGGCCGAGGTCAGGTCGGTGGAGCCGTTCGCCCGGATGCTCGGCATGACCGACGGCGACACCGTGCTGATCACCGGCCCGCTCTACCACAACGCGCCGTTCCTGCTGTCGGCCTGTGCGCTGGTGCTCGGCGGCCACGTCGTCCTGATGCCACGGTTCGACGCCGCCACGGCGCTGCAGCTCGTCGAGGCGCACCGCGCCAGCTACGTGTACGCCGTGCCCACGATGATGGCGCGGATCTGGCGACTGCCCGAGCAAGAGCGGGGAGGGTACGACCTGAGCTCGCTGCGGATCGTCATGCACATGGCGGCACCATGTGCGGCGTGGCTGAAGCAGGCGTGGATCGACTGGCTCGGACCTGATCGGATCTGGGAGCTGTACGCCGCGACCGAGGTGCAGGCCGTGACGATCCTCAAGGGATCCGAGTGGTTGGAGCGCCCCGGCACCGTGGGGCGCCCCGCCGTGGGCGAGATCAAGGTGCTCGACCCGCTGGGCCACGAGCTTCCTCCCGGTGAGATCGGGGAGATCTGGATGCGCCGCGGCTCCGGCGTCCCCAACCCCTACCGGTACCTCGGCGCCGAGCCGCGTGCGCTGGACGGCGGCTGGGAGTCGGTCGGCGACATGGGACACGTCGACCACGACGGCTACCTCTACCTGGCCGACCGCAGGAGCGACATGCTGATCGTCGGAGGTGCGAACGTCTACCCCGCCGAGGTCGAGAGCGCGCTCGGCGAGCACCCCCGCGTGCGGTCCGCAGTCGTCATCGGCCTGCCGCACGAGGACCTCGGGCAGGTGCCGCACGCCCTGCTCGAGCTGGACGGCGACGTGAGCGACGACGAGCTCCGGGCCCACTTGGCCGATCGCGTCGCGTCGTACAAGATCCCCCGCACGTACGAGCGGGTCACGGGACCGCTGCGCGACGACGCCGGCAAGGTGCGACGCTTGGCGCTCGCCGCCGCGCGCACTGCCCCCCATCAGACGGAGGAGTCACGATGACGTACGAGACGTTCGACGTCGAGCGGCCCGGCGGCACGCTGAGAGTCGGCCGGTGGGGCGATGGCCCGAAGTGCGTGCTCGCCGCTCACGGTGTGACGGCCAACCACACGTCGTTCCAGGCGGTGGCGGACCAGCTGCCCGCCGAGGTCACGCTGGTGGCCCCGGATCTGCGCGGCCGGGGAGGCAGCAACGGCATCCCCGGGCCCTACGGCATGGAAGCACACGCCGACGACCTCGCCGCCGTCCTGGACCACCTCGGCGTCGAGGCGGCGATCGTCGTGGGCCACTCGATGGGCGGCTTCGTCGCCGTCGTCGCAGCCGACCGTCATCCGAGCCGGGTGAACGGCGTCGTGCTCGTCGACGGCGGGCTCCCGCTCGACCTCGGACCACTCGCGCAGCTGCCGATCGACGAGCTGGTCGCTGCGGTCATCGGGCCGTCCCTGCAGCGGCTGCGCATGACGTTCCCGTCGATGGACAGCTACCTGGACTTCTGGCACGCGCATCCGGCGCTGGGCCCGTACTGGAACCCGTACATCGAGGCCTACGTGCGCTACGACCTGGTGGGCGGCGAACCCGAGCTGCGGTCGAGCGTCTCGGAGGAAGCGGTGCTCGCCGACTCCGAGAGCGACCTGCGTGAGGGTGTCGTCGAGAAGGCGCTGTCGCGGCTGCGTCAGCCAGCGGTGTTCCTGCGTGCCCCCAGGGGGCTCGCCGACGCCGACCCGCTCTTCCCCGAGGGCGCCGTCGACCGGTGGCAGCAGGAGGTCCCGGCGTTGGTCACCAGAACCGTGACCGACGTCAACCACTTCACGATCACCCTGAGCGAGCAGGGGGCTGCGGCGGTCGCCGCCGCCATCGCCGAGGTCCAGACAGCGGTGTCGTCCGAGACCCGCTAGGGCCGTTCGAGGACAGCCATCCGATGGTCGGGCCGGGTGCACCGGCCCGATGACGAGGGAGTGCCCCATGGGAGTACGCGAGACGTTCGGCACGGACGTGCTGCTGACGGGGTGGGGCCATTCCCCGTTCGGGAAGCTGACCGATGAGACCTTGGAGTCCCTGGTCGTCTCCGTGGCGACCGAGGCCATGGCGAACGCCGGCATCGAGCCGGGCCAGGTCGACGAGATCTACCTGGGCCATTTCAACTCCGGAATGATGCCGCTGGGCTTCACGTCGTCGCTGGTCCTGCAGGTGTCGGACGCGTTGGCCAACACCCCTGCCACTCGGGTGGAGAACGCCTGCGCGTCCGGTTCGGCGGCCTTCCAGCAAGGAGTGAGGTCGCTGCTGGCCGGGACGGCCCGCACGGTGCTGGTCGTGGGCGCGGAGAAGATGACCCACGCCACGGCGGACGTCGTGGGAGCCGCGCTCGTCGGAGCCGACTACGAGCTTGCCGGCACCGCGTCGAGCACCGGGTTCGCCGGGATCTTCGCCGCGGTCGCGCAGCACTACGAGAAGCGGTACGGCGCGGTCGGCGACGCCCTCGGCGCCATCGCCGCGAAGAACCACCGCAACGGCGTCCTCAACCCGTACGCCCAGCTGCGCAAGGACCTCGGCGTCGAGTTCTGCCAGACGGTGTCCGAGCGGAACCCGGTCGTCGCCGAGCCGTTGAGGCGCACGGACTGCTCGCCGGTCTCTGACGGTGCGGCCGCCGTCGTGCTGCGCGCCGAGCCGGCAGACGGTGCGGCCGTGCCTCCTGTGCGGCTCGTCGGGTTCGGCCAGGCCAACGACTTCCTGCCGGCCGCCAAGCGGGACCCGCTCGAGTTCGCCGGCAGCGTCACCGCGTGGCAGCGCGCCATGGCCATGGCAGGGATGAGCCTCGACGACCTCGACCTGGCCGAGGTGCACGACTGCTTCACCATCGCCGAGCTGGTGCTCTACGAGGTCATGGGGCTGACGCCGCGCGGGCAGGGTCGACGCGCCGTCGAGGAGGGCTGGGCCGAACGTGGTGGGCGGCTGCCGGTCAACCTCTCCGGTGGCCTGAAGGCCAAGGGACACCCGGTGGGCGCCACCGGCGTCTCTCAGCACGTCCTCGCCGCGATGCAGCTCTCCGGCACGGCGGGGCAGATGCAGCTGCCTGGAGCGCGGCGGGCGGCTGTGCACAACATGGGCGGGCTGGCTGTGGCCAACTACGTCAGCGTCCTCGAAGCGGTCTGACTCACCCGCTTCTGGGCTCACCGGACGGCGGGGCGAGGGCGGGCAGGGCGTCGGACCGGTCGCCGGACGCGGCCGGGCCCGGGTCGCCGCACGGCCGCTGCAGGTCCGACGCAGCCGCGATGTGTGGCAGGGCGCGGCGATGCAGGTGACGGCTTCGGCCGCGCCCGTGCCCATCGACAGGACGGCGTGTCCGGGCACGTCTGAGCCGGGCAGGCGCACGCGTGGGCGCGCCACCAGGTCGACGAGTAGCCACGACACAACACGCCACCACGCTGCGGGCGAGCAGTGGTCACCAGCCGGAGTAGCGCTGCCACCAAGACGGTTCGGAGCACGTAGCCCACCCGAAGCTGAAATGGCTAGGCGCGGTCTCGATCAGCGAGTCCCGTCCGTGTGAGGATGCTCAGCGAACTCGGTGACCAGGCAGGCGTGCCGGATGGGCCGGAAGACCGGCTGCTTGTCGTCCCAGCCGACCCGGCGAACCTCGACACCGTGCGCGCGACCTAGGTTTCTGCCCGCTGCCGCGTGCCCCCTGTCCACGAGTACCAGCTGGAGGCGCCCCGTCACGTCCTGGTCGGCCAGGTGTTCCAGCATCAGCTCACTAGTGCGGTTCTCGTGCGTGGACGCGGGCACCACCAGCGCGCCTAGCGGGAGGCCGGTCACGTCCACCGCCACGACTCGCTTGGCAGCCTTCGTCCGGCCATAGGGGCCGCCTCGGTCGTGGAAGGTGGCGCCGTCGTTCGACGCTCCGCGGGCTAGGTGGGTGTCGATGACAACCATCGAGGGCTTCGCCTCGGCGCGACCGGTCGCTCGCCGTGCAGCCGTGCAACACGGTGAGGGCGTGTGCCCAGGTGCCGTTGCGCGACCAGCGGCGGAACTGCGATCACACCCGAGTCCAGGGGCCGAAGGACTCTGGCAGGTAGCGCCACTGACACGCGGTCTGGGCGATGTGAAGCATCGCGTCCGCGACTCTCCGCGGGTCATCGGCATGTTTGCGACCGCGCTTGCCCGGGGTGTTGAACACGGGCTCCAGCAACTCCCACTGCGCGTCAGTCAGGTCGCTTGGGTATGACATGCCCCGCACGGTGCCCACCGAACCCACCACGGCAATAGGGACACACTCAGTAAGGGTGGCGCGCACATCCTGAAACGTCGGGCCTGGGGGTGGTGGGGTTTGCGCCATGCGCGCAGTCTGCCGCACGTGTCAGGTGGGACATGGCTGATCGATCGACCCAAGTGATGCCCGCATGCCGCGTCGCCGTCCGCGCTGATGCGACGTCCATCCGCGTCCTAGTGGGCCGGAAGGACGCATCGATCGGTGGCTCGGGAGTCTCGCTGTGCTAGTAGCGAGCACCTCGTCGTTGCTGGGTGATTGGAGCAGCCGATGCCATGACGGTCGACCGGACCGCAGCCGCCGCGGCGGCCTTGGTTTGGCGGTTGCGGTTTAGCGTTTCGAGCGCCGATGGTTCGGCAGTTGAGCGCCTGATGCAGTCGGCGAGCGCTTGCACGGCCGGCGGTGCGTCAACTGTGGTCACCGTACTGTGCGCGCTGTCGGTGTTGGTGTCTCGAGCGAGGTAGATGTGACTTTGCTGGCGGGCCCGGCTTACGGCTACGTAGAGGGGCTCGCGGGCGGTGGAGTCGGTGATGGTGGCGTGGGCGGTGTCGCACGTCAGTCCCTGTGCTCTGTGAACGGTGACGGCGTAGCCGAGCTCGACGCTTCGAGCGACATACGTGGCGGGGAGCCGCACGGAGGACCGTGAGCCGCGACGTTGGGCGACGATGGATCCGTCGCGGTGGACGTGACTCACGATCCACGCGTCGCCGTTCTTGACGAAGTCCCTGCCTCGACTGGTCTGCAGCATGCGGGCGTTGGCCCGGGTGACGATCCAGTCCCCGGTGGCCGCCCGCGACCCGTCATGCAGAGCGACGGCGGGTCCTGACTCGACGGTGTCGTGGAGCCGGCGATCCACCTGGGCTCGCTCGTTCAGCGAGCGGGCCTGTTCGCGGTCGAGGGTGAGCATGAGGCTGTGCAGCCCTCGGGCGGTGTCGGTCCGCCAGGCCGTGAACGCGGCCTCGGTCATGGCTGCGCTGTCACCGGATGCGAGTCGGTCACGGTCGGCGTAGTGGTGGACCGCCTGCGGGTCGCCTCGGCGCACAGCCATCGTGGCGTGGGCCTCGGCCTGGTCGGCGAAGCGGTGGAGCGTGACCAGCTCCGCCGTCGGTGCGCTGGTGGTGAGCAAGCGGAACGCGCCGCCGGCCTCGACGGCTGACAGCTGGTGCGGGTCGCCGACCAGGCGGACACAGGCGCCGGCCGACCGGGCGGCCGACACGATGGTGGCCAGTCGCATCGTGCCTGCCATACCGGCCTCGTCGACCAGCACGACATCCCCACGTCGTAAGCCACTCTCGCCGCGCAGCGCCGTGTCGTGCAGCCACTTGTGGAGGTTGTCTGCCGGTAGGTCGAGCTCTTCCCCGAGCACCTGTGCGGCGGCCGAGGACGGGGCCAAGGCGATCACCCGACGTCCCGACGCCTGCCACGCCGCGCTGGCCAGGCGAAGCGTGGTGGTCTTGCCGGCTCCCGCTGGCCCGACCAGGCACGCGAGGACGGTGGGACTCAGGCAGAGGTGCTTGGCGGCTTCCACCTGCTCGGGGCTGATGCGGTCCCCGCGCTGCGCAGCTGCGGCGGCCGCGGAGCCGAAGGTCGCCGCGTCGATGACGGCACCGTGCGGCTCGCTGCCTGCGTCAAGCAGGTCGAGCTCGGCGTCCAGCAGCGTTCGGCTGGTGTAGCGCTCAGCGGCGTGCGCGGTCGTCACCAGGTCGCCGTCCGCACGGTAGACAGTGGCCGGCAGCTCCTCCGTGCAGGTCGCACCGCACAGCCGCAGCAGGTCTTCGGTGGCGTCCGGCGCGGCCGGCACGTGGACCGTGTCCGGATGGCGGCGGCAGGCCTCGAACACCTCGTCGATCAACTGTTGCCTCGTGGTCGGATCGCAGAGCGCGACGGAGCGGGTCTGGCGTTCGATCTCGGCCAGCAGGTTCCAGCGAGACCACGACGACCGCGTCTCACGCAGGGTCGACAGCACAGCGTCGGCGAAGGGCGCCACGTCGGTCGGGGCAGCTGCCAGCGCGGCGCCAAGCTGTTGGCGTACCGCGGCCTGGGCCGCGCGCATTGTGGCCTCTGCGCCGATGCCGTCGCGGGCCTCGTTCCACCACCGCTGCCGCAGACTCGCCAGGGGAGCCGGGTCTGGCTTGGCGCCCCGGGTCGCGAGCGTCGCCTCTTGGGCAAGCCGGAGGCGTTGCGCCCGAGACGGTTCACGGCCGTGCGCCTGCCGGTACCGCTGCTCGAGCTCGGCCAACGCTGAGGTGATGTCGCGGCGGCGGGTCGAGAAGCGGTCCACGAGCTGCAGGGGGATACCGACGAGCTCGCGGACGGGCCGGGCATGGCGGCCGTCCAGGCGCGGCTCGAACCTCACCGGCAGTCGAGCGCGCAGCTCGTCCTCGAGCCGGGTGTTGTACCGCTCCGATGCTGCCACGCCGATGGCGAACAAGGCTTTGCCGTCCAGAGCGAGCCAGCGCGGTGAGCCGTCTGCGCGGTCGAGACGTGCCCGCACCTTGTTCGCTATAGCGACGTGCGTGTGCAGGTCCGGGTCGCCAGCCCTTGACTCGAAGTGGTCGAACGCAGCCGCGATCAAGCCGTGCGTGTCGACCTGGAAGCGCCCGCCCCTGCCGATCCGCGTGAAGGCCGCGTGCTGCTCGATCCAGGCGAGCACGTCGGCGACCGCAGCTCGATGCGCCGCTTCCACGGCCCGGCGGACATCTTCATCCCCGAGCGCCCACAACACCGAGACGGACTTGACCGGCGTGAACACCAGGTCATACCCGGCCACCGGCTTCCGGTCGGCGGTGGGCCGCGCGTACTTGGCGCCGAGCGGTGCACCAGAGACCGGGTGCTCGCCGCGGCCGAACAGCGCGCGCATCTGCTCTTCGTCGACCCGGCCGGCGATGCCTGCGCGGTCCGCGCCGGCGCCGATCCAGCGCCCGGGCGGCGTACCGGTATCGGCGTAGTAGTCCGACAGCGCCTGACCATCACGGCCTCGGTCAGCCGAGGCGACCTGCCGTGTCAGGTAGGTGTAGCCGTCACCCGCGGACAGCTTGTGGACGGTCATCACGGCTGGCCACCGCCTCGCGGCGAGGTAACGCATTGTGACCGGCTCCCGATGGCCGAGCGCCGAGCCGAGGAACGCGGCAGGTCCACAGAATGTTCACGGACGAGGCCGGAGTGGAACTGAACACGACCCACCAGCCGGACGACACCGCGGCCCGCTGAGCACGAACGGACACGGGACGATCGGCCCCAGGACGACGCAACACGGGGGAGAGGCGACTTGTAATCGGGCGGTTCGGGGTTCGAGTCCCCGTGCCGGCTCTCTCGTTTTGTGCTCAGCAGACCACCCTCCTCGGCTCCCTGCCCTAGCTGCCGACCGCGATCTGCCCGGCGGCCCTAACGCAGCGCCATGAGGACCGACAGCGCCTTCGCTGCCTCGTTGAGCGTCGGCAGTACCTCGACGAGCTCGTCGACGCTCATCCTGAAGGCGGGCGCCGCAGTCGCCACCGCTGCCGCGGCGACCTGGCCGTGGCCGAAGACCGGAACGCCAATAGCGCGGATGCCGGCCTCGTGCTCCTCATCGGCGATGGCGTAGCCGCGTTCGCGTACCAGCTCGATCTCTGCGCGGAACTTGGCACGGCTGGTGATGGTGCGTGGACCGCTGGGGTCCAGCGGCAGGTTGGCCAGCAGGTACTCCCGGGCAGCCGGCTCGGCGAACGCCACGAGGACCTTGCCCTGCGAGGTGCAGTGCAGCGGACCATGACGGCCGGCCTCGCCCACGACGCGTACCTGTTGAGGCCCTTCGATCGTGTAGAGGTAAAGCTGTCGGTCGCCGTCGCGCACTGCCAGGAGGGTGGCCTCCTTGGTCACCGACGACACCTCCTCGAGCACGGGCTTGGCCAGGCCCGACAGCCCTCTGGCGTTCAGCACCTGCTGCGCCAGCTGGAAGGTGCGCAGACCGAGGCTGTAGCGCTTGCTCCCCGGGTCGAAGGAGGCGAAGCCATCCCGGACGAGCGCCCCGAGCAGCCGGTGCGCCGTACTCAGTGGATAGCCGACCCGCCGGGCAAGCTCCGCGGCCTGTGCTCCATCGGGGTAGTCCCCCAGGTGAGTCAGCAGGGCGAGTGCCTTGCCGACCATGTCGGGCGCCGGCGATGAATCGGCCATCGTTGTGCCCTTCCGTCATGCAGGAGTACGTTCCGTGATCTGGCAGTGAGGCTGGGACCGATCATGCCACGACCGTCCCCGCGCCGGAACAACCGAAGCTAGGAGCGCAGCATGGACATCCAGGTGGCTCTGGACCGCATCCCCCTCGATAGAGCAGTGCACCTCACGGCGCTGGTGGCCACCCGCACGGACTGGATCGAGGTCGGCACCTCGCTGGTGAAGCAGTTCGGCGAGGAGGGGCTCCGCCAGATCACCGAGGCAGCCGGGAGCACACCTGTGCTGGCAGACCTCAAGACAGCCGACGACGTCCGCTACGAGTTCGAGATGGCCTTCCGAGCTGGCGCGCAGGCGGTCACCGTCCTCGGCCTTGCCCCCCAGGTCAGCATCGACCTTGCCGTGGAGGTCACTGGCGAGCACGATCGCGAGCTGGTCGTGGACCTGATGGGCGTGTCGGAGGCCCGCGTCGAGGCGCTGGCCAGCCGCCTGCCCTACCGAGTCCGGCTGGCCCCGCACGTGAGCAAGGACGCACAGGCCAGTGGGCAGAAGGTGCAGGACCTGCTCGGCGCGTGGGCGAAGGGCAGACGGCTCGCTCTGGCCGGCGGGATCACCGCGGAAGACGTCGCCGGTCTCACCGACGACCCGGACCTGAGGGTCATCGTGGGCTCTGCGGTCACCCAGGCCGCGGACCCTCTTGCCGCCGTCGAGGAGCTACGCCGAGCCGCACGTAAGGACCACAAGGAGGGCTCAGCATGAGTAACGACGACCTGACCACCGTCCTCGCCGAGATCGGCGGTGTCGCGGACAAAGTCGACCGCGACCAACTCACCACGCTGGTCGACCGACTGATGGCCGCCCCGCGCGTCTACGTCGCAGGTGAGGGCCGTTCCGGCCTGATGGGGAAGGCCTTCGCCATGCGGCTGATGCACCTCGGGCTCATCGTCTTCGCGATGGGCGAGACCATCACCCCGGCCGTTCGTGAGGCGGACCTGGTCGTTGTCGTCTCCGGCTCCGGCACGACCGCAGCGGCCGTGCGCGTCGCGCAGAGCGCGCGCACGGCAGGGGCGACCGTGCACGCGGTCACGACCGACCCGGCCTCCTCGCTCGCAGAGGTCTCGGACGCGGTGCTCGTGCTGCCTGCCGCCACGAAGTACCGCAAGGCCGACGAGGCGCCCACCATCCAGCCGCTGAGCAGCCTCTTCGACCAGGTGACCCACATCGCTCTGGACGTGGTCTGCCTCGAGGTGGCCCGGCGCCGTGACGTCGACAACGACCGTGCGCGGCAGACGCACAGCAACACCGAGTGAGGGACGACGGCTCGTCGGAGGCTAACCCTTGACGTGATTGCTGGCATCTAGCAGACTCCCGTGAGCCGAGAGTTGCTCCCACCCAACGGGAGCCTCGTCGCCTCAGGAGGTCGCTCGTCATGGTCACAAGCAAGCGCGCTGCCGCGGCAGCAGCCTTCATCGCTGGAGCCTTGGCGCTGAGCGCGTGCAGCTCTGGCTCCTCGAACGCCAGCAGCGCCCCTGCTGACAGCCAGCTCAGCAAGGTCATCAAGTCAGGGACGCTGCGCGTCGCAGTCCTGCCTGATTTCCCGCCGTGGTCGGTGCAGAAGCCTGACGGCAGCTTCGAGGGTTATGAGGTCGACATCGCCAACGACCTCGCCAAGTCCCTCGGCGTCAAGCTCAAGCTGGTGTCCACCGACGGCGCGAGCCGGCTGCCGTTGCTGAAGTCCAACCGGGTGGACGTGAACATCTCGGCGTGGACGGCGACGGACGAACGGGCGAAGACCGCCGGCTTCACGATCCCCTACGACGCCCACGGCGCTGGTGTGCTGTTCAAGAAGGGCATGGCCATCAGGTCCTACAAGGACATCGCCGGCAAGAAGGTCAGTGTCGCGCGAGGCAGCACCAACGACACGATCGTCACCAAGGACTTCCCCACGGCGAAGGTCGTGCGTTTCGACGCGATCGCGGACGTGATCTCAGCCGTCAAGACGGGCAAGGTCGACGCCGCCGTGGAGAGCTCGTACACCGTCGGTCAGGCAGCCAAGGCCGACCCGAGCCTGCAGGCGATCTCGAATCCGCCACTGGACCCGCAGCTGGTCTCCATGGGCGCGCTGCAGGACGACCAGGTGTGGATGAACTACCTCAACAACTTCATCCGCAACCTGATCGCGTCCGGCGAGGACAACCGCCTGCACGAGAAGTGGTTGCACGAGCCGCTGGCCAGCATCGTGTCGGTCCAGGGCAACGCCGCCTGATCGCGGGCCCTGGCATGCCTCGGGAGGGAGGACCGCGATGACGATCGACTTCGGCACGGTCCTGCCGTACCTACCCGTGATGCTGAAGGCGCTCGGGGTCAGCGTCGAGGTGACGGTGCTGAGCTTCTTCATCGGCGCGGTGCTCGGGGTCTTCGTCTACCTCGGGCGACGTAGTGCTCTCGGGCCGCTGCGATGGTTGGCTCACGCCTTCATCGAGGTCTTCCGCAACACGCCGTTGCTGGTGCAGCTCTACATCGTCTACTTCGGGCTCCCCCAGCTCGGCATCAACCTCGGACCGTTCTGGTCGACCCTCGTCGGCATGACCTTGAACAACGCCGCCTACACCGCAGAGATCCTCCGCGGGGGAATCGACTCCGTGCCGAGCGGGCAGCTCGAAGCCGCTGGTGCGCTTGGTCTGAGGTACACGCAGACCTTCCGCTTCATCGTGCTCAAGCCGGCGATCCGCAACGTCCTGCCCTCACTGACGAACCAGTTCATCGTCCTCTTCCTCTTCTCCTCCGTCGGCTCGGTGATCTCACTGAACGAGCTGACCTCTGCGCTGGCTGACCTCAACGAGCGCACCTTGCGAACCCTGGAGATCTTCACGATCGGCGGCCTCCTCTACTACCTGACGTCCGCCGTGATCGCGGGGTCGTCACGACTGGCAGAGAGGTACCTCTTCCGATGGTGACTGCACTGCCGTCCTTCGACTTCGCACAGTTCCTGCCGCCGCTGCTACGAGGTACGGCGGTCACGGTGGGGCTGGTGCTGGCTTCCGGCGTCGCCGGGACCATCCTCGGGTTGGTGTTCGGCGTGGCCCGCAGCGCCCCGCTGGCACCGGTCCGGTGGCTGGCGTCCATCTACACCAACCTCATCCGCGGCATCCCGATCCTGATCATCCTGCTCTTCCTCTACTACGAGATCCCGCTCCTGTTCCCCTACGCCACCTTCTCCCAGACGGTGACCGCCGTCATCGGGCTCTCGGTGTACGCCGGGGCGTACATGGCCGAGGTCTTCCGCGGCAGCATCCAGGCGATCTCTCGCGGTCAGCTCGAGGCAGGCGAGGCGCTGGGTCTCAGTTACGTGCAGAGGATGCGGTACGTGGTCATGCCCCAGGCGTTGAAGATCGCCGTGCCGCCGGGCATCGGCTTCCTGATCGCGCTGGTCAAGGCCTCGTCGCTGGTGTCGGTGATCAGCGCGACCGACCTCACGCGCGCCGGACGCATCATCACCTCTCAGAACCACGCGCCGCTGGCGACCTTCCTCGTCGTCGCGGTCCTCTACTTCGTCATCTCGTACCCGCTCTCGCTGTTCGGGCGATGGTACGAAGGGAGACTCGCATGAGCACCGCCATGAACACCGCCAAGCCCGTGCCCGACCACCACGCGGCGGTCATCAAGGTCGACGGGCTGCACAAGCGGTTCGGCGACCTCGAGGTCCTCAAGGGCATCGACGCCGAGGTGCACCTGCGCGAGGTCGTCTGCCTCATCGGCCCCTCCGGCTCCGGCAAGAGCACGCTGCTTCGCTGCTTGAACGCGCTGGAGAAGTTCGACCAAGGCCAGGTGACCGTCTGCGGGCATGACCTGACCCCAGGCTCGAAGGCCAACATCCGCGAGATGCGCCGCGACGTCGGCATGGTCTTCCAGTCCTTCAACGTCTTCCCCCACATGAAGGTGATCGACAACATCACCCTGGCGCCGATGAAGGTGCTCAAGATCAGCAAGGCTGAGGCGCGGGAACGCGCCGCGGCCCTCCTGGAGAAGGTCGGCCTGGTCGACAAGGCCGACGTCTACCCGAGCAAGCTCTCCGGCGGCCAGCAGCAGCGCGTCGCGATCGCCCGAGCGCTCGCCATGCAGCCTCAGGTGATGCTCTTCGACGAGCCCACGTCCGCGCTCGACCCCGAGACCGTCGGCGAGGTGCTCGCGGTCATGAAGGACCTGGCCGAGGACGGCATGACCATGATGGTGGTGACCCACGAGATGGGCTTCGCTCGCGAGGTCGCCGACCGGGTGCTCTTCATGGACGACGGCAGGGTCGTCGAACAGGGCGTACCTGGGAAGATCTTCGGCGCTCCGCAGCACGATCGCACCCGCGCGTTCCTGAGCAAGATCCTATGACCGCGCTGAACGCCGTTCTGCGCGAGCACCGCCTGCTGCCGGTGCTCACCGCCGCCGGGGCGGCCGACGGCGCCCGGCTCGGCCAGGCCCTGCTGGACGGTGGTCTACCGCTGGCCGAGGTGACGCTGCGGCTGGACGGTTCACTGGCCGCCTTACGGGCGATGGCCGAGCTCGACCTCCTCGTGGGAGCCGGCACCGTGGTCACCCCAGACCAGGTCGACCACGCTGTCGACGCCGGCGCCGCCTTCGTGGTCAGCCCCGGACTGCATCCGGCGGTCCTCGAACGGTGCCGCGACCACGGCGTCCCGTCGCTGCCGGGCGTGGCCACGGCGTCTGACCTGATGAAGGCGGTCGAGTTCGGCGTCGAGACGGTCAAGCTCTTCCCGGCTGACCTGATCGGCGGTCCTAGCGCGGTCACTGCGTTCGCCGGCCCGTTCCCCGACATGCGGTTCGTACCCACCGGTGGTGTCCGGCCGTCGACGGTCGCGTCGTACCTCTCGCTTCCACCAGTGCTAGCGGTCGGCGGTTCCTGGCTCGCCCCACGGGACTTGGTGGCGGCAGGGGACTGGCAGGCAATCACCCGGCTCACCCACGAAGCTGTTCGACAGATCCGCCAGACCACCGAGGGGCAACGATGACCGACCTGGCCCTACGTCCTGCCGAGGATTGTCGCTACGACCTGGTCTCGCTCGGCGAGGTGATGTTGCGGCTCGATCCCGGTGAGGGCCGCGTGCGGACCACGCGCAGCTTCCGTGTATGGGAGGGCGGTGGCGAGTACAACGTTGCTCGCGGGCTCTACCGCTGCTTCGGCCTGCGCACCGCGGTCGTCACAGCCCTCGCCGACAACCCGATCGGCCGGCTCGTCGAGGACTTCATCCTCCAGGGCGGCGTCGACAGCTCGCACGTCCGCTGGGTGCCCTACGACGGCGTGGGGCGACAGGTGCGCAACGGCCTGAACTTCACCGAGCGGGGCTTCGGGCTCCGCGGCGCGGTCGGCGTCCCCGACCGTGGTCACACCGCAGTGAGCCAGATGCAGCCCGGCGACGTCGACTGGGACCACCTCTTCGGAGAGCAGGGCGCACGCTGGTTCCATACCGGCGGTATCTACGCGGCGCTGTCCGAGAGCACCGCCGAGGTCGCCGCCGAGGCGATGGCTGCGGCGCGGCGACACGGCACCGTGGTCTCCTACGACCTCAACTACCGACCCAGCCTGTGGAAGGCGATAGGCGGCCGACCGCGCGCGCAGGAGGTCAACAAGGACCTGGCCTCCCTGGTCGACGTCATGCTAGGCAACGAGGAGGACTTCACCGCCTCCCTCGGCCTGGACGTGCCCGGGGCGGCAGACGACCTCAGCCACCTGGAGGTGGCCGGCTTCAAGAGCATGCTCGAGGAGGCTGCCCGGATCTATCCCAACCTGCGCGTGGCCGCAACCACTCTGCGAACCGTCCGCTCAGCGACCGTCAACGACTGGGGTGCGGTGGGCTGGTCGCGCGAGGCTGGCTTCGTCGAGGCCACCCTGCGGCCGGAGCTGGAGATCCTCGACCGTGTCGGGGGAGGCGACAGCTTCGCGTCCGGCCTGGTGTACGGCTTGCTGTCCCAGCGGCCGCTGGGCGTGGCTCTGGAGTACGGCGCCGCTCACGGAGCGCTGGCCATGACGACTCCCGGAGACACCTCGATGGCGACGCTCGCCGAGGTCGAGGCGCTGGTCGCCGGCGGGACCGCTCGCGTGCAACGGTGAGGGCAGCTTGCGGGTCAGAGCACCGCGTATCGTCCGTCGAACCTTGCACCGGTTGCGACGTCCACGAAGCTCAACCCGACGATGGCATCAGCGTCCACTGTCCACCGCACGTCGTAGATCGCTCGGAACGACGGTGGCCAGAACGACGCGAACCGACCGTCACCTTCGACGCTCCACGAGCCTTCGCTGGCTATCCCGTGCTCGGTGTAGATGGTGGAACCGTTGTGGTCGAACGTCTGCGTGGCGCCGTCGCTGTACAGCAGCGTCTCTGCAGTCAGCGCAGCGGCGATGTCGGCTGCACTCACCGGGTCGCCGGTAACCGCCCGGATGTGGTCTAGCGAGGCAGGCATAGTGAGCTCTCCTTCAGGGGGCCGAGTGGGGGGCGGCCCCATCGAGTGGCAGGGGCAGGCAGACTGGGTACTCGGTCGGCCAGAGTCGCTTCTGCATCTGGTCGGCTTGGACTCAACCGGTCATGGTGTCGATGACTGCGCTCGTCGTGGCAGCTTCCAGTCCGGCCGCACGAAGTGGCACGTGTAGCCGTGGGGGATGCGTTGCAGGTAGTCCTGGTGCTCCGGCTCGGCCTCCCAGAACGCCCCCACGGGAGAGAGTTCGGTGACGACCTTGCCGGGCCACAGACCGGAGGCCTCGACGTCGGCGATGGTGTCGAGTGCGACCTGTCTCTGCTCATCGCTGGTGTAGAAGATGGCTGACCTGTAGCTGGTGCCGATGTCGTTGCCCTGCCGGTTGACCGTTGTGGGGTCATGGACCTGGAAGAAGAACTCCAGCAGGTCCCGGAAGGTCGTGCGTTCGGGGTCGAAGATGACCTCGAGGGCCTCAGCGTGGTTTCCGTGGTTGCGGTACGTGGCGTTGCGGACGTCACCACCGCTGTATCCGACACGGGTCGAGAGGACTCCCGGCCTCCTGCGTACCAGGTCCTGCATGCCCCAGAAGCAGCCGCCGGCAAGGACGGCTCGTTCTGTACCTGAGCCACCAGTAGGCGTCGTCCTTGCTGGATCATCGGCGGCTGCCGGGCTCCCGGCAGAAGTGTGCTGTGCCCGATGGCTGGCGACGTTCATGTGCTCTCCTCGTTGCTCCGCCAGCCGCGGCAGTCACCTGCACTCACACGGTTGGGGTGCCGCGGCTCAGCTAAAAGGACCGAATGGTCCATTGAACCACATCGCTCGCTCGCTGTGCAGGCTGCGCGATCGGCGTCCCCGATGCACCAGGTCCTTCCCCGCCTCAGTAGCTCCCTACCCGCCGTGTTGTCTGGCGTCGTCACGGGGGCGTCCCGGGGCCCGCGACCACTCGCCCTGCGGTCACCACGTCGGACTGAAGGTCCCAGAGTGCGTGCAGGAGGTCCGCGGTCCAGGCGGCACGCGTCGCAGCGAGCGCCGTGCGAACCTCGTCAGCTTCTGCGTCGCTCCGAGCCGACTGCTCCGTGGGGCGGATTGGCGCGTCCATACCAGGACGGTGTCCTTCGAGCTGCCGGGCGTGTCCGCTGGTCCTTCCGCGGAGTACCTCGCCCGCTAGGCGCGGCAGGTCGATGACGCGCGGCTGCTGTTCGGGGAAGACGGCGCCGTTCGGACCTGCGAGAGCTTGGCCGATGTGCTGGTAGCACGTGGTCAGGGTCAGCACCTGGGCGAGCAGCTCTCCGGCTGCCTGCGGCGCCAAGGGCCATTTGCTTCAGCCAGGTGGCGCGGTTCGGGCGGGGATGACCACAGGCGGGCGATGGCGTCGGCGGTCAGCGTCAGGTAGGCGGCGGCGTTGACCAGGTGAGTCACGTCGGACAACGGGACCTTGCGCCGCCGACTCTCGGACCGGTAGGCACGGAACGCGTCATCGAACCGGTAGCCGGCGGCGATTGCAGCTGCGCGCTGGAAAGACGTGTCTCGAGCCGTGGCGGCCGGGTCGTGTCGTTCACGTGCCTCGTTCGAGGCTGCAGGTGCCTTCGGCCTCGATGTGGATGCCATTGGATGGTGGCGCTGTGCTGGCAGTTGCGCCGGCAGCCGCTCGGGCTGTGTGTACGCCGGGGTGGGCGGCACGGTGCTGAACAAGTGAGTCAGGACGCCTTGTAGGTACGTGGCCGACGCGACCAGGGATGCACCGGCCGCGCCCCGTAGGGCCCCGCCTGCCCCGCGGGGCCACAGAGCCACCGCGACGAGCAGACTGACCGCCCCTCCCAGCGCAACATCGCCCAGTCGCAGGAGGCCGATGTCTACTCCGGTGGGTTCTACGAGTGCGAACAGGACGAGGAGCATCAGCGTGAACGCTGCCTGGGAGGCTGCCAGGGAGGCCGGTGGCGTCAGCCCGACCACGACGACGACCAGCGGGAGTGCCAGCCACAAGACGGTGGGGCCTACTGGCAACGCCCAGAGGAAGACGCCCGCCATCGCGATGCCCACCCCCGTACCCGTAATCGCCTGCATCGCGCTCAGGCCGGTTCCGGCTGCGTTGCTGCGCAGCACCGCGAGGGTGCCGAACACGACCCAGAACTGGTGGCTGACTCCGGACAAGTCCGCGACCAGTACCGAGGCCGCGAGGGCTACGGCTCCTCGGGTGCTGTTCTGGAACCAGACCGATCGGGTAGTGAGGTGACTTCGCAGCCGTACGCTGCGCTCGGACCTACCAGGCGGTGCACCGTGGTCACGACCTTCGGGCTGTGCGCGCCGGTCACGCTGGACGTCGGGCCTGCGGGAGTCGGTCGCGGATGGTGGCGCGGCTGTGACGACGCCCGGCCGGTCTGGCGTGGTGACGTCCTCGGAGCCGGCCAGTGTGCGAGGCGCCAGGCCGATGAGCCGCTGCAGCCAGCTGCGCCGGCGGTCGTCCACGAGTGCCGCCGCACCCTGGGCGACCGCTGCTGCGGCCACACTCAGCTGTTGCGTCCCGAACGTTGGTGCGGCGTGGGCGATGAAGAGTTCGCCAGCGTTCGCCAGGCCAGCGGCGGCACGATCGGTTCGGTGCGTCGGGAGTGTGGGAGGCCCGGTCCAGCTGCGCGCAACGGCCAGTTCCAAGTCGAGCACTGCCGCATTCAGGCGGCCGGTGCACCGGTCGAGGTCACGGCGTTGTTGCGCAGCAGCGCCCGCGCCGGCAGACGCGGCCAGAAGTGAGTCCCCAGCGGTCGTCAGGAGGTCAGCAACTGCGGACTGAACGCTGCACAGCACAGGCACTATCGCTCGTGAGCCCGACCCCTGCCGCATCCTGTCGAGCATGTGGTCCAGCCATCGCAGATGCTCAATCACCTGCAGGAGGTGACGTCCGGCGGTCCCGAGTGCGGCTGGCCAGTAGGGGGTCGCGAAGAAGGTCGATCTCAGGCAGGCCAGTGCGTCAGCTGCCCGCTCGGTCGCTGCTTCGCGCGCAATCTCGAAGCCCTCTCTGGGTTCGGCGATGCTGCACCGCACTTCGGCGCGGATGCGTTCGGCCAAAGCGCGGCATGCCGTACCGGCTTGAGCGGACAAGCTGTGCCGGGCAGAGCGCCCGTTGGCGGCGACGGCCAGGGTGCAGAGGGCACCGGCGGTCAACCAACCCGCCAATCGTTCCGGGATGGCTGCGACGCCGCCGGGAAAGGTTGCCGGCAACCCAAAGCTGATGACCATGGCCGTGGACCAACGCGCCAGCTGGGAGCTGACCGTCCCACTGAAAAGCACAGCGAAGCTGACTACTGCGGTAGCAGCGACGGCCAAGGCGACGGGCCGGGCGGCCGCCGTGCCAAGGCAGAGTAGGGCGCTGGTGGCGACCAGCAGCCCGATATGACCGGCGAGGCGTTCACGGAAACCGCCTGCGTGAGTGACGAACAACAGCATGACCAGTGCCGCCAGCGCTGAGAACAGCGCGAAGGGTGTGCTCTTGACGATGGTGTCACCGAAAACAAACAGTGCGGGGGCGACCACCGCAGCAGATGTGGCGCGCTGCGCAGTGGCAACGTCGATGCGAGCCATCACCGGGTGAGCGAACGGGCCGCCCCACGCTAGCGCCGCTCGTGCGAGCCGTCCCGGGCCCATCTTCCGGAGCACCGAGCGTTGAGTCCTCACGCGGCATGCGCCCTTCCGACGGTCCTCACGCGAGGATGCGAACACGTGACTCGCCTTTCACGCCCGCACCGCCTCGCGCGGTCGTGCAGTGCCACTGTCAGGCGCGCCAGAGTGGTCTGTCAAGTCCAGACTGGACGCGGTCCTCGCTCCACCCTCAGGCTCGGCAGGAGCCCGCGGCCGCTTGGGCTGAGGCACACTCGGCGCGATAGTCGTCGCCGGAGGCTTCGGAGAGCCGATGACGCGGAATAGCGGCTGAAGGCTCAGTCCCACAGCCCAAAAGCGCCCAGGTCCGCTGCGCCGCGCGGCTTGGAGGTCTTGCTCGGTCGCGAGAACCAACGCTAGGAGCGGCATGCAAGCAGGCACCACCGTCAGGGATGTGCATAGAGCTCGCTCCATACTAGAGTGGACTATGAAGTCCGGAAACCTCACGTTGCAACTTCGCACGTTGGACAAGATCGGAAGGGGCGTGGAGCGGTGAAGGCAGTGGCCCTTGGCGTGGTGCTCGCCGACGTAGACAGTTCCGAAGTCGTGCGCATCGAGGGGAACGCCTACTTCCCCCTCGCTGCGGTCGACGGGGGGCGCCTCGCCAACAGCGCGCGTCCCTACCGGTGCCCGTGGAAGGGAGAGGCGCAGTATTACGACGTCCTCGTCGACGGTCAGGTGCTCAAGGACGCCGCCTGGGGATATCCCAACCCGCTGCCCTCAGCCGTCGACAGGGTCGGACGCGACTTCTCCCGACACGTCGCCTTCGACCCCGCGCAGGTCACCATCGAGTTGTAGCCGTTCGCGTCACGGCGTGCCTTCGCGAGTAGTAAGGACTGAATGGTCCCGTGTCACTAACCAAGGACACCGGCGCAACCGCGGCGGCTCTACCTCAGGATGGTGGCACTCATATGAGCGGGTTCAACGGGCAGAAGCTGATCGTCATCGGCGGCAGCAGCGGGATGGGTCGGCACGTCGCTGAAGACGTAGTCCGACAGGGTGGCTCAGCAGTTGTCATCGGTCGTGACCCGGCGAAGGTGGACGGCACCGTCAGGGACCTGACGGCCAACGGCTCAGCGACCGGGTACACGGTCGACCTGACTGACCGGACGGCGGTCAAGGGCCTCATCGAGCAGCTGGCGAGCGAGCACAAGGACGCCACGCTGCTGGTGAACGCGGCGGGTTTCTTCATCCCGAAGGCGTTCGTGGACTATGAGTCCGACGACTACGACTCCTACATGGACCTGAACTGGGCGACGTTCTTCCTCACCCAGGGCATCGTCAAGTCGATGATCGACAACGACAACGGTGGTGCCATCGTGAACATCGGCAGCATGTGGGCTCATCAGGCCCTGGCTGTCACGCCCTCGTCGGCGTACTCGATGCAGAAGGCCGGGCTGCACGCCCTGACGCACAACTTGGCCATCGAGCTCGCCGGCCACAAGATCAGGGTGAACGCGGTGGCGCCAGCCGTGGTTGCCACGCCGTTGTACGAAGGCTTCCTCGCCAAGGACGAGATCGAGGCCACCCTGCACACATTCGACGCCGCTCACCCTCTGGGGCGCATCGGCACCGCCCACGACATCGCCGAGGCGGTCGAGTTCCTGCTCTCGGAGAACGCCGGCTGGATCACCGGTGCGATCTTGAACGTCGACGGTGGTGTCATGGCCGGACGCAACTGAGCCTCCGCCTCGCCTGCTGGCTGCGTGACCTGCTGCTGGCCGGCCGGCTCTCGATCACTTTCGTGGAACGAACTGATTGGACGGACCGAGATGACCTATCTGGAGGGCGCTTCGCTCGGCGGGGACCCCGGCGGGCGAGACCTGCTGCCGGCCGAGCGCGTCGTCGTGGCCTTGCAGGCCGTGCTCATCGACCTGGTGGACCTGCACCTTCAAGCCAAGCAAGCGCACTGGAATGTCGTCGGACCCAACTTCCGTGGGCTGCACCTGCAGCTTGACGAGGTGGTCGACGTCGCCAGAGAGGGCGCAGACGCGCTGGCCGAGCGAATCCGCGCCATCGGTGGCACACCAGACGGCAGAACCGGCACGGTCAACCTGGTGACCACGCTTCCGGGCATGGCTGCTGGCGCCGTGCCCACCTCAAAGGCCGGCCAGATTGTCGCGGCAGCGATCACCGCCGTGACGGCCACCATCGCCGGACGGCACGACACCGTGGACGCGCACGACCCGGCTAGCGCCGATCTACTGCACCAGCTGACGCTGGACCTGGACAAGCAGGCGTGGATGCTGCGCGCGGAGTCCGAGCTGCCGTAACGACACGCGGCGTGTCTAACGACAATCGTCCAGCCCTTGGTCGCACGAGCATCTGGCCTCGGCTACTGCGGGGCTGTTAACGGCGCGGCGATGTGGCCCCCAAGGACCTGACGCCAGGGACACAGCGATAGCGCCTCACGTGGGAGCGCAGCCGCAGGCCCGACCAACCTTCTGGAGGCATTCGCGATGGCGGTAATCACTAGAGGTTTCATCGGTGCCCGCGACCGCGCGGCACCACGGCTACCGCCCGGACAGCACCTGGCGCGTAACTTCCCCGTGCTTTCGGCGGGGCCCATCCCGATGATCGCCAAGGAGCGTTGGCACCTCGACCTGGTCAACGAATCCGGCGAACGGGTGCGGTCGTGGTCCTGGCAGGACCTGCTGAGCCTGCCCGGCGAGGACGTCGTAGCTGACATCCACTGCGTGACCCGGTGGTCGAAGCTCGCGACCCGTTGGACAGGAGTGTCGCTGGACACGCTCATGGCCGACGTCGATACCGCCGCCACCCACGTGATGGCCCACTCCTACGGTGGGTACACAACGAACCTGGCACTGGACGACATCTCCTACGGCAAGGCGTGGGTGGTGTTCCGGTACGACGGCGCGGACCTAGCCGCGGAGCACGGTGGGCCGGTCAGGCTCCTCGTTCCACACCTGTACCTATGGAAGTCAGCGAAATGGCTGAACCGGCTGGTGCTCATGTCGGAAGACCAACCGGGATTCTGGGAGGGGCTCGGATACCACAACCATGGGGACCCGTTGCTCGAGCAGCGACACCGAGGGGACTGACGGCCGTGCCCGAAGTCTCGCGCGCCTGGCTGCCGGCCACGCTGGTCAGCGCCCTCCAGCACACGCCCACCGCGCGCTCGCTGATCTTTGACGTGCCTTGGTGGGGCGGGCATCGCCCGGGCCAGCACGTTGACGTCCGACTGACATCGGCTGACGGTTACAGCACTCAGCGCAGCTACTCACTGTCGTCGCCGGGAGGGGGGCAAGCCAACCAGCCGGCGGCCCACAATGGGCCAGGCAACGACCAATCTCGCCTGCCTTCCGCCGGGCGGACGCTAGCTCTCCCACCACTCGAAAGTCCTGGTGTCCGGACCGCCGCCGCCCGCGACCTCGCTCGACAGCATCCCGGGCACGTTCACGATGGCTACCCGCAGAACGATGCCGTTGGAGCGGCTGACGCGCAGATGCGCCGAGACAGTGCGCTGGCACTGCCGCCCCGGCTGGAGCTGACGGTGCAGAAGGTCGCCGGCGGCGAGGTGTCGCCGTACCTGGTTGATGAGATGCGCCTCGGCGACCAGGTAGAGGTGCGCGGCCCGGTCGGTGGGTGGTTCACCTGGCGGTCCTACATGAAGGCGCCGGTCCTGCTCATCGGCGGCGGCTCTGGAGTCGTCCCGCTGATGGCCATGATGCGGGCACGGGCAGCTCAGGGCGGGGCGGCCTTCCAGCTGCTGTACTTCGTTCGGTCACCCGATCACGCACTGTTCGCCGAAGAGCTCACCTTGCTGCAAGGGCCGGCGAATACCGACCCGACACTGCGTGCCAAGGTGCTGTACTCGCGCTCGGCACCCGCCGGTGACCCCCGCGGCGCGCATCGCATCATGGTCGAAGACCTGACTGACGCCCAAGACCACGTGGGAGTCCGGCCACGCATCTACATCTGCGGCTCCACCGGCTTCGTCGAGCGCGCCGCCGCGATGCTCCTCCTGCTCGGCCATCCTCCAGCCAACATCCGCACGGAAAGGTTCGGCCCAAGTGGACCCTGACCAGGCGAGGGAGACCCATCACCGTCAACCAGTGCGGCCCGAACGTGCGTCGCAGGGGCGCACGGGTCGGACGACCGCCGTCGGACCCGACACCGGCAGAACCGCAGACGTTGCCGGTGCCCCGCCCGGTGCCGGCCTCGAAGAAGCCGACTTCAGTTTCGACGGCGGTAGCGCGTTGGACGGCAACGCCGCCGCGGGGGCATTTCTCGAGGTTCTCGGTGTGGATCTCACGCTGACGCTGGTCACGTGCGCCAGCTGCTCGTCTGAGTCACAGTTCACCGCGGCACGCACTTACCTGACCGGTCCGGGGGTGACTGTCCGCTGCCCGAGCTGCTCAGCCGTCCTGGCCAGGGCCGTGACCTCGGCGGCGGCGGTGTGGTTCTCCCTGCACGGCGCCAGTGCATGGTGTGTGCCGCAGGACGGCGCACACGCCAGGCCGAACAGGTCTGGCAGCGACGTTGACCAGGCTGACAAACCGGCGCAGGGTGGGACGGAGCCGGACACGAGCTCCGGCTAGGTGCCAGTCCGCACGCTCTCGGCCGGATGTGGGATCAAGCCGCGAGCCGGGGTGGACTGGACTCAATAGTCCAGATATCTTGGAGGGGTGATTTCTCCTCACCTGATCGAGCCGATGCCTTCATGACGGTCTCGGATGCGCCAACGACGGCCCTCGCGGGGTTGGCGGTGAGCTACGCGCCCCGGGGGCAGGACCGAGCCGAGCGTCGGCTCGCGACGGGCGATGCCGGCACCCTGGTCAACCAGCGTCTGGGGGTGGACCGTGGCGGCGACGGACGGAAATCGTGCCCGGGGTCGGCACCCAGCGCCGGGGCGGGCGGCCAGGCGCTAACCCGACAAGACCAGATCTGGCTGGACACGCTGAGGCAGTGCACCGGCGGTGAGCGGGTGGAGAGCAGGTCGGTGAGTGAGCTGTATGCGCTCTTGGTGCGCATGGCTCGCTCGCAGGCGTACCGGACAGGGCCCCGCTGGGGGTTGTGGGGACCAGAACTGGACGACATCGCCCATCACGCTGCGGGGGATGCGATGTTGGCGCTGGCGTCGAAGGTGGACTCATTCAGAGGTGATGCCCGATTTGCCACCTGGGCGTTCCCGTTCGTTCGACTTGCTGTGCTCAACTCGCTCACGCGTGGCCAGTGGTCGAAGACGTCGCCTGGGCTGGTGACGCTCGCCGATGATGACCTGGGAGGCCAGGCGGTCCATCGCGGCGCAGGCCTTCGCGATCCGGCAGGCGAGGCAGAGGCGGTGGAGCTGCTCGAAGCGGTTCGCCAGGCCCTGATGCACACTCTGACGACCAGACAACGGCAGGTTCTGGTGGCCGTGGTGTTCGAGCAGGTCAGCGTTCAGGACCTCGCCGACCGCATGCAGATGACCCGCAACAGCGTCTACAAGTGCATTTTTGATGCACGGCGCAGGCTGCGTGCCGAACTCGACAGGAGGGGGTTCCTCCCCGACGGCACGCCCCAGTCCCTCTGACGGCCCGGGTTACGCAGGCGCCCCAGAAGTCGACCCCGTGTAGCTGCTACTCGGTCGAGAAGCTGCGCACGTGCTCCACCGCCATGGTGAGCGCCACAGCCATAGGCTCGACGTCCCGCGCTAGCTGGGCGAGCAAGTACCCGCCCTGGACAGCGGCCATGACTGCGGTGGCGAGGGTCTTCGGGTCCGCGTCCCGACGCAGCTGCCCAGAGTCCTTCATGCGCTGGAAACCCTCGAAGAGGAGGGTCTCCCAACTGGCGAAGTGCTCAGCGAGGGACAGGCGGGCACCCTCGTCGGTGTCCGAGAGCTCACTGGCCAGAGACCCGATTTCGCACCCGTAAGCACCATCGCGTAGCGCGTTGCGTTGCAGCACTGCATCGCGCCACAGCTCCAGGCCACGGAAGGAGTTCAGTCGCTGAAGATGACGCCGTTGCCGGGCGAGTACCTGTTCGGCCTGGTAGTCGATGACGGCGTGGACCAGGTCCTCCTTGTCAGCGAAGTGGCGATAGAGCTGTGATTTGCTCGTACCACTCGCTACACGGACGTCGTCCAGCGTCGTCAGGCCGACCCCCTTGACGTGCATCAGGTCCGCCGCCGCCCGAAGGATTCGCGACCTCGTTGCCTGTCCGCGTGGGGTCAGCCTGGAGACACTCATGCTGCTCTCCGGTTCGGCCACGAGCAGAGGTTACCTGGCGGTACGCGCGAGCAGCAGTGAACAGGACTAGAAGGTCTTGATCAACTGATGGGTGCTAGCCCCGGCACTACGTCGGAATCCGGCGAACTGGACACCTGCGGCCACCTCGAAGTGCCGCCGTCGCGGCGCTCATTGCGCTTGGAGGGGGATCGCGACACGGACTGCCTGGTCCAACAGGCGCTGAGGGACGAGCGGTGACGCACCCACGCCGGCGACGCGGCATGCCAGGCGCGGACGGGCCGGCGGCCCCCCGAGTCGCCGGTCGGGTTGGGGCAGCGGCCTATCGCCGCGGTTCGGGGTTGGCGAACAGGTACGGTTCGAGCTGGTCAAGCAGCGCGGACTTGGGTTGAGCGCCGACGACCGTCTGAAGGAGCTCGCCGCCGGAGAAGACGGCGAGTGTCGGCAGGCCGGTCACGCGGTACCGCTCGGCTGCCTCAGGGTTCTCGTCAGTGTCGATCTTTACCACCTTGATGACCTGCGCGTGCTCTTCGGCGATCTCCTCGACGATCGGCGACAGCGCCTGGCATGGGCGGCACCAGGGGGCCCAGAAGTCCACAAGAACCGGGACGTCACTGGTGAGGACCTCGGTGGTGAAGGTTGCGTCGGTGACGGAGTGGACAGGCATGGTGGTCCCTTTCACTGAGGCGACGTGAGCTCGTTGAGCTGCTGGCGGGTCGGGCGACGGGGTCGCGGTATCGGATCGGGCGGTCGCCAGGCGTCGTGCGCCGTGGAGCGCCCAACGGCCGGAAGGTAGGACGGATCTCGGCAGACGGCCCCTGCGTTGGCACGCGCCGCTGCGGACAGCGAAGAAGTGCCGACACGGTGCGCGAGAAGGTGATGTGCTCGCGGGCTGCTCGAGTCAGTCATGTCGAGTCCTGGGAGCTGGCTGACTGGGGGCCAGGCATGTGGTCTGGTTTCGCGAGCTCCGGCTCGCCGTAGATCTGGTGAAGGACTCTGTCGTCTGCGGTCGGCTCGTCGAGTGCGGCGATCTCGGGGTGGTGCAGGTCGAACGCCGGACGCTCGGAGCGGATCCGCGGGATGCTCGCGAAGTTGTGCCGCGGCGGCGGGCAGGACGTCGCCCACTCCAGCGAGGCGCCGTAGCCCCAGGGGTCGTCGACCTCGACCAGCGGCGCCGTGCGCCAGGTCTTCCACACGTTGTACAGGAACGGCAGCGTCGAGGCGCCGAGCAGGAAGGCCCCCACGGTGGAGAGCTGGTTGGCCCACGTGAGCCCTTCACCGGCCATGTAGTCGGCGTAGCGGCGGGGCATGCCCTGCATGCCGAGCCAGTGCTGGATGAGGAAGGTGGCGTGGAAGCCGAAGAACAGCATCCAGAAGTGGATCTTGCCGAGCTTCTCGTCGAGCATCCGCCCGGTGAACTTGGGCCACCAGAAGTAGAAGCCGCCGAACATGGAGAACACGACGGTGCCGAACACGACGTAGTGGATGTGGGCGACGACGAAGTAGGTGTCGGTGACGTGGAAGTCCAGTGCCGGGCTCGACATGATGACGCCGGTGAGGCCGCCGAACAGGAAGGTGACCAGGAAGCCGAGGGCCCACAGCATCGGGGTCTCGAACGTCAGCTGGCCGTGCCACATCGTGCCGATCCAGTTGAAGAACTTCACGCCCGTGGGCACGGCGATCAGCATGGTGGTGAAGGCGAAGAACGGTAGGAGCACCTGGCCGGTGGCGTACATGTGGTGCGCCCACACGGTGACCGACAGCGCCGCGATGGCGATGGTGGCGAAGACCATGCCCTTGTAGCCGAACAGCGGCTTGCGGCTGAAGACCGGCATGATCTCGCTGATGATGCCGAAGAACGGCAAGGCGATGATGTAGACCTCAGGATGGCCGAAGAACCAGAACAGGTGCTGCCACAGCATCGACCCGCCGTTGACGGGATCGAAGATGTGCGCGCCCAGCCGGCGGTCGGCGCCCAGGGCGAGCAGGGCCGACGCCAGCACTGGGAACGCGATGATGACCAGAACTGAGGTGATGAGCACGGTCCAGGTGAACAGCGGCATCCGGAACATCGTCATGCCGGGCGCGCGCATGCACACGATCGTGGTGATGAAGTTGACGGCGCCGAGGATCGTGCCGAATCCGCCGAGGGCCAGGCCGAAGATCCACAGGTCGGCGCCCACGCTGGGGGAGTAGACGACGCTGGACAGCGGGGAGTAGACCGTCCAGCCGAAGTCGGCCGCACCTTGAGGGGTGAGGAACCCGGCCGCGGCGATGAGCCCGCCGAACAGGTACAGCCAGTACGCGAACATGTTCAGCCGAGGGAAGGCGACGTCTGGCGCTCCTAGCTGCAGCGGCATGATGGCGTTGGCGAAGCCGGCGAAGATGGGCGTGGCGAACAGCAGCAGCATGATCGTGCCGTGCATCGTGAACAGCTGGTTGAACTCCTCGGGGTTGCGCACGACCTGTAGTCCCGGCGAGAACAGCTCGGCGCGTATGAGCAGCGCGAGCACCCCGCCGATGAGGAACCAGACGAACGAGGTGATGAAGTACAGGTTGCCGATCACCTTGTGGTCGGTGCTGGTCACCCACCTCACGATGGTGCGCCCGAGCGTGGGCCGCGCTGGCGCTGGCCAGTCGCCCTCCCGGTAGACCTGCCCTGTCCCCGTTGTCGCGCTCATGAAATCCCCGTCGTCTCTCTGGCAGCCGCTGTGCCCGGCGGTCGTCCTGTCCTCCAGACTTGCACGGAGAGGACGACAAAGTCCAGATAAGGAGTCGTGGCTCCTGTTCCCGATAGATGACATCGAAGCTGGTCCACCCGAAGCAGTCAGAAGCCCCTGGCGTCGAAGTCACGCCATAGTAGGGCGCGGAACCATCGGTGCCGCGGAATCGGCCTCTGCCGCGCGGTCCGGTCTGGACGTCGGCCTCGTAGTCAGACCATACTGAGTCGGAGGACCAGAGAGTCCATTTCGACGTTGTGAGGCGACCTGTGGTGAGTGACTGGCTGAAGACCCTGACTGAGCACGACGTCTCCATCTGGGTGGACGCGTTGAGCCGCGACCGGGTGCGCAGCGGCAAGCTGGCAGACCTGGTCGCCCACCGGCATGTCAGCGGCGTCACCAGCAACCCGACGATCTTCAGAGCGGCCCTGGCCGATGGGCAGGCTTACGAAGACCAGATCCGTGATCTGGTCTCTCGCCGTGTAGCGGTCGAGGAGGCTGCGCGCCTACTGACGGCAGACGATGTGCGGGCCGCATGCGATGTCTTGCTCGGTGAGTTCACCCGTACTGCCGGACGAGACGGGCGAGTCTCCTTCGAGGTCGACCCGCGGCTTGCTCACGACGCCGCTGCCACCGTGGCAGAGGCGCGAGCCCTGGTGTGGCTTGTAGATCGTCCAAACTTGATGATCAAGATCCCGGCAACCGACGCCGGCCTAGAGGCCATCTCCCAGGTAACCGCGGAGGGCATCAGCGTCAACGTGACCCTCATCTTTGGACTGGCGCGATACAAGGGGGTCGTGGACGCCTACTTGTCTGGTCTGGAGGCGGCAGCATCGGCCGGTCGCCCACTGGGTGACATCAGGTCCGTCGCATCACTGTTCATCTCCCGGGTGGACGTGAAGGTCGACAAGGACCTCGAGCGCATCGGGACCGACGACGCACTGGCATTGCGGGGACTTGCGGGTGTCGCCAGCGCGCGCCTTTGCTACCAACACTTCGTGGATGCCCTTGCCGCGCGGCGGTGGGCCCAGCTGGCGGAGGAGGGCGCCCATCCGCAACGGTTGTTGTGGGCCTCCACTGGAGTCAAGGACGCCCGGTACCCCGCTACCAAGTACGTCAGTGAGCTCGTGGCGCCGCAGACCGTGAGCACGATGCCTGAGGCGACGTTGGCCGCCGTGGTCGCGGCTGGCAGCGATGGGAGTGGCCCACGGCTGGACCCGAGAGTGGTCATCGATGGAGCCCGACAGGCCGCCCAGGCACTGGCGGAAATCACCTCCGTTGGGGTCAACGTGGAGAGCATCGTCGGCAGGCTCGAGTCCGACGGGGTGGCTCAATTCGCAGCGTCCTGGGCCGAGCTGTTGGGCCACCTACGGGGTCTGGGTGTCGGCCGTTGAGTAGGTGGTGGCCGTCACCCGTCCCGTTTGGTGAGTCGGATCGATGCCACGGGACCGGTGCGTCCCCGCGACCGTCTCGACGGCGTGGGGAATCCGGTTCATCCAGGGGCTGTTAGTGGACGATTTAGTCCACTACACTGGCGAGAACTTGGACTGCGTGGAGTCTCACGACCCCGAGCAACCCCGTGAGCGATCGGAGGACTGATGGTGGACGGCGACATCGACGAGGGTGGCTTCCTGGATGACGATTCACCACTGTCGTCGGAAGAAAGCCTTGACGACGACGAGCTCGACTACGACGTCGAGTCCGGGTACTCGCCAGCTAGCCGGGCCCATGGTGTCAGCGCTTGGGGCACGACCCCACGAGAGGCACGCGGGCATGAGGACCTCACACACCGGCTCGCCGCCGAGGAGCCAGAGGTGTACGACGACCCGGACGCTGACGGCATCGGTGACACCAGTGACACCGACGGCGAACCGATCGACGACCAGGTCGGATGGGTCCGCGCGGGCCGCCTCGTGTCCTGGAATGTCGACCCGACGGACCTTGCCACCGACTATCTGGCCCGCGATGTCGGTGTTGACGGCGGCGCCAGCTCGCCAGAGGAGGATGCCGTCCACATCGTTCACGATGCCAGCGGGCCCTACTGAAGACAGCCTGCGACGGCCGAACGGCATCTGCGAACGCCCCGAGCTCCACGTGCCATGCCGTGCCCGTGCGCATCGAGCGCCACGGTTGCCCGGGCGGCGCTGAGCCGCCGAGGAGCTGCAGGCCGTCGCCAACGGAAAGGAAGCGCTCATGGCTTTGCTTGGACCAGGGGATGTGTTCCCACAGGTGACAATGAAGGTCGCCGACGTTGACGGTGACCGAACCGTCGATGTTCCGAACGTGTTCGGCGGCGGCTTCGGTGTCGTCCTGTTCTACCGAGGTGCCTGGTGCCCATACTGCCTTCAGCAGCTCCGCTCCTTCGAAAGGGCCCAGCGCCAGTTCGAGGAGCTCGACATTGGCGTCGTAGCGTGGTCCGCCGACGACCGGGATACCACCGCGACCCTCGTCGCCGAGCTGGGCCTGACGTTCCCCGTGGGCCACAGCGCCGAGGTGGCAGCGCTCGCGGCTAGCACCGGAGCGTTCATCAGCACCGAGCCAAGCTTCCTGCAGTCGACAGGATTCGTGGTCGATGGTGACGGTCGCGTTGTCGTCAGCGTCTACTCCAGCGGCGCCATCGGACGGCTGGTACCTCAGGATGTTGCTGGTCTGGTCCGTCGTGTACGCGAGCGCAGCCAAGCGGCGAGCTAGCCGCCATCCAGTGACGGTCACCCGCGCGGTCTCCCGGGCACCGGCATGACGTGGCGAGCACCACGACGCGCAGGAGTAGCCACCTGCGCCTACGTGCGGGCCGGCGCGACGATGGGGTACATGCTTGAGGGCACGGCGCAAGAGCAGGTCGAGTCGCACTCGGGCGGCTTGCGCCGGTGCAAGCCGCGGGGCACAGCAACGAAGGTGAAGGAGCGGCACAGATGAGAGTGGTCGTGGTCGGCGCCGGCGGAGTCGGTGGCTACTTCGGAGGTCAGCTCGCTGCAGGCGGGCACGACGTCCTGTTCATCGCTCGTGGTCGCCAGCTGAAGGCGCTGGCCGACCACGGACTTCGCGTGGCCAGCGAGTACGCGCCGGTGTCCCTGTCGCACGTCGAAGTGACGGACGACATCACCGCGGCTGAGTCGGCTGACCTCGTTCTCATCGCAGTGAAGCTCTGGGAGACCGACTCGGTCGCGCAGCAGCTGGTGTCGCTGGCGGCAGGCGGGGCAGCGGTCCTTTCCCTGCAGAACGGTGTGCAGAAGGACGAGACGCTGCAGCGGTACTTGCCGGCCAGCGCCATCCTGGGCGGTGCCTGCTACATCTCAGCAGCCATCGAGACACCGGGAGTGATCCGTCATAACGGCGAGCTGGCGCGCGTGGTCTTCGGCGAATACGACGGTCGCCGCAGCGAACGCGCTGGCGCCATCGAGCAGGCCTTGTCTGGCGCCGGGATCGACACCCTGCTGTCGACCGACATCGCGGGCGAGCTGTGGCGCAAGTTCATCTTCTTGGTTGGCTTGTCGTCCACAACTAGCGCTGCTCGCCAGCCCATCGGTGTTCTGCGAGCCAACCCCGCGACCCGTGCGCTGATGCGCGAGGTGATGGCCGAGGCCGCGGCCGTCGCCAGGGCCCGGGGCGTTGCCGTTCCAGAGGCGTATGCGGACGAGCGCGTGGGGTTCACGGACACTCTGCCGGCGGCGATGAGTTCCTCGATGCTGCATGACCTGACGGTCGGAAACCGCCTGGAGCTGCCCTGGCTGGGTGGAGCTGTGGTGGTGATGGGTGAACAGGCGGGGGTCGCCACGCCGTACAACCGTGCTCTCGCTGCGGTCCTCGACCCGTACGTGTTGGGAAGCTCAACCACGGCCTAGCCATCTCCGTAGGTCGCTCGGCGGCGAGGGTCTGCTGCTTGTCAGGCGCCGTGCCTGCGCGGACTCAGCCGGTTGGTCCGAAACGTTCGACACGGATATCGCTGCTTGCCTTGCCCAGCGTGACGAGGAGCTGGCTGGCTGACTCGGCGAAGGAAGCGGACCCGCACACGTACGCCACCTGCGGGGAGTCCACGAACGGTTCGAGGTCGTGCTGGCTAAGCCGTCCGGCGGGTCGGTCCTCGAACGACTGCCGGGAGAGCGCGGGAACTGCGCCACCTGCCAGGAGCTCGTCGGCGTATGGCAGGCGCGGCAGGGTGCGAGCTGCAACGACAAGTCGCAACAGGTCTGTGCGGGCCAGGTCCCGGGCGTGACGCAGCATGGACAGGAACGGGGCGACGCCTGACCCGCCTCCGACGCAGAGGGCCGGATGTGCGCCGTCCCAGACGAACCACCCGCCGATAGGACCGCGCACATCGATGGTGTCGCCGACCCGAAGGTCCCGGGCGAGGTATCCGGATACCTCCCCGTCGGGCAGGTGCTCGACGAACAGCTCGATGAGTGGGTCGGAGGGTGGTGAGGTGAGCGAATAGGAGCGTTGGGCGTGGTAGCCGTCTTCGCCGGTGAGGCGAACGACGTAGTGCTGGCCGGGAAGGTGGTCGACGCGTTCGGGCACGTGCAGCCGGATGATGACTGCGTCCGGTGGCGCGTAGTTGACGGACCGGACGGTGGCGGTCCGCCATCCACCGGCCGGCGCAGGTGGGCCCAAGTCGGTCAGGTCAGTCACCCTGGTACCGCTGCTCAAGCCAGGGGTCGCCGTGGTCGTGGTAGCCGTTGCGTTCCCAGAAGCCGTGCTCGTCGTGGTCGAGAAGGGTCAGCTTCGTGATCCATTTGGCGCTCTTCCAGAAGTACAGATGAGGGACGAGGAGGCGGACTGGGCCACCGTGCTCCGGCGTCAAGGGCGTGCCTTCATGGGACCAGACCACCCACGCCTTGCCGTCGCTGATGTCCTCCAGGGGCAGGTTCGTGGTGTAGCCCGTGGTTGATGTGGCCAGCACGTGCGTGGCGCTGTCGTCGACACCTGCTGCGTCGAACAGCACGTCGACGCTGACCCCGTCGAACCATGTCCCGAGCTTGGACCATGTGGTGACACAGTGGATGTCACCTTCGTAGCGTGACTGCGGCAGGGCGTGCATCTCGTCCCACGACCAGCTTCTGGGCTGGTCCACGAGCCCGTCGACGTGCATGCGCCACTGTTCCGGGCGCAGGTTCGGCGTGACCTCTGCGGTGAGTACCGGCCAGGAGTCGCCGACGTCGTACTGCCCAGGCGGCAGCCGGGGGTCACGGGCGGTGTCGTGTGAGCGGCCGAGGAAGCCACGCGTGGGGGACATTTGTGGCACGACCCTTCTGAGGTTGTCCGCAGGCTGGCTGCGGAGGTTGCCGGCGGCAGTTCGGCGCCGGTGCTCCGAGTCTCGACCGAGATTAACTGGTCTGTCAAGACCAGTTTGCGAGGCGTGTATGGCGGCAATACCCTGTCGTAACGGACGAGCAGTCCCCTGCGCGGCAGTTCGGAGGGGGCGAGATAGTCCAGTTCTGGGCGTTGCGGCGACGCTCGCGATGGCCGGCGCCACTGTCGTAGCGATGTAGAGGAGCTGTTGGTGACCGGTCAGACTGGATGCCGTGACGCCACGCCAGCACGCCCGCTGAGCGGGCAGTCGGCCTGGTCGGCCCGTGCCCGACGCGGCGCCGGTCCGGTGCGGATGCACGTGCGCGACGAGTCAATGAGTGCGGCAGCCCTCATCGGTGCTGCCTTGACTGCGGTGGTGTGGGCGACCGCGTGGCCTGCTGGGTACCGCGCGCTGTGGTCAACCACGCTCCAAGTTGATCTGGGCGGCCGGGCGCTGGCCATGAGCCTGCAGTCGTGGGTGAACTCGGGGCTGATGACCGTGTTCTTCCTCGTCGTTGGCCTGGAGGCCCGTCGCGAGTTCGACCTGGGAGAGCTGCGTGACCGGCGCCGAGTGGCCGTGCCGCTGCTGGCTGGTGTCCTGGGCGCCGCAGTCCCGGTGGGACTGTTTCTGGCTCTGGTTCACGGGACCGACCACGGGCGGGCGTGGGGTGTGGCCATGTCGACCGACTCGGCGTTGGCCTTGGGCTTCCTGGCCGTGCTCGGCTCCAAGGTCTCCGACCGCGTTCGGGTGTTCGTGCTCACCGTGTCGGTCGTCGATGATGTGGTGGCTTTGGTCGTGATTGCCACCGTGTACAGCAGCCCGGCGTCGGTGCCTGCGCTGCTTCTGGCCGTCGGCGCTCTGGGTCTGTTCATCGTCGTCAGGCGGTCCGCGACTTGGCCGACTGTCGGACTGTGGACTCTTGGGGTCGTCGCTTGGGTGGCGATGCTCCGCGGCGGGGTTGACCCGGTGGTAGTGGGGCTGTTCATCGGCCTGAGCAGTTCTGCGTATGTACCGGCGCGTAGGTCCCTCGAGCGGTTGACCGGCCAGTTTCTCGCCTTCCGTGAGCAGCCGACGCCAGGACTGGGTCGGATGGCGGCGGTTGGCGTCCGGTCGGCGTTGTCACCGAATGCTCGCGCGCTGCACGTATTCAGGTCACCGGCTTTCTTCGTTGCGGTGCCGTTGTTCGCGCTGGCGAACGCCGGCGTGGATGTGCGTTCGCGAGTGGTGCACGAGGCTGTCACTGCGCGGCTGACTTTGGCTGTCGTCCTTGCCTACGTCGTGGGCAAGCCGGTGGGTGTGCTGCTTGCTACAGCGTTGGCGCGGCTCGTTTCGAGCGGGCGGGTTGCTGCACCGTTGGGATGGGCTGCGCTTGTGGGCGCGGGCACGGTGAACGCGTCCGCGTTCACCGTGCCGCTCCTGATCGCCGACCTGCTGTTCACCAGGCCCGGTGACGCCGCGGAGCTGGTCCAGGTGAAGGTCGCCGTCCTGGCTGCGTCCCTGGTCGCAGCGTGCTTGACGCTGCTGGTGTTCGCCGGCACGTCCGTCCTCGATGCTCACGCCAGGATGAGAGTGGTGGACGGCCCGGCGCTGCCGGTGGTCGACTTGCACGTGCCGGTCGACCCCGCCTACGACCATGTCCGGGGCCACGTCGATGCATCTGTGACCCTGGTCGAGTACGGCGACTTCGCATGCGGGTACTGCGGACAGGCCGAGCATGTGGCTCGCGCGGAGCTCGCTGACGACGACGACCTGCGGTTCGTGTGGCGCCACCTTCCACTTGATGACGTGCACCCCACCGCGCGCCTGGCGGCGCAGGCTTCGGAGGCGGCGGGGGCGCAAGGGCAGTTCTGGGCGATGCACGATCGCCTGTTGGCTCATCAGCGCAGGCAGGAGTTCGCGGACCTGGTCGATCATGCCCGGGTCCTGAACTTGGACGTCGAACGGTTCGTCGCTGACCTGGAGCGGGAGGCGTATGCGGCCCGGGTGGACCGGGATGTGCAGTCGGCAGACCTGTCCAATGTGGCAGGCACACCGACGTTCTTCGTCAACGGCCGCCGTCACCATGGCGCATACGACCAGGCCAGCCTGCAGGCGGCCGTGACGGCGGCGCGGCAGCGTGCCTCGATGACTGAGGCGTGACGGTGCGAACGACGGCGCCGGCCGCGACGCTGAGGGCGGCCCCGGTGGCGTCCTCAGGGGCGGACGCGGATGATCGTCTTGCCGATGACGCGCTCTGTCGGGTTCAGAGCGGCTACCGCGTCGTCAAGGGACGCCACGTTGCCGACGTACGTCCGCAGCCGCCCGTCCCGCACCCGCTGGACGATCTCGCCGAGCTGGGGACGGTCGGAGACGACCACGAAGTCGACGGCCAGCCCGTTCACCGGCGGCTGTTCAACAGGGCCGACGATGCTCACGAGCCTGCCCCCGGCGCGAACCAGCGACACGGAGTGCTTGCCGACGGCCCCACCGATGACGTCGAGGACCACGTCGACAGGGCCGACGTCTTCCAAGGTGTCGTTGTCGAGGTCGACGAACTCCTGTGCACCGAAGTCAAGGGTTGCCTGGCGGTCCGCAGCGCGTCCGGTGCCGATGACGTGCGCGCCGATCTCACGGGCAAGCTGTGTTGCCATCGAGCCGACGGCGCCACCGCTGCCGTGGACCAGGACGCTCTGTCCGGTCTGCAGGCGGCCGTGGTCGAACAGTGCCTGCCATGCAGTCAGTCCGGAGATGGGCAGGCTGGCAGCCACGGTGAAGTCGACGTCGGCGGGCAGGGGCGCGAGGTTACGGGCGTCGACGGCGGTGTACTCCGCCAAGGTGCCGTCGCGGGTCCACTCCGTGATCCCGAAGACCCGCTGCCCAACGGTGAGCCCGGTGGTGCCGTAGCCCAGGGCGCTGACCACTCCGGCCAGATCGTGTCCCGGGATGGACGGTGTGCGGTCCAGACCTCGACGGTCTGTCCAGGTTGAGGGCCACGTGAGCTCAGTCCAGGTGAACCCGGCTGCGTGAACTTCGACGATCACGTCGTTCTCGCTGAGGTGGGGTTCGGGACGGTCCGCCAGCGTCATCCCCGCCGTCCCTGCAGCTTGGTCCGTCACCACAATGGCCTTCATGGGGCACCTCCGTGTCTCGAGTTCTCACATGCCAGGGCGTGTCCCCCTCATCAGTTGTTAGTGAACGCTCGGCGGCAGCGTCTTACCTCGGGGCCTGCGAGCGCGAGACGACCGCTGCCAGGGGCACGGCCGCAACAGCCGGCCGACACGAGGTCTGGACCTGCGCCTCCCGCGGCGGGCTTGACCGGACTCCTCAGAGCCCCCACGCATCCCCGGCCGGTGCCGGCCGGCCGGTGTGGAAGCCCTGCGCCGCGTGCACTCCGAGCGCTTTTGCCGCTGACAGCTCTGAGGGGGTCTCCACGCCCTCGGCGACGATGAATGCCTCGAGCTCCTCCCCGAACGCCACGAAGGCGCCAGCCAGTGCGCGTTTGGCGGCGTCGCGGTCCAAACCGTCGACCAGGGCCCGGTCGAGCTTGATGTAGTCGGGGCGCAGTTTCAGGATGTGTCGAAATGACGCATAGCCGGCTCCGGCGTCGTCAACTGCGATGCGCACGCCCAGCTGTCGCAGCGTCGTGACGGCCTTGGCCAGGGCGGCGTAGTCGGTAACCGACACATGCTCGGTGATCTCGACCACCAATTGGGTGCACGGCCAGGTGCCCTGGTCGAGCAACGTCGCAGTCCGCTCCTCGGCAAGGGCGTCGGGGGACAGGTTGATGGACAGGTAGATGTGGTCGGGAAGCTGGTGGGCGGATTCCAGTGCGGTGCTGAGGGCCAGGAGCTCAAGGTCGACACCGAGCCCAACTTCGGCTGCTCGTGCGAACCACACGTCCGGTGTGGCGGCCGGCTCGGTGATGAACCGGGTAAGTGCCTCAGCGCCGATGATGGTGCTGTCGGCCATGCGGACGATTGGTTGGTAGAGGGTGCGTAGCTTTCGCTCACTGATGATGGCCTGCACGCTGGCCTTCAGCAGCGCCGCCTCATGTTCGGGCGCCCTCTGGGGCTCGACTTCACGGAGGGTGCCGGTGAAACCGACCGCGCTGCCGTCGGCTGTCAGCTGTACGTAGGCGCTGGCGCACATGTCCTTCGGGTGCCCGTCGCGGGTGAGCATGGTGAACTGCTCGGCGGTCCAGCCGTGTCTGCTGGCCAGGCTCGTGGCCAGCAACTGCCGGGCCCGATCGCGTTCGTGGACGGCTAGGAGGTTCTCGATGCGTTGCCCGTACAGCTCACTGGGCGCGTATCCCAGGAGCGCCTGCGCGCGGGGTGCGACGTAGGTAATGACGCCGTCGGCGCTGATCTCCCAGAGGACTTCGTTGGCGTTCCCTGTGAATGCGCTCAGTCGCTGCCAGGCTTGGCCGTACGCGAGAATCGACCGGCGCCGGGAAAGGTAGACGCCGACCGAACACGCCCACAGCACAGGGATGAGGAAGAGCGCCGTGATGGGTGCAATGGCCTGATGCTGGGTCAGCCGAGCCGGTAGCGCTTGGACGGCGAGGACCAGGGTCATGACGCTGACGCCGGCGACGGTGATCAGCAGACGGCGGATTGCTGCACTCGTGGGAAAGGTGGCTTGGCGCGAGTCATGGGCGTCGGGACGGCTGAACCGGCCCCACAACGCGCTGGCCCAGGTGCTGATGGGGAGCGGCCCGAGGCGGCGTTCGGAGGCTGGCACTTCGTCCTCTGAGAAGGGCTGGCTGGTCCGGACCGGCCCTTTGCCAGCGAGTGCGCTTGGTGGGGGCGAACGCGCTGGCCAAAGATGAGACACGGCGTCGGAGTCGGCCTTGACGATGACAGTCAGAGACTACCTGACTACTTGTAACGGTTGATCATGACTAGCCGAGGGTGCTGCACGGCAGTCGTCGACTGAACCGCAGGCTTACCGCCACGCGTGAGTCGTACGGCGGCCGCCGACAGGTCGCCCGTATATAATGGACGCGACAGTCCTGTTCGGACCGTCCTCGCGAGGTCGTCCGCTTCGACTGGGCGTGTGAGCGTTGGACCGCGCGGTTGTTCCGTGCGGCTAGTCAGGAAGGCGCTGCGATGGACCTGTCAGAGCGAGTGGACGTTGTCGACAACGCTGAGAAGAGCTACTACGAAGTGCGCGTGGCAGGGCACACGGCTGGCGCCATGCTGTACCAGCGGGTCGGCAGCCGGCGGGCTATCCAGGCCGCGGCGATTGATGAGGCGTTCCGCGGGCGCGGGCTGGCTCAGGCGTTGATGAGCCGGGCGCTTGACGACATCAGGGCGCATGGGGAGACCATCTCCAGCCACTGCCCCATCTTGGACCGGTTCCTGGCGGACAACCCTCAGTATCAGGACCTGGTGGATCCCAACCACCCGGTTCGTGCGCTGCGGGGCGGCGGCGACGCTCAGGGCCCCGCGACGAGCTGAGGGTTGTCGGTGCCTGCGGCGGGGCGACCGTCAGCGGCGGGCGGGCGGTGGGTTTGCGGCGAAGGTTTTGACATGGTCCAGTGCCATGTCCAGAGCGGCTGCCATGGGGGCGACGTCGCGGCAGACCTGCGCGAGCAGATAGCCACCCTGGAGTGCGGCCATGACGGCCGTGGAAAGTGCCTGGGCGTCGGCGTCCTCACGGAGCGCGCCGACGTCCTTCATGCGTTGCAGGGCGTCAGCGAGTAGTCGTTGCCAGGTCCGCAAGTGCGCGGCGAGTGAGACTCGTGCCTGGTCATCGACGTCAGACAGTTCGCTCGCCAGCGAACCGAGCCTGCAACCGTACGCTCCCTTTTGAGCGGCGTTGCGCTGGAGCAGAGTGTCGCGCCACACCTCGAGGCCTCGTAGGGACCGCAGCTGGCCAAGCTGGCGCTGCTGGGCTTCGAGTACCAACCGCGCTTGCAGGTTGATGACCCCGTGCACCAACGCGTCCTTGTTGGGAAAGTGCCGGTACAACTGTGACTTACTTGTCCCGCTCGCTGATCGAACATCGTCCATGGAGGTGGAGGCGACCCCGTTCGTGTGCATGAGGTAGGCGCCGGCCCGCAGGATGCGAGCCCTCGTCGCCTCGCCCCGCGGGGTGAGGCGCGAAACGGGAGTCTCGTTCTCTGGCGTAGCCACGTCCTCGACTTACCGACGGCTGATGATGGGAGCACTGTATCGGACTAGATGGTCCAGTCAACGGAAGCAGGCATACGAGTGAACGCCTTGCGCCAGTGCCTCATACGCAGACTGGTCGGCAGCGGGTGGCGTGCGGGTCAATGGCTGGATGACAGGACCGCGAAGGGAGCGGCGGTGCGAATCGACCGCACCCCGACGCTGTCCAAGGCGCTCGCGTAGGCATGGGCTGCCCGGGCCTCGTCACCGAGGTGTTGGGCGAACCGGTCACCCAGGTCACGCCAAACCCGGCCGGCCGCGCGCTGCGCCGACATCATCGCCAACTGGTCGGCGGCCTGCTCGTACATCGCCAGGGCCCGCTTTCGCTGCCGGCGGGCGAACAGCACGTCAGCGACCATGAGCAGGGCTTCGCACCGCTCAAGGCGCGGCGCTTCGCCCAACAGGTCGAGAGCTGCGCGCGCGTGTGCGAGCGCATCCTCTGAAAGGCCCAGCATCAGGTTCGCGCGTGCCCGCTCGACGCGTGCGTACGCCTGGTCGACGACGCTGCTCGACTGCATGAGACCGCGGTCTGCAATGTCGAGTTGGCGGAGAGCACCATCGGGGTCCGGTTCGGGGCCGCGCAGCTTCAGCCAGCCAAGCAGAAGATGGAGCCGAGGCAGGTCCGAGCTGTTGCCTTCCTCAGCGAGGAGAGCGAACGCCCGTTCGGCGAGTCGGATAGCGCCGCGAATGTCGCCTCGATCTTCGGCAGTGAGTGCGCAGTTCCAGTACACGGACCCTTGGGCCCGAGGCGTGCCGCTCTCTTGGACCTGCTCGGTGAGTTGCGTCGCCAGCATCTGGGCGTACATCAGGTCACCGCGTGACTGGTAGGCCCACACCAGTGTGGTCACGAGCCGGATGTGTTCATCTGTTCCGGTGAGGTCCACTGCTTCAACGCTTGTGCGAGCCATCACCCCGACGTCCACCGCTCGATGCAGGTCGCCCGACTCGATGTAGGCGGCCACGAGCGCGTTCGCGGCTCGCGCGTACAGCACCCACGCGTTCGCGGCGCAAGCGCGCGTGACCAGCTCCTCGAGGATGCCTGCGGCGGATTCCAGATCCCCGACCTTCTCGTGGGCGTCGGCCAAGATGAGCTGTGCCTCCATGGCCAGCCCCGGGTCAACGCCATCCAGGGACACCGCCCTCAAACGTTCGAGGGCTGCGGATGCGTCTCCATTGGCGAGGGCGACCTTGGCGAACGCCATCTCGAGCTCAGCCCGTGACGTCGCCGAGTTGTGGCTACCGCTCCGCAAGAACTCCACCGAAGTACCCAAGCGACTAGCGATGACGCGCAGCGCCTCATCGGTTGGCGCGCGCCGTCCCGACTCGATGAGGGAGATGTAGCTCGCAGACAGCTCGGCGCCAGCCAGAGCCGTTTGCGAGATGGCCTGGTGGAGGCGCAGTTCTCTGACGCGAGCGCCAATCTCTGTCATGGCCGCCAGCGTAATCCTTGACTGAGGCTGTGACTTGCCATTGCCCCAGTACCCGGGACGACCCGGGTGGACCCAGCTCGGACTGGGGTCCACCCGCTCGAACTGCCGGCTGCCGAGTTGTGACGAGCGGACAGAGTGTGTTGCTACTTGCAGCAGCCGGGCCCGCTCGCCACAACCACGCCGTCGGCGGCGCTGGCGGCCGGGACGAGACCCAGAACCGCTGCGCCCGGGGTAGCCACGATGGCGAAGGCGAACGACGTCACGAGCAGTCGACGGATGGCGGACATGAGTGCTCCCTCTGTGGAGTCTGGAATGTCACAACGACATTGACCAATGGTGACAGCGGACTATGACTGTTGGGATTCGGCAAGACCTTAGGCGATTCCAGGCAATGCGGACTGCGATTGCGCCGGGCCAGCCGGTCAGGCATGTAGGGACCCGCCTCCGTCCCACAGGCTCGCCGTGGCGGCTCCTGCGATGGAGCGATCATCTGGGGTGGTAGGCGCCGGGCCTTGAGCCGCTACCTGGCCGACCCTGGCAGAGGAGGGGCCTGGCCCGTCAGGCGAACGAGTCAGGCTCGACCGGCCGCTTCGTCACGAAAGGGTCGGCGGACAGCAACCGCGGCGCCATCATGAAGGACCAGGGTGCCCCACGTTTGCGGTCCTTCACAGTCGGTGCGAGCGGGTTGTGCTCAGGATGTGCGCCGCGGCACCCAGCGGATCTCAAGGTCGATCGGCACCTCGAGAAGCTCCTGCAGGTGGGTGCGCTTGGTCAGCTCGATCACTTCCTCGAGTTGGTCGTCTTCGAGCTGCTCGGTGTGAGTCAGGGTGCATCGCATGCGAACGCCGTCGGGCGTCCCGACGGTGTTGACGTGCACGTCGATGTCGCCGGGGAACCCGTAGACCGAGTTGGTGTACGAGCGCACGGTGATCGCGAGGTCTGAGGCCACCGACGCCGCGAGCAGGTGCAGGGGTGTTGGAGCGTCGGCGCCGGGGTGTCCCGGACGTGGAGCGTCGACGTCGATGTGGGCTCTGCCGGTGTGAACGCTGACGTGGGACTCCTGTGTTGCCGGCAGGAACGCTGCTGCGCTGGCCAAGGGCCTGCTGTGGTCGGGGGTCGGCATGGGATACCTCCAGCGTTGTCTCGGGGACCACAGTGACCAGGACGGGTGGCGCCCAGCGTCGGTCCCATTGAGCTCGGTGCTCGAGCACCTCACTGTACTTCAAAAGAGGACTATTTAGTACCAGTTCTTGCGATGGCTCTGCGTACGAGGCCCGCCGCCGCTGAGCGTTGGAGCCTCAGTCGACGCACGTCAAACAGGATGCGCAGGTCCCTGGGGAGCCGTTTGCGGTCATGTGCCATATGTGGTGATTCGGCCCCGGCGCTGTGGTGCGGGGCGTTCAAGCTGGACGGCGGGAAGGTCGCGCGCACCGCGTCCCGACCGCGCCGACCGCGAAGGCGTCGTCGTCGCGCACCGACGCCGGTACGGCACTTCCGGCGAGGCAAGCGTCACAGGTTTGGTCCCTACTACCAGGGCAAGGACCCCGAGTACGACTAGTTCCCCGACCGGGACCCCGACGGCATGGTCTGCGAGTAGCTCGATCAATGCGATCAGTGCGGGGAAGGGGTCTCCTCCGGCCAACGTCTGGCCGGTCGGCGCAGAAGGGGCCTGAGGGAGGCGCCAATGGGGTTCTCGCACCCCAGTCCGCGCCCCGACGCGAGCCCTCACTCCAGCAGCCCAAGATCAGCGCGCTCGAGCCGCCAGCTCGGCGAAGTTGCGCCGGGCGGCAGGTCAGTCGAGGCCTGCCTCGGCGTAGCCGACGGCACCGCGGGCAGGATGGCGAACCTGCTCGAGAAGATGGGCTCGCTGCTGGGGTAGCGGACGGTGGAGCGCCTCGCCCAGCCCACCACCTCCGCGATCGAGGTCGTCGAGGCGACCGCGCGCGCCATGGACGTGCCCGCGATGGCGTGGCGGCTGAGGTGAGGTCCGAGGAGGAGTTCAGCGCCCACCAGGGCCGGACGCCTCGACACCGATGCTGTGTGACGTCAAGGACGGCGGCGCGTCACCTGTGATCGGCTCGGCTGAGGCGGCGAAGCTCCTGGATGCCTCGCTTCAGCGCGTGATGCAGTACGTCAAAGGACGGCCGGCTGCCACCTCGATCAAAGTCGGCGCGCGGGGGTTCCGCCGTGCCGATGTCAAGAAGTTCGCCGCGAGGCGCTGACCGCCCGGGATCGCGTCGACGGGCGTCAGTTCGCGTTCGGTGGTTCCCACCAAGCGACGTCCGGGGCTGGCTCGGTCAGCAACACCACCCAGGAGTCTGGCCCCTCCTTGGCTAGCAGGTCCATGACGAGGGTCAGTGGGATGCCCTGCTCGAGAAGGCGCATGACCGGGTGGGGGCGCATGATCCATCTCTTCGACGCGCCCTGGGCTGGCCCTGAATGGGCCGACTAGGCGACACGATCCAAGTCTCGAGGGGGCCTGTTCGACCACCGACTACGCCGAACTGGTGTCCGTCATCGAGTCCGCCTGCAGATCCGGCAGACCGCGCTGAGCGCGGGCAGCGGTACATCTCACCATCCGGTCGATGGAGCCCGACGAGGAGTTGGCGAGGCGAGTCGAACAGCCTGAACGTGAGGCAGAGGCTCGACGCAAAGGAACGGTGTCGGCAACGCTCGAAAGTAGGGCCGATCCGACGCTCGAAAACGAGGCCACCGGTTCGTGTCTTCTAGTCTGCCGTGTCTTGGGTCTTGATGCTGGGCAGGGTGTCGATTCCGCGGTTGCGTAGCCGGTAGCTGGCGCCCTTGAGGGTGAGGACGTCGGCGTGGTGGACGACGCGGTCGATCATCGCGGCAGCGACGGCTTGGTCGCCGAAGACGCCGCCCCAGCCGCTGAAGGGCAGGTTCGAGGTCAGGATCAACGATGCGCGCTCGTAGCGGCTGGAGACGAGCTGGAAGAACAGGTTCGCGGCGTCTTGCTCGAAGGGTAGGTAGCCGACCTCGTCGACGATGATCAGCCCGTAGCGCCGCAGCCGGGTCAGCTCGGCGGGGAGTCGCCCGGCGCGGTGGGCGTCGGTGAGTCGGGTGACCCACTCGGTCGCGGTCGCGAACAGGACCCGGTGGCCGTGGTTCGCGGCAGCGATGCCAAGGCCGGTGGCGAGGTGGGTCTTCCCGGTGCCGGGCGGTCCGAGCAGGACGACGTTGCGTGCTTCGGTGAGGAACCCGCCCGAGGCGAGTGCGGCGGTCTGCTGGCGCACGGCGGGTTGGGCGTCCCAGTCGAACTCCTCGATTGTCTTCCTCGCGGCGAACCCCGCGGCCCGGATCCGCAGCTGAGCGCCCGAGGCGTTGCGGGCTGCGACCTCGCGGTCTAGCACCGCGGCGAGGTACTCCTCATGGGTCCACCCGGCGTCGCGGGCGTGATCGGCCAGCCGGCCGGCTGCTTCGGTGATCCGGGGCGCCTTCAACGCCGATGCCAGGTAGGTCAGCTGCTTGAGCGCCTCGCTGGGGTCGGTCTTGGTCTTCCTGCTGCTCGTGGTCATCAGGCAACCTCACCGTCGGTCAGTGCGCCGTCGATGAGCCCGAAGGCGCGGTCGTAGTCGCCCAGGTCGCGGGCCATCCCTTCGTGGGGATCCGGTTCCGGCCGGGGTCGCTGGAACTGCTCGCGCAGCACCTTCGCCGCGGCGACGTGGGCGGGGTCGGTGATGGTCATGCCACGCGCCCAGACCCGGTCATGGGTGGCGACGAGGCGTCCCTCGTGACGAACTTCGACCCTGGCCAGGTCGGCGGTCACGTCGACGAACCGGCCGATCATCGCCGGGTCGACGGAGTAGTCCGAGGAGTCGACGCGGACGTAGTAGTCGCGGCCCAGCCGGACCCGGTTGCTCCAGCCGACCACGGGTGCGACGGGCGGCAGCGGCAGCATCGCCGCCCGGTCGGCGTCGAGCCGGTCCACCGGCCTGGTCTTGATGGTTCGCACGATCCGGGCGTTCGCCTTGGCCAGCCACTCGACGAACTGGGTGTTGAAGTCGGCCGGCGACTCGAAGTCACGCCCGGGCATGAAGGAGGTCTCGAAGAACCCGTTGCGTCGTTCGACCACGCCCTTGGACTCCGGGTCGTAGGGCTTCAGTCGCACCAGCGTGGTGGCCAGGGTGCCGGTGAACGCCCCGACACCTTCGGCGTGCCTCTTGCCGCGACCGATGCCGGACTCGTTGTCCCAGATCAACCGACGCGGGACCCGACCGAGTTGCTGCAGCAGCTCCCACATCGCCAACAACAGGTCTGCAGTGTGTCGGGTCGGGATCATCTGCCCGACCATGAACCGCGAGTGCGCGGCGGTGATCACCATGACCGGCAGCAGCGTCTTCGACCCGTCCTCGAGCGGGATCTTTTTGGGCGGGAACCACAGGTCGCACTGCGCCGCATCGCCCGGCAGCCAGGTCAACCGGTCCGAGGGGTCGATCGTCCGGTGCTCAGGCCGCAACCGGCGGACGTTGTCGCGGAACCACGTGATCGAACCCGTCCAGCCGACCCGCTCCGCGATCACCGTGGCCGGCATGTCCGGCGTCGCGGTCAGGAGTTGTCGCACCAGCGGCTCGAACGGCGTGAACGACGTCGGGACCGCCGGCCGCTCGTACTTCGGTGGCCGATCCGAGGCCAACGCCCGTGCCACCGTCGCCCTGCCGACCCCGAGATCCTTGGCGACCTGGCGCTGCGGAACACCGTCCGCGACCAGCCGCCGGATCAAAGCCCAATCCTCCACTGAGATCACCCATCCAATCTGTCTGGGTGGCCTCGTTTTCGGCCGTCGCTATGGCCTCATTTTCGAGAACGGTCGACACTCGGGGTGAGAGGGAGCCAGCGAGCGCCTGACACGACGGCGAACGGGCCCCTCGCTCGTCCGGACGAGAGGGGCTTTCGTGCGGGGACGTCTGGCTGGTCGGCGCGGGATCCTGAAGGACGCGGAGGTCGGCACCTGGATTGAAACAACGGACTTGGGGGCGGAAATGCGATGGGCGTAGCGCGTTTGCGTCGGTAGCGTGCCGGCGTCCGTGACGTGCAGCGAGGAGGTGAGCCCCATGAACGCGCTAGGTATGTGGGTGCTTCCCTCTCGGTCACGGTGGGGCGATTGACGTAGGTGTCGCCGGGAGCGTCCAACAGGAACGTGGATCTCCCGAAAGGCAGCACCATGAACACTCTCCTCTTCACCACCGAGAACTCGACCGACGGCGTCCACGAACGCGACTTCACCCTCGGTGACGTCACCGGCGTGCTCTGGTCGCCCGTCTCGGGCTCTGACCGCGCGCCGCTGGTGCTGATGGGTCATGGCGGCGGGCTGCACAAGAAGGCGCCCGAGCTCCTCGCTCGCGCGCGCAACTACGTGTCCACCTGGGGCTACAGGGTGGTCGCCATCGACGCCCCTGGGCACGGTGATCGTCCACGGTCGGAGGAGGACGAGCAGGCCCGCGCCGATCTTCGGCGGGCGATGGCCGCGGGCGAGACCGGACGCGTCGAGTCGATCTCCGCCGAGTACGGCACCGCTCTGGCGCACCGTGCCGTGCCGGAATGGCAGGCGGTGTTGGACGCCCTCGAGCAATCGGCGCAGATCGATGCCCACACTCCGGTCGGCTACGGCGGTGGCATCACCTTGGGCACCGCGGTCGGGATCCCCCTGACGGCAGACGAACCGAGGATCCGGGCCGCGATCTTCGGCGGCGGATTCGTCGTGCGCGAGCCGCTGATCGAGGCGGCTAGGCGGATCACCGTTCCGGTGCAGTTCCTGCTGCCCTGGGACGACGAACATGTCGATCGTCGGTCGGCGCTGGCGTTGTTCGACGCCTTCGCCTCGAAGGAGAAGACGCTGCACGCCAATCCCGGCGACCATCGCTCAATCCGCTGGGTCGGGCTCGACGACGAGTTCCTGGCCCGCCATCTCGGCCGGGCCGACGCGTCCGTGGCCTGACCTGACCGGTGTCGGCGCCCGTATTCCGCATCGGGCGTCGACACTGTATGCGACGAAGTGGCGGTGCCCCGGGGGTGTAAACCGGCCTTCGGGGCATCCATCGGATGCGGAGAGATGAGTGCCGAACGAATGACTCGTAACAATGCACCTTCTCCCTTTGTGCTGGCAGTTCGGCTACTTGGAGGGCAGAACCCGGAGCGACAATGGCGGGCGCTCTCGAAGGGCCCCGAAGGGGAAAGGGGGATTACTACCAGGCTGCATCAGGCCAGCGACGGCGGCCTGGGTCAAGTTCACCCGGGGTACTCGAACTGAGTATTGCCTGGGCTCTGGTTGCGGTAGCGATACTCCTCACTTATGCGCGAGGCGACGTCCCCGTGCCATCACCCCTCACGCCATCGAGCAGCGCGCTGCTGACGACGTCGCCGGCCGCGGCGGGGTCGATGACACCGCTCACCGCCGCCCGCACGGCACTGGTCAGCAGACCGGCGAGCACCATGGCCACCCACCGGGGGTCGGCGGTGCGGTCGAGCTCTCCGCCTGCGACGCCGCGGGCAAGCAGCTGCCACAGCGGCGCCAGCGTCTCGTCGCGCGCGGCGCGGAAGGCGGGGTCGGCGTCGACCTGCTCGGCGAGCAGGATCTGGAACCGCAGGCCGAGCGGGACGAGTACGTCGGCAGCCGCTCGGACGCCGTCCCTGACCGAGCAGTGACTCAGGTCCACGCGATCGAGCGCCGCTGCCGCCTGCACCAGCGCCTCCTCGCGGATGGCCCTGATCAACGCGTCCCGGCTCTCGAAGTGGCGGTAGAGAGTGGCCCGCCCCAGGCCGGCCCGCTGCGCGACGTCGCTCAGGGACGCGCCGGGGGTGGCGGCCAGGACCTCGGCCGCCGCCTGGAGGATCGCGGCCCGGTTGCGGGCCGCGTCGGCGCGACCGCGGTCGGTGTCGCTCAGCGTCATGCGACCCAGCCTGTCATGGCGACCCACTGCCGGGTGCGGTATCGTTCCCAGAAGTGAGACAAGATTGTCTCGCTTCCGCAGGAGCGCCCCGCTCCCCGGATCCCCGCCCCACCTCGGGAGCAGTGATGCTGCGCCAGCTCGCCACCTTCGCCGTCCGTCGCAAGTGGCAGGTCATCGTGACCTGGCTGCTGCTCGTGGGCGGCGTCCTCGCCGCCGGGACGAGCCTCGGGGGGTCGTTCAGCAACGACCTGTCGGTGAAGGGCACCGACTCCCAGGCCGCCCACGACACGCTCACCAGGCAGTTCCCCCAGCTGTCGGGCGACGGCATGCAGGTCGTGGTCCACGACGAGCGGTCGGTCACCACAGCGCGGGTGCGTGATGCCGTCGGCGCCGCCCTGACCGCCGTGGCCGAACAGGACGCGGTGGCGTCGGTGCAGTCCCCCTACGCCCAGCCCGGCATGGTGTCGAAGGACGGCGGCACGGCGGTCGCGACGGTGCGCTTCGACGCCCGCGCCTCGGACATCACGGCGGCGCAGATCGCCGAGGCGCAGTCGGCCTTCGACGGCGTCAAGGGCCTCGGCGTCCAGGTCGAGTTCGGCGGGGCGGCGTTGCAGTCGCAGAACCACCCCTCGGGCACCGAGGTCGTCGGCCTCGTCGCCGCGGTGCTGGTGCTGCTGGTGGCGTTCGGTTCGGTCTTCGCCATGGTCGTCCCGCTGGTGACGGCCGTGCTCGCGCTCGGGTTGGGGATGGGCGTCATCTTCCTGCTGAGCGGCCAGATCTCGATCGGCACCGCCGGGCCGGTGGTCGCGGCCATGATCGGCTTGGGGGTGGGCATCGACTACGCGCTGCTCGTGGTCACGCGGCACCGCGAGGGACTGGCCGCGGGGCATCCGGCCGGCGAGTCCGTCGCGACCGCGCTCTCCACCGCTGGGCGCTCGGTGCTGGTGGCCGGTTCCACGGTGATCGTCGCCATCTTGTCGCTCTACGCCATCGGCATCCCCTTCGTCGCCACGCTCGGGCTCGCCAGCGCCATCACGGTCGCGACGACCCTGCTCGCGTCGGTGACGCTGCTCCCGGCGCTGCTCGCCGTCTTCGGCGAGCGGCTCGACCGCTTCCGGCTGCGCCAGGCCGGCCGGGGTGCCGCCGGCGCAGGGGCGAGCGGCTGGCGGCGGTGGACCCAGCTCGTGCAGCGCCGTCCCTGGGCCTTCATGCTCGGCTCGGTCGGCGTCCTGGCGCTGATGGCCGTCCCGCTGCTCGACCTGCGGCTGGGCAGCGCCGACGCCGGTTCGAAACCTCAGGGGAGCACCGAGCGCGCGGCGTACGACCTGGTGGCGGCCTCGTTCGGCCCGGGCTGGACCGGCCCGCTGCTGGTCACAGCCGAGTACGACGGCTCCGGAGCGCAGCAGACGGCGGCGTCCGCCCGGCGCCTCGCCGCGGCCATCGCCGACGTCCAGGGCGTGCAGAAGGTGACGCCACCGGTCGTGGACGGCGCCGGTGGAACCGCCGTGATGACCGTCGTCCCGACGGGCTCACCGGACGCGAAGAGCACCGAGGACCTCGTGCACCGGCTGCGCGACGACGTCTTCCCAGAGGCGGTCAGCGACGAGGCCGCGGGAGCGCACGTCCACGTCGGGGGAGCGACCGCCACCTCGATCGACCTCGCCGACCAGCTGCGCGAGCGCATGCCCTGGTTCATGGGGTTCGTGGTCGGTCTGAGCTTCCTGCTGCTGCTCGTGGAGTTCCGCTCGATCTTCGTCCCCATCAAGGCGGCCCTGATGAACCTGCTGTCGGTGGCGGCCGCCTACGGCGCGGTGGTGGCCGTCTTCCAGTGGGGCTGGCTGGGCGGGCTCTTCGGCGCCGAGCCCGGTCCGGTCGAGTCCTTCGCGCCCTTGATGCTGTTCGCGGTGCTGTTCGGGCTGTCGATGGACTACGAGGTGTTCTTGCTCAGCCGGGTCCGCGAGGAGTTCCTGCGCACCGGGCTGGCCCGGCCCGCTGTGTCCGACGGGATCGCCGCCACGGCGCGCGTGATCACGGCTGCCGCGTCTGTCATGGTCGTCGTCTTCGCCAGCTTCCTGCTCAACGACGACCGGGTGGTGAACCTCTTCGGCTTCGGGCTCGCCGTCGCGATCGCCGTCGACGCGACGGTCGTGCGGCTGGCCCTCGTGCCCGCTCTGATGGGGATCGCCGGCAAGGCCGCGTGGTACCTGCCTGGCTGGCTCGACCGCTGGCTGCCTCGCATCGAGCTGGAGCCGCAGCCGATCGACCCCCTCGAGGACGAGCTCGCGTCGGTCACGGGCGGCCGCGCCTGACCGGCGACGACGAGACCGAGCCACGTCACGACACCGGGCGCGTCGGTCGTCGTCCCGAGGAACGCACCGCCCAGGCCCCCGGTGGATCGGCGCCGACCACCTCACCCGTTCGGCCTAGATCAACAAGCGCGCCAGCAGTTGTTCAACTATGGTCGACGGCATGACCGAGATGGACAGCATCATCGCCGTGGTGATCGGGTCGATCCTCGCCATGGGCGCCTTGCTCGCCATGGCCACGATGATGGAGCAGTGGATGAAGCGTGACCCGCTCGCCGACCGCGCGCTCGTCGAGGGTCAGCCGGCCCTCGTGGCGGTCCCCGTCGCCGCCGACCGCGAGTAGAGGCCACCACGTGTGACGCGTTTCCAACGCCTCAGCGGGGGTTGAGGGGTTGAAATCCCGTCACAGGTGCAGGGCGACTAGGCTCGCCGCCATGGCCGCAGCCCAGGCACCGCTCGCGCTGTTCGACGTCGACAGCCTCATCAGCGACGACGACCGCGCGATGCGCGACACCGTCCGCGCGTTCGTCGACGACCGCATCAAGCCCGAGGTCGCCGACTGGTACGAGGCCGGTGCGCTGCCGGCTCGTGAGCTCGCGCGCGAGCTGGGCGAGCTCGGTGTCCTCGGCATGCACCTCGAGGGCTACGGCTGCGCCGGCACGTCGGCCACCGCGTACGGCCTGGCCTGCACCGAGCTGGAGGCGGGCGACTCCGGCGTCCGGTCACTGGTGTCCGTGCAGGGCTCGCTCGCGATGTACGCGATCTACCGGTTCGGCAGCGACGAGCAGAAGCAGGAGTGGCTGCCGCGCATGGCCACCGGCGAGGCGATCGGCTGCTTCGGCCTCACCGAGCCCGACTTCGGCTCCAACCCCGCCGGCATGCGCACGCGAGCGCGCCGCGACGGCTCGGACTGGGTGCTCGACGGCACCAAGATGTGGATCACCAACGGGTCGGTCGCCGACGTCGCCGTCGTGTGGGCCCAGACCGACGACAAGATCCGCGGCTTCGTCGTCCCCACCGACACCCCTGGTTTCTCCGCGCCGGAGATCAAGCGCAAGATGTCGCTGCGTGCGTCGGTCACGGCCGAGCTCGTGCTGGACGGCGTCCGGCTGCCGGAGTCTGCGGTGCTCCCTGGTGCGGCGGGGCTCTCCGGCCCGCTGTCGTGCCTCACCGAGGCGCGGTTCGGCATCATCTTCGGCTCCCTCGGCGCCGCCCGCGACTGCCTCGAGACGACCATCGCCTACGCGCAGAGCCGTGACATCTTCGACAAGCCCCTTGCGGCGTACCAGCTCTCGCAGGCCAAGCTCGCCGACATGACCCTCGAGCTGGGCAAGGGGATGCTGCTCGCGCTGCACCTCGGCCGGCTGAAGGACGCCGGTCAGCTGCGTCCCGAGCAAGTGAGCCTGGGCAAGCTCAACAGCGTCCGTGAGGCCATCGCCATCGCCCGCGAGTGCCGCACGATGCTCGGTGCGGCCGGCATCACGCTCGACTACCCGGTGATGCGGCACGCGAACAACCTGGAGTCCGTGCTCACCTACGAGGGCACGTCCGAGGTGCACCAGCTCGTGATCGGCCAGGCCCTCACCGGCGAGTCCGCCTTCCGCTGAGCCAGCCGCTACCTCACGCCGGTGGCTCGTAGCCGCACGTCGGGTCGCTCGCCAGGACGTCGCCGGTGACGGCGTACGCGTGCGACCTCGAGCCGCCGCAGACGTCGCGGAAGTCGCAGCGTCCGCACTTGCCGCGCAACAGCTCCGGTGCGCGCAGGTCGCGGAACAGCGGTGACTCGCGGTAGATCGTGACGAGGTCGCTGTCTCGGACGTCGCCGGCGGACTGGGGCAGGAAACCGCTGGGGTACACGCGGCCCTGGTGGTCGACGAAGACGAACCCGCGCCCGGCGTTCACGTCGATCGGTGGTCGCGCCGGTCGATGCCGGATGCGTCGGCCAGCCAGTGCGGCAGCCGTCGTCGTCGTCAGGTGGTCGAAGAGCAGACCACGGTCGAGCGGCGTGGCGCTCGCGGCACGTTGGAGCACCACGCGACGGAAGTGCGGGGCCTCCGTGGTCTTGACCGCGACGAGGTGCGCTACGTCCGCCAGCCAGTGCAGGACGTCCTCGACCTGTGCCGGCTGCAGTGACTTCAACCGCTGGCCGCGGCCGGTCGGCACGAGGAAGAACACGCTCCAGAGAGCGGCCTCGAGGTCGATGACGCGGGCGAGCAGGTGAGGCAGCTCACGGACGTTGTCCCGCGTGACCGTCGAGTTGATCTGCAGTCGAAACTCGTTGCGCCGCACCAGCCCGGCGGCAGCCAAGGTCTCGTCGAAGGTGCCCGCGAGCCCCCGGAAGTCGTCGTGCGTACCCGGCGTCGCGCCGTCCAGCGACAACGACACAGCTCGCGCGCCGGCGTCCCTCAGCTCGGCGAGCCGCTCGTCGGTCAGGTTCGGAGTGACCGACGGCGACAGCGACACCGACAGCCCCAGGCTGGTGCCGTAGCGCACGAGCTCGGCCAGGTCAGGACGCTCGAACGGGTCGCCGCCGGTCAGGACGACGATGGGGTGCGGGGACGGGAACGCTGCCACCGAGTCGAGCAGCGCCTTGCCCTCCTCGGTGTCGAGCTCGAGCGGGTTGCGGCTGCGGATCGCGTCGGCGCGGCAGTGCAGGCAGGCCAGCTGGCAGGCGCGCGTCACCTCCCAGATCACGATGAAGGGACGACTGGTGACGTCATGCCGTTGATGTCGCACCAGCCGACTCGCCCGAGTCGCCTCGCTGGTCATGCCGTCTCCTCGCGCCGCTGTGAGCGAGGGCCAGCGGCGTCCAGCAGTTCGTGAGCGGCCTGCTCGCCGGAGCGGAGGCACGCGGCCAGGCCGAGGCCGTCGTACGACGCGCCCGCCAGCGCGAGGCCGGGCTGCGCGCGAAGGGCGCGCCTCACGGACGCCAGGCGGTCCCGATGGCCGATCTCCAGCTGCGCCATGCTGTCTGGCCAGCGCTGCACCAGCGTGGCCACGGGCGTCAACGGCCGGTCGAGCAGCTCGCCCAGGTCGCCGAGCAGCGCGCCCACGAGCTCGGCGTCCGAGAGGCGGCCGACCACGTGCTCGCCGGAGCGGCCGGCGGAGAGCCGGACGACGCGACGGTCAGCAGCCGCCAGGTGCGGCCACTTCGCGGTCACGAACGTCGCGGCTCGCAGCAGCCGTCCGCTGCCCGATGGCACCAGCAGCCCCGTGCCGCGCAAGGCGGCGTGATCCGTCGATCTCGAGTGCGGCATCTCAGCGAGAACCGTTGCGACAGAGGCAGAGCGGATCTCAGCGAGCGCGGTGGCCGCTGCCGGGTGCAGTCCGGTGATGAGGCTCGACGCAGCCCGCGCCGGCACAGCGACGACGACCGCGTCCGCCGGCAGCACCTCGCCAGTGGCCAGGCCCACGCGGTACCCGGCTCCGCTCGGGTCGCGAGCCAGCGACGCGACCCGGCAGCCCAGCCGCACCGGCTCGTCCAGCCGATGCTCGAGAGCGCTCACCAGCGTGGTGAGGCCACGCGGCCAGCTCACCAGGGCCGGCGGTGTCAGTGGCGCTCCTGGCGCCGCTCCGGGGGCTGGGTGGCGGGGCCGGCGGCCGGCCAGGCTCAACGAGCGCCCTCGCTCCGCGGCGTCGACGAGCTGCGGTGCGCACGCCCGAAGGCTGAGCCGGTGGACGTCCCCGGCGTGGATGCCGCCGAGCAGGGGGTCGACGAGGCGATCGACCACCTGGCGGCCGAACCGCGCCGCCACGAAGTCCGCGACGGCGACGTCGTCGGTGACGCGTCGTCCGGCAAGGGCCGGCTCCAGGGCGGCCCGCGCCAGACCGGACGGCGACAGCACCCCGGACCTCACCACCGGCCACAGCCGAGTGGGGCCGGCCGGACCCACCCCGGCGGGCAACCGGCGCACCGTGCCGCGCACGTCCACCCAGGTGCCACCGGACCGCGCCTCGACCACGTCCGCCAGTAGGTCCAGCTCGTTCAGCAGCGCAGCCGTGTCCGGTGCGGCGAGGTGCACGCCTTCGGCGCCCAGCTCCACCGGCAGCCCTGCGAACGACGTGGTGCTCACCTGGCCACCCACGCGCGGGCCGGCCTCGAGGACGACGACGCGCACCCCCTGCTGCTGCAGCCGCCAGGCAGCGGTCAGTCCGCTGACGCCGGCCCCGATCACCACCACCGTCTCGATGTGTTGCGTGACAGCAGGACGGCGGGATCCGGATGGCACGACCGTGAGGCTAGGAGCGGCCGCGGGCGCGGCCCCAGGGCACAAGGTCCCGGATGCGAGGCGTTGACACGCACGCGTGGCCGCAGGACGCTGCGGGCACGGGCCGCCTCGGCGGCCGGCTCGACCCGGCAGGAGGAGTCGTGCCCCTGAGCCCTGCACCAGAAGACCCCGCGGCAGAAGACGTCGCACCCGACGAGCCCCAGCCTGACACTTCGCCGCCTCACGGTGACACCCGCCCCAAGCCGCACACCGTCACCGAGCTGCGCCTGGCGCTGGTCTGCTACGGCGGGGTCTCGCTCGCGATCTACATGCACGGTGTGACGAAGGAGCTGCACAAGCTCGTCGTCGCCTCACGGGCGTTCGACGAGCTCGGCCCGGCGGCGGCGAACCCCTTCGATCCGGCCACCGACACCGAGTACGCGTACTTCGAGACGCTCGGTGACCTCGCTCGCGACCGCACGCTGCTGTCGGTGAACATCGACATCCTCGCCGGCACGTCGGCCGGTGGGATCAACGGTGTCTGCCTGGCGAAGGTGTTGGCGCGCAACGGCTCCCAGGACGCACTGAAGCGGCTCTGGATCGACGAGGGTGACCTCACCAAGCTGCTGCACGCCCCGCCGATCGGAGGCTGGCGGACTCGCGCAGCGTTCGCGGTGGGTCGCACCCTCGCCCGGCTGAGGCAACCGGTGTCCCCGTTGCGGGGCGAGCGGATGTCGCAGCTGCTCTACGACGCCATCGAGGCGATGGACGCCCCCGTCGACCCCGATCGTCGCAGCCTGCTGCTGCCGGCGACGCCGCTCGACCTGTTCGTCACCACCACCGACCTCGACGGCGCACCGGTGCTCGTCGCCAGTGGCACGGGCGGCGCGAGCCAGCGCGAGACCAACCACGCGCAGGTCGTGCAGTTCCGCACGGGTGGCGGCGCCCCCGACGTCTTCGGGCCCGCCAGCGTCGGGGCGCTCGCGTTCGCCGCTCGCGCGACGTCGTCGTTCCCAGGGGCGTTCCCGCCGGTGAGCCTCGGCAGCTTCCAGGCCGAGATCGGGGATCGGGCCCTGGACGCCGAGCAGGTCTCGCTGATGTTCCGCCGCCGGTACGGCGGCGCCGACCTCGCCCGCCGCACGTGGTTCGTCGACGGGGGTGTGCTCGACAACGCGCCGTTCGACCTCGTCGTCGAGGCGATCGCCGAGAAGCGCGCCCGTACCGAGATCGTGCGGCGGCTCGTCTACATCCAGCCCGACCCGGGCGTCCGGCTCACAGAGGACGTGACGGCGCCGAGCGGCAGCGACGAGGCGCCGGGCTACCTGCGCGCCCTCGTCCGCAGCGTGGCCGGGGTCAAGGGCAGCCACTCGATCCTGCGCGACCTCGAGGACCTGCGCGACCTCAACCTGCGGGTCGCCCAGCTCGGTGCGATCGCGACGCAGCAGATGGACCAGGTCACCGCCGCGATCGACGACGCCTGGGGCAGCGGGACGGCGCCGCCGACCACTGAGGCGACGTGGAGCATCGACGACCCCGACGACGTCAAGCGCCTCGCGGACACCATGTACGCCAAGGTGCCGCAGTTCGCCGGTGCGGCCTTCTCGACGTACTGCCGGCTGAAGGTCGAGGCCGCCGGCGTGCGGCTCGCGGACGAGATCGTCGCGCGGTTCGTGTACCCGCCCGGGTCGAGCCGCACCAGCTTCGTGCGCGCGGCGATCACCGCGTGGGCGCGCGGGCGGGTCGAGTGGAAGCAGCCCGACCCCGCGCGCCTGCTCGCGATGCTCGGGCCGGTGGACGTGCCGTACCGCGAGCGACGCCTGATGTTCATCCTCGCGGGCATCAACGCCTTGTACCCCAAGGCCGACAGCGGGCCCGGCTCGCCGAGACGCAGCGAGCTCGACGCGCTCAAGTCACGCGCCTGGCAGCTGCTCGACGACCTGCACGACGCACCGCGCGACGCCGTCGGCGCCGTGACCGACTCCATCATCGCCTTCCTCGGCTCGGACCTGTCCGACGACGCCGTCTTCAGCAATCCGGAGGCGTTCGGCGAGCAGCACGACGAGCAGTTCACGCGCCTCTTCACGACCTACCGCGACAGCCTGGCCCAGCAGCTCGCCGACAGCAGCGTCCCGATGTGGGAGGCGTTCGCGGAGGTCACCCGCGGCTGGGCGTCGGACGACCGCCGCAGCCTGCTGTCGCGCTACCTCGGCTTCCCGCTCTGGGACGCCCTGATCTTCCCCACCGTCGCGCTGTCTCGGCTACCGCAGTTCACGCCGATCACGGTGAGCCAGTTCAGCCCGCTGGCTGCGATGGCGCTGCCCACGCCGGACGCAGGCAAGCTCAAAGGCGTGTCGTTGCACCACTTCGGCGGGTTCGTCGACGCCTCCTGGCGCGAGAACGACTACCTCTGGGGCCGGCTGGACGCCGCCGAGCTCATCCTCCGGCTCCTGCGCTCGACCGGCTCCGCGGCCGCACCCGGTGTGCCGCTCACCGCCGCGGACGCCGCCGCGCAGGCTGGTCCGCAGCTGCGTTTGGCGCTGAGCGCCGTCCTCGGGGCGGAGCAGGACCTGCACCGCGTGCCCGGGCTCATGGCCCAGCTGAAGGCGCAGGTCGCCGCGCTGCCCTGACATGGTGTCTGCTGGCCATGGCTCAGCACCTGGCCATCGCTCGCTGGGAATCCTCAGAAGAACCAGAGGCAGAAGGCCCGCAGGTCCTTGAGGCTTCGACCAATGGCAGTGCTGACGTTCGTCCCTGACGATCGTGATTCGCGAAACCCAGAGACCAAGACCGCGATCATGGCGACCGCCGCAGTCGCAGCCGCCGTGAAGAACACGGGCGCGGGAAAGGCAATGAGCCACGACGTGGCCAGCACCGAGCCGGACGCGAACAGCACAGCCAGCCCCACGGCACCCATGACGGTGTCGCGATTGGAGACTGCGGAACGGCCCACGTCTCAAGCCTCGCATGCGGCAGATGGGTGCTACGCGGATGGCTCTACAGACCTCGTGCGCCGGGTCAGCGAGGGCGACACGTCGACGACCGGAGCGCCTGACGCCTGACTCGCCATCGGTGCGGTTCCGGGCCGACCGCTGCGTCTGAGGGCTCTCTCAGCTGGGCAGCGAGGCACCGCGTGCGGCCCGCCGGAGCGCTGCCCCCTGAGGCGCAATGCACTGTCATCGCCCGAGGTCGTGGTGGGATGGGCCGGTCGTTTCCCAGACCCGAGGTCGAGGCAGGTGCGCGCGTGCGGTGGTCCCCCTGGCGCACGATCGTCGCCTTCGGCACGGTGTCGCTGCTGGCCGACGTCGTCTACGAGGGCGCCCGCTCGGTCACCGGGCCGCTGCTCGCCTCCCTGGGAGCCAGCGCACTCGTCGTCGGCGTGGTCACCGGCGCCGGCGAGGCGACGGCCCTGCTGCTGCGCCTGGTCTTCGGCACCATGGCCGACCGCACCCACCGCTACTGGGCTCTCACGATCGCCGGCTACGCGCTGACCGCCGTGAGCGTCCCGCTGCTCGCCGTCACCCCGTTCCTCGGCGCGGCCGGGCTCGCGGTGGCGTGCGCCCTGGTGCTGGCCGAGCGCACCGGCAAGGCGGTGCGCAGCCCGGCGAAGTCGACCCTCCTCGCGGACGCCGCCGGGCACGTCGGCATGGGACGCGGGCTCGGCGTCCACAAGGCCCTCGACCAGCTCGGCGCGCTCATCGGCCCGCTGCTCGTGGGCGCGGTCATCGCCGTCACCGCGGCCATCTGGCCGGCCATGGCCGTGCTCGCCGTCCCGGGCGCAGGCGCGCTGGCGCTGCTGCTGTGGATGCGCACCCGGCTCGACGGTGACCGCCGCGAGCGCCACGCGCGGCGGGACGTCGCCGCGTCCGAGGCCCGCGACGCACCTGACGCACCCGCGGTGACGGCGCACCCACGGCTGCCCCGCTCGTTCTACCTCTTCGCGACGTCCGCCGGGGCCGTGAGCGCTGGCCTGGTGACGTTCGGGATCATCTCCTTCCACCTCGCCACCCAGCACCTCGTGGACGTCGCCGTCGTGCCCGTGGTCTACGCCGCGGCGATGGGCGTCGAGGCGCTCGCCGCCCTCGCCACCGGCTACGTGTACGACCGGCAGGGCGCTCGCGTGCTGCTCGTGCTGCCGCTGCTCGTGGCCGCCGTGCCGCTGCTGGCGTTCCGTGCCAGCGTCGCGGTCGTCGTCCTCGGCGTCGCGGTCTGGGGCGCCGCGACGGGGCTGCAGGACTCCACCGCCAAGGCGCTCGTCGCCGACCTGGTGGTCAAGGAACGCCGGGCCACCGCCTACGGGGTGTTCGCCGCGATCCAGGGCGGCGCGGCGGTGGCCGGCGGCGCGGTCGCCGGCGCGCTGTACGAGCGGTCGCTGACGGCGCTCGCGGTGGTGGTCGGCCTGACGCAGGTGGTGGCCCTGGTGCTGCTCGTGGTGTCGCTCGCCGACGCCCGGCGGCCCGGCTCAGAGGTGAGCGGCGTCCAGAGCGGCCTGCAGTGACTGGCGGTAGCCCTCGCTCGTGTAGGTCGCCCCGCTCACCGTGTCGATCTGGGCCGACTGGGCCTGCAGCGCCTCCGACCGCAGCTGCGGTGCGGCGCTCGCGCTGATCGAGCGCGACGTGCCGCTGGAGTCGGTGAGGTGCAACGCCTTCACGTCGACCAGGTGCGAGCCCTTCACCACGGCTGCCACCTGCACGTTCCCGTACGGCGTCGAGACGACCGCCCCGTCGACCGTGCGCTGGGTGGGCGCCGGGGCCGACGTCCGCGACGACGAGCGCGAGCCCGCCTTCGACCGCGAGCTGTTCTTCGAGGACGAGCCGGACGACCCCTTGCCGGCCGACGCCGACGTGGTCGCCGGGGGAGCGGCCACCACGTGGACGCCGGACACCGCACCGGGCTGCCCCGCCCCGCCGACCCGCCAGGCCGTCACCAGGGCGGCGGTGGCCGTGAGTGCCGTCGCCGCGGCAGTGCGCCGCCTCACCAGCCGAACCTCTCGTCGTGCACCTGCGCGCCCGGCACACCGGCCAGCGACAGGTCGCGACGCACCAGCGCCATCCAGGCCGGCGGCCCGCACAGGTACACGTCGTGGTCGCGCAGGTCGGGCACCAGCCGGCGCAGCGTCTGGGCGTCCGCGCGGCGGTCGCGCCGCGCGAGGTGCGGCGGCAGCCACGAGCCCGACACGGGTGGCCCGACGAGCAGCTCGACCCGCACGTCGGAGGTCGCGGCCAGGTGGTGCAGCTCGTCGACGAGCACGAGCGAGCGCTCGTCGTTGCCGCGGTAGAGCACCGTGACGTCACCCGGCCGCGTGGACGGCGCGCTGGCGAGCTCCTCGGCGATGGCACGCACCGGCGTGATGCCGATGCCGGCGGCGATGAGCAGCACCCGCTGGCGCGTGCGGCGGGCGGTCGTGAACGCGCCGTACGGCCCTTCGATGACGACGCGGGTGCCCGGCTGCAGCTCCATCAGGCGGCGCGAGTGGTCGCCGAGGTCGCGGACGGTGAGACGCAGCCGGCGTCCGTCGGGAGCGGCCGACAGCGACCACGGGTGCGCCGCCGCCCACAGCCCCGGCGTGAGGAACCGCCAGTGCAGGAACTGGCCGGCTCGCGCGGGCAGGCGGTGCAGGCCGCGGCCGCGCACCACGACCGACACGACGTCCGGGCCCTCGGCCACCACCTCGTCGACCACCAGGCCGTGCCGCAGCGTGCGCATCAGCGGCACGAGCACCCGGAACACCACCACCGCGCCCGCCGTCAGCACGTACAGCGCCAGCCAGAACGCGCGCGTGAGCGGGTGGCCGGCGATGTCGGTGCCGGTCGAGAGCTGGTGCGGCAGGGACAGCGCCACCCCGGCGTAGGCGGTGAAGTGCACGATGTGCCAGGTCTCGTGCCGGGTGCGCCGACGCGCGGCGTTCACGGACGTCACGGCGACCACCACGAGCACCGCCAGCGCGGCGAACGCGGTCAGCATGTCCGGGACGGCACCGCCGAGCATGCGCACCGGCTCCACCAGCCAGGAGAGGGCGGGTGACAGGCCGTCTCGCGCGCCGTACCCCAGCACCAGGGCACCGGCGTGCGCCAGCAGCAGCGGCAGCGCGATGCGGCTCAGGCGCCGGTGGGCGACGAGGGCGCGGTCGTGGCCGTACGTGCGGTCGACCCACGGCAGGCGGGCCGCGAGCAGCAGCTGGATCAGCAGCAGGGCGGTGCCGACGAGACCGGTGAGGCGGCCGAGCCCCACCAGCCGGTCGGCGGCCCGGCCCGTCGTCAGGGCCCCCGCGCCACCGTCGAGCAGGAAGAGCACGCCGGTCGCCACGACGACGGTGACCGCGAGCACCTCGAGGACGTCGCTGGCCCGTCGGCGGGCGGCGGCGCGGGCCTGGCCTGGCCCGTGCCCGTGGTGGCGGGGGCGCTCGCGCTGGGCAGCGCGCGTCCCGATGTCGGTCAAGGTGGTCACGGTGGCTCCCTCCGGTCGACCTCCGAGTCACCACGATGGGTGGCAGGCCTCAGAGATCTCTGAGAGCCGACGTGCCACGATCAGGGCGTGAGCATCCCGGACGGCGCGCAGGCCCGACCCCGCCTGCTGCTCGTCGAGGACGACCCCGACCTGTCCGGCCTGCTCGAGGGCCTCCTCGGCGAGGAGGGGTACGACGTCGACGTCGCGCGGGACGGCCAGCGCGGTCTGCACCTCGGCCTCACCGGAAACCACGACGTGCTCATCGTCGACCGCGGGCTGCCCGCGATCGAGGGCGTCGACCTCGTGCGCCGGCTGCGGGGCCGGGCCATCACCGCACCCGTGCTGCTGCTCACCGCGCGCGGCACCACCGACGACCGGGTCGAGGGCCTGGACGCCGGTGCGGAGGACTACCTGGTCAAGCCCTTCGACGTCGACGAGCTGCTGGCCCGCCTGCGCGCGCTGCTGCGGCGGCACCGGGACGAGGCCGAGTCGCTCTCGATCGGCAGCCGGCGCCTCGTCGTCGACCAGCGGATGGTGGTGGGCGAGGGCCACCCGGACGTCGACCTCTCGCCGCGCGAGGCCGCCCTGCTGGAGGTGCTGGCCCGGCGGCCCGAACGCGTGTTCTCGCGCGAGGAGCTCCTCGACCGCGTGTTCGACGACGCCGACACGACGGGGTCGGTCGACACCTACGTGCACTACCTGCGCCGCAAGCTCGGGCGCGACGTCGTCCGCACGGTGCGCGGCAGCGGCTACCGCCTGGGATCGGCATGAGGGACGCCGCCCCGGCCGACCGCGAGCTGCTGCGTCGCGCCAGCACCAGCGTCGCGCTGCAGGCGGCCGTCGCGGTCGCGGTCGTCGTCCTCGCCATGACCGCCGTGGTGCTCTTCGTCGACGAGCAGCAGCAGCACCGGCAGGCCGACTCGACCACCCGCAGCGCCTGGTCGCGCGCTGACGACGTGCGCGACCCGCCGGCGGGCAGCTGGCTGGTGCTGCGCACAGCCTCGGGGCGGGTCGCCGTCACCGACGGAGCGCCACCCGCCGTGAGCGCCGTCGACCCCGCGCAGCAGCCGGACGGCGCCTCGCGGCTCACCGTCGGCGGGCAGGAGCTCGCGCTGTGGACCGGTGACCGGTCGTTCGGCCGGCTCAGCGCCGTGGTCGACCTGACGCCACGCGAGTCCGAGCGTAACCGGCTGATGGTCTCGCTCGGGGTCGCGGCGCTGCTCGGCATCGCGGGTGCGGCCGCGGTCGGTGCGCTCATCGGCCGGCGAGCCGTGCGCCCGCTCGGGGAGGCTCTGGTGCTGCAGCGTCGGTTCGTCGCGGACGCCAGCCACGAGCTGCGCACCCCGCTCACCGTCCTGCACACGCGGGCCCAGCTGCTGCGCCGCTCGCTCGGCAGCGGCCCCGGCGGGGACGCCCGCGCGGGAGCCGAGCTCGACCGGCTGGTGCAGGACGCGCGCAACCTCGGGGACGTCGTCACCGACCTGCTGCTGTCGGCCGAGCTTCAGCACCGGCCGCAGCACGGCGAGCCGGTGGACCTCAGCGTGCTCGCCACCGACGTCGTGGCCAGCCTCGGCGCACTGGCCGACCAGCGGTCCGTGCAGCTCACCGGGCCGCCACCGGGCCCCCTCGGCGGCACGACGGTGGTCGGCGTCGAGCCGGCGCTGCGACGCGCGGTGTCGGCCCTCGTCGACAACGCCCTCGCCCACACCCGCGCCGGCGGGCACGTCGCCGTCACGGTCGCGACCGACGGCACGTCGGGTGAGGAGGTCACGCTGACCGTCAGCGACGACGGCGAGGGCCTCGACCCGGCGGAGGCGCAGGAGCTCGGCCGGCGGTTCTCTCGCGGGACGGCGCGCGACTCCGGACGCCGCTTCGGCCTGGGGCTCGCGCTCGTGGACGAGGTCGCTCGCGCGCACGGGGGGCGGCTCCAGGTCGCAGGGGCGCGGGGCGAGGGGGCGTCGTTCAGCCTCCGGCTACCCCGGTCAGGTCCCTGAGGGCGGGGGAGGGGTCTCGTCGCATGTACCTTTTGCCCGCTTCTGAGACTCCTCCAAGAATCGCCCGCCACGATCGCGAACCCCATTCACAGCGGATCTAGGAGCGGCATGTTCGACACCATCTTCGGCCTTCCCCTGCACCCTCTCGTGGTGCACGCCACCGTGGTGCTCGTGCCCGCGGCCGCGGTGGCCGTGGCGCTGGCGGCGGTGTGGCCGCGGTTCCGTCGGCGCGGCGCGCTCGCCACCCTCGTGCTCTCGGTGGTGGCGCTGGTGCTCGTGCCGCTGTCGACCCAGTCGGGAGAGGCGCTGGAGCGCCGGGTGCCGGAGTCGTCCCTCGTGCACGAGCACGCGGAGCTCGCCGACGGCCTGCTGCCGTTCGTGCTCGCCCTCGTAGTGGCGGCGGCCGCCATCTGGTGGCTGCAGCGCCGCGCCGTCGGCGACGACACCGACGGCCGGCCCAGCAAGCGCGCCGCGACGCCGGTGCTCGCGGTCGTGGGCCTGGTGGCAGCCGTCGGTGTCGTCGGCACGTCGGTGCAGATCGTGCGCATCGGCCACAGCGGCGCGAAGGCTTCCTGGAGCAAGGTCGCCGACACCACCCCGCGCCCGGGCGGCGAGGGCGACCGCGACTGACCGGACCAAGGACGGGGGCGGGTCTCCCTCGATGTCGACGGGGTGTCATCATGTTTGGTGACACCCTGTCGACACCTGAGGAGATGGCCTGTGTACGTCGCACTGAGAGACCTCAAGGTGGCTCGGGGCCGCTTCGTCCTGGTCGGGCTGGTGATCGCCCTCGTCGCCCTGATGACGACGCTGCTCTCGGGGCTCGCGAACGGTCTGGTCGACGACGGCATCTCGGGGCTGCGGCGGCTGCCGCTGACCCACCTGGCGTTCCAGCACGGCGCCCAGAGCACCTTCAGCCGGTCGACCCTCACCCCGGCCGACCTGGCGGCCTGGCGCGATGTCCCTGGAGTCGAGGCCTCGGCGATGGGTGTGTCGTTCGTCAACGCCAAGCGTCCAGGTGGCTCGACCGTCGACATCGCGCTCATCGGCGTTCCCCCGGGCAGCTTCCTCGCCCCCAGGCCGGACGCCGAGCGCGCCCTGGCGGGTGACCCCGGCCTCGTCCTGAGCGACTCCTTCGAGAAGGAGGGGGTCAAGATCGGCGACGAGCTCACCATCGTCGGCGTCGACCGGCCGCTACCGGTGCTGGGCTTCACCTACGCCGGCTCCTACGGACACGTGGACATCGGATTCACGAGCCTGTCGACGTGGCAGAGCCTGCTCTACGGAGACAACGCGAAGGGACGGTTCTCGGCGATCGCCCTGCGCGCGGACGACCCTGCTTCCCTCGACTCGGCCCAGGCGCGCGCGGCGGAGGCCACGGGGATGCAGGTCGTCACGAAGAAGCAGTCGTACGCCGGATCGCCGGGCTACACCGGCGAGACCCAGACGATGAGCATGATCCGCTGGTTCCTGCTCGTCATCTCCGCCCTCGTCGTCGGTGCGTTCTTCATCGTCTGGACGATGCAGCGCTCCCGACAGATCGCGGTCCTGAAGGCCCTCGGCGCCTCACGCGCCTACGTCGCGCGTGACGCGGTGGGCCAGCTGTTCGTCGTCCTGCTCGTCGCCGCGGCCATCGGCGGGCTCGCGGCCTTCGGTCTCGGAGCACTGGTCGGACGCACGGCCGTGCCCTTCCAGCTCGAGATCGTGCCGGCGCTGACCGCGCTCGGCCTGCTCGTCGTCTTCGGCCTCGCGGGCTGCCTCGCGGGTGTGCGCCGAGTGACGTCCGTTGACCCCGCCGGCGCACTGCGCGCCTCCGACTGAGAGGTGGACATGAGCTTCCAGCTGCGTGACGTGACCGTGACCGTCCCCGACGGCAAGAGCCCGCGCACCGTGCTCGACCAGGTCGACTTCGGCGTCGACGCCGGTGAGGTCGTCGCCCTCACCGGCCCCTCCGGCTCGGGCAAGTCGACGCTGCTCGCGGTGGCGGGTCTGCTGCGCCGCATCGACTCCGGCGCCGTGGTCGTCGCCGGCACCGACGCCGGCCCCCTCAGTGACCGGGCACGCACACGGCTTCGCGGCGCTCGGATCGGGATCATCTACCAGGCGCCGAACCTGCTCCCCTCGCTCACCGCGCGCGAGCAGGTCGAGGTGGTGGCCCACATCGCCGGACGGCTCGACGCTGCAGCGCGCCGCCGCGTCGACGAGCTGCTCGAGCACGTCGGTCTCGCCGACCGGCGCGACGCGCGGCCTGCTGAGCTCTCGGGTGGCGAGAGACAGCGCGTCGGCATCGCCCGAGCCCTCATGAACGAGCCCGTGGTGCTGCTCGCCGACGAGCCCACCGCGTCGCTCGACCCCGAACGAGGCACGGCCGTCATGGAGCTGCTGGTCACGGAGGCTCGACGGGTCGGCGCGGCTACCCTCGTGGTCACCCACGACGTCGACCAGGCCGCGGGTGCCGACCGCCAGGTGCACCTGGAGCACGGGAGGATCGCACCGAGCCGGAGGAGCTGAGCGCGCGCATGCCCCGCATCACCGGCGCCACCATCGCCGAGCACGTCGCTGCGCAGGAGGCGGCTGTCGTCGCCGCGGCCAAGCGGCTGTTCGCCGAGCGCGGCGTGGCGGCGGTGTCGCTGGGCGACATCGCCGCGGAGGTGGGGCTCGGACGCACCTCGCTCTACCGGTACTTCCCGACGAAGGCGCACATCCTGCAGCGGTGGTTCGACCTGGAGATGCTTCCCCTGGTGGAGCGATCGCAGGAGGTGGTCGAGGCACCGGGCACGCCGGCGCAGCGGCTCACCGCGTGGATCGACGTGCAGCTCGACTTCCTCACCGACGCGTCGCACGCCATGCTCACCGAGGCCAGCGCCGGGCCCGAGCCGCTGCCCGACGAGGTGCGCCAGCACTTCGCCCAGCGGCACCAGCAGCTCTACGGCACCCTGACGCAGATCCTGCGGTCAGGCGGTGCCCACCGCGCCGACGTCCAGCGGGTGCGCACGCTCATGATCGCGGGACTGCTCCGGTCGGCAGCGCAGCTGGCCGTCGGCGGGGTGCCGCGGGCGACGCTCCGCCGCGAGCTCCACCGCTCGGCGCTCGCCGTCGCGGGGGTCTGACTGGCGGACGGCGGCTCAGAACAGCTGCGGCACGCTGCGGACGGCGGTGTAGACGGCCACCAACACGAGCAGCACGGTGAACGCGCGGGTCAGCGTCACGGGTCGCACGCGCGACGCCACGCGCCCGCCGAGCAGGCTGCCCAGGATCGCTGCGCCAGTGAACGTGGCGAGCAGCGTCCAGTCGAGCTCGAGGCCCGAGCCGAGCCGCGCCACGAGCGCCGAGGCGCTGTTGACCGAGATGACCAGCAGTGACGTGCCGACCGCCACCGGCATCGAGAAGCCGAGCGACAGCACGAGCGCCGGGACGACGGCGAAGCCGCCGCCGACGCCGAAGAAGCCCGTCAGCAGGCCGACCGCCGTCGCGGTGACGAGCACCTTCAGCGCCTGGGGGCAGTGGCAGCGCAGTGGTCGGAGCGACACGACGGTCGCCTCACCGGTGTCGTCGCCGCCATCGCCGCCGCGACCGCCACGGACGCTGCGGCGGAACATGATCGCGGCCACCACGAGCATCAGACCGGCGAAGGCCGCGAGCAGCACCTCCGGTGCCACCGCAGCCGACAACCGAGACCCGGCCCAGGAGCCCGCGATGCCGAGGACGCCGAAGGCGACGCCGTGCACCACCCGCACTCGGCCGGCCCGCGCGTGCGCGAGCATGCCGAACAGCGACGTGATGCCGACGATCAGCAGCGAGCCGGTGGTGGCGCTGCGGGGGTCCTGGTCGAGCAGGTACACCAGGGCGGGGACGGTCAGGATCGAACCGCCCCCGCCCAGGGCACCGAGGCTCAGCCCGATGGCCAGCCCGAGCGGGATCGCCAGCCAGATCACGAGGTGATCGGCAGGCCGGCCTTCGCCGCGCTCTCGTCGAAGGAGTCGTCGACCGCGACCACCTTGTGGCCCTGGGCCGCGAGGATCGATGCGACGACCGACGCGCGGTAGCCACCGGCGCAGTGGATCCAGACCTCACCGGAAGGCACCTCGTCGAGGCTCTCCAGCAGCTCGTGGATCGGGATGTTGACGGCGCCGGCGACGTGGCCGTCCTTCCACTCCTGCCGGCGACGGACGTCGAGCACCGCGACGTCGCGGTGGTGGCGCACCTGCGCGAGGTCGGCGAACGTCGCGCGCGGGAACGAGCCGAGCTCGCCGTCCGTCCAGTCCTGCGGCTCGCCGGTCGCGGCCGACGGGCCGTCGATGCCGATGCGGGCCAGCTCGCGCTGGGCCTCGGCCACCTGCTCCTCGGACTCACCGAGCAGCGTGATCGGTGTGCCCCAAGGGATCAGCCAGCCGACGTAGGTGGAGAACTGGCCGTCGAGGCCGAAGTTGAACGTGCCCTTCACGTGGCCGGCGGCGAAGGCGGTGCGGGTGCGAAGGTCGACGAGCCACTCGCCGTTCTCCAGGCTCGCGCGCAGGGCCTGCTTGTCGGCCCGGCGCGGAGTGCTGAGGTCCGCCGCGCTGGGGCCACCGGCGTTGGCCGGACCCATGTGGGCGTAGTACGCCGGCCAGTCGTCGAGGCCCGCGAGCAGGTCGGAGACCCACTGCTCCTCGTCCTGGGTCAGCGCCGGGTTCGAGCGCTTCTCCTGGCCGATCGTGGACGACGTCGCCTCGCTCTGCGTCGAGGAGCAGAAGCTGCCGAAGCCGTGCGTGGGCAGCACCTGCGCGTCGTCGGGGAGCTCGGAGGCCAGCCGGTTCGCCGAGGCGTACTGGTGGTGCACCAGGGCTCTGGGTGTGGTCCGGCCCGAGCAGGTCCGGGCGGCCGGTGGAGCCGAAGAGCAGCGAGCCGCCGGTGAAGACGCCACGGTGCTCGCCGTCGGCCTCGAGCGCGTAGGAGAGGTGGGTGAACGTGTGGCCGGGCGTGGCGATGACCGTGACGCGCATCGACGGGCCGACCTCGACGACGTCGCCGTCGCGGACGGGCGTGCGGTCGAACGCGACGTCGTCGGCGGCGTTCACGTGGTACGCCGCGCCGGTGGCCTGTGCGAGGGCCAGACCGCCGGTGACGTAGTCGTTGTGCAGGTGGGTCTCGAAGACGTGCGTGATGCGCACGCCGGCCTCACGGGCGAGGTCCAGCACGCGGTCGACGTCGCGCTGCGGGTCGACGACGAGCGCGACCTCGCCGTCGTGCGCGAGGTAGCTGCGGTCGCCGAGGCTCGGTGTCTCGATCGGGACGATGGTGACCATGGGGGTCCTTCCGGGTCTGCGGTGGTCGGTGGTTCAGGCGGCGTTGGCGCGGCGTCCGGTCACGAGCGGCAGGCCCTTGGCGGCCCAGCCGTTCGTTCCGCCGGCCACCGAGGTGGCCTGGATGCCGGCGCGCTGCAGGAAGTCGGTCATGGCCAGGCTGCGGTTGCCGCTGGCGCAGATCACGTAGACCGTACGGTCCTTGGGCAGGTCGCTCACCTTCGCGGGGAGCTGACCCATCGGGACGAGCTCTGCTCCGGGGACGTGTCCACTGACGTACTCCATGGGCTCGCGCACGTCGATGACGTACGCGCCGTCGCGGTGGGCCGCGGCGAACGACTCCAGGGTGATCTCTCGCATGTGCACTGACTCCGATCCGTGGGGTGGGTCTCCAACATACCCAGGGGGGTATGGTTGACACCAACCGAGCGCGCCGCCAGGTCATTCCCGACCGCCGGTGCGCGGGGTTCGGGAATGAACGAAGCGGCGCGACGTTATAGCGACCGTATACCCCCATCGGTATGCTGACACCTGAAGGAGAGCCCATGACCACCCGAGCCCTCACCGCCGCCGACTTCGAGCAGACCGTCCTCGAGAACGAGATCGTCCTCGTCGACTTCTGGGCAGCCTGGTGCGGCCCCTGCCGCATGTTCGCGCCCGTCTTCGAGAAGGCGTCCGAGGCCCACCCCGACATCGTCTTCGGCAAGGTCGACACCGAGGCCGAGCAGAGCCTCGCCGCAGCGGCGCAGATCACCTCGATCCCCACGCTGATGGCGTTCCGCGGCGGCATCCTCGTCTTCAGCCAGCCCGGCGCGCTGCCCGGCCCCGCGCTCGAGGACCTCATCACCCAGGTGCGTGCGCTGGACATGGACGACGTCCGCTCCCAGCTCGCCGCGCAGACGGCCGGCCAGGCAGCGTCCTGACGGACGGTCCTGACACCCTGGGCACCACCCCGACCGCACTCACAGAGAGCAGGCACCGCATGGGCTACGCACTCAGCACGACCGTCGAGCGTCCCTTCGACGAGACCGTCACGGCCACCCGCGAGGCGCTGTCCGAGCAGGGCTTCGGCGTCCTCACCGAGATCGACCTCGCCGCGACGCTGAAGGCCAAGCTGGACGTCGACGTCGCGCCCCAGGTGATCCTGGGCGCCTGCCGTCCGCCGCTGGCGCACGCCGCCCTGCAGGCCGAGCCCTCGGTGGGCTTGCTGCTGCCGTGCAACGTCGTCGTACGCTCGGTCGACGCGTCGACCACGCTCGTCGAGGCGCTCGACCCGCAGGTGATGGTCGGTCTCACCGACAACACCGCGCTGGCCGACGTCGCCGACGAGGCCGGACGCCGCCTCGCCGCCGCGCTGGACGCGCTGTCCTGACCCACCAGCAGTCACCGCACCGCAATCACCGCACCGCAGTCACCGCACCATCCCCAGCAGCAGAACCCAGAAGGAGCAGGCCATGGTGGCGCTCAACCCTGACGAGATGGGCGCAGTCGTCAACCGGCTGCGTCGCGCCCAAGGCCAGATCGGCGGCATCCTGCGCATGATCGAGGAAGGCCGTGAGTGCCAGGACGTCGTCACCCAGCTCGCGGCGGTCAACCGAGCGCTGGACCGCGCCGGCTTCGCCATCGTCTCCACCGGTCTCAAGCAGTGCCTCACCGAGCCCGGTGGTGCCGAGTCGGCCGACGTGAAGGCGATGGAGAAGCTGTTCCTCACCCTGGCGTGATCGGCTGAGCTCGCGCTGGGTTCAGCGCCGGCCGCGCCGACACGAGGGCCGACACGAGGGCCGACACCACGTCAGGCGGGTCGCAACATGCGGGGCACGACCCGCACGTCGCCGCAGTGGGTGCACACCACGACGCGTCCGGCCGGGTGGCGCACCACCTGCAGCGAGTGCACGGCACCGCAGGTGCGGCACTGCCGGTCGGCCAGCCGACGGCGCCGGGCCCGTCGTTGCGCCTCGACCAGAGGGATCGTGCCGTCCGTCATGCGGCCAGCCTGCCGCGCCGTCCACCGCCTCGACCTGAGTCGAAGGTCCCGCTGCGCAGGAGGCTCTGCCGACGCCGCAGGCGGCCAGGCTGGTGGCGGCACGCGGCATCCGCGTCCCGCGGTAGAGCACCCCGCCCAGGGCCCGGTGGCCGAGAGCGAACCAGACGCACACAGCCCGCTCGGCCAGCCACGGCACCGCCCACAGGGCGGCGTCCGGGCTGAACACGTGGCGACCATTGGCCCGGCGGCGTCCGGCCTCGGCGAGCACCACCGCCAGCACCAGGCCGAGGAGCAGCCAGGCCGGCCCCGCCGCCAGCACCGCGAGCGTCGCCAGCGGCAGCAGGGACAGCTCGCCGACCAGGCGCACCGGCTGCGCCAGGTCGTCATAGGCCTGGCGCACCCGCTGCGACCAGAAGTGCGCCGTCGACGGCGAAGGCGGGCTCTGGCGAGCCGTCCACCACCGTCACGTGGACGAGCTGGCGCAGGCCGGCCAGGTAGCTCGCGAGCTCTGCCACGGTGGGGTCGTGCGGGCTGCGGGTGGCCCACTTCAGCGGCAGCACGTACTCCGCGTCGTGCCGCGGCGTGCCGGCCGGGTCAGGCGGTGGCATGGCGGCCGGCCCAGGCCGCGCGCGGCGTCCGCAGCGACGTGCGCCGGCTGCGCCACGCCGCCAGGAGGTGGGCGCTGACCAGCTCGTCGAGAGCCACCGCCACGCGCGCGCCGAACAGCACGTCCGCCGCGAGCGCCGGCTCCTGGGCCACGAGGCCGCCGGCGAGGTCGCGGGACGCGATCTGCTCGTGCACCGCGTCCGCCTCGACGTGCTCGTCGAAGTAGACGACCGCTGCCTCGTCGACGCCGAGCCGTCGAAGGCCTTGCGCGTAGCGCCGGTTCGGCAGCGTCGAGGTCATCTCGAACGCGGCGAGGTGCCCCACCACCGCGCCGCGCAGCCGACGGTGCAGACCGAACATCGACATGGTGTTGACCGCCGCCAGGCTGGGGGCAGGCACCACGTCCACGTACGCGCCGTAGGTGTCGTCGAGCCCCAGCGCGCGCATGGACTGCGCGAACAGGTTCGCGTGCACCCACTCCGGACGCCCGCCGCCGTACTCGTCGGCCTGGATCTCGACCAGCGCGGCCTTCGCGGCGCCGGCCAACCGCGGGATCGCCCAGCTGTGCGGGTCGGCCTCCTTCAGGTGGTAGACCGAGCGGTGCACGAGCAGCTCGCGGTACTGCTCGACATCCGCGCGCCGGGCCAGGTACGACGCCAGGCCGGGCTTGCGGGACGGCTCGGTCAGCTCGAGGAGCGCGTCGACGACGTCCTGCGGCGACGTGCCGGGCGGGTCACGGGGCACCAGGGCGCGCAGGCCGCGCTCGAACGCCCGCTCGAGGACGGCGCGTGCGCGCAGCAGGTCGGGGTCCCACTCCCAGCGGTCGTCGACCCCCGCCAGGCCGCGGTAGTGCAGCTCGTACAACGTCGTCAGGCTGACCTGCGCGTCCTCGTCGGTGATGACGTCGGTGGCCGGACGGCGCGTGGTGGCAGCGACCTGCGTCGCCAGGTCCGCGAGCCGGGCCGCAGGCGCCGGCGGGCCAGAAGCATCGGGCTCGACGAGCAGCGTGCTGCGCAGCGCCTCGCTCAGCGGCCCGCGAGGAGCAGGGAGCGGCATGCGGGACGCCGGCCCCGCGGCGTCGATGGTGTCCATGATCGGTACCTTCCCCCGCGCCGCGGCTTCATGCTCGTCGGAGCGCGCGCCGGGTCGAGGCGAGGCAGGATGCACGGGTGGCTCCCACCAGCGAACGTCGCGCCCGCACCGCCTCCGTCGTCGAATGTCCGGACGGGCCGCTGATCGTGCGCGGCCCCGTGGCGATCATCGGCGCGGACGGTGAGGAGGTGCCGCGACGGCGCGGCACCGTCGCGCTGTGCCGCTGCGGCAAGTCGAGCATCGCGCCCTGGTGTGACGGCACGCACCGCCTGCTCAACCGGAGGGCAGCGCCGTCGGCTTGAACCTCGCGTCGTCCACAGGTCGCCGGCCGGGCGTGGTGATGTCCGGCATCGTCCACAGGTGTTCGTCCACAGGTTGACGCTGTAACCTCGGTTGTCCACAGATCGGTTGCGGGACACTCACTGTGTCGGTGGCCGCGGCTAGGTTTGACGCATGACGTTTCGGGTGGACGACGAGGGCGGCGGCGGCGCGGACGCGCTGGACGCCGCGCTGGCGCTGGTCACCCAGGGACTGGCCCGGCTGGCCGACCTCGAGCTGTGGCAGCTCTCGGAGGCCCAGCTGCGCCAGGCCGCCGCCGGCCTCGACCGCGCCGGGCTGCTCAGCCAGGCCCAGCAGGTCCGGCTGCTCGGGTGAGGTCGACGCGCGGGGCCTGCCGGGCCAGGACGGCACCGGCTCCCCGGCCGGGTGGCTGCGCTCGGTCGTGCCCGACGATGCGCCCGGCCGAAGCAAGCGGCGCTGGGCAAGCGGGCCGAGCGGCTCTACCGCTCGACGTTGGCGCCCGACCTCGGCCCCGACCCGGGAGGCGGTGGAGGCCGGGCGGGTGCGCCCGGACCAGGAACGCGTCATCAGCCAGACCATCAACAGCTCTCCCCACCGACCGTGCCGGTCGACGGCCCGCACGCCATCGACCCCCAGGACGTGGCGAGGGCTCAGACCACCCTGGTGGAAGAGGCGGCCCGGTTCGCGGCGACCGACCTGGCCAAGCTCGCGGTCGCGGTCCGCCACCACCTCGACCCGGCCGCCGACGACCGCCTCGCCAAAGACGAAGCTCACCAGCAGCGCCAGCGCACGCTGACCGTGGCCACCGAGGCCTCCGGCATGGTGTTCCTGCACGGCTCGCTGACCCCCGAGTGCGGGGCGGCGCTGCGCACCGCCATCGACGCCTGGTCCGCCCCACAGCCCGCCGCCGACGGCACCCCCGACCCCCGCACCGCCGGCCAACGCCGCCACGACGCCCTGCACCACCTCGCCGACACCGCCCTGGCCAGCGGCGAGGTCCCCACCACCCACGGCTCCCCCGCCAAGATCATCGTCAGAGTCGACCTCGAGACCCTGGCCACCGCCCTGAGCCCGCCAGGTCCAGCAGGCCGATGCAGGCGATGCGGGCGACCCGGGGAGTGCACGTGCTGCGGGCGGGCCGGAGGCTGCCCGGCAGCCGACGTCAGGCGAGCCCTGGCGAGCAGTCGGCCGAGGGCAGCCTCCGACCCGCCACCCCAGCCCACCAGAACTGTCGGACGGCACCCCCCTCTCCCGTCAGACGCTGGCCCGCCTCGCCTGCACCGCCGACCTGGTCCCGATCCTGCTCGACGAGCTCGGCAACCCGCTGGACGTGGGCCGCACCCACCGCCTGTTCACCCCCAAACAACACACCGCCCTGACCGAACGCGACCGCCACTGCACCTGGCCCGGCTGCACCGCCCCCGCCACCTGGACCGACGCCCACCACCTGACCCCCTGGCACGCAGGCGGACGCACCGACCTGACCAACGCCGCCCTCCTGTGCGGACGCCACCACCGCCACGTCCACGCCACCGGCACCACCGGCCAAGTCATCAACGGCCGCGTCATCTGGGACACCACCTCGGGCGGCCGCGGAACGGATCGACAGACACCACCGGGACAGCCACCACCAGCCACTCCACCGGCCATCGAGCACCTGCTCCGCCACTGGACCAGCCAGCACCGACTGGTGCGACAACGCCAGTAGGTCGGTCGGTGCTGCCCGCCGTCATCGGGGGAGGACCAAGGCCCCTGTCGCTCAACGGCGGCAGCGGCGAGCGTGGACCTGTCAGCCGGCGTCACCCGGACGCCGGGACAGGCATGAGGAGTCCCGATGCGCGCTGCTGTGTTGCCGGACTTCAAGGCACCACTGGAGATCCAGGACGTCCCCGTGCCAGATCCTGGCCCCGGCGAGGTGCTGATCCGCGTGGCGGGGGCCGGGCTCTGCCACTCCGACCTGCACCTGGTGGACGGCGAGATCTCCGGGCTGCCGCCGCGCATGCCCTGGATCCTCGGCCACGAGGTCACGGGCTACGTGGAGGCACCGGGCGCCGGCGTCGCGCGTTTCGAGCACGGGCAGCCGGTCGCCGTCTTCGGTGGCTGGGGCTGCGGTGCCTGCCAGGTCTGCCTGCGCGGCGAGGAGCAGCTGTGCGGCACGCCGATGGCGATGGGGATCCAGCGTCCGGGTGGCTTCGCCGAGTTCGTCGTCGTTCCCAGCGCCCGCCACCTGGTGCCGCTCGGTGACCTGGACCCGGTGAGCAGCGCGCCGCTGACCGACGCCGCGCTCACGCCGTACCGCGCCGTGCGCAAGGCTCTGCCGCGGCTGGTGCCGGGCACCACGGCCGTCGTCATCGGCGCGGGTGGGCTGGGGCAGTTCGGGGTGCAGATGCTCCGCGTGCTGTCGCCCGCGCGCATCGTCGTCATCGAGCCGCTGCAAGAGCACCACCACGTGGCGCGCGAGCTCGGCGCCGACCTCGTGCTGCGTCCGGACGACGAGGAGTCGCTCACCGCGCTGCGCAGGTCCGCGGCCGTGGTGCTCGACTTCGTCGGCAGCGACGCGACCCTGGCGACCGCGGCCCGGCTCGCCGCGCCGTCCGGTCTGCTGGTCGTCGTCGGGATCGCCGGCGGCACCTTGCCGTTCAGCTTCTTCTCACCGGCCTACGAGGTCGAGGTCACGACGAGCATGTGGGGGAGCCGCTCGGAGCTGGAGCAGGTGGTGGCCCTCGCCGCCGCCGGGCGCATCACCTCCCGCACCCACGAAGTCGATCTCGCAGCCGTCAACAGCGCGATCACCGACCTGCGAGCCGGCAACGTCACCGGCCGCATCGTCCTGGTGCCGTGAGGCACCCATGACCGTCACCGACGCCGAGGCGCCGAGGCGATGAGGAGGAGACCATGACCACCCACGACACCCCCACCCCCCGCGGTGCGGTCGTCGTCGGAGTCGACGGCTCGCCGTCGTCCGACCAGGCGATCGACTGGGCCGTCGAGGAGGCGGCGCGGCGCAAGCTGCCGCTGCACCTGCTGCACGTCTTCGTGCAGGACTACCCGACGATGACTGTCGGCATCCCCCCGCAGGTCGAGGACCTCAAGGCCGTCGCGCAGACCATCATCACCGACGCGATCCACCGCGTCGCCAGGCTCGCCCCCGACCTCACGATCACGGCGGCCGTGCACAGCGGATCGGCCGCGAAGTACCTCATCGACGCCTCCACGCGAGCCGACACCGTCGTCGTCGGTACGCAGGGCCGGCGCGGCCTGGCGCGGGTGATGCTGGGCTCGACCGCCGCGCAGGTGGCCGCTCACAGCGTCTGCCCCGTGGTCGTCGTCCGAGAGGCTCCGCCTACTGCGAGCTCGATGGACCGTCGCGTCATCGTGGGCGTGGACGGCGCGGGTGTCGCGCACGACGCCGTGGGCTACGCGTTCGGGCAGGCGTCCTCCCGCGGTGCCTCGCTGACCGTGGTGCACGGCTGGTGGCTGGAGTACGCCGGCGACGTCTTCGCGGTCCCCTACACCGGGGGTGAGCACGAGGAGCTCGAGCTGAGCCAGCGGGCGCTCGTCTCCGAGGCCATCGCCGGCTGGAGCGAGAAGTACCCCGACGTCGAGGTGCGCCAGCAGATCGTCCGCGCCGACCCCGTCGAGCTGCTGACCAAGGACTCGGCCGGCGCCGACCTCGTCGTCGTCGGGTCGCGTGGCCGTGGAGGCTTCACCGGGCTGCTGCTCGGGTCGGTGAGCCGGCACGTGCTGCAGCTCGCGCAGTGCCCGGTGGCCGTCGTCCGCACCCGCCCTGTCGAGCACTGACCAATGACCCAAGAACCCTCGAGGAGGGCGTCATGAGGAACCTGCTGGTGCTGGGAGCCGGCACGGCCGGCACGATGATCGTCAACAAGCTGCGCTCGAAGCTCCCCCGTGGTGAGTGGGCCATCACGGTGGTCGACCGCGACAACGTCCACCCGTACCAGCCGGGCTTCCTCTTCCTGCCCTTCGGCACCTACCGCACCGAGCAGCTCCGCAAGCCCCGCAGCGGGTTCGTGCCGGAGGGCGTCGACTTCGTCGTCGGAGAGGTCGACCGCGTCGACGCCGAGGCGAGCACCGTGGCGCTGATGGACGGGCGCACCCTGCCCTACGACTACCTCGTGATCGCGTCCGGCACCACGCCGCGGCCCGACCAGACGCCCGGGATGCTCAGCGACGAGTGGCGCAAGAGCGTCTTCGACTTCTACACGATGGACGGCGCCGCCGCCCTCGCCCCCGCCCTGCAGCGGTTCGACCACGGTCGGCTCGTCGTGCACATCACCGACATGCCGATCAAGTGCCCGGTGGCCCCGCTGGAGTTCACCTTCCTCGCCGACGCGTTCCTGCGCGACCACGGCGTGCGCGACCGGGTCTCCATCACCTTCGTCACGCCTCTCGCGGGCGCCTTCACCCAGCCCATCGCCTCCGAGCACCTGCAGTCGATGCTCGACGAGCGGGGGATCGTGGTGGAGCCGGACTTCGTGATCGAGAGCATCGACCCGGTCAGCAAGTCCCTCGTGTCGTACGACGAGCGCCAGGTCCCGTTCGACCTGCTGGTGACGGTGCCGCTCAACATGGGCGCCGACTTCGTGGCCCGCTCGGGGCTCGGCGACGACCTCAACTACGTGCCCGTCGACCGGGGAACCTTGCGGTCCAAGGCCTACAAGAACGTGTTCGCCGTCGGCGACGCCTCGGACATCCCGGCGTCCAAGGCCGGTTCGGTCGCGCACTTCTCGGTGGAGATCTTCGTCGACAACTTCCTCGAGGAGATCGCCGGCAAGCCCATGACGCGGACGTTCGACGGCCACGCCAACTGCTTCGTCGAGAGCGGCCACGGCAAGGGCCTGCTCATCGACTTCAACTACGACACCCAGCCGTTGCCGGGTCGGTTCCCCCTGCCCGTGGTGGGTCCGCTGAGCCTGCTCAAGGAGACGCGCGCCAACCACCTCGGCAAGCTCGCCTTCCGCTGGGTCTACTGGAACCTGCTGCTGCCCGGCCGCCCGATCCCGTTGCCCGCCAACATGTCCATGGCGGGGAAGGAACAACCGCACAAGGAGGCTCAACCATGCCCGTGACCACGGTCGACGGTCGTCAGGTCACTGTCGACGACGAGGGCTTCATGACGCAGTACGGAGAGTGGGACGAGACGCTCGCCAAGGCCCTGGCCGGCCAGATCGGGCTAGAGCTGACCGACGAGCACCTCGACGTGATCCGCTTCCTGCGCAAGGACTTCACCGAGAAGGGCGAGACGGCCACGCTGCGCCGCATCGCGACCGTGGGTGGATTCCCGACCAAGCGCCTGTTCCAGCTGTTCCCCCAGAAGCCGGCCAAGAAGCTCGCGTACGTCGCCGGTCTACCCAAGCCGCACGGCTGCGTCTGAGAGCGAGGACCGACCATGACCACCGACACCCCCGTCGCCACCGAGACCGCCCCGCTGATCCCGTCGTTCGACGTCGAGGAGAGCGGGCGCAAGCTCGCGATCATCTGCTCCAAGGGCAGCCTCGACATGGCCTACCCAGGACTCATCCTCGCGAACGCCGCCCTCGGTGAAGGTGTGGAGACGCACCTGTTCTTCACCTTCTGGGGCTTCGACATGATCAACCTCAAGACGATGGGGCACCTGCAGTTCACGATGCTCGGCAACACGGCGACCCACATGCCCCAAGGGCTGGGCGGCCTGCCCGGGATGACCGCGCTGGCGACGTCGCGGATGCGCAAGCAGATCGAGGAGGTCGGCGTGCCCGACGTCCCCGAGTTCCTGCAGCAGATCGTGGACTCCGGTGGTCACCTGTGGGCCTGCCGCATGTCCGCGGACATGATGAAGCTCGAGCAGGACGACCTCTTCGACGGTGTCGAGGCGATCATCAGCGCTGCGGACTTCATCGAGAAGACCGAGGGCGCTCAGCTGCTGTTCGTCTGAGCGACCTCGTGGCAGGGGCGGCGTCCGGGGGCGGGACGCCGCCCTTTCGTCAGCTCGTCAGCTCAGGCGCAGGACGCGGGTGAGGGCCCAGGCGATGACGCCAGCCCCCAGCGCCGCGAGGTACCCGGCCGTGCCGGGGGACGTCGTGTCCATCAGCTGCTGCAGCGGCGGCACCTCCACCGCGGCCACCAGCAGCAGCTCGCTGGTGACGACCGACACCGGCAGCAGCGGGTTGGCGCGCCGGTCCTGACGCCGGGCCCGCACGCCGAGCGCCACCCCGAGCATCGCCGTGCCGAGCCCGAGCATCAGCGTCGACTGGGCCAGGGAGGCCTCGACCACCCACGCGCTCGCACCTCCCGCCGCGGCGACGACCAGCATGAGCACCGCGATGCGCCACCACAGCCCACCGCCGAGCACGCCCTCGCGCGGGCTGCGCGGCGGTCGGCTCATCGACCCGACCTCGACCGGCTCCGAGCCCAGCGCCGTCCCGGTCAGCGAGTGCGTGAGCAGGTTGATCCACAGGATCTGGGCAGGCAGCAGCGGCAGCGGCATCCCGAGGAACGGCCCGACGAGCATGACGACGATCTCCGCCATGCCGCCGGACAGGCCGTAGAGCAGGAAGCGCCGGATGTTCGCGTAGACGCGCCGTCCCTCCTCGACGGCGGCCACCACGGTGCGCAGCTCGTCGTCGGCGATGACCAGGTCGGCCGCCTGGCGCGCGACCTCGGTGCCGCGGCGTCCCATGGCCACGCCGATGTCCGCACGGCGCAGCGCCGGGCCGTCGTTGACACCGTCGCCGGTCATGGCCACCACGTGGCCCTGCTCCTGCCACACCTCGACGGCGGCCAGCTTGTCGGCGGGGGTGGCCCGCGCGATGACGTCGACGTCCAGGGCGGCCTCGGAGCCCAACGGCCCGGCGCTGAGGTCGAGCTGGCGCAGCGGTTCCTCGGCGAGCCCCACCTGGCGCGCGATGGACGTCGCGGTGAGGGCGTGGTCGCCGGTGACGAGGACGACCCGGATGCCGGCGTCTCGGCAGGAGTCGAGGGTGGCCCGGGCCGACTCCCGCGGCGGGTCCTGCAGCGCGACCAGCCCGAGCAGCCGCAGCTGTGGGACGTCGGCGGCGCCGCTGGCGGCGTGCGCGAGCCCAGCCGCGACGTCGCCGTCGGTGCGGCCGCCGCGGGGCTCGAGGAGCTCGGCCAGAGCCAGCACCCGCAGGCCGTCGGACGACATGGAGTGGCTGCGGCGCAACGCCTCCTCGACGACGCCGTCGCCGAGCAGCCCGGCCGCGACGAGCGACTCAGGTGCGCCCTTGCACACCAGCAGCAGCGCGTCGTCCGGTGTCGCGTGCACGGTCGTCATGCGCTTGCGCACGCTGTCGAAGGGGATCTCGGCCACGCGCCGGAACGCCGCGGGGTCGTCGTCACGGTCATCGCCGTCGTCGCGCGCCGCCACCAGCAAGGCCACCTCGGTGGGGTCGCCGGCGTGCCCGCCGTCGCGGCCGGCGTCCAGCGTGGCGTCGTTGCACAGGGCGGCCGCCCGGCGCAGGTGGGCGGGGTCGACGTCCGGAGCGGGCCACCACTCGACCACCGACATGCTGGCGTTGGTGAGCGTGCCGGTCTTGTCGGTCGCCAGCAGGGTCACCGAGCCGAGCGTCTCGACGGCCGCCAGGTTGCGCACGAGCGCCTGGCGCCTGGCCATCCGCCGCGCCGCCAGCGACAGGCTGACCGTGACGACCGCGGGCAGCGACTCGGGCACCGCCGCCACGGCGAGGCTCACCGCGGCCACCACCATCAGCTCGAGCTCCTGGCCCCGGGCCCAGCCCAGGACGAGCACCACGGCGCACAGCACGATCGTGACCGTCGCGATGATGCCGGACAGCCGGGCCATCCGACGCTGCAGCGGGGTCACCACGCGGGGCCCCTGCAGCAGCGCCGCGATCTGCCCGAGGGCGCTGTCGCGGCCGGTGGCCTCGACACGCAGGGTCGCGCGGCCGTGCACCACGGCCGTGCCGGCCAGCAGCCGCGAGGAGTCGGCCGGCACCTGATCGCTCGCCGGCTCGGTAGCGGGCGTCTTGTCGACCGGCACCGACTCGCCGGTCAAAGTCGCCTCGTCGACCCGCAGCGCAACCCCCTCGAGCATCACCCCGTCCGCCGGGACCAGGTCGCCCTCGGCGAGCAGGACGAGGTCGCCCGGCACGACCTCGCTGACCAGCACGGTGCGCTCGGCGCCGTCGCGCACCACGCGGCACTCCGGTGCGCCGAGGTTCGACAGCGCCTCCAGCGCGCGGTCGGCGCCGACCTCCTGACGCACCGCCACGACGGTGTTGACGACCAGCACCAGGCCGATGACGGCGGCGTCCGCGAAGTCGCGCGTCAGCAGCGTCAGCACCGCTGCGCCGAGCAGCACCAGCACCAACGGGTCCTTCGCCGAGCGGAGCACGCGCTGCAGCAGGTGCGGGGGCGTGACCGTGGGCAGCGCGTTCGGGCCCACCGAGCGCAGCGTGCGGGCAGCCTGCTCGGAGGTGAGACCGACGAGGGTGCTCACCCGACGCGCACCTTCTCCCCGACCTCCGGGACGACGACGCACCAGCCGGTCTCGTCGCGCAGCCGCGTGGCGAGCGCGTGCGACGCGGCGGGCTCGCCGTGCACGACGTAGACGGTCTCGGGCGGCTCGGGCAGCCGCTCGAGCCACTGCACGAGCTCGTCGGCGTCGGCGTGCACCGAGAACTCCTCGTCCACGACGACCTCGGCCCGCACCGGGACGTAGCGTCCGTGCATCTTCAGCTGCCGGGCGCCGTCCTGCAGCGCGCGGCCGCGGGTGCCGACGGCCTGGTACCCCGTGAGCACCACCGTGTTGCGCCGGTCGGGCAGCAGGTGGCGCAGGTGGTGGACGACGCGCCCGCCGGTCGCCATGCCACTGGCGGAGACGATGATGCTCGGCGTGCGGGGCTGGTTGAGCCGCATGGACTCCTCGACCGTGCGGGCCGCGTGGAGGCCGGGCAGGTCGACGAGGTCCGCGCCGACGTCCGCGCGCAGCTCGCCGCGCATCTCGGCCTGGCGGTACACGGCCAGGGACGCCAGCGCCATGGGGCTGTCGACGAAGACGGGCACGGCGGGGATCGCGTCCGCGCGCAGCAGCCGCGCGAGCGCGTGCAGCACCAGCTCGGTGCGGTCGACCGCGAAGGCCGGGATCACCACCGAGCCGCCGCGGGCGATGGTGCGCCGGACGGCGTCCGCCAGCACCGCGTGCGGCTCACCGGCCGGCGCCGGGTGGGCCCGGTCGCCGTACGTCGACTCCACGACCACCGTGGCCGCGGCCGGCGGGTCCTCGCGGGACAGCAGCACGGGGTGCTCGAGCCGGCCGAGGTCCCCGCTGAACAGCACCCGAGCGCCGCCCAGGTCCACCAGAGCGCTCGCCGAGCCGAGGATGTGCCCGGCCCGCGTCAGCGACACCGAGGCGTGCGGCCCCAACGCGACCTCCTCGCCGTACGGGTGCGGACGGAGCAGCGTGATCGCGCGCTCGGCGTCCGCGGCGTCGTACAGCGCCAGGGGCGGGTCGTGCCGGCTGAACCCCTGCTCGCGCGCGGCCGCGGCGTCCTCCTCCTGCAGGTGGGCGCTGTCCCGCAGCACGATCGCGGTGAGCGCGGCGGTGCCGGGCGTGCAGGTGACCGGGCCCGTGAACCCTTGGCGCACCAGCGCGGGCAGGTAGCCGCAGTGGTCGAGGTGCGCGTGGGTGAGCACGACGTGGTCGACGGTGTCGGCCGGTGGCTCGAACGGCAGCCAGTTGCGCCGGCGCCAGGCCCGCTCACCCTGGTACAGGCCGCAGTCGACCAGGTGCCGGCCGCCGTCGCCGTCCAGCAGGAACCGGCTGCCCGTCACCGTGCCGGTCCCTCCGAGGAAGGTCAGCGTGCCGGCCATCTGCCCTCCCGGTGCGTCCTGCTCGCACCTCGATCCTGCCAGCAGGCCCGGTCGGTCGAAGGGGGCGAAGGTCCCTGCTCGCCGCGCCCGGCACGGCGACTGAGCGGGGCCGCGCGGGACCAACGGCCCTGTCCGGTGCGTCGCCGACGCATCCATCGTGATCTCAAGGACGACAGGAGGTGCCGGCCATGTCCGGTGGAGGCAACGGCAGGTTGAGCAGGGCGTTGCCGTTCGTGGTGGTGGGCTACGACGGCTCCCCGGCGGCGCGCGCCGCGGTGCAGTGGGCGGCTCGTGAGGCCGCTGACCTCGGCGGCGAGCTGCGGATCGTCGTGGCCTGGCTGCCGGACGTCGGCAGCTGGCACCACGATCCCGCCAGCGTCGGCCGCGACGCGGCGGAGACGACCGCGGGGGAGGCCGAGCAGATCGCGGCGCCGATCGTGCGGGGTCGGGCGACCGTGCGCACCATCGTGCGCCAGGGCGCGGCCGCTGACTCCGTCACGCAGGCCGCGCGCGGTGCGCAGCTGCTCGTGCTCGGTACCCGCGGCCACATCGGACCCGTGGGCACCCTGCTGGGCAGCGTCAGCCGGCGCTGCGTGCGGCTGGCCACCGAGCCCGTGGTGCTGCTCGGCCCGGAGGCGGTGGCGCAGTCCGACGAGCGCGTCGTCCTCACTTGCCACGGCGGTGCGGCCGGTTCGCCGGCGCTCTCCTGGGCGGTGCGCCGGGCTCGGCGCACGAGCCGTGAGCTGCACGTGCTCGACACCTGGACCGTCGGCGCCATGGCGGGTGACCTGCTCGCCACGGAGGTCGAGCAGGCCGCTCACGACGCGGCCGCGTCGCGGCACCGCCGCACGATGGCGCAGGTGCGTGCCGCCGTCCGCGACTCCGCGACCGTCACCGGGGTGCTCGTCGAGGGCCGCGCGGCGCACGTGGAGTTCGAGCGCACCCAGCCCGGTGACCTGCTCGTCGTCCCGCTCGACGACACCGACCACCGCCCGTCGCTGCGGTACTCGCGCTGCCCTGTCGTGCTCGTGCCGGCCTCGACCGCGCTGACGACCCGCCAGCGTCGCCAGGCGGCGGTCGAGCCGGTCTGAGGCGCTCCCCGTGCCCAGGACACGCCGCCGGTCGGCGCCGCCGACGGTCGTCCCGGACGAGCGCGTCGCGGACGAGCGCGTCGCGGACGTCCCGGTGCAGGTCCCGCCGACGGACAGCGCCAGCCAGGAGAGCTACCAGGCGCTGTCGTCGGACGGCGTGCCGTTCGCGATCGCGCCGGTGTCGACCGTGACGCGCGCCGAGCTCACCGACCTGTTCGAACGGTCGTCGGACCGCACGATCTACCAGCGCTTCATGGGTGGCGGCGACCGCGCCGTCGAGGCGTACGTCGCCCAGCTCCTCGACCCCGAGCGCACCCTCGACGCGGTGGTGGCGCGCTGGAGCGGCGAGCTCGTCGCGGTGGCGTCGAGCCACCAGCTGGCCGAGGGTGAGGCCGAGGTCGGCCTTCTCGTCGACGACGCCCACCAGCACCGCGGGATCGGGACCCTCCTGCTCGAGGACCTCGTGGCGCGGGCGCGCGCTCGCGGGCTGGCGGGCATCACGGCCCTGGTGCTGGGCGCCAACGACCAGATGGTGGAGGTACTGCGCGACAGCGGGCTGGTGGCCGGCGCCCGCGCCGAGGCGGACACCGTGACGTTCCGCATCCCGCTGGACGACGGCAGCGCGGCCGCGGCCGCCACCGGACGCCGTGACCTCGAGGCCAGCGCCCGGTCGCTCGCCCGCCTGCTCGCACCGCAGTCCGTGGTCGTCGTGGGCGCCGGCCGTCGGCGCGACGGCATCGGCCACCAGGTCGTCGCCCACCTCAAGCGGGCGCGCTTCACCGGGCCGCTGTACGTCCTCAACCGGTCCGGCCGGGCCGTCTGCGCGGTGCCGGCCTACCGCGAGGTCGCCGACCTGCCCTCCGACATCGACCTCGCCGTCGTGGCCGTACCGGCGCCCGACGTCGCGCCGCTCGTCGAGCAGCTGCTCGCGCGCGGCGTCGGCGCGTTCGTGGTGCTGTCCGCCGGCTTCGGGCGCGGCGCGCAGGACGGCGAGCAGCAGCTGCTCCAGCTGTGCCGGGCGGCGGGGGTCCGGCTGCTCGGGCCCAACTGCATCGGCCTCGTGAACACCGACCGCGCCGTCCGGCTGGATGCGTCCTTCCTGCCCAAGGCGCCGCGGCCGGGCCGGGTCGCCGTGGTCGCGCAGTCCGGCGCCGTCGCGGCCGGCCTGGTCGAGATGCTCGACCGGCGCGGGCTCGGCATCTCGGTGCTGGCCACCCTCGGGGACGCGCCAGACGTCGGCCCGGCCGAGCTCGTCGCGTTCGCCGCGGCGGACGTCGAGACCCGCGTGTGCGCGCTGCACCTGGAGGACGTCGCCGACCCCCGGGCGCTCATCCGCGTCGCGCAGGAGTCCTCGGCGTCCCTGCCCGTGCTGCTGCTCAAGCCAGGGCACGCGTCGGCGGCCCGTGCTGCCGCTCGCAGCCACACCGGTGCCGCGGCCGTCGACGACGCGGCCGTGGACGCGCTGTGCCGGCGCACCGGCATCACCCGCGTCGCGTCCCTCGAGGCGCTGGCGGACCTCGCGACGATGCACGCGAGCCAGACCGCACCGCGCGGCCTGCGCACGGCAGTGGTCGGCAACTCCGGCGGCCCCGGCGTGATGGCGCTCGACGCCTGCGCTGACAACGGCCTGCTCCCCGCCGACCTCACCCAGCACACGCTGATGCGGCTGGAGCTGCTGCTGCCACCGGGAGGCGCTGTCGGCCACCTCGTCGACACGACGGCCTCTGTCGGCATCGACGTCCTCGACCGGGTGGTCGAGACGGTGCTCGAGGACCCGGGTGTCGACGCGCTCGTCCTCGCGCTCACGCCCTTGCAGCAGCTGCCCACCGCCCTCATCCGGGCCGTGGTCGACCGCGCGTCCGCGTCCCACCCGGACGTCACGACGGTGCTGTGCATCACCGGCGAGGGCGGTCGGGAGAGCGGACGCGTGCCGTGGTTCGACGACCCGGGCCGCGCGGTCCGTGCACTGGCCGGGCAGGCCCGCTGGGCCCAGTGGGTGCAGCAGCAGGCCCAGCCGCGCCCGATGGCCGAGCGAGTGCCGCGCGGTGACGTCGCTGCGGCGCGGGCCGTCGTCCAGGCTGCGCTGCTGCGCCGTCCGGAGGGCTGCTGGCTCGAGCCGCGCGAGGTGCGAGACCTGCTGCGGGCCTATCACGTCGAGCTCGTGCCGACCGTGGAGGCGGACTCGCCGGAGAACGCCGCCGAGGCCAGCGCGCCGCTGCGGTTCCCGGTGGCGCTCAAGGGGTTCGGCGAGTCCCTCGTGCACAAGAGCGCGCGTGGGGCGGTGGCACTGGACCTGCGCAGCGAGCGCGACGTCCGCGACGCGGCCCACGAGATGCTCGGACGGCTGGGTGAGGAGCTGCACGGGTTCGTCGTCCAGCCGATGGTCGCCGGTCGCCGCGAGGTCATCGTGGGCGCGACACGCAAGGACCGCTGGGGCCCGCTCGTCATGGTCGGCCGTGGCGGTGTCGACACCGACGTCGACCCCGACCGCGCCTGGGGGCTCGCGCCCACGCCCATGGCGGAGGTCGAGGCGATGGTGCACTCGCTGCGGTTCGCGTCCGCGCTGCTCGGCAGCACCGCCGCCGTCGGCGCCGGCCGGCTGCACGAGCTGGTGAGCCGGGTGTCGGAGCTGGCGACGGACCTGCCTGAGGTCTTCGAGCTGGACCTCAACCCGGTGCTGGTCGGCGACGGTCCGCCGCTGGTGGTCGACGCGCGGGTGCGGGTCGAGCCGCCGTCCGACTCGCCCTGGGGTGCGTCCGTGCGGCGCCTGCGCTCCTGACCGCACTTTGTCACCGAAGTGCACGCCTGGGGTGGGGTTGGGCGTGCACCTTGTCACCGAAGTGCACGCGGGCCGCCGAGGTGCTGGCGCTCTGCCACCGCAGCCGCGACGGCGGCGACGAGGCGGCGTGGATCGCGCAGCAGCTCGGCCGTCACGATGATCACGGTCCACCCGGCGGCTCGCAGCGCGGCGAGACGGTCGTTGTCGAGGGCGCGCTGGGCGCCGTCCTCGTGCCACCGGCCGTCGTACTCGATGGCGATCTTGTGCTCGGGCAGGGCCAGGTCGACACGGGCGATGACGCGCGAGTCGACAACAACGCGGAACTGCGGCACCACGGCGAACCCAGCCTCGACCAGGTGCACCCGCGTGATCGACTCGGGCCTGGACTCGGCCCGGGGGTCGACGAGGGCAGCCGCGCGTCGGACGGCGACCACGTGGTTGTCGTGACGGTCGAGGAGCCACCTGCGCAGGTCCTCGGCGTCCACGATCCCGTGGCGGACCACGGCGTCCAGCGCTGCGGTCGCTTCGTGCAGTGGCAGTCCCACCGCGGCGTCGAAGGCAATCCGCCGCGGGCCGGCCAGCCGGACGCCATCGACGTCCCGGTGGGCCAACGAGCGAGCGGCCACTCGACGCAGCCGGACGCCGTTGCGCCGCGGGACCGTCAGATGGTCCGGTGCCGCGACGACGACCGGGTCGTGCGGTGAGGCGAGCGCCAGCCCGAGAACGGTGGCCGCCGAGGCGCCGGTGACCACGGCCCCGTCGGGCAGGACGAGGCACAGTGCGCGGCACTTGAGGCTGTGCGTCAGGGGGATCCAGGCGGGCCGGTACACGCCCTGCACCACGCGGTGGACGTACGGTCCGCGCAGCTGGCGGACCGACAGCAGCCCGTCGGCGACGGCGTGGCTCCCGACAAACACGTCGGGCAGCGGTGCGGATGGACGGCGGTGCGCGGGCATGCCGGAACCTTGGCCGTTCGGCGCCACTTGCCGCAGCAAGGACCGGCGCGCCTGTGGATAACCACTCCGCCCACCTGCGTCGGCCAGGCGTGCACTTTGTCACCGAGGTGCACGCGTGGGGGTGGGTTAGGCGTGCACTTTGTCACCGAAGTGCACGCGTGGGGGTGGGGGTGGGGGTCAGGGGCGGGGCGGGGTGGCGGCGGGAGACGGGACCACCAGCACGGGCGCCTCGGCGTCGTCGAGCACCCGGCGGCTGACGGAGCCCAGCGACAGGCGGGCCAGCGCGATCGGCCCGCGCGAGCCGATGACGAGCAGCCGCGTGCGGGTCGCGTGCAGCAGCAGCGCCTCGGCGGGCGGGTCGGGGGTGAACACGGTCGTCACGTGCACCGCAGGGCCGATCGCGGCGAGGCGCAGCTGCTCCTCGACCTGCGTGCGGGCGCGGGCGAGGCGCTCATCCGGTGTTCGTCCGGGCACTCCGGCGTAGGAGTGCAGCACCAGCAGGTGCGACGCCGTGCGCTGGGCTTCCGCTGCGGCGACGCGCAGGGTCGCCGCCGTCTCGGGCCCGGTGCCGATGCCGACCAGCACCGACTGCGCGACGCCGGTGCGTGCGCTCGGCTCCTGCGTCAGCCAGTCGTCCGGGACGACGAGCACCGGGCAGCTGACGGCGCGCACGAGCTCGCGGCTGCTCGTGCCGAGCAGGAAGGCCCGTGCGCCGTGGCCGCCGCGGTCACCGACCACCAGGAGGCGGCAGGTGGCCAGGTGGGAGTGCACGGTCTCCTCGTCCGGCACCTTCACGACGTCGACGGCCACCGACAGCCCCGGTCGGGAGGAGGACACCTGCTCGGCGACGTCCTCGGCCAGCCGCCGCGCGATCGCGATCCGCTGCTCCTCGTCGATGACCTGCGCCTGGCTGCTGAGGCGCGGGTCCACGTCGGTCGAGACCAGGGACAGCATCGTCAGGTGCAGCCCGCGCTGCAGCGCCTCGTCGGCGGCGCGCTCGACGGCAGGTCGGCTGTGCCAGCTGCCGTCGAAGCCGACGACGACCGCCCCGGCCCGGGCGAGCTCGTGGTGCTCGCCGAGGGTGCGTCGGGTGAGGGGGAGTGTCATGGCGTCCTCCTGGGTGGCTGCACGAGCGGTGTCATCGGGTGTCGCTGCCGGCGACGGCGCCGAGGACGGCGGACCGGCCGGCTTCGAGTCGAGCCGCGCACACCCGAGGGGGCGAGCACGAGACGTAGTCGAGACCGAGGTCGTGGAAGAAGTGCACGGAGTCCGCGTCGCCGCCCTGCTCGCCGCAGACGCCGAGGCCGAGGTCGGGACGGGCCGCGCGCCCCTCCTGCACGGCGATCGTGACCAGGCGTCCCACGCCGTCGCGGTCGATGGTCGCGAACGGGTCGGCGTCCAGGATCCGCTGCTCGCGGTAGGCCGGCAGGAAGCCCGTCTCGGCGTCGTCGCGCGACAGGCCCCACGTGGTCTGGGTGAGGTCGTTGGTGCCGAAGGAGAAGAACTCGCACCGAGCCGCGAGCCGTCCCGCCGTGAGCGCCGCGCGGGGCAGCTCGATCATCGTGCCCAGGGGGATCGTCGGCGCGGGGACGCCGCGGCGCGCGCTCACGTCAGCGAGGCTGGTGTCGACCAGCCGGCGCACGGTCTCCAGCTCGGCGAGCTCGGCCACCAGCGGCACCATCAGGTGCGCCTGCGGGTCGCGCCCGGCCGCCTGCAGGTCGAGGACGGCGTCGGCGACCGCGCGCACCTGCGCGGCGAAGATCTCGGGCATCACGACGCCGAGCCGCACGCCGCGCAGACCCAGCATCGGGTTGCGCTCGGACCACCGGCGCAGCGCCACCAGCAGCCGCTCCTGCTCCGGCGTCGCCGTGCCCGCGGCCTCGTCACGAGCCCGCTGCACGGACGTCTCGACGAGGTCGGGGAGGAACTCGTGCAGGGGCGGGTCGAGCAGCCGGATCACGACGGGCAGGCCGTCCATGGCCTCCAGGACGTCGTGCACCTGCTCGCGCTGGAGGTCCTCGAACGCCAGCATCGCGGCCTCGCGCCCGACCCCGAGGACGATGTCCTCGACGATCTTGCGGCGCTCGCCGAGCAGCATGTGCTCGGTGCGGCACAGGCCGACGCCCTGGGCGCCGTACCGGCGGGCGCGGGCGGCGTCCGGGCCGTTGTCGGCGTTGGCGAACACCTCGAGCCGACGTCGGTCGTCGGCGTGCCGCAGCAGGTCGAGCACCGCGGTCGACAGCACGTCGCTCTCGTCGGCGACGCCGGCCTCCAGCGCCGCCGCGACGTCGCTCGGCCGCACGTCCAGCCGGCCGAGCAGCACCTCGCCGGTGCCGCCGTCGACCGAGATGACCTCGCCCTCGGCGACGGTCCGGCCGTCCAGCCCGGTGATGGTGCGCGTCTCCTCGTCGACAGTGAGCCCGGTGCCGACGACGCACGTGCGGCCCATGCCGCGCGCGACCACGGCCGCGTGGGACGTGACGCCGCCGCGAGCGGTGACGATCGCCTCGGCGGCGACCATCCCCGCCAGGTCGTCCGGGCTGGTCTCGGTGCGCACGAGCACGACGGCGTGCCCCTCCGCGGCGCGACGCGCGGCCGTCTCGGCGTCCAGCGCGACCTCGCCGACGGCTGCGCCGGCGCTGACCGCGTGGCCACGGGCGATGACCTCGGTGCGGCCGGTGCCCACGAAGCGCGGGTTCATCAGGGACTCCAGCTGAGGGCCGGTCACGCGCACCAGCGCCTCGTCCAGGTCGATCAGGCCCTCGCGGACGAGGTCACGCGCGACGCGGAACGCCGCCGCCGGCGTCCGCTTGCCGATCCTGGTCTGCAGCAGCCACAGCCGCCCGAGCTCGACCGTGAACTCGACGTCGCACACGTCGCGGTAGTGCTGCTCGAGCGTGCGCAGGTGAGCCAGCAGCTCGGCGTGCACGGCGGGCTGGGTCTCGGCGAGGTGGTCGAGCGTCTTGGCGTCGCGGCTGCCGTTGACGACGTCCTCGCCCTGGGCGTCGGTGAGGTAGTTGCCGTAGGCGCCGGGCTCGCCGGTGGAGGGGTCGCGGGTGAAGCACACGCCGCTGCCCGAGCCGGGCCCGGCGTTGCCGTACACCATCGCCATGACGGTGACGGCGGTGCCGAGGGTGTCCGGGATGCCCTCGCGGCGGCGGTAGAGGCGCGCGCGCGGCGAGTTCCACGACCGCAGCACCGCGAGGATCGCGGACTCGAGCTGTTCGTGCGGGTCCTGCGGGAGGTCGCGCCCGACGTCGGCCACGAGCACCGCCCGGGTGGCGCCGACCAGCTCGCGCAGGCCCGCGGCGTCCAGCTCGCTCTCGTGGGCGACGCCGTGGCGCTCGCGCACCTCGGCGGTGGCCCGAGCCAGCTTCTCGGCGTCGGCACCGAGCACCGTGCGCCCGTACATGCCGACCAGGCGGGCGTAGCAGTCCCAGGCGAAGCGCTCGCCCGAGCGCGCCGCCAGCCCCACGACGGTCTGGTCGTTGAGCCCGACGTCGAGCACCGTCTCCATCATCCCGGGCATGGAGAAGCGGGCTCCGGACCGCACCGACACCAGCAGCGGCCGCTCCGGGTCGCCGAACCCCAGGCCCTGGCGCTCCTCGACGCGCGTCAGCTCGGTGCGCACCTGGTCCAGCAGGCCCGCGGGCAGCTCGCCGGTGGCCATGTACGTGCGGCACGCCTCGGTGCTGATGATGAAGCCACCGGGCACGGGAAGGCCCAGGCCGGTCATCTCGGCGAGGTTGGCGCCCTTGCCTCCCAGCAGGTCTGCCTGCTCGCGGCCACCGTCCTCGAAGCGCACGACGAGGGGCTGCGCGGGTGCCGGGGTGCCCTGGCGCGGGACACCGGAACGGTGGGTCCTGGCTGTGGTCGTCATGTCTGAACTGTGCTCCGCAGCCGTGCTCGATGGTCGGGCAGAAGGTCCCGCGAAACCCCTCAGCGGGTGGCCGCGACGAGGAACGCGGTGACCCGCTGCTGCCACTCGACGGGGGCGGTGCGCAGGCCGGCGGTGTGAGCGCTGCCGCGCACCGTCCAGACCTCCACCGTGCCCGGCGCCGCGGCGTGCAGGTCGGCGGCGGCGTGCTGCTCGTCCGCGACGTCGCCGGCGACGACGAGCAGCGCCGGGCGCGGCGACGCGGCACGCACCGCGCGGCGCAACGGGGTCGGTGGCGACGTCCGGGTCAGCACCCGTGCGACGGCGGTCTGCGCTCCCTGGATCAGCTCCTGGGCCGCGCCTCGCCACCCGTACCGGTCGGACAGCCAGTGCAGGTCCGCGGCCTGGCGGCCCGTGACGCCCTCGGCGACGACGGCCCGCACGCGGGGGTCGGCGGCCGCCGCGCCGATCGCCTCCTCGCCGCCCATCGACAGACCCACCAGCGCGATGCGGTGCGGGTCGACCCCCTGCACGCGGCTGAGGAACGTGACGCCGGCCTCGACGTCGTCGTCGCCGTACCAGCCGAGGTCCATCGCCCGGCCACCGCTGCTGCCGTGCCCGCGCGCGTCCAGCGCGAGGACGCCGAAGCCCTGGCGGGCCAGCACGATCGCGTGGTCGAGCACGGCCGAGCGCGTCGATCCGGCACCGTGCAGCAGCACCACCGCGGCGCCAGACGTCGACGGCAGGTACCAGCCCGAGAGCCGCACGCCGTCCCGGGTCGTGGTGGTGGCGTCCACGAACTCCAGCCCCGCGGACGCCGGTGTGCGGGCACCCAGCGCGGTCGCCGGCACGGTGCAGGCGGCGACCGGGATCGCGAGCACGTCGACGACGAGCAGGGACACGACGAACGCGCCCACCACGGCACCGGCGCGCCGCCAGCCGCGCAGGCTGCGGCCCAGGGCGATCAGGCCACCGACGAGCAGCACCAGCGAGAGCAGCAGCGCCGTGCCGCTCGTCACGGTGAGCACCGTCAGACCCGCCTCGCCCGCGTGCGGCACGGCCACGCCGGCCGAGGCACCCACGACCACGGCGGCGACGAGCACCGCCCCGGCCGAGGCTGCGAGGGCCGGGGCGCCTCGTCCTGCGGGCTCAGGCACCCGTCACTCGCGCGGGTGGGCAGCGGCCCGTACCGGCACGACCACGAGCAGCGTCCCGGCCACGAGCAGCACCAGCCCGGCGATCATCAGCGACGCGCCGACCCAGGGCAGGGCGGGGAGCGTCGCGCCGACGTCCACCTGCGTGTCGACGACGGCGGTGCCGTCGGCGTTCATGACGACCATGGACCAGCGCCCGCGGGCCGGCGTCCAGGTGAGGTCCTGGGTTCCCGTGCCGCTGACCTGGGCGACCCAGATGCCTGCCTGCTCCGGCGGCACCGCAGGGGCCGTTCCGGCCAGGTCGCGGAGGTCACCGTTCGGGCCGGACCGCACCGTCTGCTCGACCCCGGCCAGGTACCGCGTGACCTGCGCCGCCGGGGCGATGCCGACGAACACCGGCGAGGTGGCGTCGGCGCTGGTGACGCTCACTCGGACGTCCCCCAGCAGGCGTGCGGGCCAGAACCGGCCGCCGGCGCTCGAGCCCTCGATGAGGACGTCGTCGACGACCGCCGCGTAGCCGTCGCTGCGCAGGTCACCCACGTGGGTCATCAGGAAGTCGCCGTCGCGCATGGTGCGGTCGGCGACCAGGCCGGCGAAGCCGCCGGTCAGCAGGCCCAGGGAGGCCAGGGCGAGCACCGAGCCGACGACGACGCTGACGACTCGGCCGCCCGACCAGCCGCCCGGGTGGGCGGGCGGTGGAGGATTCACGGCCGCTGCCGGAGGCGGGGTCACGGCAGCGGCCGGAGGTGCGGGGGCTGGTGGGCCGCTCGCGAGCAGCTCGTGCGGGCCGAGGTCCAAGCGGAACGGGGGGTACCGGTCGGTCATCAGGGACGCGTACGCCGCGACGCGCAGCACCCAGCGGTTCAGGCCCAGCAGCAGGTCGTACACCGGGCGGGGGTAGCGGCCCGTGACGCCGAGGACGACGGCCGCGACGAGCACCAGGATGCCGACGAGTCCGCTGCCCCAGACCAGCCGCTCGGTGCCGTTCGCCTCCTGGGCGATCCAGGCGCCGGAGCCGAGGAACACGCCGACGACCACATAGTGCGGCAGCGCGAGCAGCCACCACTTCACGAGGGCGAGGCCGCGCGAGAGGTGCTCGGGGTAGTCGACCTGCAGCCGCGCGGGGTAGTCGGGGACGTCGTCCAGGGTGAACGGCGGGTACCGGTCGGTGGCCAGGGCGCCGTACGAGTAGTACGCGACCCGCCACGACCACCGCAGCACGCCGACGTTGAAGTCGAAGATGGCCCGGGGGTAGCGGCCGGTGAACAGGATCGCGACGAACGCCACGACGCTGAGCAGCACGAAGGCCACCCACAAGAAGGCGAGCACGATGTAGTGCGGCACCGCCAGGAGCCACTTCACGAGCCACAGCCAGCGCGAGGCCCTCGGTTCGGTGTCGGCGTCGACGTGCACGGGGTACGTCGGCGCGGGGGCCGGCGACTCCGTCGGGTACGTGGTTGCCGTTGTCATGCCTCCACGGTCCACCGGCGTGCGCGGGGGCTCGGGAAGGGCGAACGTCCCGGGAACGAGGGCCGGGGCAGTCGACTCCACGGTGAGCACCTCGTCGACGCAGCCGAGCGGCTCGAGCCGATGCGTCACCACGACCATCGTGATCCCTCGGGCCCGGGCGGCGCCGACGAGATCGCGCACCAGCCGGTCCGCGAGCTCGGGGTCGAGGTGCTCGGCCGGCTCGTCGAGCAGCAGGACGGCGCTGCCGACGAGCAGCGCACGGGCGAGCAGCAGCCGTCGGCGCTCGCCGCCGGAGACCGACCGCGGGTCGAGCATCGTGGCGAGGCCGGCGTCCAGCGCTGCGGCCCAGCCGTCCAGGTGCACCAGCCGCAGGACCTGCCACAGCTCGTCGTCCGTCGCGTCGCCGCGCGCGACGAGCAGGTTGTCGCGCAACGTGGTCGCGAACACGTGGGCATCCTCGGCGGTGAGGGTCACGGTGCGCCGCAGCGCCGTCGGGTCGAGGTCGGCCAGGGCGACGCCGTCGAGCGTGACCGAGCCCCCGGCGGGCGGGAGGAGCCCGGCGAGCGTGCGCAGCAGGGTCGACTTGCCCGCCCCGCTCGCACCGACGACCGCGACGACGCGCCCGGGCTGAAGGTCGAGCGTCACGCCGTCGAGCAGCGGTGCCTGCCCGGGCCAGCCCACGGCCAGCCCTTCGGCCCGCAGGTGGTGCGGCCCGGTGGGGACGGGGCGCTCGGCCGAGCTGTGGGCCGGCGGGGCGTCGAGCAGCTCGGCGAGGCGCTCGGCCGCCCCGCGAGCGCGGACGACGGCGACGGCGGCCGCGGGCAGCGGCGAGACGACCTCCACCAGCGCGAGCGGCGTCAGCGCCGCGACGGCCAGCAGCACGCCGTCGAGCCGACCGGACGACACCGCCGCCGCGGCCGTGGCGAGCGCCCCGACGACCGCGAGCCCGGTGAGCAGGCTGCTCAGGGCGGCCGCCCCGCTGCCCGGTCGGGCGGCCCGGTCGAGCTCACCACGGCGGCGGGTGTCGACCTCGACGAGCGCGCCGAGCCGGTCGTCGACCCGCCCGGCGACGGTGAGCTCGGTGGCGCCGTCCAGCAGGGCGTGCACCTGGGCCGACACCTCCGCGCGGGTCGCGTCGGCGGCCTGCTCGTAGCGTCCGGCGGCCACCGCGGCCAGGCGCGGTGCCGCCCCCACGGCGAGCAGGAGAGCCGCACCCACGACCACCGCGGCCCAGGGGAGCACCGCCGCGAGGAACCCCACGGTGGCGAGGCACACGACGGCCGCGACGGCGAACGGCAGCAGTCCGCGCACGACGACGTCGGCGACGAGGTCGACGTCGGCGCCGACGCGCGAGAGCAGGTCCCCGCTGCGCAGGCCGCTCACCACGGAGCGGTCGGCCCACGCCAGCCGCTCGTAGAGCTCCTCGCGCAGCCGGACGACGCCGCGCAGCGCGACGTCGTGGGACGCCAGCCGCTCGACGTAGCGGAAGGTGCCGCGGGAGATGCCGAGTGCCCGCACCGCGACCACCGCGACCGACAGGTCGAGCACCGGGGGGTGCTGCGCCGCCCGGGAGATGAGCCAGGCAGAGACGGCGGCGAGCGCGACGGCGCTGCCGAGCGCGGCGCTGCCCGCCGCCACGGCACCCGCGACGCGGGCGGGTGACGGGTTTAGGGCGCGGACCACGCGACGCAGCGCCATCACGCACCCACCGTCACCGGTGACAGGTCGACGACGGTGTCGGCCTCTGCGGCGAGGCTCGGGCGGTGAGCCACCAGCAGGACGGTCCGGCCGTCGTCCCGCAGCCGGCGCAGCGCCGCGCGGACGTAGCTCTCGGTGTCGTCGTCGAGGTGCGCGCTCGGCTCGTCGAGCACGACGAGCGGGGTGTCGCACGCCAGCGCCCGGGTGAGCGCGAGCCGTTGCCGCTGACCGGCCGACAGGCCGACGCCACCGACGCCGACGGGGGTGTCCCAGCCCTGCGGCAGCGCGGCCACGACCTCGGCCAGGCCGGCCTCCGCGGCCGCTCGCCGGAGGCGGTCGGGGTCGACGTCGCCGAGCAGGACGGCGTTGTCGTGCAGGGTTCCCGGGACGACGAGGGGGTGCTGCCCGAGCCACGTGCACTGCGCGAGCCAGCTGCGGCGCTGGAGGTCACGCAGCTCGGTGCGGGTGCCGACGGCGTCGACCACGACGACGTGTCCGGCGTCCGGCTCACGCAGGCCCAGCAGCACCTCGGCGAGGGTCGACTTGCCGCAGCCGCTCGGGCCGACGAGCGCCGTCACCGTGCCGGGCCGCAGGGTGAGCCAGGCGTCGTCGGGTGCGGGGTCGCGCCGTCCGGGGTGCACGACGCGGACGCCGCGCAGCTCGACGACGGCGTGCCGCAGGTCGGGCGCGGGCAGCGACCCGTCGGTGGCGACCGGACGGTCGAGCACACCGAGCGCGGCATCGGCGGCGGCGAGCCCGTCGGTGCTCGCGTGGAACTGCGCGCCCACCTGACGAAGCGGCAGGTACACCTCGGGTGCCAGGACGAGGACGACCAGGGCCGTGCGCAGGTCGAGGCCGCCCGACAGCAGCCGCAGGCCGACGCCCACGGCCACCAGCGCGACCGACAGGGTGGTCAGCAGCTCGAGGACGAGCGCTGAAAGGAACGCGGTGCGCAGCGTCGCCGTGGTGGCCCTGCGGTGGGCCTCGCCGAGCTCACGCACCCTGGCGGCCGGCCCGCGCTCGCGGCCCAGGGCCACCAGCGTGGGCAGGCCGGCGAGCAGGTCGAGCACCTGCGCGCCCAGCCGCTGCATGGTGACGAGACGACGGGCGGCGGACGACTGCGTCATCCAGCCGACGAGCGCCATGAACAGCGGGACCAGGGGGATCGTGACGGCGATCGTGAGCGCCGCGACGAGGTCCTGGGTGAGCACCACCGCCAGCAGGGCGGGGGTCACCAGCGCGGTCATGAGCAGCTGCGGCAGGTACTTCGACAGATAGGGCCGCAACGCTTCCAGGCCGTCCGTGACCAGCGTCGTCACCGACGTCCGGGTCGAGCCCCCGAGGTAGGAGGGGCCGAGCGCCACCGCCCGCGCGACCACCTGGCGGCGCAGGTCGGCGACGACGTCCAGGGCGGCTCGCTCGCCGAAGCGTTCCTGCGCCCACACGACTGCGGCGCGGGCCGCGACCACGGCGCCCAGGGCCCACAGCCGCGACGCCTGCTCGCCGAACGGTCGGCCTCCCACCACCTCGCTGATGACGTCGGCGAGCAGGAACGCCTGCAGGACGACGAGGGCGGCGGTGACGGCGCCGAGCCCGGCGGTGAGGACGACGTAGCCCCGGGCTGCTCCGGCGTGCCGGAGCAGCCGCGGGTCGAGGGGTCTCACGTCAGCGCGGACGCGGTACGAGCCCCGCGTGCGGCGGGATGTGCTCGGCGCTGATGCGCTGGCGGAAGACCCAGTACGTCCAGCCCTGGTACAGCAGGACGAACGGCGTGAGCCCGACCGCGATCCAGGTCATCACCTTGAGCGTGTACGGCGTCGAGGCGGCGTTCGTGGTGGTGAGGCTGAAGGCCGGGTCGGTCGTCGAGGGCATGACGTTCGGGAACAGGCTGCCGAAGATCAGCACGACCGCGGCGACCACGACGAGCGTGGTGAGCAGGAAGGCCAGGCCCTCGCGACGGGCGCGGGTGGCGCCGACGGCACCCAGCAGGGCCGCGGCCGCGACGAGCACGGCCACCCAGGTCCAGCCCTTGCCGTAGGCGAGCTGGGTCCACAGCGCGAACGTGCCGGCGACGACGAGCGTCACCGGAGCCAGGCGAGCGGCGACGGTGCCGGCCTGCTGGCGCACGCGGCCGCCTGACTTCAGCGCCAGGAACACCGCACCGTGCAGCGCGAACAGCGAGAACGTCGTGAGCCCGCCCAGCAGCGCGTAGGGGTTGAGCAGGTCGAGCAGCGACGACGTCACCTGCCGGTCGGCGTCGATCGCGACCCCGCGCACGATGTTGGCGAACGCGACGCCCCACAGCAGCGAGGGCAGGAACGAGCCCACGATGATGACGCGGTCCCACCGGCGTCGCCAGGCCGGGTCGTTGACCTTGCCGCGGTACTCGAAGGCCACGCCGCGGCCGATGAGCGCGAGCAGGATGAGCAGCAGCGGCAGGTAGAAGCCCGAGAACAGCGTCGCGTACCACTCCGGGAACGCCGCGAACGTCGCGCCGCCGGCCACCAGCAGCCAGACCTCGTTGCCGTCCCACACCGGGCCGATGGTGTTCAGGAGCACGCGCCGGTTGGTGTCGGTGCTCTCGGCGTCGCTGCCGCGTCCGACGACGGGCAGCAGCATGCCGACGCCGAAGTCGAAGCCCTCCAGCACCAGGTAGCCGGTCCACAGCAGGGCGATCAGCAGGAACCAGACGGTGGTGAGTTCCATGGTCGTGAGTCTCCAGGTTCCTTGCGTCAGTAGGCGAACGACAGTGGCTGGTCAGAGTCCTCGTCACGTGGTGGCGTGGCGCTGACGTCCGGCAGTCCCTCGGCGGCGTAGCGCCGCATCAGGCCGAACCACACGACCGCGAGGACGCCGTAGACGACCGCGAACGACACCAGCGACGTCAGCACCGTGCCGGCCGAGACGCGCGAGACGCCGTCGCGCACGAGCATCCGGACGCCGTCCACGCCCGAGGGGTTGGGCGCGACGACCCAGGGCTGGCGGCCCATCTCGGTGAAGATCCAGCCGAAGGCGTTGGCCAGGAACGGCGCGGGGATCGCCCACAGGGCCAGGCGCCCCAGGCGCGCGTCGGTGGGCGCGCGCCCGCGGCGGGTGGTCCACAGCCCCGCCAGCGCGAGCAGGGCGCTGAACACGCCGAACCCGATCATCAGGCGGAACGACCAGTAGGTCACGGGGAGCAGCGGCCGGTAGTCACCGGGGCCGTACTTGTCGGCGTACTCGAGCTGCAGGTCCTCGACGCCCTTGAGCCGGGAGTCGAACGACCCGGTGGCGAGGAACGACGTCAGGCCGGGCACGGCGAGCTGGCGCACGTCGCAGCGGTTCTCGACGTTCCCGACCGCGAAGAGGCTGAAGCCCGCGCCGTCCTCGGTGCGGCACAACGCCTCGGCGGCGGCCATCTTCATCGGCTGCTGCTTGAACATGAGCTTGGCCTGCGCGTCACCCGAGACGGCGACGCCGATGCCGCCGACGACCAGCGCCACCAGGCCGAGGCGGATGGCGACACGGAACGTGTCGGTGGCCCGCAGGTCCGAGCGGTGGTGCGCCCGCACGGCCCACCACGTGCCGATCGCGGCGACGAACGTCCCTGCGACGACCAGCGAGCCGGCGACGGTGTGCGGGAACGTGGCGAGCGTCGTGGAGTTGGTGAGCAGCGTCCAGATGCTCGTCAGCTCCGCGCGGCCGGACTCGGGGTTGAACCGCACGCCGACCGGGTGCTGCATGAACGAGTTGGCCGCCAGGATGAAGTACGCCGACAGCCAGGTGCCGATCGCCGCCATCCAGATCGTCGCCAGGTGCACGCGCTTGGGGAGACGGTCCCAGCCGAAGATCCACAGGCCGAGGAACGTCGACTCGATGAAGAACGCGGCCAGGCCCTCGATCGCGAGCGGTGCGCCGAAGACGTCACCGACGAACCGCGAGTACTCGCTCCAGTTCATCCCGAACTGGAACTCCTGCACGATGCCGGTGGCGACGCCGATCGCGAAGTTGATCAGGAACAGCTTGCCGAAGAACTTCGTCAGCCGCAGCCAGCGCTCGTCGCCCGTGCGCACCCAGATGGTCTGCATGATCGCCACGAGCGGTGCGAGGCCGATCGTCAGCGGCACGAACATGAAGTGGTAGACGGTGACGATCCCGAACTGCCATCGGGCAAAGTCCAGCGCGTCCACGGTGCTCCTCCAGGGTCGACGGCGGCCCGGGGCGGCTGCCACGACGACCGTAAGGAACCGGTGCGGGGGTCCAACAGGGACGTTCGTCCCCATGAGTCCTGGCATGAGGTCCCGACGTACGGGTAGCATCCCGACAACCGCTTCAGCCCCCGGCGGACCGATCGCTCGTCGGGGTCCGGCGAGCCGTTCCTCGTGGAGGTCGGCCGTGCCGAAGGTCTCCTCGCCGCCGCAGCTGGCCACGGTGGCCCCGCAGCGGCGTCGGACCGTCCCCGCGGAGCCGGACGACACCGCCGGCAGCCGGTTCGGCCGGCTCGAGGTCGTCGCCGACCTGGCCCCCGTCGCGCTGGCCGGGTTCGACGCCCGCCTGGTCTGCACGGGCGCCAACCCCCGCTTCGCCGAGCTCGTGGGTGGCTCGCCGGGCGGCGTGCTGGGCCGACGCTGGCCGGACCTGCTCCCGCAGCTGGGCGAGGACGGCCACCGCCTCGTGGAGGCGGTCGTGCGGGGCGCGCGGCCCTCGGCGACCCTCGAGCTGCACCGCGGCGGCATCTGGCGGCTGCACCTGTACCCCCTCGCTCTGGGCCGCGACCAGGCTGGGGCCGGTCTCGTCGGTGAGGACGTCACCGCCGACGTCGCCCGGCTGCGCGAGCTGGCCCGGCTGGCCACCTGCGACGGCCTCACCGGCCTGCTGAACCGCTCGGCCTTCCACGCGCGGCTGGCGGACGCCGTCGCCGAGGCGGGAGGCACCCGTCGGTTCACCGTGGTGGTCGTGGACCTGGACGGCTTCAAGGCCGTCAACGACACGTACGGGCACGTCGCCGGTGACGCGGTGCTGGCCGAGGTCGGCGAGCGGCTGCGCTCGGTGCTCGGCGACGACGACGTGGCCGGGCGGGTCGGGGGTGATGAGTTCGCGGTGCTGTCGCGTTCCGGCGGCCGGCGCCGTGCTGCTGCACTCGCCTCGCGGGTGCAGCGGGTCCTGGACGCTCCGGTGGCGCTGGGGGCCGCCGGACGCGTCCAGGTCACCGCCACGGTCGGCCACGCCGTCGTCGACGGCTCGCTCACCGCTACGCAGGCCTTCGCGGCGGCTGACGACGACATGTACGCCCGCAAGTGGGCCGGGCGCGCGCTGGGCTCCGGGCCCGGCGCGGCAGCTGCTCTGGCGCGCAGCCGGCCGTGAACCGCACTGCCACGGGAGCTCGGGCCGTGGCCGCCGGCGTGTTCGGCTCATCCCCGCGTTGAGGGCGGCCACGCTCGCCCCGGAGCTGCCGCTGACCATGCGCCGGTCGTGCCGAGATCAGGACGCCCCCGTAGCGCACGTCCAGCGACTCCGCGGCCGCACCGAGGCCCCGGCGTCCGATCAGAGGGACTAGACGTCAGCTCGGTCGAGCGCGCATCGCGTTCATCAATGCAGCACGCACGATCACGTGAGGGGGAGCAGGCAGGTCTTCCAGGCTGAACCATCCGATGTGATCGTGCTCCTCGGCGGCGACGTTCGCCGGCGTTCCCTGCCACTCGCGCACCAACCAGGCGCTGAGCAGTGCCGGCTCGTCCGCAGGTCCTGCGGTCACCCGGTCCAGGTGAGATGCCGAGCCGGTCGAGATCACCACGCCGAGCTCCTCCTGCAGTTCTCGCGTGAGCGCGCGCAACTCTGACTCGCCGGCCTCGATGACACCGCCAGGCAGATCCCACACATCCGGGCGGGCACGCTTGTCCGAGCGCCGGTGCACCAGCAGCACCCGACCCTCGCTCAGCAGCGCGCCGACGACGACTTTGTGCATGTCCGGATGAAAGCAGGCGCCGCCGACAACGAGCGCTGCGCTGGAACGAGAGTGCGCGGATCTGCCGCGATTCGATCGTTGCCGCCGGCTCCCGTAGGCCATTCTCACGTGTGTGGATGGACTGATGAAGGCGAAGCAGGACCTGGAGGTCGGCAACGTGCGGAAGGCGCGCGACCGCCTCAAAGGGCTCGTGCAGGCGTATCCGCACGACCAAGAACTGCGCTGTCTGCTCGCTGAGGCGTACCGGCGAGACCGTCAGTGGCCCGAGGCCGGCAGATGGGGCTATCTCATCGGGCCTGCCGCGACCGACGAGGAGCGGAGGGCTTTCGAGAGACACTGCGCTTTCGGGTGGTACCCGCGCATCACTGAGAAGCGGCTGCGACGGCTGCTTCGCGTAGACGATCTGGGGTCGATCGCGGACGCGACCGGCAGGGCCGTACTGGCAGACCTGCCTTACAAGCGGCACCCAGACCGCTCTGACGGGCCGCTCACCGCCATCGCTCGCTGGCTTGCCAAGCGGCATGTGAAGTGGATGCGACGTTGAGCGTCTCTCATGGCGCGCTGAACGGCTACGCTCGCCCGGTTCTGCCGGGTTCCGGTCGTGCCGATGATCGGGCGGCACTCGAACGCGCTTCGATAGGGTCGCGAGCATGACTCGGCTGGTCCTGATCAACGGTCCGCCGGGGTCCGGGAAGTCCACCCTCGCAGATGGTCTGGCGCAGGATCAGCCGATGACCTTGGCACTCGACGTGGACGTCATCAAGCACTCCCTGGGCCGCTGGGCTGACGATATCCACGCATCAGGACTGCACGCCAGACGCCTTAGCCTCGCTCTCGCACGCGAACAACTGGGAGCGGGGTATGACGTTGTCCTCGGTCAGTACCTCGTCCGAACGCCATTCATAGAAGGCCTTGAGGGACTGGCCACGGAACTCGATGCGCAGTTCTTCGAGTTCATTCTCGACCTCGACGCTCCCGCTCTCGCCGCGCGCCTCGCAGGTCGATCAAGTGCCCCGTCTCGTCCAGAACACGCCGCTAACAACAGCCTGGTCGGACCTGGCGACGCCGGCGTTCTCGTGAAATCGCTCGAAGCAATGCGGGCAGCCCGGCTGGGCGCGGTCCGGATCGACGCACGAGGCTCGGTGCGCTCGACTCTCGACCTGCTTCGGGCCGCGTTGCACTAGCCGAGCGCGCTAGTTGTCAGTCCCCGGGGCGGTCGGGCCAAAGGCCCCTGGTCGTCCCCCCGCTGCGACTGGTAGGCCGATTGCAGAAGCCGTCCCGTCAGGAGGAGACATGGCCTCGATAGCGTTGTTCCACTCGGTGCTCGGGGTCCGTCCAGGCGTGCAGGACGCCGCCGCGCGGCTGCGAGCGCGCGGCCACGAGGTGCGCGTGGTCGACCAGTACGACGGGCGGTCGTTCGACGACTACGCCACCGCGGTCGCGTATCAGGAGGAGGTGGGCTTCCCCGCGCTGCTGCAGGCCGCTCTCGACGCCACGGCCGACCTGCCGGACGGCTTCGTGGTGGCTGGCTTCTCCAACGGTGCCGGGATGGCCGAGCACGTCGCGCTGCACCGGGCAGTGGCGGCTGCGGTGCTGTTCTCCGGTGCGCTGCCACTGGGGTTCCTGGGCGCCGACGCCTGGCCGGCGGCGGTGCCGGTGCAGCTGCACTACGCCGCCTCGGACCCGAACCGCAACCAGGCCTGGGTGGACCAGTTCCTCGCGGCGGTGCGCGCGTCTGGAGCGGACGCCGAGTTCCACGAGTACGTCGCGTCCGGGCACCTGTTCACCGACGCCTCCTTGCCCGACGAGTTCGACCCGCGGGCCACGGAGGCGCTGTGGGCCCACGTGGACGACTTCCTCCGGAACATCCCTCGAGCGGCCCACGTCAGCGGCGAGTGACCCGGCCCAGCACGCCGCGGGAGACCTCGCTCGCCCGCTGCTGCTCGCCGGCGAAGGCGCTCACGACGACGAGCGCGCCGGTGAGCGCCGGCACGACCCACTGCAGCACCTTGAGCTGGCGCTGCGCCGTCGCGACCTTCTCGGGGGTCTGGAAGCTGGGGTTGGTGGCGTCGCCGGTGGGGACGTCGGTCTGCGCCGAGACGCGCCGGCCCAGCACGCGGCTGTAGGCGGAGGCGCCCAGCGCGGCCGCCGTGACACCGGTCTTCACCCCAGACATGGTGGCCACGCCCCGCTGCCCGCCGATGCGGCCCTTGTTGCCGACCACCTGGCCGACGGCGCCGACGAGGTGCGCACCGATGGCGACGGCGTTGACCGGCGTCCAAGCGTCCCAGCCGGTGTTCGCCACCCGACCGGCGGCCGAGTCGTCCCCGGCCTTGCCGGCGGCGTCGTTCAGGGCGACGGCGTTGGCGAGCGTGCCGCCGAACCACGCCGACAGGCCGAGGTCGTGCAGTGAGCGGGTGAAGGTGTCGCGGGCCACGAGGGTCTCCAGACGTCGGGGTGTGCGGAAAAGGACGGCTGCGCGCAAGGGGCGCCGCCGGCGGGTTCGTGCTGTCAGCGGGGGTAGTTCTCGACGCGCGGGGTCAGCACCGCCGTCTGCAGGACCACGCGCGGGTCGAGGGTGACGGCCGTGCGGATCAGACCGGCCACCACGAAGGGCTCCATCATCCGCTCAGCGGGCAGGTTCCACTGGTCCATCATCGGCGTGTGCATGGCGGCCGGGTTGAGGGCGCAGACGCGCACCGGCATGGACTGCTCGCGCACCTCGGTCTGCAGCACCTCGGTGAGCTTGAGCAGCGCGGCCTTCGAGGAGTTGTAGGCACCGGCGCCCGCGCCGACCGTGAGCGCCGAGATCGAGACGACCGACACGACGTCGGCCGGGCGCTCGCGCTCAGGTGCGGCCTCGAGCACTCCGCGCAGGAACGCGCGAGAGGTGTACATCGGGCCGTGCACGTTGACGGCGAACACCTGGTGCCACTGGTCGTCGCTCACCTCGGTGACATCGGCCCCGCGGTCCGTGCCGGCGTTGTTGACCAGGCAGTCCAGGGCCGGGCCGTGCTGGGCGAAGGCGGCGGTGAAGAAGGCGTCGACGGCTGCCGAGTCGGTCACGTCGAGCTCGACCGCTTCCGCCTTGCCACCCGCCTGCGCCACGTGGTCGACGGTGCGGCGAGCGCCCTGCGGGTCGACGTCCGCGACGAGGACGTGCGCCCCCGCCGTGGCCAGCTCGACGCTCGTGGCTCGCCCGAGCCCGCTGCCGCCGCCGGTGACGACGGCGACCCGTCCGGTCATGTCCTGGCTGGTGCTCACGTACGCCGCTCCTCCGTCCCGAGGCCCGCTGCCCGGGCCACGTCCTGGGTGTTCTCGAACTCCTGGTCCGCCGGCAGCCGCTGCAGCAGGTCGACGACGACGTCGGGCGCCTGGTTGCGCTCGGCGGCCGCGACGAGGTCGTCCCGGCGGCCGGGGAACGCGGTCGCGTCGAGGAAGCGAGCGACGTCGGAGCGCTGCTCGACGTCGGCGGGGTCCATGCCCGGCGGGGTCCCCTGCTCGAGCCACTCCGGGACGATGTGCTCGTCTCCGGTCGGCTGGTCCTCGCCGGCGGGCTCGGGGTCCTTCCACTCCTCGGCGTGGGTGCTGTGGCCACCCTGCTCAAGGCCCTGCGTCTCGTGCTTGAGCTCCTCGTCCTCGCGTGGCCCGACCGGGCCGGACTGCTGCTGCGACACGTGATCGCCTCCTCGTCGTCGGCTGCAGGACCCGTACCCCATCGCCACAGGGGTATGCGCCGTCAGGGCCGGAGCACGACCTTCACCGCGCCGTCCTGCTTCTTCTGGAAGATCTCGTAGGCCTATCCGCAGCCGCACCCGCTTGTCGAACAGCGTGATCATGGGCAGCGGGTCGGTCGCCCCGCTGTCGGCGTCGCGGCCGGCGATGAGGTCGACGGCGTCCACCACCTTCAGGTTGCCGTCGTTCAGGTCCAGCACGTGGGTGCCGGCGGCACGCGCCCGCTCCACCCGCTCGGGCGCGGTTCAGCGACCGCGCCGTTTGGCGGTCGGGTCGCGGGGTAGATCGCCGTCAGGGATGCTGCTGAGTCCTCCCACCTGTCCCCGGCCGTGAGGGTCCGAGCATGACTTCTGTAGTGCGCCGCACCGTCGACGCGCCCGCCCAGCACGTGTACGACGTGCTCGCGGACGGCTGGAGCTACGCCGCGTGGGTCGTCGGTGCCTCGCGCGTGCGGGAGGTCGACGGGCACTGGCCCGCCGAGGGATCGCGGATCCACCACTCGATCGGTGCGTGGCCGCTCCTGGTGAACGACAAGACGACCGTGATCGCCTCGACGCCGCCGGAGGGTGTGGAGCTCGACGTCGCCGTGCTGTCCCTGGGTCGGGGCCGGGTGAGCCTGGCCATCGAGCCGGAGGGCGAGCGTCGCTGCACGGTGACGATGCGCGAGTGGATGACCGAGGGGCTGCTGTCGAAGGTCCCTGAGTCCGTGATCGACGCGCTGCTGAAGCACCGCAACGTCGAGAGCCTGCGCCGGCTCGCCGCGATCGCCGAGGGGCGTGGCGCGGCGACCGGCACCGAGCGAGAGGACGGCACGTGAACCGCGTGGCATCCGATGAAGTCAGCAAGGCCGACGACCCGACCGACCTGCGCAAGCCGGCCTGGAAGTTCGCGGTGCGCCAGGTGCCGCGCGAGTTCATGGACGACGACTGCACGGACCTGGCCGCATCGCTGACGTACTACGCCGTGCTGTCGATCTTCCCCGCCGCCACCGCGGTGCTGTCGCTGATCGGGGTGCTCGGCAAGGGCCGGCAGACCGTCGACACGCTGCTGGGCCTGGCATCGGACGTCGGAGCCGGGTCGATCGTCGACGCCGTGCGCCAGCCGCTCTACCAGATCAGCACGTCAGGCTCCGCCGGCCCGGCACTGGTGCTCAGCCTTCTGGTAGCGCTGTGGTCCGCCTCCACGTACGTCGCGGCGTTCGCGCGGGCGATGAACCGCATCTACGAGATCGAGGAGGGCCGCCCGTTCTGGAAGCAGCGGCCCCTGATGATGCTCATCGCCCTCGTGGCGGTGCTGCTCGTGAGCATCGTCGCCCTCGGGCTCGTCGTCACCGGCCCGCTGGCTGCCGGCATCGGCCGCGTGCTGGGCGTGACCTCGGGGCTGGTGACCGCCTTCAACGTCGTGAAGTGGCCGGTGATCGTCGCGCTCGTCATCGCGATCATCGCGATGCTCTACTACGCCACGCCCAACGTGAAGCAGCCGAAGTTCCGCTGGATGAGCCTGGGGGCGTTCGTCGCGCTCATCGTGTGGGTGCTCGCGTCGGCCGCGTTCGGGTTCTACGTCGCCAACTTCGGCAGCTACCAGAAGACCTACGGTGCGCTGGCCGGCGTGATCATCTTCCTGCTGTGGCTGTGGATCACCAACCTCGCCCTGCTGCTCGGAGCTGAGGTCGACGCCGAGGTGGAGCGAGCACGCCAGCTGCAGGCCGGCATCCCCGCCGAGCGCGAGCTGCAGCTGCCGATGCGCGACAGGCGTGGCACCCGCAAGCGCCGCGAGCGTGAGCGCGAGCAGGCTGCGCGGGGCCGGGCCCTGCGCGAGCACGCTGTGGATGTGCGCGAGCAGGCCGCCGCCGACCGCCACGACCCCTGACCGTCGGTCGGCAGCAACCGGCTTCGTCTCGTCACTCGCTCAGGGGGCCGGGCTGAGGATCCACAGCACCTCGCACGAGTGCGTGGTCGAGGCGTTGCGCCACGTGTGAGGCTGCTGGGCCGGGAACGTCATGGCATCCCCCGTGCCCAGCTCGATGTCACCGGACTCGTTCGTCACGACGAGGCTGCCTGCGACGACGTAGACGCACTCGGAGTCCGAGTCGAGGGAGTAGAGGTCCTCGCCGCCGTTGCCGCCCGGCTCGACGTCGGCGTGGATGACCTGCAGGCGCGACTGGGTCCCTGGGGTGAGCAGGGTCTCCGCCACGTTCACGCCGCCGAAGTTGATCGGTTGGCCCTGCCCCCGGCGGACGACGGCGGTCTCGGGTGGGTCGAAGAGCGCGCCCACGCGCAGCCCGAGGACCTCGCACAACCTCACCAGCGACGCGACGGACGGTTGGAGCTCGTCGCGCTCGAGGCGGCTGAGGAACCCCGCCGTGAGTCCACTGGCTCCGGCGACGTCTCTGATCGTCAGGCGCCGCCCCTGTCGCGCCGCCCGCAGGCGGGCGCCGATGAGCGGAACCTTGGCGCCTGGCTCGGAGGGCTGGATGCTTGGCACTCGGGGGGACACCTCCCCTTTCTATCCCACCGCACCGATCGATCTCAGCGAGCCGCGCCCACCGCACGACCGGCGCCGGCCAGGCGCGCTTGTTGCCTGAGAAGCATCAACCATTGTCTCTGAGGCATGTCGCGAGTACTGTCCCTTCATCCCCGTGAGGAGGAGGCATGACCGAGTTCGGACACGTTCCCCGCATCGTCGCTGACGGACGCGTAGGTCAGGTCGATGCCACCCAGCTCCCTCGCTTCGCCGGCCCGAGCACGTTCGCTCTGCTTCCCCGGGCCGACGAGGTCGCGGCTGCGGATCTCGCGGTCGTCGGCATCCCCTTCGACTCCGGGACGTCGTACCGGCCAGGCGCCCGGTTCGGGCCCGGACACATTCGCGAGTCCTCACGGCTCCTGCGTCCCTACAACCCCGCCCTCGACGTCTCGCCGTTCGCAGCCGCGCAGGTCGTGGACGCCGGTGACATGGGGGTCAACCCGTTCTCGCTCGACGAGGCCATCGCGTCGGTCGAGCAGCAGGCGCGCGCCGCCCTCGAGCGCTTCCCCCGGCTGCTCGTCCTCGGCGGCGACCACACGCTGAGCCTGCCGCTGCTGCGCGCCGTGAAGGCGGCGCGGGGCGAGCCGCCCGCAGTCATCCACTTCGACGCCCACCTCGACACGTGGGACACGTACTTCGGTGCTCCCTACACCCACGGCACCCCCTTCAGGCGCGCGTCGGAAGAGGGACTGCTCGACACCGACGCCTGCATCCACGTCGGCTCCCGGGGGCCTCTGTACTCCGCGGACGACCTGCGCCAGGACCGCAACCTCGGGTTCGAGGTGATCGCCGGCCCCGAGATGGACGACCTTCGCGTCCGCGGGTGCGTCGAGCGCATCCTGGAGCGCGTCGGCGACCGACCGGTCTACATCTCGATCGACATCGACGTGCTCGACCCGGCGCACGCTCCCGGAACCGGCACCCCCGAGGCCGGAGGGATGACGAGCCGAGAGCTCCTCGGCGTCGTCCGCGGCCTCGCCGGCCTCGACATCGTCGGAGCTGACCTCGTCGAGGTGGCCCCGGCGTACGACCACGCCCAGATCACGGGTATCGCCGCAGCGCACGCTGCCTACGAGGTCCTGTCTGTCATGACTCCGCGGAAGGATGTCCCCGATGTCCGTTAGTCCTTCAACCGGTTCGGTGATCGAGCACCACTCGATCGACTACATCCCGCTGGCCGAACGTCGAGGCAAGCTGTGGCACCAGGGTCCCTTCTGGTTCACCGGCAACTTCGTCCTGCCGACCATGGTCGTGGGCTTCATCGGCCCCAGCATGGGCCTGTCGATCGGGTGGAGCATCCTGGGCGTCTCCCTCGGCGCCTGCTTCGGCACCTTCTTCATGGCGTTCCACGCCAACCAGGGCCCGCGCATGGGGCTGCCCCAGATGATCCAGTCGCGGGCCCAGTTCGGTAGCCGGGGCGTCGTCCTCCCGTTCCTCGCGACCGTGTTCGTCTACGTCGGCTTCATGGTCTTCGACGTGATCCTCGCGACCCAGGGCCTCGGACTCGTCCTCCCGGGCGGCAAGTGGTTCTGGTACCCGGTGCTGACCGCGGTGTCGATCGCCATCGCCGTCTTCGGCCACGACCTGCTCCACTTCGTCCAACGGTGGCTGACCTTCCTCCTGATCGCGGTCTTCGGCGTCCTGACCGTGGTCGCGCTGACCATGCCGGCGACCGCCCCATCAGGGACCTCCTTGGGGTGGAGCGGGACGGCGTTCCTCGTCGAGTTCGGGCTCGCCGCGGGGTACAACATCTCCTACGCCGTGTACGTCTCGGACTACTCGCGCTACCTGCCGGAGGACTCGCCGGCTCCCCAGCTCATCGCCTGGACGTACGCCGGTGCTGCCCTCTCCGCGGTCTGGCTCATGAGCCTGGGCGCCGTCATCGCCGGCCGGCTCGGTTCGGAGGACACCATCGGTGCGCTCGTCACGATCGGTGACCGCGTGTTCAACGGCTTCGGGACGTTCGCGGTGCTGTGCGCCGCCGTCGCCCTGGTGACGATCATGGGAGTCAACGCCTACGGCGCGATGCTCACCGGTGCGAGCGGAGTCGACGGGTTCCGCCCGGTGCGGCCGACCGTGACGCTGCGCGTCGTCGGCCTGACCCTCGTCGGGGTGGTGGTCGTCGTCATCGCCCTGCTCATCCCCGACAACTACCTCAACTCGTTCAACAGCTTCGTCATCCTCATGCTGTACTTCCTGGTTCCGTGGACGGCCGTCAACCTGACGGACTTCTACTTCGTCCGCCACGGCGAGTACGCCATCACCGAGATCTTCAACAACCGAGGCATCTACGGCACGTGGGCCTGGCGGGGTGTGCTGTCGTACGTCGCCGGCTTCGTCGCGATGATTCCCTTCTTCTCCATCCCGGACCTGTTCACCGGTTGGATGGCCGAGAAGATGGGAGGTGCGGACGTCTCGTTCGCCGTCGGCCTCGTGGTTGCCGCTGGGCTCTACTTCGTGCTGACCCGTGGACTCGACCGCTCGGCCGAGCACCGGGCCGTCGCGGCCAGCCGGCGTGAGCTCGAGCCCTCCGCATGACGAACGGGCCGGCGTCGGTGCGCGTCGCGTGCGCGCAGCTGGCCCTCGACGTCGAGCGTCCGCAGGACAACCTCCGCGCGACGGTGGAAGCCATCGCAGCAGCTGCCCGCGACGGCGCGCAGGTCGTCGTCCTGCCTGAGCTGGCGAGCAGCGGATACGTCTTCGCGGACGTCGAGGAGGTCTCTGGCGCGGCCGAGGACCGCAGCGGTCCCAGCGTGACCGCCTGGGCCGACGCCGCCGCTGCTCACGGTGTCGTCGTGGTCGGTGGCTTCCCGGAACGAGCCAGCGACGGGTCGCTCCACAACACCGCGGTCCTGGTGGATCCGAGCGGCCCGCGCGCCTTCTACCGCAAGGCGCACCTGTGGGACCGGGAGCAAGGCATGTTCGTCCCCGGTGACGAGGCGCCGCCGGTCGTCAGCACGGCCGTCGGGCAGATCGGGCTCATGATCTGTTACGACCTCGAGTTCCCCGAGTGGGTCCGACTCGCGGCCCTCAGCGGTGCCGAGCTGATCTGCGCGCCCGCGAACTGGCCGTGGTTCCAACGGCCCGATGGCGAGCGGCCCGTGGAGATCGTCAAGGTCCAGGCCAACGCCTCCGTCAACCGCGTCGCCATCGCCGTCTGCGACCGCGTGGGAACCGAACGAGGCGTGTCCTGGCTCGGTGGGTCGGTCATCGTCGACGCCGACGGGTATCCACAGACCGCGCCGTCCTTGGGCCAGGAGGCCCATCTCACAGCGGACGTCGACCTCGCGGCCACGCGCACGAAGGGTCTCGGACCGAGCAACGACGTCTTCGACGACAGACGCACCGACCTCTACGGCCCCGCGGCCCCCAGCGCCACCTCCCCAGGCGGCGCCGTCCAGCACGAGACGGATCGCGTCCGAGTCACCCGGTGGACCCTGCCGCCCGGCGCCTCGACCGGGCGGCACGTCCACGACCACGACTACGTCGTCGTCCCGCTGGCCGCGGGACGGATGACCGTCATCGACGCCGACGGCCAGAGCACCGAGCACGAGCTCGCTCCGGGCGCGTCCTACGTGCGGACAGCCGGCGCGACTCACGACGTCCGCAACCTCGACCCGGCCCTCGTCGACTTCGTCGAGGTCGAGCTCCTGGAAGGTAGCGGCCCGGGGCACACCTGACCCCTGGCCCGCCACGACCGACGTCTTCCTCAGTGGGCCCTACTTCTGCACGCTCACGAACTGGTTCGTCCGCAGCGTCTTCAGGCCGTACCTGCCGTTCGGCAGCGGCACGAGGTGGAACGTCTCCCACTCGCCCACGGCAGCGCGGTCGGCCGTGCACTTCGTGCCGCCGCCGTTCTCGGCGCACAGGTAGTGCCCGTTGTGGGTCCGCAGGCTGACCGTGCCGCCGGGGTGCGTGACGAGCGTCCAGCGCTCCCAGTCGCCGACCTGGAAGCGGTTGCCGTAGACGCCGCCACCTCCCCCTCCGATGGCGGTCAGCAGGCCGCGGTGGCTGAGGAGGGACACCTCTGACCCGGGGCCGACCTGGGCCACGAGGAAGCTCTCCCAGTCTCCCGCCTGCTGGCGGTCCGCGACGACCGCGCCGAAGTCGTTGGGGTCCGGCGGGTCCTGCAGCAGCTCGTCCAGGGCCCACCCGATCCCGATCCCGAGGGCGACCCCCAGCGGGTTGCCGGCAGCCAGCACGGCGCTGCCGGCTGCGACGAGGGGCAGGCTCAGGGACGAGGCCAGGACGGGGCTCTGGCCGAGCCCCGCGATGACCACGTCCAGCACCGTCCTGCCGGACAGGTACAACCGGCCCAGCTCGATCAGCTCGTCGTAGAGGCCGCCGACGCGCGGCGTCACGAACAGCCCCGTGCACCCGATGATCCCGTTGACGTCCACGCCGTGGTGGCCGCCCAGCTCGTCAGTGAACGCGATGATCCCCGCCCCGGCGACGAGCGCCACGCCCACCTCGGCGACGACGGGCACCCCCGAGAAGCTCAGCGGGGTCCCGCCTGACTCCATGGCGTCGACGAGGGCGTGGGTCTGGCCGTCGTCGAGGCCGAGGTGCCACACGATGCCCGTCGTCCGGAACTCTCCCGTGAGGTTCCCGGCACCCGGTGCGGGCGGGTTGAGCCCGAACTTGTCCCGGACGTCGTCGACGGTCGTCCTCAGCCGGTCGGTCAGCTTCCTGAACTCGTCGATCTCGTACGTGTACTTGTTCCCACCGGGCATCTCGAACCTCCTGCGGACGTGATCCGGCTGCGGCCTACTGGTAGCTGATGGTGTCGACCTTGACCGCGGTCATCGTCACCCACTCCAGGTGGTTGCTGCCCACCTGGCTGCTGCACCTCAGGTCGATGGTCGCGGGCGCAGCGAGGTTGGGCGCCACGGTGAAGGCCACCTGGTTCCCGAACCAGTCGCCGGCGATCTCGCTGCGGCTGAACACCGTCGAGCCCTGCCTCACGAGGCAGTCGACCGCCACGTCGTCGTCCCCCTGGTCGCCCTGGGCCGTGCCCGTCACGTTGACGATGAAGACACCGGCGGGCAGGGACAGGGAGGCGATGGTGTTGTCGAAGCCTTGTGGGGCGTCGGCGTGACCGACGTACGTCGCGTAGCCCTTGCTCGTGCCGGACGGTCCGGCGGGACCGGCCGGGCCGGTGGGACCGGTGGCGCCGGTTGCTCCTGGGGCCCCCTGGGCGCCTTGGAGGCCGCGCTCGCCCTGTGGACCCTGGGGTCCCTGCGGGCCTTGCGGCCCCTGCGGACCGCGCTGGTTCCACGACAGGGCGGTCTCGTTCTTGCCGCAGTCCTTGGGCTGACCGCTCTGCAGGTCGACGATGCGGACCTGGCCGGACTGGGTGTCGTAGCAGCCGTGGATGACCCCGTCGGAGTCCGGGACGGCCGCGTAGGCGACCCCTCCGGCCGCGACCAGCAGCGCCAGGGCGGCCCCGCCGGTCCAGAGTGTGCGCTTCATGAGCGTCTCCCTTCGCTCTCGCTCGTGGGAGCAGCGTGACCGGCTGGTGTTGCAGGAGCGTGGCAACGCCGGTCAGGCGGTGGTCGCCGCCGGCTTGAGCGACTCGGCCAGTCGCATCCAGGAGCCGTCCATCTGCCGCTGGTGCACCTGCAGGTAGCCGCCGCGCTCGACGACCTCGGGGCCGTCCGCGGGCGCGAGCCGCAGGACGTACTCACCGACCTCCAGCGCCACGCCTCCGTCGACGTGCAACCCGTTGCGCTGGAACACCATCGCGCTGACGCCGGCCTCGATGCCGGCACGCCAGAACGCCTCGACGTGGTGCCGCCCGTGGATCGGCTCCCCGGAAGGTGGCAGCAGCCACGCGCCGGCCGCGTAGGCCGCGGCGGCCGCGCGCGCATCGCCGGACGCGAGGGCAGCGCAGAAGGCGTCGTGGGTGGAGGTGAGCAGCTCGCTCGCTCCGCCCGCGCCGGGTGCAGGGACGTCGGTCATGTCGGGCGTCAGCGTGACTCGTCGGGGTTGCAGACGCGCTGCAACGCAAGGTCTCAACGGTCGAGCAGTGCCTGGGCCCGGTCCAGTGCCGCGTCCTCGTCGAGCACTCGTCCCTCGTCCCACAGGACGTCGAAGGTCTGGTCTCCCAGCGCCGCGCGGCTCTCGGCGAGCTCGTGCGCTCTCAGCCGCGCGGAGACGGTCGGTGACAGGCCGGTGCGAGACCGCAGGGCGTCGGCGGCCGCGAACAGCCGGACCGCCTCGTCGACCTCGCCTGCGGCGCGGACGACGGCGCCCACACCGTCGAGGCACTGGGCGGCGTACTGGAGGAACCGCATCTCCCGGAAGACCGGCAGCGCACGGCCGAGGTTGGCTACCGCCGCGCTCGGGTCCCCGGCCTCGGCGGCGGTGAGGCCGAGGTACAGCTGGCTGAGAGCGACCCCGTAGGCGTTGCCGGTGGCGGCGTACAGCGCCCGCGCCTCCTCGTACCGCTCTGCGGCACGCCCCAGGTCGCCGGCGGCGTGGGCGACGGAGCCGAGGTTGTGGACGGCGACGGCGGCCCCGGCGTCCAGGCCGTGCTCGCGGTGGACGTCCAGGCTGCGCGTGAAGTAGCGCTCGGCCGCAGCGTGGTCCTCGTCCAGCGCGAGGCTCACGTGCCCCAGGATGATGAGCACGGCGGCGATGCCACGCGGGTCGCCGGCCTCCTCGAAGAGCCGCAGCCCGGGGACGGCGCGCTCTCGAGCCTCCTCGAGGTCGCCGCTGGCCCACGCGAGACCGGCCGCACCCTCGAACACCTCGGCGGCCGTGGCCGGCTCCACCTCCGCCGCGTGCTGCAGCGCCGCCTCGACCCACGCCCGGCCCTCCGCGAGGTCCCCGCGCACCCACCACAGCTGCCAGACGGTCCGGACCAGGTTCACCATCAGCTGCGGGTCGTTGGCCCGGCTCCAGTCGAGTGCGGCGCGCAGGTCGGCCTGCCGCAGGGTCAGGCTCTCGGCCCACTGGTCGGTGTGGTCGGGCTGGACCTCGCGACTGTCCAGGACGAACGCCAGCAGCTCTCGCGCGTGCCGAGCGCGCATCTCGTCGGTCTCGCCCCGCTCGTCGAGGTGCCTTCCCGCGTACTGCCGCACCGTCTCGAGCATGCGGTAGCGGGTCGGGGTCGCGCTCATGTCGGGTACCAGCAGGGACGCCGCTCCGAGCCGGTCGATGTGGTCGAGTGCTGCGGGCTCGTCACCGTCGAAGCACAGCTGCGCGGCTGACCGGATCGTGAAGCCGGCGGGGAAGACCGACAGGCGGGCCACCGCGGTGCGCTCGTCGTCCGTCAGGAGGGCGAAGCTCCAGTCCATGGCGGCCTCGAGCGTCTGGTGCCGGGCTGGCGTGAGCCGCCGCCACGACACGAGGAACCGGAACCGGTCCGAGAGGCGGTCGGCGATCTCGTCCAGCTGGAGCAGGTTGGCTCGGGCCGCGGCCAGCTCGATGGCGAGCGGGATGCCGTCGAGCTCGGTGCAGATGCGGGCCGCGAGCGCGATGGCGGCGTCGTCGTCGACGAGCTGCGGTCGCGCCGAGCGGGCACGCGCCAGGAAGAGCTCGACGGCGTCCCCGACCCCCGTGCCGGGTCGCTCGCTGGTCAGCGGCAGCGGCGGGACGGCCTGCTCGGTCTCGCCGGCCGCGCCCAGGGGCACCCGGCTGGTCGCCAGGACGCGCAGCCGAGGGCAGTGGCGGAGCAGCCGCGCGACGAGTCGGGCCACGGCCTCGCGGAGGTGCTCGCAGTTGTCGAGCAGCAGGAGGGCCTCGCCCTCGCCGAGGGTCTCGGCCAGCTCCTCGACCGGGTCGAGCGAGGAGGAGCTGCGCAGCCCGACCGCGTCCGCCACGGTCAGGGCCAGCAGGTCGGCCTGACCCAGCCCCGCGAGCTCGCAGTAGTGGACGCCGTCCGGGAAGCTCGGCGCGGACCCGAGGGCCGCCTGCAGCGCGAGTCGCGTCTTGCCGACGCCGCCGACCCCGGTCAGCGTCACCAGGCGGCACTCCTCGAGCAGCCGCCGGACCTCGGCGAGCTCGGTGGCGCGCCCGATGAAGCTGGTCGGCGCCACCGGGAGGTGGTGGAGCTGCCCCACCGCGCCCGACGGGGTGATCCGGTGATGCAGGATCGCCGTCTCCAGCTCCTGCAGCATCGGGCTCGGCTCGACTCCCAGCTCGGACCGGAGCAGGGTGCGGGCCCGGCGGTAGGCGCCGAGCGCGTCGGCCTGCCGGTTCGAGTGGTAGAGCGCGAGCATCAGCTGGCGCCACAGCTGCTCCCGGTAGGGGTGCAGCCGGACCAGGCTCTCCAGCTCCTCGACGAGGCGGTCGGACCAGCCGCGCGCGATGTCGGCCTCGAGGCGCTGCTCGAGCGCGTGCAGCCGGAGGTCCTCTAGGCGCCTGGCCTCGTCGTGCAGCTGGCCGTCCACGGCCAGGTGGCCCAGCGCCGGCCCGCGCCAGAGCCGGAGCGCCTCGGCGAGGGTCTCGGAGGCTCGTACCACGGCGCCGGCGGCCAGTGCGTCGTCGCCGAGACGCACGAGCTGCTCGAAGTCGTCGGCGTCGACGCCGCAGCCGGGAAGCGACAGCCGGTAGACCGACCCTGTGGTGGACTCCACCGCGGCCTCACCGAGGACCTGGCGCAGCCGGGACACGTAGGAGCGCACGGTGGTGCGGAACCCCGAGGGAGGGTCCCCGTGCCAGAGCTCGGCCGCCAGTGCGTCGACGGACACTCCTCGGCCGCCGGCGAGCGCCAGGAGGGCGAGGAGGGCGCGTTGTCGCGGCCCACCGAGCGGGAGCGCGGCACCGTCCCGCACCGCCTCCACCGGTCCCAGCAGGCGTACCCGTACCGGCCGACGTTCCACCGGGGCCCATGAAACCGCAGCCCGGTCGGTTCGCACCACCATGGGCTCGGGACATCCCGCCGCTCACCGCACGGGCGGACCGACCTCGCGGTCGGGGAAGAGCCGCCGCCGGGCGGCCCGGCGCACCGGCGCGGTGAGCCGCCCGCGCAGCCCGGCGTCGTGCAGCGCCGCGACGGCAGCGTTGTGCCCGCACGACCCGTGGACGCCGCCGCCGGGGTGTGCCGAGGCGCCGGCCAGGTAGAGACCCTCGATCGGCAGCCGCGCGCCCCACGTGCCGGGCAACGGTCGGAGCACGAGCTGCTGGTGCAGCTGGGCCGTGCCGCCGTTCAGCGCACCGCTGACCAGGCTCGCGTCAGCCGTCTGCAGGTCGTGCGGCGTCTGCACGAAGTGGTCGAGCGCGCCGTCCAGCGCGCCAGGCGCGTACCGCTCGACCACGCCGGTGACGCGCTCGACGTGCTCGTGGGCGATGCGGTCGACGGTCGCGTGGTCGGCGTGCACGAGCGAGCGCGGCAGGTGCGTGTACGCCCAGAGCACCTCGTGTCCCTCGGGCGCTCGCGAGGGGTCGGCGGTCGCCATCTGGCCGGTGAGCAGGAAGGGGTCGTCGGGCGTGCGGTGCGAGTCCAGGTCGGCGGCCCAGCGCACCGAGCCGTCGACGGCGCGGCCGACGTGCACGGTGCCCGCCCGGCGAGCGGCCTCGGCCCGCCACGGCACCGGGTGCGGCAGCACCCAGTTGACCTTGAGCGTCGGCAGGTCACGCTCGAAGCGGTGCAGGTCGGCCACCGCCGAGCGGGGCAGGTGCGAGTGGCCCACCAGCCGCCCGAGCAGCACCTCGACGTCGAGTGCGGCGAGGACGCCGCGCCGGGCCGCGAACGAGCGGCCGTCCGACGTCCGGGCCCCGACGGCCCGCCCCGCCTGCACGACGACCGACTCGACCGGGCAGTGCTCCTCGATCCGCACGCCCGCCGCGAGGGCCCGGCGTCCGAGCGACGCCGACAGCTCACCGGCGCCGCCCTCGGGCACCGGGAACCCGACGTCCTGGCCGAGCATGCACAGCAGCCACCCGAAGGCACCGCTGCCCGCCGCGTTGGGCGGGATGTCGGCGTGCTGGCTGTTGCCGATGATCAGCTGCCGTGCGGCGTCGCTGCCGAACAGCTCCTCGCCCATGCGCGTCGCGGGCAGCGCCAGCAGGCGTGCGGTGCGTGTGGCTCCGGCCACGCCCAGCACCCGCGCCAGTCGGGCCGCCGCCCGTACCGGTGGCCACGGCCCGAGCAGCGCCCGCAGCAGCGGCTCGCGCAGCCGACGCCACTCGGCGTGCAGGGCGACCCAGCGCTCGCCGTCGCCGGGGTGCCAGCGGTCGAGCGCCGCGGCCGTCGCGGCCACGTCGTGCTCGATGACGGCGCCGACCTCGTCGTCGGGGTCCATCGGCTGCGCGACGACGGCGGGCGAGCGCCGCCACCGCAGGCCGTGCTCCTCCAGTCCGAGCGCCTGCAGCACAGGCGATGCAGCCGACAGCGGGTAGAAGGCGCTGAAGAGGTCGACGACCGCACCGGAACGCTTCGCCGAGCGGACCGCTCCGCCGATCTCGTGGGCCTCCAGCAGCACGACGTCCCAGCCCCGGTCGGCGAGCGTCGTCGCGGCCACCAGGCCGTTGACTCCGCCACCGACGACGACGGCGTCGACCTGCTCAGTGGAGGGCACGGATCACCGGGAGCCGGCGCCGTGCGTGACCGGCTGCTCGCTGAGCGCTGACGTCCGCAGCCGCTGCAGCACCTGGCTGAGCAGCCGCGACACCTGCATCTGCGTGACGCCGATGCGGTCGGCGATCTGCTGCTGCGTGGCACCGCCGTAGAACCGCAGGGCGAGGATCAGCTGCTCGCGCTCGCTGAGCTGGTTGATGAGCGGGCGGACCGCCGCCGCGTCGAGGAGCCCGTCGAGCTCGTCGTCCTCCCCTTGGGCGTGCGCGAGGTGCACGTCAGCCGCCGAGTCCGCAGCCGCCCAGTCGCTGGGGTCGGTGCCGCGCGGCGGAGCGTCGAGGGAGATCGCGTTGTAGCCCTCCGAGGCCATGCGGGCCTCGTCGACCTCGTGCGGGTCGACCCCGAGGCTCTCGGCCAGCTCGGCCGTGGTGGGACGACGCGCCAGCTGCTGGCTGAGGGCGTCCTCGGCCTCGCGCAGCCGGCCGCGCAGCTCCTGCAGGCGCCGCGGCGGCCGGACGTCCCAGCCGCGGTCGCGAAAGTGCCGGCGCAGCTCGCCGGTCATGGTCGGCACGGCGTACGCGGCGAAGTTGAACCCCTCACCGGGCCGGTAGTTGCGCGCGGCCTTGACCAGCCCGAGGTAGGCGACCTGCACCAGGTCGTCGTGGCTCTCGCCGCGCTCCCGGTAGCGGCTGGCGATGCTACGGGCCAGGGGCATGTGCTCACGAACGAGGCGCTCGACGTCGGGCTCGTCCGTGCAGACGCGATCAGTGTCCATCCGTCCTCCATGGAGCTCTGAGGCGGTGATGGCGGCTGCTGGACCATCGGTCCCGTCAGTGGAACACGGTGCGCCGCAGTCGACAACCGGAGCCGGGAACCGCTTCGAGGAGTAGCGAACGGCCCCGTGTGAGGAGCGGTTCTCGGGGTATCCGACAGCCCAGCGGCCCGGTCGGGCGCTACCTGCGACCACGCGAGGAGGAGTTGGGGCCCGTGCGAGTACTCGGAGTGAACACGGTCTTCCACGACCCGTCGGCTGCGCTGGTCGTCGACGGGCGCACCGTCGCCGCGGCGGAGGAGGAGCGCTTCAACCGTCGCAAGCACGGCAAGCCGAACGTGCCGTTCTCGGCGTGGGAGATGCCGGTGCTGTCCGCGGCCTGGTGCCTGCGGCAGGCCGGACTGCGCCCGGAGGACCTCGACGCCGTCGCCTGCTCGTTCGACCCCGGCCTCACCCGCCCACCGGACGAGCTGATGCTGGACGACCCGTGGGACCACCTGCGCGTCGAGTACGCGCGGCGCACGCCGACCCTTCTCGCGGATGCGCTGCCCGGGCTCGACCCGGCCAAGGTGCGGTTCGTCCCGCACCACACCGCTCACTCCGCCTCGGCCGCGCTGGCCGGCCCGTACCGCACCTGCGCCTCGCTCGTCCTCGACGGCCGGGGTGAGTCCGCCTCTCACCAGGCCGGTCACTACGTCGATGGCCAGCTCGAGGTGCTTGCGGCGCAACAGCTTCCGAGCTCGCTGGGGTTCCTGTACGAGGACCTCACCGAGCACCTCGGGTTCCACCGCTCCAGCGACGAGTACAAGGTCATGGCGCTCGCCAGCTACGGCGAGCCGAAGCACCTCGGTGACTTCACCGATCTCGTGCGCGTCACGGACGACGGTGGCTTCGTCACCGAGAAGGTCGACTGGGAGGCCTACGCGCCGCGGGGCGTAGGCGACCTGACGGCGGTGCACGCGGACCTCGCCGCCACCGTGCAGCGCCGGCTGGAGCAGGTGCTGCTCGAGCTGGCCACGTGGCTGCACCGTCACACTGGCGAACGTCACCTGACGATGGCGGGTGGCACCGCCCTGAACTGCGTGGCGAACTCGGTGCTGCTGCGCGAGGGTCCGTTCGACGACGTCTGGGTGCAGCCGGCCGCAGGCGACGCCGGTACCGCGCTCGGTGCCGCGCTGCACGTGGCCCGCGAGAGCGACCCTCTGGGCGACCCCATGGGCACGGCCGCGCTGGGACGCGGCTTCGGCGACGAGGAGCTGGAGTCGACGCTGCGCACCGCGCGGGTGCCGTTCGAGCGCCCGGCCGACCTCGCCGCGGCGGTGGCCGACGACCTGGCGGCCAACCGCGTCGTCGCGTGGTTCCAGGGCCGCAGCGAGTACGGCCCCCGTGCGCTGGGGCACCGCTCGCTGCTGGCGCACCCGGGCCTGAAGGAGAACCTCGAGCTGCTCAACGACATCAAGGGTCGCGAGCAGTTCCGGCCGGTGGCGCCGCTGGTGCTGCTCGAGCGCGCCGAGGACGTCTTCGACGGCAAGGTGCCGAGCCCCTACATGCTGTTCGTGCACCGGGTGCGCGAGGACTGGTCCGACCGCGTCCCCGCGGTCGTGCACGTCGACGGGACGGCGCGGGCGCAGACCGTCGACCGCCGAGACGAGCCGCTGCTCGCCGGCCTGCTCGACGCCTTCGAGCAGCGCACCGGCCTGCCCGTCCTGGTGAACACCAGCCTCAACACCGCCGGGCGGCCCATGGTCGACAGCCCGCAGGACGCGCTGGAGCTGTTCGGGTCCGCGCCCGTGGACGTGCTGGTGCTGGGGCCGTTCGTCGTCCGCCGGTCCGACGTCTTCGCGGACGCCGCCTCGGGGGGTGAGCAGTGACGTCCTGGAGCGTGGTGGTGCCGACGCTCGGCCGCGAGAGCCTGCGGGTGCTGCTCGAGAGCCTGGCGGCGCAGGAGCACCGGCCGGACGACGTCGTGCTGGTCGACGACCGGCCGCAGCCGGACGGGCCGGTCGACGTCACGGCCTACCCGTCCGCCCGGGTGCTGAGCGGTGGTGGCCGCGGCCCCGCGCACGCGCGCAACATGGGTTGGCAGGACGTGCGCACCGAGTGGGTCGTGTTCGTGGACGACGACGTCGTGCTGCCGCCGGACTGGTCGGTTCGGCTGATCGCAGACCTCGGGGACCTCCCGCGGGAGGTGGCCGGCAGCCAGGCCACGCTGCACGTGCCGCTGCCGACGCACCGGCGTCCGACGGACTGGGAGCGGGGGACCGCCGGGCTGGCTGGTGCCTCCTGGATCACGGCCGAGATGGCTTACCGCAGAGCGGCTCTGGCGCAGGTCGGCGGCTTCGACGAGCGGTTCCCGCGGGCGTTCCGCGAGGACGCCGACCTGGCTTGGCGCGTGCTCCAGCAGGGGTGCCTGCTGGAGAAGGGAGCTCGCGAGGTCGTGCACCCCGTGCGCCCGTCCGGCTCGTGGGCGAGCCTGAAGCAGCAGCGGGGGAACGCCGACGACGCCCTCATGCGTCGCCTGCACGGGCCCACCTGGCGCGCCGACACCGACTGCCCGCCGGGGAGGTTCGGGCAGCACGTGGCGACCGTCGTTGCGGCCGCGGTGGCGCTCGGTGGCGCGGTCACCGGACGACGCGCTGCCGCGCTGGGCGGTGCGGCCGCGTGGCTGGCGCTGACCGGGGAGTTCTCGTGGCGTCGCGTCGCACCGGGCCCGCGCACCCGCGACGAGGTGGGCCGGATGCTGGCGACGTCGGTGGCGATCCCGTTCGCGGCGGTGTGGCACCGGGTCGCGGGGGAGTGGCGGCACCGCGGGGCGTCCTCGTGGCGGCCCCCGCTGCGCGCCGTCCTCTTCGACCGCGACGGCACGCTCATCGAGGACGTCCCCTACAACGGCGACCCGCAGAAGGTGCGTCCGGTCGACGGCGCCGCATCGGCGCTGCAACGCCTGCGCCAGAACGGGATCGCGGTCGGCGTCGTCACCAACCAGTCGGGGGTCGGGCGGGGGATGCTGGAGCGCGCCGAGGTCGACGCGGTCAACGCCCGCGTCGAGGAGCTGCTGGGTCCGTTCGACACGTGGCAGGTCTGCCCCCACGACCCCGCCGACGGCTGCAGCTGCCGCAAGCCGCGGCCCGGTCTGGTGCTGCAGGCCGCCGACGACCTCGGCGTCCGGCCGCACGAGATGGCGGTCGTCGGCGACATCGGCTCCGACGTCGAGGCCGCCACCGCCGCCGGGAGCCACGCGGTGCTCGTGCCGACGCCCGTGACCCTGCCGGACGAGGTGGCCGCGGCACCCCGCCGGGCGCGCACCCTCCCGGACGCGGTGGACCTGCTGCTGGGAGGAAGACCGTGACCCGCACCCTCGTGGCCAGGCTCGACAGCGACGGCGACGTCCTGCTGGCCGGCCCGGCCCTGCGCGCCGTGGCCGCGGGGAGCCAGCACGTCACGCTGCTCGTCGCGCCGTCCGGGGAGCAGGCGGCGCGGCTGCTGCCGGGGGTCGACGAGGTCCTGACCTGGTCGTGTCCCTGGACGGGCTTCTCGCCTCCTCCCTTCGACAGCGCGGACGTCCTCTCGCTCGTCGAGCGCGTGCGCGCCCTGCGTCCGGACGTCGCGCTGGTGCTGACCTCCGACCACCAGAGCCCGCTGCCGCTCGCGCTGCTGCTGCGGCTCGCGGGCGTGCCGAGGATCGTCGGCAGCAGCCACGACTACCCGGGGTCGCTGCTCGACGTCCGCCACCCTCCGGGCGGCCCGCACGAGGTGGAGCGCAGCCTGTCGCTGGTGGCCGCAGCCGGGTTCGCGCCCGCGGCCGGCGACACCGGCCTGCTGGCCCTGCGCCCCGACCTGCCGCCGCTGCCGGCGGAGCTCGCGCGATCTCGCGGCGCGTACGTGGTGCTCCACCCGACGGCCTCGGTGCCCGCCCGCAGCCTCACGCGCGAGCACGCGGCGGCGATCGCCAAGGGCCTGCGGGACAGCGGTTCTCGCGTCGTCCTCACTGGCACCGACGTCGACCGCCCACTCGCCGACGAACTGGGCGACACGGTCGTCTCGCTCGTCGGCCGGACGTCGTTCGCCGAGCTCGCCGCGGTGCTGGCCGGGGCGGCGTGCACGGTCGCGGTCAACACCGGGCCAGCGCACCTGGCCGCGGCGGTGGGAACGCCGGTCGTGAGCCTCTACGCGCCCGTCGTACCGGCTGCCGCCTGGCGTCCCTGGGGCGTCCCGACGGTCGTGCTCGGCGACCAGGCCGCGCCCTGCGCTGGCTCGCGAGCGCGCACCTGCGCCGTGCCCGGGCACCCCTGTCTCACCCGCATCCCGCCACGCGACGTCGTGGCGGCCGTCCACCAGCTCAGCCGGGAGGCCGCAGCGTGAGGATCCTGCTCTGGCACGTGCACGGCTCGTGGACGACCTCGTTCGTCCAGGGCCGGCACGAGTACGTCGTCCCGGTGCTGCCGGACCGCGGCCCGGACGGTCTGGGCCGAGCCCGAACCTGGGACTGGCCGGACTCCGTCGTGGAGCTGCCGCCCGAGCAGCTGGCCGATCCCCCGCCCGACGTCGTGCTGCTGCAGCGGCCCGACGACCTCAAGCTGCTCGAGGACTGGACCGGCCTGCGCGCCGGCGTCGACGTCGCGGCCGTGTACGTCGAGCACAACACCCCGCGCGGTGACGTCGACGAGTGGCGCCACCCGCTCGCCGACCAGATGCGGATCCCGGTCGTGCACGTCACCCACTTCAACCGCGCCATGTGGGACAACGGTCGGGCGCCGGTGCGCGTCGTGGAGCACGGCGTCCTCGACCCGGGGCCGATCTGGACCGGCGAGCAGCCGCGGCTGGCCATGAGCGTCAACGAGCCGGTGCGGCGCTGGCGCGTCGCCGGCATGGACCTCGCCGCCCGCGTGGCGGCCGAGGTGCCCGTCGACGTCTACGGCATGGGTGTGGCCGGGCTGGTCGAGCGCGACGGAGCCTTCGTGGGCGGTCGCCACGAGGACGACCTGCCGCAGCACGAGCTGCATCGGCGGATGGCCGACCACCGTGCCTACCTGCACACCTACCGCTGGACCAGCCTGGGGCTCTCGCTGCTCGAGGCCATGGTGCTCGGCAGCCCGGTGCTGGCGCTCGCCGCGACCGAGGCTCCGGCCGCCGTTCCGGCCGACGCCGGGCTGGTCACCGCCGACGTCGACCTGCTGCGGGACACCGCGAAGCGGTGGCTCCACGACCACGACGAGGCGGCCGAGCGCGGCCGGGCCGCCCGTGCGCACGTGCTGGCGCACTACGGCGTGCAGCGCTTCCTGTCCGACTGGGACGACCTCCTGGAGGTGATGCTGTGATGCGTGTCGCGATGGTCTCCGAGCACGCCAGCCCGCTCGCGCTGCTCGGCGGTGAGGACGCCGGCGGGCAGAACGTCCACGTGGCGGCGCTGTCCACCGAGCTCGCGCGCCGCGGCCACGAGGTCGTCGTCTACACCCGCCGTGACGACCCCGATCTGCCTGAGCGCCAACCGTTCGCGCCCGGTGTCGAGGTCGTGCACGTCCCGGCCGGGCCGGCCCGCGCGGTCCCCAAGGACGACCTCCTGCCCTTCATGGCCGACATGGCGCTGTGGCTGCGCCGGGAGTGGACCGGCGCGCGCCGTCCGGACGTCGTCCACGCGCACTTCTGGATGTCCGCGCTGGCCACCCGGGACGCGCTGCTCGTGCACGACGACCCGCCACCCGCGGTCGTGACCTTCCACGCGCTGGGCGTCGTGAAGCGCCGTCACCAGGGCGCGCAGGACACCAGCCCGCCCCAGCGCCTCGGCATCGAGCGGCGGCTCGTCCACGACCTCGACGCCGTCGTGGCCACCTGCCGCGACGAGGTGTCCGAGCTGCTCGACCTGGGCGCGGACCCCTGCACCCTGCACGTCGTGCCCTGCGGCGTCGACCTCGAGCGATTCACCCCGCAGGGCCGGCGGCGCGAGGCGTGGCGGCCCGGCTCGACCCGGCTGCTGTGCCTCGGCCGGCTGGTCGAGCGCAAGGGCGTCGAGACGGCGATCGAGGCGCTCACCCACCTGCCCGACGCCGAGCTGGTGGTCGCCGGGGGCCCGCCGGCCGGCAGCGGCACCGACGACCCGGACCTGCGGCGGCTGCGCGAGCACGCCGCTCGCGTCGGCGTCTCCGAGCGGGTGCACCTGGTCGGCGGCGTCAGCCAGGACGACGCGGCGGCCCTGCTGCGCGCTGCGGACGTCGTGGTCGCGGTGCCGTGGTACGAGCCGTTCGGCATCGTTCCCTTGGAGGCGATGGCTTGCGGCACACCGGTTGTGGCCTCGGCCGTCGGCGGCATGCTCGATACGGTCGAGCCCGGCGTCACCGGCGAGCACGTCCCGCCGCGCGACCCCCGGGCCGTCGCCGACGCCGTCCGCCGGGTGGTCGAGCGGCCCGCCCGGCTGCGCGGTCTGGGAGACGCCGGCGTCCAGCGCGTACGCCGGCAGTTCACCTGGTCGCGCGTCGCCGCCGAGACCGAGGCCGTCTACGAGCAGCTGACCCCGTCGTCCGTCGACGTGCGCGAGCCGGTGCTGAGCCGGGTGCGGAGCGCCGCGCGCACCAGCCAGGAGGAGGCCCGATGAGCACGCTTCGCACCACGACGTCCTACGGCAACCTGCACGACCACCTCGACGACCTGTCGTCCGGCCTGGCCCACCTGCTGCGGCAGGAGGACGAGATCGAGCAGTGGGGACGCGACCTCGCCGGGTGCCTGGACGGCGGCCGTCTGCTCGTGGCCGGTAACGGGGGCAGCGCGGCCGAGGCCCAGCACCTCACCGCCGAGCTCGTCGGCCGGTTCGAGGGCGAACGCCGTCCGCTGTCGGCGATCGTGCTGCACGGCGACACCTCGACGGTCACCGCCGTGTGCAACGACTACGGCGGCGACGAGGTCTTCGCGCGGCAGGTCGAGGCGCACGGCCGCCCCGGCGACGTGCTGCTGCTGCTGTCGACCAGCGGGCGCAGCACCAACCTCCTGCGGGCCGCGGAACGCGCCCGCGACGTCGACGTGGCGGTCTGGGCGATGACCGGCCCGGTGCCGAACCCGTTGGCGCGCATGGCTGATCGCGTGCTGCACGTGGACGCGGCGTCGACGTCGGCGATCCAGGAAGGTCACCTGGTGGCCGTGCACGCGCTGTGCGCGGCGGTCGAGCGGGCGCTCGCGGTGCGGCCGACGCAGACCGTCGACCTGCGGACCCGCACCGCAACCCGCCGGGCCGGAGCCGCACTGTGAGCGCCACGCCGCCCACGCGCCTGCTGGTCATCGGCGACGCGCTGCTCGACCGCGACGTCCACGGCACGGTCGAGCGCGTGTGCCCGGACGCGCCGGCGCCGGTGCGTCGACGTCCGCGAGGTGAGCGAGCGCCCGGGCGGTGCCGGGCTGGCCGCCCTGATGGCGGCGCGCCCCGGCGTGCGGGTCACTCTGGCGACGGGCATCGGCGCGGACGTGGCAGGCGACCGGCTGCGGTCGCTGCTCGCGGACGTGGCGGTTCACGACGTGCTGCGGCCCGCCACGACCCCCGGCAAGACGCGGGTGCGCGCCCAGGGGCAGTCCTTGGTGCGCCTGGACGACGAGGGGCACCTGCTCGGCGGCGGTGACGTCGTCGACGAGCTGGCCGACGAGCCGGCGTCCGAGGAGCCCGTCGACACGCAGGCGCTGGAGGCGTTGCTACTCGCCAGTGACGCCGTGCTCGTCGCCGACTACGGCGGACCGGTCACCCAGCACCCCGCGGTGCGTGCGGTGCTCGAGCGGCTGGCCGGGCAGGTGCCCGTGGTGTGGGACCCGCACCCGCGCGGTGGCGCTCCCGTGCCCGGCGCCCGCGCGGTCACCCCGAACCGCGCGGAGGCGACCGCGTTCGGCGGCGGGAGCACGCTCGACGAGGCCGCCGCGCGGCTGCGACAGCAGTGGCGGGTGGAGGCCGTGGTCGTCACTGACGGCGAGCGGGGGGCCGTCGTCCTCGACGGCGACGAGCGCCCGGTGCGCTGCCCGGCCGGCACCTGCGCACCTGGCGTCGACACCTGCGGTGCGGGTGACCGGTTCGCGGGGACGGTCGCCCTCCGGCTGGCCTCCGGCGTCGGGCTGGCCGACGCCGTGAGGGACGCGAACGCCGACGTCGCGACGTGGCTGGCTGCCGGCGGTGTGGCGACCTGCGCCCCGCCACCCGGCCGCGCCACCGCTGCGCCGCAACCGATGTCGGCGGCCGAGCTGGTCGCTCAGGTCCGCACCCGCGGCGGCACCGTCGTCGCGACCGGTGGCTGCTTCGACGTCCTCCACGCCGGGCACCTCGCGATGCTCGAGGCGGCGCGAGGCTTCGGTGACTGCCTGGTCGTGCTGCTGAACTCCGACGCCGGCGTGCGACGCCTCAAGGGCGCGGGGCGTCCGGTCAACAGCGCGGCGGACCGCGCCCGGCTGCTCGAGGCGCTGCGGTGCGTCGACGCCGTCGCGGTGTTCGAGGACGACGACCCGAGCGCCACGCTCGCGCGGCTGCGCCCGCACGTGTGGGTCAAGGGTGGCGACTACGCCGTCGACGACCTGCCGGAGGCGGCGGTGGTGCAGTCCTACGGCGGTCGCGTCGAGATCGTGCCCTTCCTCGACGGTCGCTCGACCACGGCGGTGCTCGCCCGCGCGGGCGCGTCGGGGACGGCGGACCGGCAGCTCCGATGACCTCGGCGGTCCCGCCCCACGGGGCGCCCGTGCTGGCCCTGCGGGCCATCGGGCTCGGCGACGCGCTCACCGGTCTGCCCGCGCTGAGGGCGCTGCGTCGTCGCTTCGCTCCGCGGCCGGTGCTGCTCGCGGCGGCGGAAGCGCTCGCCCGGTGGCTCGCCGGTTGCGGCGTCGTCGACGGCTACGTCGCGACGCGCGACCTGGCCGACGCCGCACCGGGGCGTGGGCTGGGCGTCCACGACGCGGTCGACCTGCACGGCAACGGCCCGTTGAGCCGCGACCTGCTGTCGGCCGCGAGCCCGCGCCGCGTCCTGTCCTTCGCACCGCCGGACCCGCACAGCGCCGTGCCGCAGACGTGGGTCGAGTGGCGCGCCGGTGAGCACGAGGTACGGCGCTGGTGCCGACTCGTCGAGGCGTGGGACTGCGAGCCGTCGGTGCAGGACCTGCGGCTGCGCCCGCGAGACAACCGTGGTGCCACGGACGCTCGCGCCGGGCGCCCGCTGGTCGTCGTCCACCCGGGTGCGGCCAGCGGCTCTCGACGCTGGCCCGCGGACCGCTGGGCCGAGGTCGCCCGTCGACTCGCCGCCGACGGGTGCGACGTGCACCTCACCGGGGGGCCGGGCGAGCGCGACCTGTGCGCCCGGGTCGCGGCCCTCGCCGGGCTGCCGTCGTCCGCGAGCACCGCCGGCGACCTGGACCTGCCGGCCCTCGCCGACCTCGTCGGCGCGGCGTCCCTGCTGCTGTGCGGCGACACCGGCGTGGCCCACCTCGGCACGGCGCTCGCGGTGCCGTCGGTGCTGCTGTTCGGCCCGGTGGCGCCGTCCGCGTGGGGTCCGGCGATCGACCCGGACCTGCACACCGTGCTCTGGCACGGTGACGGCAGCGGCGACCCGCACGGCAGCGAACCCGATCCGCACCTGCTGCGGATAGACGTCGAGGAGGTGCTGGACGCCGCCGCCGACCTGCTGCCGACGCCGGTCAGACTCAGGCGCTGAGCGCCTCCAGGCCGCGGAACCAGCTCACGGTGCGCGCCAGGCCGTCCTCCCACCCACGGTCGGCGCCCACCCGAGGTGCTCGCGGGCGACGGTGGTGTCCGGACGCCGCACGCCGGGGTCGTCGACCGGCCGCTCGATGAACTCCACGGACGAGCGTGAGCCGACCGCGGCGACGACATCCTGCGCGATCTGCAGCACCGAGCGTTCGTCGGGGTTGCCGATGTTCACCGGTCCCTCGAGGTCGCTGTCGGCGAGCGCGAGGATGCCCGCCACCGTGTCGTCGATGTAGCAGACCGAGCGGGTCTGCGAACCGTCGCCGGCCACGGTCACCGGCTCGTTGCCGAGTGCCTGGCGCACGAAGGTCGGGATGGCGCGGCCGTCGTCAGGGCGCATCCGCGGGCCGTAGGTGTTGAACAGCCGGACGATCGCGGTGTCGACGCCCTCGGCGCGGCGGTAGGCCATCGTGAGCGCCTCGCCGTACCGCTTGGCCTCGTCGTAGACGCCGCGCGGCCCCACGGGGTTGACGTGACCCCAGTAGTCCTCCGGCTGCGGGTGCACCTGCGGGTCGCCGTAGACCTCCGAGGTGGAGGCGAGCAGGAAGCGCGCGCGCTTGGCCTTGGCCAGGCCGAGGGCGTGCCACGTCCCGATGCTGCCGACCTTCAACGTCTCCAGGGGCAGGCGCAGGTAGTCGATCGGCGAGGCGGGTGAGGCGAAGTGGAGCACCAGGTCGACGTCACCGGTGACGTGCACGAAGTCCACGAGGTCGCAGCGGTGCAGGGTGAACCGCGGGTCGTCCATGAGGTGGGCGACGTTCTGCGGTCCGCCCGTGAGGAAGTTGTCGAGACAGACCACCTCGTCGCCGCGCCGGAGCAGCTCCTCGCACAGGTGGCTGCCGATGAACCCTGCTCCTCCGGTGACGACCACTCGCTTCGCGCTCATGGGTGTCTCGTACCCACGCTCGCGCCGGTCAAACCGGCCTCGAGCAACGCGGCCTGCGCCTCGACGTGGGGTGGCACCAGTCGGCGTCGCCGCACGGCCCTCGCCGCCCGGCGGCCCAGTGCTCCGAGGCTGTCGGTGCGCGGCGCGGTGCGACGGCGCAGCCGCTCGCGCACCACCGGCCAGGGCCGGCGCATCACGGCCGTCAGCACCTCGTTGCGCTCGATGAGCGACTGGCGGACGGCGGGTGTCGAGCGCACGGCGGACGGCGCGTGGTGGGCCACGACGTCCTCGACGTACGCCTGCCCCCAGCCCGCAGCAGCCAGGTCGAGCGCCACGCGCTCCTCCTCGCCGGCGAAGAACACCACGTCGTCGAAGCCGCCCACGCCCAGGAACGCCGAGCGGCGCACCACGGCGGCGCAGGCCACGAAACCCAGCACGTCAGGGCCGGGCAGGTCCGCGCTGCGGCCGAGCGGTGCGGCCGCCATGTCGGCGCACACGGGGTCCAGCCGCTCGTCCTCACCGACGACGAGCCGACCGGCCAGCAGGCCGAGGCGCGGGTGCTCGGCGAAGGCCTCCGCAGCCCGGGCCAGGGCGCCCTGGTGCCACCACGAGTCGTCGTCGGCGAACGCCACGAGCGGGGTGCGGGCGCGCGTCGCACCGATCGTGCGGGCCACCGCGCCGTGGTTGCGGTCGAGCGCCACGACGTCGAGATCGGGGCGGCGCAGGGCGTGCACCGCCGCCACGGTGCCGTCGGACGACGCATTGTCGACGACCACGACCGGTCCCTCGAGGCGGTCGAGCACCTGCAGCAGCTCGGGGAGCCGGTCGCGGGTCATGAGCACGGTCGTGACGTCGGTCGAGCGAGGAGGCATGCCAGTGCCTACCCGGTGGCCGCCGTCGTACGCATGGCGCGACGAGGTCGGGGTATCGCCCAGCAGCCCGACGACGAGGAGGACTCCCCATGAACCAGCCGGCGCAGCAGCAGCAGCCGCCCGGGTCGCAGCAGGCGATGGACCCCCAGCCCGACTGCGGCGAGACGAGCTACCGCGGGTCCGGCAAGCTCGAGGGCCGCGCCGCTGTGGTCACCGGCGCCGACAGCGGCATCGGCCGGGCGGTGGCCATCGCGTACGCGCGCGAGGGCGCCGACGTCCTCATCTCCTACCTCAGCGAGCACGACGACGCGCGCGAGACCGCCCGCCACGTCGAGGAGGCGGGCCGGACGGCGGTGCTCGTGAGCGGTGACGTCTCGCAGCCCGAGCACTGTCGCGAGATCGTCGACCGGGCCGCCGAGGCCTTCGGCAGGATCGACGTCCTCGTCAACAACGCCGCCTACCAGATGACGCACGAGACGATCGAGGAGATCTCCGACGAGGAGTGGGACCACACGTTCCGCACCAACGTCTCCGCGATGTTCTACCTCGTCAAGGCGGCGCTGCCGCACATGGGCAAGGGGTCCTCGATCATCGGCAGCTCGTCGGTGAACTCCGACATGCCGAGCCCCACCCTCGCCCCCTACGCGGCCACCAAGGCCGCCATCGCCAACTTCACCGCGAGCCTCGCCCAGCTGCTCGGCGAGCGCGGCATCCGCGTCAACAGCGTCGCCCCGGGGCCGATCTGGACGCCCCTGATCCCCTCGACGATGCCGCCGGAGAAGGTCGAGCAGTTCGGCACGGACACCCCGCTCGGGCGGCCCGGCCAGCCGGCCGAGCTCGCGCCCGTCTACGTCCTGCTCGCCTCGGACGACGGCAGCTACGTCTCGGGGGCGCGCGTCGCCGTCACTGGCGGGCGACCCGTGCTCTGATCCGGTCGCGCGACTGCTGGGTCACTGCCGGTCTCTGATCACCGGGCCCTGGTGGTCGAGTATGATCATCCGGAGAACCGGGCCCTCTAGAAGCAGGGTGCCCTCGAGGTGGTCGTCGCCCCGGAGGCAGTCGTCTTGGACGAGTTGGACGAGCTGGACGAGCAGCGGTGGATGGACCTCGCCGAAGAGGCCGGGCAGCTGCGCGAGGCGCTGCTCACGCGCGGTGCGATCGAGCAGGCCAAGGGCGTCATCATGAGCCTGCGCCGCTGCACGCCCGATGACGCTTACGCCGAGCTGGCCGAGCTGTCGCGCCACCACAACATCAAGGTCTACGACCTCGCCCGCGCCCTGGCCCGGTACACCGCCGAGGGCATTCGCAGCGCGCCGGAGGACGACCGCGAGATGAAGATCGCCATCCTCGTCTCCGAGCGCTGGCTCACCCAGCTGCCCGGGGGCGTGAACCCGGCCGTGCGTCGCGCCGACGAGCAGCCGGACCCTTCGTCCGCCTGAGGGCGTCGAGGGGACGAACGTCCCGGTCACGCCGCGCACTCGACGTCGTGCGCGTCCTAGGGTGAGCAGACGCCCGGCCGGCGCCTCGCGCAGGTCGCCCGGCCGGCGTCCGCCGAGCCCGAGGAGAGTCATGACGAGCCAACCCTCGACCGCCCAGCCCGAGACCACGCCGCGTCGGGCACCGGACGCCGCCGCCCTCGAGCTCATCGACGAGTACTGGCGCGCGGCCAACTACCTGTCGGTGGGCCAGATCTACCTGCTCGCCAACCCGCTGCTGCGCGAGCCCCTGCGCGCGGAGCACGTCAAGCCGCGGTTGCTCGGCCACTGGGGCACGACGCCGGGGCTGAACTTCCTGTACGCGCACCTCAACCGCGCCATCGTGCAGCGCGACCTCGACGCGATCTTCGTCACCGGGCCGGGTCACGGCGGGCCCGCCCTGGTCGCCAACTCCTATCTCGAGGGCACCTACTCCGAGACCTACCCGCACGTCGGGCAGGACGTCGAGGGCCTCACCCGCCTGTTCCGCCAGTTCTCCTTCCCCGGCGGCATCCCCAGCCACGTCGCCCCCGAGACGCCCGGGTCGATCCACGAGGGCGGCGAGCTCGGCTACGCCCTCGTGCACGCCTACGGTGCGGCCTTCGACAACCCCGACCTGCTGGTGGCCTGCGTCATCGGCGACGGTGAGGCCGAGACGGGCGCGCTCGCGGCGAGCTGGCACTCCAACAAGTTCGCCAACCCCGCCCGGGACGGCGCGGTGCTCCCGATCCTGCACCTGAACGGCTACAAGATCGCCGCCCCCACCGTGCTGGCGCGCATGCCCCAGGAGGAGCTGGAGTCGCTGCTCGTCGGCTACGGGCACCAGCCGTACTTCGTCGAGGGCGACGACCCGATGACCATGCACGCGCTGATGGCGCAGACGCTCGACCGCGTCCTGGACGACATCGCCGCCATCCAGCGCGCCGCGCGGTCGGGTGGGGACGTCGAGCGACCGCGCTGGCCGATGATCGTGCTGCGCAGCCCGAAGGGCTGGACCGGGCCGGACACGGTCGACGGGAAGCAGGTCGAGGGCACCTGGCGCGCCCACCAGGTGCCGCTCGCCGAGACGCGCACCGACGACGGGCACCGAGAGCTGCTCGAGGAGTGGATGCGCAGCTACCGCCCCGAGGAGCTCTTCGACGACGACGGCCGGCTCGTCGAGCGGCTGCGCGCCTTGCCCCCCAAGGGAGAGCGCCGGATGAGCGGCAACCCGGTCACCAACGGCGGCCTGCTGCTGCGTGACCTGTCGATGCCGGACTTCCGCGACTACGCCGTGCCGGTCGACTCGCCCGGCGCGACGACCAGCGAGCCGACGCGCGTGCTCGGTCAGCTGCTGCGCGACATCATCCGCCGCAACCCCCGCACGTTCCGGCTCATGGGCCCGGACGAGACGGCTTCCAACCGGCTGCAGGCGGTCTTCGAGACCACCGACCGCACCTGGCTCGACAACCGCACCGACGCGGACGACCACCTGGCAGCTGACGGCCGGGTCATGGAGGTGCTCAGCGAGCACCTGTGCCAGGGGTGGCTCGAGGGCTACCTGCTCACCGGGCGGCACGGGCTGTTCAACTGCTACGAGGCGTTCATCCACATCATCGACTCGATGTTCAACCAGCACGCCAAGTGGCTGAAGGTGACGCGCGACATCCCGTGGCGGCGTCCGATCGCGTCCCTGAACTACCTGCTGAGCTCGCACGTGTGGCGGCAGGACCACAACGGCTTCTCGCACCAGGACCCGGGCTTCATCGACCACGTCGTCAACAAGAAGTCCGAGATCATCCGGGTCTACCTGCCGCCGGACACCAACACGCTGCTGTCGGTCGCCGACCACTGCCTGCGCAGCAAGGACTACGTGAACGTCGTCGTCGCCGGCAAGCAGCCGACGCCGAGCTGGCTGTCGATGGACGACGCGGTCGACCACTGCACACGCGGCCTGGGCATCTGGGACTGGGCGGGCACCGACGAAGGAGGCGAGCCGGACGTCGTCCTGGCGTGCGCCGGCGACGTGCCGACCCTCGAGACCATCGCCGCCGCGCAGCTGCTGCGCAAGCACCTGCCGGACCTCAAGGTGCGGGTCGTCAACGTCGTCGACCTGATGCGCCTGCAGGCCCCCGACGAGCACCCGCACGGCCTGTCGCACCGGGAGTTCGACACCATCTTCACCACGGACAAGCCGATCGTGTTCGCCTACCACGGCTACCCGTGGCTCATCCACCGGCTCACCTACCGCCGTCACGGTCACGACAACCTGCACGTGCGCGGCTACAAGGAGGAGGGCACCACCACCACGCCGTTCGACATGGTGATGCTCAACGACCTCGACCGCTACCACCTGGTGATCGACGTCATCGACCGGCTGCCCCAGCTCGGCCCGTCGGCGGCCGGTCTGCGCCAGCGGATGCAGGACGAGCGCCTGCGGCACCGGGCCTACACGCGCGAGCACGGTGAGGACATGCCGGACGTCGCGGGCTGGCAGCTGCCCGACGACGACGCCGACGCGTGAGCGGCCAGAGCGTCCTCGTCGTCAACGCGGGCTCGAGCAGCATCAAGCTGCGGCTGCTCGGCCCGCAGGACGAGGTCGTCGCGACGACCGACCTGCACGCCGACCGTCACGGGTTCGACGAGGACGAGCTGCGCGAGTTCCTGCACGGAGACCGCCCGGACGTCGTGGGTCACCGCGTCGTCCACGGAGGTACGCGCTTCACCAGCCCGACGCTGCTCGACCCGGACGTCGTGGCCGAGCTGCGGCGGCTGGTGGAGCTCGCGCCGCTGCACCAGCCGGCCGCGCTGACCGGGATCGAGGCGGTGCACGACGTGCTGCCCGACGTCCCGTCGGTGGCGTGCTTCGACACCTCGTTCCACACGACGCTGCCCGAAGCGGCCTACACCTACGCCCTGCCTCGAAAGTGGCTGCAGCAGTGGCCGATTCGCCGGTACGGCTTCCACGGGCTGTCCCACGCGTACGCGTCGCGGCGTGCTGCGGAGCTGGCCCGGCGCGACGGCCTGGGGGTCGCTCCCGATGACCTTCGCGTCGTCGTCTGCCACCTCGGTGCCGGCGCGTCGCTCTGCGCCGTCGCGGGCGGCCGGTCGGTCGACACGACGATGGGCTTCACGCCGTTGGAGGGGCTGGTCATGGCCACGCGCTCGGGGTCGGTCGACCCTGGCCTGGTGCTGTGGCTGCTGCAGCACGACCGCCTGTCGCGCGAGGAGGTCGAGGAGGGGCTCGAGCACGAGTCCGGGCTGCTGGGCCTCGGTGGCAGCAAGGACATGCGCGACCTGCTCGCGGGCGACGTCGACGACGCGGCCGCCGCCCGGCTCGCCGTCGACGTGTACGTGCACCGCCTGGCCGCCTCGGTGGCGGCGATGACCGCCTCGCTCGGCGGCCTCGACGTCCTGGTGTTCACCGGCGGGGTCGGCGAGCACGACGCGCAGGTGCGGGCGCGGACGGCGCAGCGGCTGGCCCATCTCGGCGTCGGCGTCGACTCCGCGCGCAACGACGCCGCGGACGGCGACACCGACGTCACGGCCGCGGGCGCGACGGTGCGCACCTACGTGGTCGCGGCGCGCGAGGACCTCCAGATCGCCGCCGAGGCCCGCGCCGTCCTCGCCGGGCACTGAGGGCCGCCGCCAGCGGCGTCCTCTAGGCGCTGGGCTCGCCGGCGGACGTCGCGAACGTCGTGAGGGCGCCGACGAGCGTCTCGCGGTCGGCGGGCTCCATCCGCCGCAGCACGCGCTCGAACGCCCGACGTCGGTGCGACATCACGTCTCGCAGCAAGGCCCGTCCCTCGTCGGTGAGGTCCAGGCTGAGGTGGCGGCGGTCGCGCTCGGAGTCGGCGCGCGAGAGCAGGCCCGCCCGCACCAGCCGGTCGCACGCCCGCGTCGCGTTGGACGCGTGGACGCCGAGGTCGTCGGCGACGGCTGACAGGTTGATGCCGGGGGTGCGCTCGACCAGCCCGAGGATGCGCAGCTGGGCGGCGGTGACGTGGTCGTCGACCTCGGCGACCGACTCGGCGATGAGACCGACGAGGACGCGCGAGGCAGCCATCACGGCGTCGACCTGCCCGCGGGGCACGGGTCGACGGGCGCGAGGAGCGGGGCGGGAGTCGGCCACGGCGCCATGGTGTCGCATAAGTTGCGAGGTGGCAATTGTTGCGCGTGAATGGGGGGCATGGACCACACGTCGAACTCCAGCCAGCCAGCCGTCCCCGAGGTCGTCGTCGTCACCGGCGCGAGCGGTGGCATCGGGCGTGCCACCGCGGAGGCGTTCGGACGTCGCGGTGCCATGGTCGCGCTGCTCGCCCGAGGCGAGCAGGGCCTGCAGGGCGCAGCGGACGCGGTGCGAGCCGGCGGTGGCACCCCGTTGGTGCTGCCGGTCGACACCGCCGACGCGGACGCCGTGGAGGCCGCCGCCGAGCGCGTCGAGAGCGAGCTCGGCCCCATCGACACCTGGGTGAACGTCGCCTTCACATCGGTGTTCTCGCCGTTCGACCAGATCAGTGCGGCGGAGTTCCGGCGGGTCACCGAGGTCAGCTACCTGGGCTACGTCTACGGGACGATGTCGGCCCTGAAGCGGATGAAGGCACGCGACCGCGGCACGATCGTCCAGGTCGGCTCGGCGCTGGCCTACCGCGGCATCCCGCTGCAGAGCGCCTACTGCGGCGCCAAGCACGCCATCCAGGGCTTCAACGAGTCGCTGCGCTGCGAGCTCCTCCACGAGAAGAGCAACGTGAAGGTGACCATGGTGCAGATGCCCGCGGTCAACACCCCGCAGTTCTCCTGGGTGCTGTCTCGGCTGCCGCGGCACGCGCAGCCGGTGCCGCCCATCTACCAGCCGGAGGTGGCCGCCGACGCCGTCCTGTACGCGGCGGACCACCCTCGCCGGCGTGAGTACTGGGTGGGTGGTAGCACCGTAGGCACGCTGATGGCCAACGCCGTCGCGCCCGGTCTGCTCGACCGGTACCTCGCCCGCACCGGCTTCGACTCCCAGCAGACCTCCGAGCCCCGCGACCCGAACCAGCCGGTCAACCTGTGGGAGCCCGCAGACGGCCTGGACGGCAAGGACTTCGGGGCGCACGGCGTCTTCGACAAGCGCTCGACCGGCCACTCGTGGCAGCTGTGGGCGTCACAGCACCACGGCGCCGTGGGGGCCGCCGCGGCGGGCGTCCTGGCGGCCGCTGGTGCGCTCGCCACGAAGGTGGCTCGCCGCTGATGGCGCTGCTGACGCCCCGGCGCACCGCGGACGTCGCCGCGGCCCTCGGCGCGGCCTGGGGCAGTGCGCTGCTGACCAGGCCGGAGGCGGTGCTGGGGAGCGTGGGCGGACCTGCGCCGACCGACGCCGAGACGACGGTCGCCCGGGTGCTCGGCGCGCGGCAGGTGGCCCAGGCGCTCGCCGTCCGACGGTGGCCGCACGCGGGCGGTCGCGTCGGTGCCATCGCCGACGGCCTGCACGCGACCAGCATGGTCGCGCTGGGCCTGCTCAAGCCGAGGTACCGGCGCGCGGCGCTCGTGAGCGCCGCCGTCGCCGTGCTGCTCGGCGTCCTGGAGGCCAACGCAGGGGAGGGAGCATGAGAGCGGCGAAGGCCGAGGAAGGGCTCGTCGAGCACGCGCTGCAGGACGTCCGCACCGGGCGCTTCGAGCGCTCGCTGTCCGCGCTCACGGCGGCGGGAGCCCTCGTCACCGCGGCCGAGATCTACTTCGAGCACGACTCGGCGAGCTTCGGCAACCGGCTGATGTGGCTGCCCGTCGGGCTCGGCCCGGTCGGTGCCGCCGCGGGTGTCGCCGGCTTCTTCAGCAAGCGGGCCGCGCGCACGGCCCTGCCGATCGCGTCGGCCGCCATCGTCGCCAACGGCCTGCAGGGCACGTACCTGCACGCGCGCGGGATCGCCCAGAAGCCGGGGGGCTGGTCGAACGCCCGGTACAACCTCGAGATGGGCCCGCCGCTGCTGGCCCCCCTGCTGGTCACGATGGTCGGCGGCATGGGGCTGCTGGCGTCGTTGCTGCGCCGGGAGCGCTGAGTGGGCGCCCGCAGGGCGCGACCGGGCGGCACCACGCCCGGCAACGCGCCGACCCACTTCCCGGGGTTCGACGTCCTGAGCCAGGTCGACCACTGGGACGACGTGACCGCTCGCGTGGTGCTCGGCCGGCTGGAGAGCGGAGCGTCCCTGCGCTTCTTCAGCGACGACGAGCGGCCGACCGCCCAGGCGCTGGTCGACCAGCTGCTCGACCAGCGCCACGAGCCGAAGGTGCCTGTGCTGCAGATGATCGACCGGCGCCTCGCGGACGGCGAGACCGACGGCTGGCACTACGCCGACCTGCCCGTCGACCAGGAGGCGTGGCGGCGCAGCCTGCGGGGTCTGGACGACGATGCGCGGACGGCTCGGGGGGCGCGCTTCGCCGAGTGCAGCTGGCTCGAGCAGAGCTCGATGGTGGCCCACGTCCAGGAGCTCGGCAGCCAGGCGTGGCACGGCCTGCGCGCCGACCGGCTGTGGAGCCTGTGGACCCGTTACGCGTGCACTGCGTTCTACTCCCACCCCTGGGCGTGGAACGAGATCGGCTTCAGCGGCCCGGCCTACCCGCGCGGCTACAAGAACGCCCGCGTCGGTGGACGCGAGCCGTGGGAGGTGCGCGAGCAGGACCCGGTCGACCCCGTGGTGGGTGGCTCGTGAGCCGTCGACCCGCGCGCCTGGCCGGACTGCTGCGCGACGGCGCGGCGGACGCCGTCCGCGACCGCAACGCGTCCGCGTGGCTCATCCCGCTCGGTGACCAGCGCACCGACCACGGCCTGCGGCGCGACATGCGGCGGTTCGACGACGCCGACGTCCTGGACGCCGTGGTCGTCGGTGCTGGTGCCGGCGGCGCCACCATCACCCAACGACTGGCCCGCGCGGGCTGGAAGGTCGCTGCTCTCGACGCGGGCCCCTTCTGGGACCCCGACCGGGACTGGGTCTCGGACGAAGCGGGCTCCCACGGCCTGTACTGGACCGAGCCGCGGGTGATCGACGGCTCGGACCCGGTGCCGTTGGGCTCCAACAACTCCGGTCGAGGCGTCGGTGGGTCGATGGTGCACTACGCCGGCTACACGCCGCGGCTGCACCCCAGCGACTTCGAGACGTTGAGCCGCGACGGCGTGGGCGCAGACTGGCCGTTCGCCTACGAGGACCTGCGCCCGTACTACGAGGACCTCGAGGGCGAGCTGCCCGTCGCCGGTGAGGACTGGCCGTGGGGCGACCCGCACTCCTACCCGCACCACGCGCACCCGGTGGGCGGCAACGGAGAGGTCTACCAGCGCGGCGCGAACGCCCTGGGGATCACCACGAAGGTGGGGCCGGTCGCGATCGCCAACGGCCGCTTCGGCCACCGGCCGCACTGCATCTACCGCGGCTTCTGCCTGCAGGGCTGCAAGGTCAACGCCAAGGCCTCGCCGCTCATCACCCACGTGCCGGACGCCCTGGCCCACGGCGCCGAGGTCCGCGCCCGCAGCATGGTGACTCGCATCGAGGTCGACGAGCGCACCGGCCGCGCCACCGGCGTCCGCTACGTCAAGGACGGCGTCGAGCGCTTTCAGCGAGCCGAGCACGTGATCGTGGCCGGCTACTCGATCGAGACCCCCCGGCTGCTGCTGAACTCCGCGTCCAGGCGCTTCCCCGAAGGGCTCTGCAACGACTTCGACCAGGTGGGCCGCTACCTGATGGTGCAGGGCGCACCGCAGACGGCCGGCCGCTTCGAGGACGAGGTGCGCATGTACAAGGCCCCGCCGCCCGAGGTGATGACCGAGCAGTTCTACGAGACGGACCCCAGCCGTCCCTACAAGCGGGGCTTCACCATCCAGACCGTGTCCCCGCTGCCCATCACGTGGGCCGAGCACGTCGCCGGGCAGGGGCACTGGGGACCCTCGCTGCGCGAGTACATGCGCGACTACGTGCACTGGTCGTGCCTGGGCGCCCTGTGCGAGTTCCTGCCGCAGGCCGACAACCGCGTGACCCTGGCCGAGGAGAAGGACCAGCACGGCCTGCCGGTCGCTCACTTCTCCTACAGCCAGTGCGACAACGACCGCGAGCAGGTGAAGGCCGCCACCGAGGTGATGGGAGCGATCCTGCGGGCCGCCGGTGCCGACGAGGTGATCACCTTCAACCGCTACGCCCACCTCGTCGGCGGCGCGCGCATGGCGGCCGACGAGCGGCACGGGGTGGTCGACGGGTACGGCCGCACGTTCGCGGTGCCCAACCTGCTCATCACCGACGGCAGCACGCTGCCGACCCAGGGGGCGGTCAACCCCGCCCTCACCATCATGTCCGTCGCGGCCCGAGCCGCCGACCACCTCACTGGGAGGAACCATGGCTGAGACCGTTGCTGACTTCATGCTGAGCCGACTGCGGGATTGGGGTGTCGAGAAGGTCTTCGGGTACGCCGGCGACGGCATCAACGGCCTGCTCGCTGCCTGGGGTCGCGCCGACGACCAGCCGCAGTTCGTGCAGGCGCGTCACGAGGAGATGGCCGCGTTCGAGGCCGTCGGCTACGCCAAGTTCTCCGGCAAGGTGGGGGTGTGCGCCGCGACGTCCGGCCCGGGGGCGATCCACCTGCTCAACGGCCTCTACGACGCCAAGCTCGACCACGTCCCCGTCGTCGCGATCGTCGGCCAGACGGCGCGCTCGGCCATGGGTGGGTCGTACCAGCAGGAGGTCGACCTGCTGAGCCTGTTCAAGGACGTCGCCGCCCCGTACGTGCAGATGGTGACCGTGCCCGAGCAGCTGCCGAACGTGCTCGACCGCGCGATGCGCACCGCGATGGCCGAGAGCGCCCCGACGGCGATCATCATCCCCTCCGACGTCCAGGAGCTCGAGTACACCGCCCCCGGGCACGAGTTCAAGATGGTGCCCTCGTCGCTCGGCGTCGAGTGGCCGACGACATCGCCCGACGACGAGGCCGTGCGCCGGGCCGCCGACGTCCTCAATGCCGGCGAGAAGGTCGCGATCCTCGCGGGCCAGGGCGCCCGCGGCGCGCGCGATGAGCTGATGCAGGTCGCTGACGCGCTGCAGGCAGGGATCGCGAAGCCGTTGCTGGGCAAGGACGTTCTCAGTGACGAGCTGCCGTACGTCACAGGCTCGATCGGTCTGCTCGGCACGCGCCCGAGCTACGAGATGATGAACGACGCCGACACGCTGCTCATCGTCGGGTCGAGCTTCCCGTACACGCAGTTCTACCCTGGCCTCTCGCAGGCGCGGGCGGTGCAGATCGACGTCGACGCCAAGCTGATCGGTATGCGATACCCCAACGAGGTCAACCTCGTCGGCGACGCGGCCACGACGTTGCGCGCTCTGCTGCCACTGTTGACGCCCAAGGGCGAGAGCGCCTGGCGCAAGACCATCGAGGAGAACGTCGCGTCGTGGTGGCGCGACATGGAGGCCGAGGCCATGGTGTCGGCCGAGCCGGTCAACCCGATGCGGTTGTTCCACGAGCTCTCGACGCGGATGCCGGACGACGTCATGGTGATGGCCGACTCCGGGTCGTCCGCCAACTGGTACGCCCGCCAGCTGAAGTTCCGCGGGAACATGCGCGGTTCGCTGTCCGGCACCCTCGCGACCATGGGGCCTGGCGTGCCGTACGGCATCGGCGCGAAGTTCGCCCATCCCGAGCGGCCCTGCGTCGTGTTCGCAGGCGACGGCGCCATGCAGATGAACGGCATGGCCGAGCTCATCACGATCAAGCACTACTGGCACCAGTGGTCCGATCCGCGGGTGGTCGTGGCGGTCCTGCACAACAACGACCTCAACCAGGTCACCTGGGAGATGCGCGCGATGGGCGGGGCGCCGAAGTTCGCCGAGTCGCAGACCCTGCCGGACGTCGACTACGCCGCCTTCGCGGCGAGCCTGGGGTTCGCGAGCCGCACCATCACCGACCCCGACCAGCTGGGCCCGGCGTGGGACGAGGCGCTGGCGGCCGACCGGCCGACGGTGCTGGACGTCCACACCGACCCGAACGTCCCGCCGATCCCGCCGCACGCGACGTTCGAGCAGGCCAAGGCGACGGCGATGGCGATGGCCAAGGGCGACGAGGACCGTTGGGGCGTGGTGAAGGAGGGGCTGAAGACCAAGGCCCAGGAGCTCCTGCCGCACTCGCGCGGATGACCGGCGTCGCAGGTGCGGACGCCGTCGTCGACAGCCTCCGGACGACGGTGTGCACCGTGCCCACGGACGCCCCGGAGTCCGACGGCACCGCGGAGTGGTCGTCGACGACGATGGTGGTGGTGCGCGCTCGCAGCGGTGAGACCGTGGGCACGGGCTGGACGTACGGCCCGGCGGCGTGCGCGAACGTCGTCGACGACCTGCTGACCGAAGTCGTGGTCGGGCGGCCCGCGATGTCGGTGCCGGGCGCGTGGCTCGCGATGGTCCGGGCGGTCCGCAACGCGACCAGACCGGGAGTCGCCGGCTACGCGGTGTCCGCCGTCGACGTCGCGCTCTGGGACCTCAAGGCCCGGCTGCTCGGAACGTCCGTCGCCGACCTGATGGGGCGCGCCCACGACAGCGTCCCCGTGTACGGCAGCGGCGGGTTCACCAGCTACGACGACGACCGGCTGACCCACCAGCTGCGCCACTGGGTCGTCGAGCAGCAGATCCCGCGCGTCAAGATCAAGATCGGCCGGCCCGGTGGTGCCGACCACCAGCGTGACGTCGAGCGGATGCTGCTGTGCCGCAGGGCGATCGGCCCCGACGCCGAGCTGTTCGTCGATGCCAACGGCGCGTACGCCGCGAAGCAGGCGGTGCGTTGCCTGCGCGACGCGGAGGCCGCCGGCGCAGGGGTCACGTGGTTCGAGGAGCCCGTCTCCTCCGACGACCTGGAGGGGCTGCGCCACGTGCGCGGGCAGGTCGACGCCGACGTCGCTGCGGGCGAGTACGGCAGCGACGTCCACTACTTCCGCCGCATGTGCCAGGCCGGGGCCGTCGACTGCCTGCAGGTCGACGCCACCCGTTGCGGCGGCTACACCGCGTGGCTGCGGGCCGCGGCGGTGGCAGCCGGCTTCGGGCTGGAGGTGTCGGGGCACTGCGCGCCGAACCTGCACGCGCACGTCGCTGTGGCCACCCCCAACCTGCGCCACCTGGAGTGGTTCCACGACCACGTGCGGATCGAGGGGATGCTGATGGACGGTGCGCTGGACCCGCACGGCGGCGCCGTGGTGCCCGACCCTGCGCGCGTCGGCCACGGCCTGACGTTCGACGACGAGGCGGCCGAGCCGTTCCTGGTCTCGGCTGGGGACGCTCCATGAGCGCCGATCCCGCGCTGTGGAAGGACTTCCCGCCGCACGTCCTGCGCGAGTACTCCGTCATCGCCGACGGTCACCGCGGCGCGCTGGTCGGGCCCCGCGGCGACATCGTCTGGCTCTGCGCTCCGCGCTGGGACTCCCCGGCCGTGCTGGCGTCCCTCATCGGCGGCAAGGGCATCTACGCGGTGACCCCCGATGAGCCGTTCGTCTGGGGTGGCTACTACGAGCCCGGCAGCCTGGTGTGGCGCAGCCGCTGGGTGAGCACGCGCACCACGGTCGAGTGCCGCGAGGCGCTCGCGTTCCCCGGTGACGCCTCACGCGTGGTGCTGCTGCGACGCGTCGACGCGGTCGAGGACGAGGCCCGCGTCCGCGTGGTGCTCGACCTGCGTGCGCGGTTCGGCCGCGAGGGCCTGCGCGACCTGCACCGTGGCGACGACGGGACGTGGACCGCCCGCACCGGTGAGCTCTACGTCCGCTGGCGGGGAGCTCCGGACGCCGACCTCGACGACGCCGGTCGGCTGCGCACCCACCTGCGGGTCGAGGCCGGCCGGCACCACGACCTGGTGCTGGAGGTCAGCGACCAGCCGCTGCCCGAGCCCGAGGACCCGGATCACCTGTGGCAGCGCACGATCGAGGCCTGGCACGCGGACGCGCCGTCCTTCTCGTCCAGCCTCGCGCCGCGCGACGCCGCCCACTCCTACTCGGTGCTGCGCGGGCTCACCTCGCCCGGCGGGGGCATGGTCGCGGCCGCGACGCTCGGGATCCCCGAGCGGGCCGAGAAGGGGAACTCCTACGACTACCGCTACGTGTGGCTGCGCGACCAGGCCTACGCCGGGCTGGCCGCGTCCGTCGCGGGCGCGTTCCCGCTGCTCGATGCGGCGGTCTCCTTCAGCACCGCGCGGTTGCTGGAGCACGGCGACCGGCTGGCCCCGGCCTACCGGGTCGACGGGTCTGACCTGCCGCACGAGAGCGACCTGGACCTGCCGGGCTACCCCGGCGGCACAGACGTGGTCGGCAACTGGGTGCTGGGCCAGCGCCAGCTCGACGTCGCCGGCGAGCTGCTGCAGCTGCTCGCGGCGGCCGCCCGGCACGACCGCCTGGACGCCGACGGCCGGCGGGCCATGGACCTCGCGGCGCGGCTCGTGGCCGAGTGGTGGCAGCAGCCGGACGCCGGCATCTGGGAGCTCGACGACCACTGGTGGACGCACTCGCGGCTCAGCTGCGTCGCCGGGCTGCGGGCCGCCGCCGAGTGGACCACTCCCGACCAGGCCGCGAGCTGGCGTTCACTCGCCGACGCTGTCCTGCAGGAGACCTCGCGGCGCTGCCTCGCCACGGACCGCAGCTGGCAGCGAGCCGCTGACGTGTCGGGGCCGGACGCCGCTCTGCTGCTCCCGGCGGTGCGCGGCGCCCTGCCCGCGGACGACGAGCGCACGCTCGCCACGCTCGCCGCCGTCCGCAGCAGCCTCACCGACGACCACTTCGTCTACCGCTTCCGGCACGGCGAGGCCCCGCTCGGCGACGACGAGGGCGCCTTCCTGCTCTGCGGGTTCATGATGGCGCTCGCCGAGTGGCACCAAGGCGACCAGGTCGCCGCCGTGCGGTGGTTCGAGCGCAACCGGGCGGCGTGCGGGCCGCCAGGCCTGTTCGCCGAGGAGTACGACGTCGTGCAGCGCCAGCTGCGCGGCAACCTGCCCCAGGCCTTCGTGCACGCGATGCTGCTCGAGACGTCCAGCCGGCTGGCCGGCCCGGCGCCGTCGCCGGGACGGCGGTGACGCCGCACCTAGCGGGCGACCACCACCGGGCAGGTGGCGCGGTGCAGCACGCTGCGGCTCACCGACCCCAGCAGCAGGCTGGCGAAGCCGCCGCGTCCCCGGCTGCCGACGACGACGAGCTCGGCCGACTCGCTCGCACGCACCAGCGACGTCGCCGGGTGGCCCTGCACCAGCAGCCAGCGCACCTTCACGTCGGGGTAGCGCTCCTGCCACGGCGCCAGGGCGTCGTGCAGGACCGTGCCCTCGGCCTGGTCGATCTCCTCCCACCCGGCCAGCAGCGGGGGCGCCACGAGGGTGTCCATCCACCAGGTGTGCACGGCGGTGATCTCGGCGCCCCGCTCGGCGGCGCGCTCGAAGGCGTACGCGAGCGCGGCCTGCGCCTGCGGCGCGTCGTCGACGCCCACCACGATGCCCGAGCGCGGCCGTTCGGGCCGGTCCGGCGGGTGCACGACGACGACGGGGCAGGTCGCGTGCGCCGCGACGGCGAGCGACACCGACCCGAGCGCGACGTCGCGCAGCCACCCGGCGCCGTGCGCGCCGACCACCACGCTCGCCGCACCGTGCGAGGCGTCGACGAGCATTCCCGCGGGCGATCCCGGTGCGGTGGTGGTGCGCACCTCGACGTCGGGGTGGGTGCGCCGCAGGTCCTCCTGGGTCTGCTCGACCAGCGACTCGGCCGCCGCGCGGCGCTCCTCCTCGACGGCCATCATCTCCCGGCCGGGCAGCGGCAGACCCCCCGCACGCGGGTAGACGATCTCCCACGGGTAGGCGTGCAGCACGTGCAGCGGCAGGTGGCGTCGGCCGGCCTCGTCCGCAGCCCAGGCCAGCGCGGCGTCGCTGGTGTGCGAGCCGTCGAGGCCGACGACGATCGACGAGCGGTCCTGGTCGGTCATGGCGCATCCCTTCGTCAGGGCCGACGATGCCGCGGGCCGGCCGTCGCCCGCAGGGCCAATGGTCCCGTCGGGCCCCCCGGTTTGGACCTCGGCGAGCGAGCCCCTACCCTTTCTTAGGTGAGCCTCACCTAAGAGGCGATCGACCCCCGAGACGAGAGAGAGTGCTGTGCGACTGCGCCCCGCCGCCGCCCCTGCTGCCGCCCCCCGGCCCGGCTCCGCCACCCGCTCGCGGATCCGGGCGACCGCCGCGGTGGCCGGTGCCGTCGTCGTCGCCCTCGGGCTCGCCGCCTGCGGCGGTGGCGACTCCACCTCCGGGTCCGCCGACAGCAAGCCGACGCTGACGCTCTACAACGCCCAGCACGAGGACCTCATGAAGCTCATGGTCGACGGCTTCACGAAGCAGACCGGCATCAAGGTCCAGATGCGCTCCGGCGAGGACTTCGAGCTGGCCAACCAGCTCGTGCAGGAGGGCCCGGCGTCGCCGGCGGACGCGTTCGTCACCGAGAACTCGCCGGCGATGACCCTCGTCGACGCCAAGGGGCTGTTCGTCAAGGTCGGCCCCGAGGCGCTGTCGAACGTGCCGTCCCGCTACACGCCCTCCGACAAGGAGTGGGTGGGCTTCGCGGCGCGCTCGACGGTGTTCGCCTACAACCCGAGCGCCGTCCCGCAGGGCGACCTGCCGGCGTCCCTGCTCGACCTCGCCGACCCGCGCTGGAAGGGCAAGATCGGTGTGGCCGCTGGTGGCGCGGACTTCCAGGCCATCGTGAGCGCGGTGCTCGCGCTCAAGGGGGAGGCCGCGACCGAGCAGTGGCTGAAGGCGCTCAAGCAGAACGCCAAGATCTACCAGGGCAACAACTCGGTGATGAAGGCCGTCAACACCGGTGAGATCGCCGGCGGCGTGATCTACCACTACTACTGGTACAAGGACCAGGCCGAGGCTGGCGACAACAGCAAGAACGTCAAGCTGCACTTCTTCGGTCACCAGGACCCCGGCGCCTTCGTCAGCGTCTCCGGAGCCGGGGTCCTGAGGTCCAGCAAGCACCAGGACGAGGCCCAGCAGCTCGTCGCGTTCCTCACCAGCGAGAAGGGGCAGCAGATCCTCGCCGACAGCGACGCCCTCGAGTACACCGTGGGCAGCGACGTCGCCGCGAACGCCGCTCTGCCGCCGCTCAAGGGGCTGGACGCACCCACGCTCGACGTCGCCTCCCTGAACGGCCCGAAGGTCGTCGACCTCATGCAGCAGGCGGGTCTGCTCTGAGCGCGGCCGGCCCGGCGCTCGCCGCGCCGCCCACCCCCACGCCGGGGCGGGCGGCGCGGCGCCGTGCTGTCCGCAGCAGCCGCCGGCCACCGGCCGTGGTGCTCGGCCTGTCGTTGCCGGTGCTGGCGCTCGCGCTGGTGCCGCTGGTGTTCGTCGTGGTCTACGCCGTCGACACCGGCTGGGACGAGGCCTGGCGTCTGCTGGTGCGCCCGCGCGTCGGCGAGCTGCTCGGCAACACCGCGCGGCTCGTCGTCGGCGGCGTCCTGCTGTCGGCCGTGATCGGCACGGCGGCCGCCTGGCTGGTCGAGCGCACGCGCCTGCCGGGGCGGCCGCTGTGGAACGCGCTGCTCGTCGCGCCGCTGGCCGTCCCGGCCTTCGTCAACAGCTACGGCTGGGTCTCGCTGACGGCCAAGGTCGAGGGCTTCGCCGGCGCCGTCCTCATCGTGACGATGTCCTACTTCCCGCTGGTCTACCTGCCGGTCGCGGCCTCCCTGCGCGGCCTCGACCCCGCGCTGGAGGAGACCGCCGCGGCCCTCGGGCACGGCCGCTGGCGCACCTTCTGGCGGGTCGTGCTGCCCCAGCTGCGCCCCGGCCTGCTCGGTGGCTCGCTGCTCGTCGGACTCCACCTGCTCGCCGAGTTCGGCGCGCTGCAGCTGCTGCGGTTCCCGACCTTCACGACGGCCATCTACGACCAGTACCGCTCCTCGTTCAACGGCCCGGCGGCCAACATGCTCGCCGGGGTGCTGGTGCTGTGCTGCCTCGTGCTGCTGCTGGCCGAGCAGCGCGCCCGCGGCCACGCCCGGCTGGCCCGCGTGGGCAGCGGCGCCTCGCGCCACGTCGAGCGGATCGCCCTCGGGCGCTGGCTGCCCGTGGCGCTGCTGTCCCTCGCCGCGCTCGCCGTGCTGTCGCTCGGCGTCCCGGTCGCCAGCCTGGTGCACTGGTTGGTGTCCGGCTCCTCGACGGCGTTCCCCGTCGGCTCGTTGCTGACCACCACCGCGACGTCGCTGGGCCTCGGCGCGGCGGCGGCGCTGCTGACGGTCGTGGCCGCGCTGCCGGTGGCGTGGCTGGCGGTGCGGTACCCGCGCTGGTCCACCGCGCTCATCGAGCGCGGCACCTACACCGCGAACGCGCTGCCGGGCATCGTCGTCGCGCTGGCTCTCGTCACGGTGGCGATCCGGTTCGCCCAGCCCGTCTACCAGACCACCCTGCTGCTGGTGCTGGCGTACGTCACGATGTTCCTGCCCCGCGGGGTCGTGAGCGCCCGGGCGGCGATCGCCCAGGCTCCGACGATCCTCGACGACGTGTCGCACTCGCTCGGGGTCGGGCGCCTCGAGACGTTCCGCCGCGTCTCCCTGCCGCTGATCGCTCCCGGCCTCGGTGCGGGCGCGGCGCTGGTGTTCATCGCGGTGGCCACCGAGCTCACGGCCACGCTGCTGCTCTCGCCGATCGGCACGCAGACCCTCGCGACCCAGTTCTGGAGCAACAGCAGCAGCATCGCGTACGGTGCAGCCGCGCCGTACGCCGCGATGATGATCCTGATCTCGCTGCCGGCGACGTTCCTGCTCACCCGCGAGTCGCGGAGGTCCTCACCCGCATGATGTCCGTGACCGTCCACGGTCTGCAGAAGAGCTTCGGTGACCAGCCCGTGCTCGTGGGCGTCGACCTGGAGGTCGCGCAGGCCAGCACGACGGCGGTCCTCGGCCCCTCGGGGTGCGGCAAGACGACGCTGCTGCGGCTGCTCGCGGGTTTCCTGCGCCCCGACGCCGGCACGATCCGGCTCGGCGGCGAGCTCGTCGCCGACCCCACGACGTCGGTGCCGACGGCGCGCCGTCGGGTCGGCTACGTCGCCCAGGAGGGCGCGCTCTTCCCGCACCTGGACGTCACGCGCAACATCACCTTCGGCCTCGACCGCTCGGCCCGTCGCTCCGGCCGCCGCGTCGAGGAGCTGCTCGAGCTCGTCGGGCTGCCGGCCGGCGTGGCCCGGCGCTACCCGCACGAGCTGTCCGGTGGCCAGCAGCAGCGCGTCGCCGTCGCCCGGGCCCTCGCGCCCGAGCCGCGGGTCGTGCTGCTCGACGAGCCGTTCTCCTCGCTCGACGCCGGTCTGCGCGACGAGACCGGCCGGGCGGTGATCCAGGCGCTGCACGCCTCCGGTGCGACGGCGGTCCTCGTCACCCACGACCAGGACGAAGCGCTCTCCCTCGCCGACCAGGTCGCCGTGATGCGGGCCGGGCGGGTGGCCCAGGTCGGGACGCCGCGCGAGGTGTACGAGCAGCCCGTCGACCGCGGGGTCGCCGAGTTCGTGGGCGCCGCGGTGGTCCTGCCGGCCCAGGTCTCCGGCGTCACCGCCACCTGCGCGCTCGGCGACCTGCCGCTCACCGGCGAGCTGCGCGACGGGCCGGGCCTCGTCCTGGTGCGGCCCGAGCAGCTGCAGGTCGACGCGTCCACGTCGGCCGACCACCGCGCCCGCGTCGTCGAGGTCGGCTACCACGGCCACGACGCGTCGCTGCGGCTGCGACTGGAGCCCACCGGGGTCGAGGTGCTCTCGCGGACCGCCGGCATCGCGGCGCCCTCCGTCGGCGAGCTCGTCGGCGTCACCGTGAACGGCCCCGCCCGCCTCCTGTGAGTGAGGGTCTCCTGGTGGCGCCACTACCCTGATCGCCGACCAGCCCTTCAGGACACCGACCCACGAATCGGACCCCCATGCTGCGACCCATGCTGCTCGGCAAGATCCACCGCGCCACGGTGACCGAGGCCGACCTGCACTACGTCGGCTCGCTCACCCTGGACGCCGACCTGCTCGACGCCGCGGAGCTGCTCCCCGGCCAGCAGGTGGACGTCGTCGACGTCACCAACGGCGCCCGGCTCACCACCTACGTCATCGAGGGCGAGCGCGGCAGCGGCGTGGTCTGCGTCAACGGCGCGGCAGCGCACCTCGTGCACCCCGGTGACGTCGTCATCGTCATCGCCTACGGCCTGCTGGACGACGCCGAGGCCCGCGAGCGCCGTCCCCGCGTGGTGTTCGTCGACGAGACCAACGCCGTCGTGCAGCGCGGCACGGACCCCGCCGACGTCCCGGACGGCTACGGCCTGCGCACCTCGGGTGTCCTGGTCGGATGACCCGCCCGAGCGGGCCGCCGTCGCCGAGCACGGGGCGGGCCTTCCTGGACGGCGAGGCGCACCGGCTCCTGCGGTTCGCGGCCGGCGCGGTCGACCCGCGGGGTGGCTTCGGCTGGCTCACCGACGACGGCGGTCTCGACCGCGCCCAGCCGCTGCACCTGTGGGTCAACGCCCGCATGACGCACGTCTTCGGGCTCGCCCACCTGCTCGGCGTCGACGGCGCCGACGTGCTCGTCGACCGCGGCCTGACGGCGCTCACCGGGCTGCTGCACGACGACGCCCACGGCGGCTGGTGGTCGCAGGTCGACGCGGCCGGCCACCCGCAGGTCGACACCAAGAGCGCCTACGACCACGCGTTCGTGCTGCTCGCCGCCAGCACGGCGGTGCAGGCCGGGCGACCGGGCGCCGCACAGCTGCTCGCCGCCGCCGTCCAGGTCGTCGAGCGGCACTTCTGGGACGACGCCGCCGGCGCCTGCGTCGACACCTGGGACGCCGCCTGGAGCCGGCTCGAGCCGTACCGCGGTGCCAACGCGAACATGCACGCGGTCGAGGCGTTCCTCGCCGCTGCCGACGCCACCGGCGACCAGGTCTGGCTCACGCGCGCCATCCGCATCGCCGAGCGGCTGGTCGACCGCGAGGCGCGTGCGGCGGGCTGGCGGCTGCCCGAGCACTACGACGAGCAGTGGACCGCGCTGCCCGACTACGCGCGCGAGACGCCGGCCGACCCGTTCCGCCCCTACGGCGCCACCGTCGGTCACTCACTCGAGTGGTCGCGCCTGCTGCTGCACCTGGATGCCGCCCAGGCGCTCGTCGCCGAGCCCGAGGCCGTCGACCAGCCGTGGCTGCTGCCGGCGGCACAGCACCTCTTCGACACCGCGGTGGCCGACGGGTGGGCCGTCGACGGCGGCCCCGGCTTCGTCTACACCGTCGACTGGGACGGCGCGCCCGTGGTGCGCCAGCGCATGCACTGGGTGGTGGCCGAGGCGCTCGCTGCCGCCGCGACGCTCTACCAGGCGACCGGCGAGGGCCGGTACGTCGAGCACTACGACGAGTGGTGGCAGTACGCCCGCACCCACCTGCTGGACCTCGAGCACGGCAGCTGGCACCACGAGCTCGACCCCGACCAGCGCCCGGCCCACACCGTGTGGTCGGGCAAGCCCGACGTGTACCACGCGCTGCAGGCCACGCTGCTGCCGCGGTTGCCGCTCGCGCCGAGCCTCGCCGCGGCGCTGGCAACCCGCCGCCGCTGAGGCGTTCCGCCAGGCCTCGGCGCGAGACGCTCAGCCCTGCGAGGAGCCCCCGCCCGAGCCCCGCCGCTCGGCCTCGACCAGCTCGCGGGCGATCTGCGAGATCTTGCGGTTGAGGTGCGACGACGCCTTGCGCAGCGTCGCGAACGCCTCCTGCGCGCTCAGGTTGTGGGTGGCCATCAGCAGGCCCACCGCCATCCCGATCTCGCGGTTGGTGGTCAGGCCCTCGGCGAGGGTGCGCGCCTCCTCGCGGCTGGACGAGCCGCCGAGCGCCACGGACGCGAACGAGGCGAGGACGACGCCGGCGTCGGCCGACTCGGTCGTCAGCCCCCCTGGCCGGTCGCAGAAGAGGTTCAGGGCGCCCGACTTGCGCCCGTCGACGAGCAGGGGGTAGCCGGCCATGCCGCGCACCGGCGTCTCGCTGAGCACCCGCTCGGCGAGCTTCGGCCAGCGCGAGTTCGTGGCGATGTCGGTGTCGAGGTGGTACGCGTCGGTCTCGATGGCGTCGACGCACGGGCCCTCACCGACCTCGCGCTCGAGGGCGTCGACGCGGGCGCCGATCTCGTCGCTCGCGGCCGTGGTGTGGTAGCGCTGGCCCTCGCGCAGCATGATGCTCGCGTGCTGGCAGCCCGGCACCAGCTGGGTCGCGGCGGACACGACCGCCTGGCACACCGAGTCCAGGTCCGGGCTCTCGTGCACGATCCGGGCGAGGTCGGCGAAGGTCTGGGCCACCGCTGAGCGGTCCACGTCGGAGGTCGGCTGCGTCACGCCACCATCTTGCCCCGTCATCGGGAGGACCGCGACGAGCCGACGCAATCGGCGCGCAATCCCCTGGGGCAAAAGCCGTGAAAGCCTCGGATCGGCGCCTGGTGCGAGGCCTTGGGGGCGCGGCGTAGGGTCGGTGCGCCCCGACGTCGAAGGAGCTCTCGTGCGATCGCCCCAGGTCACCCCGCTCGCCGGCCTGCCCGGCCGCGTCACCGTCTACGAGGTCGGCGCCCGCGACGGGCTGCAGAACGAGTCGGCCCTGGTGCCCGTCGAGGTCAAGGCCGAGCTGGTGCGGCGGCTGGTGGCGAGCGGGCTGTCGGCGGTCGAGCTGACGAGCTTCGTGCACCCGCGCTGGGTGCCGCAGCTCGCCGACGCCGAGGAGCTGCTGGACCTGCTCGGCCCGCTGTCGTCCGGACCTCTCGCCGGGGTGCGGGCGCCGGTGCTGGTGCCGAACCGCCGCGGCCTCGAGCGCGCGCTCGCCCGCGACGTCCCCGAGATCGCGGTCTTCGTGAGCGCCACGGAGTCCTTCGCGCGCAAGAACCTCAACGCGTCGCGGGACGAGGCGCTCGCGATGTCGGCCGAGGTCGTCCGGGCCGCCACCGCCGCCGGGCGCAGCGTCCGCGGGTACGTCTCGATGTGCTTCGGCGACCCCTGGGAGGGCGACGTCGACCCCGCCGCGGTCGTCGACGTCGTCCTGGCGCTGCACGAGCAGGGCTGCCACGAGATCTCGCTCGGCGACACCATCGGCGTGGCCACCCCCGGCCAGGTGGTGCGCCTGCTCGACGCGATCGAGGACGCCGGGGTGCCACGCACGCGGCTGGCCGTGCACTTCCACGACACGTACGGGCAGGCGCTGTCGAACACGCTCGTCGCGATGCAGCACGGCATCACGACGGTCGACGCCTCCGCCGGTGGCCTCGGCGGGTGCCCGTTCGCGCAGTCCGCCACCGGCAACCTCGCCACCGAGGACCTCGTGTGGCAGCTGCACGGGCTGGGGATCGACACCGGCGTCGACCTCGAGGCCCTGGTGCGGACGAGCACGTGGCTGGCCGGCCTCATGGGGCGCCAGAGCACGTCCAACGCCGTCCGCGCGCTCGGCTGACCCGGCAGCGCCTCAGCCGCGCGGCGGCTCGAACGGCTCGGGCAGGGGCCGCTTGGGCTGCACGGCGTCGCCGGACGAGCGCCCGCGCAGGCGGCGGCTGACCCACGGGCCGACGTACTGCCGCAGCCACAGCGCGTCCTCGCGCAGCGACTCGCGCCGCACGCGCGCCGGGGCCGGCGGGAGGGGCTCGTGCCAGCTGCCGTCACCGGTGAGGCCCAGTACCTCGGCGGCGTAGCGCGCCACGCGCTCGTGTCCCTGCGACGTCAGGTGGATGCGGTCGGCCGCCCACATCCGCCTGTCCTGCAACGCTTTCATGCCCCACAGGTCCAGGACGTAGGCGCCGTGCCGCCGGGCGATCGACCAGATCGTCGTGCCGAACACGGCGGCCTTGCCGCGGGTCAGGTTGATGATGGGCGACTGCACCGGGTCGACCGGCGTCGCGAGCAGGACGTCGGCGCCGCTGGCGCGCAGCTCGGCGACCGCGCTCTCGAGGTGCGCCGCCAGCGCGTCGGGGTTGCTGCCCGGACGCAGGATGTCGTTGCCGCCGCCGACGAGGCTCACGAGGTCCGCGCCGTGCTCGATGGCGACCGGCACCTGCTGGTCCAGCACCTGCGCGAGCAGGCGGCCGCGGACGGCCAGGTTGGCGTAACCGAACGGCTCGCGCGCCGCGTCGTCCACGGCGTCCGGGTCGTCCGCGTCGGTGACGGCGCCGGCACTGGCGAGCAGCTCGGCCAGCCGGTCGGCCCAGCCCCGGTAGCTGCCGTCGTCGCGCTGGTCCTCCAGGCCCTCGGTGAAGCTGTCGCCCATCGCGACGTAGCGCCGCCACGTCGGAGTCCACTCGGCCTCAGGCAGGAGCGCGTCAGACATGCCTCCATGGTGGCGCGCCACGCCGCCGGAGCTGCCGCCGGGCTCGGGTGGAGGGCGGGCCCGGCCGGAACGAGTCGCCGGAGATCGTCTCGAAAGGCGCCATTCACCGAGCGGGTCTACGTTTCTTGATCGCGGGGATCAATGGCCCCTAGCAAGTATCCGAGGACCACCGTCGAGAGCAGAGGTCGGGATGACGACGAGTGAGACCACGTCGGGCGCGCCGGGCGCCGAGACGTCGCAGCAGGGCCTGCGCCGGGACGTCGGGCTGGTGGGCCTGCTGTTCGCCAGCGTGGGGTCGATCATCGGCTCCGGCTGGCTGTTCGGGGCGCTGAACGCCGCGCGCGAGGCGGGGCCGGCGGCGGTCATCTCGTGGGCGATCGGCGGGGTGATGATCCTGCTGATCGGCCTCGTCTACGCCGAGCTCGGCACGATGTTCCCGCTGTCCGGCGGCGTCGTGCGCTTCCCGCACCTGTCGTTCGGCTCCTTCGCCAGCTACAGCACGGGCTGGATCACCTGGCTGGCGTGCGCCACCGTCGCCCCGATCGAGGTCGAGGGCGCGCTGCAGTACGCGACGAAGTACGCGCCGTTCACGGCCAAGCACACCGTGGGCGGCGACATCGTGCACACCCTCACCGCGCTCGGCTACGTCGTGGCCGTCGTGGCCATGGCGGTCTTCGTCGTCATCAACTACGTGGGCATCCGCTGGTTCGCCCAGGTCAACAACGTGCTGGTCTGGTGGAAGCTCGCGATCATCTCGCTGGTGGTGGTCGCCTTCTTCGCCACGTCGTTCCACGGCGAGAACTTCACCTCGCACGGCTTCCGCCCCGGCGGGTGGCAGGGGGTGTTCACGGCCATCGCGACGTCCGGCATCGTGTTCTCGTTCCTGGGGTTCCGGCAGGGCGTCGAGCTCGCCGGTGAGACCAAGAACCCTCGGCGCAACGTCCCGCTCGCCGTCATCGGCTCGGTGGTCGTCACGGCGATCATCTACGTCGCCCTGCAGGTGGCGTTCATCGGCGCGGTCGACCCCGGCGCCCTGACGTCGTCCAAGGGCTGGGCGAACCTGGAGTTCACCAACGACTTCGGCCCGCTGGCCGCCATCGCGAGCGCCATCGGCCTCGGTTGGCTGGCCGTGCTGCTCTACGCCGACGCCGTGGTGTCGCCGGCCGACACCGGCCTGATCTACACCACCACCACGTCACGGATCTCCTACGCGATGGCGCGCAACGGCAACGCCCCGACGTCCCTCGCCCGCACCAACCGCACCGGGGTGCCGTGGATCAGCCTCGCCGTGGCGTTCGTCGTCGGCCTGATCATCTTCCTGCCGTTCCCGAGCTGGCAGCAGCTGGTCGGCTTCATCACCTCGGCGACGGTGCTGTCGTTCGGCGCCGGCCCGCTGGTGCTGGGCGCGCTGCGCCGCCAGGCGCCCGACCACCCTCGGACCTTCCGCGTGCCCGGCCGCGACCTCGTGCCGTGGCTGGCGTTCTACGCCTCGAACCTCATCGTCTTCTGGGCCGGCTGGACCGTGAACTGGAAGCTGTTCGTGGCCGTGCTCATCGGCTACGCGCTGCTGGCCGGCTTCCAGGTCACCGGGCACCTGGCGGCCAAGATGGAGTGGCGCTCGGGCGCGACCTGGATGCTGCCGTGGATGGCTGGCCTCGCCGTCCTCAGCTACCTCGGCCCGTACGGCGGTGGCCAGGACGTCATCGGCTTCGGCTGGTCGTTCGTGGCCATCGCCGCGTTCAGCCTGGCCATCTACGCGGCCGCGATGGCGGTGCGGCTGCACCCGGACACCGTGGCCGAGCACGTCGAGCAGTCCCGCGAGGAGGCGGCGACCGAGGTCGAGGACCTCGGCTCGAGCGTCTGAGCGCGCGCGGTGCCGCTCAGGCGCCGAGGACCAGCAGGTCCTGCGCGGTGGTCTCGCCGGCGGCTTCGGCGAACACCTCGAGACCGGCCAGGATCTGCTGGCGCTGGGCGGAGGTCACGCGCGAGAGGATCTCGGCGATCTCGGCGGCCCGGCGGTCGGTGACCTCGCGCACGAGCGCGCCACCGCGGTCGGTGAGCTCGATCAGCACCTCGCGGCGGCTGAGCGGGTTCTCGACGCGGCGCACCCAGCCCGAGCGCACCAGCCGGTCAGCGGTGCGCGTGAGCGTCGAGGCGTGCACGCCGCTGCGCTCGGCCAGGGCGCCGGTGCGCAGCGGGCCGGACGCGGCGAGCAGCACCAGCACGCGGAACTGGGGCAGCGTGATCTGGTCGAGGACGCTCGCCATCGAGCGAGCCATCACCCCCATGAGGGCGCGCGAGGCCACCAACGTCGCCTGCACCACCTCAGGGTCGACGGGGTCGGTGGCGGTGTGGTCTGCGAGCTCGACAGTGGCCATGATCGTGAGTGTACCCAGCCTGGCCGGGTGGTACAACGATTGGTTCACACCAATTGATGTGCGGTCTCGAGCTGCCGGTGCTCGCCGATCGCCCGCCGCAGCCAGTACGGCACGTCCCCGCGGTGGTAGACGGCCTCGTCGGGCTCGATGCGGTCGAGGAAGCCCTGGTAGACGAGGGCCTGACGCAGCGCAGCGAGCGGGCCGACGAGCGCCATGGCCCGCTCGGGATCGGCGTCGCGGTACCGGGCGCGCCAGCGCTCGGCCCAGACGCGGCGCACCGGCTCGCGGGCCGGCTCCTCGACGCGCTCGAGGAAGGCCGGCACGTCGAGCAGCGGGTGCCCCACCCCGCTGTCGCCCCAGTCGAGCAGCAGCAGGCCGCCGGGGCCGTGGCGCCAGTTGCCCGCGTGCAGGTCGCCGTGCACGAGCGTGTCCGGCAGCGCGCAGGCGGCGAGCCCGGTCGCGACGCGCGGCAGCGCGCCGACGAGGGCGTCCAGCGCGCCGAGCTCGTCGGTGGTCAGCGCCGCCCGGATCTCGCGGCGTCCGGCCAGGGCGCCCACGGCCGGCACGAGCGCCGCCGCGCGCCAGTCGGGCAGGCCGAGCGCGAGCAGGTCCTCCACCTGCGTGACCTGCTCCGCCTGCAGGTCGACCACCGCCCGCACCATCTCGAGCAGGCGCCCGAGCGGCGCCGCCCACTGGTCCTCGCCCGGCACGTCGGCCAGCAGCGCGCTGCCCGTGGCGGGGTCCGCGCCGAGCAGTCGCGGCACGAGCGTCGGGTGCCGCCGCCCGACGCGCTCGATCACGCGCGCCTCGTGACCGAGGAACGGCGGCACGCTCTTGCACCACACCGGCCCGGAGGCGGTCGGCAGTCGCAGGATCGAGGACAGGTTCCACGTCTTCACCTGCTCGACCGGACCGCAGCGGGGCATCCCTCGCGCGGCGAGGACGGCGTCGGCCCACGCCACGACGGCGGCCGGCCCGCCAGGTCGCGCCCACGCCGCGCGCAGCGGCTCGGGTGCGAGGGCGGCGCCCAGCTGCGCGGCCGTCAGCGGCTGGACGTCGGCGCCGCGCAGCTCCCGCGCCCGGTCAGCCGCCTCGGCCGTGGTCGTCTGGGCGAGGTAGGTGACGTGGCCACCGGCCACCTGCGGCCCGGCGGCCGGGTCGCCGGGCGCCGGGGTCGACCGGTCGCTGAGAACGCGCAGCACGACGACCTCCACCGCCCAGCGCGCCCTCGCGGCGGCGACCACGGGCTCGACGTCCGGCCACCACGTGCTCGCGACGCCCAGCGGTCCGAGCGCCACCAGGGGCTCGGCGCGGTCGTCCAGCAGCAGCAGCCGCACGCTGCGGCCCTCGGGCGTCGTCACGTCGCCGGACGCTAGCGCTCGCCCGGGTCGGCCCGCCTCGGGTTTACCGCGGTGGGCTCACGCCGAGCCGTCGGCGCGGGGCGCGAGCGACCAGCTGACCGGGTCGGCGCCCTGCCGCACGAGCAGGTCGTTGACGCGGCTGAACGGCCGCGAGCCGAAGAAGCCGCGGTCGGCCGACATCGGGCTCGGGTGGGCGCTCTCGATGCGCGGGACGTCGCCGAGCAGCGGGCGCAGCGTCTGCGCGTCGCGCCCCCACAGGACGGCGACGAGCGGCCCGCCGCGCTCCACGAGCGCCCGGATCGCCTGCTCGGTGACCGCCTCCCACCCCTTCCCGCGATGGCTGGCCGAGGCGCCGGGCCGCACCGTCAGCACGCGGTTGAGCAGCAGCACGCCCTGGTCGCACCACGGCGACAGGTCGCCGTCCGTCGGCAGCGGGCCGCCGACGTCCGCCACGAGCTCGCGAAAGACGTTCTGCAGGCTGCGCGGCAGCGGCCGCACGCCGGGTGCGACCGAGAACGACAACCCCACCGGATGGCCCGGTGTGGGGTAGGGGTCCTGGCCGACGACGAGCACCCGGACGTCGGCGAAGGGCTGGGTGAACGCGCGCAGCACGTGATTACCCGCGGGCAGGTAACCGCGGCCGGCGGCGGTCTCGGCGCGCAGGAAGTCGCCCATCGCGGTGATCTGCTGCTCGACGGGGGCGAGGGCGCTCGCCCAGCCGGTCTCGACGAGCTGGCGCAGGGGCCGGGCGGTCACGTCGGGCACCTTACCGACCGCACCGGGTCGCCACGGATGATCACGCTCGGGAGTCGATCGGACACAAGAAGTGACGTGACCATCTTGTGATCTTCGGGGACTTGACGTACGGTTTCCCTCGTCGTCCTGACGTACCGCGCCCGCAGCGCCGAACTCCACCCAGCGGGTCGCGGCTCCTTTGACAGCACTGGGGTGGAGGCGGGGGACCCAAGGTAAGCGACCGCGCGAGCGGTCTTGGGGTGAAGCCGACCCGTCGTGGGCCGGCCGGGTACTCACGAACCCGAACCCGACAGCTCACCTCGAAGGCGCTCGACGTGAGAGGTCACCCATGTCCGCGTACCCCGGTCGTCACCGCACGCCGTCATCGCCCGCCCGGCCCGCTCGCCTGGTCGCCGGCATCACCACCGCAGGCGCCGTCGCCGCCGCGCCCATCGCCTTCGCCGGCCCGGCCCAGGCGGCCAGCGGCAGCACCTGGGACCGCCTCGCCCGGTGCGAGAGCAGCGGCAACTGGTCGATCAACACCGGCAACGGCTACTACGGCGGCCTGCAGTTCTCCTCCCGCACCTGGCGCGCCTTCGGTGGCGGGGCCTACGCCTCGACCGCCAACCGCGCCACGCGCGCGCAGCAGATCCTCATCGCCGAGAAGGTGCTCGACGTGCAGGGCTGGGGCGCCTGGCCGGCCTGCTCGCGCAAGCTCGGCCTCAGCCGCGCTGACGCCGCGGGCACCCCGAGCGTCAGCCGGTCCGCGGTCCGCACGGCGGTCAAGAAGCGGGTCACCAAGCACAGCTCGCGCTCGACGCACCGCTCGGCGAAGAAGGCGGCGACCTCCCGCGCAGCGCGCGGCGGCTACACCGTGCGCTCGGGCGACTCGCTCAGCACGATCGCGTCGCGCCAGCACGTGCGCGGCGGGTGGCGGGCGCTGTACCTGAAGAACAAGCGCGCCGTCGGCTCCAACCCGAACCGCATCTACGTCGGCCAGCACCTGGTGCTGCCCCGCTGACCTGCGGATCCGCAGCAGCAGTCACCGCGAGGGCGGCTCCGGTCGACCGGAGCCGCCCTCGCGCTGCTTACACTTCACGCTCGTGCACCGATTCGACGCGGACGTCGAGGCCCTGAGTCAGGCGGTCCTCGACTACACCCTCAAGCGCTCGCGCCTGCATCCCGTGCCGCTCGACGGTCCCCGCACCGCCGCCGAGCTCGACGAGGTCGCCGGCCGCACCATCACCCGCGAGGGGATGGGCGGCACGGCCGCGCTCGACCTCTTCACCGAGGAGCTCGCGCCGGCCTGCATCTCCACCGACCACCCGCGCTACCTGTCGTTCATCCCGTGCGCGCCCACCGAGGCGAGCACGCTGTTCGACCTGGTGGTCGGAGCGTCGTCCATCTACGGCGGCTCGTGGCTCGAGGGCGCCGGAGCGGTGCACGCCGAGAACGCGGCACTGCGCTGGATCAGCGACCTGGTCGGCCTGCCCGAGGGTGCCGGCGGCGTCTTCGTGCCCGGCGGCACGATCGGCAACCTGTCGGCCCTGGTGGCCGCCCGGCACGCGGCGCGGGTGGCGCGTGAGGGTGACCCGCCGGCGCGCTGGCGGGTCGCCGGCACCACGCAGGCGCACTCGTCGATCAAGAGCGCGTGCGACGTCATGGACGTCGACTTCCTCGGGGTCCCCGTCGACGAGCACGGCCGCCTCACCGGCGAGAACCTGCGCCGCACCCTCGAGCAGGTCGGCACCGACGGACTCTTCGCCGTCGTCGCGACGGCCGGCACGACGAACTTCGGCATCGTCGACGACCTCGCGTCCGTCGCCGACGTCTGTGCCGAGCTCGGCGTGTGGTTCCACGTCGACGGCGCGTACGGCGGCGCGGGGCTCGCGGCGCCGAGCATCCGGCACCGGTACGCCGGCGTCGAGCGCTGCGACTCGTTCATCGTCGACCCGCACAAGTGGCTGTTCGCGCCGTTCGACTGCTGCGCGCTGATCTACCGCGACCCCCAGCAGGGCCGGGCCGCCCACACCCAGAAGGCCGGGTACCTCGACGTCCTCACCGACGCCGCGGAGTTCAACCCCTCGGACTACTCCGTCGGGCTCACCCGCCGGGCCCGCGGCCTGCCGTTCTGGTTCAGCCTCGCCACGCACGGCACCGACGCCTACACCGAGGCGATCGAGCGCACGCTGGAGGTCACGCGCTACGCCGCCGCCGAGATCGGCCGACGCGACTACCTCGAGCTGCTGCGCGAGCCCGACACCTCGGTGGTGGTCTTCCGGCGCGTGGGCTGGACGCCCCAGCAGTACCAGCGGTGGTCCGACCGGCTGCTGCTGGCGAACTTCGCGTTCGTCGTCCCGACCTCGCACGAGGGCGAGACGGTGACGCGCTTCGCGATCGTCAACCCGAACACCACCGAGGGTGACATCTCCAACATCCTCGACACGATGGCATGAGGCGTCAGCGAATGACACGAGTGTGGTTTACGCTCTACCCTGAGACGCACGCCGAGCAGGAGGGTCAGCATGGACGCCGCAACGACCGACCGCACCGCCGACCTGGCGGTGTCCGGGCTGTCCGAGCGCGACCGCGAGGTCCTGTCCTTCGAGCGGCAGTGGTGGAAGTACGCCGGCGCCAAGGAGCAGGCGATCCGCGAGCTGTTCGACATGTCGGCCACGCGGTACTACCAGGTGCTCAACGCCCTGATCGACCGGCAGGACGCGCTGGAGTTCGACCCCATGCTCGTCAAGCGGCTGCGGCGCATGCGCGCCTCGCGCCAGCGGGCCCGCTCGGCCCGCCGTCTCGGCCTGCAGGTCTGACCCGGCACCGCGCCGGCGTCCGCCGGGAGCGATCGGCATGAGCACGTTCTCCGAGCGTCGTGGGGCGCACCGGCCCGCCGGCCTGGGCCCGACGTCGGCCATCCCCTGGCTGATCGCTGCCGTGGCCATCGTCGCGATCGTCGTCGTGGCGACCGGGTGGCTGAGCGGCCCGGACGAGCCGACGTCGAACACCGTCGCAGCCGGCCCGTCGTCCACCAAGACCTCGACCGCGTCGGCGACCAAGAGCGGCACCGCGACGGCGAGCGCCACGGCGTCCACCACGACCCCGCCGCCGCAGGCCGACCGCACGCTGCCCGTCTCGGTGCTCAACTCGACGTCCACGAGCGGCCTGGCCGCCAAGGCCGCCACCAAGCTGCGCACCGCTGGCTGGTCGATCCGCAGCACAGGGAACTACCGCGGCGGCGTGAGCGGCACGACGGTGTTCTACGGGCGGACCTCGCTGCGCGCCACCGCCGAGGCGGTCGCCAAGGACCTCGGCACCACCACGGTGAGCGAGTCGGCCGACTTCGGCACCAGCCGGGTCACCGTCGTCCTGGCGGGGGACTACCAGCCGTAGGCGCGAGGTAGCCGCCGGCCACCAGCCCCGCGCGCCGCTCGAACACGTTGCCGAGGGCGGTGTCGCCGACGGTCGCCAGCGACCACAGCGTCGCCAGGCCGTAGGCGAGCGGGAAGCCGGCCAGACCCACCAGCCAGGCCCACTGCGCGCTGTGCCGGGCCTCGTGCGCGAGCAGCTGCGGGCGGGCGGCCAGCCGGGCGTCGTCGAGGCGCAGCAGGATCACGTCGCCGACCGTGACGGCCGGCGCTCGCGGCGCGGGGAAGCGCGAGCGGTAGCCGGCCGCCACGACCGTGCCGTGCGGGCCGGGCTGCAGCCGCGCCCGGCCCAGCACGGCCAGCAGCAGGCCGGCCGGGGTCGACAGGTTGGCCACGTTGACCACCCGCCGCACCCGGTCGCGCGCCCTCACCTCGTGACCCACGGGCCCAGTCTGCCGGTGCCGGTGGATCGGTGGGTCGGCATTTGCACTCAGGGGGGTCGAGTGCTAATCATTGACCTAGCACTCTGCACCGCTGAGTGCTATCAGACGTCGATCGTCCGGTGAGGGCGTCGGCCGTCGCGTGACCAGAGCGCGCCGGCCCCGTCCGTCCGTCGCGGGCACCGAACGGTCACCCCCGATCACGGGAGGAACCCGAGAGCATGGCCAAGATCATCGCCTTCGACGAGGAGGCCCGCCGCGGTCTCGAGCGGGGCATGAACACCCTCGCCGACGCCGTCCGGGTCACGCTCGGCCCCAAGGGCCGCAACGTCGTCCTGGAGAAGAAGTGGGGCGCCCCCACGATCACCAACGACGGTGTGAGCATCGCCAAGGAGATCGAGCTCGACGACCCCTACGAGAAGATCGGCGCCGAGCTGGTCAAGGAGGTCGCCAAGAAGACCGACGACGTCGCCGGTGACGGCACCACCACCGCGACCGTGCTGGCCCAGGCGATGGTCCGCGAGGGCCTGCGCAACGTGGCCGCCGGCGCCAACCCGATGGCCCTCAAGCGCGGCATCGAGCAGGCCGTCGAGGCCGTCTCGGAGCAGCTGCTGGCCTCGGCCCGTGAGGTCGAGACCAAGGAGCAGATCGCCCAGACCGCCGGCATCTCGGCCGGCGACCCCTCGATCGGCGAGCTGATCGCCGAGGCGATGGACAAGGTGGGCAAGGAAGGCGTCATCACCGTCGAGGAGTCCAACACCTTCGGGCTCGAGCTCGAGCTCACCGAGGGCATGCGCTTCGACAAGGGCTACATCTCGGCGTACTTCGTCACCGACACCGAGCGCATGGAGACCGAGCTCGAGGACCCCTACATCCTCATCGCGAACTCCAAGATCTCGACGGTCAAGGACCTCCTGCCGCTGCTCGAGAAGGTCATGCAGTCCGGCAAGCCGCTCGTGATCATCGCCGAGGACGTCGACGGCGAGGCCCTGTCGACGCTGATCGTCAACAAGATCCGCGGCACCTTCAAGTCCGTCGCCGTCAAGGCCCCGGGCTTCGGCGACCGCCGCAAGGCCATGCTGACCGACATCGCCATCCTCACCGGTGGCCAGGTCATCAGCGAGGAGGTCGGCCTCAAGCTCGAGAACACCGGGCTCGACCTGCTGGGCCGCGCCCGCAAGGTCGTCATCACCAAGGACGAGACGACGATCGTCGAGGGTGCGGGTGACGCCGAGCAGATCGCCGGCCGCGTCAACCAGATCCGCGCCGAGATCGAGAAGTCGGACTCCGACTACGACCGCGAGAAGCTCCAGGAGCGCCTCGCCAAGCTCGCCGGCGGCGTGGCCGTCATCAAGGCGGGTGCGGCCACCGAGGTCGAGCTCAAGGAGCGCAAGCACCGCATCGAGGACGCGGTGCGCAACGCGAAGGCCGCCGTCGAGGAGGGCATCGTCGCCGGTGGTGGCGTCGCGCTCATCCAGGCCGGCAAGACCGCCTTCGACAAGCTCGAGCTCGAGGGTGACGAGGCCACCGGCGCGAACATCGTCCGCGTCGCGGTCGAGGCCCCGCTGAAGCAGATCGCCATCAACGCCGGCCTCGAGGGCGGCGTCGTGGCGGAGAAGGTGCGTGGCCTGGAGCCCGGCCACGGCCTCAACGCCGCCACGGGCGAGTACGTCGACATGCTCAAGGCCGGCATCAACGACCCGGTGAAGGTCACGCGGTCCGCGCTGCAGAACGCCGCGTCGATCGCCGCGCTGTTCCTCACCACCGAGGCCGTCATCGCCGACAAGCCGGAGAAGACCCCGGCTGCCCCCGGTGGCGACGGTGGCATGGGCGGCATGGACTTCTGATCCGCTGATCGGACGTCGCACCAGCACGACGGCGGGGCGGTCCTCCTTCGGGAGGGCCGCCCCGTTGCTGTGCCCGCCGCGGGGTCAGTCGCGGGGTCAGTCACGGGGTCAGTCGCGCAGGGCGCCGGTGGTGCGCCGCAGCAGGCGGCGCTGCCAGTGGTCGAGCTCGGAGCGCAGGCGGCGTCCGGCGAAGGTGCCCAGGCTGATCCCCGACGCCAGCCCCATGCCGGTCGCGGCCGCGCCGAGCAGCGTGCTGAGGCCCGGGGTGAGGGCCTGCCCCGGACCTTGCTGGACCAGCTGGAACAGCCCGCGGTAGACCGCGAGACCCGGCAGCAGCGGGACGATCCCGGCGGTCGTGATCACCAGCCCCGGCACCCGCCAGCGGTCCGACACGACCTGGGCGACCAGGCCCACCAGGGCCGCGGCGCAGGCAGAGGAGGCGGCCGGCCCGAGGCCCGCGGTGGACGCCGTGAGGTACGTCGCCCAGCCCAGCCCGCCGGCTCCGGCCGCGACGGTGACCCCGCGCCCGCGCGTGTAGCCGGACACCGCGAACAGCGCCGACACCGCCACGGCCGCCACCACCTGCACCACCGGGTCGCTCGCGAGCGACTGGTTCGGCACCACCCGCATCGGCACGCCGAGGTGCTGGGCGACCGAGAGCACCGCGACGATGCCCGCCACGATGCCCAGCGTCAGCACGAGCACCTCCAGGCCCCGCGCTCCGGCCGTCACGTAGAAGCCGTCGATGGCGTCCTGCGCGGCGCCGACGACGGACAGCCCCGCGAGCAGGACGACGATGCCGGTGGCCACGACGAGGGACGGCGAGACCTGCTCCAGGCGCAGCGAGGTGCGCGAGACCACCGTCAGCAGGACGACCGCCACCGCCGTCGGGATCGCGCCGCCTGCCGCCTGGGTGAAGAAGGCCGGCAGGCCCGCCCGCTCCAGGGCGCGCTGCACGCGGTCGATCACGGCCGTCGTGACCGCGGCCACCACCATCAGCAGCGCGCCGCCGCCGAGCAGCGCCGCCACGGCCGCCCCCAGCACGGCCAGCGCACCGGTGACCAGCCAGCGCTGGTAGGGGTGAGGTGCGCGCACGACCTCCTCGAGCCGGTCGCGGGCCTCCTGCACGCCGAGGCGTCCGGCGACCGCGTCGCCGATGAGCGTCTGGACGTCCTCGAGCCGGCTGTAGTCGGCCGCCCTCACCCGCACGATGCGCATGACGGTCATCGGCTCGTCGACCTCGCCACGGTGGTAGGACACCGTGATCGAGGTGTACGTGACGTCGACGTGGCAGGACGTCAGCCCGTAGGCGTCGACGAGCCGCAGCACGGACGCCGTGACGTCGAGGGCCGGGGCACCGGTCGACAGCAGCGCCTCACCGGTGCGCAGCGCGAGGTCGAGCACGGCGCGCGCCGTGGCCGGATCGACGCCGTCCGCGCCGGCGGTCGTCGTGATGGGTCGCAGGGGAGGGGACGACGAACGCACCGCGCGCGAGGCGCGCCGGCGCAGCGTGTCACGCGCTGAGCTGGTGGGTGAGGGCACCGGCCCACTCTGGCAGGCCCGCGTCGGACGCTTCCGGGGTGGGGAGCCCGAAAAAATCTTCGCGCGCCGTCCACAGGTGCCGTGCGCGGCCCCCTCCACAGCCGCCGAGGCGGCCCGCCCGCACGCGGTCGCCCCACGTGACCCAGCACCCCCACGGCGTCCACAGCGAGTCCACAGCGGGTCCACAAGGTGGTCCACAACGCCGGCGCCGGCTTGGCAGGTTCTGCGGCAGTCAATTCGGCGGAACCCCTTGCGCCGCCTACGGATCAGGGGATAGAAATTGCACACACCGCAGCGGACGGCGGGGCCGGAAGGGCCGGGGAGACCCGGGCCGGAGGGCGCCGCAAGAAGTTGAGGTGGACGGTCAGGAGACCGGCGCTCCAGACCTGGGCGGCTTGCCGCGCAGGAGGTGTCGTTGACGCGACGCCTGGAGGGCACGGGCCTGGTCGGGCGGAGTGATCCGCTCGGCATCCCGGTGGCTTCGGTCACTGGATGGGCCGGGTCGGACGGGCGTCAACCCGAGTGGTGGTGAGGTCGGCCTCGGTCGGCAGCGCGACCACAGCGCCGCAGACACGCGAGGCCCCTCCAACTCATACTTGGAGGGGCCTCGTTCGTGTGCTGACACCATTCTTACCGGGCATCGGGGAAGATCGCGCGTCGCCACGCCGTCGCGGTGACGAGCCTCACGTGAACGTCAGCGGAACAACGCGGCGTTTCGCTGCTCGGCCGAGGCGTACTGCTGGCCGGCCTGCGACAGCAGGCGGCTGATGTGGTCGAGGGCCTCGCGCACCTGCGCCTGGGTGCCCCGCCACTCGCTCGCGACCTCCTGGAACCGCGCGGCCGCCTGCCCGCGCCAGGCGTCCTGCAGCGAGGTCAGGCGGCCCATCATCGCCGCGACCTGGCGGTCGATGTCGGCGCTGATCCGGTGGACGTCCCCTGCGGCCGCCTGGATGCGGTCGGTGTCGACCTGGAACTGCGTGCTCATGGTCACCTGCCCTCTCGTCGTCCCTGCCGTGGGATCACGACGCTAGGCGATCCGCGAGCGCGGCCGCTGGCGTCGTCCACAGGCCGACGGGCGGGCGGCGAGGGACGGTGCCAGCCCTAGGCTCGGGGGGTGGCAGTGCTGATCGACCCGCCGGCCTGGCCCGCGCACGGCCGGCTGTGGTCGCACCTGGCGAGCGACGCGTCGTACGACGAGCTGCACGCGTTCGCCGAGCGGGTCGCCGTGCCCCGGCGTGCGTTCGAGGGCGACCACTACGACGTCCCCGCCGAGCGCTACGACGCGCTCGTGACCGCTGGTGCGCTCCCCGTCGCCACACGCGACCTGCTCCGCGCCCTCCAGCGCAGCGGGCTGCGGCGCCCGAAGCGCAAGGGCGAGCGGGTGATCGCGTCCGAGCCGGTCGGGGAAGCGATGTGGTGGGACCTCATCGCCTCACGGCTGCCGTCGCCGGTGCCCGCGCCGGTCGTGGTGCTCGTGCCGCGCTCGCCGGCACGCGGGCGTGAGGTGCTCGTCGTGGGCGACGTCGGCGCGTGGGACCTGCTGCCACCGGACGCCGCGGGCGCCGCCGGCGTCGACGTGGCCGCTGCGCGACCGTGCGCGCACGAGCGCATCGCCCCGATGCGTGCTGCGGGCCCGGACCTCGCACGCGCCACGTGGCGCACCGTGCTGCTGGCTCCCGACGCGCCGGCCGCGTCCGTGCCGGACGGCGCCCGCTGGCTGGGCGCGGCGGACGTCCGGCCCGACCCGCCGCGGTGGTGGCCACTCGTCGAGTGGGTCGCCGGCCGGCGCTAGCCGTCAGCCGAACAGGTTGCCGACGATGCCGCCCGGGCCCTCCCCGCCCTTCTGCGGTGCGGTGCCGCCGGTCTCGCTCTCGCTCGGCTGGACGACGACGAAGCCCGGCCCGTGGAAGGCGTACTGGAACGCCTCACCGCTGCCGCCGCGCAGCAGCGAGCGCACGTTCATGCTGCTGCGCACCTGCGGAGCGAGGTTCGCCGACCACGCGACGGCCGCCTGCACGTCGACGAACGTCGGCTGCTGCGAGCAGTCGAGCAGCATCGGCGGCCCGTCGCTGGTGAGCGCGACCTGCCCGTGCCCGCTCAGCTCGACGTTGTAGAGGCCACCGCTGAGGACGCCCGCGCCCTGCACCCGCTTGATGTCCCAGCTCAGGGACGCGTCGAACGCGAGCAGGTTGGCGCCGTCGACGCTGATGGCGTCGCCCTCGAGCTGCACCGTGAACACGTCCTGCGCGAGCCGGGCGAAGAACACCTCCCCCTGGCCGGACACGCGCATGAGCGGTGTGTCCTCGGACGTCAGCATCTTCTTGAGCATCTTGTTGACGCTGCCCGCGCCCTCGTGGTGGAACTCGACCTGACCCTGGTGGGCGACCATCACCCCCTTGGCGGCCAGCACGTCCGGGCCGAGGGTGACCTTGAGCATCTTGCTGCTCTGCATGGCCCAGGTCTCGGTGGACTGCTTCTCCTGCAGGGCGGTGTCGAAGAGGTGGCTGCGCACGCGCCGGAGTCTAGAGGCCGCCGCCGACGTCCCGGGCGAGGTCGCGCAGCTCGGCCTCGACGTTGGCGCGGGCCGCGGCCTCCCACCGCTCGTGCGCGGACGGCGTCCGGTACAGCTGCGGACGGTCCAGCAGGCCGCGCAGCAGCTGGGCGCGCCCGGCGCGGAAGACGTCGTCGGGGACGATCGCGTACTCGCGCCGGACGTCGGCGACGTACGTGGCGTAGCGGTTCGGCGGGCTGGCGAGGATCGCGAGGTCGGCGTCGCACAGCACCTGGCCGTCGGCGTCGTGCGCGGCCGGGTCGTGGGTGGCGGTGAGCCGGACGAGGTCGCCGACCCGCAGCACGCGCTCGGGGTCGGCGTCCCAGGACGCGAGGGTGGCGGTGGCGAGCCGGGCGCTGGCCTCCTCGTTCTGGTCCGCGCCGACGATGTAGATGGCGTCGTGCCACCAGGCGGCGAGCATGACGGCCGACAGGTCGCGCGTGTGCTCGGCGAGCAGGGCGACCGCCGCGACGACCTCGCTGAGGTGTCGCTGGTCGTGGTAGTACCGGTGCGGCTCGTCGTAGCGGGCGAGCAGGTCCAGACCGGCGGCCTCGAGGTCCGTGCGGTCGACGCCGGGCGCCAGCCGTCGCGTGTGCCGGACCCAGCCGCCGAGGAGCTCCATGGCGCCCATCCTGCCGCAGGCGCGCCCGCAGCGAACACGGTGCACGCAGGGGAAGGTGTCATGCTGACCCCATGACCGCGCAGCAGGCGCCGGACAGCGCCGAGGCCCTCGGCGACGCCCTGCGCGCCACCGGCTACCTGCCCGACCCCGGCCTGGCCACCGTCGCCTGGCTGGCCCTGCGCCTGCAGCGCCCGCTGCTGCTCGAGGGCGAGCCCGGCACCGGCAAGACCGCACTGGCCGAGGCCCTCGCCCAGGTCGCGGACGCGCCGCTGATCCGGCTGCAGTGCTACGAGGGCATCGACGCGAGCCAGGCGCTCTACGACTGGGACGTCACGCGCCAGGTGCTGCACCTGCGCGCGCTGGAGGCGACGCGCGGCGACCAGCCGGTGGACGTCGAGGCCGCCGAGCGCTCGCTGTTCGACGAGCGCTTCCTGCTGGCCCGGCCGGTGCTGCAGGCGCTGCGCACCAGCCCCAGCGTGCTGCTCGTCGACGAGATCGACCGCGCCGACGACGAGTTCGAGGCGTTCCTGCTCGAGGTGCTGTCGACGTACGCCGTGACGGTGCCCGAGCTCGGCACGGTGACCGCGCGCGTGCCCCCCGTGGTCGTGCTGACGAGCAACCGCACCCGTGAGGTGCACGACGCGCTCAAGCGGCGCTGCCTGTACCACTGGGTCGAGCACCCGTCGCTGGCCCGCGAGGTCGAGATCGTGCGCGCCCGCGTGCCCGACGTGCCGCAGCGGCTCGCCGAGCAGGTGGCTGCCGCGAGCCAGCGGCTGCGCACGATGGGGCTGCTGAAGCCGCCCGGCGTGGCGGAGTCCCTCGACTGGGCCCGGTGCCTGATGGAGCTCGGCGCGGGCGAGCTCGACACCGAGACCGCCGCCAGCACCCTCGGTGCGGTGCTGAAGTACCGCGAGGACGCCCAGCGCGTGCGCGACGGCCTCGACCGGCTCCTCGCGGGCTGAGAGCCGCGCGATGGCGGACGTCGTCACGGTGCTCGCCGGCTTCGCCCGCGCCGTCCGGGCAGCGGGCGTGCCGGTGACGCCGGACCGCACGACCGCCTTCCTCACCTGCGCGGCGACCGTGGGCGCCGGCGACCGGTCCGGCGTCTACTGGGCCGGGCGCGCGACGCTGTGCAGCGACCCCGACCACCAGCGCGTCTACGACCTGGCCTTCGCCGACTGGTTCGGCGGCGAGCCGGCGCGCCTCACGCTCACCCCGCCGCCTCCGGTGCAGGTCGGCACGATGGCCCGGCTCGACCCCGGCGACGGTGAGCGGGCCGAGGAGCCGGACGACGACCCGCTGCGCGCCGCGGCCAGCGCCACCGAGGTGCTGCGCCACCGGGACGTCGCCGACCTCGACCCGGTGGCCCGCGAGCAGGTCAACCGGCTGCTCGCCGCCCTGCCCGTGCGGGTGCCGAGCCGCCGCTCGTCGAGGCAGCGGCCGGCGGCGCGCGGCCGGCTGGACGTCCGGCGCACCCTGCGCGAGGAGCTGCGCCGCGCCGGTGAGCCGGGTCCGCTGCGCTACCGGCGTCCGGCGCGCCGGCCGCGCCGCGTCGTCTGGCTCGTGGACGTGTCGGGGTCGATGGCGCCGTACGCCGAGGTGCTGCTGCGCCTCGCCCACGCGCACGTGCGGGCCGGCGCCGGGCGGGGGCCGACGCGGGTCGAGGTCTTCACCGTCGGCACTCGGCTGACGCGGGTGACGTCGGCGCTGCAGCACCGCGACGTCGAGCTGGCGCTGCGCGCCGCCGGCGAGCAGGTGCCCGACTGGTCGGGGGGCACGCGCCTGGGGGAGACGCTGCGGGCGTTCGTCGACCGCTGGGGACAGCGCGGCGCCGCGCGCGGTGCCGTCGTCGTCATCTGCTCCGACGGCTGGGAGCGGGGCGACCCGGCCCTGCTGGCCGAGCAGGTCCAGCGGCTGCGGCGGCTCGCCCACCGGGTGGTGTGGGTCAACCCGCACCGGGGCAAGGCCGGCTACCAGCCGGTGCAGAGCGGGATCGCCGCGGTGCTGCCGTACGTTGACGACTTCGTGGCGGGTCACTCGGTGGCCGCGTACACGCAGCTGATGGAGGTGGTGTCGCGTGCGTGAGGTGCTGCCGTCGTTGCTGGGGTGGTGGCGGTCGGGGCGGCCCGCCGCCATGGCCACGGTCGTCGCGACGTGGCGCTCGGCGCCGCGCCAGGCCGGTGCGGCCATGCTCGTCGGGCCGGACGGCGAGGCCGTGGGCAGCGTCAGCGGCGGCTGCGTCGAGGGCGCCGTCTACGAGCTCGGCCAGGAGGTCATCGCCTCGGGCGTGCCGGTGCTGCAGCGCTACGGCGTCAGCGACGACGACGCGTTCGCCGTCGGGCTGACCTGCGGCGGCATCCTCGACGTGTACGTCGAGCGGGTCGACGACCAGGCGTTCCCGCAGCTGGCCCGGCTCGCCGACGACATCGAGGCCGGCCGGCCGGTGGCCGTCTGCACGGTGATCGAGCACCCGGACGACGCGGTGCGCGGACGTCGCCTCGTCGTCCGGCCCGAGGGCGACCCGGAGGCGGCGTCCGGCGATCTCGGCTCGACCCGGGCGAACGACGCCGTCGCCGACGACGCCCGCGGCCTGCTCGCCGCCGGCCGCACCGAGACGCTCACCTACGGGCCGGACGGCGAGCGGCGGGGCGAGGGCATGCGCGTCTTCGTGGCGTCGTACGCGCCCAAGCCGCGGATGATCGTCTTCGGCGCCATCGACTTCGCCGCCGCCGTCGCGCGGATGGGGTCGTTCCTCGGCTACCACGTCACCGTGTGCGACGCCCGGCCCGTCTTCGCGACGCGCTCGCGCTTCCCGGACGCCGACGAGGTCGTCGTCCAGTGGCCCCACCAGTACCTGCAGGGCGAGGTGGACGCCGGTCGCGTCGACGAGCGCACCGTGCTCGCGGTGCTCACGCACGACCCGAAGTTCGACGTGCCCGTGCTGGAGGTCGCGCTGCGGCTGCCGGTGGCCTACGTCGGCGCCATGGGCTCGCGGCGCACGCACGACGACCGGCTGTCGCGGCTGCGTGAAGCCGGTGTCACCGAGGCCGAGATCGCCCGGCTCGCCTCGCCCATCGGCCTGGACCTCGGCGCACGCACGCCGGAGGAGACCGCGGTGTCGGTGGCCGCCGAGATCGTCCAGCTGCGCTGGGGCGGCCGCGGGCAGCGGCTCGCCGACCTCGCCGGCCCCATCCACCACGCCGACCACGCCGCGGCAGTCAGGCCGGGGCCGGCGCCGGCTCGCCGGTCAGGTCGCGCACCGGGCGACGCCACATCGTGACCCCGACGTACCCGAGGGACGCCAGACCCGCCACCAGCCCCACCGCGCCCGCGGCGACGCCACTGACCGCACCGGCCACGACGAACACGATCGCGGCCACGGGCACCCAGACCGGCACGAGCGCGGCCCGGCGCAGGCCGATGGTGAGCAGCACCGGGCCGAGCAGCAGACCCAGCATGAAGACGGCGATGACGACGCCGCCGAGCACGTCGTTCGCGGACGACAGCCGCTCCAGCGTGCCGCCGTCCACGCCGCTGTCGGCGTACTGCGCGTACGTGCCGTAGTAGCCGATGGTGTGTCCCGTGGACGCGACGGCGCCCGCGGCCAGCAGCCACGCTCCGACGGCGGTCAGCCGGGCACCTCGCCCGGTGACCAGCCTGACCGCCGCGACCGCACCGGCCACGAGGAGGCCGGCTGCCACGAGCTCGAGCCCGCCGGCCAGCAGCCACGCACCGGTGTGGTCGGCGACGGCGGACGTCACGGACGTGGTCGTCGCGGTGGCTGGCTCGACGACGCGGCGCAGCAGGTCGCCGGCGCTGAACGTGAGGACGCCGCCGAGCAGGGCGAGGCCGGCGGAGGGACGCGGTGCGGTGCGGTCGGTCATGGTGACTCCTGGGGTCGGTGAGTGGTCGTGACTGGTGGCACCACGGTGGCGCCGAGGCGGACGCCGACGCGTCCGCCCGCGGCCCGAACCCGCGCCCCCCAGGGCTGAACCCGCCGGACGCGTGATCCCCCTCGCGGCCGACCGGGGTCACCCTCGCGGTGGACGCCGCCGCAGGCCCGACCCGCCTACTGTTGGCCGGATGGAGGGCCGGCTCGCGCACCTGCGCACAGCGCGGCTCGCCGGGCTGCCCGTCGCCGACGTGGCGCTCGCCGTGCTGATGGCGGTCGTCGCGGTCCCCAGCGCGGCCCTGGGCCTGCCGGACGACGGGCCGGCGTCCGTCACCGTGCCGGTGGCCCTCGTGATGAGCGGCGCCCTCGCCTGGCGCTCGCGCGCCCCGCTCGGCGCGGCCGGCACCCTGCTCGCCGCCAGCCTGGTCCAGACCGTGGTGGCCCAGGAGCCAGGTTCGGTGTGGGCCTTCGCGACCTACCTCGTGGCGGCGTACTCGGTGGCGGCCACCGCCACCGAGGCGAGGGCCGCGCTCGGAGGTGGGGCGGTGGTCGCCGTGCTGTGGCTGCAGGAGTGGCTGGAGCACGGGCACGACTACCTGTTCGTCGTCCTGGTGTTCGGCGGGGCCTGGCTGCTCGGGCGCCTGGTGCAGCAGTGGCGCTCGCGCGCCACGGTCGCCGAGCTGAACCAGGACGAGCGGGCGCGGCTCGCCGTCGCCGAGGAGCGCGCCCGGATCGCGCGCGAGCTGCACGACGTCGTCGCGCACGGCGTGAGCGTCATCGCGGTGCAGGCCGACGCCGCGCAGGCGGTGCTCGACGTCGACCCCGAGCGGGCGCGCGAACCCCTCGGGGTGATCCGCACGAGCGCGCGCGAGGTGCTCGAGGAGATGCGTCAGCTGCTCGCGCTGCTGCGGCTGGACGGCGACGAGACCGTGCGTCCGCAGCCCGGGCTGGTCGACCTGGACGAGCTCGTGGCGTCGGTGCGGGCGGCCGGGCTGCCGGTCGGCCTCGAGGTCAGCGGCGAGGCGCGGCCCCTGCCCGCCGGCGCGGACCTGTCGGCCTACCGGATCGTGCAGGAGGCGTTGACGAACGTGCTGAAGCACGCGGGTGCCGTGCCGGCGACCGTGCGCGTGCGGCACGAGCCGGAGGCGGTCACCGTCGAGGTGCGCAACGCGTCGGCGCCGCAGGGGCACCGTCCGTCGGCGGGCGGCTCGGGTGGTTCGGGCGGCTCGGGTGGACACGGGCTGGTCGGCATCCGCGAGCGCGTCAGCCTGGTCGGCGGTGCGCTCGAGGCCGGCCCCGCCCCCGACGGCGGGTACGTCGTCCGGGCGAGTCTGCCGCGACGTCCGCAGCCGTGGGTGTCCTCGTGACCCGCATCCTGCTCGTCGACGACCAGGAGCTGGTCCGGGCGGGGTTCCGCATGATCCTCGACCTCGAGCCCGACCTGGAGGTCGTGGGCGAGGCGGCGGATGGCGAGGAGTGCCTGCGCCGCACCCGTGAGCTCGCCCCCGACGTCGTGCTCATGGACATCCGGATGCCAAGGCTGGACGGCATCGAGGCCACCCGCCGGCTGTCGGCGTCGGCGGCCGCGCCGAAGGTGCTCGTGCTCACGACGTTCGACCTCGACGAGTACGTCTACCGGGCCATGCGGGCGGGAGCGAGCGGCTTCCTGCTGAAGGACGTCCCGCGCGAGCAGCTCGTGGCCGGGGTGCGGGTGGTGGCGCGCGGGGAGGCGCTGCTGGCCCCGGCGATCACGCGTCGCGTCGTCGAGCGGTTCGTGCGGCTTCCGGATCCCGGGTCCGGTGTGCCAGCGGCGGTGTCGGCGTTGAGTCCGCGCGAGCTCGACGTGCTGCGGCTCGTGGCGCGCGGCTGCTCGAACGCGGAGATCGCCGGCCGCCTCGTGCTGGGCGAGGCCACGGTCAAGACGCACGTCGGCCGGGTGCTCGCGAAGCTCGGGCTGCGGGACCGGGTCCAGGCCGTCGTCCTCGCCTACGAGTGCGGGCTCGTGCAGCCAGGCTCCGCCGAGCCGACCGCCTGAGGGCGCCCCGGGTCGCCGCTGGTGGAGAAATCGCGCCGACTGCCCCCGACCCCTTGCGCAGCGCATACCCCCGGGGGTGGGATGCGAGAACACCGCAGGTTCGGGTGCTCGCCCCAGGAGGCCGCATGACCCGAGTGACCGTCACCGTCGACGGAACCCAGTACACCGACGACGTCGAACCGCGGATGCTGCTCGTGCAGTACCTGCGCGAGACCCTCGGCAAGGTCGGCACCGTCGTCGGGTGCGACACCAGCAACTGCGGGTGCGTGCACCGTCCATCTCGACGGCGTCAGCGTGAAGTCCTGCGCCGTGCTCGCCGTCCAGGCCGACGGCCACGAGGTGACCACCATCGAGGGCCTCGCGGACGGCGCCGAGCTGCACCCGCTGCAGCAGGCCTTCCACGAGAACCACGCCTTGCAGTGCGGCTTCTGCACCCCCGGCATGATCATGCAGTCGGCGGCGCTGCTGGCCGACAACCCGAACCCGTCCGAGGACGAGGTGCGGCACGGTCTCGAGGGCAACCTGTGCCGCTGCACCGGCTACCAGAACATCGTCAAGGCCGTGCAGGCCGCGGCTGCTGCGGGAGGCACGCGATGACCGCCGTCGACGACCGTCCGGCCGACGTCGCCGACGAGGGCGGCCCCGAGCTGGGCCGCGCCCGGCGGCGCAAGGAGGACGCGCGGCTCATCACCGGCCGCACCCGCTGGACCGACAACATGGTGCTGCCCGGCATGCTGCACCTGGTGTACGTGCGCAGCCCGTTCGCGCACGCGCGCATCACCTCGATCGACACCAGCGCCGCCGCGGCCGCGCCCGGCGTCGTCGCCGTCTTCACCGGGGCGGACCTCGACGAGGAGCAGGGCAGCCTGCCCAACGCCTGGCCGATCACGGCCGACATGAAGGCGCCCCGCCACCCGGCGCTCGCGGTCGACCACGTCGCCTTCGCCGGCGAGGCGGTGGCCGTCGTGGCCGCGCGCAGCGCCCGTGAGGCGCGGGACGCGGCGGAGCTGGTCGACGTCGACTACGACGAGCTGGCGCCCGTGCTCGACATGGAGGCGGCGGTCGCGGACGGCGCGGACCTGGCCCACCCCGACCTCGGCAGCAACGTCAGCGCCACCTGGGTGTACGACTCGGCCGAGGCCGGCAGCGGCAGCGACGTCGACGCCGCGATCGAGGCGGCCCGTCAGGACGGCATCGTCATCGAGCGGCGCATCCGCCAGCAGCGGCTGGTGCCCGCGTTCATGGAGCCCCGATCGGTGGTCGTCGACCCGACGAGCGAGCAGATCACCATGTGGAGCGCCACGCAGGTGCCGCACTTCGTGCGCATCTTCCTCGCGCTGGTCACCGGGGTGCCGGAGTCGAAGATCCGGGTCATCGCACCGGACGTCGGCGGCGGCTTCGGCGGCAAGCTGCAGTTCACGCCCGAGGAGCTCGCGACCTTCATCGTCGCGCGCCGGCTCGGCAAGCCGTGCAAGAGCACCGAGACGCGCACCGAGTCGATCCTGACCGGCCACCACGGCCGCGACCAGATCCAGCACCTCACGCTGGCCGCCCGCAAGGACGGCACGGTCACCGGGCTGAAGGTCGACCTGCTGGCGGACATGGGGGCCTACCTCGGGCTGGTGACGTCGGGCATCCCGATCCTGGGTGCCTTCATGTACAACGGCATCTACACGTTCGACTCCTACCGGTTCACCTGCACCAACGTCTTCACCAACAAGACCTGGACCGACGCCTACCGCGGTGCCGGCCGGCCGGAGGCGACGTTCGCGATCGAGCGGATGATGGACGAGCTCGCCGTCGAGCTGGGCCGCGACCCGCTCGAGGTGCGCGAGCAGAACTGGATCAAGCACGAGCAGTTCCCGTTCGCGACCGTCGCCGGCATGACGTACGACTCCGGCAACTACGAGGCGGCCACGGCCAAGGCCACGGGCCTGTTCGACTACGAGGGCCTGCGGCGCGAGCAGGCCGAGCGTCGCGAGCGCGGTGACACGGTGCAGCTCGGCATCGGGATCTCGACCTTCACGGAGATGTGCGGCCTCGCGCCGTCCCGCGTGCTCGGGGCCCTCAGCTACGTCGGTGGAGGGTGGGAGTCGGCGTCGATCCGCATGCTGCCCACCGGGAAGGTCGAGGTCGTCACCGGTGCGAGCTCGCACGGGCAGGGCCACGAGACGGCGTTCAGCCAGATCGTCGCCGACCGGCTCGGGGTGCCCTTCGAGGACGTCGAGGTGCTGCACGGCGACACCCAGGTGGCACCGAAGGGTCTCGACACCTACGGCTCGCGCTCGCTCGTCGTGGGCGGGATCGCGATCGTGAAGGCTGCCGAGAAGGTCGTCGAGAAGGCCAAGGTCGTGGCGTCCCACCTGCTCGAGGCCAGCCCGGACGACCTGGAGTTCACCGGCGGGGCGTTCGCCGTCAAGGGCACCGACCAGTCGGTGTCCATGGCCGAGATCGCCTTCGCCGCCTTCCAAGGGCACAACCTGCCCGACGGCATCGAGCCGACGCTCGACTCCGAGGCGACGTTCGACCCGGACGACTTCTCGTTCCCGCACGGCACGCACCTGTGCGCCACGGAGGTCGACACCGAGACCGGCCGCGTGAGCATCCGCTCCTACGTGTGCGTCGACGACATCGGCGAGGTCGTGAACCCGCTCATCGTCGAGGGGCAGGTGCACGGCGGACTGGCCCAGGGCATCGCGCAGGCGCTGTTCGAGGAGGCGGTGCACGACGACCAGGGGACGCTGACGACGGCGACGTTCGTCGACTACCTCGTGCCCAGCGCCGCCGACCTGCCGCACTTCACCACCGACCGAACGACCACGCCGTCGACCACCAACCCGCTGGGGGTCAAGGGAGTCGGCGAGGCGGGCACGATCGCCTCGACGCCGGCCGTGGTCAACTCCGTGCTCGACGCGGTGCGCCACCTCGGCGTCCGCGACATCGAGATGCCGCTGTCGCCGCAACGGGTCTGGCGAGCCGTCCGGGACGGCGCCGCCGGCCTCGACGAAGGGAGCCGGTCATGATCCCCGCACCCTTCGACTACCACGCGCCGACGTCGGTCGACGAGGCCGTGCAGCTGCTCGGCCAGGCGGTCGCCGACGGCAAGGACGTCAAGGTGCTGGGCGGCGGCCAGAGCCTCATCCCGGTGCTGCGGCTGCGCATGGCGGCCCCGGAGGTGCTGGTCGACCTCGGCCGCATCAGCGACCTGTCCGACATCAGGGACGACGGCGACGCCGTGGTCATCGGCGCGATGGCCACGCACGACTCGGTGATGCGCAGCGACGTCGTGCGCGAGCACGCGCTGCTGCTGGCCCTCGCGACGGAGACCGTCGCCGACCCCCAGGTGCGTCACCGCGGTACGTTCGGCGGTGCGCTCGTGCACGCCGACCCCGCCGGTGACCTGCCGGCGCCCGCGCTCGCTCTCGAGGCCGAGTTCGTCATCGCCGGGGCCGGCGGTGCCCGCCGCACCGTCGCGGCGCAGGACTTCTTCGAGGACCTGTTCACGACCGCGGTCGGTGAGGACGAGCTGCTGGTGCAGGTGCGGGTGCCGAAGTACACCGGCTGGGGCGCCTGCTACCAGAAGTTCAACCGCATCTCGCAGGCCTGGGCGATCGTCGGAGCCGCCGTCGCGCTGCGGGTCGACGGCGGCACCATCGCCGAGGCCCGCGTGGGGCTGACGAACATGGGCTCGGTGCCGGTGCGCGCGCGCGACGTCGAGCAGGCCCTCTTCGGGATGCGGCCGACCGCGCAGTCGGTGCGCACCGCCTGCGCCGCAGCGGGAGCGGGCACCACACCGCCGTCCGACGCGAACGCCGACGCCGACTACCGGCGTCACCTGGCCGGCGTCCTCACCGGCCGGGCTGTGCTCAGCGCCGCTGGCGCGGCCTGAAGGCAGGGCGATGGACCTCCAGCACACGTTCACGGTGCCGCTCGGCATCGACGAGGCGTGGTCGGCCTTCACCGACATCGAGCGCATCGCCCCCTGCCTGCCGGGTGCGACGATCACGTCGGTGGAGGGCGAGGAGTTCCACGGCACCGCCAAGGTCAAGCTCGGGCCCATCGCCCTGCAGTACGCCGGCAAGGGCCAGTGGGTCTCGCGCGACGACTCGACGTACCAGGCGGTCATCGAGGCCCAGGGCAAGGACAAGCGCGGCAACGGCACGGCAGGGGCCACGATCCGCGCGCACCTCGAGCCCGAGGGGTCGGGCACCCGCGTCGTCGTCGACACCGAGCTGAAGATCACCGGCCGGCCAGCGCAGTTCGGCCGCGGCGTCATCCAGGACGTCGGCACCAAGCTGCTCGACCAGTTCGCTGCCTGCCTCGCGACCCGGCTCGGCGAGCAGGGCGCCGGGCCGGTCGGGGCCGAGGCCGTGACCACCGAGGAAGCCGCGGCGGTCGCGGGGCCGACCACCGAGGCCGAGCCCACGCCCACCGAGGTCGCCGCCGCCGCAGGAGCGGCCGAGGTGCCGGCGCCTGCCCCGCCGGCTGCAGCCGTGGCGCCCCCGACCGCGGCGCCGGCGTCCCGCCCGGCTGCCCCGCCGGCCAACGAGATCAACCTCGGTGGGGTCGTCGGCCCGGTGCTGCTCAAGCGCTACGGCCCGTGGGTCGCGGCCCTCGCCGTCGTCGCCGTGATCATCTGGCTCGTCGTCCGCCGCTGACCCCGCCGCCTCACCGCACTTCTCCAAAGATCTGGGGTTCTGGCGTTCTCGGAACCCCAGATCTTTGGAGAAGTGCGGCTCAGGGGCGCAGCGGGGCGGGCAGGTCGGTGCTGTGGACGACGGTCAGGCCCGTGACCGCTCGCGTCAGCACGACGTAGAGGCGCCGCAGGCCGGTGCGCTCGTCCGGCTCGGCGGCCGCGATCGCGGCCGGCTCCAGGACGACGACGCGGTCGAACTCCAGGCCCTTGGCGACCGTCGACGGCACCAGGTGCAGGCGGTGGGCGCCGTCCTCGTGGTCGGCGGCGCCGCGGTCGAGCTCGTCGTCGCGCCCGAGCCGCAGGTGCGCCAGGCCGGCGTCCGAGAGCGCCCGCGCGACGGCGGAGACCTCGGCGTCCGCGACGACGACGCCCACCGAGCCCTCGACCTCGAGCGCGGCGCGCACTGCCGTGACGCTCGCCGCCACGAGCTCGGTGGGGGCGACGCGGACGACGTCGAGCCGGCCGGGGTCGTCACGGACGGACTCGGGCGCTGCGAGGCCAGGTGCCATGTGCGGCAGGAGCTTCGCGGCGAAGTCGATCACCGAGCTCGGCACGCGGAAGCCGCGGGTGAGCTCCTCGACGTGCGCGCCGTCCTGGCCGAGGTGGCGCAGCGACTCCTGCCACGACCGCGTGGCCCAGGGGGTCGTGCCCTGGGCGATGTCGCCGAGCACGGTCATCGAGCCGGTCGAGCAGCGACGGCCGACGGCGCGCAGCTGCATCGGCGAGAGGTCCTGCGCTTCGTCGAGCACCACGTGGCCGAGTGACCCGGTGCGGGCGAGCAGGTCGGTGACCTCGTCGACCAGCACGGCGTCGGCGGCCGTCCACGGCGCGGTGCGCGGGCCGCGCGGTGGGGTCACCCACAGCAGCCGCGCCTGCTCGTCCGGGCTGAGCAGCCCGTCGGCGCAGGCGGCGAGGACGTCGCCGCCTGACCACAGGCTCATCAGGACCCGGGGGGCCTCGAGCGCCGGCCACACGGCGTCGACGTAGGCCTTCACCGGCCGCGAGCGGGCGACGGAGTCCTGCACGCGGTCGTCGGGGGAGTCGCCGGCCGCCTCCATCTGCAGCAGCACCGCGTGGGCGAGCCGCTGGGGCAGCATCGCGCGCGCGGCCGTGTACCGCACGCCACGGGCGCGCAGCTCGGCCACGAGCTCGCGCACCTCGTACGCGGGCACCCGCCAGCGCCGGGAGCCGCGCGGCACGACCAGGGCCTCGTGCGGCTCACGCACCGACGACCAGACGGCGCGGTGCAGCACGCTCGCGAGCCGGGCCTCGCCCTTGAGCGTGGCGACGTCCGGTGGGTCGGTGGCGCGCACCGGCACCGACGCGGTGAGCTGCTCGACGGTCGTGTGCGACACCTCGATCTCGCCGAGGGCCGGGAGCACCGAACCCACGTGCTCCAGGAACGCCCGGTTGGGGCCCACCACCAGCACGCCGCTGCGCGCCAGCCGGTCGCGGTAGGCGTAGAGCAGCCAGGCCGCGCGGTGCAGGCCCACCGCCGTCTTGCCGGTGCCCGGGGCGCCCTGCACGCACACCGTCGTGGCGACGTCGGCGCGCACGATCTCGTCCTGCTCGGGCTGGATCGTGGCGACGATGTCGCGCATCGGGCCGACGCGGGGCCGTTCGATCTCGCCGGCGAGGATCTGGCTGCGCTGCTCGGCCTCGGTGGCGTCCGTGAGGTGCTCGTCCTCGTACGCGGTGATCCGGCCGCGGTCGATGCCGAACCGCCGCCGCAGCCGCACCCCCATCGGCTCGGTGCGGCTGGCCCGGTAGAACGCGCGCGAGACGTCGGCGCGCCAGTCGACCACGACGGGGTCGCCCGCCTCGTCGGCGACGTGGCGGCGCCCGACGTACCACCGCTCGGGCCGACCGCTTGCGTCCGTCGGGCCCGTGCCGTCGGTGTCGATGCGGCCGAAGAACAGCGTGGACGTCGGGTCGTCGGCCAGGGCCGCCGCGCGGTGGTAGAGCGTCGCCGCCAGGAACTCGGTGGAGACGCGGTCGCCGCCCTGCACCTCGAGGGACAGCGTGCGCTCGCGCATGCGGGCCAGCTGCTCGCGCGCCCGGCGCAGGTACTCCTGCTCCGCGGCGAGGGCGGCGGCGGCGTCGGGCACGAGGGGCCACTCTACTCTCGACGGCGTGACCCCCTCCGCAGCCCGAGCGCTCGTGGCGCTCGCCGGCCGCACCTTCCTGCCGCTCGGCCTGCTGGCGAAGCTGCCGCTCGCCATGGGCCAGCTGGGGGTCCTGCTGCTCGTGGCCGACCGCACCGGCAGCTACGGCACCGGCGGGCTGGCGGCCGCGGCCATCGGGCTGGGATCGGCCCTGGGAGCGCCGGTGGCCGGTGCCCTCGCCGACCGGTTCGGCCAGCGCGCGGTCCTCGTGGTCGGCGGCGTGGTCTACGCCGCTGGCATGGCCGGCGTCGTCGCGGCGACCGAGACCGGCGCCGGCACGCCGTGGCTGCTCGGGTCAGCGGCTGCGGCCGGACTGTTCGCCCCGCAGATCGGCCCGCTCGCGCGGGTGCGCTGGGTGGCGCTGGTGAAGCGGGCGCCGGTGCACGACCGGTCTCGTCGGCTCACCGAGGCCTTCGCCGTCGAGAGCGCCACGGACGAGATCAGCTTCGTCGCGGGACCGGCCCTCGTCGGGGTGCTCGCCACGGCGGCCGGCCCGCAGGTGGGCCCCCTCGTCACCGCCGCGCTCTCGCTCACCGTCGTGGTCGCGTTCGGGCTGCACCCCACGGCAGCGCTCGTGCACCCCCGAGCCGCTCGATCCGCCGAGGGCCAGCGGCGGGGTCGGGTGCCGCTGCCCCGAGGGGTCGTCATCGCGACGTTGCTGCTGGCGGGGTCCTTGCTGGGTCTGGTGTTCGGCGGCACGCAGGTCGGCGTCACGAGCCTGGCCGCCGGCCTGGGGCGCCCCGGCACCGCCGGGCTGGTGTACGCCCTGCTGGGGGTCGGCAGCGCCCTGGCCGGGCTCGCCAGCGCCGGGCTGCCCGCCCGCTTCGGGCTCGCCGACCGGCTGGTCGCGTTCGCCGCGGCGCTCGCGGTGCTGTCGCTGCCGCTGCTGCTGGTCGGCTCGATCCGGTGGGCCGCGGCCGCGGTGCTGCTGCTGGGCTGCGCGGTCGCGCCGTACCTCATCGTGCTCTACGCGCTGGTCGAGCGGGCGACGCCGTTCGAGCGGGCGGCGACGGTCATGACGATGCTGTCGAGCGCCGTGATCGTGGGCTACGCGGCCGGCAGCTCCGGCGCCGGGCTGCTCGCCGACGCCGGCGGCCACCGGGCGGCTCTCGCCGTCCCGGTGGCCGCCGGGTGGTGCGCCCTGCTCCTGGCGCTGGTGGCGCGCGGACGGCTGGGTCGCCTCGCGCCGCCGGCGATCAGCTCGCCGAGCGCGTCGTGAGCTTCGCGGTGACCTTCTGCTGCTGGCCGCCGCGGACGATCGTGAGCTGGACGCTGTCGCCGACGGAGCGCTCCCGGATCTGAGCGACGAGCGACTCCGAGGAGTTCACCGACTCGCCGTCGACGGCGATGATCGCGTCACCGGACTTCAGACCCGCCTGCTGTGCGGGGCTGCCGGACGACACCTCGACGACGGTCGCGGCGGCGCGCTGGGCGGCCCCCTGGGTCACCGTGCCGTCCTTCAGCGAGATCCCGAGGAACGGGTGCTCGGCCTTGCCGTCGGCCAGCAGCTGGTCGGCGATGGACTTGGCCTCGTTGATGGGGATCGAGAACCCGAGGCCGATGCTGCCCGACTGGCTGCCGTAGGACTGCCCGAGCGAGGCGATGGACGACGGGATGCCGATGACCTTGCCGCTGGCGTCGACCAGGGCGCCACCGGAGTTACCGGGGTTGACGGCCGCGTCGGTCTGGATGGCATTGGTCACGACGGGCGTCCCGCCGGCCGCCGCGGCGCCGTCGGTGGAGTCGTTGGACGTCGTCACCGGACGGTCGAGCGCGCTGACGATGCCCGTGGTGACCGTGCCGGCCAGGCCGAGCGGGTTGCCGACCGCCATGACCGGCGCGCCGACGGAGACGGCGTCGGAGTCACCGAGCGTCGCGGGGGTCAGGTCGGTGGCGCCCTTCATGAGGATGACCGCGAGGTCGGTCGAGGGGTCGGTGCCGACGATGGTGGCGTCGTAGCTGCGCCCGTCGGAGAGCGTGACGGTGAGCGACCCGCCCTGCGTGGCGCCGGCCACGACGTGGTTGTTGGTCAGCACGTGGCCCTTGGTGTCGAGGACGACGCCGGAGCCCTCGCTGCCCGAGAACTGCGAGCGGGTCGAGATCGCGACCACGCTCGGCTCGACGGCCTTGGCGACCTTGGTCCAGTTGACGGGCTGGCCGGCCGACTGGGTCACGGGTCCCTGGCCGGTGCCGGCGGCGCCGTTGCCGCCGCTGCCGCTGCCGGACGACGAGGTCGTGGTCGCGGCCTGCGGCGTGCCGTCGTCGGTCGCCATCACGCCGGCGGTGGTGCCGCCTGCCACGACCGCCGCGACGAGCGCGGCGATCCCCATGTCGACCCAGCGGCGGCGCCCACGTCCCGGCCCGTCCTGCGCGGGCGGCGCCGGGGGCTGCTCGGGGGGCACGGGCGCACCGAAGGCCGTCGTGGCCGTCGTCGGCGAGGGCGGCATCGGCTGGGTCGGCTCGGGGCCGTACCAGTGCACCTGCGGCTCGGTCTCGTGCGTCTGGTGGGTCATGTCTGGTGTCACCTCTCCTGGCTGAGTGGTACCAGCAGACCGCATCAGCTTGGCCGCAGGCTTGGATGCTCCTGGGAGGTTGCTGTGAGCTCGCGCTCACCCTCGACGTCGGGCTCTGCACCCGGCGCGGCGGGCAGCCGCACCGCGAAGGTGGCGCCGCCGCCGACGGTCTCGCTGACACCCACCTGGCCGCCGTGCGCGGCCACGATGGCCGCCACGATCGCCAGGCCCAGTCCCGTACCGCCCGACGCGCGCTGGCGGGAGGCGTCCGCCCGGAAGAACCGCTCGAACACCTTGCGCGCCTGCTCCGGCGCGATCCCGTGGCCGTGGTCGCGGACCTCGAGGACGCCGTGGCCGTCGTCCGGGCCGACCGCGAGCTCGATGGGGGTGCCGGCGGGGGTGTGCCGCAGGGCGTTGGCGACCAGGTTGGTGACGACCTGGCGCAGGTGCGACTCGTCGCCCAGCACGACCGTGGGGCGCACGGGACCGCCCCGGCCGACCAAGGTCACATCGCGTGCGGGGTCCATCGCCCGGGCGTCCTGCACGGCGTCGGCGGCCACGACGGTGAGGTCGACCGGGGAGTGCCGCCCGGGCCGCTGCTCGTCCAGCCGCGCGAGGGTGAGCAGGTCCTCGACGAGGCCGCCCATGCGGCTCGCCTCGTCCTCGATGCGCCGCATGGCCGAGCCGACGTCCTCGGGGCCGCTGACGGCCCCCTGCCGGTAGAGCTCGGCGTAGCCGCGCACGGCGGCCAGCGGGGTGCGCAGCTCGTGGCTGGCGTCCGCGACGAAGCGCCGCATGCGCTCCTCGGAGGCCTCTCGCTCCGCGAAGGCGCGCTCGATCTGGGCGAGCATGGCGTTCAGCGCGGCCGACAGCCGGCCCACCTCGGTGGACGTCGGGTGCTCGGGGACGCGTTGGCTCAGGTCGCCGTCGGCGATCGCCCCGGCGACGTCCTCGACCTCGCGCAGCGGCCGCAGCGACTGCCGCACGACCAGCCAGCCGAGCAGGCCGACGAGGAGGAGCACGGACAGCCCGACGACGACGAGCAGCACACCCATCCGGGCGACGGTGTCGTCGACGCCGGCGAGGCTCTGGCCGATGACGAGCGTGCCGTCGCCGAGCCCGCGGTCGTCGGTGACCCGGACCGCGACCACTCGCCAGCGCCCGCTGCCTTCCTCGGCGTCGACGGTGAACGGCGTGCCGTCGTGCCGCTGGATCGCCGCGGGGGTGATCTGGTCGAGATCGGGTGCCGACGTGCCGACCCGCCGGCCGAGCAGCCGGCTGAACCCGGCGTCGAAGACGACGATGCCGTAGGTGGACGTCGGCAACCCGCGCGGGGCGGGGGAGGTGTCGCGCTCGTCCTGGGGGCCGCCGATGAAGGCGCGCTCGCTGGCGACGATCTGGTCGTCGACCTTGCTCACGAGCTCACCGCGCAGCAGCGTCACGGCGGCCGCTCCGGTCACGGCGAGCGCGACGAGGGCGAGCGCGACGAGCACCGCCACCAGGCGGTCGCGCAGCGAGATGCCGGACAGTCGCCGGTGGACGCCGCTCAGCCCGGCTCGCGGCTCAGACATGGCCGGGCGGCAGGCGCAGGACGTAACCGACGCCGCGCTTGGTGTGGATCAGCGGGGTGTCCGAGTCGGCGTCGATCTTGCGTCGCAGGTAGGAGATGTAGGACTCGACGATGCCGGACTCGCCCCTGAAGTCGTAGTCCCAGACGTGGTCGAGGATCTGCGCCTTGGACAGCACCCGGTTCGGGTTGAGCATGAGGTAGCGCAGCAGCTTGAACTCGGTGGGTGACAGGTCGATCCCGCGGCCGCCGCGGTGCACCTCGTGGGAGTCCTCGTCCATCTCGAGGTCGGCGAACACCAGCCGCGCCCCGTCGTCGCCACCCGGCCCGCCGGTGCGGCGCAGCACCGCGCGGATGCGGGCCACGACCTCCTCGAGGCTGAACGGCTTGGTGACGTAGTCGTCGCCACCGACGGTCAGGCCGGTCACCTTGTCCTGGGTGTCGTCGCGGGCGGTGAGGAAGACGACCGGCACCTGCCGGCCCTGGTCGCGCAGTCGGCGCGTGACGGAGAAGCCGTCCATGTCCGGCAGCATCACGTCGAGCACGAGCAGGTCCGGGCGGGTGGACTCGGCGAGCTTGAGCGCGCTGGCGCCGTCGCCTGCGGTGTGCACCTCGAACCCGGCGAACCGCAGCGACGTCGAGAGCAGCTCGCGGATGTTGGGCTCGTCCTCGACGACGAGCAGGCGCGCCTCGGGCGTGCTGGTGGCTGACATGACTCCCAGTCTGGGGCCGCTTCCTGGGAGTTGCCTGGACGGCGGCTGCGCGTCGCCCGCGAGCGGCCTTCGGTGGGCGTGTCGCGCCGGATCGGCCCGCTGCTTTTCGACCGTTGCCAGAGCGGCATGTCTTGCCGATGTGGCAGCGGACTGTTTCTCGCTGTCGCTTCCGGCGTGGTCACGCGTCGTGATCTCGCCACTTCAGCGCGTGCACGAACAGTCGACGCTCGGCCGCGGTGAGCCGCAGCCGGTGCAGCGCCACGACCTCGACGGTGCCAGGCCCCCGATCCAGGGCCGAGGACTCCAGCTGGGGGGCGACCGTGGTGACCGGCGGCAGCTCGTCGACGACGCGGACGACGATGCTGCGCTCGCCCCGCGGGGAGCGCCAGCCGTCGCCGTCCGGCCGCAGCAGCACGGCCGCGCCGGACCAGGCGACCGCGGCCACGTCGGTGCGGGCGGCGTCGTCGCGCGACACGAGCAGCTCGATGTCGTCGATCGGCAACGGCACGCCCAGCAGCCGCGCCGCCAGCGTGCCGTCGATCGCCGCCGGTAGGGCCCGTGCGAGTCGCAGCGCTGCGGTGCCGTCGACGTGCAGGTCGTCGAACCACTCCTGCGGGCTGAGGTCCGCCTCGGCGGCCACGCGTCGGCGCAGGTGCTCGTCCAAGGGCTCGATCTGCAGCACCGGCTGCAGGTCCAGGACGGCGAGCAGCCGCTCGAGGACGTCCCAGCGCACCGCGCGGGTGCTGGACTCCAGCCGCGAGAGGGTGGAGCCGGCCAGCCCGGCGCGTGCGGCGAGCTCGGCCTGGCTCAGGTACGACTGCTCGCGGGCGCGCCGGATCACCTGCCCCGGCGGCGGGGGCGGGTCACAGGGAGAGCGTGGGTGCACGCTTGAGCGTCTCGCACCTGCGAGTGGTCAGGACCGCGCCTTCCACAGGGACGGAGTCAGGACTCGTCGGCGCTCAGCACGTCGCTGGCGTCGACGATGCGGTAGGCGTAGCCCTGCTCGGCCAGGAACCGCTGGCGGTGCGCGGCGAAGTCGGCGTCGATCGTGTCGCGGGCGACGATGGTGTAGAAGCGTGCCGCGCGGCCGTCGCCCTTGGGGCGCAGCACCCGCCCCAGGCGCTGGGCCTCCTCCTGGCGCGAGCCGAAGCTGCCGGACACCTGGATGGCGACGCTGGCCTCGGGCAGGTCGATGGAGAAGTTCGCGACCTTGCTGACCACCAGCAGGTCGAGCTCGCCGCTGCGGAAGGCCTCGAACAGCCGCTGGCGCTCGGTGACCGTCGTCTCGCCCTTGATGACCGGTGCGCCGAGGTGCTCGCCCAGCTCGTCGAGCTGGTCGATGTACTGCCCGATGACCAGCGTCGGCTCACCGCGGTGCTGGCCGACGAGGTGCTCGACGACCTTCGTCTTGACGTCGCTGGACGCGGCGAGGCGGTAGCGCACGTCCGGCTCGGCGACGGCGTAGGCCAGCCGCTCGCTGTCCGGCAGCGTGACCCGCACCTCGACGCAGTCGGCCGGGGCGATGTACCCCTGCGCCTCGATGTCCTTCCAGGGCGCGTCGTAGCGCTTCGGCCCGATCAGGCTGAAGACGTCACCCTCCCGGCCGTCCTCGCGCACGAGGGTGGCGGTGAGCCCGAGACGGCGGCGCGCCTGCAGGTCGGCGGTCATCCGGAAGATCGGCGCGGGCAGCAGGTGCACCTCGTCGTACAGGATCAGACCCCAGTCGCGGGCGTCGAGCAGGTCGAGGTGGGGGTAGACACCCTTCCGCCGGACCGTGAGCACCTGGTACGTCGCGATCGTGACCGGGCGGATCTCCTTGCGGGCGCCGGAGTACTCGCCGATCTCGTCGGACGTCAGGGACGTGCGGTGCAGCAGCTCCTCGCGCCACTGCCGGGCCGCGACGGTGTTGGTGACGAGGATCAGCGTGGTGGCGCTCGCCCGGGCCATCGCGGCGGCGCCGACCAGCGTCTTGCCGGCGCCGCAGGGCAGCACGACCACTCCGGAACCACCGTGCCAGAAGCCGTCGACCGCCTCGGACTGGTAGGGGCGCAGGTGCCAGTCGCTCTCGTCGAGAGCGATCGGGTGGGCCTCGCCGTCGACGTACCCGGCGAGGTCCTCCGCCGGCCAGCCGAGCTTGAGCAGGACCTGCTTGAGGTGGCCGCGCTCGCTGGGGTGCACCAGCACCGTCTCGGTGTCGAGCCGGGCGCCGACGAGGGGCTGGACCTTCTTGCTGCGCAGCACCTCCTCGAGTACCGGAACGTCCGAGGCGTGCAGCACCAGCCCGTGCATCGGGTGCTTCTCCAGCCGCAGTCGACCAAAGCGGTCCATCGTCTCGGCGACGTCCACGAGCAGCGAGTGGGGGACCGGGTAGCGCGAGTACGTGAGCAGGGTGTCGACGACCTGCTCGGCGTCGTGACCGGCGGCGCGCGCGTTCCACAGCCCGAGCGGGGTCAGCCGGTAGGTGTGCACGTGCTCGGGGGCGCGCTCGAGCTCGGCGAAAGGGGCGATGGCCCGACGGCACGCGGCGGCTGCCTCGTGGTCGACCTCGAGCAGCAGCGTCTTGTCGCTCTGCACGATGAGCGGGCCGTCGGAGGTGTTCACCTGCGTATTGTCTCAGGGCCTCGCCGCTGTCGGTGACGGCTGGCACGCTCGGCTCATGGCACGCACCGTCCAGATCACGTTCGACTGCACCGACGTCGCCGCCGTGGGGGAGTTCTGGGCCTCAGCGCTCGGCTACGTCATGGACCCGCCACCTGCGGGGTTCGACTCCTGGCCCGATGCGCTGCGGGCCTGGGGCGTCCCGGAGGACGAGTGGGACACCGCCTACGCCGTCGTCGACCCCGACGGCGTGGGCCCGCGCCTGTTCTTCCAGAAGGTGCCCGAGCGCAAGACGGCCAAGAACCGCATGCACCTCGACGTCCGGGTGAGCGACCCCGCCACCAGCCCGGAAGAGCGCGACGCCGCCGTGCTGGCCGAGGTCGAGCGCCTCGAGGCCGAGGGTGCCCGCCGCGTCGAGTGGCGGCCGGACATGGGCCGGCACTTCATGGTCATGCAGGACGTCGAGGGCAACGAGTTCTGCGTGACCTGAGCCCGGCTCAGTAGCCGTTGAAGGTGCTGCTGCCGCCGTCCCTGGCGACTCCGAACGCGATGACGATCGCGAGCACGACCAGTCCGAGCACCGTCACGCCGATGGTGATCCACGAGCAGATCTTCCCGGCGCGCACCTGGCCCAGGCCGGTCAGCCGCCCCTGCGAGGCGTGGATCTCCCGCTCGGCGCCGGGGGCGAGCACCAGCGCGACGATCGCCGGGATGAAGCCGATGCACGAGAACAGCAGCACCAGCGAGGCGATGCCCGTGATCAGCACCGCGGTGGCCCGCCCCGCCGTGGCCGGCCCGGTGGGGGCGTAGCCCTGCTGGGAGTAAGCCTGCTGGGAGTAAGCCTGCGGGGGATAGCCCTGCTGGCCGGAGGGCTGCTGGCCGTAGCCAGGCTGCCCGTACTGCTGCTGGCCGTAGGGCTGCTGGCCGTAGGGCTGCTGGCCGTAGGGCTGCTGCGCGTACGGCTGTGCTGGGGGCGGTGACCCGTCCGGCTGCTGGACCGCGGCGGCGGCCGGCGGCTCCTGCCCGGTCGGGGTCGACCACGGGTTCGTCGGCGGCTCCTCGGGGACGGCGCGCGTCGGCTCGCCGCCGACAGCCTGCGTCTCCTCGTCCCGCCCGTTCTCGTCAGCCACGGCGATCCCCTTCGTCGTTCCCGGCCGCGTCGGTGCGCGCTGGCCGCTGCACCCAGCCTACGGACCTGAGGCCTCCGCCGGGGCCACCCCGGTAACCCGGTGCACCGAGAAGGTGCGGACCTCCTCGCTCGCGTGGTCGAAGGCCGTCACCCGACCTCCGTCCACGGACAGCGGCTCGACCACGCGCCGCTCGACCCGCCCGTTGCCGTCGGCGTAGCCGATCCAGACCCGGGCTCGACCGGCCACCGCCTCGCGCAGCGTCGCCAGCGTGCTCGCCGGCTCGCTCGGCGCCAGCCGTGGCCCAGCGTCCTCGGTGGCTGGGGTGTGGCGCGCGGCGGCGCGCAGCGCGCGGGCGACCGCCTCGAGCAACGGGTCCGCCGGCGCGACCGCGCGGCCGCGGCTCGGTGTCGGCGGCTGGCGCGGTGGCGTGCGGCGCGCGTCGGGTCGCCGGACCACGACCTCTCCCTGCGCCGACTCGGCCGCGGGCGCCAGGCCGATCTCGCGCAGCACCTCCAGCACGGTGGCCGGGTCGGTGGAGGTCGCGAGCACCGTGGGCGCCAGGGCCCGTAGCTGCAGCGCCGCCGCCCGCCGGTCGGCCAGCAGCTCGCGCAGCACGCTCTCGTCGTCGCTGCGGACGTACGACGACGCCGCGCCGACGCGTACCCGACCGTGCCGGCGGGCCACGTCGCGCACGAGGTACTCCAGCGGCTGCGGCACCGGCGTCCGGCTCGCCGCCGTCAGCTCGGCCAGCAGCTGCTCAGCCGCCCAGCCGGCGTCCAGCGCGCGCCGCACGCTGGACTGGCTGAACCGGTAGACCGTCGCTCCGCCGCGCGACTCGACCTCGGCGCTCAGGTGCATCAGCCGGCCGAGGTCGGGTGCGAGCGGACCCGGTGCGACGGCTGTGAGGTCGGCCTGCAGCAGGACGTGGTCGACCGGCACCGGCAGCAGCCGCTCGACGGCCGCCTCGACCCGGGCTCGTCGCTGCTCGCCGGCGCCGGAGCCGGCCGCCGCGCTGCACAGCGCTCGCCCGGCCGACGACAGGGCGCCGCGCCCCGTGACGCCGAGCAGCTCGGACTCCGCGAGGGTCCACGCGACCAGGCGGTCGTGCAGGCTGCCGGTGCGCCGGGGGCGCCGCCAGCGCATCCGGTCGAGCAGCGCTCCTGCGGGGGGTGCGGCCCCCGGCTCCAGGTCGGCCAGCTCGCGCAGCACGTCCTCGCGCACCACGGTCGCCGCCGGGCGGTCGACGTCCGCCGACAGGGCGGCCCGCGGCGAGCCCTTGTCGTCGCGGCTGCCCACGAGGCCCGGCACCCTGGACCCGGCCAGCCAGGCCTGCGCGAGCTGGCGCCACCGGGCCGCCGGCGGCTGCGCCGTCCAGCCGTCGAACGCGGGCGTCGGCAGCCAGGACGCACCGACCTCACCGTCGTCGGCGACCAGGCCGGCGGCGTACGCGAGCTCGACCACCACCGCCGCAGTGGGCTCGGGCACGTCGAGCGCGGTCGCGGTGCGCCGCAGGTCGCGCACGCCCAGCCCACCGGCCCGCAGCAGCGCCGGTGGGTGTGCGCCCCACAGCTCGCCCAGCTCGGCGACCCACCGCAGCACCTCGCCGGCCGCCGCGCCGGCGGCGGCGTCGACGGCTGCGGGGTCGTGCTCGACGCACTCCACCGACTCCGGCGTCGTCCTCACCTGGGCGTGCACGCGCCCGCCGCGCAGGTGCAGGCCGACCTCGCGGGGCAGGACGACGTGGCCGGCGTCCGCCGGCACGAGCAGCCGGCGCGCGAGCAGCCACTCGACCGGCGCGCGGCTGTCGGGGTCCGCAGGCCGGTCGGCGCGCGAGAAGGCGCCGACCGGCGGGCCCCACCCGAGCCGCTCGAGGACGTCGGTGACGCCGGGTGGTGCTTCGGCCAGCAGCGCGTCGAGCTCCGCGCCGGCCGGCAGCGGCGCGCTCGCCGGCGGCCCGAGCCCCGCCGGGTACGGCCCGAGGCTGTCGCGCACGGTCAGCACGAGGCGCAGCCCGTCGTCGCGGCCCCACGCGAGGGCGAGGTCGCGCAGCCCCTGCAGCGCCTCGGCCACGGCCGCCGGACGCAGGCCGAGCAGCCGGGCGACCTCGGCTCGCGTCGTCGGCTCGGGCAGCGCGGCGAGGACGTCGAGCACCTGCAGCGAGAACGCGTCCAGCCCGTCCAGGGCGCGGTGCACGCTGGCGCGCGTCGTGGAACGGGCCGCCAGGGAGGCGAGGTCGGGCGGGACGGGCGCCAGCAGGTCCGGCCGCGCGCGCAGCAGCCCGACGAGCCGCGCGTCGTCCCACGAACGCAGCTCGTCGGCGAGGCTGCGCGGTGCAGCCGCTCGACGTGGTGCCATCCGCTCCACGCTACGCGGTGGCGAGGACGGCGGACGCCGCAGCAGCCCTAGGCTGCCCGGCATGGTGATGAGAGTCGGCGTCGTCGTCCTCCCGCAGCAGCGCTGGGCCGAGGCCGCGGCGCGCTGGCAGGCCGTCGAGCAGCTCGGCTTCGACCACGCGTGGACCTACGACCACCTGGCCTGGCAGAGCCTCGCCGACGAGCCGTGGTTCGCCACGGTGCCGACGCTGACCGCCGCGGCGCTGGTCACCGACCGCATCGAGCTCGGTACCTGGGTGGCGTCGCCGAACTACCGCCACCCGGTGCCCTTCGCCAAGGAGGTCATGAGCCTGGACGACGTCAGCGGCGGCCGGTTCGTCCTGGGGGTGGGCGCCGGCGGCAGCGGCTGGGACGCCGACGTCCTGGGGGCGCCGCTGCCCTCACCCCGCGAGCGGGTCGAGCGGCTGGACGAGTTCGTCGAGCTGCTCGACCTGCTGCTCACCCGAGCGTCGACCACGTGGCGGGGCCGGTGGTTCGAGGCGGTGCAGGCCCGGATGGTGCCGGGCCCGGTGACCGGACGGCGCCCGCCCTTCGTCGTGGCCGCCAACGGACCGCGCGGGATGCGCGTGGCGGCCCAGCGCGGTGACGGCTGGGCGACGACGGGTGCTACACCGCCCGACGCCGGCCAGGACGCCTGGTGGCAGGGTGTCGCCGACCTCTCGCGGCGCTTCGAGGACGTCCTCGCCGACGCCGGCCGCGACGCCTCGAGCGTGCGCCGCTACCTCAACCTGGACTCCGGTGCGCTGTTCTCGCTGAGCTCGCGCGAGGTCTTCGCCGACGCCGTCGGCCGGGCGGGCGAGCTCGGGTTCACCGACGTCGTCACCCACTGGCCGCGCGAGAGCGGGGTCTACGCCGGCGACGCCGCCGTGCTCGAGCAGGTGGCCGCCGACCGCGCGGGGTATTGACAGAGTTCTTTCGAAAGAATACTTTCGATGCATGTCCACGTCAGAACCGCGCACCGACCTACCGGTCCGCGACATCAACGACCCGCGCTCGATGCGTGCCCTGGCCCACCCCCTGCGGCTGCGCCTGCTCGAGCAGATCGCGCTGCGCGGCCCCCTCACGGCCACCGAGTGCGCCGCGCTGGTCGGCGAGTCGCCGTCGTCCTGCTCGTTCCACCTGCGCCAGCTGGCGAAGTACGGCTTCGTCGAGGAGGCCGAGGGCGGGCAGGGCCGCAACCGGCCGTGGCGCTCGGTCGCCCTCGGGCACCGCTGGGACGCCGCCCCGGGCGCCGGCGCGGGTGAGCGCGCCGCGGCCGACGCGCTCACCGCGCAGTTCCGCCGCCACGACGCCGAGCTGCACGCCGAGTACCTGCGGACGGCGGACGAGCTGCCCGAGGTGTGGCAGCGGTCCGCGATCGGGCTCTCGCTCAACGGCTACCTGACCGCGGCCGAGCTGAGCTCGCTGCAGGACCGGCTGCTGGAGCTCTGGCGGCCCTACGCCGAGCGCGTCGTCGACCCGGGCAGCCGCCCGGGCGACGCGCGGCTGGTGCACCTCAACGCCATCGGCTTCCCGCGCGCCGACGACCGGCCGCTCGATCGAGAGGACGACTCCCGTGCGTGACCTCCTGAGGCACCGCGACCTGCGGCTGCTGCTGGCCGGCCAGACGCTGTCGATGTTCGGCGACACCGCGATGCTGCTCGTGCTGGCCATGTGGGCCAAGCAGCTCACGGGCTCCAGCTCGGTCGCCGGCAGCGTGCTCGCCGCGCTGGTCCTGCCGTCGTTGCTGGCACCGTTCGGTGGTCTGGTGATCGACCGGTTCCGCCGGCGCACCGTGATGATCGTGACCGACCTGGTCACGTTCGCCGTCGTCCTCCTGCTGCTGCTGGTGCGCGACGAGCGCGACGTGTGGCTGCTCTTCGTCGTGGCGTTCCTGTACGGCGCGTCGCTGGTCTTCTTCCAGTCGGCGCGCTCGGCGCTGCTGCCGTCGATGCTCCCCGAGCAGCTGCTCGGGCCGGCCAACGGCAGCCTCGGCACGGTGCGCGAGGCGCTGCGCCTCGTCGGCCCGCTCACCGGAGCGGGGTTGTTCGCGGCGTTCGGCGGCCATGCCGTGGCGGTGCTCGACGCGGTGACCTTCCTGGCCTCGGCCGGTTCGCTGGCGCTGATGCGGGTCGCCGAGCCCGCGCCCGACCGCGCGCCCCGCGAGCACCACGTCCTGCACGAGGCCAGCCTCGGTGCGCGGCACCTGTGGCGGACTCCGCTGCTGCGCGCCACCGTCGTCGCCACGGTCATCTCGCTGCTGGCGATCGGCATGGGCGAGAGCGTCTTCTTCGCCGTCGTCGACGAGGGCCTGGGACGTCCGGTCGCCTTCCTCGGCGTCCTCGCTGCCGTGCAGGGCGTCGGGGCGGTCGCGTCCGGGCTGCTCGTCACCACGTTCATCAACCGCGTGGGGGAGACCCGGCTCATCCCCGCCGGCCTGGCGCTCATGGGTGCCGGCTGCGCGCTCGTCGCGAGCCACTCGGTGCTGGTGGTCGGCGCGGGTGCGCTCGTCATCGGCGCTGGTCTGCCGGCCGTCGTCGTCTCCCTGACCACCCTGCTGCAGAAGCACACGCCAGGTCCGTTGCAGGGCAGGGTCTTCACGGCGTTCGAGTTCCTCACCGGCGGCCCGCAGCTGCTGTCGATCCTCGCGGGAGCGGCGCTGGTGAGCCTCGTCGACTACCGGCTGCTGCTGGCGGTCATGGCCGCTGGGCTCGTCGCGGCCGTGGCCTACAGCGTGGCGCGCCTGCGCGCTCCGGACCCTTCCCCGGCGCTGGTCGAGGCGACAGGATGAGCGCATGAGCGCACCGACCTCGACCAAGCTGCCCTCGTACACGTCCGCGACGTCGGACACCCCACTGCTCGGCGAGACGATCGGCGCGAACCTCGAGCGCACGGTGGCCGCGTGGGGTGACCGCGAGGCGCTGGTCGACGTCCCGACGCACCGGCGCTGGACCTACAGCGAGCTGGACGTCGAGGTCGACGAGCTCGCGCTGGGCCTGCTGGACCGCGGGATCGACAAGGGCGACCGGGTCGGCATCTGGGCGCCGAACTGCGCCGAGTGGGTGCTGCTGCAGTACGCGACGGCGAAGATCGGGGCGATCCTGGTCAACGTCAACCCCGCCTACCGCAGCCACGAGCTGGCGTACGTCATCAACCAGTCGGGGCTGCGGCTGCTGGTGAGTGCGGTGCAGCACAAGACGTCCGACTACCGCGGCATGGTCGAGTCGGTGCGCGACGACTGCCCCGGCCTGGAGGACGTCGTCTACATCGGCGAGCAGTCCTGGCGCGACCTCGCCGAGCGCGGCGGCGACGTCGACCACCACCGGCTCGCCGAGCGCGAGGCGCAGCTGGGCCCGGACGACCCCATCAACATCCAGTACACGTCCGGCACCACGGGCTTCCCCAAGGGCGCCACGCTGAGCCACCACAACATCCTCAACAACGGCTTCTTCGTCGGCGAGCTCGTGCACTACAGCCAGCTCGACCGCATCTGCATCCCCGTGCCCTTCTACCACTGCTTCGGCATGGTGATGGGCAACCTCGCAGCCACGTCGCACGGCGCGTGCATGGTGATCCCGGCACCGTCGTTCGACCCCGTGGCGACGCTGCAGACGGTGCAGGACGAGCGGTGCACGTCGCTGTACGGCGTCCCGACGATGTTCATCGCCGAGCTGGGTCTGGCCGACTTCGCCGACTACGACCTGTCGACGCTGCGCACCGGGATCATGGCCGGGTCACCCTGCCCGGTCGAGGTCATGAAGCGCGTGGTCAACGAGATGCACATGGCCGAGGTGGCCATCGCCTACGGCATGACCGAGACCTCGCCGGTGTCGACGATGACCCGCACGGACGACGACCTCGCCCGCCGCACCGAGACGGTCGGGCGCACCATGCCGCACCTGGAGTCCAAGGTCGTCGACCCGGTCACCGGCCTGACCCTGCCGCGCGGCGAGGCCGGCGAGCTGTGCACCCGCGGGCACACGGTGATGCTGGGCTACTGGAACGAGCCGGACAAGACCGCCGAGGCGATCGACGCCGCGCGCTGGATGCACACCGGTGACCTCGCCACCATGGACGCCGACGGGTACGTCAACATCGTCGGGCCGGATCAAGGACCTCGTGATCCGCGGCGGCGAGAACGTCTACCCGCGCGAGGTCGAGGAGTTCCTCTACACGCACCCCGACGTCGCCGACGTGTCGGTCGTGGGCGTGCCGGACGAGAAGTACGGCGAGGAGCTCATGGCCTGGGTGGTCATGAAGCCGGGCGCCGAGCCGCTGACGACCGAGGCGGTGCGCGAGTTCTGCTCCGGCCAGATCGCGCACTACAAGGTGCCGCGGTACGTGCACGTGACCGACCACTTCCCGATGACGGTCACCGGCAAGATCCGCAAGGTCGAGATGCGCGAGCAGGCGGTCGAGATCCTCGGGCTCCAGGCCGCGGCCGCGGTGCGCAACGCCTGAGGCGCTGGTCGGCGGCCGGCTGCGTCAGCCCGCTGACTCACAGGAACTTGTCAGGTGCGCGCGGCGACGTTCCCAGGTTCACCCGCCATGGTCGGCTCATGAGCACGCCCGAGATCCCTGACTTCTCCGCCGTCCCGCCCAGCGAGCAGCGCCCCGAGGGCGAGCAGCTGAGCCAGACCCCGCGGCGCAGCGGACGCACGCTGGCCGTGGCCGGCTTCGCCACCGCGCTGGTGATCGGAGCCGTCGGCACGACCGCCTACCTGGCCGACCAGCGCTCCGGAGGGGACGACGTCCGGCTGACGGCGCAGACCGGCCCCGGTGCCGGCGGCCAGCCGCGACTGCTGGGTGAGGACTCGGCGTCCGGCTCGTCCGCGAGCCCCTCGAACCCTGCGAACCCCTCCAACCCGGGTGACCCGGACGGCGACGGCGACCGCGGCCGCCCCGGTGACGGCGGCCACGGCGGCTGGGGCCGCGGCCCGGGTGGGCACCGTGGGCCCGGTGGCCTCGTCGGCCCGCGGGGTGCGCTGCACGGCGAGCTCGTGGTGCCGCAGCAGGACGGCACGGGCACGCGCACGATCGTCGTGCAGTCCGGCACGGTGACGGCCGTCAGCGCGAAGAGCCTGTCGGTGAAGAGCACGGACGGCTTCACCGCCACGTACGTGATCGCGTCGAGCACCCGCGTGGCCGCGCGGTCGGGTGGCATCAGCTCGATCAAGGTCGGCGACACCGTCAGCGTCGCCGCCACCAAGAGCGGCTCGACGCTCACCGCGATCATGGTCGGCGCCCGGCCGGAGGGGGCGCGCGGGCGCGGGACCGCGCCGGCGCCGAGCCCCACGACGTCGTCGTCGGCGAACGGGACGTCGAGCACGGCCTGAGCCCGGGGTGGGCCAGAATGCGCGCATGACCCCCGAGAGCCAGCCCGGCGTGCACGTGCCGCAGCCGCTGCCGCCGACCGGTGAGCAGGTGACGATCCGGCTCGGCGAGCAGGTGGCGCACACCGTCGCCGTGGCGGCCGGGCTGCGCGCCTACACCGTCGAGGGCCGCGCCTTGGTCGACGGGTTCGCGGAGGACGAGCGGCCCTCGGGCGCCCGCGGCCAGACGCTGCTGCCCTGGCCGAACCGCATCGCGGGCGGCCGCTACGAGCTCGACGGCACCCAGCGGCTCGCGCTCAGCGAGCCCGACCACGGCACCGCGATCCACGGTCTGGCCCGCTGGGTCACCTGGCAGCCGGTCGAGGTGCGCGACGCCGCGGTGACCTGGCGCTACCTGCTGCCGCAGCAGCCGGGCTGGCCGACGTCGCTGGACTCTCACGTCACCTACCGCCTCGGCGACGACGGTCTGACCGTGGTCACCCGTGCGCGCAACGTCGGGAGCGCCCGCTGCCTCTACGGCACGGGCGCGCACCCGTACCTCACGGCCGGGACGACGCTCGTCGACGACGCCATGCTCACGCTGCCGGCGGCCCGGTGCTTCGACACCGACGATCGCGGCATCCCGACCGGCAGCCGGCCGGTCGACGGGACGCCGCTCGACCTGCGCCAGCCGGCACCCATCGCCGACCGGGCGCTCGACACCGCCTACGCCGACCTGACCCGCGACCCCGACGGCCGCTGGCGCGCCCGGCTCGAGGGGCCGGACGGTCGCGGCGTCGTGCTGTGGGCCGACCAGGCCTACGGGTTCGCGCAGGTGTTCACCGGCGACACGCTGCCGACCGCGCTGCGGCGACGGGGGGTCGCGGTCGAGCCGATGACCTGCCCGCCGGACGCCTTCAACGCGGCTGACCGCACCGCGGCGGGCGTCGTCGTCCTCGAGCCGGGCGAGGAGCACGAGGCCCGCTGGGGACTGACCGCGGGCTGAGGCCGTCCCCGCAGTGCCCGGCGCGCACGCGGGCAGGCGGCTTCCTGAACGAGGGACCGGCGAGGGGCGGTGGCCCCTCGCCGGCGGTGTCGGTGCACCCGGGCTGTCAGACGTGCGTCAGCCCGGACGGGTGAGCGTGACCGTGGATGGCACCAGCGTGGTCCATCACCTCGACCGCCCACACCACGAAGATCGATCCCATGAAGACCGCGAGCAGCACTTCGGCTGCTGCTGCCTCCGCGAATGCCAGGGCCACGAGCCCGAGCACCAGGGACACGACCGCGACGGCAGTCTCCACCTTGCCGAGCCGGTCGAACGGGGTGCCCGCCCTCAGAACGAGGTAAGCGGCAGCACCCAGGACGAGACCGACACCGGCCATACCGCGAGCGTCCTTGACGAACGGCATCTCACCGTTCACCAGGTAGCCCACGTACGGGATGGCGATAGCAGCCACCAGGAGGGTGGCTACGAGGTCGCGTAGCGTCAGCTTCATCGAATGACACCTCCTTCCACCAACACCGCCAGTCTGCGCGCGCACGGCTGCTGGGGTCAGAGGCGGAGGTCCCCCTGCAGGGCGAGAGCCGGTGCGACGTCCTGGCCGCTGTCGGTGGGGTCGGCCACGACGTCGACACCGTTCGCTGCCGGCGGGATGACGCGCTCGAGCTGGCCCAGCACCACGATCATCAGCGCGCAGCCGAGCAGCAGCACCCCGACGAACGCGACCGTGAGCCGGTGCCCGAGCAGGAAGCCGGCCACCACCGGACCCATGATGGCCGCCACCTGGAAGACCATCGCGCCGACGGCGTTGTAGCGGCCGCGCAGGTGCACGGGCGCGAGGTCGTTGGTGATGGCGGGCACCACCGGCGCCTGGAAGGTCTCACCGAGGGCGAAGACGCTCATGCTGGCCGCCAGCAGCACCCCTGCGACGACGGAGCCCGGCACCAGGCCGGCGAGCCCCATGAGCGACCAGGACGCGGCCCAGACCAGGCTCATCAGCATGAGCACGCGCGTGCGGCGGTGCCCCTCGATGCGCTGGATCACCACGAGCTGCAGCAGCACGATGGTGCCGGTGTTGACGGCGAACGCGATGCCGATGAGCTGGGTCGAGGCCTCAGCCACCGTGCGCGCGTACGCCGTCCAGCCCGCCTCGAACTGCGCGTAGCCCACGAACGCGCCGAAGAACACGACGACCAGGAACCGCCGGAAGGCGTGGTCGGCGAACACCGCGCGGTAGCTGCCCGCCGGCGCCGGGTCGGCGTCGTCGGACGGCACGACGTTGTTGCCCACGTGGCGCAGCGGCACGCCGAGCACGGCGAGCGGCGCCAGGAAGGTCGCGGCGTTGAGCAGGTAGATGACCTGGAAGGTCCACGGCTGGGACGTCGAGACGAACAGCCCCGAGGCCAGGCCACCGATGCCGATACCGAGGTTGAGCACGGTGAAGTTGGTGCCGTAGTAGCGCTGGCGGATGCCCGCCGGGATCACCACGGCCACCAGCGACTGGGACGCCGGCCAGAACACCGCCTGGCCGAGGCCGAACAGCCCGAAGGCCAGAGCCGCGATCGGCGCGGTCGTCGCGAAGGCGAGCAGCACGCTGCCGAGCAGGTTGACGACGAGCGCGAGCATCTGCAGCCGGCGCGGGCCGTAGCGGTCGATCACCACACCGATCGGGCCCAGCAGGGCGAGCGCGACGGCGGAGGGCACGGCGAGCAGCACGCCGACCGTCGTCAGGGGCAGGTGCCGCACCTCGTGCAGGTACACCACGCCGAAGGGCAGCACGAAGCCGATGCCGAGCGCGTCGACCACGACGGTCGACAGCAGCAGACGGCCCTCGCGCGGCAGGTCGTGCCAGAACGAGGACAGGCTGGTGCGGGGTGCGGACGGGGCGGTGGACACGTCGTCGATGGTCCCAACCACCACCGACAGCACCCAACTGGTTATCCGCGCCCCCGCGGCACCTACCCTGTGGAGGTGCACCTCTCCGTCGGTTTCGACCTCGACATGACCCTCGTGGACTCCCACGCGGGCATCGTGGCGACCGCGCAGGCCGCCGTGGCCGAGCACGGGGGGCACGCCCCGGCCGACGAGCTGGGCGCGCTCATCGGCATCCCGCTCGACGACATGCTGGCGCCGTTCGTGCCGCAGGCCCGGCTGGCCGACGCGGCCCAGCGCTACCGCGAGCTGTACCCGACCCTCGGTGTCCCGCACTCGCGGCCGCTGCCCGGCGCCGTCGAGTCGCTGCACCAGGTGCGCTCGCTGCACGGCCGCGTGGTCGTCGTGAGCGCCAAGCCAGAAGGCTCCGTGCGGCTGGTGCTCGAGCGCGCGGGCCTCACCGCCGACGTGGTCGTCGGCGGCCTCTTCGGCGCCGACAAGGGCCTGGCGCTGCGCGAGCACGACGTGGCCGTCTACGTGGGCGACCACCCCGGCGACATGGTCGGCGCGGCCGCGGCGGGGGCGCACGGCGTGGGGGTGCCGACCGGCCCGAACGGCGCGCAGGCGCTGCGGGCGGCCGGTGCCAGCGTGGTGCTCGACGACCTCACGGGCTTCCCGGCGTGGCTCGACGCCCACGTGCTCGACCGGCGGCTCGTCGACCTCGAGCAGCGGCTCCGCGACCTCGACTCGCTGCTCGTCGCGTTCTCCGGCGGCGCCGACTCGGCCTTCCTGCTCGCCGCCGCCGTGCGCGTCCTGGGTCCGCAGCGCGTCGTGGCCGCCACCGCCGTCAGCAGCTCGCTGGCCACCGGTGAGCTCGACGAAGCCCGCGCCTTCGCTGCGGGGCTGGGGGTGCGCCACCTCACGCCGAGCACCGACGAGATGGCCCGCGAGGGCTACCGCGCCAACGCCGGCGACCGCTGCTTCTTCTGCAAGGCCGAGCTGCTCGACGTCCTCGGCCCGCTGGCCGACGAGCTCGGGGTCGTCGCGATCGCCACGGGCACGAACGCGGACGACGCGCTCGCGGGCTTCCGCCCCGGCATCCGGGCGGCTGCCGAGCGCGGTGCCTTGACGCCGTTGCGCGACAGCGGGTTCACCAAGGCCCAGGTGCGGGCGGCGTCCGCGCTGTGGGACCTGCCGACGTGGGACAAGCCGGCGGCCGCGTGCCTGTCCAGCCGGATCGCCTACGGCGTGCAGATCACGCCGTCCGGGCTGGTGCGGGTCGACCGCGCCGAGGCTGCGGCCCGCGACTGGTTCGCGCGAGCCGGCATCGCCGTCCGCGACCTGCGGGTGCGCGACCTCGGTGGCGACCGCGCCCGCGTCGAGGTCGACCGCGCCGCGCTCGGTCGGCTGGACGGGCTCGCGAGCGACCTCGCGCGGGCCGTCGAGGGCGTCGGTTTCGCCGCTGCGGAGGTCGACCCGCGTGGGTTCCGCTCCGGGTCCATGAACGAGCTGCTGCGCGAGCCCGAGCGCTTCCGGTAGGCCGTCTCGGCGGGCGAACCCGCTGGACACAGCGGTTACATTGGTCCAGATCTCGGGCGTGCGGTTGCCAGCAGCGGTGGCGCACGCCCTTGCGGCATGGCGTGGATCGCGTCGTGCCCTGACTTCAGGCGAGGGGTTCACGGTGCCGACTGGCAAGGTCAAGTGGTTCGACGCGGCCAAGGGGTTCGGGTTCATCAGCTCGGACGAGGGCGGCGACGTCTTCCTGCCCAGCTCGTCCCTGCCCGGCGGCGTCACGACGGTCAAGGGCGGCACCCGCGTCGAGTTCAGCGTCATCGAGGGACGTCGCGGGGCACAGGCCCTGTCGCTCACCCTGCTCGACGCGCCGCCGTCCGTCGCGGCGCGCGCGCGCCGTCCGGCAGACGACCTCGGCGTCATCGTCGAGGACCTCATCAAGGTGCTCGACGGCGTCGGCAACGGCCTGCGCCGCGGTCGCTACCCGGACAAGGCGGCGGGTGCCAAGGTGGCCTCGCTGCTGCGCGCCGTCGCTGACGACCTCGACGCCTGACCCTCCCGCCCGCGGGATCCGGGTGTCAGCGCGGGTGGCGGGCGCGAGCGCGCAGCAGGTTGCGCAGCGTGCCGGCGAGCACCAGCGCCAGCCCGGCCGCGGCCAGTCCCAGCCCCCAGGCGCCACCGAGCGGCAGCACGATGCCGACGCCGCCACCGGCCACCCAGGCGAGCTGCAGCACGGTCTCGGACCTCGCGAACGCCGAGGTGCGCACCGTCTCGGGCACCTCGCGCTGGATCAGCGCGTCCAGCGACAGCTTGCCGAGCGCTGACGCCAGCCCGGCGAACAGGCCGGTCACCAGCACCGGCACGAAGCCGTAGCCGAGCGCTCCGACCGTCGCGCCCAAGGCCGCCAGCCCGACCATCGCGGTGGCCACGACCTCCGGCGTCAACCGGCGCAGCACCGCGCCCAGCGAGGTGCCGATGGTGTTGCCGATCCCGGCCGCTCCGGCGACGAGGGCGATCACGGCGAGCAGCGGCATGGCGTCGGTGATGGGGTCGGTGCGCAGGGCGAAGGCGAGGAACAGCGTGAGGAACCCCGTGAACGCGCGCAGCGACGCCACCGCTCGCAGCCCGAGGACGACGCGTGGCCCGATGCTCCAGCGGGTGCGGCGGTCCTGCGGCTCATCCGACGACAACCGGGCGTGCACCTCGCCCACCGCCGAGTCGACCCGTCGCGGCAGCGCCAGCGCCAGCCCCGTGCCGATGGCGAACACCACGAACGCCAGCCGCAGCGCCCACTCGGGCCCGATCCGGGTGAGCCCGGCACCGATCGGCGTGGCCAGGGTGACGGCCACGATGCCCCCGAGCAGCACGCGGGAATTGGCCGTCACCAGGCTGAGCGCGCGCGGCTGCACGCGAGGGATCGCCGCCGCTCGGGTGACGCCGTACGCCTTGCTCGCGACGAGGTGCCCGAACGCCGCCGGGTACAGCGCGAACGCCTCCTTGCCGCCGGCCACGGCGCCGGCCATCACCCAGGCGAGGAACGCCCGGGAGACCAGCGTGAGCGCCAAGGCGTAGCGGCGGCCGTGGCGGAACCGGTCGAGCAGCGGACCGACCACGGGCGCCATCAGCGAGAACGGCAGCATCGTCACCAGCAGGTACAGCGCCACGCGGCTGCGGGCCTCACCGACCGGGACCGCGAAGAACACGGTGTTCGCCAGCGCGACGAGGACGAGCGCGTCGCCGGCCGCGGCGACCCCGTGCAGCTCGATGACCTTCGCCAGTCCCGACTCGCCGGCGCCCTGCGCCTGCGTGGCGTGGCGCACGCGGCGGCCGGTGGCACCGGCCGCGCGGGCCGAGGCGCTCGCGAACGACCGGCTCGCCTCGACGACACGGCGCGCCCGTCGTGCGGCGGGCGGCCGATCGCGGCCGGGCCCGGCGTCCTCGTCCCGCTCGTCGGGGTGCACGTGCCCATCCTGCCGGTCAGCGGTGACGGCCCACGCCGCTGGGGACGGCGTGTTCGCGCCCAGCGCCCGGGTACGGGACAATCAGCGGGTGCCGACCGACATCGAACCCGCCCAGGCCCCCGGACGACGTCCGCGCGCCGCCGCCGACTCCGCCCTCGTGGCCGCGGTCGACCTCGCGCGCGCCGCTGCCGAGGACGTCGCCGAGCCCGGCAGCGTCGGCGAGCACCTCGGTGCCGTGGGCGAGGGGGAGCGCGTCGTCACGCACGCGTTCGCCTGCACGTCCAAGGCCTACCGGGGCTGGCGCTGGTCGGTGACCCTCGCCCGGGCGCCGCGATCGCGCGTGCTGACCGTCAGCGAGGTGCACCTGCTGCCGGGCGAGGACTCCGTGCTCGCACCGACGTGGCTGCCGTGGGCCGACCGCCTCGCACCCGGTGACCTGTCGCCCGGCGACGTCCTGCCCCGACGCACCGACGACCCGCTGCTCGAGCAGGGCTTCGAGGCCACGGGCGACGAGGACGTCGACGCCGTCGCCCTGTGGGAGCTCGGTCTCGGCCGGCCCCGCGTGCTGTCGCTGGCCGGCCGCGACGAGGCCGCGCAGCGCTGGTACGACGGCGAGCACGGCCCCCGCGACCCGCACGCCGAGCAGGCGCCGGCGAAGTGCACCACCTGCGGCTACTTCGTGCCGATGGCCGGGGCGCTGCGGCAGGTCTTCGGGGTGTGCGCCAACGAGTGGTCGCCGTCCGACGGCAAGGTGGTGAGCCTCGACCACGGCTGCGGCGCCCACAGCGAGCTGGACGTCGAGCGCCGGCCCGAGCCGCTCGACGAGCCCGTGCTGGACGAGCTGGGCTACGAGCCGGTCGCGATCGAGCGCGAGGAGCCGGACGCCCCGAGGTGAGCGACCCGTTCGCCACCGTGGCGATCCGGCAGCGGGTGCTGGCGGCGTGGGTCGCCGCCCCGGTGCGGTTCCGCGAGGACGCGAACGCCGAGGAGGACCTCGCGCTCGGTGGCTACCGCGACCGGCTCGTCGTCGAGCTCGCGCAGAACGCCGCCGACGCGGCGGCCCGCGCCGGCGTCCCCGGCCGGCTGGCCCTGACGCTGCGCGAGCAGGCAGGTGGCGGGCCGGTGCTCGTCGCCGCGAACACCGGCGAGCCGCTGACGGCGGACGGCGTGCAGTCCCTGGCGACGCTGCGGGCCTCGGCGAAGGCGGACGACGACGACACGGTCGGCCGCTTCGGCGTCGGGTTCGCCGCGGTGCTCGCGGTCAGCGACGAGCCGGCCGTGATCTCGCGCGGCGGCGGGGTGCGCTTCTCGCGCGAAGACACCGCGGCCCTGGTGGTGCAGGCCGGGGCGGACGCGCCGGAGCTGGCCGACGAGCTGCGTCGGCGGGGCGGCCACGTCCCCGTGCTGCGGTTGCCGTTCGCCGCCGAGGGGGCGCCGCCGGACGGCTTCGACACGGCGGTGGTGCTGCCGCTGCGCGACGAGCTCGCCGCCGACGCCGTGCGCGAGCAGCTGGCCGCGCTCGACGACGCGCTGCTGCTCGCGCTGCCCTCGCTGGCGGAGGTCACGACGGACGCCGACGGCGTTCGACGCGTGCTCGCCGGCGCCGCTGGGCGATGGGACGTCCACCGGCGCAGCGGGCGCTGGACCGACGCCGACCGCGCCGTGCTGCTCGCCGACCGGCCCACCGAGGAGCGACGCCAGCGAGGCTGGCAGGTGCTGTGGGCCGTGCCGAAGCAGAGCGGTGCGCTCGTGCCGACGACGCTGCACGCGCCGACGCCCACCGACGAGCCGCTCACCCTGCCCGCGCTGCTGCTGGCCGGCTTCCCGCTGGACCCCACCCGCCGCCACGTCGCGCCCGGCCCGCTCACCGACCGGCTCGTCGCCGAGTGCGCCGAGGCCTACGCCGGGCTGCTGCACGATGTCGCTACGGCCGGCCGTGACGTCCTGGACCTGGTGCCGACCGGCCTTCCCGCGGGGGCTCTGGACGGCGCGCTGCACCACCGGGTGCTCGCGGTGCTGCCCGGCGCCGAGATCCTGCACGGCGTCGAGGGTGGGTTGCTGCGCCCGCGCGATGCCGTCGCCCTCGACCTCGACGTGCCGCCGACCGTGCTGCGCGTTCTGGCCCCCAGGGTCGCCGGCCTGGTGGCTTCCTCGCCGGGCGCACGGGCACCGCTGCGCGCGCTCGGCGTCACGACGTTGCCCTTGGCTGACGTCGTCGAAACCCTTCCGGCGCAAGGCGAACCCCGGCAGTGGCTGGAGCTCTACGCCGGCCTGGCGCCGTTGGCGGACGACGCGTCCGCGCGCGAGGCGCTGGCCGCCGTCCCGGTGCCGCTCGTCGACGGTCGCGTCGTACGAGGTGCGCGCGGGCTGCTCCTGCCCGAGACCGACGCGGCCGATACCCGAGTGCTGCAACCGTTGGCGCAGTTCGGGTTACGCGTCGTGCACCCGGATGCCGCTCACCCGCTGCTGGCCCGGCTCGGCGCGGTGCCCGCGACGGCCCGGGCCGTGCTCGACGACGCGGCGGTGCGGGTCGCGGTCGAGGAGGCGCCGGAGTCCGACGACCCCGAGGCGATCGCTTCGGCCGTCCTGTCGCTCGTGGCGGCGGCCGTGGCGAGCGGTGACCTCGTCCGCGCGCCGGCCTGGCTCGGTGACCTGCCGCTGCCGGACGCCGAAGGCGAGCTCGCGCCTGCGGCCGCTCTCGTGCTCGCCGGCTCACCCGCGGAGCGGCTGCTCGACCCCGACGAGTTCGGCGTGCTCGACGAGACCGTGGCGAGGCGCTGGCCGTCGGAGGCGCTGCAAGCGGTCGGTGTGCTGGACGGGCTCGCCGTCGTCGACGTCGCTGACGTCGACCTGCACGACCCACCCGACGAGGTGGCCGATCTCGACGGTCTCGAGGAGTGGGCCGACCTGCTGCGCCGGTCCGACGAGGTGGTCGACGTCGTCGCCGTGCGCGACCTCGACGCCGTGCGGCCCGACGCCTGGCCCGACGCGCTGCAGCACCTGGCCGCCGACCCCGATCGGCGACGGGCCCTGCTGGCGACGGTGCGCCACGGCGCGCAGCGCGTGCCCGGCTACACGGCGTGGTGGCTGCGCCGCGAGCTGGGTCTGGCCGGCACGGTCGCGCCGGGTGGGGACGATCTCGACGGGCTGCTGCGTCGCGCGCCGGACTGGGTGAGCCGCCTCGACGACGCGGTGCGCACGACGCTCGGCGTCATCGACGTGGCGACCGGCGCCGCACCACCTCCGGAGCTGGCGCAGCAGCTGCTGGACGGGCTGGCCGACGTCGCGCGGCCGCTCTCGGCTGCTCGGTGCCTGCAGCTGTGGCGCTGGCTCAGCGGGCTCGCCGAGAACGCCCCTGCGGGAGAGGCAGCGGGCGGTCTCGCTGGCGTCCGCGTGCTCGACGGCACGGGCTCGCGAGTGGTGGAGGCGTCATCGGCCGTCGTCATCGACGAGCCGAAGTGGTTGCAGCGCAACGATCTCGGTGGGTTCGTGGTCGCGCCGGCCGCGCGGGCGGAGGCACTCGCCGACCTGCTCGACCTCGACCTGGCCAGCGAGCGAGCGGACGGCGCCGTCACCAGCACCGGTCGGGTCCGAAGCACCCCTGACCCCGTGCACGTCGTGCTGCCGCAGGCCGCCACCCAGTGGACGCAGCACGACCCCCTCACGGTCGACGGGCACGCCGTCGAGTGGTGGGTGGACGACGACGGGGTACCGCACGCCTCGACCGACGCGGGACTGGCACGCGCCCTCGCCTGGGCCGCCGAGCGCTGGCACCTGCGCCATGCCCTCGCCGAGGCACTCGCCCACCCGCGCGACGCACCGCTCCTGGCCATCGAGGAGGCCGCGGGCTGACCCTCGCGCTGCGAGCCGCTCGGCGCTACTCGCCGGTGCGAGCCCCGGCGGCGTTGCCGCGGCCGCGGACGACGTAGAGCAGACCCACCAGCCCGAGCACGATGCCGGCGACGCAGGTCCACGGCCACCAGTCGCGCTCGCCCGTGTGCAGCGCGGGCACCACGAGGGTGACCACGAGCGCGACCACCCAGCCGACCAGGCCGGCGACCACGATGGGTGCGGTGTCGACGCGGGCCGGTGCCAGCGACTGGGGCGCGACGTCGGCCGGGTCGGGGGACGGCGTCGGCTGGGGTTGGGTCACACCCCCAGGTTAGGCGAGCCGCTGCCCGAGCGGGGCGAGGTCTCTGGCACCATGTGCGTCGCCGCCGCGTCACCGTCGTCCGGCGCATCCCCCGCGCACCGCCTCGAGAGGTCCTTCATGTCGTCGAAGAACCGCAAGCGCGCCGCCTCCGGCGCGGCCAAGACCACCACCGCTCGCCGGCCCGCCGAGCGGCCGCAGCCCCCGGCGGCCGGCCAGGGCAACGCCGTCGAGCGCTACTTCCGGATCGCCGAGCGCGGGTCGACGGTCGGCCGCGAGATCCGCGGTGGCCTCGCCACCTTCTTCACGATGGCCTACATCGTCGTCCTCAACCCGCTGATCATCGGCACGCAGGCCGACAGCACCGGTGGGTTCCTCGGCGGCGGCACCGGCCCGAACCTCGCCATGGTCGCCGCGGCGACGGCCCTCGTGGCCGGTGTCATGACGATCCTCATGGGGGTCGTGGCCAACTACCCGCTCGCGCTCGCCACCGGCCTGGGGCTGAACGCCTTCGTCACGTTCGGCGTGGCCAAGCTGCCCGGCATGACCTGGGCCGACGCGATGGGCCTGGTGGTGATCGAGGGCATCATCATCCTGGTGCTGGTGCTCACCGGCTTCCGGCAGGCGGTCTTCCGGGCGGTGCCGGCGCAGCTGAAGGTCGCCATCAGCGTGGGCATCGGCCTGTTCATCACCATCATCGGGCTGGTCGACGCCGGCATCGTCCGCAAGCCCAGCGGCCCCGTGCCGGTCGAGCTGGGCATCGGCGGCTTCCTCGCCGGCTGGCCGGTGCTCGTCTTCGTCGTCGGCCTGCTCGCGATCATCATCATGCTCGTCAAGGGCGTCCGTGGAGCGATCCTCTACGGCATCGTCGGTGCGACGGTGCTCGCGATCATCGTCGAGGCGATCGGCTCCATCGGCGGGCAGACCGACGCCACCGGCAAGGTCGTCAACCCCAAGGGCTGGGGCCTGAACGTGCCGCGCCTGCCCGACCAGATCGCCGCCAAGCCGGACTTCGGGCTGCTCGGCCACTTCGACCTGCTCGGCTCGTTCTCGGCGATCGGCCTCGTCAGCGCGATCCTGCTCATCTTCACGCTGATGCTCGCCGACTTCTTCGACACGATGGGCACCGTCGTCGCGATCGGCGAGGAGGGTGGGCTGCTGGACGCCGAGGGCAACCCGCCCAACGTCGAGCGGATCCTCGTCGTCGACTCGCTGGCCGCCGCTGCCGGCGGCGCCGCCGGGATCTCGAGCAACACCTCCTACATCGAGTCGGCGTCGGGTGTCGGTGAGGGTGCCCGCACGGGCCTGGCGTCGGTGGTCACGGGCGTGCTGTTCCTCCTCGCGACGTTCTTCGCGCCGCTGGTGGCCGTCGTGCCCTACGAGGCCGCGACGCCCGCGCTGGTCGTGGTCGGTTTCCTGATGATGCAGCAGGTCAAGGCGATCGCCTGGGACGACCTGGAGATCGCGATCCCGGCCTTCCTCACCATCGTGCTGATGCCGTTCACGTACTCCATCACCGCCGGTATCGGTGCGGGCTTCGTCGCCTACGTCGTCATCAAGGTGGTGCGCGGCAAGGCCGCGTCGATCCACACCCTGATGTGGGTGACGGCGGCCCTGTTCGTGATCTACTTCGCCATCGACCCGATCAAGCAGCTGCTCGGCGTCAGCTGACCCTCGCGCCCTCGCTGCGTCTCGGGTGGGCCTACGGTGTCGGCATGAGCGACCACCGAGCTCTCGACCGCAGCTCCTGGCTCAGCCACGACGACTACCTGAGTGCCTTCGCGGCGGACGGCGACCGGCTGGCCGCCGTGGTGGGTCGCACGGACGCGGCCGCCGCCGTGCCGACCTGCCCCGGCTGGACGCTGCTCGACCTCGTGCGGCACGTCGCCGACGTCTACTCGCACAAGGTCGCGTTGCTGCGGCTCGGGCGCCGTCCCGAGCAGGGGGAGTGGCCGCTGGCTGACGACCTGCCGCTCGACCGCGCCCTCGAGCGGCACGACGCCGTCCGGCGAGAGCTCGGCGAGCTGCTCGCCGGCGCCGGCACCGACACCCCCAGCTGGACCTGGATGGAGGGCGCCGGCGAAGGCACGTCCGGGGCGTGGGCCCGGCGGATGGCGCACGAGGCGCTGGTGCACCGTGTCGACGCCGAGGCCGCGGCCGGCGAGACGCTGCACCCGGCGACGCCAGGGCTCGCGGCCGACGGCGTCAACGAGGTGCTGACCTGGATGGCCGGCGACCCCGACCTCCTCGCTGAGCCGCAGTGCGACGCGGGCACGGCGGGAACGCTGCTGGTCGACTGGGGCACGGGCGGCTGGCTGGTCGACCTGCCCGACGGCGGCCAGAGCGTGCGTCCGGCGTCCCCGGGCGAGTCGGCCGACGCCGTGCTGCGCGGTGACGCCCTCTCGCTCGACCTCCACCTGTGGGGCCGGCTCGACGCGCTGCCGACGGCGATGCGGGGCGACCTCGACGTCGTCCAGGTGTCCGGCGAGCCCGGCGTGCTCGAGCGGCTGCGGGCTCGGCTGGCCGCCGCCACCCAGTAGGCGGGAACACCTCAAGGAGCTGCGGTGTTGTGTCGATCAGGTAATCCTTAGCGAAGGTAATGAGATAGGCTAACGACTGATGGCATCAGGAAGCACCCAGACCAGCGAGGCGTCCGTGACGGGCGCCTCCTCTCGTCGTGGCGTACCGGCGCTGGCCGTCGAGCTGCGGCACGCGATCATGCGCGCGTCCCGCCGGATCCGCCAGGAGCGCAGCGTCGACGACGTCACGCCGGGCCAGTACTCCGTGCTCGCCGGGCTCGACCTCCAGGGCCCGCTCACGCCGCGCGAGATCGCGGCGCGCGAGAAGGTGCAGCCACCGTCGATGACCCGCACCATCGCCGCGCTCGAGGAGCTCGGCCTGGTCAGCCGCACCGACCACCCGACCGACGGCCGGCAGGTGCTGGTCGGGCTGACACCCGAGGGGTCGACCGTCGTCCGCGACACCCGCAAGCGCCGCGACGCGTGGCTGGCCAAGCGGCTGGCCGAGCTGAGTGCCGACGAGCGCGAGACGCTCGCCCGGGCCGCCGTCATCCTGCAGCGGGTGGCCGGCTCATGAGCCCCACCTTCCGCGCCATGCGCGTGTTCAACTACCGCGTCTGGGCCATGGGCGCGATCGTGTCCAACGTCGGCACCTGGATGCAGCGCGTCGCCCAGGACTGGCTCGTGCTCACGGTCCTCACCGACCACTCCGCGGTGGCCGTCGGCATCACGACCGGTCTGCAGTTCGCCCCGATGCTGCTGCTGGCGCCGCTCGCCGGCGTGCTCGCCGACCGGGTGCCCAAGCGCCGGCTGCTGCTGGCGACGCAGACGTCCATGGGCCTGATCGGCCTGGTCATGGGCGTGCTGGTCGTCACCGACACCGTGCAGCTCTGGCACGCGTACGTGCTGGCGGCCGCGCTCGGTGTCGCCGCCGCCGTCGACGCACCGGCGCGGCAGGCGTTCGTCAGCGAGATGGTGCCCCGCGAGGACCTCTCCAACGCCGTCGGCCTCAACAGCGCGTCGTTCCACGCCGCGCGCATCGTCGGCCCGGGCCTGGCCGGCCTGCTCATCGCCTGGGTGGGCACGGGGCCGGTGTTCCTCATCAACGCCGTCACGTTCATCGCCGTCATCGCCTCGCTGCTGCGCATGCGGCTGAGCGAGCTGATGCCGGCGCCGGCCGCCCCGAGGGGACGCGGGCAGCTGCGCGAGGGGTTGCGGTACGTGCGCGGTCGGCCCGACCTGATGCTGATCATGGCCATCGTCTTCCTGGTCGGCACGTTCGGCCTGAACTTCCAGATGACCACCGCGATCATGGCCACCGCGCAGTTCCACAAGGGCTCGGGCGAGTACGGCCTGCTGGGTTCGATCATGGCGATCGGCTCGCTCGGCGGGGCGCTGCTCGCCGCGCGTCGAGAGCGGCCCCGGCTCCGCCTCGTGATCGGTGCGACCTTCACCTTCGGCGTCTTCGCCACGGCGGCGTCCCTGATGCCGACGTACCTGTTCTTCGCGCTGGCGCTGATCCCCGTCGGCCTGTCGTCGTTGACGCTGATGACCAGCGCGAACGCCACCGTCCAGCTCAGCGTCGAGCCGAGCATGCGCGGGCGCGTCATGGCGCTGTACATGGCGATCTTCATGGGCGGCACGCCGGTCGGCGCACCGATCATCGGCTGGGTGGGCAGCTCGCTCGGTCCCCGCTGGACCATCCTCGTCGGCGGCCTCGTGGCGCTGGCCACCGCGCTCGTCGCCGTCGCGTACGTACTCCGGCGCGACGACCTGCGCGTCAGCTACCGCTGGAGCCAGACGCCGCACCTGCAGGTGCGCAGCGTGATGGCCGAGCGCGAGCTCGCTCGCGCCCAGCTCGCGGCGCACCAGGCCAACGACTCGCGCTCGGCGGCCTGAGCGGGTCCGAGCGGCCTGGGCGGTGGAGCCCCAGCTCGGGGCGACTAGGGTGACGCCGTGACCCCGCGCACCCGCCAGGCGGTGGTGAGCATCGCCCTCGCCGCGTTGGTGCTGGCTGCCGTGGTGGGTGCGCTGCTGCGCTGACCCCGCCCTAGGGCGCCTGGGTGACGGTGCGCGTCACGGTCGACGTCGTCGGCGTGCTCGTGATCGTCGTGATCGTGCACACCTTGACGCCGAGCAGGTCGACGACGCATGGCGTCGTCGTGGTGACGATCGGCGTGGGCAACGGCACCATCGTGGTCACGAGCGACGTCACGATCGAGGTCAGCGGCGACGCCACGGACGACACCGCGGACGACGCAGCCGCCGACGCCGAGCCGACCGCACCACCGGCAGGCGGCACGGACGCCGACGTCGGGGCGGTGCTCGGCTGCCCCGGGCCTGCGTCGCCGCTGCCGCCACCGGCTGTGCCGCCCGAACCAGCGGTGCTGGACGACGATCCCGCCCCAGCTGAGGTGCGTGCGGCCGAGCCGGCGGGCGGACGGCTGCCGGCCGGGGCAGCGGCGCCGGCGGCCTGCACGTCCGAGCTGCCGGACGTCCCGCGGTGGGCGGCGGGCAGGCTCGAGGCGGGCAGCTCGCGCACGCCGCGGCGGTAGGCGTCGGCGATGGCCACGACGGTGCGCACGTAGCTGTCGGAGTTGTTGTACCGCCGGATCGCGCGGTAGAGGTCGGTGGCCTGGCGCAGGTCGCCGGGCCCGCTGCACAGGTAGACGGCGGTCGCGGTGGCGGCGTCGCTCATGTCCTGCGGGTTGCGCTGGCCGTCGCCGTCGGCGTCCGAGCCGACGACGCGCCACGTGCCGGGGATGAACTGCATGGGGCCGACCGCGCGGTCGTAGACCCGGTCGTGGTCCCAGCGGCCACCGTCGGTGTCGGTGATGCGCGCGGTGCCGCGGCTGCCGTCGAGGGGGATCCCGATGATGCCGGGGCGAGCCACGCCCGCGGCGTCCAGGACGTTGCCGCCGAAGCGCGCGTGGTCGCTCTCGACCCGGCCGATGGCGCCGACGAGCGCCCAGTCGATGCCGCAGGCCGGGTCGGCGTCCGACACCAGGCGTGCGGCCAGCCGGTAGGCCGCGAGCGCGCGCGAGGGGATGCCGAGGCGGTCGAGCTGCACCGGCTGGTCGCTGAGGGGCACGGTGCCCTCGGGCAGGGCCAGGCCGGGAGCCAGCTCGGGGTCGGCCCCCGCGGGCCCGGAGTCGGCGGGCACGACGTCGCCGGCCGCCCGGTCGGGCTGGGTGAGGGCCTCCTGCGGTACTTGCGGGACGACGCCGTGGTCGGTGAGCGTCGGCACGCCGGTCTGCCCGATGGCGATCCCGGTCGCTGCCAGCACGGCCGCCGGCACGACGGCTGCCACGTTGCGCCAGCGCAGCGTGATGGTCTTCGTCGTCCTGTGTGCACCGCTCACGATCTCGCCCTTCCTCGTCCGGCACACCCCACCCCCAGGGGTCGCACGGTGCTCAACGAGGGGGAGGTCCGAAAGTCACGCTCATGGTGAGGGGGTCAGGCGGTGATCGCATCTCGGGACGCGGCGGTGTCGGGCTCCGCGGGCCGGGCGGTGCGGTTCATCTGCTTCCACTCCGGCCGCAGCGCCGGCAGGGTCGTGGCCACGAAGTAGACGCCGCCGCAGACCAGCAGGGCGGTGCTGATGCCGAGCTGCTCGCTGAGCACGCCGCCGACCACGCCGCCGAAGGGGATCAGCGCCCACGCCATGCTCGTGATGAGCGACATGACCCGGGCCCTCAGGTGCTCGGGGATCCGCTCGAGCTCGACGGCCCCGAGGATCGGGTTGATGACGCCGCCGCCGAGGCCGCCGACGAAGAGCACGGTGACCACCAGCCACAGCGGTGCGTCCAGGCCCAGCACCGCGAAGCGCGGCAGCCCGATGCCGAAGAAGCCGAGCGTGAAGGCGGCCCGACGGGGCAGCCGGTGGCCCACCGAGGCCGCGGTCAGCGCCCCGATCACGGCACCGGCGGACGTCGCGGCGGCGGCGACGCCCATCAGGCCGGCGCCCCCGCCGCGGTGCTGAGCCCACACCGCGATGAGCACGCCCGCGTAGGCGGCGTCCAGCAGGTTCGTGACGCCGATCATGGCGACGATCGAGCGCAGCAGACCGTCGCGCCAGACGAACCGTGCTCCCTGGCGCAGGCGCTGCAGGTAGGGGGCGGTGTCGTCGTCGTGCGGCGCCGTCGTGCTCCGGGCCTCGGCGGCCCGCAGCCCGAGGCCGATCACGAGGCCCGAGACGGCGAACGACACGGCGTCCAGCGTGATCGCCGTGGCCGGGCCGACGGCCGTGACCAGCCCCGCGGCGGCCAGCGGCCCCACCACGGACGCCGCTCGGCTGATGCTGTCGGTGAGGCCGAGCACCCGCTCGACCGGCTGGGCCGACACCGCGGCGACCACGGGGGCCAGGACGTACTTCGCGCTGTCGCCCGGGCCACGCACCGCCCCGGCGAGGGCCATCAGCGCCAGGAGCGTGCCGAAGTGCAGCGCGCCGGCGGCGTGCAGCGCCGGGATGAGGCCGACCAGGACGGCGCTCACGAGATCGGACAGGATGCTCATCCGCCGCGGGCCGACCCGGTCGGTGAGCGGACCGGCGAGCGCCTGGCTGACGACGTACGGGCCCATCTCGGCCATGGCCACCAGGCCGGTGCGGGTGGCCGAGCCGGTGGTCTCGAGCACGAACAGCGGCACCGCGATCATCGACAGCCGGGTGCCGACGAGCGAGGTGCCGTAGGCGGCGAGCAGGACGGCGACGGGCCGGCGCGAGGGACGCGTGGCCGTCGACTGCGGCTGCGGTCGGGTGGTGCTCATACCGGGTCACCGGGCCGGCTGAAGACCTGCAGCTGCACCTGCACGCGGCGGGCCTGCGGGGGCGCGTCGTCGGCGTCGAGCTGGTCGGCCCGCGGGTAGTCGTCGAGCACGGACCACATGCGCTCGGCGACCTCGTCGGCCTGCTCGGGCGTGAGCCGCAGCAGGATGTCGCTGTGCGTGCCGGCGCCGCGCCACGCCGGGGGCAGGTGCGGCATCTCGTCGACGGCGGCGATCATCTGCGCCGCGTAGGCCTGCACGACGCTGCGCAGGTAGATCTCGCCGGCGGCGGCGGTCTCGGGGTCGGCGTTGGCGGCCTCGCGCAGGTCCATCGTGGTGCTGCGGTGAGCCGCGCGCCACCAGCGCTCGCGGGGCTGGCCGCGCCCGGCGTCCTCGCTGATGAAGCCGTACTGGGCCAGCTGGCGCAGGTGGTAGCTGGTGGCGGCGCTGCTCAGGCCCAGCTGCTCGGCGAGCTGGGTGGCGGTGGCCGGGCCGTCGCTGCGCAGCATGCCGAGCAGGCGCACGCGCAGCGGGTGGGCCAGTCCGCGCAGCGTGCGCGGGTCGAGCCGGACGGTGTCCGGGCCGGGGTCCTGGTCGAGTGGCATGGCAGGAGCGTAGTTGACCAAGGGTTCTTTGCCAAGACTTCTTTGCAAAGAACTCTTGGCCCGATCTCGCCCCGTGCACTTCGGTGACACAGTGCACGCGTGGGGGGCCGGCAGGCGTGCACTTCGGTGACAAGGTGCACGCCAGGGCGCGCGGGGCCGCGCGTCAGGGACACTGGGGACGTGCCGACCGCCCTCGACGACGCCCTCGCCCAGCTGCGCCCCCTGCTGCTGGACCCTCAGCAGCTCGTGCGCGCCGTCGCTGCCGGACGCCGCCGCACCGGCGAGCCCTCCGTGGTCCGCGCCGAGCTGCGGCCGGTCGACCTGAAGCAGGGCCGCCAGCTGCAGGTGGTCACCCACGACGGCCGCCAGGCCACGACGCGCAACACGCCGTACGGCGCGGCGGGCCCGACCGTCGACGCGCTGCTCGCCGAGCCGTTCGGCAACTGGCACGTCGAGACCGTCGACGAGACCGTCCAGCTGCGGGTCACCAAGAAGGGCGCCGCGCAGGTGCACCGCAGCGCCGCCAGCCGCCGAGACGTCGAGGTGCGCTCGCACGACCGCGCGCCGCAGCACCTGCTGGCACCGGACGACCCGCTGTTCGCGGCGCTCGGGGCGGACGGCGACAAGCGCCGCCAGGTCGACGCGTTCCTGCGACTGCTCGAGCCGATGCTCCGCCGCCTGCCGGACGACGGCCCGATCCGCGTGGTCGACCTCGGCTGCGGCAACGCCTACCTCACCTTCGCGGCGCACCGGCTGCTCAGCGAGCGCCGGCCGGGCGTGCGCACCGTCGGCGTCGACGTCCGCCCGGACATGGTCGCCCGCAACGGCCGGCTCGCCGCGTCGCTCGGGCTCGACGGGCTCACCTTCGAGGCAGGCACCATCGAGCAGGCGCACCCGTTCGCGGACGACGAGCCGCCGCACCTCGTCCTGGCCCTGCACGCGTGCGACACCGCCACCGACGAGGCGCTGGCCCGGGCGGTGCGGTGGGGATCGCCGGTGGTGCTGGCCGCGCCGTGCTGCCACCACGACGTGCAGCGGCAGATCAACGCCGGCCCGGGGGCGCCGTCGCCGTACGCCGCGATCACCCGGCACCCGATCCTGCGCGAGCGCTTCGCCGACGTCCTGACCGACGCCCTGCGCGCGCTGGTGCTGCGCATGCTCGGCTACAAGGTCGACGTGGTCGAGTTCGTCGACTCGCGGCACACGCCGCGCAACGCGATGGTGCGCGCGGTCCGCTCCGGCGGCACCCCGCGGGCTTCCGCCGTCGCGGAGTACCGCGCCCTGACGGCCGACTGGAACGTCCACCCGGCGCTCGCCCGGATGCTGGACGACGACGTCACGCGGGCACTGACGTGAGGGCCGGCCGCGCGCGTCGGGGCCGCGCGGTCGTCACCGCCGCTCTGCTGGCCGCCGGGGGAGCCGCCCTCGCACCGGCCGCCCTCGCCTCACCGTCGGCGGGCCCGACCGACCGCCCGGTGCAGGTGACGACGGTGCGCGACCCGCGCATCGCCGAGTCCAGCGGGCTCGCCGTCAGCCCCACCAAGCCCGACGTGCTCTGGACGGTGAACGACTCGGGCTCCGGGCCGGTGATCTACGGGGTGTCCAGCCGCACGGGCGGCACCCTCGCCGTCCTGGGCATGGTCGACTCCCACGGTCGGGCCACACCGGTCACCGACATGGAGTCGATGGCGACCTACCGCCAGAAGGGCCGTCCGGCGGCGCTGCTCATCGGTGACACCGGCGACAACCGGGCACAGCGCACCAGCGTGCGCCTGATCATGGTGCGCGAGCCGCACGACCTGCGCTCGCAGCGGGTGGTCGCCTGGACCCTTCCCGTGCGCTACGAAGGCGGGCCGGCCGACGCCGAGGCGCTCGTGACGACTCCCGACGGCCGCGTGCTGATCCTCACCAAGAGCCCGCTGTGGTCGGTGGTGTACGAGGTGCCGACGGCCGCCGTCGCACGGCTGCTGAGCGGTCGCGACACCACGCGCCCGGTGGTGGCCCGGCAGATCGCTCGCGTCTCGCAGTCCCTCGTCACTGGTGGGGCCTCGCTGGCCGACGGCCGCCTCGTGGTGCGCGGGTACGGCGCGGCGACCGTCTACGCCTGGCGCGGTGAGGACCTCGTGCCGACCGACACGGTGGCGCTGCCCCGGCAGAAGCAGGGGGAGACCATCGTCGTCGAGCGGGGTGGCCGCACGCTGCTCGTCGGCTCCGAGGGCGTCAACCAGCCGTTGTGGCGCGTGCCCCTCACCGCCGTGCTGGATAACCCGACTCCCACCGAGACCGCTACCGCGACACCGTCCCCGTCACAGCCCTGGACCACGACGTCCGCGGCGGCCGCGCTGCCCGACCCGGTGGAGTCCACGCGGCACTGGCCGCCCGTCGCCACCGCGGCAGGGGTCCTCGCCGCCGTGGTGCTCACCGTGGGCGGACTCGGTGCGATGTCGCGCGAGCGCGTCAGAGCCGGTGGACGACATGGTCGACGCAGCCGGTGAGCGCCTCGACGTCGTCCGGCTCGATCGCCGGGAACATCGCGATGCGCAGCTGGTTGCGACCGAGCTTGCGGTAGGGCTCGACGTCGACGACGCCGTTGTGCCGCAACGTCCGCGCGACCTCGGCGGCGTCCACGCCCTCCACGAAGTCGATCGTGCCGACCACCGGCGAGCGGTGGTCGGGGTCGGCCACGAACGGCGCGGTGTACGACGTGCGCTCGGCCCAGCCGTACAGCCGGGCGGCGGAGTCCGCGGTGCGAGCGGTCGACCACGCCAGGCCACCGCGCTCGAGCAGCCAGTCGACCTGCTCGGCCATCATGATGAGCGTCGCGATCGCCGGCGTGTTGTAGGTCTGGTCGAGCCGGCTGTTCGTGACCGCGGTCATGAGGTCGAGCGACGCCGGCACCCAGCGCGAGGTCGCCGCCAGCTGCTCGGCTCGCTCGATCGCCGCCGGTGACATCAGCGCGACCCAGATGCCCCCGTCGGAGGCCAGCCCCTTCTGCGGCGCGAAGTAGTAGGTGTCGGTGGCCGACACGTCGACCGCGATGCCCGCCGCAGCCGACGTGCCGTCGACGAGCACCAGCGGGCCGCCGTCTGCGGCCGGGGCGGTGCCCGGCACGCGCTCGACCGGCACCCACACGCCTGTGGAGGTCTCGTTGTGCGGCCAGGCGTGGACGTCGACGCCGTCCTCGGCGTGCGGCTCGGGACGCGAGCCGGGCGGGCTCTCGACCACGGAGGGCTCCGCGAGGAACGGCGCCGCCTTCGTGGCCGCGGCGAACTTGGCCGAGAACTCGCCGAGCACCAGGTGCTGGGCGCGCTCGCGGACGAGACACGACGTCGCGACGTCCCAGAACAGCGTGGAGCCGCCGTTGCCGAGGACGACCTCGTACCCCTGCGGCAGGTCGAAGAGCGTGGCCAGCCCCTCCTTGAGCCGGCGCACGAGCGCCCGCACCGGCGGCTGGCGGTGCGAGGTGCCGAGCAGGCTGCGACCGGCGTCCGCCACGGCCTGCGCCTGCGCGGGGCGCACCTTGCTCGGGCCGGACCCGAAACGGCCGTCGGCGGGCAGGAGGTGCGCGGGGATCGTGAGCGTCACCCGCGCATCCTCCTACACCTCAGCGCTGGGCGAGGGAGTCCGTCCAGCCGGCGACGTCGCGGGGCGTGCGCGAGCCGTGGCCGACGTAGCGGGCCGAGGGACGGATCAGGCGTCCGGTGCGCTTCTGCTCCAGCACGTGCGCGGACCAGCCGGCGGTGCGGGCGCAGGTGAACATCGGCGTGAACATCGTGGCCGGGACCTCGGCGAAGTCCAGGACGACCGCGGCCCAGAACTCGACGTTGGTGGCGAGCACGCGGTCGGGACGCCGGGCGTGCAGCTCCTCCAGCGCGGCCTTCTCCAGCGCGGCGGCGACCTCGAACCGCGGGGCACCCAGCCGCTCGGCGGTGGCGCGCAGGACGCGGGCGCGGGGGTCCTCGGCGCGGTAGACGCGGTGGCCGAAGCCCATCAGGCGCTCGCCGCGGTCGAGCACCCCGCGCACGTAGGCGCCGGCGTCGCCGGTCTGCTCGACGCCCTCGATCATGTGCAGCACGCGCGAGGGGGCACCGCCGTGCAGCGGGCCGCTCATGGCGCCGACCGCACCGGACAGGCAGGCCGCGACGTCCGCGCCCGTGGAGGCGATGACGCGCGAGGTGAAGGTGGAGGCGTTCATGCCGTGCTCGGCCGCCGAGACCCAGTACGCGTCGACGGCCTCGACGTGGCGCGGGTCGGGCTCGCCGCGCCAGCGGATCATGAAGCGCTCGACGATCGTGCTGGCCCGGTCGACCTCGCGCTGCGGCACCATCGGCAGCTCCTGGCCGCGTGCGGACTGCGCGATGAACGACAGCGCCATGACCGAGGCCCGGGCGAGGTCGTCGCGGGTCTGCTCGGCGTCGATGTCGAGCAGCGGGCGGTAGCCCCAGATCGGCGCGAGCTGGGCGAGCGCGCTCTGCACGTCGACCCGCACGTCGCCGGTGTGCACCGGCAGCGGGAAGGGCTCGGCCGGCGGCAGCCCGGGGTTGAACTTGTCGTCGACGAGCAGCCCCCAGACGTTGCCGAAGGACACGTGGCCCACGAGGTCGGTGATGTCGATGCCCCGGTAGCGCAGCGCGCCACCTTCCTTGTCGGGCTCGGCGATCTCGGTCTCGAAGGCGATGACGCCCTCCAGACCCGGCCGGAAGGCAGTGTCGGCGTCGGTCATGACGCTCCTCTCACTCGTCGTCGAGTCGCCCGCCATTGTGCACGTATCCACCGACCCGCGGACGGGGGCCTAGGCTCGGCGACGTGACGGAGCACCCGGTGGTCGACCCCACAGCACGGCTGGACTACTCCGGTGAGCTCATCGGCGACCTCGGCGACGCGGGGGGTGCCGGTGCGCCGCTGAGCTGGATCGAGCGCTGGTACGCCGAGGCGCAGGCCGACGAGCGCGTCGCCGAGCCGGGCGCCATGGTCGTGGCCACGGTCGACGAGCAGGGCCTGCCGGACGCGCGCACCGTCCTGCTCAAGGGCCTGTCGCCCGAGGGCCTGACCTTCTACACCAGCACCCGCTCGGCGAAGGGCCACCAGCTCGCCCACGCGCCGTACGCGGCCGTCGTGCTGCTCTGGCACCCGATGTTCCGCCAGGTGCGCCTGCGCGGTCCGGTCACCCAGACCTCGCCCGAGGACGCCGCCGCCTACTTCGCCGCCCGACCGCGCGGCTCGCAGGTCGCCACGCGGGCCTCGCGCCAGTCCCAGCCGATCGGCACGCGCGCCGAGCTCGAGGCGAAGGTGGCTGCCGAGGAGGCCCGCTGGCCCGACACCGGCTCACCGGACGACGTCCCTGCCCCCTCGACGTGGGGTGGCTACCTGGTGCGCCCCGACGTGGTCGAGCTGTGGGTCGGCCAGCGCTCGCGGCTCCACGACCGACTGGTCTTCCAGCGGGTCGGTGACGGTGGGCTCGATGACGCGCACTCGTGGAGCACGCAGCGCCTGCAGCCCTGACGGGTCCCAGCCTCCGAGAACCGCAGCCCCGAGAGGTCAGCGCTGCGCGGCGTGGCCGTCCGGGCAAGCGCGCGCCGGGACCTTCGGCCATGACCCCATCGGGCCGGAGCGGCCTAGCGTGTGCTGAGGGCGTGTTCGACGTGTCGCGTCCAGGCGCCCCCATGAATGGGGAGTGGCGTCATGGCCGCAATCACGGTCGAGGACCTGCACAAGCAGTACGGCGACCTGCGTGCCGTCGACGGGATCTGCTTCTCCGTCGAAGTCGGCGAGGTCTTCGCACTGCTCGGCCCGAACGGCGCGGGGAAGACGACGACCGTCGAGATCCTCGAGGGGCACCGCAGACGCACGAGCGGTTCGGTCGACGTCCTCGGGTTCGACCCTGCGACGGGTGGTCGGGACTACCGCGAACGTGTCGGGATCGTGCTTCAGGAGGCGGGTTTCGAGGAGGACTTCACCGTCCGGGAGCTGCTTCGCCTCTACCGCGGCCTGTATCCCAAGCAGCTGGACGTCGACCAGCTCGTCGAGCACGTCGGGCTCCAGGAGAAGGCGGACGCCCGGGTCAAGACGCTGTCCGGTGGGCAACGGCGTCGGCTCGACCTGGCGCTGGGGTTGGTGGGTGACCCCGACCTGATCTTCCTCGACGAACCGACCACCGGCTTCGACCCCTCTGCGCGCCGTCGAGCCTGGGAGCTCGTCGCCAGCCTGCGTGGCATGGGCAAGACGGTGCTGCTCACCACGCACTACATGGACGAGGCCGAGCACCTCGCCGACCGGGTGGCCGTGGTCGTGGCCGGACGCGTCGTGGCGCTGGGGACACCGAGCGAGATCGGTGGAGAGGCCCGACACGTCTCGGAGGTCACCTTCCGGCTGTCCGACGCCGACCCGACGTGGGACGTCCCGGACCTGGGCGCTCCCCTGCTGAGAACGGGCCCGGACTGGCAGGTGCGCACGTCGGACCCCGCGAGAGCGCTGCTGCGGCTGACGACCTGGGCCAGTCGACGCGACGCCGCCATCACCAGCCTGAGCGTCACCCGGCCCTCGTTGGAGGACGTGTACCTCGAGCTCATCGCGGGCGCCGCTGCCACGAGCGACGCGGCCGCGAGCGACGCCGCCGCGGTGCTGTGATGTCCACGCTCCGGGCCTATGCGGGCCGGCCGGCAGTGGGGCACCCACGGCGTCGGCACGCGCCGTACCGGCGGCTGCTGCTCGACCAGGTCGGGCACGACATCCAGGACCTGTGGCGGTCGCGGATCGCCTTCGTCTTCACGCTCATGTTCCCGCTGACCTGGCTCGTCGTGCTCGGCCTCGTGATGGGCAGCGACACCCTGGACCCGGCGACCGGACTGCCCATCATCCAGTTCCTCACGCCCACTGCCGGGGCCATGGGGATCCTCTTCTCGGCCTATCCGACCGTCGCGACCGCGTTGGCCACGGCCCGCGAGGACGGCGTCCTCAAACGAGTCCACGGAACGCCGCTGCCGACGTGGGTCTTCCTGAGCGGACGGATCGGGGCGGCCGTCGTGTTCGCGTTCGGGTCGTTCGCCGTCATGCTCACCGTGGGGGCGCTGTTCTACGACGTCGACCTGATCGGACGTACGGCGCTGGCGACCGCGGTGACCACCGTGGTGGCGATCGCCAGCTTCGCCGCCGTGGGGCTCGCGGTGGCAGCGTTGGCGACCTCGGCGGCCACGGCCCAGGCCGCGTCGATCGCGACCACGGTCGTCGTCGCCTTCCTGTCCGGGCTGATGGGCTTCGGCGACATGCCGACCTGGGCGGACCGGATCGCCTCGGTCTTCCCGGTCAAGCCGTTCAACGACGCCCTACGCGAGCAGTTCAACCCGTACGGCTCGGGCGCCGGCTGGGACGTCTGGGGTCTTGCCGTGATGGCGGCCTGGGGCCTCGCTGCGACGCTGGGGGCGACCCGTGCCTTCACGTGGGACCCGGCGGCCGAGCACGCCACGAAGCGGCAGCCGCCGCGAGCGACCACGCAGGCCAGGCTGCTCAGCGCGGACGCGCGCACCCTGCACGTGGACACCACGGGACGCCGTGGCGCGGGCCGTCAGCTGCTCGACCAGGTTCGGTGGGCGAACCAGGGCATCAGACGCAGCCCAGGGTCGATGTTCTTCGCCGTGCTGATGCCGCTCACGCTGTTCGCGTTCATGATCTCGGTCTACGACCGCCGGTCCACCGGGCCGGCCGGAGAGCCGATCGACATCTACACGCTCTGCGGCCTGGCCTCCTGGGGCGCGGCAGTCGTCGGGTTCGTGTACCTGCCCGAGGCGATCGCCGGCGCACGGGAGACGGGCGTGCTGAAACGGCTCAGAGGAACCCCGATGAACCCCGCCCTGTACCTCGCGGGCCACGCCGCGTCGGCGTTGCTGACCGCCTTGGTCACCGGTGTGCTCCTCGTCGTGGAGGGACTGCTGTTCTTCGACCTCAAGATCGCGGCATCCGGCCTGCCCGCGGCCGCGGCCATCCTGGTCCTGGGAACCGCGAGCATCGTCGCAACGGGCTTCGTCCTCGCTTCCGTGGTGCCGAGTCGCAAGGCCGCCAGTGCGATCGGGCTCGGCGTCCTCTTCCCCGTGTCGTTCATCTCGAACGTGTTCGTCGCCGGCGACATGCCCTCGTGGCTGGACCGCGTGGGCTCATTGCTGCCGCTGAAGCACCTCGCGCACGCGCTCGTCAACGCCCTGGAGCCGGCAGGCCCGGCCGTCAGCTGGACGGGTGTCGCCGTCATGACGGCGTGGCTCCTGCTCGCGGCGCTGCTCGCCGTTCGCCTGTTCAGGCGGGAGCAGCCGTAGCCCTCCTGCGTGCCCGGTATCAGCAGCGCCAGACGGCCGCTCTGCTTCTCCGAGCCACCCACCGAGGGCGGTCCCCGCAGGAGGTCAGCATGCCCATCCACGAGCGCGTCAAGAGCTACTCCGTCACCGAGCTGCAGAGCAACGTCGTCGACTACCGGCACGTCGTCCGGCTCACCCTCGAGTCCGGCCACCCGGTCTTCATCGGCTTCCCGCCGGTGGTGCCGGACCCGCCGTTCACCGTCAGCGGTACGGGCACCACCGCGTACCTGCCGGCCGACGAGTTCGACCGCGTGTGGCGGATGCTGCAGAGCGAGCAGCCGCTGTTCTTCACGGCGCTCGACCTGTTCGGCCTGCGCACCGTCAACCTCTCGAGCGACGCCGAGCCGCTGGGCGAGGGGCCGGCCGACGACTCGGCACTCGCCGCCGCGATGGCTGGGGCCAAGGCCTCCGCGCCATAAGGCGTTGCCGTCGTCGGGATCGGGGTGCGACCGTGGTCGGGTCGAAGGAGGAGCCATGGCCACGGCCGCCCCGCTGGTCGCCGGCACGTCGTACGTGACCGACTCCGGCCTCGAGACCGACCTCATCTACAACCACCGCTTCGACCTGCCAGCGTTCGCGGCCTTCGTGCTGCTGCGCGACCCGGCCGGCCGGCGCGCGCTCGAGCGGTACTACGCCGAGCACGTGGCGGTCGCCGCGGCGAGCGGTCTCGGCAGCATCCTCGAGACGCCGACGTGGCGTGCCAGCAGCGGCTGGGCACCGGCGGTCGGCTGGAGCGAGTCGGACGTCGACGCCGCCAACCGCGACGCCGTCGCCTTCGTCCGGGACGCGGTGGGCGCGGCCGCCGCGACGCCGGTGCTGGTGAGCGGCTCCGTCGGGCCGCGCGGTGACGGGTACGTGGTCGGCGAGCGGATGACGGCAGGCGAGGCGCAGGACTACCACCGTGGGCAAGCCCACGCGCTGGCGGAGGGCGGCGCCGCGCTGCTCAGCCTCCTGACCTGCGGTGCCGTCGACGAGGCGGTCGGGTTCGTCCGGGCTGCGGGAGAGACCGGTCTGCCCACGGTGGTCTCGTTCACCGTCGAGACCGATGGCCGCCTGCCGGACGGCACCGCCCTCGACGCCGCGGTCGTCGCCGTGGACGACGCCACTGACCGTGGCCCGGCGTACTTCATGGTCAACTGCGCCCACCCCGAGCACCTCGCCCCGGCGCTCGACCCGTCGTCCACTGCTGCGGGCGACTGGCTCGACCGGCTGGTGGGCGTGCGCGCCAACGCCTCACGACGCAGCCACGCCGAGCTCGACGCCTCGACAGAGCTCGATGCGGGGGACCCCGAGGAGCTCGCCGACGCGCTCGTCGCGCTGCGCGGCACGCTGCCGTCGCTGGCAGTGCTGGGCGGGTGCTGCGGCACCGACGTCCGTCACATCGCGGCCCTGGCGACCCGGCTCACGACCTGACGAGAGCGTCCGCATGGCGGGACTACGCGCCAGTAGGTTTGGCGCCACGACACCGGACGTCGATAGCGTGACCTGAGTCACATCCACCGCGGACGCCACCGTCGTCGTCCGTGGCCCGCGAGCGGCCGGGCCACGACGACAGGAGCCAGATGGCACCGCACCGACCCACCCTGCACCGAGTGGTGCACGACGTCACCGAGCGCATCATCGAGCGCAGCGCGGCCGAGCGTGCCGACTACCTGGCGCAGCTCGACCGGGCTCGTTCCGACGGCCGCCCGCGCTCGGCGCTGGGCTGCAGCAACCTCGCGCACGCCGTCGCGGCCTGCGGGCGGCAGCGACCGCTCGCGGCTGGTCGGTGACGACGCCGCGAGCCTCGCGATCGTGACGGCCTACAACGACATGCTTTCGGCCCACGCGCCCTACGAGACCTACCCGCGCGACATCAAGGCCGCCGCGAGTGCCGTAGGGGCCGTGGCGCGAGTCGCCGGTGGCGTGCCCGCGATGTGCGACGGGGTGACGCAGGGTCGGCCGGGCATGGAGCTCAGTCTGTTCAGCCGCGACGTCATCGCGATGGCGACGGCGATCGCGTTGTCGCACGACGTGTTCGACGCCGCACTCATGCTGGGAGTCTGCGACAAGATCGTGCCCGGCATGGTGGCGGGGGCGCTCGCCTTCGGGCACCTACCGACGGCCTTCGTTCCAGCGGGACCCATGGCCAGCGGACTGCCGAACGCCGAGAAGGCCGCTGTACGTCGGGCCGCGGCCGAGGGCACGGTGGGCCGCACGGAGCTGCTCGCGGCCGAGGTCGCGTCGTACCACTCGCCGGGCACGTGCACCTTCTACGGCACGGCGAACTCCAACCAGCTGCTCATGGACGTGATGGGCCTGCACCTGCCCGGCGCCGCGTTCGTGTCACCCGACCACCCGCTGCGCGCCGCCCTCACCGCGGCCGCCACCCGGCGGGTCGCCGAGATCGCCGCGAGCGAGCAGCCGTACGGCATCGGTGACGTCGTCGACGAGCGCGTGGTCGTCAACGGGGCCGTGGCGCTGCTGGCCACGGGCGGGTCGACGAACCACACCATCCACCTCGTCGCGATGGCGGCCGCGGCCGGCATCGAGCTCACCTGGGAGGACCTCGACGACCTCTCGCGCGTCGTCCCGCTCTGCACCCGGCTGTACCCCAACGGCACCGCGGACGTGAACCACTTCCACGCGGCCGGCGGCACGCCGTTCCTCGTCGGCACGCTGCTCGACGCGGGTCTGCTGCACGCCGACGTGCTCACGCTGGCCGGCCCCGGGCTCGACCGCTACCGCCGCACCCCGCGGCTGGACGGCGAGGGTCGCCTGGCGTGGGACGACGCACCCGCCGTCAGCGGTGACACCGACGTGCTGCGCCCGGCGTCCGACCCGTTCGCCACCGACGGCGGGCTGCGCGTGCTGCGCGGGACGCTCGGGCACGCGGTGGTGAAGGTGTCGGCGGTTGCCGCGGAGCACCGCGTGGTGGAGGCGCCGGTGCGCGTCTTCACCGACCAGACCGGTGTGCTGGAGGCGTTCTCGCGGCGCGAGCTCGACCGCGACGTCGTCGTCGTCGTGCGCGACCAGGGGCCGTCCGCGAACGGCATGCCCGAGCTGCACCAGCTCACGCCGTCGCTGTCGGTGCTGCAGCGGCGGGGGCACCGGGTGGCACTGGTCACCGACGGGCGGATGTCGGGCGCGTCCGGCGCGGTGCCGGCGGCGATCCACGTCACGCCGGAGTCGGTGCACGGCGGCCCGATCTCCCGGCTGCGCGACGGTGACGTGGTGCGGCTCGACTGCACCCGTGGCGAGCTCAGCGTGCTCGTCGACCCGGCCGAGTTCGCGGCCCGCGAGCCCGCGCCGCCGTCGCACCAGGACGATCGCGGCACGGGGCGCGAGCTCTTCGGCGTCCTGCGGCGTAGCGTCGGGCGCGCCGACCGCGGCGCCCACGTCTTCAACGAGCCGATCGGCCAGGTAACCGTTGTGCCACAAGATGTCGCCGCCGCGAGGAGTGCAGTGTGACCAGCCCCGGCACCGCCGTCCGCACCGTCCATGAGGTCATGGCGACGTCACCGGTCGTGCCCGTGGTGGTCGTCGAGGACGCCGCTGACGCCGTCCCGATGGCCGAGGCGCTGCTCCGCGGTGGGATCGGCGTCATCGAGATCACGCTGCGCACCGCTGCCGGCCTCGACGCCATCGCCCGGGTCGCCGCCGAGGTGCCCGAGATGGTGGTGGGGGCGGGCACCGTCGTGACCCCTGAGCAGGTGACGGCCTCAGTGGGGGCCGGCGCGTCGTTCCTCGTCACTCCCGGTGCGCCGCAACGGCTCCTGGACGCCGCGACCGGCTCGGGGCTGCCCCTGCTCGCGGGCGCGGCGACCATCACCGAGATGATGCGGCTGCTCGAGCACGGCCTGTCCGCCATGAAGTTCTTCCCGGCCGAATCCAGCGGCGGCCGCGACTACCTCGCGGCGGTCGCCGGCCCGTTGCCGCAGCTGCGGTTCTGCCCGACCGGTGGGATCACGGCCGCGACCGCGCCGCGCTACCTGGCCCTGCCCTCGGTGCCCTGCGTCGGCGGCTCGTGGCTCGCCCCGAAGGACGCGGTGCGCGAGCGGCGCTGGGACGTCGTCGAGGCCCTCGCCCGGGACGCCGCCGCCCTCCGCCCGTGATCGCGCACGCGGAGGGCGGGGGACGGACGAGGGCAGGCAGAGGCCCGCAGGCTGCCTCTCGGTGAGAGGACTGCCGCGCTGGACGAGGCGCGGCTCCTGCGGGCCAACGGTGACTGCCTGGATCTCGCCGACCGCCCGGCGCCGAGGCGCCGTGTCGCGGTGGAGGGATCTAAGGAGCCCGTCCGACTTCGACGGCGGCTAGCGGGCAGCCACCTCACGCGTCCGTAGAGCAATCACGTCTCGGACCACCTCCCTTCCCGTGTGCGACGACCGTACGTCCGGTCCGGCGACGCCGCAACGGTTTTCGCGTCAGGCGCTGAGATCCATCGTCATCACCGGCGACGTGGTCGGCTGCTTCGAGCCTCCAGCCGGCTCGACGGTCACGCCCAGCTGGTCGCCCGGTCGGATGCCCGTGGCCAGCAGGGCGTCCGAGCCGTGGATCACGCCGACCGACCGCACGCCGCCGTCGATGACCCACAGCTGCAGGACGTGGTCGGGATCGGTCTTGGGCAGCTCCTGGCCGACGAAGACGGCCTTGCCCTGCGACGGCGAGACGATGACCCGCGCGACGCCGCCGCCGTCGATCTGCTTGGCGTCAGGGGACGCCAGCACCGCGGACATCGCCGCCGCGACCTGCTCGGCGCGCGACACCTCGCGGTGCTGCTCGACCGCCACGACGCCCAGCCCGGCGACGACGAGCACGAGCACGGCCGCCACGGCCAGCAGGCTGCGCGAGGCCACGCGCGAGCGGCGCAGCAGCGCCTGCACGCGACCGACGTCCGTGCCGGACGCCGCCAGGGGCGGTAGCTGCCGCGTGGCCCGGACCTGCGCCATCACCGCGTCGTGCATGGACCGCGGCACAGGCCCGGCGGCGGCGACGCCGAGCCGGGCGCCCGTGGCGCGCAGCCCGCGCACCTCGTCGGCGCACGAGTCGCACTCGGCGAGGTGCGCCTCGAACTCGCGGCGCTCGTCGTCGTCCAGGGCGTCCAGGGCGTAGGCGCCGGTGAGGGTGTGGAGGTCGTGGGTCATGCCGTCACCCCCAGGCAGTCGCGCAGGCGGATGAGCCCGTCCCGCAGCCGGGTCTTGACCGTGCCGAGCGGGACGTCGAGCAGCTCGGCGACCTCGCGGTAGGTGTAGCCGCCGTAGTAGGCGAGCTGCACCGACTCGCGCTGCAGCTCGGTGAGCCCACCGAGGCACCCGCGCACCGCCTGCTGCTCGAGCCGCACCTCGACCTCCTCGGCCACCTCGTCGTACTCGCGGACGCTCTCGCGCCGGCCCACGCGCTCCTCGCGGTCACGGCCGGACTGCGCGGAACGCACCCGGTCGACGGCCCGGGCGTGCGCCATGGTCATGATCCAGGAGGTCGCGCTGCCGCGGGAAGACTCGAAGCGCGTCGCCGTGCGCCACACCTCGAGCATGACCTCCTGGGCGACCTCCTCCGACTGGGCGGGGTCACGCAGCACCCGGCGCACCAGGCCCAGCACCGAGCCGGCCGTGCGGCGGAAGAGCTCCTCGAACGCGCTCTCGTCCCCTCGCGCCACCTGCGTGACGAGGCGCTCGAGGGAGCCGGCGGCGCCGTCGTCCGGGCCGTCGCCGGGGGCGGGCGCGGCGTCGTCCCCGACGACACTGAGCCTGCGCTGCGTCGAGCCCATGCGGACCCCCTTCAGGCGTGGCTTCACTGGTCACCTGGTCTTCGGTGTCGTCGTCGCGGCGGATTGGTCCTGCCCGATGATCACGTGAAGTGGGCTCCCCAGCACCTCACGATGCGTCCGGACCGCGTCAGGTGCTGGAAAGCCGTGCAAACCCACCGGCCAGGCGGCGTTGCTCGGCGCGCCGAAAGGCCGCCAGCAGCCGCGCCCGGACGAGGGCGACGTCGTGCACCTCGGCCCAGGTGAAGCGCACGACGATCCAGCCGGCTCGTTCGAGCGCCAGCTCGCGCTCGCGCTCGCGCACCAGGACGTCGGCCGCCGTCTGGCCGGGAGCCAGCAGGCGGCCGTACTTGATCTTGCCGTCGAACTCGCCGATCACCCCGCGCTCGATCCAGGCGAAGTCGGTGCGGAACGTGCCCAGGTCGGTGTGGACGACGTACTGCAGCACATCCGGCGCGAACCCGGCCCGCACGAAGGAAAGCCGGCTCACCGACTCGCCGACCGACTCTGACCGGCCGTCGGCCGACGTGAGCGCCTGGCTCGCACGCGCGCTGCCGGGCCAGTCCGCGCGGTCCTCGAGCAGCAGGCGGAGCTCGTGCGTCGTGACGCCGCGGGACAGGACGGCGTCGGCGACGACGAGGGCGCCAGCGGGGCCGGCCGTGCGTGCGACGTCGAAGGCCGTGCGAGCCAGGCTCGTGACCGGCAGTCCGTCGACGGCCACGACGTCAGCGGCGTCCAGGTCGCCGCAGTGGTGCCATACCTGCGCCTCGTGGCGGGTGGCCCGGGCCGACAGGGGATGGGTCACGTGCACCTCGGCGAGGTCCACCTCGTGCAGTGGCAGGCCGTGCACCGCGGCTGCGGTCGCGTGACTGAGCACGTGAGCGGTCTGCAGACCTGCGGTGACCGCAGCCGCCCGGATCGCGTATCGCCCCACGGCGTCCGCGGCCCGGTACGTGGCGGCGTCCGCGTACCAACCGCGTCTGACCCGCTCGCACACCCCCCGCCGTACGAGGCGACTCAGCTCGTAGGAACCGATGCCGTGCGATGCGGCGTCGGACGTCGAGAACAGGCCGTGCTGGCGGCTGGCCAGCCCGAGCAGGGCGTCAGGGAGCAGGCTCGAGGTCATGAGCCCACGCTGCAAGGGTCGCGGGCTGCCGCGCTGGGGCCGGAGCCGAGGCTGTGGACAAGTCCGGGATCTCGCCACCTGTGGACAGCGAGCTTTGCACGGGCCGCCAGCACTTCACGCGGCGTCCACGCCCCGTGAAGTGCTGGGGAACCTACTTCACGTGATCATCGGGGGAGGACGGCGGCGGGGTCGACCGCGATCCACACGGCCGCGGCCCGAGCGAGCAGCGTGGGCGCGGGGTCGAGCGCGTACAGCGCGGTCTCGGTCCAGGCCTTGCGGCCCTCCTGGCGCTGCACCCGGCCCATCACGACGTGCCGGACGCCGGGCAGCGGGCGCGCGTCCACCCGCGCGGTCATCGTGCCGAGCACCATCGGGCGCCCGGCGAGGTCGACCGACCAGCCGCCCGGGCAGTCCACCGCCGCCCACGTGACCCGCGTGCTCACGCGCTCGTCGGTGGCGAGGTCCGCCGCCGGCACCCACGTGCAGGCCGTGACCTCGGGCTGGTCGAGCAACGGCCCCGGCCGCAGCCCCAGACCGTCGGACGCCGCCCGCCCGGTGCCGCACGAGAAGCAGGTCGGGAAGGGGTGGTCGTGCAGGCCGCGGTAGCGCGCGTGCGCCTCCGTGGCCACCTCCCACGACACCGGCTCCACCGCGGTCGTGGTGAACGGCGTCGGCACCAGCGCCGCCTGCGCGACCAGCCGGTCGCCGTCGAGCAGCGAGACCTCGCGCGCGTCACCGCGAGCGTCGAGCGGCGTGTCCAGCGGCGGGGGCGCCAGCAGCCGCACCTGCACGACCTCGTCCGGCCCAGGCACCAGCAGGTCGGCGATCGCACCGCAGGTCCAGCCTCCGTTGCCCGAGCGCGGTGGGCCGTTGAAGCGGGCGGGGACGACGAGGCTGCTCAGGGCGGGGCTGCTCACACCGGCCAACCTAGCGGCGGCGCACGGCGTCGTACCGGCGCAGCGCCTCGGCGCGCTCCTCGGCGTGGTCGACGATCCGCGCCGGGTAGCCGTGCGCGTACCCCTCGGCGTGGTCCCACGGCTCGTGCGCTGCGGCCCCGGGCAGGTGGGCGAGCTCGGGCACCCAGCGCCGTACGTAGGCGCCGTCGGGGTCGAACCGCAGACCCCTGGCCCACCGGGTTGAACACCCGGAAGTACGGCGCGGCGTCCGTGCCCGAGCCCGCCACCCACTGCCAGCCGTGGTTGTTGCTGGCGAGGTCGCCGTCGCGCAGCCAGCGCAGGAAGTGCCGCGCGCCGTGCTGCCACTCCACGTGGAGGTCCTTCACCAGGAAGCTCGCCGTCACCATGCGCAGGCGGTTGTGCATCCAGCCGGTGGCCCGCAGCTGGCGCAGGCCGGCGTCGACGAAGGGGTAGCCGGTGCGTCCCTCGCGCCAGGCCTCGAAGCCCTCACCGGGCTCGTCGTAGCGCAGCCGTGCGTACTGCGGCCGCAGGTACTCGCGCGCGCTGTCGGGGTGGTGCCAGAGCACGTCGGCGTAGAACTCGCGCCAGGCGAGCTCGGACCGGAAGGTCTCGGCGCCCTCACCCCGTCGCTCCGCCAGGTCGGCCAGCAGCGTGCGCGGGTGGATCTCGCCGTACTTCAGGTGGGCCGACAGCCCGGACGTGCCCTCGACGTCCGGCCGGTCGCGGGCGTCGGCGTAGTCGGCCAGCCCGTCGTCCAGGAACCGCGCCCACCGCTGCCGCGCCGCCTGCTCGCCGACGTCCGGCAGCTCGACGCCGTCGAGGTCCGGTGCACGGGGCAGGTCGTGGGACTCCACGGTGCGCGCCCACCGCAGCCCGGACGGCGGACCGCCGGCCGGTGCGGGCCAGCCGTGCTGTCGCCACGCCCGCGAGAACGGCGTGAACACCTGGTAGGGCGTGCCGTCGGCCTTCGTCACCGACCCCGGCCCGACGGCGTACGGCGTCCCCGTGCGCACCAGCGGCACGTCGAGCCCCTGCTCCACGGCCTCGTCGCGCGCTCGCCCGTACGGCCCGGCGTCCGCGGTGACGTGCACGGACGCCGCACCCAGCTCGCGGGCGACGTCGGCCACCATCTGCGCCGGCTCGCCACGGCGCACCACCAGGGCGCCGTCCGTCGCACCGTGCAGCGCCTCCAGCGAGCGCAGCAGCCAGGCCACGCGGGGCGGACCCGACGCGTCGAGCAGCCGGGGGTCGAGCACGAACAGCGGCAGCACCCGGCCGCCGGCCGCGGCCCGGGCCGCGGCCTGCAGCGCGGGGTGGTCGCCGAGCCGCAGGTCGCGGCGCAGCCACACGATGGTGTCGGGCACGTCGCCACGCTAGGTGGGCGGCCCGAGCACGGCGCGGCGGTGGCGCGCTCGGCGCGTAGGCTCGCCCCCGAGCGACCACCAGAGAGGCCCACCGCACGTGAGCGACCTGATCGACACCACCGAGATGTACCTGCGCACCATCTTCGAGCTCGAGGAGGAGGGCATCGTCCCGCTGCGGGCGCGGATCGCGGAGCGGCTGGGGCACAGCGGGCCGACGGTGTCGCAGACGGTGGCGCGGATGGAGCGCGTCGGCCTGCTGCACGTCAGCGGCGACCGCCACCTCGAGCTCACCGACGACGGACGCCGCAAGGCCACCCGGGTCATGCGCAAGCACCGCCTCGCCGAGCGGCTGCTCGTCGACGTCGTCGGCCTGGAGTGGGAGTTCGTGCACGAGGAGGCGTGCCGCTGGGAGCACGTCATGAGCGAGCGCGTCGAGCGCAAGCTGCTCGAGATCCTCGACCACCCGACGCTTTCTCCCTACGGCAACCCGATCCCGGGGCTGCAGGAGCTCGGCGAGGTCGACGGCGGCGAGCTGTTCCTCGGCGACGGCCTGCGGCAGCTGAGCGACCTCGCCGGACCCGCCCCCACGGCCATCGTGGTGCACCGCATCGGTGAGCCGGCTCAGGGCGACCCCGAGGCGCTCGCCGCGCTGCAGCGTGCGGGGCTGCGTCCCGGCCAGCGTGTGCAGGTGCGCCGCGACGGCGACCGGCTCCTCGTGGCGGGGTCCGACGGACGTGAGGTGGACGTCGAGCAGCGGGCCGCCGAGCACGTGTTCGTGACGCCCGCCTGAGCACGGCGGCCGCGCACGGGGCCGGGCGGGTGACACGCAGGTGATGACGCCGCGCCGGGCACGTGACAGCCAGGGGTCGGACTGTGTAGTTTGGCCAGTGCCCGCCGACTTCCTCGGAGGGCCCTCGACGCGGACGCCGAACTCTGCCACCGCGCACGAGGCACCGTACGACACCGTCTGGCAGAGGCGGGGGACCCACGAAGTCCGGTCGCGCGCGGAAGCCATTCGCGACGACCTTGGGGTGAAGCCACCTGCGGCAGGGCCACGGCCCTGCTCCGGTGGCCGGGTGATCACTCTCCACCCGAACCCGACAGCTCACCTCGAAGGCGTCGGAGAGGCTCTACCACTGTGACGACTCGTAACCCCGGGCGCCATCGCGCGCCTGCGCGACACGCGTCCACCCTCCTGTCCCCCACCTCCGGCTCCAGCGGCGCCGTCGCCAAGACCTCGGCCGTCCTCGCGGTCTCCGGTGGTCTGGTGGCCTCGCTCGGTCTGCAGGCTCACGCCGCGACCCCCACGAGCGTCGACTCCGCCGCGAACACCGCGGAGGCCGGGGCCGGCGTCCAGCAGGCGTCCTCGGTGCCGTCGGCTCTCGTCGACGGCGTGGCCGCTGCTCCGTCGTTCGGCGAGATCGGCTTCACCGCCGTCGCCAAGGCGAAGCCCAAGCCGAAGCCGAAGCCGGTCGTGCAGGTGCACCGCTCCACCGAGCGCGTCAGCCGGTCCAGCCAGCGCACCGCCCCCGCCCCGGTGAGCATCAAGGCCGGCGCGCCGGGCTCGGCGGAGTTCGGCGCGGCGGTCATGTCGATCGCCGCCCGCTACGAGGGCACGCCGTACAAGTACGGCGGCACGACCCCCTCGGGCTTCGACTGCTCGGGCTACACCCAGTACGTCTTCCGCCAGGTGGGCATCTCGCTGCCGCGCACCTCGAGCGCCCAGCGCGCGGCGACCACGCGCATCTCGCGCAGCGAGGCCGTCCCCGGCGACCTGGTGTTCATGCCCGGGCACGTGGGCATCTACGCCGGCAACGGCATGATGTGGGACTCGCCGCGCACCGGCGAGGCCGTGCACAAGCGCGCGGTGTACTCCAGCAGCGCCACCTACGGCCGGGTCGGCTGAGCCGAGCTCCGACGTCCGCGAGGGCCCGCCACCGTCACCGGTCGGCGGGCCCTCGCGCGTGCGGCTGGCCGCGATTCGTGCGTGACCTGAGCGCGTTCGCCGCCTACCCTGGGCGCCAGGGCCGTCAATCCGGGCGGACTCCAGGACGCCGCCGTGTCCCGCACGCCAGCAGGGCCCGCCGGCGAGAGAGGGGCGCGCGATGCGCACGCTCGTGCTCAACGCCGGCTACGAGCCGTTGTCAGTGGTGTCGTTCAGGCGGGCCGTCGTGCTGGTGCTCAACGGCAAGGCCAGTGTGCTCGCCGAGTCCGACGAGCCGTTGCGCAGCGCTGGGTCGCTGCACCGCGGGGGCCTGTCGCTCGCGACGCCGTCGGTGATCCTGCTCGTGCGCTACGTGCGCGCGCCGCGACGGCGGGCCATCGCCGTGAGTCGGCGGGGGGTGCTGCGCCGTGATGGCCACCGCTGCGCTTACTGCCGCGGGCAGGCCGCGACGGTCGACCACGTCCTGCCTCGCTCGCGCGGCGGCGCCGACGCCTGGGAGAACCTCGTGGCGTGCTGCCTGCGCTGCAACGGGGTCAAGGGCAACCGGACGCCGGAGGAGATGGGCTGGCGGCTGCACCAGCGCCCGTCCGCCCCCGCCGGGCCGCTGTGGGCGCTGCGCGGCGCCGACAGCCTCGACCCGTCCTGGGAGGAGTTCCTCGGCCTCGCCGCCTGACCCCGCGCAGGAGCGGGAAGGGGAGCGGGGGCCGCGGTGTTGGGCTGATCGTGACTGATGCCCTGAAGGTCGAGATCTGGTCCGACGTCGTGTGCCCCTGGTGCTACATCGGCAAGCGCCGCCTCGAGGCGGCGGTCGCGTCGTCCGGCGTGCCGGTCGAGCTCACCTGGCGGTCCTTCCAGCTCGACCCGACGGCGCCCCGCGAGAGCACCGAGGACGTCGCCACCTACCTCGGGCGCAAGTACGGCGGTGGCCGCGAGGCCGGGCTGGCGATGAACGAGCGCGTCTCGCAGGTGGCCGCCGGCGACGGCCTGGAGTACCACCTGGACGTCGCCCAGCGGGCCAACACGGTCGACGCGCACCGGTTGCTGCACCTGGCCGCCGACCACGGCCTGCAGGACGCGCTCAAGGAGCGCCTGCTGCGGGCCTACTTCACCGACGGCCTGGCGATCGGCGACCCGGACGTCCTCGCGGCGCTGGCCACCGAGGTGGGGCTGCCGGGCGAGCGCGTCCGCGAGGTGCTGGCGTCGGACGAGTTCGCCGCCGACGTCCGTGCCGACCAGGACGAGGCCGCGGCGCTCGGTGCGACGGGCGTGCCGTTCTTCGTCGTCGACCGTCGCTACGGGATCAGCGGCGCGCAGCCCGTCGAGCTGTTCGAGCAGGCGCTCCAGCAGGCCTGGGCCGAGCGGCGTCCGACGCTGCTGAGCGTGCCGGCGGGCACCGACGCCGAGGTGTGCGGGCCGGACGGCTGCGTCCCCTAGGGACGCGCCGGCGTGGGCTCAGGCACCGTGTCGCGCGGCGGGGTTGGACGTCGGGCCGCGAACCGGTACTGTTGTGCGTGGTTGCAGTAGCAGTTCCTCGATCGTTTACCAAAGCGTCCGCAGGATCTCGCGGACGCTTTCTCGTTGTTGGGCTTCGCCCTCCTCGTGGGACGTCGAACACCGCGGCAGCCACGGACCGGCAAAGTGCCGGCCGTACCGCCCCCACCAGGAGGATCCATGTCCCAGGGCACAGTGAAGTGGTTCAACGCCGAGAAGGGCTTCGGTTTCATCGCGCAGGACGGCGGCGGCGCCGACGTCTTCGTGCACTACTCGGCCATCGCGTCCGAGGGTTACCGCTCGCTCGACGAGAACCAGCGCGTCGAGTTCGACGTCACCCAGGGCCCGAAGGGCCCGCAGGCGGAGAACGTTCGCGCCATCTGATCCACCGCCGGCTCCGCCGGCACCCGAAGGGCCTCGCCGATCTCGGCGGGGCCCTTCGTCGTGTCAGTCGTGCGGTCGGTCGTGCTCAGTCAGTCGTGCGGTCAGTCGTGCGCCGGCGGCCGCGCCGGTGCCACGTGCGGACGTCGCGCGGCCGCGAGCAGGCACAGCACCCCCGCGACGATGATCGGCAGGCCGATCGTCAGCAGCGCCAGGACACCGAGCGCCACCAGCAGGGCGCCGGCCACCAGCAGCAGGGTGCGACCGCGGCGCGCGGCCCGGCGCGCACCCACCAGCGCGAGGGCCGCTGCACCCAGGAGCACGGCGAGCACCCACACCAGCGGGTCGTCGTCCTGCTGCCGCATCACCGCGACGTACGTGACCGCCATGACCACTGCGAGGGCGGCACCCGCCAGCGCCACGGGGTCGACGCGCCAGTGCGAGGTCATGCGGCCATCATGCTCGTCCGGGTGCGCCTGGCGCTCAGAACAGGCCCTCAGACCTGGCCCTCAGACCTGGCGCGGGACGTGGCCGTTGAGGGTGAAGGCCCACCGCATCACCCGGTGGCCGCCGTCGGCCGTGGGACCGAACATGCAGGGGCAGCCGCCGTCGATCACCGTCATGCCGTGCTGGCGCCCGTACTCCGCGGCCTCCGGCGAGACGCTGCCTGCCCCTGGCGCGCGGTGCATCCAGACTCGGCTGATGCCGAGCTCCTCGCACTCGCGCACCGTGGCCATCGCGTGCTCGGGCCGGGTGCCGATGACGACGGCTTCGACCCCGTCCTCGATCGAGTGCAGGTCCGGGTAGCAGCGGTCACCCTCGACCTGCTCGGCGTTCGGGTTCACGGCGAACACCTCGTAGCCGCGCGCCCGAAGCCGCTGGTAGACGACGTTGCTGCCGTGGCTGGCCGGCGTGCGGGACACACCGGTGACGGCGACCCTGCGGTGGCTCAGGAACTCGGCCGCGGCGTCCTTGATGGCTTGCATGCGACACCTCTCTCGGCATCGGCGACGGGGCGATGCACCCCGCTCGGTGCGCCGTCGTCCACGGTGCCTGCGGCCCGCGGCGCGGCGCCCGGGTCGGAGGTCCTGCGAAGGGCTGTGTCGGTGCCCCCGAGAGGATTCGAACCTCCGACACAGGGTTTAGGAAACCCTTGCTCTATCCCCTGAGCTACGGGGGCGGGGGCCGCGATCGTCGTCCCGGCGCGAGCCATCCTGCCACCTGCGGCACAGCACGGTCACACCCGACGTCGAATCGTGGTGGCTGCCCGTGAGGGACGACGCGCAGCCACCACCAGGGAGGCGGTCAGGGCTCGAGGCACACGGGGATCGAGTCGCGGTAGCCCGTCGGGCTCTCGGTGCGTCCCCACGGGTCGTAGATCTTCACGCGGCCCACGGTCGAGAACTGCCGCAGCGAGGGCATGATCTCGCCGGCAATGGTCACCGTCGAGCCGCCGCTGCTGCACCCGCCGGTGAGCTGCACGCGCGCGATCCCGCCCGAGATGCTGAGCTTCGTGAAGCCGGTGGCCTTCGACGTGAGCAGTCGCAGGCCGCTGGCGTACTCGCTCGGCGTTGGACCGGCGAAGGTCCGGTCCATGACGCCGGTCGCCGGCGTCCAAGGGCGCACCGGGCGCAGCACCGGGGTGAAGAACGGCTCGGTGTTGGCGAGGTACCGCTTCTGGTTGAAGAACCAGACGCGCTTGTTCACCGTCGGGAACGTCGACCGGACGTCGATGACGAGCCGGTCCGGGTGGCGGAGGGTGAACACGCGGACGGACTCCCGCTTCGCCAGCCCGATGCCGTACGTCGTGACGGCCTCGAAGTCACCGGCCCGGACCACCGTCATGACGTTGGGGAGGGGGAAGGCGATCTTCGCCGGCGCGGTTGAGCTCCCGCTGGGGGAGTGGGCGTTCGTCGGGGACATGGTCACCGCGAGGATCGCGCGTCCGGCGACGGGCACGATCTTGTCGGACGGGTCCGCCCGCAGCTGGCTGACGTAGCGCACCCAGCGCCGCGACGGAAGCCCGCCGGCGAAGTCGAACACCACGCGGTCGTAGGTGGGGTGGTGGGCGGCGCGGATCCCTACCAGCGTGGGGACCGTGATCGCCGTCGCAGCGCCGCTGCCGGCCAGGGCGGCCGGGGCCACGAGCGCTGCGGAGAGCAGCAGGCGAAAGACGATGCGCGGACGTCCCATGGTGATCACCTCACGGGGAGCAGGACGAGCCTGACGGAGCGAGCGTGTCACCGCGGCAACGGCGCGACCAGGGACCGAGGTCCGTGATTCCCCGGCCCTGACCGCGGCGCGAGTTCCCCGTGCCTGGGGTATGGGCGGAGTAGCGTCCGACTCATGAACGCGGCGATCGAGATCGCGGGGCTGCACAAGTCGTTCGGCCGCACGCACGCGCTCGACGGGCTGGACTTGCTCGTGAGCACCGGCGAGGTGCACGGCTTCCTCGGCCCCAACGGGGCGGGCAAGTCCACGACCATCCGGGTGCTGCTGGGCTTGCTGCGCAAGGACTCCGGCGACGTCAGACTGCTCGACGGCGATCCCTGGCGGGACGCCGCGACCCTGCACCGCCGCCTCGCCTACGTGCCAGGGGACGTCAGCCTGTGGCCGAACCTGTCCGGCGGCGAGGCCATCGACCTCATCGGCCGGCTCCGCGGAGGGATCGACACGGGGCGCCGCGACGCGCTGGTCGAGCGGTTCGACCTCGACCCGCGCAAGAAGGGCCGCACGTACTCGAAGGGCAACCGGCAGAAGGTCGCCCTCGTCGCGGCGCTCGCGGCGGACGTGGAGCTGCTGGTGCTGGACGAGCCGACGTCCGGTCTCGACCCGCTCATGGAGGCGACGTTCCGCGAGGTGGTCGTCGAGCAGGCGCGCGAGGGACGCACCGTGCTGCTGTCGAGCCACATCCTGTCCGAGGTCGAGGCACTGTGCGACCGAGTCAGCATCATCCGGCTGGGGCGCACGGTCGAGACGGGCTCGCTTGCCGACCTGCGTCACCTCACCCGGACGTCGGTCGACGCCGAGCTCGCGCGCCCGCCGCAGGGCATCGAGCAGCTGCCCGGCGTGCACGACGTCGCGGTGAGCGACCACCGGGTGCGCTGCGCCGTCGACACGGCTGACCTCGACACCCTGCTCACCAGGCTCACGTCCTTCGGCGTGCGGTCGCTGACCTGCCAGCCCCCGACGCTGGAGGAGCTGTTCGTCCGGCACTACGCGGCCGACGGGCCGGTGCGACCGTGAGCCGGTGGGCCGGGTTCGGTGCGCTGGTGCGGCTCGCGACGCGGCGTGACCGCGTGCTCGTGCCGGTCTGGATCGCCGTCTTCGTCCTCGTGGCGGCCAGCTCGGCCTCCGCCACCGCGGGCCTGTTCCCGACCGTCGCCGACCGCGTGCAGGCGGCGCGCGCCGCGAACGCGACACCGGCTCTGGTCGCCTTCTACGGCAAGGTCTACGACGTCACGAGCCTCGGCGGGATCGGCATGCTGAAGCTGACGGCTCTGGGCGCCGTCCTCGTCGCCGTGCTGATGGCGGTGCTGGTGGTGCGGCACACCCGTGGTGAGGAGGAGTCGGGACGGGCGGACGTGGTCGGTGCGGGGGTGGTCGGACGGCGCGCACCCCTGGGCGCGGCTCTCGCGCTGGCGGTCGGCGCGAGCGTCCTGCTCGGGACGTTCAGCGCGCTGGGTGTGATGGTCGCCGGCCTGCCGGCCGAGGGATCGCTCGCCTTCGGCCTCACCTGGGCCGTCGCTGGTATCGAGTTCGCGGCAGTTGCCGCTGTGGCGGCGCAGCTCACCGAAACCGCCCGTGCTGCAACGTCTTTGACCGTCGCCACCCTCGGCGCCGCCTACCTGCTGCGCGCGGTCGGCGACTCGGCCGCGGACAGCAGCGTGACGTGGCTGACCTGGCTGTCGCCCATCGGCTGGGCCCAGCAGATCCGTCCCTTCGGCGGTGACCGCTGGTGGGTCGCCTTGCTGCCGCTCGTCTTCTCCGCCGCCCTAGCGGCTGTCGCCTTGACGTTGGTGGCGCGACGCGACGTCGGTGCGGGGGTGCTGCAGCCCCGGCTCGGACCGGCGGCGGCGGCGCCGTCGCTGCGCAGCCCGCTGGCGCTGGCCTGGCGTCTGCACCGGACGGCGCTGCTGGCGTGGGGGGTCGCGTTCGCGGTGCTCGGGGCAGTGCTGGGCAGCATCGCCTCCGACGTGGGGTCGCTGCTCGAGAGCCCGCAGACCCGCGACCTCATCGTCCGGATGGGCGGCGTGGCCAACCTGACCGACGCGTTCCTCGCCGCCGAGCTGGGCTTCGTCGGCGTCTTCGCCGCCGCCTACGGCATCCAGACCGCCCTGCGCCTGCGCACCGAGGAGGTCGCCCTGCGCGCATCACCCGTGCTCGCCACCGCGGTCTCCCGCACGCGCTGGATCGCGAGTCACGCCGTCGTCGCGCTGGCCGGCGCCTCGGCGCTCGTCCTCGTTGCAGGCGCCGCGGCGGGGCTCACGCACCGCGCACCGGACGCCGGGACGGCGCACACGGTGGTCCGGCTGGTCGGCGCCGCGGTCGTGCAGCTGCCGGCGGTCTGGCTGCTGACCGCGCTGGCGCTGGCGTTCGTCGGGCTGGTGCCACGCCTGGTCGTCGGCGCGTGGGTCGCTCTGGTGCTGTGCGTGCTGCTCGGCGAGCTCGGCTCGGCGCTCGGCCTGTCACCGCGTCTGCTGGACGTGTCGCCGTTCACGCACGTGCCGAAGGCGCCGGGCGGTGACGTCTCGCCTGTCCCGCTCGTCTGGCTGACCGCCGTCGCCGGCGTGCTGCTCGCAGCCGCCTTCGTCGGTATGCGCCGTCGTGACGTGGAGTAGCCGGCCGTTGGGCCGGACGTGGTGTCCTGGGCGGATCAGCCGTCGCCGGGGAGCCCGGCCGCTCTAGCGTCGTGGAGCCTTGCCCCCGCGACGAAGGACCTTCCCTTGCCTGACGAGCTGCGCCCACCCGTGACCGCCGACGTGCACACCGGCCACCACCAGGAGACCTGGGGCGCGGTCGCTCCGCACCCCGCCTTCGCACCCGTGCCGACTCAGCTGCCGTCGTCCGCCGTGGTGGGCAAGGTGCGGGCCACCGGTACGGCCATGCTCCTGTACGTCGTGACCCTCGGCTTGTACGGCCTGTACTGGTACTTCGCCGTCCACGACGAGATGAAGCGGCACAAGGGTTCTGGCCTCGGCGGGGGGCTGGCCCTGGTGCTGGGGCTCTTCATCGGTATCGTCATGCCGTTCGTCAGCTCCCAGGAGGTCGGTGAGCTCTACGAGCGCCGCGGACAGGTGCGACCCGTGAGCGGTGTGACGGGTCTGTGGATCTTCCTGCCGCTGGTCGGAGGCATCGTCTGGTTCGTGAAGACCAACGGCGCCCTGAACTCTTACTGGCGCAGCCAGGGCGCTCGCTAGGCCCAGCTCGGACCCCCGGTGGCCCAGTGCCGTCGCGCGGGTAACGTGCCGGACGTGGACGACACGATCATCGCGGGCAGCACCACCATCGCCGGTCACGGCAGCGACCAGATCGAGGCGTACCTGGCGCGGCCGCAGGCTGCCGGTCGCCGGGGCGGTGTGGTGGTGATCCACCACATGCCCGGCTACGACGCCGCGACGAAGGAGATCACGCGGCGCTTCGCCACGATGGGGTACGACGCGATCTGCCCGAACCTCTACTCCCGCGAGGCGCCGGGCGCCGACCCGGACGACGCCGCCGCCACCGCGCGCTCGCTCGGTGGCGTCCCCGACGACCGGCTCGTCGGCGACGTCGGTGGTGCGGCCGACCACCTGCGGTCCTTGGGATCCAGCAACGGCAAGGTGGGCGTGATCGGCTACTGCAGTGGTGGCCGGCAGGCGTTCCTCGCGGCAACGAGCCTGCCGCTCGACGCAGCCGTCGACTGCTACGGCGCGTTCGTCGTCGGGACGCCGCCCGAGGGTCACCCGCTGCGGGTGCGTCCGCTGCTCGACCGCGTCGCCGAGCTGCGCTGCCCGTTGCTCGGGCTGTTCGGCGCGCAGGACAAGTACCCCTCGCCCGATCAGGTCGAGGAGCTCGCCGCAGCCCTGCGGGACGCCGGCAAGGCGCACGAGTTCCACACCTTCGACGACGCCGGCCACGGCTTCTTCGCCGTCGACCGCCCCGGCTACCGGTCGCACGCCGCCACCGAGGGATGGGTGCTGGTCGCAGACTTCTTCTCCCGCAACCTTTCCTGAAGGAGAGCGCGATGTGCACGTACGCCACGGAGTCCGTCGACATCGAGGGCAGCGGGAAGGGAGCGCAGGGCTGGTTCCCCGTCACCACCGCGTCGGTCTACTTCGACCACCCCGTCCACGCGCAGCACGAGCACACGCTGAACATCGACTTCCTGGCGCCGGAGCGAGGCCCCGGTGCTCGGGTCGCCGTCGAGCTCACCGCTGAGTCGGCGCGCGCGTTGGCCGCAGCCATCGGTGAGGCACTGGCCAGCGTGCCCGCGGAGCTCATGGCGTGACGGCGGCGCTCGTTCGACGGCCAGCCGGGCGGCTGAGCCCCGCGTCCGCCTGAGCACTTCCGCCGCCCAAGCCGCTTTCCGCCGTCCGGGCCGCTTTGCGCAGCTCGGCCGCGTCTTGAGTGGCGGAGGCGCCGTCCCTTCCGCCGTCAAAGCCGCGGCGTCGTGGCGGAAACCGGCTTGGGTGGCGGAAACCGGCTTGGGTGGCGGAAAGGGGGTGGTGGTGTCAGGTGCGCAGGTCGGCGGCGGCGAAGGGTGGCCGGGCGTCGAACAGCGTCGAGACGCGTCCGGCCGTGCGCCACAACCGGGCGACGGTGTCGGTGTCCTCGGCGGTGACGAGGTTGCCCATGAGGCGCAGCGCGAGGGTCATCAACGCTCGCGAGCGCATGCCGACCGGCCCCGCCGCGGGAAGCAGGCCCGGCACGGTGAGCAGCCCGGCCAGCCGACGAGCGATCGAGAAGGCCTCGCCGTAGTGCCACCGCAAGGTCGCGGGCCAGGCGAGCTCGAGGTCGCCGTCCGCCGCCAACAGCTCGGCGAGCAGCCGCCCGGTCTCCAGGCCGTAGTCGATGCCCTCGCCGTTGAGCGGGTTGACGCAGCCGGCCGCGTCGCCGACGAGCCCCCAGTTCGGCCCCGCGACCCCCGATACGGCGCCGCCCATCGGCAGCAGCGCGGACGACGCCGCACGCACGCCACCCTCGAGCTGCCAGTCGTCGCGCCGCTGCTGGGTGTAGATGTCGAGCAACGAGCGCAGCGCGACGTCGGCCGGACGCCGCGCCGTGGCGAGCGTGCCGACGCCGATGTTGACCTCGCCGGCACCGAGCGGGAAGACCCAGCCGTAGCCCGACAGCAGCTCGTCGTCAGCGCCGCGCAGCTCCAGGTGCGAGCTGATCCACGGGTCGTCCGCGCGCTGGGACTTCGCGTAGGCGCGGATCGCCACGCCGTAGGCGGTGTCGCGGTGCCACTCGCGGCCGAGGACGCGACCGAGCTGCGAGCGCGCGCCGTCCGCGACGACGAGCCGGCGGCAGCTCACGGTGGTCGTCGACCCCGCCTGCTGGAACACCACGCCCGACACGCGGTCGCCGTCGCGCACCACGTCGACGGCGCGGGCGCCGTCCAGGCCGGTGGCGCCGCTGTCGAGGGCGACCTGGCGGATCGTGGCGTCGAGCTCGGTGCGCGGCACGGCGCTGCCCTGCGCCGGCAGGCTGCCGCCGGGCCAGGGCAGGTAGAGCTCCTGGTCGAAACCCGCTGCGCGCAGACCCCAGTTGACGGCACGGCCGCGCAGCCAGTCACCGAGCCCGAGGCCGCGCAGCTCGGCGATCGCGCGCGGGGTGAGCCCGTCGCCGCACGCCTTGTCGCGGGGGAAGGTGTGCTTGTCGGCGAGCACGACGTCCAGGCCGTGGCGGGCGGCCCAGGCGGCGGCGGAGGATCCCGCTGGCCCGGCGCCGACCACGAGGACGTCGGTCTGCTGGCTGCTCACTCCTCGATTGTCCCGGGTCGGGGGGCGTGCTCGCGCACCGAGGGTGGTTCAGGCCGCCCCTGGCCGGCGCCCATCTGCGGAATCCGTCGTCCGCAGCCGTCGTGACCCCTGGGATTCGTCGCATGTGTCCGGAGTCGCACGCCGATCCTGCCGATCTGCTTGACGCTGCAATCGCCTGGGCCCCATGCTGTTCCCCGACGGTGTGCACCGCTTGCCCCCCCTGCGCGGTGCACACCGTCAACCACGTCCGGCCCCCGGTAGCCGCCCACTGACCGTGATCAACATCGGCGGGGTGGGCATGGCGGCGGGGTAGGGCGTGCGCGGGCGGTTAGCGTAGGGCGAGTGAGCGCAGCGCAGTTCGACGCCGACCCGGCCGAGGCGCCTCTGGACGACCCCGGCCACGAGCCGCAGGGCCCCAGGCCGGACGCCGCACCGCCGAGCCGCGACGACCGCGTCCGGAGCGCCGTCGACGCCTGGACGCGCGAGCTGGTCGACCTGGGTGGGCGCAACACCCTGCTGTGGTACCGCGACCTCGCCGTCGGCACGCTCGACCTCACCCACGCCCACCCCAGCGGCCTGGCCATGCTGCTGGCCGGCCGCCCCACGCGGCTGTCGACGCTCGTGCGCGAGGCCGGCACGCTGGCCGACGCGCGGCGACGAGCCCGAGCGATCCGCGCCAAGACCGTCGAGCTCGCCGAGGAGCGCGGCATCGAGACCGGTTGGCTGGCCGTCGGCATGGCGACCTGGCACGCCCCGGACGCCGCCCGCCCGCCGGCCGCACCCGTGCTGCTGCGCGCCTGCACGCTGCGACCTCGGGGCGCTGCCGGTGAGGACTTCGACGTCGACCTCGGCCCCGCCGCCGAGCTCAACCCCGTGCTGGTGCACTACCTCGCCACCGAGTACGGCGTCCAGCTGGACGCCGAGGTCATCGCCGACCTCGCCCTGAGCGACGACGGCTTCGACCCGCGGCCGGTGCTGGACCGCGTGGCCCAGACCTGCCGCGACGTGCCGGGGTTCAGCGTCGAGCACCGCCTGGTGATCGGCACCTTCTCGTACGCGCGGCTGCCGATGGTCACCGACCTGGAGGCCCAGCGCGACACCCTGGCGGGGCACGACGTCGTCGCGGCGCTGGCGGGCGACCCGCAGGCCATCGCCGCCGTCGCCGACCCCAGCGCCCTGGCGCCCGCGCACGATGTCGACCCGGCGTCCGAGCACCTCGTGCTCGACGCCGACGCCTCCCAGCAGGCGGTGGTGGACGCCGTCCTGGCCGGCTCGCACCTGGTGGTGAAGGGGCCACCGGGCACCGGGAAGTCCCAGACGATCGCCAACCTCATCGCCAGCCTCGCCGCCGCCGGACGCCGCACGCTGTTCGTGGCCGAGAAGCGCGCGGCCATCGACGCGGTGCTGTCGCGGCTCGCGGCCGTCGGGCTGGACGACCTCGTGCTCGACCTCCACGACGGCGCCAGCAACCGCCGGCGGGTCGCCCGCGACATCGCGGTCACGCTCGAGCGGGCCGGCCGGGTCGCTCGCCCGGACGTCGAGGCGACCGTCGCGACCCTCGTCGAGCGCCGCAGCCGGCTCACCGGGCACCTGACCGCGCTGCACGAGCGCCGCGAGCCCTGGGGCGTCTCGGCCTACGACGCGCAGCAGGCGCTGGCGGCGCTGACCGAGCGGCGGCCGGCGCCCCGTTCCAGGGTGCGGGTGCGCGGCGCCGCGCTGGAGGCGCTCGACCGCAGCCAGCTCGACGTCCTGCGCGAGGAGCTGCGCGAGGCGGCCAGCCTCGGTGCGTTCCACGCCGGCCCGGACGACGACCCGTGGTTCGGCGCCCACCTGGCCACGCCCGAGGAGGCGCAGGAGGCGCTGGAGAAGGTCACGACCCTCAGCCAGCAGTCGCTGCCGCACGCCCAGTACACGATGTCGACCCTGCTGTCGGAGGCCGGCATGCCCGAGGGGCGCACGCTGGCCGACTGGGGTCGCGCGCTCGCCCTCATCGGGTCGGTGCGCACGACGCTCGAGGTGTTCTCCGCCGACGTCTTCGACACCTCCCTCGCCGACGCCGTGGCCGCGACCGCCTCCAAGCAGTGGCGCGCCGAGCGCGGGATCGAGCTGGGCTGGATGCAGCGGCGCCGGCTGGCCCGCCAGGCGCGCCGGCTGCTGCGGCCCGGCGCCCCACCGGACGACCTGCACGCCGCCCTCGCTCTGGCGCACCGCCAGCGCGAGGAGTGGCAGGTGCTCGCCGGCCCCGGTGCGCGCCCGCAGCTGCCCGCCGGCCTGGACGCCGCCGAGGTCGCCTACCTGGACGTCGCCGAGCCCGTGGCCTGGCTGGCCGAGCGGCTCGCCGACACGGTCGCCGGCGGTGAGCTCACCACGGTCGGGCTCGACGTCCTGGCCGGCCGCCTGGAGCTGATGACCGAGCGCACGGCGTCCCTGCCGGTGATCCCGCGCACCGTGAGCCTGCGTGAGCGCCTGCGCGCCGCCGGCCTGGAGCCGCTGCTGGCCGACCTCGCCGGGCGCGACGTGGCTCCGCAGGACGTCGGCTCCGAGCTGGACCTCGTGTGGTGGACGTCGGTGCTCGAGCACCTCGCACTGGGTGACCCCCGCTACGGCGCGCACGACGGTGAGCTGCTGCGCCAGGTGGGGGCCGAGTTCGCGGCCGCCGACCGCGAGCACGTCGCCGTCGGCGCGCAGCGGGTGCGCCGGGCGACGGCCGAGCGGCTGGTCGCGGCGCTCGACCGCCACCCGGAGCAGTCGGCGCTGCTGCGCAGCGAGGCGGCCAAGCAGCGCCGGCACCGGCCGCTGCGCGACCTGGTGGGGGGCTGCCCCGACGTCCTGGGCGCCGCCAAGCCGTGCTGGGCGATGAGCCCGCTGGTCGTCTCGCAGGTGCTGCCCGCCGGTGAGCTCTTCGACGTGGTGGTGTTCGACGAGGCGTCCCAGGTGCCGCCGGCGCAGGCCGTCGCCGCGATCAGCCGCGCCCGCCAGGTGGTCGTGGCCGGCGACGAGCGGCAGCTGCCGCCCACGGCGTTCTTCACCAGCGCCGTCCCCGACGACGGGCCCGGCGACGCGGCGTCCGAGCAGTTCACCGAGGGCTTCGAGTCGGTGCTCGACGTGCTGTCGGCGACCCTGCCGGTGGCTCAGCTGCGCTGGCACTACCGCTCGCGTGACGAGCGCCTGGTGGCGTTCGCCAACCACCACGTGTACGACGGCTCCCTGGTCACGTTCCCCGGGGTCGGCGCCGAGCCGGTGCTGGCGCTGGAGGAGGTCGACGGTCGCGGCGTCCTCGCACCGGACTCGGAGTCCGTCGACAGCACCGACGCCGAGGTGGCACGGGTCGTCGAGCTCGTGATCGAGCACGCCCGCCGCCGCCCGCAGGAGTCCCTGGGGGTCATCGCCCTCGGGCTGCGGCACGCCCACCGCGTCGAGGACGCGCTGCGCGTCGCGCTCGCCGAGCACCCCGACGTGGCGGAGTTCTTCGCCGACGACCGCCGCGAGCGCTTCTTCGTCAAGAACCTCGAGCGCGTGCAGGGTGACGAGCGCGACGCGATCATCTTGACCATCGGCTACGGCCGGACGCCGCACGGCCGCGTGCTGCACCGCTTCGGCCCGCTCAACCAGGCAGGCGGCGAGCGGCGGCTCAACGTGGCGGTCACGCGTGCGCGCTCGCGCATGACGGTGGTCTCGTCGTTCGGTGCCGCGGACCTCGACCCGGCCCGGCTGTCGGCGGAGGGCGCCCGGCTGCTGCGCGCCTACCTCGCCTACGCCGCGTCCGGCGGCCGCCTGCTCGACGACCCCGCTGCAGCGGCCCCCGGCAGTAGCGAGGCCGGCGCAGTCGCCCCCCGAGAGGCGGCACGGGACGGCGCGCCGCCGGGCGTCGTCGCCCCGCCCGACCCCCTGCTGGCCGACCTGGCGGCCCGGTTGCTGGCTCAGGGCCTGCGGGTCGAGAGCGGGTTCGGTGCGTCGTCCGCCCCGATCGACCTGGCGGTCGGGCCGCAGGACGGCCCGCTGCTCGTGGCGGTGGAGTCCGACGGGCCGTGCTACGCGCAGGTCGCCAACAGCCGCGAGCGCGACCGGCTGCGGCCCGAGCAGCTCGAGCGGCTGGGCTGGCGGCACCTGCGGGTGTGGTCGACCGACGTGTTCCGCGACCCGGCGCGCGAGGTGGCGCGCGTGCGGTCGGTCGTGGAGACCGCGGTGCGCGCGGTGCAGGACGCCGACCCGGCGCCGACGCCGGGCAGCAGCGTCCGCTGGGACCTCGACGACCACGGCCCGCGGCTGGTCGGCGCGCTGGCGGGTGCGCCGTCGCAGCCGTCGGCGGGTCGAGCGGGAGAGCGGCCGCGTGTTCCCACGGGCCGCTCGATCGACGAGTACACCGACGCCGAGCTCGACGCCGTCGTCACCTGGATCTGCTCGGACACCCTGCTGCGCACGCACGAGGACGTCGCGGCGCTCACCCGGCAGCACCTCGGCCTCAACCGCCGGGGCAGCCGGATCGACGCCGCCGTCGACGCCGCGATCGCCCGGGTGCGTGGCGCTGCCGCCGACGGAGGGGCCCGATGAGCGACCCGGAGCAGGACGGCCGGTCATCGAGCGAGCGGCCCGAGGGCGGCCCGCCCGACGAGCCGCGCGACGGCGCGCCGCCTGAGCAGACGACGGACGACACCGACGTCGGCTGGGGTGAGGCCACCGACCCCGAGGACGCGCGTGACGACCACGAGCAGTGGCTGCTCGACCAGCGACCGCCGCACTGGGGCTGACGCTTCGAGCCAGCTCTTGGCCGCACGTCGCCAAGGATCTGGGGTTCTCAGCGCCTCAAGACCCCAGATCCTTGGCGATGTGGGGGCGTCAGAGGGTGCTGGGCGGGGTGGGGCTGCCGGTGCTGCTGGGCGGTGTCGTGCCGCTCTGGCGGGCCAGCAGGTCGCGGATCTCGGTGAGCAGCAGCACGTCCTCGGCCGGTGCGGCCGGCTCGGGCTCGATCCCGGCCTTGCGGCGCTCGGCGAGCGTGTTCATCGGAGCCACGATCACGAAGTAGACCGCGGCAGCGATCAGCAGGAAGTTGATGACCGCTGTCACGAATGCCCCGAACTTGAACTGGGCACCGTTCACCTCGAGGATCAACGCCTGGGAGAAGTCCGGCTTGCCGAAGATCGCAGCGATCAGCGGTGAGATGAGGGTGTCGACCAGAGCGGTGACCACGGCACCGAAGGCGGCGCCGATGACGACGGCCACTGCCAGGTCGATGACGTTCCCGCGCAGGATGAAGTCCTTGAAGCCCTTGACCATGGATGCGTCCCATCTGCTGAAGAGCCAGCCCTCCGGCTCCGACACGGGCGAACGTACCGCGTCGCGGGTGCCTGCGGGCTTCCCCGGGCACGGTCAGCGCAGCACGACCGACAGCGGCCCGGCGGCGGCGGACTGCGCGAGGTCGGCGGCCGTCGAGTCGCTGACGGCGAGCAGCACCAGGCCGCCCTCGCCGTCACCGGCACCGCTGAGCAGGGAGTCCGACGCGGTCGGGCCGACGGCGAGCACCGTCGCGCCGCGCGCGACGGTGCGTGCGGTGCGGGCGCCCTCGACGGCGACGAGGACGTCGACCCGAGCACCCGCTCGCAGCAGCGCGGCGCTGGCGGCGTCCGCGATCCGCACCGGCGCCGCCACCTCGTCGCGGGGACGTCCGGTCAGCAGTCCCTGCCCGACCAGCCTGGTGCTCGTGACGACCTCGCGGGCCGCGAGCGGAGCGGCGAGGACGCGCCCGACGACCTCGTCGACCCGGTGCGCGGCGGGAGCGGGGAGCTCGTCGGCCGGACGCGAGTCGAGCTCGACGTCGGACGCCTGCAGCGCGGCCCCGGCCGGCACTTCGTGCACCGCCACGACCACCGGCCGGCCGGGCGGCGGCTCGGGGGCGAGCACGCTCAGCCCCGCCGCCGTCGCTGCTGCCGCCGCGCCCGCGGACAGCCACCGTCGCGGGCCGGGCGATCGGCGGCGCAGCGGCACCCAGCCGTGCTCGGGCCGCGGCCGGGCGCGGCTGCGCGACCACGTGGTGAGCCGCGCCCTCACGGCAGGTCGAACGGCAACCGCTGCCCGTCGAGCGCGTGCCGGCACGAGCACTCGTCGTCGGTCGGCAGCTGCGGGACGACACCCGCCAGCAGCCCCTTGAGCCGCTCGACGTTGCGCGCGAAGACCTCCAGCACCTCGTGGTGCGTGACGCCCTCGCCCGCCTCGACGCCGGCGTCGAGGTCGGTGACGAGGGCGACCGAGGTGAAGCACATCGCCAGCTCGCGCGCGATGGACGCCTCGGGCATGCCGGTCATGCCGACGACCGTGCCACCGGACGACGCGTGCCAGCGCGACTCGGCCCGGCTGGAGAACCGCGGGCCGTTGATCACGACCAGCGTGCCGCCGTCGACCACGGGCTCGCCGGCCCGGCTCGCGGCGTGCAGGAGCGTGCGACGCCCGCGCGGGCAGTAGGGGTCGGACATCGACACGTGCACGACCGGCCCCTCGCCGTCGTACACGGTGTGCGCGCGGCCCCACGTGCGGTCGAGCACCTGGTCGGGCACCACGAGCGTGCCCGGGCCGTGCTCGACGTGCAGCGAGCCGACGGCGCACGGTGCCAGCACCTGCCGCACGCCGACCGCCCGCAGCGCCCAGAGGTTCGCGCGGTAGTTGACCCGGTGGGGCTGGAAGCGGTGGTCGCGGCCGTGGCGCGGCACGAACGCGACCGGGCGACCCTGCACCTCGCCGACCGTGAGGGGGTCGCTCGGTGGCCCGAAGGGCGTCTCGACCCGCACCTCACGGGCGTCGTCGAGGAAGGAGTAGAAGCCGGAGCCCCCGATCACCCCGATGGGTGCGGGGGTGCCGGGCACGGCCGTGGCGGCGCCGAGATCGCTCATGCGCCCAGCCTAGGCGGGCCCGGGCGCCGTCCGGCCGACGAGCTCGCGGCCTGTGGACGACGGCTCAGCCGGCTCAGGCTCAGGCGGCGGAGGTGGAGCTGCCCTTGGCGGTGCTGCCCGTTCTGCCGGACGAGCCGGACGAGCCGGACGAGCCCGACGAGCCCGACGAGCCTGATGAGCCTGATGAGCCGGACGAGCCCGACGAGGAGTCCGACGACGAGCTCGAGCCCTCCGAGCCGCTCTTGCTCGACGAGCTGTCGCTCTTGCTGTCCGAGGACGAGCCCGCGGGGATGCTGGCCGACGAGCGCGAGTCGGTGCGGTAGAAGCCGGACCCCTTGAAGACCACGCCGACCGAGCCGAAGACCTTGCGCAGCCGGCCACCGCACTGCGGGCACACGGTGAGCGCGTCGTCGGTGAACGCCTGGACGACCTCGAAGGCGTGGTCGCACTGCGTGCAGGCGTAGTCGTACGTCGGCATGTGGGGCCCTCCACGGGATCCAGGCACCGGGTCTGGCACTCCGGTCGTCCGAGTGCCAAGTGTACGACGTGGTCGGCCCGCGCGTCGACGTGACGCTTCGGTGCACGGCGCGGCGGTCGGGCCGCAGCTCATGCGCACCTGCGCCTGACGTCCGCTGGGGAATGGCCGGTCCGAGCACGGCGTTGGACTGGCGCGCCCCCACCGGGGCGGTGACCGATCAGGAGGCCCCCATGACCGACGTCAGCGGCTACGAGCTGTTCCGCCTCGCTGAGCAGTACCTCGAGGACGGGCACCCGCGGCACACCATCTCGACGCTGCAGCGCATGGACGACGCCGATCTCGCGACGTCCGCCGCCCAGCGCCTGCTCGCCCTCGCCTACTACCGCTTCGCGGCGCTCGACCGCGCTCGGGAGGTCGCTCAGGGCCTCGTGGCCGCCGATCCCACCGACGCCGAGGCCGCGCACCTGCTCGGCCGCACCCTGACCCGCATGGGCCGCGCCGACGAGGCGCGCCAGTGGCTGCGCCTCGCCGCCGTCCTCGACCCGCGTGACGAGCACGTGGCGCGGGCCGACGAGGCGGTGCGCCTGTCCGCCTGAGGGCCCCGTACGGGGCCGGCCGTCTGGCAGCATGCGCCCATGGACGCTGACGTCGTCGTGGTCGGGGCCGGTCTCGCCGGGCTCGTCGCCACCGCAGAGCTCGTGGACGCCGGTCGACGGGTGGTGCTCGTCGACCAGGAGTCGGAGGCCAACCTCGGGGGCCAGGCCTTCTGGTCGTTCGGGGGACTGTTCCTCGTCGACAGCCCGGAGCAGCGGCGGATGGGCATCAGCGACTCCTTCGACCTGGCGTGGCAGGACTGGCTCGGCACGGCCGGCTTCGACCGCGAGCGCGAGGACCACTGGCCGCGCCAGTGGGCACGCGCGTACGTCGAGTGGGCGGCGAGCGAGAAGCGGACCTGGCTGCGCGAGCAGGGGGTGCGGTTCTTCCCGGTCGTCGGCTGGGCCGAGCGTGGCGGGTACCTCGCGGACGGGCCGGGCAACTCGGTGCCGCGCTTCCACATCACGTGGGGCACGGGCCCCGGCGTGGTCGAGCCGTTCGAGCGGCGCGTCCGCGAGGGTGTGGCGCGCGGCCTGGTGCGGCTGGCTCCGCGTCACCGCGTCGACGAGCTCGTCACCACGGCCGGCGCGGTGACCGGCGTCCGTGGTGCCGTGCTCGAGCCGTGCCACCTGCGGCGCGGCGAGGCGTCCTCGCGCACCGAGGTGGGGGAGTTCACCCTCACGGCGCAGGCGGTGGTGGTGACCAGCGGGGGCATCGGCGGCAACCACGACCTGGTGCGAGCGAGCTGGCCCGAGCGGCTCGGTGCGCCTCCGCGCGAGCTGCTCACCGGCGTCCCGGCGCACGTCGACGGCCGGATGATCGCCATCACCGAGGCGGCAGGCGGATCGGTGGTCAACCGCGACCGGATGTGGCACTACACCGAGGGCATCGAGAACTGGGACCCCATCTGGCCGGGCCACGGCATCCGGATCCTGCCGGGGCCGTCGTCGATGTGGGTGGACGCCACCGGGCACCGGCTGCCCGGCCCCTTGTTCCCGGGGTTCGACACGCTCGGCACGCTCGAGCACATCCTGCGGACGGGCCACGACCACACGTGGTTCGTGCTGACGCAGAAGATCATCGAGAAGGAGTTCGCGCTCTCTGGCTCGGAGCAGAACCCCGACCTCACGGGCAAGGACGTGCGCCAGGTGCTCTCGCGGGTCAAGCCGGGGGCGCCCGGCCCGGTCGAGGCGTTCAAGCAGCACGGCGTCGACTTCGTCGTCCGCGACACCCTGGGCGAGCTCGTCGACGGGATGAACGCGCTCGTCGGCAGCGACCTCGTCGACCACGACCTGCTCGAGCGCCAGGTGCTCGCGCGCGACCGCGAGATCGACAACGCCTTCACGAAGGACGCCCAGATCACGGCGATCCACGGGGCGCGCCGGTACCGCGGCGACAAGCTGATCCGCACCGCGGCCCCGCACCGGCTGCTCGATCCCAAGGCCGGCCCGCTGATCGCCGTCCGGCTGCGCGTGCTGACCCGCAAGACGCTCGGCGGCCTCGAGACCGACCTGTCCGGCCGCGTGCTGGGTGCCGACGCCGAGCCGGTGCCCGGCCTGTACGCCGCCGGTGAGGTCGCGGGCTTCGGGGGCGGGGGTATGCACGGCTACCGGTCGCTGGAGGGCACGTTCCTCGGCGGCTGCCTGTTCAGCGGACGCACCGCGGGGCGGGCCGTAGCGGCCGCTACCGCGTGACGGGTGGGTCGGCCGTCAGCGCGCTCGCAGGTATCGGGTCGACGGCATCCGGGCACGACCTCGAGGACGGCCAGACCCGGCACGATCGAGACCACCGCAACCGTGCCGACGCCGAGGCCCAGCCAGCTGAGGGGCTACCGAGGCGCCTTCGGAGCAGCGTGGACCCGGGTGCCGGCCCGGGAGTGGGCCGTCGGGGAGGCGAGGGCGTCGGCCACCTTCGGCCACGTCCACGCGTAGTAGACGACACCGGCCAGCAACCCGACCTCGGCCACGCTGCCGAGGACGTAGTAGCTCCACTCTCCGATGGCGCCGCCGGCGATCGTGACGGCGTAGAGGACAGCCACGACCACGTTGGCCGCCCGCGTCGTCCTCACGGGGAGGACCAGGCTGAGGAACAGCATCAGGCTGGGGACCAGGACGTAGATCGTCACCCCGAGCAAGAAGCCCTGGCCGATGGTGAAGGCGAACATCTTGCCGGCGTCGATGTCGGCGCGGACGTCGGCTCGGAACGAGCTGAACAGGTCCACGTAGGCGAAGACGAACAGCATGGACGTCCAGAGCGCGGAGATCTTGAGGCGTGGGCTGATCGGCTGGTCCTCGTAGTGGGTCGAGGCGGACATGGTGGCCTCCCAAGTGGCCGTCCGGGCGTGCAGCACCCGATGCCGAGGCACGGGGCTCGTCCCGCTCGAGTCCAGCCTTCCGCGGCGTCCACGGACCCGGCAGAGGCGCAAGTCCCGTGCCGTCGTCATCACCTACCTGTTCCGCAGACGCGGATCTTTCTGGCCAGAGGTAGCGCAGATGCGGCTAGGATCCGCACATGCCGCTCTACCGCATCCGCGAAGCCGCCGAGCTGCTCGGCGTCAGCGACGACACGCTGCGTCGCTGGGTCGACGGCGGCCGGGTGGCGGCGGCCGCCGACGCGGCCGGCCGCCAGGTGATCGAGGGTGCCGATCTGGCCCGCCTCGCGGCGGAGGTCGCCGCGACCAGCGAGCGACCCACGGCCCGGCCGGTGGTCTCGGAGTCGGCGCGCAACCGGTTCGTCGGTCTGGTGACGCGGGTGGTCCGCGACACGGTGATGGCCCAGGTCGAGATCCAGAGCGGGCCGCACCGGCTGGTGTCGCTGATGAGCCGCGAGGCCGCCGACGACCTCGGCCTCGAGCCGGGGGTGCTCGCGATCGCGTCGGTGAAGTCGACCCACGTCGTCGTCGAGCTGCCGGAGCAGCCGTGAGCCACCACCGGACCCGCCGCCGGGCCCGGCGCACCAGGCTGGTCGCGACCGTCGCGGCGTCGCTCGTTCTCGCCACCGCGTGCGGCGACGGGGCCACGACCAGCGGCGGCCCGACGTCGTCCGGCGTGGTGCGCGGTGAGATCACGGTCTTCGCGGCGGCCTCGCTCACCGAGGCTTTCACGGCGTTGGGCCGGGACTTCGAGGCGGCGCACCCTGGCACGAAGGTCACGATGAGCTTCGGCCCGAGCTCGGGCCTGGCCCAGCAGATCACCCAAGGGGCGCCCGCCGACGTGTTCGCCTCGGCCAGCCCGACGAACATGGCCCAGGTCGTCGACGCCGGTGACGCGAGCGCCCCCGAGGACTTCGCCCAGAACGTCATGGAGATCGCCGTGCCGCCTGCCAACCCGGCGAAGGTCGGCTCGGTCGCCGACCTGGCGCGTCCGGGCGTCAAGGTCGTGCTGTGCCAGGCCCAGGTGCCCTGCGGCGCCGTGGCCGCCCAGGTGTTCGCCAACGCGCGGGTGAAGGTGACGCCCGTCAGCGAGGAGACCGACGTCAAGTCGGTGCTGACGAAGGTCGCGCTGGGCGAGGCCGACGCCGGCGTCGTCTACGTCACGGACGTGCGGGCCGCGGCCGGCACGGTGAAGGGCGTCGCGATCCCCGACGACGTGAACGCGTCCACCTCGTACCCGATCGCGATGCTCAAGAGCTCCCGGAACGCCGCCACCGCCGAGGCGTTCGTCGACTTCGTCCTGTCTCCGGTTGGTACGAGGGCGCTCGCCGGTGCGGGATTCCAGGGGCCCTGAGCCGGTGGCCACCTCGATCAGGCGCGGCTCGGCCCACCGCCGGGCACCGTGGCCACTGGCGGTACCCGCAGCCGTTGCCGTGGTGTTCCTGCTGCTGCCCCTGGCCGCCCTGCTGGTGCGGGCGCCCTGGCGCGGGCTGCCCCGGCTGCTCGCGGACGCCCAGGTCAGCGACGCGCTGCGGCTGTCGCTCGTCAGCGCGACGCTGGCCACCGCGGTCGCGCTCGTGCTGGGTGTCCCGCTCGCCTGGGTGCTCGCGCGGGTGCGGCTGCCCGGCGTGGGCGTGCTGCGCGCGCTGGTCACCGTGCCGCTGGTGCTGCCGCCGGTCGTGGGTGGCGTCGCGCTGCTGATGGCCCTCGGTCGCCGCGGCCTGCTCGGCCGGCACCTGGACGCGTGGTTCGGGCTCACCCTGCCCTTCAGCACCGCGGCGGTCGTGGTGGCCGAGGCCTTCGTCGCGATGCCGTTCCTCGTCATCACCGTCGAGGGCGCGCTCCGGGCGGCCGACCGCGGTTTGGACGAGGCCGCCGCGACGCTCGGCGCCAGCCGGATGACGGTCTTCCGTCGCGTGACGCTGCCGATGATCGGGCCCTCGCTGGTCGCCGGTGCCGTGCTCTGCTGGGCCCGGGCGCTGGGTGAGTTCGGGGCGACGATCACGTTCGCCGGCAACTTCCCCGGTCGCACGCAGACGATGCCGCTGGCCGTCTACCTCGCGCTCGAGACCGACCCCGAAGCCGCCATCGCGCTGTCCCTCGTGCTGCTCGTCGTGTCCGTCGCGGTGCTGGCGCTGCTGCGCGACCGCTGGCTGCGGGCCGGGGTGAGACCGTGACCGGCCCGCTGCGCGTGCACGGGTCCCTCGTCCGCGGTGGCTTCACCGCCCAGCTCGACGTCGACGTCGAACCCGGCGAGGTACTCGTGGTGGTCGGTCCCAACGGCGCCGGCAAGACGAGCCTGCTGCGCGCCGTCGCGGGGCTGGAGGTGTTGCAGCACGGGCAGATCGAGCTCGACGGCCGGGTGCTGGACGACGGCGCCGGGCTGGTGGTGCCGCCCGAGCGACGCGGTGTCGGGCTGGTGTTCCAGGACTACCGCCTCTTCCCCCACCTGAGCGTGCTGGACAACGTCGCCTTCGGTGCCCGCTGCGCCGGCCAGGGGCGCGCGGCCTCGCGACGTACGGCCCAGGCCTGGGTGGGGCGCCTCGACCTGGCGGCGTTGGCCGACCGGCGCCCCGGCGAGCTCTCGGGCGGCCAGGCGCAGCGCGTGGCGCTGGCGCGGGCTCTCGCGACGGGCCCTGCCGCGCTGCTGCTCGACGAGCCGCTCGCGGCGCTCGATGCCCGGGCGCGCCTCGAGGTGCGCGTCGCCCTGCGCCGGCACCTGGTCGACTTCGGCGGGCCGGTCGTCGTGGTGTCGCACGACGCGGTGGAGGCCATGGTGATGGCCGACCGCCTGCTCGTCCTCGAGGCCGGACGGGTCGTGCAGCAGGGGCGGCCGGCTGACGTGGCGCGGCGGCCGGCCACCGACTACGTGGCCCGCCTGGTGGGCCTCAACCTCCTGCCTGGCCGCACCACGGCGCACCGCGGGACGGTGGCGCTGGACGCCGGAGGCGTCCTGCGCGGCGCCCCGCCCGACGTCCCGACGGGCGCACGCGTGCTCGTCGCGGTGCCACCGCAGGCGGTGAGCCTGCACGCCGAGCATCCCGTGCCCGGCAGCGCCCGCAACGTCTGGTCTGGCGTCGTCGACGGTCTGGAGCCGTTGCACGACAGGGTGCGCGTACACGTCGAGGCGCAGCCACCGGTGCTCGTCGACGTCACGCCGGGCGCCGTTGCCGAGCTGGGCCTCGCCCCGGGTGCCGACGTCTGGCTCACTGTCAAGGCCACCGAGGTCGACGTCTACCCCGACCCCGCGGCTTCCCCCACCTCCCCGCAGTGATCATGCCCACCAGGCCGGCCGCTGCGGCCTGGCGGGCACGATCCCAGCTACGTGGCGAGGGCTACTTGGCGAGGGCGGCTTCGATCGCCTGCTTCACGACGGCGGGGTCGAGCGGGTTGTCGACCTTCTGCCCGGCCACCATCAGCGTCGGGGTGCTCACCACGCCGTCCTTGCTGGCCTGGTCGGTGGCGCGCGCCGTCCAGCCCTCGAACGTCAGGTCCTTCACGCACTTCGAGACGTCACCGGCCCCTGCCTGCTGGGCGAGGTCGATGAGCTTGGAGTCGGGCAGGCCCGCGCTCTTCTCGGCCGGCTGGTTGGCGAAGAGCAGGTCGTGGAACTTCTCGAACGCGCCGGGCTTGGTGTCGACGACGCACGCCGCGGCGTTGAGCGCGCGCGTGGAGTAGCGCGTCGTCGAGGCCTCGTCGAGGAACGCCATCGGGTGGTACTCGACGCGCACCTTGCCCGCCTGCACGTAGGAGGTGATGAGGTCGTTGCTCGACTCCTCGAACTGCTTGCAGTACGGGCACTGGAAGTCCTCGTACACCGTCAGCGCCACCGGCGCCGAGGCCTGACCGACCGTGATGACGCCGTTCGCCGCGCCGGACGTGTTGGCCGGGTCGGCCGTCGAGTCGCCGGTGCCACCGCGCTGGGCCTGGATCAAAGCGCCGAAGCCCACGATCACCAGCAGGATCACCACGGCCACGCCGATGCGGATGCCGTTCTTGCGCCGGGACTCCGCCCGGGCGGCGGCGGCCCGTCGCTCGGCGGCCTTGACCTCGCGGGCGGAGCGGGTCGACTTACCGGACGTCATCGGGGATCTCCTCGTCGCTGTGGTCGTGCACGTCGTCAGTGTCGTGGGTCGGGACCGTCGAGCGGTCGGCCGGGGTGGGATCGAGCGAGAGCCGGCTCGCGGGCCAGAGCACCAGGAAGCCGGCGGCGAGCAGCAGGCCGACGTCGCGCAGGATCTCCTGCGTGTACCGCGTGGCTCCGGCGGCGACCTGGCCGCCCCCGCCGAAGCAGCCGCAGTCGATCGACAGGCCCCGCGCGGCGGCCGAGGCGATGCCGATGATGAACGCGGCCATCAGCAGCCCGGCCACGCCGGCGGCGAGCCGGGTCGCGAGGCCGAGGAGCAGCAGCAGGGCGACGGCGAGCTCGAGCAGCGGCAGGACGTAGCCCACGGTGGGCACGATCGCCTCCGGCAGCAGCTGGTAGGCCCGGACGGCCCGCACCGAGCTGGCGGGCTCGGGCAGCTTCAAGGCCCCGGCGGTCGCCAGCACGCCGGCGAGGACGAGCCGCAGGGCGGTGGCGAGCCACAGCCGCCACGCCGGGGCCGACGAGGTCACGGCTCGTTCCCTTCACCAGGGGCGGGACGCGATCCGGCGCTCGAGGGGCCGTCAGCACCGTCGCGGGCCACCCGACGACGCGCCGACCAGATCAGGGCCGTCGCAGCGAGCGCGGCGACCACCAGGGCACCGATGAGCCACGGGCCCCACGCGGTGTCGTTCGAGGTGGGGGTCGTCGCCGGCGACGCGACCGCCGTGGGCGTGGCCGCGGGGGTGGTGGCCGCCGGGGTGGCGGTGGAGGCTGCGGCGGTGGCGGTCGACACCGGTGTGCTGGACTGCACGGCGGCCCCTCGCACCCGGAACGAGAAGGTGCCCGAGACCGGGTGGCCGTCGGCGGACGCCGCGCGCCACTGCACGGTGTATGCGCCCGCCGGCAACGGGCTGGCGAACGTGATCTTGACGACCTTGCCCTGGGCGGTGAGGTCGCCGGTGAGGGCGCCCGCCGGGCCGGTGACGATGATCCGGTTGGCGCCCTCGACGTCGAGGACCGGCTCGCTGAAGGTGACGCTCACGCTGCTCGGCGGGCCGACGACCGCGCCGTCGGACGGGCTGGTGCTCACGACCTGGTCGTGCGCGCTCGCCGCGGGGGCGAGCGCGAGGTAGGGCACCGTCAACGCCGCGAGGGCGACGACGACGGCGCCCAGCCGTCGACGCAGCCGGACGACGACGGTGCGGGTGAAGGGGACGGACGTCATGCGGGCTCCGGTCTGCGGCGACAGCGCCGCGGGTGGTGCTGGTGGGTGGGCAGGGGCCACCGGCAGACCACCACGTCGATCAGCCGGCAGCGGGGACGGCCGGAGGTCCCCGCAGGCTCCAGGCGCCGCCCAGCACCGCAGCGACGGGACGGCTCACGGCGGCGACAGGTGGCGAGCGCCGCAGGGCCAGGTGCACCGGGCGCACGTTCAGGTCGAGCACCCGCCGCAGGCTCGTGGGTGCGAGCGCGACGAGGCGCCACAGCAGGGCCTCGCCGTGGGCGAGGAGCAGGCCGGTGAGCAGCACGGCGACGAGGTGCGCGAGCAGCATCGTGAGCCCCGGGCCCGGGGAACTGGCACCGGACGCCGCAGCCGCCGAGCTTGAGCCGGTGACGGCCCCGCAGTCGGGCGCGGCGCCGTGCAGGTGGCCGTGGAACGCCGAGGTGAGCGCGCAGCCGTGCCCTGAGGTCATCGAGAACCACGCGTGCAGGCCGGCCTGGGCGAGCACCAGCCCGCCGGTCGCGGTCAGCCGGCCGACCCGGCGTCCGGTGACGAGCACCGCGGCGCACCCGGCCAGCACCGTCGGCACGGCGAGCGCCAGCGGGCCGGGGACGTGGCCCCCTGCTGCCGTGTGCGCGGCGAGCGAGAGGCTGACGCCGGCCGTCGCGAGGCTGCCCGCGCGCAGCACGCGCAGGCCCCCGGACGCTGGCGAGGTCACGTGCCCACGGTAGCCGTCGCCGACCTGTGCGCGGGCTCAGCCCTGCCGACCGGTCCAGAGCGCGAGCCGGCCGCCGAGGCTGAGCGCGCGCAGCCGGCGCTGCGCCTCGCGGCGGGCCGCCGTGGTGGTGACGACGAGCAGCTGGTCGTCGCGGCGCAGCACCGTGCGGTCGCCGGGCACGAAGCTGCGGCCGTCGCGCACGACGAGCGTGATGTTGGCACCCTGCGGCAGGCGCAGCTCGAAGACCTCGAGCCCGTGCAGCCGCGAGTCGTGGCCGACGCGCACCTGCATGACCTCGGCGCCGAGCTCGTCGAGCGGTGCGGACTCGACGTCGAGGTCTCGGCTGTCGAGCTCGTGCGCCACCCCGAGCCGGCGGGCCACGAAGGGCAGCGTCGGCGCCTGCACCAGCGTGAACACCACCACCAGCACGAAGACCAGGTCGAAGAGCCACTCGGTGCCCGGCACGCCGGTGGTCGCCGGCACCGTCGCGAGGACGACGGGCACGGCGCCGCGCAGCCCCGCCCACGACAAGAACGCCTGGTGCCGCCACGGCACCCGGAACGCCGTCATCGAGAAGGCGACGGATAGCGGGCGGGCCACCAGCAGCAGCACCGCGCCGAGGCCGAGCGCCGGCAGCAGCTGCTGGTCGAGGCGGCCGGGGGAGGCCAGCAGCCCGAGCATCACGAACAGCCCGATCTGGGCGAGCCAGCCGAGGGCCTGGGCGAAGCCGCGCACGGCCAGCCGGTGCGGCATCTCCGCGTTGCCGAGCACGAGCGCGGCGACGTACACCGCCAGGAACCCGGACCCGTGCAGGGTCGCGGCCGCGGCGTAGGCGGCCACGGTCAGCGCGACGACGGCGAGCGACGACAGCGCGGACGACGGCAGCTGGAGGCGCCGCAGGCCCCAGGCCCCCGCGAAGCCGACGGCGAGGCCGATGACGGCGCCGAGCACGAGCTCGAAGGCGGCGATCCCCACGAGGGAGTACCAGGCGGTGGGCTCGTGGTCCCCGGTCGCCTGCTCGGCGAGCACCACGACGAGCAGCACGACCGGGGCGTCGTTGAGCCCGGACTCGGCCTCGAGCACGCCGGCGAGCCGCGGGTGGATCGGGACGCGGCGCAGCACCGAGAACACCGCGGCGGCGTCGGTGGACGACAGCACGGCGCCCACCAGCAGGGCGACCGTCCAGGGCAGGTCGAGCAGCAGGTGCGCGGCGACGCCCACGACCCCGACCGAGACCGCCACGCCGACCGTCGACAGCAGTGCGGCGGGGGCCAGTGAGTGCCGCACCGTCGACCAACGGGTGGTGAGGCCGCCCTCGGCCAGGATCAGCACGAGGGCGCTGTAGCCCAGCACCTGGGTGAGCTCCTCGCTGTCGAACTGCACGCCGAGGCCCGACTCGCCGAGGGCGAGGCCGAGGCCGAGGTAGAGCAGCAGCGAGGGCAGCCCGGAGGTCAGCGACAGCCGCACGGCGGCGATGGCGACCAGCACCACGGCCGCGCCCAGCAGCAGGGAGTGGTTGAGCAGGGAGATCGTCACGGGGCTGGCCGGCGAGGTGAGGTCATGCTGGCCTCCAGGTCGGTGCGCCGTCGGCGCGGGTGTCACCGCCGGGCCGGTTGGTGACCGAGACGGTGGCTCTCGTGGCCTAGTCTCGCAGCGTGGCCCGGTTGCATCCCATCACGCGCGTGCTCGCCATCGTCCTCGCCACCCTGGTGGTGATCGCCCTGGTGGTCACGATCGGGCTCGTCACGGCCGTCCGGCGCTCCTACCCCGACCGCAGCGGCACGGTCGACGTGCCGGGGCTGGCCGGCAAGGTGTCGGTGCTGCGCGACGACCTGGGCGTGCCGCAGGTGTACGCCGACACCGCCGCCGACCTCTTCCTCGCCCAGGGGTACGTGCAGGCGCAGGACCGGTTCTTCGAGATGGACCTGCGCCGGCACATCACGGCCGGGCGGCTCTCTGAGCTGGTGGGTCAGGACGCCGACGCGCTCGAGGCCGACAAGGTGGTGCGCACGCTCGGCTGGCGCCGCGTCGCCGAGCAGGAGCTGCCGCTGCTGTCGGCCACCACGCGGCAGTACCTCCAGGCGTACGCGGACGGCGTCAACGCCTACATCTCGGGCCGCTCGCCGTCCCAGCTCGGCGTCGAGTACGCCGTGCTCGACCTCCAGCTGCCCTCCTACCGGGTCGAGCCGTGGACGCCGGTGGACTCCCTCGCGTGGCTCAAGGCGATGGCCTGGGACCTCAAGAGCAACTACGACGACGAGGTGACCCGGGCGCGGCTGTCTGCGTCGCTGCCCGTGAAGCGCATCGAGCAGCTCTACCCGCCGTACCCGTTCGGCGAGCACGCGCCGATCGTCGGGAGGTCGTCGGACGGCTCGAGCGCGTCCGCCGTCCCCGCGCAGTCGCTCCAGGTGCTCGGCACGGGCGCGGGTGAGCGCGCCATGCGGCTCGCCCAGCAGGCGCTGGACGCCGTCCCCGCGCTCATGGGCACGGGCGACGGGATCGGCTCGAACTCCTGGGTCGTCTCCGGCGAGCACACGGCGTCCGGCAAGCCAATGCTCGCCAACGACCCGCACCTCGCGCCCGCCATCCCGAGCCTGTGGTACCAGATGGGCCTGCACTGCCGCACCGTGTCGGCGCAGTGCCCGTTCGACGTCGCGGGGTTCACGTTCTCGGGCACCCCCGGGGTGATCATCGGGCACAACAGCCGCATCGCCTGGGGCTTCACCAACCTCGGGCCCGACGTCACCGACCTCTACCTCGAGCGCGTCCTCGGTGACCGCGCCGAGTACGACGGCCGCTACGAGCCGCTGAAGACGCGCCAGGAGACCATCAAGGTGCGCGGCGGGGCGGACGTCTCGATCACCGTCCGCAGCACGCGCCACGGCCCGTTGCTCTCCGACGTGATCGCCGGCGTCCGCGACGCCGGGCGCGACACGAGCGACAACGACAGCGCCGGCACGATGTACGACGTGGCGCTGGCCTGGACGGCGCTCACGCCCGGGCGCACGGCCGACGCCATCTTCGAGCTGGACGCCGCCGGTGGCTGGGACGAGTTCCGGGCCGCCGCGAGCTCGTTCGAGGTGCCGTCGCAGAACCTCGTCTACGCCGACGTCGACGGCAACATCGGCTACCAGGCGCCCGGACGCATCCCGGTGCGCCGCGGTTACGACGGCCGCTGGCCGGTGCCGGGCTGGAAGAGCCAGTACGCGTGGGCGTCGTTCGTGCCGTTCTCGAAGCTGCCGCACGAGCTGAACCCGCCCGAGGGCTTCATCGTCACCGCCAACCAGGCCGTGACGGCGTCGGCGCAGCCGTTCCTCACCCAGGACTGGTCGTACGGCTACCGGTCGCAGCGCATCCGCGACCTGCTCAAGGACGAGAACGGGCTGACGGCCGCCGACATGGCGAAGATCCAGCTGGACACGCGCAACGGCATGGCGCCCACGCTCGTGCCGCTCCTGCTCAAGGTCGACTTGAGCCGCGACCAGTTCACGCGCGAGGCGCAGGACCTGCTCAAGGGCTGGGACTTCACCCAGCCGGCCGACTCCGCGGCTGCCGCCTACTACAACGCCGTGTGGAGCAACCTGCTGCGCCTCGGCTTCGACGACGAGCTGGGCAACCAGCTCGCGGCGGACGGCGGCGACCGCTGGTTCGAGGTCGTCAAGACGCTGCTGCAGCGCAAGTCCGACCCGTGGTGGGACAACCGCGCGACCGCCGGTGCGGTGGAGAACCGCGACGAGATCCTGCGGCAGGCGATGGTCGCGGCCCGGGTCGAGCTGACCCGCAAGCTCGGCAAGGACGCCTCCCGCTGGCAGTGGGGCCGGCTGCACCGGCTCGAGCTCGTGCACACCCCGCTCGGTGGGTCGTCCGTGCCGGGCCCGGTGCGAGCGCTGGTCAACCGCGGGCCGTTCGAGCTCGGCGGCGGGACGTCCATCGTCGACGCCACGGGCTGGACGGCGTCCAAGGGCTACCAGGTCGACTGGGTGCCCTCGATGCGCATGGTCGTCGACCTGTCCGACCTCGACCGCTCGACCTGGGTGAACCTCACCGGGGCGTCCGGGCACGCGTACGACGCGCACTACGACGACCAGGCCGAGCACTGGGCGCAGGGCAAGAGCTACCCGTGGGCGTTCAGCCGTCGTGCGGTCGACGCGGCGACGTCCGACGAGCTCACCCTCAACCCGGCGCGGTGACCCGCCAGCACTCCTCGGCGGTCACCACGACGTCGACCCGGCGGTCGTGCGCCTCGGTCGGCAACCGCTCGGACACCAGCTCGCCGGGGTGCACGAGCGCCACGACGAGCGTCCTTGGGCCCACCCGGGCGAGCGCGCGGTCGTAGCTGCCGCCGCCCTGGCCCAGGCGGTGGCCCCCCCGGTCGACGGCCAGGGCGGGCACCACCACGACGTCCGCCGACGCCACCGCGGCGGGCCCCAGGCGCAGGCCGCCGGGCTCGTGGACGCCGGGCAGCAGCCCCGGGCGGTGGCCCGCGTCGTCCAGCGCCCAGTCCAGGTCGAGGTCGGGCAGCACCACCGGCAGCAGCACGGGGCGGCCCTCCGTGCGCCAGCGGTCCAGCAGGACGGCGGTCGACGGCTCCAGGGGGCGCGAGACGTAGGCGGCGACCCGCGCGGCACCGCGCACCTCGGGCAGCGAGCACACGGCCTCGCTCAGAGCGGCGGCCTCGGCGAGCCCGGCCTGCGCGGGTCGGGCGGCGCGGGCGGCGCGCAGCGTGCGCCGCAGCGCGACCTTGTCGGTGGCCCGTGCGGTGGGCGCCGACCCGGGGTGAGGGGGGTCCGGTGGTGGCGCGGATCCGGCGGCCATGATGGGCCCTTCGTCCAGGTCTGCCCGGCGAGCCGGTGACGGTTCGGGTCGATCCGTGCCACCATGCCACGACGTCATCGGGACGTGGACGTGAGTGCTTCGGCGCGGTGTGGACGGAGGGGGACATGAAGTCGGTTCGCAGCCGTCTCGCCGTCGTCCTCGGTGTCGTGCTGCTGATCCCCGCCGTGGCCGCGCTGCTCGCGATCGGGGTGCTGGCGCCCAAGCAGCGCCAGCAGGCCGCCGAGCAGGCGATGGACCAGGCTGCCGGGTCGGTGGCCTCCGCGCTGCAGGCCCGGTGCCTGGCGCTGGGCGAGGCCGCGCGCAACCTCGCGCTGCAGGCATCGGCCAAGAACCTGAAGGCGGCCGCGCAGAGCGCGATCGTGCGCCAACCCGAGGCGTTCGCCGCGATCGTCCGCGACGGCAAGGTCGTCGCGTCGGCCGGTTCGCTGCCCGACACCTCGCCCGCCCAGCTCGCGGCCACGTCCTGCTCGGCCGGCACCGGCGTCGGGGTGCCACCGCGGGACGCGGCCAGCGGCGTTCCGGTGCTCGCCGAGGTGGTGGGCGCCGTCGACGACCGCCAGCGGCCGATCGGCTCGGCGGTGGTCGGCCGGGTCTTCGACCAGCAGCGGCTGCGCGCGCTGTCGGGCACGCTCGGCCTGCCCTCCGGCACCGAGGTGGCGCTCGCCTGCCCGAGCGGGCGCGGCGCGTCGTCGGCCAGCGGACCGTTCGGCAACGACCTGCGCCTCGCGGCGGCGTCCGGAAGCAGCCCGCGCGACGTCGACGGCTACACGGTCGCGGTGGTCCGCAGCGTGCAGGGGCAGTACTGCGCGGTGGCGGCGGGCGTGCCCAAGCCGGGCGTCGTCACCTCGCAGGTCGGGCTCGTGGTGCTGCTCGGCGTGGCCCTGCTGCTCGGCATCGGGCTGGTGCTGTGGCTGGCCTCCACGCTCACCGAGCCGGTGCTGGCGCTCACCGAGGCCGCCGAGCGCGTCGCCCGCGGCGACCTGTCGACCCGGCTGCCGGCGGGCGGCGAGGACGAGCTCGGCCGGCTCTCCGGCGCGTTCAACCACATGACCGACGAGCTCGAGCAGAAGATCACCGAGCTCGAGCGCAGCCGGAACCTGCTGCGCGAGAACGTCGGACGCCTCGGCGACACCCTGGAGCGCACCCACGACCTCGAGGGCCTGCTCGGCACGGTGCTCGGCGCGGCGACGTCCGCCACGGAGTCCCAGCGCGCCACGGCCTGGCTGGTCGAGGGCGGCTCGGTCGTGGCGCGGGCGTCGGTGCCGTCGGGTGCGCCGCGCTCCGTCGTCCGGCGGCTGACGCTCGGCACCGATCTGGCCGGGGAAGTCGCGGTCGACGGCCTGCCGCGCCGGCTCGGCCACGGCCACGAGGACTCCACGACGGTGCTCGGCGGCCCAGCGCTCGCCGCGCCGCTGCGCCGCGGGCACAACACCGTGGGCGTGATCGTCGTCGAGCGCGAGCCGTCGATGCCGGCGTTCGACTCCGACGACGAGGCCATGCTCGTCTCGCTCGCCGGCCCGGCGGGCATCGCCGTCGACAACGTGCTGCTGCACCGCGAGGCCCAGCGGCTGTCGGTGACCGACCCGCTCACCGGGGCGGGCAACCTGCGGCACATGACCACCACGCTCGCCCGAGAGGTCGAGCGCGCGAGCCGGTTCGACCGCCCGCTGTCGGTGCTGCTGCTCGACCTCGACCACTTCAAGAACGTCAACGACACCTACGGGCACACGGTGGGTGACGCCGTGCTGCGCGAGCTCGCCCGGCGGCTCGCCAGCTGCGTGCGTGAGGTCGACACGGTCGCCCGCTACGGCGGCGAGGAGTTCGTCGTGGTGACGCCTGAGACCGACACCGAGGGGGCCGAGCGGCTCGCCGCGCGCATCTGCGAGGCCGTGCGCGAGGAGCCCTTCGTGGTCGGCGACGACAGCGTCGACGTCACGGTGTCGGTCGGCATCGCGTCCCTGCCGATGCACGGCACGGCCAGCGGCGACCTCGTGCGCGCCGCCGACGAGGGCCTGTACGCCGCCAAGCGCGGGGGGCGCGACCAGTACCGCGTCGCGTCCGGCCAGCACGCCCCCGCCACCGAGCGGGCCGGCGAGACCGTCGCCGACTCCTGAGCCCGGCCGGTCACTGTGGTGGCCCGCCCGGGTCGCGCCTACGCGGTGGCCCGTTGACCGGGCGGGACGTCGGATCCCCCCGATAACCTGACGCGCATGACCCACGCCAGCACCGAGAGCAGCGCCCCCGTCACCAAGGCCGTGATCCCGGCTGCGGGGCTGGGCACGCGCTTCCTGCCCGCCACGAAGGCGATCCCGAAGGAGATGCTGCCCGTCGTCGACAAGCCGGCGATCCAGTACGTCGTCGAGGAGGCCGTGGGCGCCGGGCTGCAGGACGTGCTGATGGTCACCGGGCGCAACAAGGGCGCGCTCGAGGACCACTTCGACCGGCAGTGGGAGCTCGAGCAGGCGCTGGAGGCCAAGGGCGACCACTTCCGGCTCGAGCGCGTGCAGGCGGCGAGCGTGCTGGCCGACGTCCACTACATCCGCCAGGGCGACCCCAAGGGGCTCGGGCACGCGGTGCTGTGCGCGGCGCAGCACGTCGGCGACCAGCCGTTCGCGGTGCTCCTCGGCGACGACCTCATCGACGCTCGCGACCCCCTGCTCACCACGATGCTGCAGGTGCAGGCCGACCGCGGCGGCAGCGTCATCGCGCTGCTGGAGGTGCCGAGCGACCAGGTGCACCTGTACGGCTGCGCGGCGATCGAGGGGTCGGTCGACGAGTCCGCCGACGGCGCCGCCGCGGCCGTCAAGGTCACCGGCCTGGTCGAGAAGCCCTCGCCGGAGGAGGCTCCCAGCAACCTCGCCCTCATCGGCCGCTACGTGCTCGACCCCGCCGTCTTCGAGGTGCTGCGCCGCACCGAGCCCGGCCGCGGCGGCGAGATCCAGCTCACCGACGCGCTCCAGGAGCTCGCCGGCATGCCCGCCGAGCAGGGCGGCGGCGTCTGGGGCGTGGTCTTCCGGGGCCGCCGCTACGACACCGGCGACCGGCTCAGCTACCTGCAGGCCGTCGTCCAGCTCGCCGAGGAGCACGAGGAGTTCGGCGCGGACTTCGCGCGCTGGCTCAGGTCCCGCTGATGATCAGCGTCGACGACCACCTCCAGCGCTGCCTCGCCGGCGTCCGGGCGCTCGACCCGATCGAGCTCGGGCTGCTCGAGGCCCAGGACTGCGTGCTCGCCGACGACGTCGTCAGCCCGCTGGACCTGCCCGGCTTCGACAACTCGGCGATGGACGGCTACGCCGTCACGGTCGCCGACGTCGCGGCCGCCTCCGACGAGCACCCGGTCGACCTGCCCGTCGTCGCCGACATCCCGGCCGGCTCCACCGACCGCCAGCGGCTCACGCCCGGGTCGGCCATGCGCATCATGACCGGTGCACCCGTGCCCACCGGCGCCGAGGCCGTCGTGCCGGTCGAGGCCAGCGACGGCGGCGTGCGGGCGGTCTCGCTGCGGGCCGGCGCGTCCCCGGGCCAGCACGTGCGCCGGGCCGGCACCGACGTCCGCGCCGGTGAGGTCGTGCTGCACGCCGGGACGACGCTCGGCCCCACCCAGCTGGCGCTGCTCGCGGCCGTCGGGCGGGCCAGGGTGCGGGTGCACGCCCGGCCGCGCGTGGTGGTGCTGTCCACCGGCAGCGAGCTCGTCGAGCCCGGCACGCTGCCCGGCTACGGCCAGGTCGTCGACAGCAACGGCGTCATGATCACCGCCGCCGCGATCGACGCCGGGGCGCGGCCCTACCGCGTGGGCGTCGTCCGCGACGAGCCGCGCACGTTCCTGCAGACGCTCACCGACCAGCTCGTGCGGGCCGACCTCGTCGTCACCACCGGGGGAGTGAGCGCCGGCGCCTACGACACCGTCAAGGAGGTGCTGCGCGGCCTCGGCACCGTCTGGTTCGGCAAGGTGGCCATGCAGCCGGGCATGCCGCAGGGCTTCGGTGTGGTCGGGCCGGACGAGACCCCGATCTTCACCCTCCCCGGCAACCCGGTGAGCGCGTACGTGTCGTTCGAGATGTTCGTGCGCCCCGCGATCCGCAAGATGGCCGGGCACCAGCAGCTGTTCCGCCGCAGCGAGACCGCCGTCGCGCTGGAGTCGTGGACGGCGCCCGCCGGCAAGCTGCAGCTGGCGCGCGTCGAGCTGGGCACCGCGACCGACGGACGGCGCGTGGCGCGGCTCGCCGGCGGCCAGGGCTCCTACGTCATGGGGGCGCTGGCCCGGGCGGGGGCGCTCGCGGTCGTGCCCGAGGACGTCACCCGGGTCGAGGAGGGCGACGAGGTGCAGTGCCTGGTGCTCGACCGGAGGTCGCGATGACCGAGCACGAGCCTCGTCTCACCCACGTCGACGAGCGCGGCGCAGCGCGGATGGTCGACGTCTCGGCCAAGCCGGTCACGGCCCGGCAGGCGTCGGCGCGAGGCAGGGTGCTGCTGTCACCGGACGCCGTCCGGGCGCTGCGCGGTGGCTCGGTGCCGAAGGGTGACGCGATCGCCGTCGCCCGCGTCGCAGGGCTGCAGGCGGCCAAGCTCACGCCGCTGCTCGTGCCGCTGGCGCATCCCATCGCCGTCCACGGCGTCACCGTCGAGCTCGAGGTGGCTGATGACGGCGTCGACATCGAGGCGACCGTGCGCACGGCCGACCGCACGGGCATCGAGATGGAGGCCCTGACCTGCGTCAGCGTGGCCGCCCTCGCTCTCGTCGACATGGTCAAGGCGGTCGACAAGCACGCGCGCATCACCGACGTCCGGGTCACCGCGAAGTCCGGCGGGCGGTCCGGTGACTGGGTCGAGCCGCCCGACGCCGCGGACGGTGCCTCGTGAGGGCCGTGGTCGTCACGGCGTCCAACCGCGCGGCGGCGGGGGTCTACGCCGACCGGGGCGGCCCGATCCTGGTCGAGGGGCTGCGGGCGATGGGCTTCGAGGTGGGCGACCCCGTCGTCGTGCCGGACGGCGACCCGGTCGAGCAGGCGCTGCGGGCCGCGGTGGCCGACGACGTCGAGGTCGTGCTGACCACGGGTGGCACCGGGCTCACGCCCGGCGACCTGACCCCGCAGGTCACCCGGCGCGTCCTCGACCGCGAGACCCCGGGTATCGCCGAGGCCGTCCGCGCCTTCGGGGTGGGCCAGGGCGTGCCGACGGCGATGCTGTCGCAGGGCGTGGCCGGCATCGCCGGGCGGACGTTGGTCGTGAACCTGCCCGGCTCGTCGGGCGGCTGCCGCGACGGGCTGGAGGTGCTGCGCCCGGTGCTCGTGCACGCCGTCGAGCAGATCCGCGGTGGCGACCACTGATGACCTGGCCGGTCTCGCTCTCGCACGGCCCGGTCGGCCTGCGCCCGCTGCGCCAGCGCGACGCCGGCCGCTGGCGCGAGCTGCGGATCGCCAACCGCCACTGGCTCGAGCCCTGGGAGGCCACGCCGCCGGACCCCACCGTGCCGGCGATGTCGTTCCGCCGCATGGTCCGATCGATGTCGCAGGAGGCCCGCGCCGGGCGGGCGCTGCCGTTCGCGATCACCTACGACGGCGACATGGTGGGCCAGCTGTCCGTGGCCGGCATCGCCTGGGGCTCGCTCTGCTCCGGGCACATCGGCTACTGGGTGTCTCGGGAGGTCGCCGGCCGCGGCATCGCCCCGAGCGCGGTGGCCCTGGCCGCCGACCACTGCCTGCTGACCATGGGACTGCACCGCATCGAGGTCAACGTCCGACCCGAGAACGTCGCGAGCCTTCGCGTCGTCACCAAGCTGGGGCTGCGCGACGAGGGGCTGCGCCTGCGTTACCTGCACATCGACGGCGCGTGGCGCGACCACCGCACCTTCGCGATCACCCGCGACGAGCTCGGCCCGGGCGGTCTGGTGGCGCGGTTGCCCGAGGCGCGCCGGCCTACGACGTCGCGCGACGACCACCTGGCCTGACGCGGCAGCGACTTTCACAGCAACCACACGCGTCTCTTGCGCGACACACCGAGCGACGTCCGTGAACAGTTGTCGCCGCGCGCCTACCGTCTGTGACCGTGGACCCGAGCAGCCTGATCTTCGTCGTCATCGTGGCGATCTGGGCCGCCTACCTGCTCGGGCACTGGGTGCGCCGCCGAGACCAGGTCGCGACGGTGCGGTCGGTCGACCGGTTCTCCGAGGCGATGCGCGTGCTCGAGCGTCGTCCCGCGGTGACGGCGGTGCCGCTGTCGCGGCCCAACCCCCGCTCGTACGTCGTCGCGCCGGCTCGCGAGGTGGCGCCGCAGGTCTCGGTGAAGCGCGCCCCGGCGGTGTCGCGCACGGTTCCAGCACCGGTCCCAGCCCCCGCTCCCGTCGTCCGGACGCCGGTCGAGGCGCCGCGGGCCGGCCGTGCGCGCAACGCGGCGTCGCGTCCCGCCCCGAGCCGCCCGGCGTCCTCAGCCTCCCCGCGCTCGCGCACGGTCCGCCGGGCCCGCGGTCTGACCCTGCTCGCCCTGCTCGCCGCGACGCCGCTCTCCTGGCTGCTCGTCGCCGTCACCCAGGCGGTGGCGTGGTGGGTCGGTGCCGTGGTGACGCTGGCGCTCGTGCTGACCGTCGCCGAGCTGCGACGCTCAGCCCGACAGGCTCGTGAGCTGGCGCGCCGTCGCGAGCGCCTCGAGCGCCGCACGGCGTCGCAGGCCCGGCGCCAGACGCGCCGCCAGGTCGTCGGCGAGGTCGTCGCGGCGCACCGCGAGCGCGGTGCCGCGTCCGGCGCCGGCGAGCCGGTCGAGCCGGTCGAAGCGGCGCAGGCGGCTGCCGAGAACGACGAGGCCGCTGCGGGCGGCTGGCAGCCGGTGCCGGTGCCGCCACCGACGTACACGCTGAAGCCGAAGGCGCCGCCTCGCGTGCGTCCGGCCGCGGCGGTGCCGGCCACCCCGAGCGAGGCCGCGCCGGTCCCTGCGGCCCGGGCCGCGGCCCCGGCGGCGCCGCCGTCGGTGGCCGCCCCGACGTTCGACCTCGACGAGATCCTCGAGCGCCGGATCGCCTCTGGCAGCTGAGCCGGACCCACCCGGTGGGTGGTCAGGACCACCGGTCGCGGACTGCTAACCTTGTCTGCGTTCCAGGGGCTGTGGCGCAGCTGGTAGCGCACCTCGTTCGCAACGAGGGGGTCAGGGGTTCGAGTCCCCTCAGCTCCACCCAGGACGACGGCTCGTTGACTGCGAGCCGTCGCTTTCCATGTCGGCTCCGTTGCGCTCATCGTTCGCGTTGGCGTCCGCCGTGAGAGCGGCGGGGTCGGCGACGTCGTTGAGCCGCGGTCCAGGCCGTCAGGGTGGGAGCGTCCGGGCTATCGCGGGCCTGGAGCTTCCGCTGTTGCCGACGTTCGCCCTGTCGAAACGGGCGCACCGCGTGGCTACGGCGTCCGGCACGATACGTGCCATGACGATCCTCGAGGACTACTTGACGTGAGGCGGTTCGTGCTTCGCCTACCGCTATGGCACAGGCTCTTGGGCGTCGCAGGGCTCCTCCTCGGTGCACTCACCGCGCTGATGGTCGCCGCCGAGACCCGGAGCGTCGCCCGGGCACTGAGCCTTGCGGTTGGGTTCGCCTTGTGCGTCGTGGCCTGGCGATTCTGGCGACTCCAGATCCAGGTGTGCGATGAGGGCATCGTTGTCGTGAACTGGGGTCATAAGGCGCGCATCCCATGGAGTGCCATCCAGCGCTTCTCCTGGGACAGCGGGCTCACCGTGCTCATGCGCGATGGCACGTTCCTGATTCCGGATGCGTACAGCCCCCGGGTGCTGCCAGTCACCGGTCAGCTCGACAGCTCGCGGGTCGTCGCGGGACGGCGCCTGCAGGACGAGCTGCGGCGGCATCGCCACACGACCTAGCGGCCCTCGTCGACCGTCCGGTCACCCTTCCCGGTCTGGCAACCTCGATGCATGGCCGAAGCGTCATCGACGACGTGAGCGCGACGTCGGCTTCGGCGGTCAACCAAGCACGCTGACTGCAGGCCGGCGAGCCTGCCTCCGCACGCTGGGGCTGGCCAGAATCACCGCCTGCAGCATCACTGCCGTCATGGCGACGACGTCAGGTATGGCGAGCTCCGCCCCGACGAACACGTCAATGGCAGACCCCAGCCAGAACAACCACAGCAGCGTCCAACCGACGGCAGCGCGCCTTCCACCTCGCGACACCAGCAGCAACAGCGCGATGGGGACCGCTTCGACCGCCACCCTGTACATCAGGTCGCCCGCGTTGGTGACTCCCCAGATGAAGGACACCAGCACGTCCAGGGCAACGTACGCGACCGCGAGACGGACAAACGACAGGCGACGAGGCGGGTCGGGGTCCATGCGCCGCATGGTAGGGCGGCGCAGCTGGTTGATCGGAGCGAAATGGTCGGGTTACTGCAGTCGGGTGAGCAACGCCAGGGGGACGCCTGCCGGGGCAACTGGTAGACGGCCCGCACGGACACCGGACCTTGCGAGCTGATCACGACGCGTGCCGGCGATGACCAGGGACGCGTGGCAGATGAGGGCGACCAGCTCGGGGGCAGCGCATGGAGCAGCGCATCGGCTCCACCCGGCTGGCCGACAGCACCGAGGTCGTCTACGCGGCAGTCCGTGCGGGGCCACCCCTGCTCTTCGTCGGCGGTTGGCTCAGTCACCTGGAGGCGAGCTGGGCGCTGCCGGCCGAGCGCGAGATGCTCGGGTCGCTCGCGAGCGGGCGGCAGCTGATCCGCTACGACCGACCGGGTTGCGGCCTGTCGGGGCGGAGCCGTGTCGACCACGTCTTCCTGGAGCGCGAGGTGGAGACGGTGGCCGCGGTGCAGGCCGCGACCTGCTCCGACCCCGCCGACGTGATGGGTTGCTCCCTCGGTGCGCCCGTGGCGGACGCGTGGGCGGCGCGGCACCCTGAGCGCGTCGGGCGACTGGTGCTGTACGGCGGATGGGTCCGGGGACGGGACATCGCGCCGCACGACGTGCAGAAGCACGTGGTCGCGATCGTCGCTGGACACTGGGGCCTGGGGGCGGAGGTGCTGACCAACATCTTTGCGCCGGAGGCGACCACGAGCACCCGGTCCGCCTTCGCTTCCTACCAGCGCCGGTCGTCGTCACCGCGCACCGCGGGGCTCTGCTACCGCATCGACGTCAGCGACGCCCTGGGCAGCGTCGCCGCCCCGACCCTGGTGGTGCACCGCAAGGAGGACCGCGCGGCCCCGCTCGAGCAGGGCCTGACCAACCGCGAGATCGGAGAACGGCTCGGTATCGACGAGCGATCCGCCGAGGGGCACGTCGAACCCATTCGGTGGCGCCTGGGAGTGCGCTCCCGGGCCCAGGTCGCTGCCTGGTGGACCGGCCGGCACGACTGACGCCGGTGGGTCATCTCAGCGACGAGCGCGTGCCTCGATCACCATGTTGAACGGCGTCTCGGCCACCTTCTTCACGCGGTCGAAGCCCGCTTCGGTCAGCACCTCAAAGAGCCGGGTCTCACCTGCCTGGGCCCCGAGGGCCAGACCGACCGGCTGCGAGAGCGAGTTCGGCGTGCACAGGAACGTCGACGCCGCGTAGTCGAGCGCCGCGGTCGGGTTGGTGGCCACCGTGGTGGCCAGGTCGTCGGAGGCCATCGGCTCGACCAGGAGCAGTCTGCCGTCGTCAGCCAGAGCCGGCCCGGGCATATCGAGCAGCGCCGACCGGGTCACCCAGGTCGTGAAAGGCGTCGAAGAACGTGATCAGGTCGTACTCGTCCTGCGGGTAGTCCTGGCTGTCGGCCACCGCGAACCGCACTCGCTCGGACACGCCGGCGTCACGAGCCCGCTGGCCGGCGACGTCCACGGACGACTCATGAAGGTCGAAGCCGACGAACCGGGAGGAGGGGAACGCCTCGGCCATGAGGATCAGCGCGGCCCCCCGGCCGCAGCCGATGTCGGCCACCCGCGCTCCGGCACGCAGCAGCTCGCTCAGTCCCGGGGAAGCCGGAAGCCACTCCCGGGTCAGGTAGGTGCGGTACGCCACGGCGAAGAAGCGCTCGGTGGCCTCGAAGGTGGTCTGGTCCTGGTGACCCCAGGGGATGCCCTCGCCGGTGCGGAAGACGCCGGCCACGGTGTCGATCATCCGATGGAAACCGGTGATGAGCGGCGCTGCCCCGATGAGCGACGCCGGAGAGTCCTCCGCCGCGAGGACGGCGGCGTGCTCGGGCGGTAGCGCGAAGGTGCCGGCGTCGGCGTCGTAGGTCACGAACCCCGCGCACGCTTGTTGGGCCAACCACTCGCGGACGTAGCGTTCGGATGCACCGGCAGCTGCAGCGAGCCGCTCGGAGCCCAGTGGACCCCGTGCCGCCAGTGCTCGGTAGAGGCCGAGCCGGTCACCGAGCACCATCATCGCCGAGGTGGCTCCGCCGACCAGCATGCCGCCGACGTGCTCGGCGAAGGCCTCCACTGCGCCCATGTCGAGCGCGGGTTGGGTGGACATCGGAGCTCCTTCCCGTTGCCGTCCGGCGGCGTGAGTCACCGCCGGTTCCGAGGCTGACAGCGGTCCGGAAACGAGGCATCGGCAGAAACCCTGAACTCCCGGTCCAGATCCTCACCTGCTGCTGGTGTGCCGCACGGCGTACGCGGCCGCCTGCGCGCGACGCCTGAGGCCGAGCTTGGCGAGCACCGCGGCGACGTGGTGCTCGACGGTCTTGCGGCTCAGGACCAGCCGCTCGGCGATCTCCCGGTTGGACAGGCCCGCTCCGAGCAGATCAAGCACCTCCTGCTCGCGCCGGGTGAGTCGCTCGACACCGCGTCCGCCGCGAGGCACCTTCACTCCCAGGGATCGCAGCAGCGCCGCCGCGGCGTCGGCGCCGGGACGCGCGCCCAGTCGCTCGAAGCCGGTGAGCGCCGAGCGAGCCCGCCCGATGGCGACGTCGCCGTCCGAGCGGGCGTGCACCTGCGCCAGCATCAGGTTGGTGCGACTGGATTCGAACGGCATGCCCAACGTGGCGAAGCCTGCGAGCGCTCGCTGCAGCTGGACGACGGCGACCTGGTCCTCGTGCCCTGCCGCCATCGCCTGACCGAGGGCGCGATCACCACGTGCTGCGACCACCCGGCAGTCCGCGACGGCGCCGAGGTCCTGCAGCCTGCGAGCCGTGCTCACCGCGTGGTCGACCTCCCCGAGAACGATCTCCACCTCGGCCAGCTGCTCCGTCAGCGCGGCCGCCTCCAGGCACGGCTCGGTGAAGCCGCGCAACCGGCCACGGATCAGCTCGGCGGCCACCGTGTTCTCGCCTCGTGCCAGGTGGATGGCCGCGAGCACCCCGGCCGCCGCTGCGTCGTCCTCGTGCCCGGACAGCAGCTCGCCCGCCTCGTCGACCCGGCCCTGGGCGACCCGCAGGCCGGCGAGCGCCGCCAAGGCCTCGCCGTACAGGGCAGGCTCGGCCTCCTTGCCGAGCTGGAGCGCCTCGGTGTACTCACGCTCGGCCTCCGGCCAGTGACCGGTGGCGAGGAGCACGCTGCCGTACTGCACCCGACAGGTCGTGTAGAGGTGCATCCCACCGTTGTCCCGGCTGAACGCGTCGCTGGCTCGGATCCACTGCGCCGCCCGTTCGACGTCAGCCGCCCGCGCGCAGCTGGTGATGGTCCGGCAGCCGACCAGGACCACGCTCTCCGGACGCAACGACTCACCTGCCAGTGCTGCAGCCATCGCCTGGTCGAGCAGCCGGGCGCCGTCCTGGTACTCGCCGGCCTGCACCATCGCGCAGCCTGCCTCGGCCAGTGCGCACAGCTCGAGGTCGACGTCCGCGTGGCGCTTGGCCGCCTCAGCGGCGTGCTCGGCCCACCTGCGGGCCGCCACCGGTTCGAACCGGTCGTTGGCGGCCACGGCCCGGCACAGCTGCACCCAGCCGGACAGCGGCTCGAGGCCGTGCTCGTCCACCAGTCCGGCGAGGCGCTCCAGCCAGCCGCGGGCAGCGGCGTGGTTGCCGAGGCTCGCCCCGTAGAGCAGGCACAGACTCATGGCCGACAGCGCCGCCTGCATCGGATCGCCCTGACGGCGGAAGGCCGCGTACGCCTCCTGGTGACGGCGCGCGGCCTGGGTGGTCTCGCCGAGCCACCACAGCGCCGTTCCCAGGCCCATCAAGGCCTCGGGCGAGGACTCCCCACGTAGGGCCGCCTCGTAGCCGGCCCGAGCGGTCGCCCAGTCCCTGGCCGCCAGGGCGGCGCCGGGGGCCGCCAAGGGGTGAGCTGCAGGCGGACTCACCGCTCCATCATGCAGCGAGCCGCGTGGGTCGACCACAGGCCCGGACGCCGGATCTGCGCAGCGGGTGTCACAGCCGGCGCCGCATGGCCCGTCCGGGCCACGGTCGGTGCCGCCCAAGATGGCCGGTGCGGGCGACGCGCGCGACCGCCCTGCTCCGCGAGGGTTCACCTCAGGCGCTCACGGTGGGTGGGCGCCGCGACCCGAGAGGAAATGCCATGCCGCTGATCCAGGTCAAGGTGATCGAGAACGTCTTCACGGACGAGCAGAAGCAGCAGATCGTGCGTCGGCTGACTGACGCGATGGTCGAGATCGAGGGCGAGAACATGCGCCCGGTCACGTGGTGCCTCGTCGAGGAGGTCCACAGCGGTGACTGGGGCATCGCCGGCAGCCCGCTGACGACGTCCGACGTGAAGGCGCTGGCGGCCGGAGTCGGCGTCTGACGGCTGTCACCGCGGGTAGCGACGTCTGCGTTCCTTCCCACCGCCCACCCAGGGCGCGATGATGACGACGATGGCTTCGCTCGACGCTGCTCAGGAGGCGCTGGCCGCCGGCTCGTGGGCCGAGGCGGACAGCGCCTTCCGGGCTGTCATCGAGCAGTCCCGTGACCCCGCGGCGTACGAGGGGCTGTCGCAGGTCGCGTGGTGGCGCGACGACGCGGACACCTGCCTGGGCGCCCGCGAGACGGCGTACCGGCGTCATCGCGAGCTCGGCGACCCGGTCGGTGCGGCTCGGGCCGCCACGGCACTGGCGTGGGACTGCCTGCTGTTCGGACGCGGCGAGTCAGTGGCCAGGGGCTGGCTCGGTCGCGCCCACGAGCTGCTCGCTGACGTCGACGAACGCCCCGAGCACGGCTGGTGCGCGGTCCGCGAGGCCGAGCTGGCGTTGACCGTGCACCAGGACCCGGGGGAGGCGCTGGAGTGCGCGAGCCGTGCCCTCGACGTCGGCCGGCGCACGGGCGACGACGACCTGCGCGTCGTGGGGCTGGCGCTGCAGGGCCTCGCGCTCACCGAGTCCGGCGACGTCGAGGCCGGGATGGCCCGGCTGGACTCGGCGGTGGCGGCAGCGACGGCAGGCGACGTCGGAGACCTGATGTGGATGGGCAAGGTGCTGTGCTGGCTGATCGCCGCGTGTCACCAGACGCAGGACGTCACGCGCGCCCAGGAGTGGTGCCGCCGGGCGGAGGCCATCTGCCTCGACCGTGACCTCGTGCCGCTGCTCAACGTCTGCCGGATCCAGTACGCCTCCGTGCAGGTGTCCGGCGGCACCTGGAGCGAGGCCGAGCGCGAGCTCACCGAGACCGTCGGCCGGCTCGCAGCCTCGGGGCGTGCGTCCCGGCTGGAGGCGGTCGTCCAGCTCGGCGACCTGCGCCGGCGACAGGGCCGGCTCGAGGAGGCCGAGGCGCTGTTCCGGCAGGCCGAGTTCCACCCGGTCGCCGTCCTCGGTCGCGCCCTCGTGAGGTTCGCCACCGGCGACGCCGGTGGTGCCTGGACGGCGATGCAGACGCTGCTGGGCGCGCTGCCGTCGCAGAACCGGCTGGCGCGGGCCGACGTCCTGCTCCCCGCCGTCCGTATCGCGCATGCCGTCGGCGAGGACGACCACGCCGCCCAAGCCGCCGAGGAGCTGCGCGCCATCGCGTCGACGGTGCGCACCGACGCGCTGCAGGCCATGTCCGCGGTGGCCGACTCCGTGCTCGCCGAGCCCGCCGCGGCGTCCGCCCTGCTGCACGAGGCGGTTCGGCGCTACCACCTGGCCGGCCTGCGACACGACGAGGCCGACGCGAGGCTCCTGCTCGCCACGTCGCTGCTGGCCCGCGGCGACGCCGTGGCCGCCCGCGAGCAGACGGCGTCCGCCACCGAGATCCTGACCGACCTCGACGACACGGCGGGGCTGGCCCACGCGCGGCGTCTCGCGAAGTCGCTGGGCGGCCGCTCCCCGGCTCAGCTCTCACCCCGCGAGACCGAGGTGCTGCGGCTGGTCTCGCGCGGGCTGAGCAACGACCAGATCGCCGAGGAACTGACCCTCAGCGGGCACACGGTGCACCGCCACGTCGCCAACATCCTCACCAAGCTCGACCAGCCGACGCGGGCGGCCGCGGTGACCCACGCGTTGACCGCCGGCCTCATCTAGCGCGTGCACCCGGGCCTTTCGCCCCTGGTGCGACGGCGCCGACGGATGACGATGGGTGCAGGAGGTGGCGCCATGTCGACCAACCAGCCGGGCCTGCACCACACCGTCGAGCCCCGACGGCCCTTGCGGTTCGTCGCGGCAGGACTCGCCGGTGCGATCGCCCTGACGTACCTGCTGCTGTTCTTCCTCGTGGCCGACGCCGAGCGGGGAGCGCCGGAGAACACCTTCGGCGCCTACCTGTTCCTCTTCGCCGCCTACGCCATCGGCGCGGTCGTGCTCGCCGTGCGGCCGGGACGCTCGGTCATGGTGCTCGGAGCGGGCGTGCAGGTTGCGGTGCTGGTCCTGTTCACGGTGTTCGGGGTGGGCCTGCTGGGGCCCGGCGTCTTCTCCTACGACGTGCTGAACCACCTGCACATGCCGGTGTGGGCCGCGGGCATCACCGCGGCGCAGGTGCTCCTGCTCGTGGTGATGACGCAGCTCGCGGTGTCGCCGTCGGGCGACCGGGTCGGGACGGGGATGCGGCGGCGGATGGGCTAGCGCGTCGGCCGTGGGCGCTAACGTGTCGCTCATGGCGAACGACCTTGACCAGCTGGAGTCCGTCCTCACCAAGACCGAGGCGATCGTCGCCGGCGTCGGGCCCGAGCAGCTGCTGCTGCGCACCCCGTGCGAGGACCTCGACGTCGAGCACCTGGTCGACCACGTCGTCGGCTGGGCCCGCGAGTTCGCTCGCCGGGCGAACGGCGAGAGCGCCGACGAGGACCCGGGCAGCTACCGGCCGGGTGAGCGGGCGGCTGCGGAGCTGGACGACGCGGTGAAGCACCTGGTCGACGGCCTGCGGGCCTCGCCGCAGCCGGCCGTGCCGCCGGGCCTGCTGCTGATGGAGTTCGTGGTGCACGGCTGGGACCTCGCCGTCGCCACCGACCAGCCCGTCACCTACACCGACGACGAGGCCGAGGCGGCGCTCGCGGCAGGGCGGCAGATGCTCAAGCCCGAGTACCGCGGTCAGGGCCAGTCCTTCGGCCCGGAGGTCGAGGCGCCCGATGACGCGGGCGCCGTCGAGCGGCTCGTGGCCTTCCTCGGGCGCGACCCGCGGTGGGACCCGGCCACGTCCTGACCCCGGCGTGCGGGACTCCGCCCGCGGGAGCAGGATCGGTGGTGAACCCCTTCGACCGACAAGGAGCCACGACCCCGTGACGACGGTGCCCACCATCACCCTGAACGACGGCCGCGCGATCCCCCAGCTCGGCTTCGGCGTCTTCCAGATCGACCCCGACGAGACGGCCGAGGCGACCGCGACCGCCCTTGAGATCGGCTACCGGCACATCGACACCGCCGAGCTGTACGGCAACGAGCAGGCCGTCGGCGAGGCGGTGCGGACGTCCGGGCTCGACCGTGGCGAGGTGTGGGTGACGAGCAAGCTCAACAACGGCTTCCACGAGCCGGAGGTCGCCCGGCGCGCCTTCGGCGACACGCTCAAGGCCCTCGGCACGGACTACGTCGACCTGTTCCTCATCCACTGGCCGCTGCCGACCCGCTACGACGGCGACTTCGTCTCGACCTGGAAGGTGCTCGAGGAGTTCCAGCGTGAGGGCCGCGCCCGCTCGATCGGGGTGTCGAACTTCCAGGTGGCCCACCTCGAGCGGCTCGTCCGCGAGTGCGAGGTCGTGCCCGCGGTGAACCAGATCGAGGCGCACCCGTACTTCACCAACGACGAGGTGCGGGCCTACGGCCGCGAGCACGGCATCGTCACCGAGGCGTGGTCGCCGATCGCGCAGGGCCAGGTGCTGGACGACCCCACGATCGGCGAGGTCGCCGAGCGGGTGGGCCGCACACCGGCCCAGGTCGTGCTGCGCTGGCACGTCCAGCGCGGCGACGTCGTCTTCCCCAAGTCGGTGACGCCGTCGCGCATGCGAGAGAACTTCGAGCTGTTCGACTTCACGCTGAGCGAGGCCGACGTCGAGGCGATCACGGGCCTGCACCGCGGTGAAGACGGCCGCACCGGCCCCAACCCCGACGAGTTCGACTACATCCCCGGCTGAGCGCGCTCAGCGCACCCCGCGGGGGCGGAACTGGATGCTCACGCGGGGCCCGACGGGCTTGGCGGTCTTGGGGATGGCGTGCTCCCACGTGCGCTGGCACGACCCGCCCATGACCACCAGGTCGCCGTGGCCGAGTGGGAAGCGCAGCGTCTGGCCGCCGCCGCGGGGGCGCAGCGCGAGCGTGCGAGCCGAACCGACCGAGACGATCGCCACCATCGTGTCGTGCGTCGCGCCGCGACCGAACGTGTCGCCGTGCCAGGCGACGCTGTCGCGGCCGTCGCGGTACAGGCACAGGCCCGCCGTCCGGAACGGTTCGCCGAGCTCGGGGGCGTAGCGCGCGTCGAGCGCGGTCTTGGCTGCCGCCAGCGCCGGGTGCGGCAGCGGCGACCCCTCGCCGTAGTGGCAGAGCAGGCGTGGGACGTCGACGACGCGCTCGTACATCTGGCGGCGCTCGCCGTACCACGGGACGTCGGCCAGCAACCGCTCGAGGAGTACCTCCGAGCCGGTGACCCAGCCGGGCAGCAGGTCGACCCAGGCGCCGCGGGTCAGCGTCGTGCGACGCACGCCGGCCAGTGGCCCCACGGTGACCTCGTCGGCGACGTCGAGCAGCGAACCCTGCAGCAGAGCCTGCATGTCGCTGACCCTACCCCAAATCGAACACGTGTTCTACTGCTCGGCGATGATGACGGCGACGTGGGTCAGCCCTCGTCGGCGGCCTTCGCGGGGTCACCGCCGTGCTCGGCGACGTACTGCTGGGGGTCGTGGTCGTCGGCGGCCACACCGCGGAAGTGCTCGGCCTCGAAGGCGGCGAACTGCACGCCCAGGTCGTGGCGCGCCTGCAGGCTGGCGTGGCGCCGGAAGTCCGCCAGCGCCTCGCGCTCCTCCTCGCCCATGTGGTCGCTGTTGGCCTCGCGCGCCTCGGCCACGGCCTGCCACCAGCCGTCGGTCGCCACGTCGTGCTTCGCTACGGCGGCCACGGCGTCGCGGATCTGGTTGTGGTCGTGGATGGCGTCACCCGTCTCGCCCTCGGGTGAGTCCTTGCTGCCCTCGCCGGCGCCGACGTCCAGCAGCCGCGGGTAGAACAGCTTCTCCTCGGCCTCCGCGTGCACCTCGAGCAGGACCTTCAGCCGCTCCCACACGGGCCGGATGCGCTCCGGTTGCTCGCCCACGAGGTCGTCGAGCAGCGCGAACATGCGCCGCTGCTCGTGGTGGTCGGACAGGATCAGCTCGGTGATGTCCATGTCCTTCATTCTCGCCAGACATCACCGGATGCGCGCGTCGTGACGAGGTGCCGACCAGCGATCAGATCCAGCTCGGGAACCACATCCGCTGCGCCCACTGCGCGTACGGGATGACCTGCGCGGTGTAGATCGGCCAGAAGAAGAAGAAGAGCATCACGCACACGACGACGTACGAGCCGGCGGCGGCCGCACCGACCAGCCGCCGCCGTGGCGACGCCGTCGGTGGCCCGAGCACCATGCCGATGACGTAGGTGACCGCGAGCACGACCCAGGGCACGAAGGCGACGGCGTAGAACGAGTAGATGGTGCGGTGCTGGAAGGCGAACCACGGCAGGTACCCACCGACGAGGCCGGCCAGGATCGCGCCCGCGCGCCAGTCGCGGCGCAGCGCCCACATCGCGAGCAGCACGAAGACTGCGGCCGTGGCGCCCCACCAGAGCGTCGGCGTGCCGATGGAGGTGATCGCCTTGCTGCACTGGGCGACGGCGCAGCCCTCCTGACCGCGCGTCTTGCCCTCGTAGAAGAAGGACGTCGGCCGGCCCTGGATCAGCCACGACCACGGGTTGGTCTTGTACGGGTGGTCGGACGTCAGCGTGACGTGGAAGTGGTACATCTCCTGGTGGTACTTCCACAGTCCCCGCAGGGCGTCCGGGACGAACCCGAAGCTCTTGCTCGGGTGCTGCGCTCCCCACTCGCGGTCCCAGCCGCCCTTGGTGAGGAACCACCCGGTCCACGAGGCCAGGTAGGTCAGCAGGGCGAGCGGCACCATCGTGAAGAACGCGGGGAGGCCGTCGCGCACCAGCCCGCCGGCGAACCAGCGCCGCACACCGGCGGCGCGCCGGGCGCCGACGTCCCACAACACGGTCATGACGCCGAAGACGGCCAGGAAGTACAGGCCCGACCACTTGGTGCCGGTCGACAGGCCGAGGCACACCGCCGCGACCAGCCGCCACGGTCGCCAGCCGAGCGCGGGGCCGTAGCCGGGCACGCGCGCGGCCGGCCTGCGCTCGTCGCCGCGGTGCAGCCGGGAGCGCGCAGCGAGCACCGCGAGGCGCTCACGCGCGTGGTCACGGTCGATGAGCAGGGCGCCGAACCCGGCGAGTGCCCAGAACATCACGAGCAGGTCGAGCAGGCCGGTGCGGCTGTGCACGAAGTGGTGCCCGTCGAAGGCCAGCAGCAGCCCGGCGACGCAGCCGAGCAGCGTCGAGCCGAACAGCCGCCTGGCGATCCGGGCCAGCATGAGGATCGACAGGGTGCCGCAGAGGGCGACTGAGAAGCGCCAGCCGAACGAGCTGTCCTGCCCGAAGACGTACTCGCCGGCGGCGATCATCCACTTGCCCACGGGTGGGTGCACGACGAAATCCGCGGCGGTGCCCCACACGTCCGGTGTGCCGTGGGTGAAGAGGCGGTCAGGGGTGGTGCCGAGGCTGGGGGCGACCGACCGCTCGTAGCCGTAGTCGAGGTACGACGAGCCCTGCTTCACGTAGTAGGTCTCGTCGAACACGAGCTGGTGCGGACGACCCAGGTGCCAGAACCGCAGGAAGCCACCCACGGCGGTGATGGCGAGCGGCCCGAGCCAACCCCACAGGTCGGACGACGGTCGCCACCCCAGCAGGTGGGTGCGCAGCCGGTCGGTGAACGGCGCAGGGGCGGTTGCGGCGTCCGGCGCGCTGGTGGTCACCCGCGACATCGTAGGCAGCCCGACCCGGGCCAGCACGTAGGGTCGGGGCATGGATCTCGGGTTGCGCGGTGCGCGAGCGGTCGTGACGGGAGCGAGCCGGGGCATCGGTCTGGCGATCGCGGACGGCCTGGCCGCGGAGGGGGCGGACGTCGCCCTGCTCGCTCGCGGCGAGGAGGGGCTCGCGGCGGCCCGCCAGCAGGTCGCGCGACACGGCGGCCGGGTGCTCACCCGCAGCGTCGACGTCACCGACCACGTGGCGCTCGACGACGTGGTGGCTGACGTCGCCTACGAGCTGGGGGGCCTTGACCGGCTCGTGGCCAACGCCGGCGGGACGGTCGGGGGCAACCTGCTCGACAGCACGGCGGCCGACTTCACCGCGACGTTCGACCTCAACGCCGGGCACGCCGCCGCCTTGGTGAAGGCGGGGCACCCGCACCTGGTGCGCGCGGGCGGTGGCGCCGTCGTCCTCATCACGAGCATCACCGGCTCGCGCGTCGCTCCCCGCACCACCTACGCCGTGGCCAAGGCGGCCGAGATCCACCTCGCGCGCGTGCTCGCGGACGAGCTGGCCGGCGACCGCATCCGGGTCAACGCCGTCAGCCCCGGCAGCATCCTGTTCGAGGGCGGAGGCTGGGACGACCTGCGGCGCAACGATCCTGAGGCGTTCGCCGGCTTCGAGTCCGGCGAGTTCCCGTGGGGCCGGCTGGGCCGGGTGGAGGAGGTCGCCGACGTCGTGACGTTCCTGCTGTCCGACCGCGCGTCGTGGGTCACCGGTGCCGACGTCGTCGTCGACGGCGCGCAGCACCGGGCGAGCGCCCGGCGCTTCCGTTGAGCGGGCTGCTGCTGCTGGCCGCGACGCCGATCGGCGACGTCGCCGACGCCTCGCCGCGCCTCGCGGCAGCCCTGCGCGACGCCGACGTCGTCGCCGCCGAGGACACCCGCCGCCTGGCGCGGCTCACCGGCGCGCTCGGCGTCGAGCCCACCGGGCGCGTCGTGAGCTACCACGAGCACAACGAGTCGCGGCGCACGGCGGACCTGCTGGACGCGCTCGTCGGCGGTGCGACGGTGCTGGTCGTCACCGACGCCGGCATGCCGTCGGTGTCCGACCCCGGCTACCGGCTGGTGGCGGCGGCGGTCGACGCCGGCGTGCGGGTCAGCGCCGTCCCCGGGCCCAGCGCCGTCCTGACCGCGCTCGCGGTGAGCGGCCTGCCGGTCGACCGGTTCTGCTTCGAGGGCTTCCTGCCCCGCAAGGCCGGCGAGCGCGCGCGTGCCCTCGCCGCCCTTGCTGGCGAACGGCGCACGCTCGTCTTCTTCGAGGCCCCGCACCGGCTGGCGGTGACGGTGGCGGCCATGGCCGAGGCGTTCGGCGCGGCACGGCGGGCCGCCGTCTGCCGCGAGCTCACGAAGACCTACGAGGAGGTCGTGCGCGGCAGCCTCGCCGAGCTGTCGACGTGGGCGGGTGCCGGTGAGGTCCGCGGCGAGATCACCGTCGTGGTCGAGGGAGCGGGCGAGCCGGCCGCGGCGTCCGTCGACGAGCTCGTCGAGCAGGTGCTGCAGCGCAGCGGTGAGGGCCTGCGGCTCAAGGACGCCGTCGCCGAGGTCGCGAGCGCGCACGGCACCAGCAAGCGCGAGCTGTACGACGCCGTCCTGGCCGCCCGCTCCCGCCCCTGACCTTTCCGCCGCCCAGGCCGCTTTCCGCCCGTCAGGCCGCTTTGCGCCATCCGGCCGCGGTCTGGGCGGCGGAGGTGTGGCCGCTTTCCGCCGGTCAGGCCGCTTTGCGCCATCCGGCCGCGGTCTGAGTGGCGGAGGCTGCGGCTCAGCTGGTGCGCAGGCCCTTCTGGGGGTGGAGCGCCTCCCCGCGCGCGAGCATCGCCACGTACTGCTCGAGCCGCCGCGCGCGCGTCTCGGGGCGCCGCGCGTCCTGCAGGCGGTAGAGGATCGCGAACCGGTTGGTGCTGGTGAGCCGCTCGAACGTCGCGGCCGCCGCGGGGTCGGATGCCAGCGCCGCGGCCAGGTCGTCGGGCACCTCGATGGTGCTCGCGCCGCCGTACGCGGTGTCCCAGCGCCCGTTCGCCTTCGCGGCCTCCACCGCAGCCAGCCCCGCCGGCTGCATGCGCCCCTGCTCGGTGAGCCGGCCGACCTTCTCGACGTTGCGCGCCGACCACACGCTGCGCGCCCGGCGCGGCGTGAACCGCTGGAACGTCGTCGCGTCGTCACGCCGCCGCAGCTGCCCGTCGATCCAGCCGAAGCACAGCGCCTCGTCGAGCGCGGCGTCGTAGGTGAGGGACGTCGGCCGCGTCGTCCCCTTCTTCGCCAGCACCAGCCACACGCCGCGCTCGTCGCCGTGGTGCTCGGTGAGCCACGCGTGCCAGGCCCCGGCGTCCGGCACCACGAGCTCCGGCAGGTCGCCCGCGGCCGCAGTCATGGCCGCAGGTTAGGCCAGCGACCAATGTCGCGGAACTCAGAGACCTCTCATCGATCGCTCCTACCTTGGCACGGTGGAGGGCGCAGCGACCCGGACGCGCCTCGTCGTCGCGGGTGTCGTCGTGGTGGCCGTCGCCGCGCGCCTGGAGATGGTGCTGCGAGGCGCCGGGCTGGAGGGGCTCCACGGGTACGACGACGGCGTGTACTACGCCGCGGCGGCGAGCCTGGTGAACGGGCGCGTGCCCTACCGTGACTTCGTCCTGCTGCACCCGCCGGGCATGGTGCTGCTGCTGTCGCCCTTCGCGCTGCTCGGTCGGCTGACCACCGATCACGTCGGGTTCGCCGTGGCCCGCGTGGCGTTCATGCTGCTGAGCGCGGCCAACGCGGGGGCCGTCGCGGCGCTGGGTGCCCGCTCGCCACGTCCGGCTGCCGCCGTGGCGGCCGCGGCCGGGGGACTCTTCGCGGGGCTGTGGTTCTCGTCGATCTACGCCTCGCGCACGACGCTGCTCGAGACACCGGCGAGCAGCCTGCTGCTGGTGGCGCTGCTGCTGGTGTGGCGGCGGCGCCGAGCACCGGGCCAGTGGGCGCAGCTCGCCGCCGGTGTGGCGCTCGGGGGCGCTGCCGCCGTGAAGATCTGGGGTGTCGTGCCGCTGATCGTCGTCGCGGCCTGGCAGCTGAGGTCGGCGGGCCGCCCGGCGGCGCTGCGGGTACTCGGCGGCGCTGCGGTGGCCGTGTTCGTCGTGTGCATCGGCTTCTTCGTCCTCGATCCGGCCTCCATGTCGCGGCTGGTGCTGCGAGACCAGCTGGACCGCCCGCTGACATCGCCGTCGCCGCTCACCCGCGGCCTCGACGCCTCGTCGCTGACGTGGAACTTGCCGCACGCCCAGCTGGACGGGACGTGGGCGGGTGTGGGAGTCCTCGCCCTCGCCGTCGTCGCGCTCATCGCGCTGGCCTTCGTGGCCTGGCGCCAGGACGCGCGCCTGCCCGTGGTGCTGCTCGCGGTCTGCGCCTCGGTGCTCGTGCTGAGCCCGTCGTACTTCACCCACTACGGCGAGCTGCTCACGCCGCCCCTGGCGCTCGTGGTCGGATCTGCCGCGGCGGGTGTCGTCACCCTGGTGCGGGGCTGGGTGCCCACCGATCGCCTCGCGGCGCTGGCCGTAGTCCCTTTGCTCGTGCTGCTCGCCCTCGACGTGCACACCGTGGTCCGACCGCTTGGCCATCCGATCGACACCGCGCGGCTGCGGGCCACGGTTGCAGGTGGCGGCTGCGTTGCCTCAGACACGCCGGCGGCGCTGGCCGTGCTCGACGTCCTCACCCCCGACCTGCGCGCGGGCTGCGAGGTGCCGGTCGACCTCACCGGCATCACCTACGACCGCGACTCGCGACGTCAGCCCAACGGGCGCGCGGTGCCGCGGCTGCGCAACGCGCCCTGGCAGCGTGACCTGCAGGCGTACCTCGGCGGGGCCGATGTCGTCGTGCTCGCGAGGCCGCCGCGCTCGATGCTCAACGCGGCGGGCCTGGCGGAGTTGGCTCGCAGGCCGCTCGAGGCGCGCAGCGTCGGAGTGCGGGTCTACGGCCCCCCTCGGCCTCCGGCGCGAAGGGCAGTGGCGACCCCTCACTAGGCTGACCCCATGACCCACGTCCTGTCCGCCGTCGCCTGGCCGTACGCCAACGGGCCGCGCCACATCGGCCACGTCGCCGGTTTCGGCGTGCCCTCCGACGTGTTCAGCCGCTACATGCGGATGCGCGGGCACGACGTCCTCATGGTCAGCGGCACCGACGAGCACGGGACGCCGATCCTGGTGCAGGCCGACGCCGAGGGCGTGACGCCGCGCGAGCTCGCCGACCGCTACAACCGGATGATCGTCGAGGACCTCGCGGCGCTCGGCCTCACCTACGACCTGTTCACCCGGACGACGACGCGCAACCACTACGCCGTCGCGCAGGAGCTGTTCCGGGGCGTGCAGCGCAACGGGTACATGGTCGAGCAGACGACGCGCGGCGCCATCTCGCCGTCCACCGGGCGCACGCTGCCCGACCGCTTCATCGAGGGCACCTGCCCGATCTGCGGCTACGACAGCGCGAGGGGCGACCAGTGCGACAACTGCGGCAACCAGCTCGACCCCACCGACCTCATCAACCCGCGCAGCAAGATCAACGGCGAGACGCCGCAGTTCGTGGAGTCCCAGCACTTCTTCCTCGACCTGCCGGCGCTCGCTGAGGCACTGGGGGAGTGGCTGCACGCCAAGGAGTCCGAGGGCCTGTGGCGCCCGAACGTCCTGCGGTTCAGCCTCAACCTGCTCGACGACCTGCGCCCGCGCGCGATGACGCGCGACCTCGACTGGGGCATCCCGGTCCCCGGCTGGGAGGACCAGCCCACCAAGCGCCTCTACGTCTGGTTCGACGCCGTCATCGGCTACCTGTCGGCGTCCATCGAGTGGGCCCGCCGCACCGGTGACCCCGACGCCTGGCGCCAGTGGTGGAACGACCCCGAGGCCTTGTCGTACTACTTCATGGGCAAGGACAACATCACCTTCCACGCCCAGATCTGGCCCGCCGAGCTGCTCGGCTACGACGGCAAGGGCGCCAAGGGCGGCGAGCCGGGGGAGTTCGGCGAGCTGCAGCTGCCCACCGAGGTGGTCAGCAGCGAGTTCCTCACGATGGAGGGCAAGAAGTTCGCGTCCAGCCGCGGCATCGTCATCTACGTGCGCGACATGCTCGCCCGCTACCAGCCGGACGCCCTGCGCTACTTCCTGCTGGCGGCCGGCCCGGAGTCGCAGGACACCGACTTCACCTGGGCCGAGTTCGTGCGCCGCACCAACGACGAGCTCGTCGCCAGCTGGGGCAACCTGGTCAACCGCACGGCGAACCTCGTGCACAAGAACTTCGGCGAGATCCCGTCGGCCGGCGAGCTCACGTACGACGACCGCGGTCTGCTCGACGCCACCGCCGCTTGCTTCGACACCGTCGGTGAGCTGATCGAGACGCACCGGCAGAAGCACGCGCTGGCCGAGGCGATGCGGGTCGTCGGCCTGGTCAACGCCTACCTGTCGGACCAGGCGCCGTGGAAGCTCAAGGACGACCGCGAGCGCATGGCCACCGTGCTGCACGTCGCGGTGCAGGCCATCACCGACTGTCGGGTGCTGCTCTCGCCGTTCCTGCCGTTCAGCGCGCAGACGGTGCACGAGCTGTTCGGCGGCACCGGCGTCGTCTCGCCGATGCCCGAGATCCGCGAGGTCGACGACCTCGACGGCGGCCCGGCGTACCCCGTGCTGATGGGCGACTACAGCGACGTCCCGCGCTGGGAGTCGGTGCCGGTCGTCGCGGGAACACCGGTCGGGCCGCCAGTGCCGGTCTTCACCAAGCTCGACCCCTCGGTGGTCGACGACGAGCTGGCCCGCCTCGGGGGCGAGGCCGCCGAGTCTGCATCGTGAGCGAGCGCTCCGAGCTGCCACCGCTGCCGGACCCGCTGCCGCGGCCGGTCGTCGACAACCACACCCACCTCGACATCGGTGCCGCCTCTCGGGAGTCGTGGCCCCACCACGAGACCGTGCCGGACGACGACGCCGAGCTCGTGCGGCTCATCGAGGACGCCGCGCGGGTCAACGTCACCCGCGCCGTCCAGGTCGGCTGCGACCTGCCGAGCGCCCGGTGGACCGTCGAGCTGGTGACCCGCCAGCCGCGACTCGTCGGCGCCGTCGCGCTGCACCCGAACGAGGCGCCGCGGCTGGCCGAGCGGGGCGAGCTGGACGCCGCCTACGCCGAGATCGCCGAGCTGGCCCGGCGTCCGCGGATCCGTTGCGTCGGCGAGACCGGGCTCGACTACTTCCGCACCGGCCCAGAGGGCCGCGCGGTGCAGCAGGCGTCGTTCCGCTGGCACATCGCGCTCGCCAAGGAGCTCGACCTCACGCTGCAGATCCACGACCGCGACGCGCACGACGACGTGCTGCGCATCCTCGACGAGGAGGGTGCGCCGCGCCGCACCGTCTTCCACTGCTTCAGCGGGGACGCCGCGATGGCGCGCCGCTGCGTCGAGGCCGGGTACCACCTGTCGTTCGCGGGGACGATGACCTTCAAGAACGCCCAGGGTCTGCGGGACGCCCTCGCCGTCACCCCGCTCGACCGGCTCCAGGTCGAGACCGACGCGCCTTACCTGACCCCCATGCCCTACCGCGGGCGGCCGAACGCCAGCTACCTCGTGCCGCACACGGTCCGCGCGATGGCGCAGGTGCTCAACGTCGACGTGCCCACGCTGTGCCGCGCGCTCGACGACACCGCCGAGCGGCTCTACGGCCCCTGGGACTGACCGCCGCGCTTTCCGCCGCCCAGGCCGCTTTCCGCCGCAGAAGCCGGTTTGCGTCATTCGGCCGCGGCCTGGGTGGCGCAAGCGGCCGGCTAGCGGCGAGCGAGCAGCGCCCGGAGCTCGGGGTGGGCCTGCTCGTAGCCGTCCAGCAGCCGGCGGGCGACGGCGGCGGAGTCGACGAGCGGGTGCACGGTCAGGGCGCGCAGCGCGGCGTCCCGCGAGCCGGTGGTTGCCGCTTCGACGGTGGCCTCCTCGACCGCCCGCAGCGAGCTGACGAGACCGAGCTGGTGCGCGTCGAACGGCGCCGCCGGGTGCGGGCGCGCGCCGCTGCCGTCGACCACGGACGGCAGCTCGACGACGGCGTGCCCGGGTAGCTGCTCGAGCGCGCCGCCGTTGCGGACGTTGAGGATCAGCTCGGCCGGGTCCCCGGTCACGACGGCGCGCATCACGGCGAGCGCGACCTGCTCGTAACCGCCGCCGGCGAGGTCGGCCTCGTCACGCCGCTCGCCCTCGGCGCGCGCCTCGGCCAGGTAGCCCTCCTCGCGCTGACGCCGAGCCGCCTCCCAGAGCGCGGCGGCCTCGGCGGGTGAGTCGGCCATCCGCGGGTAGAGCTCGTCCTGCTGGTCGCGCAGCGTCTCCCCGCGCGTCCTCTCGGCGTGCTGGACGGCGTCCACCGCCTCGCGGTTGAAGTAGTAGTAGTAGAGGTACTCGTTGGGCACGGATCCCAGCAGCCGCAACAGGTCTGGGCCGAACAGCCGCCCCTCTTCGAAGGACGCCAGCCGGCCGTCGTCCGCGAGCAGCGCCGGGAGGTGGTCGGTGCCTCCGACCCGCAGAGCGCGCAGCCACCCCAGGTGGTTCAGCCCCGCGTAGTCCGCCTGCACGGCGGCGGGGTCCAGACCCGCAGCCAACGCGGAGCGGCGGACGAGGCCGGACGGCGAGTCGCAGATGCCGATCACCCGGTCGCCGAGCACGGCCTGCATCGCCTGCGTGACCATGCCCGCGGGGTTGGTGAAGTTCACGACCCACGCGTCGGGTGCGAGCGCCTCGAGCCGGTGGGCGACGTCCACGGCCACCGGGATGCTGCGCAGCGCGTACGCGACGCCACCCGCACCCGTGGTCTCCTGGCCGAGCACCCCCGAGGTCAGCGCGACCCGCTCGTCGGCGACCCGGCCCGCTGCACCGCCGACGCGGATGGCGGAGAAGACGACGTCGGTGCCGCGCAGGGCGGCGTCCAGCGAGGTCTCGACTCGCACCGACGGACCGGCGTCGCCCAAAGCCGCCACGACGTTGCTGATCGCCTTGAGCCGCACGGAATCCGGGTCGTGCAGGACGACCTCGTCGACCAGCCCACGGGCCGTGCTGCCGTGAAGGGCTCGCACGACGAGGGGGACGCGGAACCCGCCACCGCCTAGGATCGTCAGACGCACGACCTGCATCCTCCCCTGCGGCGTCACATCGCGCAGCACCGGTGGACGCGCAGCCCGCGAGACGGAGGCGCCAGCCATCGCACACCACGCGAACGACCACCACCCCACCGGTGAGCGGCTGAACGCGCACCGGTTCGACCCGCTCGCGGCCACGCGCCCCCCGGACGCCGAGTTCGACCTCCTGCTCGCGGGCACGGTGTTCTTCGACCTGGTGTTCACCGGGCTGCCCGCGCGCCCCGCCACCGGCACCGAGGTGTGGGCCGACGGCATGGGCTCGTGCCCCGGCGGTGTCGCGAACGTCGCCATCGCCGCGAGCCGGCTCGGCCTGCGCACCTCGCTCGCCGCGGCGTTCGGCGACGACTCCTACGGCGAGTTCAACTGGACGACGCTCAGCGAGCAGGAGGGCGTCGACCTCTCGCGCTCCAGGCGCTACGACGGCTGGCACTCACCGGTGACGGTGTCGATGTCGGTCGACCTCGACCGCTCGATGGTCTCGCACGGCCACCAGGCGCCCGAGGACGCCAGCACGATGATCGGTGAGCCGCCGCACGCCCAGGCCACCCTCGTCGACCTGCGTCCCGAGCTCGAGGCGTGGACCGTCAAGGCCGCCCAGCGCGGCACGTTGCTCTTCGCCGACACCGGCTGGGACCCCACGGGCGAGTGGTCGGCCGACATGCTGGCCCAGCTGGAGCACTTCCACGCGTTCTTGCCCAACAGCGTCGAGGCGATGGCCTACACGCGCACCGACGACCCGTGGGCTGCGCTGTACGCGCTCGCCGACCGGGTGCCCATCGCCGTCGTCACCGCCGGCGCGCACGGCGCGCTCGCCGTCGACTCCATCACCGGTGAGGAGGAGTGGGTGCCGGCGTTGCCGGTCACGCCGCTCGACCCCACCGGCGCCGGCGACGTGTTCGCCGCGGCGTTCGTCACCGGCACGCTGGCCGCCTGGCCGCTCGCCGACCGGCTCGGATTCGCCAATCTCAGTGCGGCACTAGCGGTGCAGCAGTTCGGCGGGTCGCTCGCCGCCCCGGGCTGGGGTGACATCGCCGACTGGTGGCACGCCACCGAGGAGCGTGCGTCCGGCGCCCGTTCGCAGTGGTTGCGCCGCTACGGCTTCCTGCGCGACATCATCGAAGGCGTGCCTCAGGAGGCGGTGCGGCGGGCCACCGCCACGATCGCCCGCCAGTCCGACGCCCACCGCCCGCGAAGTCGGGCCCGCGGGCGCGCCCGACACGCCAACACCGCAGGTCAGGGCGGTGCGTTTGGCGTCCCGTGACGTTCTCGTTATCGTCGTGGGCTGTTGGCCGTGGTCGGGGAAGACCTCGGGCAGCACGTACGTGGGGGCGCGTCCCGGGTGGGACGTGCCCTTCGTCGCTCAGGTGAGCTGCACGCCTTGATGGGTGCGGGTGGGCGACGGTGCGTGTGACCGAGACCGTGCGCGGGTGCTACGACGTCTGGACCACCGTGATCTCACGCACCACCCGATTGATCGTCCAGGGGCTGGCGCTGACCGGCCTCGTGGCCGGGACGGTCGCCTTCACCAGCTTCGACAAGAGCATCGACCTCGTCGTCGACGGCCAGCACCGCTCGGTGCACGCCTTCGGTGGCACGGTCGGTGACGTCCTGCGCAGCGAGGGCATCGCGGTGAGCGGGCACGACATCGTGTCCCCCGACCCCTCGGCGAAGGTGTCGGACGGTGCGGACGTGGTGGTGCGGTACGGCCGCAAGCTCGTCGTCACGATCGACGGCCGCGAGCGCGAGTACTGGACGACGGCGCTGAACGTCGACGAGGCGCTGACCCAGCTCGGCCTGCGCGCCGACTCCGCGCGGCTGTCGGTCTCGCGTTCGCTGCCGCTGGGCCGTCAGGGCCTGGCCATGGAGCTCGACACCCGCAAGGACGTCGTCCTCGTCGTCGGTGGCAAGAAGTCCGAGCGCATCACGTACGCGGCGACCGTCGGCGACCTGCTCGCCGAGGTCGGCGTGACGGCGGGTGAGAAGGACCGTCTCTCGGCCCCGCTCACCAAGCCGCTCAGCGACGGCGCGTCCGTCCGGCTCGACCGCGTGACGCAGAAGCAGGTCGCCGCGAAGCGCACGCTCGCCTTCACGACGCGCTCGACGAAGACCGGGTCGCTCGACAAGGGCACGACCAAGGTCACCACCAAGGGCAAGCCCGGCACCGCGAAGGTGACCTACCTGCTCACCTACGTCAACGGCAAGCTCTCCACCCGCAAGGTGCTGAAGACCGTCGTCGTCGCCGAGCCGGTCACCCAGGTGCAGCGGGTCGGCACGCGCGCGCCGTCCACGGCGTCCCTGCCGAGCAGCGGTGACGGGCTGAACTGGGCCGCGCTCGCGCAGTGCGAGTCCGGTGGCAACCCGCGGGCGGTCAACCCGGCCGGCTACTACGGGCTCTACCAGTTCTCGCTGTCGACGTGGCACAGCGTGGGTGGGTCGGGCAACCCGATCGACGCCTCACCGGCCGAGCAGCTGAAGCGCGCGAAGATCCTCTACGCCCGCGGTGGTTCCGGCCAGTGGGGCTGCGGGTCGCACCTGTACGACTGACGCCCGCCGTGGCGCCTCACGACTGAGGCGCCACCCCGGCCTCACGGGCCACGACGACGGCGTGGGCCCGGTCGCGCAGGCCGAGCTTGGCGAACACGTGCCGGACGTGCGTCTTCACCGTCGCGACGCTGATGACGAGCTCCGCGGCGATCTCCGCGTTGGAGCGACCGGCTCCGATCAGCGCCAGGATCTCGCGCTCGCGGTCGCTGAGGTCGTCGAAGCCGGGCGGACGGCGCAGCGCCACCGGTGGGTTGGCCGAGAAGTGGGTCATCAGCCGGGCGAGCACCGTCGGTGCGATCACCGGCTCGCCGGCGTTCGCCCGCCGCACGGCGTCGACCAGCCCGTCGGAGGTCACGTCCTTCAGCAGGAAGCCCACGGCCCCGGCGCGGATGGCCTCGGCGACGTGCAGGTCCGCGTCGAAGGTCGTGAGGGCGATCACCCGCGCGCGGCTGGCCTCGGTGATGCGGCGGGTGGCCTCGACGCCGTCCACGCCCGGCATCCGCAGGTCCATGAGCACGACGTCGGGCGCGAGCTCCGCGACGGCAGCCACCGCCGCGGCACCGTCGGCGGCCTCACCGACGACCTCCACGCCACCGAGCTCGAGGATGAGGCGCAGGCCGTGGCGCACCATCTCCTGGTCGTCGACGATCAGGACGCGGGTCACGCGACACCCCCGGCGGGGATGGTGACCCGCAGGTCGAAGCGGCCGTCGTCGCCGGTGACCTCGAACGTCCCACCCAGGAGCTCGGCCCGGTGCCGGATGCCCGTCAGGCCCCGGCCCGCCACCGGCGGATGAGGCAGCACCGCGTCGTTGACGGCGCGGACGCGGACGACCCCGGCCGACCAGTCGACGTGCAGCCGCACCGGGTGCCCGGGCGCGTGGCGGCCGGCGTTCGTCAGGCACTCGCGCACGATGCGGCTCACTGCCAGCGACACCGGTGCGTGGTCCGGCAGGGGGCTGCCGGTGACGGTCAGCGAGTTCGCGATCCCGGCCGCCCGGGCCCGCTCGGCCACGGCGACGATCGACTCCGCGCCGGGCCGATCGCCCTCGCCGCCGGGGACGAGCACGTCGAGCACCTCGCGGATCTCACCGAGCGTGCGGTGCGCCGTGGCCCGGATCGCCTCGACCGGCTCGCTCGCGCGGTCGGGGGACAGTCGCAGCGCCGAGGCGGCGGCCTCGGCCTGGATGGCGATGAGCGTGAGCTCGTGGCCGACGACGTCGTGCAGCTCCTGGGCGATGCGCGCGCGCTCGGCCCCGACGGCGGCGTCCTCGGCGCGCGAGCGCTCGGCGGCCAGCTCCTGGGTCAGCTCGACGAGGGCCCGGTTCTGCCGCTGCTGGTGGCGGACCAGGCGGCCGGCCACGGTCGGCGCGAGCACCACGAGGGCGGCGCCGATGGCCGCCACCGGCGGCTCTGGCCCGAGGAGCGTGCCGGCCACCGACGCGGCGGAGGCGAGTGTGGCGCTGACGGCCACGGCTCGGGCGGGCTCGCCGCGGTCGCCCAGCGCGAAGAACTGCAGGACCACCACGACGAAGCCGAGCACCGGGTAACCGTGCAGGGGGATCAGCCAGAACGCCGACGACACCAACGCCGCCCGCACGGGGAAGGTCCGTCGCCAGGCCAGCGGCAGCGTCGATCCGACGACGTACAGCTCGCCCAGGCCGGGAGCCGCGATCGGCGCGATGAGCTGCTGCGCCAGACCGAGCACGGTGAACGCCGCGGCCAGCGCGGCGTCGACGGGCGTGCTGTGAGCACGGTGCAGGAGCCTCACGCGCCGAGGTTAGGTGGGCGGGCGGGCTCCCCGCATCATCCCCTGGGCTGATCGGGGAGCACGCTGCCGGGCTGAGCGGAGAGCCGCCCTGCGGTCGATGTGCCCGGCCTGGGCGGGCTCCTACCTTCGGTGTCCGGCTCGTCCCGAGCCGCATCGCCCTGACCCACGAAGAGGAAGCACTCCGATGTCCGCTCTCGCAGCCCTCGACAGCTCCACCACCCAACCACAACCCGGCCACCCCGCTGTCGCGCGCATCAGCGCTCGGTTCGGCCTGGCCTTCACCGTCTGCCAGCTGGGCGTGATGGTGCTCATGGCGACGCTGGTCCTCCCGCAGGGCGGCTCGCCGAGCGACCCGGCCCTCGACCGCGGGACGCACGTCCTGGACGCCGCCACCGCCTACCGGGTCGGCAACTACGCCTTCATGGTCGCCGGCACCCTGCTGCTCGGCTTCCTCGGCGTCGTGCACCACCGGATGCGCCGGGTCGACGCCAGTGGCGCCCTGTCGACCGTCGCTGTGGCGGCCGGCACGCTGCTCGCTCTGGTCTGGCCCTTCGCCGCGGTGCTGCACGACGTCGCCCTCGACACCGCGAGCGCCGGCGCCGACCTGCGCATCCTCGCCGGGTGGGACTCCGTGGCGCCGTTCGCCCTGGCCTTCTCGGTGCTGCCCCGCGTGTTCTTCGTCGGCGCCATCGTGCTCGGCCTGCGCCTCGCGGGCACCGGCACCTGGCTGCAGCGCATCGGCATCGCGCTCGTGCCCCTGAGCCTGGTCGGCAGCGCCACCCTGCTGACGGGAGCGCTCTTCCCGGTGCTGGCGCTCAGCACCCTCGGCTACGAGATCTGGGTCGGGGCGCTCGCCTGGCACTGGCTGCGCGGCGACCGCTGAGGTGCAGGGCGCCGGAGGCGAGGGCCGGACGACCGATCTGGCACAGTGGCGGCCGTGACGAGCGCGGACGGGCTGCTGGGCGGGTCGGACGTGCGGGCCCTCGCCGAGGCGCTGGGCCTGCGGCCCACCAAGCAGCGCGGGCAGAACTTCGTCACGGACGCCAACACCGTGCGGCGCATCGTCCGCACGGCAGGTGTCGGGCCGGACGACGTCGTCGTCGAGGTGGGCCCGGGGCTCGGCTCGCTGACGCTCGCGCTGCTGGACGTCGTCCGGCGGGTCGTGGCCATCGAGGTCGACCCGCTGCTCGCGGACGCGCTGCCGGCCACGGTGCGGGCGCGGCGTCCGGACCTCGCCGACCGGCTCGAGGTCGTGCACGCCGATGCGCTGCACGTCGAGGACCTCCCCGGCCCGGCGCCGACCGCGCTGGTCGCGAACCTGCCCTACAACGTCTCGGTGCCCGTGCTGCTGCACCTGCTCGAGCGGCTGCCGTCGCTGCGGACGGGGCTGGTGATGGTGCAGGCCGAGGTGGCCGAGCGGCTCGCGGCCGAGCCGGGGTCGAAGGCCTACGGCGTCCCCAGCCTGAAGGCCGCCTGGTACGCCGACGTCACGCGCGCCGGAGCCGTCGGCCGCGCCGTGTTCTGGCCGGTGCCGAACGTCGACAGCGGGCTCGTGCGCCTCGTGTGCCGGCCGGCACCGGCGAGCACGGCCGGACGCCGCGAGGTGTTCGCCGCCGTCGACGCGGCGTTCGCCCAGCGCCGCAAGACCCTGCGCGCCGCGCTCGCGGGCTGGGCCGGCTCGGCGCAGGCCGCCGAGGGTCTGCTGCGGGCCGTCGGGATCGACCCGCGCACCCGCGGGGAGCAGCTCGGCATCGAGTCGTTCGTCGCCCTCGCCGATGCGCGGCAGGCCGCCGCTCTCACCTAGGGTGGCCACATGGCAGGTGACCGTACGGCGAGCGTGAGCGTGCGCGTCCCCGCCAAGATCAACCTCGACCTGTCGGTCGGTGCGGCCGGGTCCGACGGCTACCACCCGCTGAGCACCGTCTTCCACGCCGTCAGCCTCTTCGACGACCTCACGGTCACGCCGACGGACGGCGGCATCACCCTGGAGGTCAGTGGCGACCACGTCGGCGGCGTGCCCACCGGCGACGCCAACCTCGCGGTGCGGGCGGCGCGGCTCGTCGCGCGCCGGGCGGGGGTCGACGGCGGGGCGCACCTGGCGCTGCACAAGGGCATCCCCGTGGCAGGCGGCATGGCGGGTGGTTCGGCGGACGCCGCCGCCGCGCTCGTGGGCTGCGACGCCGCCTGGAACGCCTGCCTCGACCGCTCCGAGCTCATGGAGCTCGCCGCCGAGCTCGGGTCCGACGTCGCGTTCGCCCTGGTGGGCGGCACCGCGATCGGGTCCGGCCGCGGCGAGCAGATCACGCCCGCGCTCGCCCGCGGCCAGTACCACTGGGTGCTCGCCCTCAGCGGCGAGGGCCTGCCGACTCCCGAGGTGTACGCCGAGTTCGACCGGCTGTCGGCCGGTCGGGTGCTGGCCGAGCCGCGGGTCAGCGACGAGGTCATGCAGGCTCTGCGCAGCGGCGACAGCACCGCCCTCGGTCAGGCCCTGCGCAACGACCTGCAGGCCGCCGCGTGCTCGCTGCGGCCCGACCTCGGCGACGTCCTGGACGTCGGCCTGGAGTACGGCGCGCTCGGTGGGGTCGTGAGCGGCTCCGGACCCACCGTGGCGTTCCTCGTCCGCGACCACGAGCACGCGCTGGACCTCTCGGTCGCGCTGACGGCGTCCGGGGCCTGCGAGACGGTCAAGCGCGCGCACGGGCCCGTCCACGGCGCGCGGGTCGGCGACCTGCCCCGGCTGGCCTGACGTGGCGGCGCCGGTCAACCTGGTCAACCTCGAGCGCGTGCGGCTGGCCTTCGGCACGCGCACGCTGCTCGACGACCTCTCCCTGGGCGTGGCCGCCGGCGACCGCGTCGGTGTCGTCGGACGCAACGGCGGCGGCAAGAGCACGCTGCTGCGCGTGCTCGCCGGCCGCCAGCCCGTCGACTCCGGGCGCGTCACGCACACCGGCAGCCTGAGCGTCGCGGTGCTCGGCCAGGACGACGAGCTCGACCCGGCCTCGACGGTCCGGCAGGCGGTGGTCGGCGAGCGCGCCGACCACGAGTGGGCCGGCGACTCCAGGGTCCGCGACGTCGTCGCGGGCCTGCTCGGCGGCCTGGACGCCGCGGGCGTGGGTGGGCTGGACGCCGTCGTCGGGCCGATGTCCGGCGGTGAGCGGCGCCGGATCGCCCTGGCCCGCCACCTCGTCGAGGACCCTGACCTGCTGCTGCTCGACGAGCCCACCAACCACCTCGACGTCGAGGGCGTCGACTGGCTGGCGCGCCACCTCGCGGCCCGGCGGCCGTCGTCCGCGCTGGTGGCGATCACCCACGACCGCTGGTTCCTGGACGCCATGGCCTCGGCGACCTGGGAGGTGCACGACGGCACGGTCGACGCCTACGACGGCGGCTACGCGGCGTACGTCCTGGCCCGGGCCGAGCGGGCTCGCCTCTCGAGCGCGACCGAGGATCGGCGGCAGAACCTGCTGCGCAAGGAGCTCGCCTGGCTGCGCCGAGGCCCGCCCGCCCGCACCAGCAAGCCGCGCTTTCGGATCGACGCGGCCAACGCCCTCATCGCCGACGTGCCGCCGCCGCGCGACGACGTCGAGCTCCTGCGCTTCGCCACCACCCGGCTCGGCAAGGACGTCATCGACCTCGAGGGCGTCACCGTGCGGCTGGGCGAGCGCACGCTGCTGGACGACGTCACCTGGCTGCTCGGGCCGGGCGACCGCGTGGGCCTGGTCGGCGTCAACGGCTCGGGCAAGTCGACGCTGCTGCGGCTGCTGAGCGGCGACCTCGTGCCGTCGTCCGGACGGGTCAAGCGGGGCAAGACCGTGCGCCTGGCGTTCCTGACCCAGGAGGTGCGCGAGCTCGACGACCTCGGCGAGCGCCGCGTCGTGCAGGCGGTGGCCGACGTCAAGGAGGTCACGCGCCTCGGTGACCGCGAGGTGACGGCCTCCCAGCTCGCCGAGCGGCTCGGCTTCACCGGGCAGCGCCAGCAGTCGCTCGTCAAGGAGCTCTCGGGTGGCGAGCGCCGCCGGCTGCAGCTGCTGCGGCTGCTCATGGACGAGCCGAACGTCCTGCTGCTCGACGAGCCCACGAACGACCTCGACGTCGACACGCTGACGGCGCTGGAGGACCTGCTCGACGGGTGGGCGGGCACGCTCGTCGTGGTGTCGCACGACCGGTACGCCCTCGAGCGGATGTGCTCGCGCCAGCTCGCGCTGCTCGGCGACGGGCGGCTGCGCGACCTGCCGGGCGGCGTCGACGAGTACCTCGCGCTGCGGCACGCGCTGGAGGCCGGCCAGACGCCCCCGACCGCCTCGCCGGCTGCGGCCGCCGACGGGCCCTCGGCCGAGGAGCAGCGCGCCGCCCGCAAGGAGATGGCCCGGCTCGAGCGGCAGGTCGAGCGGATCGAGCGGCAGATCGCCGCGCTGCACGCCGAGCTCGCAGCCAAGGCCACCGACCACCAGGCCGTCACCGAGCTGGACGAGCGGCTGCGCGCCGTGCAGGCCGAGCGCCAGGAGGTCGAGGCGCAGTGGATGGCCGCGGCGGAGGTCGCCGGCTGAGGCTGGCGGACCGTGGGCCGACCAGGCGCTCGCCCGGTGCTGGGGCCTCCTGGCCGATACCCTCACGTCCGTGACACCTTCCCCGGACGCCGCGCGCGGTGCAGGCACCCGTGTCGACGTCGAGTGGGGTGTCGCGGGCGCTCGCAGCCTCAGCGAGGGGCCCGAGCCGGCCGACGTCGTGGTCGTGGTCGACGTGCTGTCGTTCTCGACGTCCGTGACCGTCGCCTGCGAGCGCGGCGCGCGCGTGTGGCCGCACCCCGGAGGCGAGGCGGCGCACGAGCTGGCCCGCTCGCTCGAGGCGGTGCTCGCCGGGACGCGGTCCCACACCTCGGGGCCGTCGCTGTCCCCGGCGTCCCTGCTGGACCTGCCGGACGGCGTCCGCCTCGTGCTCCCCTCACCGAACGGCTCGTCGGTCGCCCACCTGCTGATGGCGTCGCGCGCCCTGGTGCTGGTGGGCTGCCTGCGCAACGCGGCCGCCGTGGCGGCGCGCGTGGCCGAGCTCGTCGAGCAGCTGCGCGAGCAGCGCGGCCCGGACGCGCCGACGCGCGTCGCGGTCGTCCCGGCGGGGGAGCGGTGGGGTCGACGGCTCGCTGCGCGTGGCCTACGAGGACCACGTCGGCGCCGGCGCGGTGGTGACCCGTCTCGCCGCAGGCTGGACGACGTCGTGCTGTCGCCGGAGGCGCGCGTCGCGGCGATGGCGTTCGAGCACCTCGAGGGGCTGGCCGGGACGCCGTCCGGCCGCGAGCTGGTCGAGCGCGGCTTCGCCGAGGACGTCGCGATCGCCGAGCAGGTCGACGCGTCGTCCGTCGTGCCGGTGCTGCGCGAGGGCTCCTTCACCGCCCTCTGACCCCGCCCGGACTTCCCCGATGATCACGTGAAGTGGGTTCCCCAGCACTGTGCACGGCGTGCAGGCCGCGTGAAGTGCTCGGGAGCCTGCTTCACGTGATCACCGAGCGCTGGGGGTTGTGGTTTGGCGCTGGGGGAGGGTGGGGCGACGGGGGCAGGTCGGTCAGGCGCGGGCGTCGAACGGCGACACGAGGTGCCGCAGCAGGGCCGCCAGCCGCGTGCGGTCGGTCGCCGTCAGCCGGCTGAGCAGCTCGCGCTCGCGATCGAGCAGCCCGGCGAAGGCGTCGTCGACCGTGCGGCGTCCGGCGTCGGTGAGCCGCACGATCACGCCGCGCCGGTCGTGCGGGTCGGGCAGCCGCTGGACGAGCCCGCGCGCCAGGAGCCGGTCGACGCGGTTGGTCATGGTGCCGCTCGTGACGAGCGTCTGGGTGACCAGCTGGCCCGGTGACAGCTCGTACGGCGCGCCCGCCCGGCGCAGGGCCGAGAGGACGTCGAACTCCCAGCTCTCGAGGTCGCGCTCGGCGAACGCGGCGCTGCGGGCGCGGTCGAGGTGCCGCGCGAGGCGCGAGACGCGCGAGAGCACCTCGAGGGGTGCGACGTCGAGGTCCGGCCGCTCGCGGCGCCAGGCGGCGACGATGCGGTCGACCTCGTCGCCCGGCGCGGCCGGATCATCGGCCATGGCGCCAGTGTAGGCGGCATCGAACATCTTGACGTCGAGACGCACGGGCGGGGACGGGCGCGCCCCGCGAGCCTCGGCGCGGTGACGCCGATCAGGTGCTGCTGCCGGTCAGCTCGGCCTGGATGTCCTCGAGCGAGCGGTCCTTGGTCTCCGGCACGCGGGCGGCGAAGAACACCACCGCGACCACCGCGATCCCGGCGTACAGGTAGAACACGCCCTGCTGGGTGATCAGGTTGCCGAGACTGAGGAACGTGGCCGACACCAGGAAGTTGGCGCCCCAGTTGCCCACCGTGCTCACCGACATGGCCGGGCTGCGGACGCCGATGGGGAAGATCTCCGAGATCATCAGCCAGAACACCGGCCCGAGCCCGACGGCGAACGAGGCGATGAACAGCAGCAGCGCGGCCAGGGCGAGGTACGGCGCCTTGTCCTGCAGCGTGCTGGAGGTGAAGTAGACCCCCAGTGCCAGCAAGGCGACGGTGAGCCCGATCGTCCCCGTGATCAGCAGCTTGCGCCGGCCCACCTTGTCGAGCAGCAGCACGGCCACCACGGTGAAGACGACGTTGGTGATCCCGACGAACACGGTCTGGGTGACCGAGCTGCTCTTCGTCAGCCCGGTGTCGGACAGGATCGTCGGCGCGTAGTAGATCACCGTGTTGACGCCGACGAACTGCTGGAACAGCGCGAGCCCGAGGCCGACGACGAGCAGCGGCCGGATCTTGGGGGCCAGCAGGTCGCGGACCCCGCTGGCGCCTTCCTTCTCGTTCGCCTCGCGGATGTCGTCCAGCTCGGCGTCGACGTCGGCGTCGGGGTCGGACTCGCGCAGCCGCTCCAGCGTCCGCCGCGCGTCGTCCTCGCGCCCCTGCTGGGCCAGCCATCGTGGTGTCTGGGGGACGGTGAGCATGCCGATCGCCAACGCGGCGCCGGGGATCACGGCGATGCCGAGCATCCAGCGCCAGTTGTAGGTCACGTCCTTGAACAGGAAGTTCACGACGTACGCGATGAGGATGCCGCTGGTGATGGCGAGCTGGTTGAACGAGACCAGGCCGCCGCGCACCCGTGGCGGCGACATCTCGGAGATGTAGAGCGGCGAGACGAACGACGCCGTCCCGACCGACAGCCCCAGCAGCGTGCGGAAGCCGATCAGCATGGGGGCGTTCACCGCGAACGCGCAGCCGAGTGCGCCGACCACGTAGACCGACCCCGAGATGACCTTGGTCCACTTGCGGCTGATCGCGTCAGCCAGGTACCCGCTGATGAGGGCGCCCCCGATCGCTCCCAGCAGCAGCGACGACACGATCGCCTGCTGCTCGAAGTCGTTCGCGTGCAGGTCGTCCTTGAGGTACAGCAGCGCGCCGGAGATCACGCCGGTGTCGTACCCGAACAGCAGGCCGCCGATGGCGGCGATCACCGAGATCCGCACCAGCAGACCGTTGGCGCTGTGGCGCATCTCCCCGACGAAACCCATCTGCCCCACCTCCACGCGACGACGGCACTCACGAATCCCTTGCCCAGCGTCAGCCGTTTCATTCCTGATATCTTGACGTCAAGATAGTCCGCCTGCCAGGCTGGTCGCCCCTGACTCGAGGGAGGCCCTGAATGGTGAGCTGGGACCCGGGCGTCTACGCCCGCTTCGCCGCCGAGCGACGTCGCCCGTTCGACGACCTGGTGCGGCGCGTCGACGCCGAGCAGCCGCGCACCGTCGTCGACCTCGGCTGCGGCGCCGGCGACCTCACGGCCTCGCTGGCCCGCCGGTGGCCGAGCGCCTCGGTGCTGGGCATCGACTCCGCGGCCCCGATGCTGGAGCGCGCCGAGGCGGAGGCCGCGGCCGAGGACGTGCGCGGCCGGTTGACCTTCTCGCTGCTCGACCTCGTCGACTGGGCCCCGGACGAGCCCGTCGACGTCATCGTCACCAACGCCGCGCTGCAGTGGGTGCCCCAGCACCTCGAGCTGCTGGGGCGCTGGGTCGACGCGCTCGCGCCCGGCGGTTGGCTCGCCCTGCAGGTGCCCGGCAACTTCGCGGCGCCGTCCCACGCGATCATGCGCGAGGTGGCCGCGCAGGAGCCGTTCGCCGACCGGCTGGTCGGCGTGCTGCGTGGCACCGAGTCGGTGGGCCAGCCCACCACCTACGCGGCCCTGCTCGCCGACCGCGGCTGCACCGTCGACGCGTGGGAGACCACGTACGTGCAGGTGCTCGACCCCGAGGGTCGGTTCGCGGACGACGCGGTGCTGGCCTGGGTGTCGGGCACCGGGCTGCGTCCCGTGCTCGACGCGCTCGACGACGACCCGGAGCTGCGCCAGCGGTTCGTCGACACCTACGCCGAGCGGCTTCGCGACGCCTACCCGCGCCGCGAGTGGGGCACGCTGCTGCCCTTCCGGCGCGTGTTCTGCGTGGCGCACAAGGCGGCGTCGTGAGCGCCCGGCTGGTCGTCGGCCTGCACCACGTGCAGGTCTCGTGCCCCGCCGGCAGCGAGGACGCGCTGCGCGGCTTCTACGGCGACGTCCTCGGGATGCAGCGAGGTGCCCAAGCCGCCGGTGCTGGCCGCGCGGGGCGGGGTGTGGTTCCGCTCGGGCTCGGCTCGAGATCCACTGCGGCGTCGAGGAGGGCTTCGCGCCCGCGCGCAAGGCGCATCCCGGCCTCGCCGTCTCGGACGTCGACGCGCTGGCCGAGCGGGTGGCCGCCGCCGGGCTGCCCGTGCGCTGGGACGACGCCATCCCCGGCCTGCGCCGATTCCACACCGACGACCCGGTGGGCAACCGCGTCGAGCTGCAGCAGACCGACGCGCCGTCCGCCTGAACACGCGGGCGAGCGCGAGGCGCTACGCGGAGGGCTTGGAGCGCAAGGTGGGCTTGGCCTCGAGGCCGGACAGCCCGTTCCAGGCGAGGTTGACCACGTGCGCCGCCACCTCGTCGCGCTTGGGCTTGCGCGCGTCGAGCCACCACTGGCCGGTGAGGGCGATCATCCCGACGAGCATCTGCGCGTACATCGGGGCGTTCTTGGGGTCCAGCCCGCTGCGCTTGAACTCCGCGGCGAGCAGGTGCTCGACCTGGCTCGCGACGTCGCTGATCAGGCTCGAGAAGGTGCCCGTGGCCTGGGCCACGGGCGAGTCGCGCACCAGGATCCGGAAGCCGTCGGTGGAGTTCTCGATGTAGCCGAGCAGCCCGAGCGCCGCCTGCTCGACGAGGGCGCGCGAGCTGCCCCGGGTGCTGAGCGCCCCGGTGATCTCGTCCAGCAGGTACCGGATCTCACGGTCGACGACGACGGCGTACAGGCCCTCCTTGCCGCCGAAGTGCTCGTACACCACCGGCTTGGAGACCTGGGCCCGCGCGGCGATCTCCTCGACGCTGGTGCCCTCGAAACCCTTCTCGGCGAACAGCTTGCGCCCGACGTCCAGCAGCTGCTCACGCCGCTGCGGCCCGGTCATCCGCGCCCGCGCGCCCCGGCCACCCTTGGCGGTCCGCGGGCCGCCCGAGCCGCCAGCCGCCCGACGCTCGACGCCTCGGGGGTCGCGGGCGTCGTCGGGCACCTGAGCGGGCGGGGTCATGGCCCCCATCATGCCTCCCGCTGGCACACTGGGGCCGTCGCGCCGAGCCGTGCGTGGCGATCCGCCCTGGTGTAACGGCAGCACGCAGGCCTTTGGAGCCTTGCAGTCCACGTTCGAATCGTGGGGGCGGAGCCGGCGTCCCGGTGGCCGGGTAGCATGCGCGGGTGCCAGATCATCGCCCGGCCGCCGTCGTCGTCCTCGCGGCAGGCGAGGGCACCCGCATGAAGTCCAGCCTGCCGAAGGTGCTGCACACCATCGGAGGGCGCTCGCTGCTCGGCCACGCCGTCGCCGCCGCCGAGGGCCTGCGTCCCGAGCACCTCGCCGTCGTCGTCGGCCACCAGCGCGACCTCGTCGCCACCCACGTGGCCGAGATCGCCCCGTCAGCGGTCGTCGCGCACCAGGACGACGTGCCCGGCACCGGACGCGCGGTCCAGTGCGCGTTGTCGGCCCTGCCCGAGCTCGACGGCACCGTGGTCGTCACCTACGGCGACGTGCCCGCTGCTCGAGCAGCGCGACGCTGCTGCGACCTCGTCGCCCAGCACGAGGACTCCGCCAGCGCGGTCACCGTGCTCACCGCGCACGTCGGCGGACCCCACCGGCTACGGCCGGGTGCTGCGCGACGCCGACGGACACGTCGCGCGCATCGTCGAGCAGAAGGACGCCGACGACGACGAGCTGCGCGGTGCGCGAGATCAACTCCGGCATCTACGCCTTCGACGCGGCGGTGCTGCGCGACGCCCTCGACCACGTCACCACCGACAACGCCCAGGGCGAGATGTACCTGACGGACGTGCTCGCCATCGCCCGCGCGGCCGGGCGCCGGGTCAGCGCGCTACCCGCTCGACGACGTCTGGCAGACCGAGGGCGTCAACGACCGCGTCCAGCTCGCGCGGATGGGCGCCGAGCTCAACCGCAGGGTGCTCGAGGGCTGGATGCGCGAGGGGGTCACCGTCGTCGACCCCGCCACCACGTGGGTCGACGTCCAGGTCCGAGCTCGGGCGCGACGTCCGGCTGCTGCCGGGCACGCAGCTGCACGGCGCCACGCGCGTCGCGGACGACGCCACCGTGGGTCCGGACACCACGCTCACCGACGTCGTGGTCGGCGAGGGCGCCAGCGTCGTGCGCACGCACGGCAGCGGGGCCGAGGTCGGTGCCGGGGCCACGGTGGGTCCGTTCGCCTACCTGCGGCCGGGCACGCGGCTCGGCGAGCGGGGCAAGATCGGCACGTTCGTCGAGACCAAGAACGCCGAGATCGGCGCCGGGTCGAAGGTGCCGCACCTGTCGTACGTGGGCGACGCGACCATCGGCGAGGAGTCGAACATCGGCGCCGCCTCGGTCTTCGTCAACTACGACGGCGTCAACAAGGCCCGCACGACGATCGGCAGCCACTGCCGCACCGGCTCCGACAACATGTTCGTCGCTCCCGTGACGCGTGGGCGACGGCGCCTACTCCGGGGCGGGCACGGTCGTGCGCAAGGACGTGCCGCCGGGTGCGCTCGCGATCAACGTCGCGCCGCAGCGCAACATCGCCGAGTGGACCCTCACCAAGCGTCCCGGGCACGGCGTCGGCGCAGGCCGCCGCCCGGGCCCTCGGCAAGGGCGATGCCACCGATGCCACTGACGCCACCGACCCCCGACCCATCGACGAAGGGAACGCCCCGGCATGACCGGCATCACGACCACGGGCGAGAAGCGGCTCGTCCTGATCAGCGGCCGCGGGTACCCCGAGCTCGCCCAGGAGGTCGCCGACGAGCTGGGGGTCGAGCTCGTCGACACGACCGCCTACGACTTCGCCAACGGCGAGATCTACGTGCGGTTCCGCGAGAGCCTGCGCGGCTGCGACGCCTTCGTCATCCAGAGCCACACCGCGCCGATCAACCAGTGGATCATGGAGCAGCTGATCATGACCGACGCGCTCAAGCGCGCCTCGGCCAAGCGGATCAGCTGCGTGATGCCCTTCTACGGCTACGCGCGGCAGGACAAGAAGCACCGTGGCCGCGAGCCGATCTCGGCCCGGCTCATGGCCGACCTGTTCAAGACCGCCGGCGCCGACCGGCTCATCTGCGTCGACCTGCACGCCGCGCAGATCCAGGGCTACTTCGACGGCCCGGTCGACCACCTGTGGGCGCTGCCGCTGCTGGCGCAGTACGTCGGCTCTCGCGTCGACCGCAGCAAGATCACCATCGTGTCGCCGGACGCCGGCCGGGTGCGCGTCGCCGACCAGTGGTCGGACAAGCTCGGCTGCGCCGCTCGCGATCATCCACAAGCGCCGCGACCCGTCGGTGCCCAACCAGGTCAAGGTGCACGAGGTGGTCGGTGAGGTCGAGGGCCGCACCTGCGTGCTCGTCGACGACATGATCGACACCGCCGGCACCATCACCCAGGCCGCCGACGCCCTCTTCGACCAGGGCGCGGCCGACGTCATCGTCACCGCCACGCACGCGGTGCTGAGCGGCCCGGCCGTCGACCGGCTGCAGCGACAGCCGGATCAGCGAGGTCATCGTCACCAACACGCTGCCGATCCCCGAGGAGCGGCAGTTCCCGCAGCTCACGGTGCTGTCGATCGCGCCCCTGATCGCGCGGGCCATCCGCGAGGTCTTCGACGACGGCTCGGTCACCAGCCTGTTCGACGGGCAGGCCTAGCGGACGCTCGTCTGCTGGGTGGCCCGGATTTCGTCGCCGCCTCCGCCCCGGGTAGACTCCCGGGGTTGCCTCGGCGAGGGACGACGCACGGCGGCAGACGTCGCTCGTGCTGACGTCCGTGATCGACGCGGTACCCGTACAGGGTGCCCATCGTGCTGCGCCCCGCGTCGAGGCCCACCTCCGCACCGGCAGACGAACCAAGAACTCGAGGAGCACCACCGTGAGCGCCGACCTGACCCTGAACGCCGAGATCCGCAGCGAGTTCGGCAAGGGTGCCGCCCGACGCATCCGGCGGGCGCACCAGATCCCCGCCGTGATGTACGGCCACGGCACCGAGCCGGTGCACATCACCCTGCCCGGCCACGACACGATGCTCGCGCTGAAGAACCCCAACGCGCTGCTCACGATCGTGATCGACGGCAAGGAGCAGCTGGCCCTGGCCAAGGACGTCCAGCGCGACCCGATCAAGCCGGTCATCGAGCACATCGACCTCGTCGTCGTGCGCAAGGGCGAGAAGGTCACCGTCGAGGTGCCGTGCACGTCGTGGGCGAGGCCGCCCCCGAGACCGTCGTCCAGGTCGAGCACCAGACCCTGCTGCTCGAGGTCGCGGCGACCAACATCCCCGAGAACGTCGAGGTGTCCGTCGACGGGCTCCAGGCCGGCAGCCAGATCCACGCCCAGGACATCGCGCTGCCGTCCGGCGCCACCCTCGTCACGGACGCCGACGCCCTCGTCGTCAACGTGACGGCCCAGGTCTCCGCCGAGGCGCTCGAGGCCGAGCTGGCCGAGGCCGAGGCCGAGGTCGGCATCGAGCACGAGGCGGCCGCTGAGGAGGCCGGCGAGCAGGCCGCGTCGGCCGAGGAGAGCGGCGAGGCCGCCGAGCAGGAGTGAGCGACGGCAGCCACCTGGCTGGTCGTCGGGCTGGGCAACCCCGGCCCGGCGTACGCCGGCAACCGGCACAACGTCGGTGCCATGGTGCTCGACGTCCTCGGCCGGCCGGGTCGGGCGGCTCGTTCAAGAACCACCGCGCTCGGGCGGCAGTGCTCGAGGGGCGGCTCGGCGTGCTGCCGGGCGGCGCGCCGGGTCCACGCGTCGTGCTCGCCAAGCCCTCGTCGTACATGAACGAGTCCGGCGGACCCGGTCAGCGCGCTGCTGAAGTTCTACAAGGTCGAGCCGGAGCAGCTCGTCGTCGTGCACGACGAGATCGACATCCCGTACGCCCAGCTGCGGCTCAAGCTCGGCGGTGGCGAGGGCGGCCACAACGGCCTGCGCTCGATCAGCCGCTCGATCGGCACCCGCGACTACCTGCGCGTGCGCGTCGGCGTCGGCCGTCCGCCCGGTCGCCAGGACCCCGCGGACTTCGTGCTGCGCGACTTCTCCAGCACCGAGCGCAAGGACCTGCCGGTGCTGCTCGAGGAGGCGGCCGACGCCGCCGAGCTGCTCGTCGGCGAGGGCTTGCTGAGCGCCCAGCAGCGCTTCCACGCGCCCACCTGACTCCCTGGTCCGGGGGCGTACCCGTCACCGATCGGGACGCTCAGTGACCATGCGTAGCCCTTCCGGCTACTGGCTGACGAGTTCCGCCATTCACCTGCCCTCGCCACCGGCCGCGTACTACTCTCGGTGACGCTGGTCGGGGAAGCGGTGCAGCAGTGGGCACTGAGGGTAAATCGGGCGGGGTGGACCATGACGACGTACGACGGATCGCTCGACGGCTTGGTCGAGCGTCGCCAGCGCGCCAGTCGCGAGCGCGTCTCATGGGCGTCCAACCGCCCCTTCCTGCCGCGCCAGCAAGATGGCAAGTCGGTTGACCCTGTGACGCTGGCCGAGCGGCGACGGGCCCGCTGGGCTCGTCCGCTGATCATGCGAGTGGTCGTGGGCGACGTGCTGGCGGCCCTCGTCATCACCGTGGTGTTCGGTCTCACGCTGGGCGGCCGTCATGCGGCCTTCGCCGCCGCGATCGCCGTGGTGGGCTGGCCGCTCGTGCTCGGCGTCAACCGGGGCTACGACAGCCGGCTCATCGGGCAGGGACCCGACGAGTTCCAGGTCGTGCTGCGCTCGGGTGCGATCGCCGTGGCCGCGCTCGGCCTGACCGCCTACGTGCTCAACTCCCCGTTGCCACGCCGGTACGTCCTGGTGGCAGCCCCGCTGGTGGCCACGATCACCGCCATCTCCCGGTACGGCGTCCGTCGGAGGTTGCACCGTCAGCGCTCGCGGGGCGCGCACGTGCTGCGCACGCTCGTGGTGGGCAACCCCTCCGCGATCGACCTCGTGGTGCGTGACCTCAACGGCGCGCCGTACCACGGCTACTCGATCATCGGTGCCTGCGTGCCGGGCGATCTCGCCGACGTGGAGATCACCGACCACATCCCCGTGGTGGGCAGCTTCTCGGACGTCCCGCAGTCGGTCGTCGACCACGAGGCGGACGTCGTCATCGTCGCTGGGTCCGGATCTGGCAGGCTCCTCGCTGCGGCGGCTGTCGTGGGCTCTCGAGCGCACCGGGGCCGAGCTCGTCATCGCCCCTGGACTGGTCGAGGTCACCGGCCCGCGACTGCAGATGCGCCCCACCGCCGGACTGTCCCTCCTGCACGTCGAGGCCGCTGCCGGTCGGGCCGGGCGCCTGCTGGGCAAGTCCGTGCTCGACCGCATGCTCGGCGTGCTCCTCTTCCTCGTCGCGGTGCCGTTCGTCGCTGTCTCTGCCGCGCTCGTCGCTGCCACCAGCACCGGCAACCCGTTCTACCGCCAGCTGCGGATCGGCCTGAACGGCAAGCCCTTCACCATGTGGAAGATCCGCACGATGGTGAAGGACGCGGACCGTCGCCGCGACCACGTGCTCCACCAGAACGACCGCGACGGGCTCATGTTCAAGATGCACCGTGACCCGAGGGTGACGTCCGTCGGGCGGGTACTGCGCCGTCTGTCGCTCGATGAGCTGCCGCAGCTGTGGAACGTGGTCAACGGCACCATGAGCCTCGTCGGGCCTCGGCCGCCGTTGCCGAGCGAGTACGACAAGTACCACGACCAGGTGCACCGCCGGCTGCGCGTCAAGCCCGGCGTCACAGGGCTGTGGCAGGTGAGCGGTCGCGCGGACCTGTCGTGGGACGAGTCGATCCGTCTGGACCTGCGTTACGTCGACAACTGGTCGATCGCCCTGGATCTGCAGATCCTCTGGCGGACGGCCCGCGCCGTTCTCACCGGTTTCGGTGCCTACTGACCCTGCGGGCGCGGCCTTGGGCGCCATCGTCATCCCGGCTCACGACGAGGCGGCCGTGATCGGCCCCCACCTTCGCGCGCTGCTGGAGGGCGGCTGGGCCCGCGACCTGCGCGTCGTCGTGATCTGCAACGGCTGCACGGACGGCACCGCGGACCTCGCCCGGCGCACTGCGCGCGAGCTCGAGGCCGCCGTGGAGGTCGTCGAGCTGGCCCGGCCGGGCAAGGCCGGCGCGCTGCGTGAGGCTGAGCAGCTCGCCCTGCCGTTTCCCAGGCTGTACCTCGACGCCGACGTGATGTGCCCGGGCGCCACCGCTCGTGCGCTGCTGGAGGCCGTGTCGCATGGTGCAGATCTGGCCGTGCCGACGCGACGGCTCGATCTGAGCGGTGCGGGCCGACTGGCGCGCCATTATCACCGGGGGTGGGAGTCGCTGCCGTGGGTGCAGACGCAGCTCGCCGGGCGGGGGGCGTACGCGGTGAGCGAGACCCTCAGCCCGGTGCTCGCCGCACTACCCGAGGACCTCGTGGCCGACGACCGGCTGGTCACCACCGCTGCCGCGCCGGGACGCGCCGTCGTGGTCGAGGACGCGGTGACCATCCGGCCGCCCGACCGGCTTCGCGACGTGGTGCGGGTGCGCTCACGGGTGTACGCCGGCAACAAGATCGCGACCGCTCCGACGCACGATGCAAGCACTGGCCGACGCTGGTTGATGCTGATGGCGCTGGCCCGGCGGCCAGTCCGGTGGCCAGGGATCGCGCTGTTCGTCGGGGTGGCCACGGTCGCCAAGGCGCGCTCGCGGTGGGCGGTGCGCAGCGGGCAACTGCGCTGGGAACGCGATTCCCGGCCGGAGGTGGCGAGATGAGCGACACCATGGCGGGCATGGAGACGCGAGCGTCGAGGGGCAGTGTCTCGGTCGTGGTCGTCTGCTATCGCAGCGCGGACGACGTGGAAGCCTGCCTGGACGCGGTGGCGGCTGCAGTTGCGGGCCTGAAGGCCGAGGTGGTCGTCGTCGACAACGGCTCCGACGACGCCACCGTCGACATCGTGCGCCGCACCCATCCCGGGGTACGGATCGCCGACCGGGGAGTGAACGACGGCTTCGCGCGCGGCTGCCACGTCGGTGTCGAGCTGACGCAAGGTGAGTGGCTGCTCTTCGTCAACCCGGATGCGGTGGTCGACCGCAACTCCGTGCAGGCGTTGTTGGCCGCAGCGGTCGATCACCCCGACGCAGGCATACTCGGCGGGCGGTCGGTGCGGCCCGACGGGACGACCGACCCACGCTCCTGGTGGGGCCGGCCGACCCTGTGGTCGACCCTGTGCTTCGCCACCGGGGTCAGTGCGGCGTTCCCGGGCCACCCGGTGCTCGATCCCGAGTCGCCTGACCGCTGGGACGGCCGAGCCCGCGAGGTGCCGGTGGTCAGCGGCGCGCTCATGCTCGTCGACCGGCGGTTGTGGGACCGCCTCGGTGGGTTCGACCCACGCTTCTTGCTCTACGGCGAGGACGTCGACCTGTGCCTGCGCGCTCGCAGCGTCGGTTGGCGCCCGCGGGTCGTGCCGCAGGCCACGTTCACCCACGCCGTCGGCGCCTCGACACCAGGCAGCAACCGCACAGCTCTGGTGATGCGGGGACGTGCGACGGTGCTGCGCCGCCACCTGCGTCCCGGCACGCGCGGGCTCGGTGTTGCTCTGCTGGTCGCCGGCACCGGACTACGGGCGGCGGCGACGTCGTGGCGACAGGGACGCCGGGCGGCCCTGACCGGCCCCGCCGGATGGCAGGCCGCGTGGGCCGCGCGCGGCACCTGGAGTCGCGGCTGGCAGGTCGGTGATCGGTTGCCGGGCGCGGAGTCGGTGCAACGGGGAAGGGACGGCACGGCCGACTGCAGGCCTGACGTCAGGCCACAAGCCCTCGCGAAAGGTGTCGATCGATGAAGAGCCCCGCCGCCAGCGCTGGGCGCGTGCTGGTCTTGGTGCAGAACCTGCCGGTGCTCATCGACCGGCGGGTGTGGTCCGAGTGCTGTGCGCTGCGCGAAGCCGGCTACCAGGTCTCGGTGATCTGCCCCGCTGGTGCGCCAGGCGAGCCGAAGCACCGCGTCGTCGACGACGTCCACATCCACTCCTACCCGCCGCCCGCCGCCAGCTCGGGATTGCGCGGTTACGTCGTGGAGTTCGTCGTCTGCTGGCTACGCACTGCAGCGGCGTCGGTACGCGTCGCCCGCGGCGAGGGGTTCGACGTCATCCAGGCGTGCAACCCGCCGGACACCTTCTGGCTGCTCGGGCTGCTGTGGAAGGTGCTGGCGCGCAAGCGCTTCGTCTTCGACCAGCACGACCTCTGTCCTGAGGTCTACGAGGCGAGGTTCGGCAAGCGGGGACTGCTGCACCGCGGCCTGTTGCTGCTCGAGCGCGCAACCTACGCCGTCGCTGACCACGTCATCTCGACCAACCCGTCCTACCAGGAGATCGCGCTGGAGCGCGGCGGGTTGCCGGTCGAGCGGACGACTGTCGTCATGAGCGCGCCCGACTCGCGCGCCCTGTCGCGCGGCGAGGTCGCGCCCGCGCTCCGCCACGGTAAACGGCACCTCGTCGCCTACGTCGGCATCATGGGCCCGCAGGACGGCGTCGGTGCCGTCGTCGAAGCCGTCGACCACTACGTGAACCGGCTCGGGAGAACCGACGCGCACTTCGCGCTGCTCGGCTTCGGTGACTGCCTCGAGGAGCTCAAGGGCCAGGCCGCCCGGGCCGGGCTGGACGAGTGGATCACCTTCACCGGGCGCGTCGACCAACGAGAGATCGGTCGCTGGCTGTCGACCGCAGCCCTCGGCCTGACCCCGGACCCGCCCAGCGAGTTCAACCACCGATCGACGATGAACAAGACGCTGGAGTACATGTCGTACGGGGTGCCCATCGTGGCCACGGACCTGCGCGAGACCCGCCGCTGTGCGGACGCCGCAGCGCGCTACGTGGAGGGTGGCCATGCTGAGGGCTTCGCGGAGGCGGTGGCGGAGCTGCTGGACGACCCGTACCAGCGCGGGGTGATGTCACGTATCGGCCGGTCGCGTATCGAGCGACTGTTCGACTGGCGTGCTCACGCCTCGGCGTACGTCAACGTGTACGACCGGTTGCTCAGCGTCAGCCCGAGGACTCGTCCGACGCAGTCCGCGGCTCCGCCGACCACCCAATTCCCGCAAAACCCTGCGCCTGCCAACCGGGGTGCCGAGACTTGTGCCGACAGGGAGGTGCATGTCGCATGAAGACCGCGATTCTTGCCGGCGGCCTGGGGAGCCGGCTCGCCGAGGAGACGGTGATCCGACCCAAGCCCATGGTCGAGATCGGTGGCCGGCCCATGCTGTGGCACATCATGCGCCACTACCTCGGCTACGGCCACGACCAATTCGTCATCGCGGCCGGTTACAAGGGCGAGGTGATCAAGCGCTGGATGCTCGACTACACCGAGCTCGCCGGCCACCTGAGTGTTCACCCCCGTCGTGGTGAGGTGCGCCGCCAGGACAGCGGTGACTGTGAGGACTGGAGCGTTGACGTCGTCGACACCGGCGGGTCGACGAACACCGGTGGCCGAATCAAGCGGCTCAAGCCGTGGCTCGGCGACACCACCTTCATGCTGACGTGGGGTGACGGGGTGAGCGACGTCGACCTCGACCGGTTGCTGGCCTTTCACCGCAGCCATGGCCGCCTGGCCACCATGACGGCAGTGCGGCCGCCCGCCCGCTACGGCCACCTCGTGACCGAGGGCGACCAGGTGGTGGACTTCACCGAGAAGCCGCAGATCGGCGAAGGCTGGATCAACGGCGCCTTCTTCGTGCTCGAGCCCGAGATCTTCGACTACATCGACGGCGACGACACCCAGTGGGAGAAGGAGCCGATGGAACGGCTCGCCAAGGACGGCCAGCTGATGGCCTACAAGCACGAAGGCTTCTGGCAGTGCATGGACACCGTGCGCGAGAAGCACATCCTCGAGGAGCTGTGGCAGTCCGGCCGCGCTCCGTGGCAGACGTGGGAGTGAGCGTTCGATGAGAGTCATGGTCACGGGGCACGACGGCTACATCGGCACGGTCCTGGTGCCGCTGTTCCAGCGGGCGGGCCACTCGGTGCTCGGCGTCGACAACGGCATGTTCCACGACTGCACGTTCGTGCCGCAGGACGTCGTCGCCGACGACGAGCTCTGGATCGACGTCAGGGACCTCAGGGTGGAGCACTTCGAGGGGGTCGACGCCGTCGTGCACCTGGCCGGTATCTCCAACGACCCGCTCGGCGACCTCAACCCCGACACCACTTTCGATGTCAACCACCTCGCCACGGTGCACGTGGCTCGGATGGCCAAGCAGGCTGGCGTGACGCGCTTCGCCTTCTCCTCTTCGTGCAGCACCTACGGTGCCCACGGCGACGAGGCGCTCGACGAGAGCGCCGAGTTCAACCCGGTCACGCCCTACGGCGAGTCCAAGGTGCTGGCGGAGCGGGACCTGACCGAGCTCGCGGACGACGACTTCAGCCCCACCTTCCTGCGCAACGCCACGGCCTTCGGCGTGTCTCCGCGGCTGCGAGGCGACCTCGTCGTCAACAACCTGGTCGGGTACGCCTACTCGACGCACCAGGTGCTGTTGAAGAGCGACGGGATGCCGTGGCGCCCGCTGGTCCACATCGAGGACATCGCACGCGCCTTCCTTGCCGTGGTGGAAGCACCGCGCCCCACCGTGCACCTGAAGGCGTACAACGTCGGCACCGACGAGAACTACCGAATTCGTGAGGTTGCCGAGATCGTCGCCGACGTCGTCGAAGACTCGGTGGTGGCGTTCTCGCCCACGGCGAGCCCTGACACGCGCAACTACCGCGTCGACTGCAGCTTCATCCGTCGCGAGCTGCCGGACTTCCAGCCGCAGTGGACCGTGCGGCGCGGGGTCGAGGAGCTCTACGCGGCATACCAGCAGGTCGGTCTGACCGCCGAGCAGCTGGAGTCGTCGCGGTACCAGCGCATCAAGCACGTCCGCGAGCTGCAGGACAACGGGCTGCTGGACGAGCACCTGCGTCGGGTCCAGAGCGCGGAGGTACTCGGTGTCTGACCAGAGCGCCGTCGATACTCCTGTCTGCCGGTCGTGCGGGGGCCAGGACCTGCGCACGTTCCTGTCGCTGGGCAAGACGCCGCTGGCCGATGCGCTGCTCGAGCCTGGCGCGCCGGTCGACGACGAGCCGCGGTTCCCGCTCGACGTCGCGTTCTGCCCGCAGTGCACGCTGGTGCAGATCCTCGAGGAGGTGCCGCCGCAGCAGCTGTTCGTCGACAACTACCTGTACTTCTCGTCGTTCTCCGATCACGTCATGAAGCACGCCAAGGCCCACGCGGACAACCTCGTCGCTTCGCGCGGTATGGGGAAAGGCAATCTCGTCGTCGAGCTCGCGAGCAACGACGGCTACCTCCTGCGCAACTTCCTGCCGTACGGCGTGAGCGTGCTGGGCGTCGACCCGGCACCCGACCAGGCGGCTGCGGCGCGAGCCGTCGGAGTGCCGACGGTCGAGGAGTTCTTCGGAGTCGAGCTCGCCCGCCGGCTGCGCGAGGAGCACGGCCCCGCTGACGTCATCATCGCGAACAACGTGATGGCGCACGTGCCTCAGCTGAACGACTTCGTCGGCGGTATGGCCGAGCTGCTGGGCGACGACGGCGTCGTGACGGTCGAGAACCCGTGGGTGAAGGACCTCGTCGACCACGGCGAGTTCGACACGATCTACCACGAGCACTTCTACTACTACTCGTGCACAGCGGTCGACACCTTGGTGCGCCGGCACGGGATGTTCCTCAACCACGTCGAGTACTTCCCCGACCTGCACGGCGGCACCCTGCGCTGGCACTTCGGCAAGAAGGAAGACGTGTCTGCGCAGACCCAGGAGTTCCTGCGGGTCGAGCGCGAGTCCGGGGTCACCCACTTCTCCTACTACGAGAACTTCGCGCACCGCGTCGACGACATCCGCCAGTCGCTGCGCAGCACGCTCGAGCAGCTGCGCCAGGACGGTGCTCGCATCGCCGCGTACGGGGCGGCCGCGAAGGGCAGCACGATGTTGAACTGCGTCGGCATCGACGCCGAGCTCGTCGACTTCGTGGTCGACCGCAACACCCACAAGCAGGGCAAGCTCATGCCGGGCGTGCACCTGCCGATCCGTGGGGTCGAGGCGCTGCTCGATGACCAGCCGGACTACTGCCTGCTGCTCGCGTGGAACTTCACCGACGAGATCCTGGCTCAGCAGGCGGAGTACCGCCGTCGTGGCGGCCGGTTCATCCGACCGGTGCCGGAGGTGACGATCCTGTGATCGAAGCTGCCCGATGCCCAGCCTGCGACGCGACGGGGCTTGTCACGTTCCACGAGGTCGACGGCGTACCGGTGAACTCCTGCCTGCTCGTCGACGACCGCGATGAGGCGTTGCGTTTCCCCACAGGTGACCTGCGCCTCGCGAGGTGCCCGACGTGCGGCTTCATCACCAACACGGCGTTCGATCCGGCGCGAAGCACCTACTCACCGGACTACGAGGAGACGCAGGGGTTCTCGCCTCACTTCCAAGCCTTCATCCGCAACCTCTCGCGTGAGTGGGTGGACCGCTACGACCTCCGCGGCCGACACGTCATCGAGATCGGTTGTGGCAAGGGCGAGTTCCTCGTCGAGATGCTGCGCGCCGGGGCGGGCGCAGGCCTGGGCATCGACCCCGGCGTGCACCCCGAGCGCGTACCTGACGACGTCAGCGGACGGGCGCAGTGGGTCAGGGGGTTCTTCCCGGCCGACCTGCCCGAGCTGGTGGCGGACGCCGTCGTGTGCCGTCACACGCTGGAGCACATATCGCCGGTCGCCGACTTCATGCGCCAGGTCCGGACGGCGATCGGGGAGCGCCGCGAGACCGTCGTCCTGTTTGAGCTGCCGGGTACGCAGCACGTCCTCGACGAGGCGTGGTTCTGGGACACCTACTACGAGCACTGTTCGTACTTCACCGCCGGTTCGTTGGCCCGGCTGATGCGGCGTACCGGCTTCGAGGTCCTCGACGTGCGTCCCGCCTACGACGGGCAGTACCTGCTCGTCGAGGCCCGTCCGTCCGACGTTCCGGCACCAGGTGAGCCGTTCGCGATCGAGGACGATCTCGCGGCGGTGGTGCGGGGGACGATGCACTTCGCGGCGACCTACGGGGCCGTCGTCGACTCCTGGCGAGCCCGCGTGCGTGCGGTGGCCGACGCCGGCGGGCGCACCGTCATCTGGGGATCGGGCTCCAAGGGCGTCGCCTTCCTGGCAGCACTGGGCAGCGTCGCGAGCGACGTCACCGCGGCCGTAGACATCAACCCGTACAAGCGAGGGCGGTTCATGGCAGGCACCGGTCACGAGATCCTGGCCCCCAAGCAGCTGCTCGACGTCGCACCCTCGCTCGTCATCGCGATGAACTCCACCTACCTTTCCGAGATCGGCGCCGAGCTCGAAGCGCTCGGTGTCGCCTGCGAGCTGGAGGGCCTGTGACCGTCCGCTGTCTGGCGTGCGACGGCGCCGACCTCGAGCAGATCGCCGACCTCGGTGAGACGCCCGTGCTCGTCGGCGTTCTGGCCGACAGCCCTGCCGGCGCACGGAAGATGGCACAAGGCCGTCTGGTGCTGGGAGTCTGCCTGACGTGTGGACACGTCCAGAACCTGGCCTTCGACCCGGGCCTCGTCGACTACGACCCCAGCTATGACAACTCCCTGTACTTCTCGCCGACGTTCCGCAGGTACGCGGATGACCTGGCCCGACGCCTGGTCGACCAGTACGGCCTCACGGGTCGCCGGATCGTCGAGATCGGCTCGGGCTCCGGCGACTTCCTCACGGCCCTGTGCGAGGCCGGCGGCAACATGGGCGTGGGCTTCGACCCCAGCACGCCTGCCGGTGACCCCGCTCCAGGGGTGACCCTCGTGGCGGACTACTACCGTCCGGACGAGCACCTGGACGGATTCGACCTGCTGGTGTGCCGACACGTGCTGGAGCACCTCGACGACCCGTTTTCGGTACTCGCCTCGATCGCGGCGGCGGACCCCGACCGGCACGGCGCCGTCTACCTGGAGGTGCCGTCGGCGGAGTTCAACTTCGGCCCGGACGGGCTGTGGGACTGCATCTACCCCCACGTGTCCTACTTCTCCGCGGGATCCTTCCAGGCCCTGGTCACGCGAGCCGGTCTGGAGGTGCTCGACGCCGGAACGGCGTTCGACGGTCAGTTCCTGTACATCGAGGCCCGGGTCGCGCGCGAGCGTGCGGAGATGGTCGTCCCCGACCCGTCGGCCCACCTCGCGCTCGTGCGCGAGTTCGCCTCCCGCCGCGACCGGGTGGTCGACCAGTGGCGCTCCCACGTCGATGACGAAGCGGGCGACGTCGTCCTGTGGGGGGCGGGGGCCAAGGGAGTGACGTTCGCCAACGCGATCGACACAGCGGGGCGGCTGACGGTCGTCGACCTCAACCCGCGCAAGTGGGGCCAGTACCTGCCGGGTACAGCGCAAGAGGTGGTCGAGCCGAGCACGCTTCGTGGCCGCGACGTCGCATCGGTGCTCGTCACCAACCCGATCTACACCTCGGAGATCCGCGACCACCTCGCCGCCCTCGGCGTGCGGGCCAGAACCATCACGGTGTGAAGGAGGAGCAAGTGGCTACCAACAACACGGTCTACGTCGACTCGAAGGTCAGTGACAGAGTCCGGCGCGACCGGCTCTACGCGGGGCAGATCTTCCTCTTCACGCCTACGCCCGAGACCCTTGCGCTGCGTGACTTCGCTGCGGAGATGGTCGAGGAGGCGTTCGCGCCGATGGACCCGGTCACGGCCCAGTTCGACCTTCCGGTCGAGACGTTCGTCGAGACGTTCGGTCCGCTCAAGCCCAAGTTCATCCACCACCCCGAGACCAAGCGCCTGATGCGTGAGGCCCTGGAAGCGCTCGGCTGTGACCTCGACGAGACCTACCTCGACGTGCCGCGGCTGCGAGGCGTCACCAGCGACGCCTACCTGACCGCGGGTGTCGGTTACGCCCACCCGATGCACCGCGACACGTGGTGGAGCGCGCCGCTCGCGCAGCTGAACTGGTGGATGCCTTTGTACGAGTTCGAGTCTGAGAGCTCGATGGCGTTCCACCCGCCGTTCTGGCACCAGGGCGTCGAGAACCACTCCGAGGAGTTCAACTACTACGAGTGGAACGCGGTCGGGCGCGCCGACGCAGCCAAGTACATCCACGAGGACACCCGCGTCCAGCCGCACCCGCCGGCTGACCTGCCGCGCGACCCGCAGGTGCGTTTCGTCGTGCCCCCCGGCGGCATCGTCCTCTTCTCCGGCGCTCAGCTTCACTCCACCGTGCCCAACACCTCGGGTCGCAGCCGGTTCAGCATGGACTTCCGGACGGTGAACCTGAGCGACCTCAAAGAGGGCCGCAGCGCTCCCAACGTCGACTCGCATCCGCAGGGAACGTCCTTGCGCGACTTCCGGCGGATGTCGGACGATGCCTTCATGCCGGACGAGGTCGTGGCCCAGTACGACAGCGGTGAGGTCCCTGAGGGTGCGGTGCTCGTCTTCAGCCCCGACGGCGAGGGGGTCCGCGCTCCGTGACGTTCCCCAAGGTGACCGTCGGCCTCCCCGTGTACAACGGGGAGCGTTACCTGCGCGCGACGCTCGACTCGATCCTCGCCCAGGACTTCGAGGACTTCGAGCTCCTCGTGGCTGACAACGCCTCCACCGATGGGACGCCGCAGATCCTGCAGGAGTACGCCGAGCGCGACGGGCGCGTGGTCGTGCACCGGCAGCCACGCAACCTCGGAGCTGCCGCCAACTACAACTGGCTGGCAATCAACGCGCGCGGTGAGTACTTCAAGTGGGCCGGCTAGGACGACCTGCTGGACCGAGCGCTCCTGAGCCGCTGCGTCGACGTGCTCGACCACGACCCAGCGGTGGTCCTCGCCTACCCGAAGACGACGCTGGTGGACGGCGATGGCCGGCGGCTGCGCGACCACGAGGACGGCCTGCACCTGCCGCAGCCGGAGCGTTGGCTGCGGCTGCGCGACTTCGCAATGAAGCGCTGGCTCTGCAACCCCTGCTTCGGTGTGATGCGCATCGAGGTCGCGCGCTCGACCGGCCTGATCGGCCCGAACATCTCCTCCGACATCACGTTCCTGGCGGAGATGGCTCTGGCGGGGCGCGTCCACGAGGTGCCCGAGCGGCTTTTCCTGCGCCGCGTCGTCGAGACCAGCTGCGGTCTGGGCGGGCTCTCGAGCGAGGAGGTGGCCACCTGGTTCGCCCCTAACCGCCGAGCCTCCCGCGCGCCCCTGGTCCGCGTATTCTTCGACATCGAGCGGGTGATCTGGCGGCGTAGTGACCCTCTCGCAGACCGGGCGCGCACCAGCGCGCAGTTCGGCTACTCCTGGTGCAAGCGCCAGGCGGGCATCCGCTGGTGGCGCACGCGCCGCCGGCTACGTCGTGAGCCCGCTGCGTCGTGGCTCACGTTGGCGGAGGAAACATGAGCACCCAGCTGTCAGTCGTCCAGATCCGCCGTCGGCCGCTGCTGGCGGTTCTCGTCACGTTCGCCGTGGCCCTCTCGACGTTCGGCGCGACCTTGGTCGGCCACGTGGCGACTGCCTCCGCCGCGACGGTCATCACGCCCGACGAGTTCAGCGGCACCTCGCTCGACCAAAGCACGTGGTCGGTGGTCGACCCCAACGGCACCGCGCAGCTGGCGGTCGGAGGCGGCGCGCTAACGATCGCCCTGCCCTCCGGCAGCGGCAACGACGCCTGGCCCGACAACAAGGCCGCCCGCGTCGTCCAGCAGATCGGCAACATCGACTTCGCGGTCGACACCCTCTTCACCAGCGTGCCGTCCCAGCGCTACCAGGACCAGGGCCTCCTGGTGGAGCAGGGCGCCGGCAGGACGCTGCGCTTCGACCTTTTCCACGACGGGTCGACGCTGCGCGCCTTCGCCGGCCGCGCGGTCAACGGCACCACCACCGTCATCGCCAACAAAGCGATCGGCACGACGTCGTCGACGCTCGCGATCAGGCTGCTGCGGTCGGGCGCGTCCTTCACGATGCAGTGGTCGCCGGACGCCGCTACCTGGCAGACCGTCACCACCTTCACCGACACGTCGGCCGTCTCGGCATTCGGCGTGTACGCCGCGAACTCCCCGCCGACCTCGACGAAGGTGGCCCCCGCGTGGACCGTCGGCGTGGACTACGTGCCGGGACGGCTCAACTCCGCCGCCCACCACGACAACTGCCACGACCTCGGGCACGACCACGGCGACGACCACGGCGACGACCACGGCGACAACCACGACCAGCGCGTCGACGACCACGACGGCCAGCAGCTCGACCACGTCGAGCACGGGGACCGCAGGTGCGTTCGCCTCGGACGACTTCTCGGAGTCGGCCCTCCCCTCGCAGTGGGCAGTGGTCGACCCGGTCGGTGGCGCTAACGTTGCGCTCGTCGGGCACGGCACGAGTGACGCCCGACTGGCGATCGCCCTGCCCGGCGGCTCAGACCGCGACGCCTGGGGCACCAACCGCAGCACCCGCGTGCTGCAACCGGTCCAGGACGCGGATCTGTCGCTCGAGGCGAAGTTCGACTCGAAGCCGACCGCGAAGTACCAGGACCAGGGCCTGCTCGTGCAGCAGAGCGCCTCGCGGTGGCTGAGGTTCAGCATCTACAGCAACGGCAAGACCACCTACGCCTTCGCGGCCTCGACGACGCAGGGCACCTCCACCACCAAGCTGAGCAAGGCGGTGACGTCGGCCGCCAACACGTGGGTGCGCGTCAAGCGCACCGGCTCGACCTGGTCGATGCAGGTGTCGGTGGACGGTTCGGCATTCACCAGCGTCGGGTCGTTCAGCGACGCTCTGGTACCAGCGTCGGCGGGGCCGTACGCCGGCGTCAGCGGCACCGCGGGGTCCGAGCCGGCCTACACGGCGCTCGTCGACTACATCTTCGACACCGCGTCGCCGATCGTTCCCGAGGACGGCGGCGCACCGCCAGACGTCACGCCGCCGACCGTCAGCAACCTGTCGGTGACGCCTGGCTCGGTGCAGGCAGTGGTCAAGTGGACCACCAACGAACCGACCACCGGACGCGTGCAGCTCGCTGCCGGGTCAGGCACCTACGTCGACGCCGGGACGACGACGGCGCTGTCGACCAGCCAGAGCGTGACCCTCACCGGGCTGACCCCTTCGACCAGCTACGCGGCCCGTGTGATCGCGAGCGACGCCGCGGGCAACACCGTCACGACCAGCGGCACGTCCTTCCGGACCACTGTCTCCACCGGCCCGCAGATCGACGTCTGGCTCGGTGACGACGAGGTGTTCGGAGCCAACGGCACCACGCAGCCGTGGGCCAACCTGCTCGGCAACGTCAGCGACCCCGACGGTGTGCAATGGCTGAGCTACACGCTCAACGGTGGAGGCAGTCGCTCGCTGAGCCTGGGACCGGACAGCCGGCGGTTGCAGTATCCGGGCGACTTCAACGCTGACATCAAGCTGACGGACCTCGTCGTGGGTACTAACACCGTCGTCTTCACGGCGGTCGATGCCGGCGGAGCGCGCTCGACGCGCACCGTCACGGTGCGCCGCGTGGCGGCGACGCCCCCGGGTATGGCCTTCACCCAGTCGTGGTCGCAGACCGCGTCCCTGGACTCACAGGTCACGGTGGTCGACGGCCACTGGCAAGTGAACTCGGGCGGTGTGCGGGTGGCGCCGGGCGCCACCGGCTACGACCGCGTACTCGCGCTGGGCGACCAGTCCTGGACCGACTACGAGGTCACCGTGCCCGTGACGGTCCACGGTTTCGGACCGGCTGCCGGCAGCTACCTCAGTGGGGCGCCGTTGGTCGGCCTCGCGATGCGCTGGCAGGGTCACCAGAAGGTCAACAGCGCTCAACCGGCGTGGGGCTACAAGAGCGTCGGTGCTTACGCGTGGTTCCGCTGGTACGACACGCCCAAGCTCGAGATGGTCGGAGATGGCGGGTCACCCAAGGTCGGCTCGGCCGGCTCCTGGCAACTCGGCACCACGTATATGTTCAAGGCCCGTCGGTCACCGGCGCCAGCGGCACGACGTACTCGGTGAAGACGTGGCCACAAGGCGCTAGTGAGCCCAGTGCTTGGACGGTGTCGTTCACGCAGAGCGGCCCGACGAGCGGGTCGGTCGCGCTCATCGCGCACCAGCTGGACGCGACCTTCGGTACTGTCACCGTGCGCCCGTTGTGAGGGCGGATGACATGACTGCGGTGCGGGGGAAGGGGTACGGGTCGCTGAACCGGTCCATCCCGGCGGGCAGTGTGGGTCAGACGGTGCGCCGCGGCCTGATGTGGACCGTCGCAGGTCAGTGGGGCGCCTACATCGTGCAGATGGCCACCACCATCGCGCTGGCGCGATTCCTTTCGCCGACCGACTTCGGACTCGTCGGGATGGCGTTCACGCTCACCGTCATCGCCGACCAGTTCCGCAGCCTCGGGCTGAGCCAGGCGGTGATCCAGCGCCCGGACCTGACCTGGCAGCAGGTCAACGCCATGTTCTGGATCAACTCCGGTGCCGGCGTCGTCCTCGCCGGGTTCGTCGCGGTCACCGGTCCATTCCTGGCCTCGTTCTACGGCGACCAACGGATCGTCGCGATCTGCTGGGTCCTATCCGCGTCGTACGTGCTCAGCGGCCTCGCCGTCCAGCACAACGCACTGCTGAGCCGGCACCTGAACTTCCGCTCCATCGCCTGCGCAACGGCTTGTCACGCCTGGCCGCCAGCGCGCTCGCTGTGTCGCCGCACTTCTGGGTGCCGGATACTGGTCTCTGGTCGTACTCCAGGTCGGCGTAAACCTGTTCACGCTGGCTTTCGTGTGGACCGCCGTCCGCTGGCGGCCGAGCCGTCCGCGTGCGCTCCGCAGCGCGATTCCGCTGCTGCGCTTCGGCGCAGGAGTAAGCCTCGGCAGCATGCTGAACACCATCTCCCGCCAGGCGGACAACGTGCTGATCGGCAAGTTCCTCGGCGCGGGACCGCTTGGCCTCTACAGCCGCGCGTACGGGCTGCTGATGATGCCGCTGCGGCAGATCAAGGACCCCCTTGGCGCCATCGTCTTGCCGATGCTCGCTGCTCTGCAGCGAGAACCTGCACGCTACCGCGCCCTCTACCGGTCAGCTATCGCCGGCTTGGCCCACGTCGGCATGCCAGGTATCGCCATCGTTGCCGTTGGTGCGCATCCGATCATCTCCATCCTGCTCGGGCGCAGGTGGGAAGCTGCCGCTCCGCTCTTCCAATTGCTGGCAATCGCCGGCTTCGTGCAGTTGATCTCGGCGACGACCGGCTGGCTGTTCATCAGCTCGGGGCGCTCGCGTGCTTACGCCACGTGGGCCGGCGTCTCCAGCGCCCTGACGGTGGTGGCGTTCGTCGTCGGGCTGCACTGGGGCGCCCGCGGCGTCGCAGCCGCCTACGCGGTGAGCCAGACGGTCATGGCACTGCCCAGTTTCGCGCTGGCGGTGCGCGGGACAGCGGTTTCGCTGGCGGACGTCGTCACCGCGATGCTGCGTCCCCTCGCCGTGTCGGGGTTCGTGCTGGCAGCGTCGTGGACCGCTGCGCGCAGCGTCGGTGACCACCCGGTCGTTGTCCAGCTCGTGGTGACGTGCGGCGCGGGCGGACTCGTATGGGCCGGCCTCTTGTTGGCCTGGCCAGCAGCGCGAGCAGAGGTGCACCAGCTGGTGCGGATTGCCAAGCCGGGGGGCACGGCGACACCACTGGCGGAGGTCTGAGGCGGTCGCAGGGTCGGACGGTAGCGTCACGTCCTGCACCTTCCTGGGTCGAACGCCTGCCGAGGTCCTGGGCTCAACGGACGTGGTCAGCGGCGCGCTCGTGCGCCAGCGGGAGGTCCCGGACCGCCGACCGGGCACTCCGGCGTACAGTCCGTCAGGTGCACAATCCTCCGCCACGACAGCTACGGCTGCGATGACGCAGCCGTAGCTGACCGTGACCCCAGCCAGGCTCGTGGCGCAAGCGCCCACCCAGCACCCCGGGCCCGATCCACACGCGGCGCCCGGTCAGCTCGCCAACTCGTCTCCGTGTGGCGCCTTCCCATACGTGGAGGTGACGACCATGACGTGTGGACCGAGGTTGCACCGCTCACCGACGTAGACCGGCGCCGTCGTGTTGAAGAAGCGTCCGTAGTTGATGCTGGTGCCGTCGCCCACCGTGAGCCGGTTCGGACTCACGAAGCACCCGTCGGCGATCGATACATCGCGGCCGATGCGAGCCCTGAGGGCTCGCAGGAAGAGGGGCCGGATCTTGCGAGGGAGAAGGGGGAAGAGACGATCACATTGAACAACGGGTCCCGCCGCCACTCGCGGACCGCGCCCTTCAGCGCCACGCGGTGGACGGTACTGCGGCTGCCCCGCCAAAAGTGTTCGAATCCGGCGACTCATACAGGCAAATACCCGCGCCGGCCGCGATCACTCCTCACGACCCCTACGGTGATCAAGCAGCAGCCGCAGATGGTGCCAGGCGCTGATGTAGCGGCAGAAGCTCTCGCCGACGACCAATGCGACGACGTTGCGCAGGGTGCGGCCCCCGGGGAGCATCCGGGCCCGCCGTGCTGCCCCGACGGGAGGAGCCAGTTCGCGGACCGACGGCCAGGCCGAGATGCCAGGTACCGCGGCCCGGCGTTCAAGGCTGCCCTGCACCACACGCGCGATCTTCGTGCGCATCTCCCTGAAACTTCGTCGAGCCGGGTGCCGCACCCTGGCCGCCTCGACGAACCTGCTTTCGCAGCCTGACGCTCGGGCACGCTGACCCCACTCGATGTCCGCGCCCGACAGCAGGTCCCCTCGAAAGGGTCCAACTGCCGTGAACACGGCCCGCGTCATGACCAGGTTGGCTGTCACGCCGGCACCGTGCTCGTGGACGTAGCGCTCCTGCGGAAAGGCGTGGACCAGCTCGTAGGCTTCGATCGGATGGAGCCTATCGCCTCGAGCGAAGAGCTCGATGCCTCCTGAGACAACGTCCGCACCCTGGCCAATCTCCGCGACCGACCGCTCGATCCAGCGAGGATCGGGTATGCAGTCGGCGTCGGTGAAGGCCAGGACGTCGCCTGTGCTGGCAGCGACCGCCGCGTTTCTCGCGCGATACGACCCTGGTGCGGGCTCGTCAACCAGCGTGATCGATCGGAAGCGAGCGAGGTAGCCGACGAATTCCCGGCTCGAGCCGTTGTCGGCGACCACGACCTCAAGCAGTTGCGCCGGGTAGGTCTGACGCTTGAGCGCCTCGAGGCACGTTGCGAGCCGTCGGTCGTCGCGCACCGGCACGATGACGGTCACCTTGGGCCGGAACGGTGTGCCGGCCACGCTGGCGCCGGGCCGCTTAGCCGTGATCATCATCGCGCCTTCCGGTTCCAGTCTGCGGTGAGAGGCGCTCAGACCTCCGAATCATCTCGCCGGATCTCAAGCGGAGCCTGGCGCGTGCCGACTCTGAGGATCGCTGATGGGCGACGGACCCGGACGTACCCGCACGACGACGAGGGAAGTCACATGCAGCACCGTTCTGAGGTCATCTTGCCAGGCCGCAGACCGAAGCGTTGCGGCATGCGACGAGGGGCTGCGGCGTGCCTCGATGCGCTGGTCGCTCTCACAACGAGCGCCGTCGTCGTCGACGCGGCTGACGCCGCCGTGAGAGCGGGCGTCCCGGTCGGCACCAAGCTGAGCCGCACTGGAAGCATCACGACGACGAGAGTGGGCACCGTGGTCAATGCCAAGTACGTCGTCGTGGCCAGCGTCAAGAAGTTGACAGGGATTTCTCGGTTTGAAAGGTGAGGATCGTCGGGTCGGCGATACGTAGGTGCATGTCGAGTGGCCGGTTCCAGGCTAGTGCCTCCTGCGGCCGGATGGCGATGTAGTCGATCGGGTAGTCCTCGGCTCGATTGGCGAGCATGGCGGCGTCGTCGATCTCATCGATGTAGAGCCGGTCGTACGTCAAGGTGTCGAACACCCGCTCGCGTGACCTGTTCCGATCGCGCTTGCCATGCTCAACCTCGGCGGCCACCGCCGCGCCCTCCCGACCGAAATGACCCACGGATCAGGAGAGCCCCCTTCAACCGTCGTCGACAGCGATGCTTGCTCACAGCGCCAGGAACGCTTGTTTGCTCTCAGCGTGCGGCATCTAACGGCTACTGTTCAGGATCGTCGTGTTGAGCCGAAGGCCTGAGGAGGCTGAGGTGGGGCGTCTGCGCCACAGGCTGGTGGATGCGCCAAACTCGCTGGGGGCGCGCTCACGACAGCGGCGCTGGGCCACGTTTGCCGCGCTCTTCCCCCAGTTGTCCGACATGCGGGTGCTTGATCTGGGCGGCACGGTCGAGTGGTGGAGGCGAGCGGCAGACCGCCCAAGCCACGTGACCGTGCTCAATCTCATGGAGCCAGGTGCCCCCGAGCTGCCGTGGGTCACCCCAGTGCTCGGTGATGCCTGCGATCCACCGCCCATCGTGACCGAAGGTACGTACGACCTGGTGTTCTCCAATTCGCTCATCGAGCACGTCGGAGGGCACGCTAGGCGCTCCGCGCTCGCTCAAGTGGTGCGCGATTCAGCGCCGTGCTACTGGGTGCAGACGCCGTACCGCTATTTCCCATTGGAGCCACACTTCTTGTTCCCAGGCTTCCAGTTCCTGCCCCTCGCCGCGCGGGCCCGCATCCTTCGGGGCTGGCCATTGGTGCATACGAGGCCGCAGAGCCGCACCGGAGCCATCAATACTGCGCAATGGACAGAACTGCTCAGCGGGACAGAACTGCGCGCCTACTTCCCGGACTCTGTGTTGCTGCGCGAGCGAGTCGCCGGCCTGACCAAGTCGTTGATTGCCTACCGCATCGGGTGATGTCCAAGAATTCGGCTGCGCTCGCTTGATAACCACACCAGGGGCGGCGCGACGCCGGTTCTTGGACACGCTGAATCCAGCATCTGTTGGGGAAGCGGGATGCTCGAGGAGGGCTTACCCTCCGGATCTTCGACGCGGGGTGATAACGCAGCGGTCGATAGCGTACCGGTGTCGCCGGTCATCTCGTAGGTGATCGGCGACCGACCCGTGGTCGCTGTGGAGGATGGCCCCGGCGAGCGATCCGCTGGTCGCGGCTGCGCCCTTCAGCGCGTCTTCGACCAGGCCGGTGCGCATGTGGTCGACGACCGCCCAGGCGCCGAGGCGACGGCTGTAGCAGCCGATCACGGTGGCCAGATGCAGGCTCCGTCCGTCGGCGAGTGGCAGGTAGGTGATGTCCTATGCCGACCTTCGGAATATGCAGACGTCGCGGTCGAGGGGGCGTGCCGGTGGGGCCGCGGGGCGGGGACTTCGGCCTACGCGCCTGCCGGCGAGGCACGGCAGGTGTTGGTCGCGGTGATGAGGTGTTGGCGAGTCGGTGCTCGAGCGCGTCAGGGGACAAGGGTTGCCCGTGCGGACCGCAGAACAGCGCAGTGCCGGGGCGGTTGATCCGTTCTGCGAAGCAGGTGGTGGCCACGGTGGCTCGGGTCAGCGGCGTGACGCGTCGGCGTCTTCCATTGCGTGCGCATCGTGTGGAGATCCGTGGCAGAAGGGGGTGAATTCTCCGAACCGGCCGCGCTGCTACTGGTGCCACGTAGTCTTGGAACTCAGGGCGCTTCAGGCAGCCGCCCGTTGTGACGATGGGAAGTTCATGGACGTCTGGCGTCTTGTCGGTGCTGCAGTTCGTCGGTGGTACGTGTTCGTCGTCGTTTTGGCACTGGCCGTGCTGGCGGCGCTGGCTGCGGGAAACCGGGTGCAGCCCGAGTTCACGTCGAGCTCGGCCCTGCTCTTGGTGCCGCCAGCCCAGTCCGCCGCCGGCAATCCGTACCAGGACATGGGGACGGCGGCGCAGTCGGTCAGCATCGTGCTGCAAAGCAGTCCCTCACGCTCGAGCCTGGCTCAGCAAGGCCTGTCCACGGACTACGACGTCAAGACGGGCACACGCACGCCCATCATGGGGCTGGTGGTCCGCGCGAGCTCGGCCTCTCAGGCCATCGTGTGGAGATCCGTGCCAGACGGGGGTGATTTCGTCGAACTGGCAGCGCGCCTCCAGGGGTCGCCTAGTCTGGTTCTGCGGGCGCTCCGCGCAGCGGATCCACGTGATGATGGGGTGTACATGGACGTCTGGCGTCTGCTTGGCGCTACGGTGCGTCGTTGGTACGTGTTCGTCGTCGTCCTGGCACTTGGGGTGCTGGCGGCGATGACTGCGGGCAACAGGGTGCAACCGGAGTTCACATCTAACTCGTCCTTGCTGCTGGTGTCTCCGGCGTCCGTAGCGGGCGGAAATCCGTATCAGGACCTGACCACGGCGCCAGTCGGTCGCGATCGTGCTGCAGAGCAGCGCAACTCGATCGCGGCTAGCTGGTCAGCAGCTGTCGACGGATTACGACGTCAACACCGTCAGCCGGACGCCTATCCTCGGGGTAGTCGTTCGAGCCGATTCGGCGCGCCGGGCGATCGACACAGGTAAGGCACTGATCCAGTCAGCGCAGACGGAACTCAGCACGCGGCAGCGCGATGCGGGAATCATGGGCCCGTTCCAGGTTACGGCTCAGGTCCTAGGGGGGCCCGACGATGTCGGCGTGAGCAACAAGAGCCGACTCCAGGTGCAGGTTGTCGTGCTGGGGTTGGGCGCCGCGCTGGCGTTCCTGCTCGCCGTCTTCTTCGACGACGTCCTGCTGCTGCTCACGCAACGCCGCGCGCGCCGGCACAGCGCCCCCCCTGCGGCGAAGGCCGCTCGGCGGCCCCGTTGTGGGCACGTCGGCGGGTGCGTGCACCTGACCCCACGGCTCGGGACCCCGAGGCTGCGGCCGACGAGGCGGTGGCCCCCGACGCGGAGCTCGAGACCTCGTCGGGAGCCTCGCGTGGTCGCTCGCGCTGAGCTGCAGCGTCGGCCGGTTCTGCTGCGTCGACCGCGCCTGCCTCCCGTTAGAGGGCCTGTCCTGCTGAAGCGGCGAGCGCGCGTGACTCAGCCGCTGCTTCTCCATCGCCCCGACGCCGTCACCATCCTCACGGTGTATCTGGCGCTGTTGTTCCTCATCCCCGCCCGCCTGGTGATCGGCGGTCTCGGCGCGGCGGGGCGCCCCTCGCTCGCCGTGGCGTTCCTTCTCACCCTGCTGTGGCTGGCCGGGGTGCTCCAGCGCCCCGGCCACTTCGCCGGACGGCAACCGGTGCGATGGCTGATCGCGGGCTACGTCGCCGTCTCGATGCTGTCTTACGCCGCGGGCTATGACCGAGGACTTCCGGGAGTGGAGTCACGCGGCGCGGACCGCTGGATGATCGCGACGGTCGGGCTGGCCGGCCTGGCAGTCACGGTGGCGGACGGTGTGCCGAGCAGGCAGCGATTGGACACCCTCATCAGCCGACTGGTGGGGTTCACGACCGTCATGGCACTGGTGGGGGCCCTGCAGTTCCTAGCGCACATCGACCTGACCCGGTATGTGCGACTGCCCGGCCTGCGCCTCAACTCCGCGCTCATCGGGGTCGGGAGCCGGGGCAACGTCGACCTCGCCCGAGTGTTCGGTACAGCTTCGCACTACATCGAGTTCTCGGTGGTGCTGGCCATGGTGCTGCCGCTGGCATTGCACCGCGCGTTGTTTGTCCCGCCGGGGCGCAGCGCGGCGGTCCGGTGGGGATGCGTCGCAGCGATCTCCGTCGGTGTTCCCTTCTCCATCAGCCGGTCCGGTGCGGTCGGCCTCGCCATTGCGCTAGGCGTGTGCTTCGTCGTCTGGCGCTGGTCGTTCCGGGCACGTTTCCTGCTCGTCGCGGCCTTCTCGACTATCGCCTTTCGTGCCCTGCAGCCCGGGCTGCTCGGCACCATCAGGTCGCTGTTCTCCAATGCCAACAACGACCCGAGCGTGCAGGACCGCATCTCCGACTACGCCTATGTCGGACGCATGTGGGCCGTGCGGCCGTGGTTCGGCCGCGGTGTGGGCACGTTGCTGCCGGATCGGTACATTCTGCTCGACAACCAGTACCTCAACACGTTGCTCTCCGCCGGCGTCATCGGACTGCTCGCGTTCTTCTCGCTGTTCGCCGCGACCTACTTCGTGGCGCGGAGCACTCGGCTGCGAGGGGCGGACGAGGAGACGCGCAACCTCGGGCAGGCGCTGGCGGCGTCGATGGCAGACGGCAGCCCTCTGTTCCGCCACCTTCGACTCCCTGAGCTTCGCGATCTTCTCCGGGGTTCTGTTCCTGCTCATCGGCATCATCGGTGCGCTCTGGCGCCTGGACGCTGGGCTGCCGCTTAGACGCCCGCTCCAGCTGAGTGGCCGCGACGACAAGGTCGTTGCGTCGCCCTGGATGGCGCCCGGCCTGCCCCCGGTATTCCGGCGCTCAGGAGGTGAGCGTGTCCCGTCGCGCTGACGTCCTCATGGTCACTCACCGCAGCGCTGGCTACATCTCCAAGAGCCTGAGCAGGCTCCTCGACAGCTGCGGCCCCGACGATCGGGTCTGGCTCTGGCACAACGGGGACGACACCGCCACGCTGACGGCTCTCGAGGACTTCCTCGGTGACCCTCGGATCGAGCGGTTCCACCACAGCGCGGACAACGTCCGGCTCACTCCCGCCATGCAGTGGCTCTGGACGGAGTCCTCCGCGCGCTATCTCGCCAAGGTCGACGACGACTGCCTGGTCGACGAACGATGGCTGCAGACCCTCGCCGCCGCGCACGAGGCCAACCCGTCGTTCGGCGTCGTCGGCAGCTGGCGGCCCCCTGCCGAGGACTTTCGCCCGCGCGTCGCCCACAAGAAGATCGATGAGTTTTTCGGCGGCCACCAGCTGATGCGCAACCACTGGGTGCAGGGCAGCGGCTTTCTGCTGAAGAAGGCGTGGGCCGACCGCGTGGGGGGCATTCGGGACGGGGAGACCTTCACCGCCTACTGCCTGCGGCTGGCCCGTGCGGGAGCCGTGAACGGCTGGTACTTCCCGTTTGTCCCCGAAGACCACATGGACGACCCGAGGTCCGAGCACAGCCTGATCCGTACTGACCAGGACCTGTTGGATCGCCTGCCGCTGTCAGCGCAGTACCTCGGCGTCACGACCGTGGAGCAGTGGGTGCGTCAGCTGCAGCACAGTGCAGAGGTCGTCCAAGCCGCGTCGCTGGACCTGCGTGAGTACGAGGGCTGGAGGTCGAAGCTGCGCACGCTCGAGCGACGGACTCGGCGTGGCCTCGGCCGTCCGGCGCGATGGTGACGCGGCGGCCCCCGCGTGCTCTGGGGCGCTGGTTGTTGGACGTGGCACGCGGACGCACTGAGCCGCTCCCCGACGCAGTCGACCGGAGCGTGGTAGCAGCGTTGGCGAGCCGCCACGGCTTGGGGCCGCTGGTCCACGTCCGGACGCGGAAGGTAGATCCGGCCCTGTCTGCATCGTTGCGCCCGCAGTTCGAGCAGGCCGTCGGGCGACACCTGCTCACGCGGGCCGTGCTGGGCGAGCTTGACCGCGTCTTCGGGACGCACGTGCGATGGGTAGTGCTGAAGGGGCCGGTGCTCTCCGAGCTGGCGCACCCCGTGCCCTGCGCGCGGCCGTACGGCGATCTTGACGTCCTCATCGATCCGAGCCAGTTGCGTGAGGCGGTCGAACTGCTGGTTCAGCAGAGGTGGGTCTTGTTGGATCGCAATCATCCGTTGCTGAGCAAACGGATACCGGGTGAGCTCCACCTGCTGTCGCCGAGCGGCGTTCAGGTCGACCTGCACTGGTCAGTGCTCAACATGGCGCACACCCGCGCCGCCTTTCCGGTGCAGACGAGGGAGCTGTTGCGCCGCACGAGGCTGGTTCCCATTGGCAGCCACGCCACGCCGACGCTGGAGGTGGAGGAGTTCTTCGTGCACGTGTGCCTGCACGCGGCCCTCTCCGGGGCGGACCGTCTGCTGCTCCTGCTGGACGTCGACCAACTGGCCCGCGACACCCGCGTGGACTGGGACCGACTGGTGTCGGCAGTCGGTCGGTGGGGAGCCGGCCCGGCCGTGGCTGTGTCGCTCGGCCGCGCGCACCGGCTCCTCGGCGCACCCGTTCCGAGCACTCTGCTGTCGTCGCTGTGCGGGACGCCGTGGCGCACGCTGACCTCCATCGTTGACCGACTGGCGCCCGTGCACCTGAGCCCGGAGGGCGGTTCGGTCGGCCGGCTCGTCGCCCGGGCCAGCCGACCTGACGACGCGCGCTCGTGGGGACAACTGACCCACCGCGTGCGCGCACGGTTGGTGGTCGGCGAGGCGACGTACGAGAGCCTTGCCGTGGACCACCCCGATGCCGATGCCCTCGAGGGCTACTTCGACGCCGTAGGACGGGCGGCGAGCCAAGTGGGTGACGGCATACCGGAGTCTGGCCATCGCTGAGGCGAAACGCACAAGATGTGATCTACATCACATGAAAGCGCTTAACATCGCTGTGCGTCACGGCGCGCCCGGCGTGTCTCACGCTCTGTGGGATGGGATTTGATCCGAACGGGTGAATGCTGTTTCGGTAGGTCCGCCCGGCAACGCACAGCGGCCCCCAGGTGGCGCCCAGGAGGGCCTGGCCGGCTCAAGGAGGTGGCGCTGCACGCCGATCTGAAGTCCGCGGGCACGGCTCGTGCCCGGAACCGCCCTGCCACGGGCCAACCACCAGAGGAAACTCCACCATGCGACACCGCTCGCACGACATCCTCCCCAAGCGCCCAGTGAAGGTGCGATCGATCCGCTGGCCGGTCGTCATGGCGTTGGGCTCCGTTGTCGTTCTCCTTGCCGGCGCCAACGTCGCCGATCGAGCAGAGGCGGCAACGTCCGTTGGCGTGCCGTCTGGCACGGTGCTGAAAGACTCCGGAAACATCACGGTCACAAAGCCGGGCACGGTCATCGATGCCCGCAACGTCACCGGCATCATCGCGGTGAAGGCCAACAACGTGACCATCAAGCGTACGAAAGTCACCTACGGCGGGTATCACAGCATCCGCATCTACTCCGGCGTGACGGGCACCGTCATCGAGGACTCGACCGTCGTTTGCAAGGACCGCAGCAAGACCAACGGGGTCGTGTTCGGCAACTACACGGCGCGTCGTGTCGAGGTCTCCGGCTGCCGGAACTCCTTCATGTTCTCGGCCAGCGCGCCCGCGGTCATCACCGACAGCGTCGTTGACGGAGTCGCGTACGCGAACGGCACGACCGCGTCCGCCCTCACAACCACGACGAGCGCTCCCGCCCCGACGACGACCACGAGCGCGCCGTCGACGACCACGTCGTCCACCACATCGCGGCCGAGCACGACCTCGAGCACTAACTCGAGCACGAGCACGAGCACGACCTCGAGCACGTCGGCTGCGGCGTCGACCACATCGACCACATCGACCGCCGCTACCACCACGGCGAGCAGCGGTGGTTTCCCGAGTGCCTCGACCACGGGGGTTCCGTCGGGTACGAAGCTGTCGCCGTCCGGCGGGATGACCGTTACTTCGGACGGTGCGGTGATCGATTCGAAGCTGATCTCCGGTGGTGTGGTGGTCAAGGCCAACAACGTCACGATCCGCAGCTCGCTGATCCGCACGTCGAGCCACTACGCGATCAAGCTGGCCTCGGGGTACAGCGGGCTGGTGGTCCAGGACACCGAGATCGACGGGCTGGGTGCCTCTGGTCCGGCGGTGGTCGGCTCGGGGTACACGCTGCGCCGGATGAACATCCACAACATCACCGAGGGCCCACGGCTGGGCAGCAACACCACCGTGGAGAGCTCGTACATCCATCACCTGGTGCGCTGCTCTGGGTGTCACATCGATGCGTTGCAGAGCACCGGTGGGTCGAACATCGTGATCCGGGGTAACAACCTGCAGGCGTACAACCCCGACACCAAGGACCCGATGAACGCCGCCTACCAGTTCGGCGAGGAGTTCGCCCCGCTGCGCAACGTGCTGGTCACGGGCAACCTGATGAACGGTGGCAACTACACCGTCAACGGTGGCGGCGGTGGCACCACCGGCGCCCAGGTCACCTTCCGCAACAACCGGTTCCAGCGCGACTTCCGCTACGGGCCGACAGGCAATCTCTTCTCTGGAGTGAGCTTCGACAGCTCCAACATCTGGGACGACACCGGGAAGCCGGTCTCCTGAGTTGTCGTTGCGCCATCCGTTGCCGTGTCAGGATGGATGGGTGGGGTCAGCCAAGCGTGAACGCGGTGTGCAGCTCGTTGTCGTGCTGACGCTGTTCCTGCTGCCCGGGTGCGAGGCACTCGGGCAGCAGCCCTCTGCGGGGGCAGCAGCCAGCACGAACGGTCACTCTCAGCTCGCCGCGCCGGGGACGCGGGGTTTCCCGAGTGCCTCGACCACGGGGGTGCCGTCGGGTACGAAGCTGTCGCCGTCCGGTGGGATGACGGTTACTTCGGACGGTGCGGTGATCGATTCGAAGCTGATCTCCGGTGGTGTGGTGGTCAAGGCCAACAACGTCACGATCCGCAACTCGCTGATCCGCACGTCGAGCCACTACGCGATCAAGCTGGCCTCGGGGTACAGCGGGCTGGTGGTCCAGGACACCGAGATCGACGGGCTGGGTGCCTCTGGTCCGGCGGTGGTCGGCTCGGGGTACACGCTGCGCCGGATGAACATCCACAACATCACCGAGGGCCCGCGGCTGGGCAGCAACACCACCGTGGAGAGCTCGTACATCCATCACCTGGTGCGCTGCTCTGGGTGTCACATCGATGCGTTGCAGAGCACCGGTGGGTCGAACATCGTGATCCGGGGTAACAACCTGCAGGCGTACAACCCCGACACCAAGGACCCGGTGAACGCTGCCTACCAGTTCGGCGAGGAGTTCTCCCCGCTGCGCAACGTGCTGGTCTCGGGCAACCTGATGAACGGTGGCAACTACACCGTCAACGGTGGCGGCGGTGGCACTACCGGCGCCCAGGTCACCTTCCGCGACAACCGGTTCCAGCGCGACTTCCGCTACGGGCCGATAGGCAATCTCTTCTCCGGAGTGAGCTTCGACAGCTCCAACGTCTGGGACGACACCGGGGCGCCGGTGACCGGGACAGCCACCTCGTCTGGACTCTGACGGTGCGTCTCGCCAGCAGTCACCCCTGCTGGCGTTGCGTGGGGCGGCTGGGCTCGACCAGCTCTGCGACGGGAGTGCGTCGCCACAGACCGCGAGTCAGGATCCGGCGCACGGTTCCCAGCGTGGAGCGCAGTTTCTCGGTGGTCGTGAGGCGGTGCAGCCAGACCCCGAAAGACGGCAGGTTGCGGTACCTCGGGGCGGCAAGCCCCAGCATCCTCATCGCCGCCACCCGGCCCCAGACTGCTCCACGCGTCTGCAACAGGTTGGGCTGCGACAGCGCCAGGACCTCGCGGGCGACCGGCCTCAGCTCGACCGCGCCGGCCGCGATGGCGGCCTCCATGAACGCCTTGCCGCGCGGTGTGCGCACCACGACGAGCGACCGGCCAGGCTCGCCCGGCTGGATCTCGCGGTACCAGGGATCGCCGACCGACAGGTCCGCGAACTCACCGGTGTGGTCCGGGCAGACCATGCACCGCCACAGTCGGTGCTTCTGCAGCACCGCGCCCCAGGACTCCTCGTAGCTGAGCGAGCCGCCGGAGCCGTCCGCTCGTTGGGCTCGGAACCTTCCCGGCCAGCCCTCTCCGCGGTAGGAGACCGAGCTGACGTCGTCCGGATCGATCCCGAGCACGCCGAGCGCCTCGAGCGTTCCCTCGGTCGAGGGGGTGCCGGCGCAGAAGATGCCGATCGTGACGGCCACGTTCGCAGCCAAGGCCGGCCGTAGGCGCGAGGCTGCCGCTGTCGCCGCGATGTCGCATGGCTTGCCGATGACGAGGCACGGCTCGGGTGAGGCCTCCACCAGCCCCAGCCCCTCGCACGGGCTTGCTGGCGCGTAGCGCGAGCCAGCTGCTCGCAGCACCTCCTCGGGCGTGCGGCTGAGTACCGCCTCGTTGAGCAGAGGATGGTCCGCACGGGCCGCGACGTGCAGGACGCCACTCAGCTTGCCGGCGGTCACAGCGAAGGCGGCGAGAGCTGAGACCACCCCTCCGCTGGATCCCCGACGCCGGACCTGCGGGTCGACGGCCCAGCCCTCGAGCACCTCGAGGACGGGCCCCCACACCCCGCCGTCGGGTGCTGTCGTGATCGTCTCTCGGTCGTGCTGCAGCGATGCGCCCGGACACGCGGCGAGGGCTTCGCCACTCGAGGTAGGGCGCCCGTTGACGGCGGCCAGCATCAACGGGCGGCGGCCCTGGCGAAGCGTGTCGACCATGCGGACCTTGTCGGGTTCCAGGTAGGCGCACGCGCCGCAGCCACTGCACAGGTGCCGGTCTGCCACGTCACCGACCGACCGCAGGCGGCTCATGCTCCGCGCCCGGAGGCGGACCGGGCGTCCGTCGACGCTAGCTCGCGGAGCATGCCAACCATCTGGCGATCGGCCTGAGCGACGACGGCGGGAACCGCCGCGCCGACCGTCATGGCGGTCGAGCGACGCCGCTCGAAGAGCTCCACGAGGCGCTCGACGGCGTCCTGCGTGCGCACTGACCGCCCGTCGACGACGTGGTCGCGGACCCCGCACGTGGCGAACACGCCGGCGGTCTTGTCGCTGTACCCGATCGCGGCGGCAGGTACACCGCTGGACAGGGCCGCGATGGTGGCGTGCATGCGCGCGCCCCAGAACCAGTCGAACCGCGCGATCACCCACTTGAGCTGCACGGCGTTGAGGCCGGGCGGGGTGACGCTGACCGCGCCAGCAACCTCATCGGGGAGCCGAAGGAGGAGCTCCTCGATGGCGCGCGCGTCGCTCTCGGCGCTGGTAGCGGTCGGAGCTACGTGAGGTACCAGCACCAGGTGTGCGCCGATGCGGGCCAGGCGGGTGAGTGTGGACACCACGGTCGAGGGGTAGTCCAGTGCCATGTCGTGGTCGACCTGCCCGGCACGCCAGAGAAGGCCGCTCACGTTGACACCGACGACCGGACCCTGCGATCGGTTGACGTCGAGCAGCTGGCGCAGGTCGTCATGGATCGCGTCTCCTGGGTCCTGCTCGGGCAGCGCGAACGCGACGTCGACGCCTTGTCGGAGCCGGCGGGGGTCGGCAGACGGTCCCGCGAGGTCCACCAGGGCCGCGAAGCTGTCCTCATCCCGGGCGAAGGCCATGGTGGCCCGCGCGACCAGCCCGCGCGCCTGCAGGCGGAGCGCGTCGGCACGGAAGGGGCCGTATGTCTGCGGCAGCAGCACGAGGGGGGTTCCTGCCCTGAGCGCTGCACGCTTCGGCGCGATCGTCTGCTCGAAGCGGTGGTACCCGTAGAGGTCGGTGAAACTGTCGCCACCGCTGATATCCAGGACGGCATGGGCCTTGGCGATTGCCCGCGCGACAGGGTTCGTCAGCGAACCGAGTCGCTGGTCGAGACCGATCCGTGCCCAGCTCTCCTGGCGGTGCAGCCGACGGCTGCGCCGGGCGCCGGCAAGGGAAACCTGCAGCCCGGGGTACTGCGCCGCCTCAAGTGGGCGCACCCCCCACCCGTTGTCCAGGAGCGTGACGCTGCTTGACCGAGCGTGCCTCTCGACTGCCGACAGGACCGAGCGGCCGAGGGCCTCGACACCTCGGTTGCCGGAGTCGAGTGCGCAGCCGGCCAGGCAGAGGCGTAGGGGGTCCACGAGGCCAGTATCCCCAGCGGGGCCACGACCGGTCCGACACTTCCCGAAAGTCGCTGACCCCAGGCGGACGGCTGGGCGTTGTCCTACCCCTGCGGTGACGCCTCCGCGTCGGTGCCGCCCTCTGCCCGAACGAGCAGCTGCCGGGACTCCAGGTCACCGACCACCTGGCCGACCTCGCGCAGCAGCCGATCGTGGTCGACGGAGAAGACGGTCGACAGCTCCTCGACAGCCTGGGCCAGCGTCCGTGGCCGGGAGAACAGGGACCACACCGTGGACGCCGTTTCGTTCAGCACGACCAGGGCGCCGGATGCTGGTTCCAGCACGCACAGCTCGCCGGCGACCTGGGCCTGCTCCAGGCACGGAGCCTGGACGAGCGTGACCTGTCCTTCCACGAGATCAGCCCAGCTCGGTGGTGATGAGCGACGCTGCGGTCCGAGGATCACCGAGGTGCAGCCGCCACACGTCGGCCTGGGTCACCATGGTCGCCACCAACGACAGGGCCCGAGCGGGGTCGTGGTGGTGGGTGAACCCCCGGCTGAGAAGCTCGGCGACACCGTCGGAGCGGTGACGGGACTCAAGCCACGGAGGCGTGCTGCCGTCTCGAGCCAGGGTCACGAGGTCGGTAACCCTCGCACCGACGGGATCGCCGATGGTGGCCAGCTCGCGAACCGGCACCGCCACGTCAGCACCGGCTGGCACGCCCTGGATCCCGAGATGCTCGGCAGCCCAGGGCGAGAGCGACAGGGGTCGCGGGTAGGCGACGATCGACCCGTCGTCCCACTGCAGGCTGAGGGCCTCGTCGCTGAGGTAGTCCCAGCCGCACGCGAGCAGGGCCGTGGCCAGGGTCGTCTTTCCTTGGCCGGATGGGCCGGGGATCACGAGGACGCGTCCGTCCCGAACGAGTACTGCGGCGTGCATCGCCAGGGTCGACGTGCGCGCCACGGCGGTGAGGTTCACAGCGGCGAGGACCGATTCGAGCGCCTCCGAAGAGCTGTGGGCGGTTGCCGTGTGCCCGGGTGAGCGGACTACCCAGGGCCTTCTGCCTGCCACGTCGATGAGCTCAGGGTCGACGCAGGTCTCATCGTCGACGTCCAGGCTGGACAGCAATCGGGCCGCGACGGCTCGCAGCCGGCCGTCCTCGATACGCACCAGGAGCCGGACATCCAGGGCGGCCACCAGCAGGTCACCGTCTACCGCACGCAACGCGCGCTCCCGGCTCGGTCGCTCGGCTGGCTCGACGTCGACGGGCATCGTGGCCCCGCTCGATGCCAGTCCGCGGGCCGGGCCGGCCGCGCCGGCCACGACGAGTCCTGACTGCTCCAAGGTGCGCAGCACCTCCTCGACATGAGGCTCGACCTCGGCCAGGTCCAGTCCGAAGTCCGCGGCCAGCGCGGCGCTGATGGCCGTGCCGCTCCGGCTGCCGTCCAGAAGCTCCCAGATGCGGGTCGAGGTCTCGTTGAGGATCGCCACCTCCCGGGTGGTCGGGGAGTACACGCACACACGCCCGTCGACCAGGGTCTGCACGGGTGCTGCGGCGCCGGCGGAAGGGGAGGTCACACGAGAACGGTAGTCGGTGCGACACACTGCGTATATGAGAAACGAACACATAGCGCAACCACTCGCTGCGCTCGGCTTAGCGATGTCGCCGAAGGAGTGACGGGTTGCTGCGTTTCGCGGTGCGATCGGCCGGGTGGGCATTACGCTCTGTGCAACGTGAGAGATTGGGGAGGTCATGAGCGCACAGCGCGAGACGGTCAGCCGTCGCCAAGCCCTTCGGGCGGGCGCGGTCGTCGCGACCGCCGCCTGGGTCGTTCCCGCGGTGACGATGGTAGGGGTCGGGCCCGCGAGCGCTGACTCCCCGAGCGGCCCGCCGCCGACGACGAGCACGACTCCTCCGTCTTCGACGACGACGACGTCGACGTCGAGCACCACGTCGACGTCAAGCACGACGTCGAGCACCACGTCGAGCACGACCTCGGCCACCTCGGCGACGACCACGAGTGGTACGACCACGAGTGGTACGACCACCGCCCCGCCGACGGTGCTGGGGAACCAGCTCGAGAGCAACCCGCCGGCGGTCCTCGGCGCCGGGTTGTCAGGGCTTCCGCGCACCGGTGTCGAGGTGGGCTCCCTGCTGGCGCTCGGCGGTGGGCTCGTTGCCGCAGGAGCTGCCGTCCGCAAGGCCGCCCAGCGTCCCGGCGCACACCAGGCGGATGACTGACCGCTTGCCGGGAGCGCGCCCCGACGATGTGGCTGCGGCCGTCGACGGGACGCTCGAGCTGGCGGCGTTCCGGATCCACGAAGGCCTCGACCACGCTCTGGTGGCGGGACCGATCGGCCGCGTGTGGATGGATGCGACGCCGGGCCGGTTCGCCAACCGTTGCCTACCCATGCTCATCGCCAACCAGTCCGGGTGGCTGCTGCTGAACCCGTCCCCTGTGCTGCTCACGTGGGACGGCAGCCGTGCGGTGTCAGGGGTCACCGTCCGGGCCCTCAGCGACGGCGCCTCGCCCGCGGTGAGCCACTTCGGCCAGGGAATCGTCACGTGGCACGTCCCCTACCTGTTCAGGACCCCGCCCGGCTGGAACCTGCTCGTGAGAGGCCCGAGCAACTGCCCGAAGGACGGCATCTACGCCCTGGAGGGCGTCGTCGAGACCGACTGGGCACCCGAGACCTTCACGATGAACTGGCAGCTGACGCGCCCAGGCCTGGAGGTGCGCTTCGAGGAGGGTGAGCCGTACGCGATGCTGGTGCCGCAGCGACGAGGTGACCTCGAGGACTTCAACCCAGTGCTGCGTCGGCTGTCGGAGGCCGGCGACGCAGCGGCCGAGCACCGCGTCTGGGCCGCCAGTCGACAGGCGTTCAACCAGCAGGTCGCGGCTCGTCAGGTCAGCGAGGGTCCGGGATGGCAACGCGAGTACTTCCAGGGCCGACGCCTGGGCGGTGAGCGGGTTGCCCAGCATCAGCGTCGCCTGCGGCTCCGGGAGTTCCGGTCCGCGGATGGAGACGCATCCGGTAGAGAGCTGGTGACCGACGGTGACGATCCCGCTCGTCCGGCGGGCTGAGGGCGCGGGTTTCTCACGCAGAGTGTCGATTCCCAGGACGCAGGCTTCGTCGTCGCGCTACCTTCTGTTCGTCCAAGCATTTGAGCCCACCAAGGGGGCCCCATGAAGCACCCCGACACACCTCCAACTGCCTCGCTCGAGGGTGGCGGCCTCAGCCGGCGCACCGCCCTCAAGACGGGAGCCGTTGGCGGTGCTCTCCTGTGGACTGTGCCGGCGATGCAGCTCATCGGCATGTCCAGCGCCGAGGCGGCGAGTGGAATCAGTCCTCCTCCGCCTCCGCCTCCGCCGCCGGGCGGTTCGCTGCCGTCTCACGGCTTCGCGCTGGTCGACTGCGGCAACGGCGTCTTCGCCGTCAAGATCGACAGCGGAAGCACGAGCACCCTGTCGGGTCTGGGTAACCAGGACAAGGACTTCCTGTCCACTCAGAAGGGGCTCGTGTACGGCACCGACTACCGCAACCCCACCGCGGCTGAGCTGGCGCACATCACCGACTTCGGTGTCGCGTCGTACGGCGGCCAGGTGGCGTTGTACATCTCGCTGCCGAACGACTGCCGCTACGACGACGGCTACGCCTACGTCTTCGACGGCTCCTTCTCCGGAGGTGGCGTGAACTGCGGCGACGGTGACAAGTACACGAGCGCGTTCAAGAGCGGTCAGACCGTGTACTTCACGACGATCTGCAACGAGCCCAGCACGGGCGAAGGCTGATCGCACCGCACGACGGCGAAGGGGTGGGACGCGACGCGTCCCACCCCTTCGCCGTGCCCGTGACCGGTCGGACCGGAGGAGCGCACCCGCCGGTAGACTGACGGCGACCCCGAGTTCCGCACGGATCCGGGGCCTTCGTGCTGCTCGGCAGCGACC
>CAWFLV010000005.1:0-208947 GCA_963816695.1 uncultured Actinomycetota bacterium
ACGGCCCGGCCGAGGACGAGCGTCGCGGCCTGGTGCGGCTGGCCGCCGACACCGCCATCGACGTCCGGGCCTACCTCGAGGCCACCACGACGGTCGCCAGCGGCACCAGCCCGGACGTCGCGCTGCCGATCGTGCTGCTCGCCGTGAGCCAGGTGCTCGTGGCCGGCGCGCGGCTGGGCGCCATCGGCGGCGTCGTCCCGAGCAAGCGGTACGAGCCGGACGCCGCCCCGACCCGGACTCGACCCGCTGCACGGCGCGCTCGCCAACGTGCTCGTCGGGCTCGACGACTACGCGGACGTCGTCGACCCGGTCGTCTCCACCGAGGTCGCCCACGGCTCGTTGTCCGGCGACCTGGCCACCGTCGCCTCCGACCTCTCGCACGGTCTGCGCCACTTCGAGAGCGGCCGGGTCGACGAGGCCCTGTGGTGGTGGCAGTTCTCGTACCTGTCGAGCTGGGGAGCCCGTGCGGCCGCGGCCCTGCGCGTCGTCCAGTCGATCCTGGCGCACCTGCGCCTGGACGCCGACGACGACGTCGTCGCCGACGCGGAGTTCGACGCCCTCCATCCGTGAGACGGGCGTCTCGCGATCCGAGCGGTCGCGTGGTGTCCCGGCGCCCTCGGTAGACTCCCGGCGGCAGCGCCGCGTCACCGCACATCCGGAGGGTCACCGTGGGCTTGGTCGTGCAGAAGTACGGGGGCTCCTCCGTCGCCGACGCCGAGAGCATCAAGCGAGTGGCCCGTCGCATCGTCGACACCGCCAAGAGCGGCAACCAGGTCGTCGTGGTCATCTCGGCGATGGGTGACACCACCGACGACCTGCGCGACCTCGCCCAGCAGGTCTCGCCGCTGCCACCAGCCCGCGAGCTCGACATGCTGCTCACGGCCGGGGAGCGCATCTCGATGGCGCTGCTCGCGATGGCGATCCACGACCTCGGGCACACCGCCCGCTCGTACACCGGCAGCCAGGCCGGGGTGATCACCGACTCGGTGCACGGCAAGGCCCGGATCATCGACATCACGCCGGGCCGCATCCGCCAGGCGCTCGACGACGGTGCGGTGGCGATCGTGGCCGGGTTCCAGGGCGTCAGCCAGGACACCAAGGAGATCACCACGCTCGGTCGTGGCGCCTCCGACACCACCGCCGTCGCGCTGGCCGCAGCCCTCGGCGCCGACGTCTGCGAGATCTACACCGACGTCGACGGCGTCTTCACCGCCGACCCGCGCATCGTGCCCAGCGCGCGCCGCATCGCCCGCATCACCAGCGAGGAGATGCTGGAGATGGCCGCCTGCGGCACCAAGGTGCTGCACCTGCGGTGCGTCGAGTACGCCCGCCGCTACCAGATGCCCGTGCACGTGCGGTCGTCCTTCAGCACCCGCGAAGGCACCTGGGTCATCGACACGCCCACCGACGACAAGGACGGTCCCACCATGGAGCAGGCGATCATCTCCGGCGTCTCACACGACCGCAGCGAGGCGAAGATCACCGTCGTCGGCGTGCCGGACCAGCCGGGCAAGGCGGCCGCGATCTTCCAGGCCGTCGCCCGCGCCGAGATCAACATCGACATGATCGTGCAGAACGTCTCCGCCGCAGCCACCGGCCTCACGGACGTCTCGTTCACGCTCCCCAAGACCGACGGCGTCATCGCGATGTCGACCCTCGAGGGCATCAAGGACTCCGTCGGCTTCGCGTCGCTGCAGTACGACGACCAGATCGGCAAGGTCTCGCTCGTCGGAGCGGGGATGCGCACCCACCCGGGCGTCTCGGCCACCTTCTTCGAGGCGCTCGCCGAGGCCGGCGTCAACATCGAGATGATCTCGACCTCCGAGATCCGCATCTCGGTCGTCACCCGCGCTGACGACGTCGACACCGCCGTCCGAGCCGTGCACACGGCCTTCGGGCTCGACGCCGAGGAGACCGAGGCCGTCGTCTACGGCGGCACCGGCCGCTAGCACCGACGAGCGACCGGGAGCCCCGGCGGTGACCGACCCCGCACCGCAGGCGCTGGACGCCGCGCGGGCCCGGCTCGCGGACGTCGACCCGCAGCTGCGGGAGGTCTTCGACGTCCGGCTCGAGCGGTGGTGGGACGACCTGCGATCTGCGCTGGCGCAGGTGTACCCGCAGGACGTCGACGCGCTGGCCGGTCGCCTCGTCGGCCTGGCCGCAGCGGCCTACCGTGAGCGCAGTCCGGAGCTGCGCCGGCTCGACCTGGCGCGAACCCTGCGCCCCGGCTGGTTCCAGGACCCCTCGATGCTCGGGTACGCGGCCTACACCGAGCGGTTCGCCGGCGACCTCGCCGGGGTGCGAGACCGGATCGGTTACCTGCGCGAGCTGGGCGTCACGTACCTGCACCTCATGCCGCTGCTGCTGCCGCGCGAGGGCGACAACGACGGTGGCTACGCGGTCGCCGACTATCGCACCGTGCGGCCCGACCTCGGGACGATGGACGACCTCGCCCAGCTCACGCAGGCCTTGCGCGCCAACGGGATCAGCCTCGTGCTCGACCTCGTGCTGAACCACGTGGCCCGCGAGCACCCCTGGGCCGCGGCGGCCCGGTCCGGCGACGCGCGCTACCGCGGGTACTTCCACGTGTTCGCCGACCGCACCGAGCCGGACGCCTACGAGCGCACCCTGCCGGAGGTCTTCCCTGACTTCGCGCCGGGCAGCTTCACGTTCGACGACGACCTCGGCGGCTGGGTCTGGACGACCTTCAACTCCTGGCAGTGGGACCTCGACTGGTCGAACCCCAACGTGCTGCTGGAGTTCGCCGACGTGGTGCTCTACCTGGCCAACCAGGGCATCGAGGTCTTCCGGCTCGACGCCATCGCCTTCCTCTGGAAGCGGATGGGCACCACGTGCCAGAACCAGCCGGAGGTGCACGCGATCACGCAGGCGTTGCGCGCCGTGGCCCGGATCGCTTGCCCCGCAGTGGTTTTCAAGGCGGAGGCCATCGTTGGCCCGAACGACCTGGTGGCCTACCTCGGCCAGCGCGAGCACTACGGCAAGGTGAGCGACCTCGCGTATCACAACAGCCTCATGGTGCAGGTGTGGTCGATGCTCGCCGCGCAGGACGTCCGGCTCGCGGCGACGGCGCTCGGCTCGCTGCCGCCTGCGCCGTCGTCCACCGCCTGGATCACCTACCTGCGCTGTCACGACGACATCGGCTGGGCGATCGACGACCGTGACGCCGAGGCGGTCGGTGTCACCGGCGCCGGGCACCGCGCGTTCCTGTCGGACTTCTACTCCGGTGACTTCCCGACGTCCACGGCCCGGGGGCTGGTGTTCCAGGCCAACCCCGACACCGGCGACCGGCGAATCAGCGGGACGGCGGCGAGCCTCGCCGGCCTGGAGGCGGCGAGCGCGTCGGGGGACGCCGAGGCCGTGCGGACGGCGGTCGACCGATTGCTGCTCGCCCACGCGGTCGTGCTCGGGTGGGGCGGTGTGCCGGTGATCTGGTCGGGCGACGAGCTCGGGCAGCCGAACGACCCGCACTGGGCTGACGAGCCCGGCCACGAGGCCGACAACCGCTGGGCGCACCGGCCGCGACTGGACTGGGGCGCAGCCGCGCGGCGGGCAGACCCCACCACCGTCGAGGGCCGCGTCTTCGCCGGCCTGCGTCACCTTGCCGCCGTGCGGGCGGGGCTGGCGCACCTGGACGCCGCCGTGGCCGCCGAGGTCCTGCCGGTCGACGACCCCGGCGTCCTCGCCGTGCTGCGCCGCCACCCGCTCGGCCCGCTGGTCGGCCTCTACAACGTGACCTCGCGGTGGTGCAGCTGGCCCGGGTGGCGACGGGGTGAGATCGGCCTGCGCGGTGCGTACGACGCGGTGGCCGGCGCCGACGTCCAGCTCGATGACGACGGCGCCGTCTGGCTAGCGCCCTACCAGGCGGCCTGGCTGGTGGAGCGTCCCGGCGGGTGAGCCGGAAGGCCCCCGCGAAAACGGTTGTGCTGCCGCTGCGTCGGGACGAGGATCGGCGGCACGCCACGTGAAGGGGGCAGCCATGCCGACCAAGCTCAACCCGTACCTCGGCTTTCGCGACAACGCCCGTGACGCCATGGAGTTCTACCGCTCGGTGTTCGGCGGCGAGCTGACGACGTCGACGTTCGCGGAGTTCCAGGCCAGTCAGGACCCCGCCGAGCAGGACAAGATCATGCACGCGCAGCTGGTCACCGACGGTGGGCTCACGCTCATGGCGTCGGACACGCCCAACGCCATGGACTACCGGCCGGGCACCAACTACTCCGTGTCGCTGAGTGGTGACGACGAGGCCGAGCTGCGCGGCTACTGGGACAAGCTGACGGACGGTGGCACGATCACCATGCCGTTGGACAAGGCGCCCTGGGGTGACAGCTTCGGGATGTGCGTCGACAAGTTCGGCGTCACCTGGCTGGTCAACATCGCCGGCACTGCCGCCTGAGGGGTCGGGCGCCCCTCGCTGGGTGACCGGTGTCAGGCTTTCACCGCAGGTGACACCACCGGGGCGCTGAGGTTCCCCGGTCGGTCCGGTGCTGTCTCAGCCCAGGTGCATCACCACGACGGTGGCCGTTGCGCACTCCGTCGGGATCGGCGGGAGCGAACGTTGCCTTTGACGGCGTCTCACCTCCAGCGCCGGCAACTGCTGGGGCAACGTTGCCTTTGACCGGCGTCTCACCTCCAGCGCCGGCAACTGCATCTCCGACGTGTAGAACCCGAGTTCGCGAGCCAGCCGGCACGAGCAGCGCGAAGCGCTTCGAGTGGGCGATCCTCGTACCCGCCGGCCAAGCCACCACCTTGCCTGCCTGCTCAGGGCTTCCGTCCATTCCACCGAGCCCGAGGCAGTTCCCCGGCAGTACGACCAGCCTGCCTGCCAGGGCTGCGTCCATGGCCGCTTCTCCGGCCATGTGACGCATGACTACTACCCGTTCGCCGGTTGGGGCTGTGAGCACGGCGGCGTCGTTCTTGGATCGCTCGTGCTGAGCCAGAATCGCGCCTGCCGTTGCGATCAGGACAACGAGAAGCGACAGAAGTGTCTTCCGCCGAGATGCCTTCGCATCGCTTCTCATGTCGTTCGTGGAGGCTCCTCGGTTGGTGGGCTTGGCTGTTCGACGTCAGGTGGCGCCATCGGGTTCCTTGACCCGACTTCGGCCGGCGCCTACCTACCGACCGAAGACGTCGCGCTGTGAGTACAGCAGCTCCGCGTCGTCGTCGAACAGCTCCTCGGGCCACTCGTCCGGGTCCGGTCCGAGCAGTTCGTCCTGCTGCAAGACGACGACGGCACCGCCGGTCGCGCGAAGTCCCTCGACCTGGCCCAGGGTGTGCCATCCATCGGCGTGGCCGAGCTGGTAGAGGGCCCGGCCGAGGTGGGTGACGTCGGCCGCCGCCGCTGCGTCGTCGTCATCGGGCCAGACACGCAGGTACGCGCGCCGGCCAGCGTCCATGACCGCGGCCTCGTCGGTGACGCGATAGTCCCGGCGTTGGAGCACGGTCACGCCAGCGGTCGGCTCGTCCCCGTCGTCCGTATCGTCATCGTCGTCCACGTCCTCATCGTCGTCCACGTCCTCATCGTCGTCGGCGAACTGGTGCAGGACGCCGAACGGGAAGGCGTAGCCCGCGTACTCGAACTGCGCGTCCGCGTACGTCAGGACGGTCGGGAGAAGGCGCTCGCTCGCTCCGAGCACCTCTTGGATGCCCGCGTCGGAGGTGACCGCCGCCACCGCGTCGGCGTGCGCGAGGATCGCCGCGGCGAGCTCTGCGGCCGCCGCCCGCACGCGGGCGGCCCCGTCCGGGGTCCAGGGCGTGAAGTCGTCCTCATCGTCATCGGTCACGAGCAGACCGTACTGACCGCAGCGGCCATGGGCGGCGAAACGTGACCCCTTCCGCGGGCCCGCACTCAGAACAGGGTGAGCTCGGGCTCGACGGCGACGGGCTCGCTGACGGGGGTCGGCGCCGCAGCGGTGATCGGCGGTACCGGGACGTCGTCCTGCTCGGCGAGCCAGGCCCAGCTGTCGTTGCCGGGCGGCGCGCTGCCGGTGAGCGCCCACAGCGAGGGCCCGAGGCGGATGTCGCGCTGGGCCAGCCCGGCGTGCAGGCGCGCGACGTCCAAGGGCACGCGCATGGCCGTGAGGTCCGGCATCGGCAGGTCGTCGCGCATCGCCATGAGCGCGAGGTTGCGGGCCACGTTGGCGCGGGCGGCCGGCTCAGCCAGTCGCCGCGTGGCGGCCGGGCCGACCGCGGCGACCACGTCGTGCTCGCGCCCGGAGTCCAGGGCGTCGAACACCTCCGCGACGCCCGCGAACGCCGAGAGCAGCCGGGCGGCGGTCTTGGCGCCGATGCCCAGCGCGCCGGGCAGGTTGTCGGACACGTCCCCTCGCAGGGCGGCGTAGTCGCGGTACTGGCCGGCGGCGACGCCGCACAGCGTCGGCAGCCGGGGCGCCGTCAGCAGCGGTGAGGCGTCGATGCCACCGGCGATGACCCGCAGCACCGCGGTCGTGTCGTCGATGAGCGCGAACGAGTCGCGGTCGCTCGTCACCACGGCGCAGCGCCAGCCCGTGCGCCGGGCCAGCGCCGCGGAGGACGCGAGGACGTCGTCCGCCTCCCAGCCCTCGTGCTGCACCACCGCGAAGCCGGCCGCGCGTAGCAGGTCGGGTGCGCCCGCCAGCTGGTCGACGAGCTCGGGCGTCTTCTCGCGGCGCCCGGCCTTGTACTCGGGGTACTGCTCGCGTCGGCGCGAGGCGACCCCGCAGTCGAAGCCGACGACGACCGCGTCCGGCGTCAGGCGGGCGGCTGCCCCGGCGATCGAGGTCACCATGCCTCGCAGCCCCCACGTCGGCCGCCCGTCGGTGTCGCGCTGGCCGCTGTGCTCGTGCGCGTGGTGCGCCCGGTGCAGCAGGCTGTTGCCGTCGACCGCCAGGAGCAGCGGGGCGTTCGGCGCGACGGCGGTGGGGGAGGTCACGGCACCACGCTAACCCGCGGGTGCGACGTCAGGGCCTCACTCCGGCCCCCGCCGGCAGGTGGCGCGTCGCGAAGTCCAGCTCGACGCGCATCTGGCGCACGCGCTCGTCGTCGACGAGGGACCCGTGGCCGGCGTCGTACCGGTACACCTCGTGCGGCACCCGGAGCGCCGCGAGCCGCTCGAGGTAGTTCTCGATCTGCCGGATCGGGCAGCGCGGGTCGTTCTCGCCGGCCAGCACCAGCACCGGCACGCGCACCTGCTCGACGTAGGTGATGGGGCTGGAGTCGGTGTAACGGTCGGGCACCTCGGACGGCGACCCGCCGAACAGCGAGCGGTCGAACGCCTTCAGGGCCTCCATCTCGTCCTCGTACGCCGCGACGTAGTCGGCCACCGGCACACCGGCGAGGCCGAGCGCCCAGGCATCAGGGCGGGTGCCGAGACCCAGCAGCGTCAAGAAGCCGCCCCACGAGGCGCCGGCCAGGACCACGCGGTCGGGGTCAGCCACCCCGGTCGCCACCAGGTGGTCGCGGACGGCGACGACGTCCTCGAGCTCGACGTGGCCGACCCTCGCCTCGAGCGCATCCCGCCACGCCGACCCGTAGCCGGTCGAGCCGCGGTAGTTCACCTGCACGACGGCGAAGCCGTGGTCGACCCACGCGCTCGGGTAGGCGGCGAAGGCGTCGATCTCGTGGTGCGTCGGGCCGCCGTGCACCTCGACCACGACCGGCCACGGCCCCTCGGGCAGGCCCGCCGGGCGGCGCAGCAGCGCGTGGATGCGGCCCCCCGGTCCCTCGACCCAGAGGTCCTCCACGGGCACGGACGGCGGAGCCGCGGGCCCGGGCGGTGCCAGCAGCAGCTCTCCCTCGTCCTGGCGTTCGCGGTCGAGGCGTCGCACGGACGACGGGCGCGCGGCCGACGACCACGTCGCCCACACGACGCCGTCGTCCCTCACGGCAGCCGACGTGACCGTGCCGGAGGTCGGCCCGAAGGGTTGCGCCGCAAGGGTTTCCAGATCGACGAACGCGAGGTGGGTGCGGGCGTGGTGGGAGAGGGCGACGACGACGCCGCGGGCGTCCGGCCACCAATCGGCGTCCTCGACCTCCCCGGGCAGGTCGATGGCCACCAGCGTCTCGGTGCGCGTGAGGGGGTCCCACACCAGCAGCGCCGGGACGTCGTCGCGCTCGTGCACGACCAGCACGCGCTGGTCGCCGGCCACGGGCGAGAAGGCGGCCGGGTGCAGCCCCTTGCCGGGGCCGTCCCACAGGTCGGCGACCGTCGAACCGTCGTCGACGCGCAGCACCCGCAGCGCCGGGTGGCGCGAGTCGCCGTGCTCGCTGTGGGCCAGCACCACGAGGCTCTCGTCGCGCGACAGGTCGCCGACGTAGGCCTCCTCCTCGTGCTCGTAGAGCAGCCGGGCAGGCGCGCCCTCGCCGCCGTCGGGGTCGACGACGTGCACGCGCACCCCGTAGCCGTCGTCCGTGCTGCCGACGACCGCCACCTGCGTGCCCAGCGCGAGGCCGGAGCTGTAGGCGGCAGGCAGGCTGGTCGCGGCGGCGTGGCTGCCGGCGCCCGAGCCGTACGGCTGGCGGCGCCAGACGCCGCGCTCGTCACCCTTGCGGTCGTCGAACCACCACAGCCAGTCGCCGCTCGGGTCGAGCGCGCCGTCGCTCGTGCCCTCGGGGCGGTCCGTGGCCTGCACCAGGCCGTCGGTGCCGACGGTCCACCAGTGCAGCTCGATCGTGCCGTCGTCCGTGGTCGCCACCGCCACCGTGCGCTCGTCGGCGTCCCGGGCGAAGTCCGGCAGGCCGAGACGCCGGGCGCGGAACCGCGCCTCCCAGTCGGGCAGGTCGCGGTCGGGCACGTCGCTCATGGCGCCAGCGTGCCACGTCCTGGCGTGGGGTCAGCCGGCGTCCTCCTCGGTCAGGACGAAGTGCCCTTCGCCGTCCTGGAAGTCGACGGTGATCTTCTCGTCCCAGTCGTCGACCGTCCCGATGCAGGTCGTGACCGCGTCGTAGTCGACGCGCGGGGTGTCGGGGCAGTCCAGGTTCGCGACGTCGCCGCCGTCCGCCTCGATGACGCGCGTGACCTCGTCGGCCAGCTGGGCGCCCGAGTAGGGCTCGCCCGCGACGACCTGGGGCGCCGTCCCGGTGAGCGTGTACGTGTCGAAGGTGCCGCTGCCGACGAGCATGACGAGAAGCGTCACCAGCGAGAACAGCAGGGCCAGCGCACCGGCGACCAGGGCGACCACCGCGATGACGTGCGTCGAGCCGCGGTGGGGCGGGGGTGGCGCCGGGGGCGGCGTCCAAGGGGCCGACTGCGCCCAGGGCTGCGGCGCCCACGCGGACGGCGCCGGAGCCCACGCAGGCGCGGCGTACGCCGTCGGGGGTGCCTGCGGCGCGCGGGCGGCGTCCGGTGGCGCGAACGGCGGGGGCGCGTCCGGCGGCGCGAACGGCGAGGGCGGGTCCGGCTGGGTCATGCGCGCCAGTATGGGTTTCGACGGCCTCGCGCGGGGGAGTTTCGTCCCGGCATCACCCGTACCGCTGGGGTCCACCCTCGAGCCGGCACGCGACTACCAACCCCGCACATGACAAGGCCCGAACCCACCATCCGTGGGTTCGGGCCTTGCCGATCTCCCGAGAGATCACACATGGTCGGGGTGACAGGATTTGAACCTGCGGCCTCTTCGTCCCGAACGAAGCGCGCTACCAAGCTGCGCCACACCCCGTGGCTGGACCCCGCCGCCCAGGACTCTGGCCGGTGGAGCCTCGCCATCGTAGCCGAGGCCGGCGCGATCCCCGAAACCGGACCCGGCCCCCGGGCGGGCCGCCCTTTCCGCCGCCGAAGCCGCGGCTGAGCTGCGCAAAGCGGCCTGGGTGGCGGAAAGCGGCCTGGGTGGCGGAAGGCGGGCTGGGTGGCGGAGGGTCAGGGGGCGGTGAGGGTGAGCAGGCTGGCCTCGGGGCGGCAGTTGAACCGCACCGGCGTGTACGGAGAGGTGCCGAGCCCGGCGCTGACGTGCAGCCACGCGGCGTCGGGCGGGGGCGTGGCTGCGGGCGGCTGGTGCCGGGCGCCGTCCCACCACCGGCTGACCCCCCGCGCGCGGTGCCGGTCGAGGTCGCAGTTGGTGACGATCGTGCCGTAGCCCGGCAGCCGCAGCTGGCCGCCGTGGGTGTGTCCGGCGAGCAGCAGCCGAGCGCCTTCGCCGACCATCGCGTCGAGCACCCGCGTGTACGGCGCGTGGGTGACCCCGACCGCCAGGTCGGCTGCCGGCGAGGACGGATCGGGAACAGGGAACCGGTCGTACCCGAGGTGCGGGTCGTCGACGCCGACGAAGGACAGCTGGGTGCCGGCCACCACCAGCCGGTCGCGGCGGTTGGTGAGGTCGAGCCAGCCGCGCGAGGTCAGTCCCTGCACGAGCGCCTCGGTCGGCAGGCGGCGTCCGGCGATGCGGCGCGACCCGCCCTCGGGCAGCAGGTAGCGGGCCGGGTTCTTCGCTCGCGGCGCGAAGTAGTCGTTGGACCCGAGGACGAACGCTCCGGGCAGCTCCAGCAGCGGCTCGAGGGCGGCGAGCACGTTGGGCACCGCCTCGGTGTGCGCGAGGTTGTCGCCGGTGTCGACCACGAGGTCGGGTTCGAGCGCAGCCAGACCTCGAACCCACTCGCGCTCGAGCCGCTGGCGGGGCGTCAGGTGCAGGTCGGACAGGTGCAGGACCCGCAGCGTCCGCGACCCAGGGGCGAGCACGGGAAGCTCGAAGCGGCGCAGGGTGTACGCCCGGCTCTCGACGACGCAACCCGCGACGAACGCCGCGCCCAGGCCCACGACAGCGGCTGCGGTGCGACCTGGGCTCATGGTGGTCCATCCTGCCAGGGGCTGACAGACTCGCGAACCATGAGCACCCTCAAGCAGACGCTGCGCGACGACCTCACCACCGCCATCCGCGCGCAGGCAGAGGTTCGGGTGGCGACGCTGCGCATGGTGCTCGCCGCCATCACCAACGAGGAGGTGGCCGGCGACGTCGCGCGCGAGCTCAGCGACGACGACGTCCAGGCGGTGCTGCGCCGCGAGGCCAAGAAGCGCCGCGAGGCGGCCACCGCCTTCGCCGAGGGTGGTCGTCCCGAGCGCGCCGAGCGCGAGCAGGCCGAGCTCGGCGTCCTCGAGGCCTACCTGCCGGCGCAGCTGGACGACGCCGCGTTGGCCGAGCTGGTCGCCGCCGCCGTCCGCGACACCGGCGCGTCCGGCATGCAGTCGATGGGGGCGGTGATGAAAGTCGTGCAGCCGGCCGTCGCGGGACGTGCCGAGGGTGGCCGCGTCGCCGCCGAGGTGCGCCGCCAGCTCGCCGGCTGACCTACTTCTTGCGGCCCTTCTTGGTGGGGGTGGGGCCCGGGAAGGTGGGGCCGGACGTCGCGGTCGGCGGTGGCTGCGGTGCCGGACCGCTGCTCGGGTAGATCGTGACGGTGCTGCCCACGATCAGGCGCGTCCCGGCCGCCGGGCTGCTGGAGGCCACCTGGCCAGCCGTGACGTTCGACGGCTGCGGGCTGCCGACCGAGACCTTGAAGCCGGCGCCCTCGAGCGCGCGCGTGGCGTCGGCGATGCTCATCCCGGTGGTGCTCGGGACGCTCACGCGGTCTCCGAAGAGCACCTTGTCGGTGGCCTTGCCGAAGTCCTCGCTCTTCATGCCCTTGGTGGCGGCGCGCATGAAGTCGGCCCACAACGGCGCCGACAGCGTCGAGCCGTACATCTGGCGGCCGTAGTACTTCTTGCCGGTGTCGATGCCACGCATCGGGGTCGTCTCGTCCGGGTGGCCGAACCAGACGGCGGCAGCGAGCTGCGGGACGTAGCCGACGAACCACAGGTCGGTCGAGGCGTTCGTCGTGCCCGTCTTGCCCGCGGCCGGACGGCCGATGCTGTTGCCGCGCGCCGTGCCGTTCGTGATGACCCTCTCCAGCGCGGTGGTGACGCCTCGCGCCACGCTCTCGTCGAGGGCCTTCTCGCACTGCTGCTCGGGCAGCTTCACCTTCTTGCCGCCCAGGGAGGTCACCGACGTGATGGACACCGGCGGGCAGTACAGGCCGTCGGCGGCGAAGGTGGCGTAGGCGGCCGCCATCGTCAGCGGCGCGACCGGCTCGGTGCCGAGCGTGAGGGACTCGTAGGGGCGCAGCTGGGTGCTGGCCTTGTCACCGGGCTGGGCGGTGGTGGTGGCCCGCGCGAGGTGCATGCCGAGGTTGTCGGCGACGGCGAGCACCTTGCACAGTCCGACCTCGCCCTCGAGCTTCACGAAGGCGGTGTTGACGGACTTCGCGGTGAATTCCAGCAACGAGCGGTTGCCGTGCTCGTTGCCCTCGCTGTTGCCGACCTTGTACGTCGGAGCGCGCAGGTCGGTGCAGCTGCCGCCGAGCGCGAAGTCGCTCTTCTGGAAGGCGTGGCCGCTGACCGGCGCGTCGAGCGTGCTGTTCAGCGCGCGGCCGTCGGCGAGCGCCGCGGCCAAGGTGAAGGCCTTGAACGTCGACCCGGTCTGGAAGCCGCTGCCGCCACCGAGGTCGTTGTCGACGTTGTAGTTGACGACCGTCTGGCCCTTCTTGGTGTTGCGGCCGTAGGGGCGGCTCTGGGCCATCGCGCGCACCGCGCCGGTGCCGGGTTCGACGACCGAGATGGCCGTGGCGACGTGGCTCTTGTTGCGCGGTGCGACCTTCTTGGCCACGGCGGCCTCGGCGTAGCGCTGCATCTTCGGGTCGAGCGTCGTGCGGATCGTCAGCCCGCCGCGGAAGACGAGGGTGCGCCGAGCCTGCTCGGTCGCGCCGAAGGCCTTGTTGGTGAGCACCTGGCGGTAGACGTAGTTGCAGAAGAACGGGTACTTCGAGCTGTCGCAGCCGTTGCCCGTGGGGCTGACCTTGAGCCCCAGCTTCGTCTTCACGGCCGCGTCGTGCTGCTTCTGCGTGATCACGCCGGTCTGCAGCATGCGGGCGAGCACGACGTTGCGGCGGGTCATCGCCGCCTTGGGGTTGCGGCGAGGGTCGAAGGCGCCCGGCTGCTGCACGAGACCGGCCAGCAGCGCCGCCTGCGGGAGCGTGAGCTTGGCCGCCGTGGTCGAGAAGAAGTGCCGGGCAGCGGTCTCGACTCCGTAGGCGCCGTCGCCGAAGTAGGCGATGTTGAGGTAGCCCTCGAGGATCTGGTCCTTGCTCATCTTCTTCTCGAGCGCGACCGCGAACTTCATCTCCTGGATCTTGCGCGCGATGTTCTTGTCGACGGCGGCCTTCGCGGCCTCCTCGTCGCCGGCGTAGATCGCGTTCTCCTGCAGCGTGAGCTTCACGTACTGCTGGGTCAGCGTCGAAGCGCCCTGGGTGTCCGAGCCCGAGGCGTTGTTCAAGGCCGCGCGCAGCACGCCCTTGGGGTCGATGCCCCCGTGCTGGCGAAAGCGGGTGTCCTCGATCGCGATCTGGGCCTCGCGCATGATCGGCGCGATCTTGGCGAGCGGCACGACGATGCGGTTCTCGTTGTAGAACGTGGCGATCACGTGCCCGTCGGCGTCCAGGATGCGCGACTGCTGGGCGAGCGGGCTCTGCTCCAGCTCGGCCGGCAGCGCGTCGAAGAAGTCGACGCCCGTGCGGGCGGTCGCCCCGGCGGCACCGACGGCGGGCATGAACAGCCCGGCACCCACCAGCCCGGCGACGACGGCGGTGCCGACGAGCGCGGACAGGAGGGTGAGGATGCTGACTAGCCCGCTGCCGCGGTCGTCACCGTGCACCGACATCCATGCTCCTCACCATCGACGGGCCCTCGAACGGCCCCGGACACGCCGCGGATCGTGCGTGCCGCACACCTCAGCGTAACCCGGGGACCCCCCAGCAGGCCGAGTCGCACGGCCGCCACGGCCCCGATCGGGACCAACGACCCGGTCAGTGACTAGTCACTCACGGGCCGGGAATGGCCGGATCGGGTCATAGTCGGCCTCACTCAGGCTCCGTACGGTCAAGGTGTGGGGAAAGGCGGCATCGTCGCACACCAGGTGCCGAGCCGTCCGGAGATCGTCAAGGGTGGAGACCGCCGATGAGCAACATGGCGAGCAACAAGGGGTGGGCCCGGGACTGGGCGCTGCGGGGTTCGTGCAGCCAGGGGGATCCGGACGACCTGTTCGTCCAGGGCGCCGAGCAGAACCGCGCCAAGGCGGTCTGCATGGGCTGCGTCGTGCGCACCGAGTGCCTGGCCGACGCGCTCGACAACCGCACCGAGTTCGGCGTCTGGGGTGGGATGACCGAGCGTGAGCGGCGTGCGCTGCTCAAGAAGCGGCCGAACGTCACGTCGTGGCGCCGCCTGCTCGAGACCGCGCGCGCCGAGCACCAGCGCACGGCGGGGGACGTCGAGGGGCCGCTCGCGATCTGAGGTCGCGGCTCAGTCGCCGGCGAGGTCAGCGCCGATCTCGCGCAGCCCGGGCAGGTCGTGGATGTCCTGCGCGCAGGCCCGCACGCGCCGTAAGGGCACCTCGCGGTGCGCGGCCGTGAAGCGCTCGACCATCAGCTGCTCGCGCTCGACGACGCGGACACGGTCGGCGTGCATGCGCAGGAGCTGCTGGGTGAGCGGGTGCTCCTTGCGCTCGGCCAGGGTCTCGGCCGCGGCCACCGCCCGTTCGGCGGAGATGTCGACGTGGTCGAGCTCGTGCACCCGGTTGAGCACGAGGCCGGCGAGCGGCATGCGGTCGCGGTCGAGCCGCTCGACGAAGTAGGCGGCCTCGCGCAGCGCGTCGCGCTCGGGGGCCGCGACGACCACGAACGAGGTGCCGTCGTCCTGCAGCAGCCGGTAGGTGGCGTCCGCGCGCTCGCGGAACCCGCCGAACATCGTGTCGAGGGCGGCCACGAACGTCTGGACGTCGCGCAGCACCTGCGCCCCGAGCACTTTGGTGAGGGTGCCCGTGACGACGTTCACCCCCGCCGAGAAGGCCTTGAGGTACGCCCGACCGCCGGCCTTGGCGGGCGCGGCGAGCAGGCGGATGAAACGTCCGTCGAGGAACGAGCCGAGTCGCTGCGGTGCGTCGAGGAAGTCGAGGGCCGAGCGGGACGGCGGGGTGTCGACGACCACGAGATCCCACGTGCCGTCGCGGTCGGCCTGCGCGCGCAGCTGACCGAGCTTCTCCATCGCCATGTACTCCTGCGTGCCCGCGAAGGAGCTCGACAGCGCCTGGTAGAAGGGGTTGGCGAGGATCTGCTGCGCCTTCTCCGGCGAGGAGTGCGCCTCGACGATCTCGTCGAAGGTGCGCTTCATGTCGAGCATCATCGCGTCGAGCCGGCCGCCGGCCGCCCGCTCGACGCCCTTGACCTCGCGGGGGGTGTTGTCGAGCTCGACCAGCCCCATCGACTGCGCCAGCCGGCGTGCGGGGTCGATGGTGAGCACGACGACCTTGCGGCCCTGCTCGGCGGCGCGCAGACCCAGGGCCGCGGCCGTCGTCGTCTTGCCGACGCCTCCGGAGCCGCAGCACACGATGATGCGGGTGCCGGGGTCGCGGAGCAGCGCGTCGACGTCGAGCGGCGGGCTGCTCACCGCCCGGGTGCGCTGGCTCATGCCATGCCCTGCTCACGCAGCAGGTCGGCGAGGCGGTACAGCGTGCCGAGGTCGATGGTGTCGGTGACGGCGGGCAGCTCGTAGACCGGTCGCCCGAGGGCGTCGATCTCGGTGCGCTCGCGCTGCTGCAGCGCCACGCGCTGGGCGTGCTCCTCCGCCTCGTCCAGCAGCGCCTGCACGGCACGCTCGTCGTGCGGGAGCCCGGCAGCGGTGAGCCCGGCCTCGACCTCACCGGCGTCGAGGCGCGCCTTGGCGGCCGCGCTGAGCCGGCGCGAGGTCAGGACGGCGTCGCGCACGACGTTGACGACGATGCCGCCGACGGGCAGGTCGGCCTCGTGCAGTGCCGCGACGCCGTCGACGGTCTCCTGCACGGGCATCTCCTCCAACAGCGTCACCAGGTGGACGGCGGTCTGCGGCGAACGCAGCAGCGTCGTGATGGAGTCGGCCTGGCCGCGGATCGGGCCGACCCGAGCCAGCCCCGCGACCTCGTTGTTGACGCCCAGGAAGCGCGTGATGCGCCCGGTGGGCGGCGCGTCGAGCACGACGGCGTCGTAGACGGGACGGCCGTGCGCGCGGCGGCGCACGGCCTCGTAGACCTTCCCGGTGAGCAGCACGTCGCGCACGCCGGGGGCGATGGTGGTGGCGAAGTCGATCGCGCCGAACCGCTCGAGCAGCCCACCGGCCCGGCCGAGCTTGTAGAACATCTGCAGGTACTCGAGCAGCGCGGCCTTGGGGTCGACCGCCAGACCGTGCACCTCGCCGCCGTTCGGAGCGGTCGCGACCCGGTGCTCCGCGTAGCCGAGCTGCGGCACGTCGAGCAGCTGGGCGATGCCCTGGCGGTCCTCGACCTCGGCCAGCAGCACGCGGTGACCGTCGGTGGCCAGGGCGAGCGCGAGGGCAGCGGCGACGGTGGTCTTGCCGGTGCCACCCTTGCCGGTGACGACGTGCAGACGCACCCCCTCCCAGTCACGGTCGCGGGGGCGGGCGGCGGAGGTCGCCGGGGCCGAGGTCGGCATGGTCAGGAGGCTACCGACCAGTACGCCCGGCCGCCGCCGCGAGGTGGTGCAGCACGGTCGGCCAGGCGCCCGCGGCCGGGTCGATCAACCCGAAGTGGTCGGCCCCCGGCAGCACGACCACCTGCTGGCCGGTGCGCTCGCCGTACGACAGGCCGAGCTCGACGGGGACGACGTCGTCGTGCTCGCCGTGCAGCGCCGTCACGGGCAGCAGCGGCCGGCCGAGGCGCGCCGGGTCGGCAGCGGCGTAGCGGTCGGGGACGTCGTCCGGTCGACCGCCCAGCAGCGCCTCGACCGCCGAGACGCCGGCAGCGGGGTCGAGCGCCAGCTCGGCGGCGAGGGCGAGGTCGAGCACCCCGCCGAGGCTGACGGCCGCGACGGCCGCGGTAGTGGGCAGCGTGGCGGCCCAGGCGACGAGATGCCCACCCGCGCTGTGGCCGAGCAGCACGGTGTGAGCGGTGTCGACGTCCACGCCGTGCTGCGTCGCGGCCTCGGCGACCAGGCCGGGCACGCGCTCGAGCGCGGTCGCGACGTCCTCGAACGTGCCGGGCCAGCCTCCGCCGGCCATGCCCGTGCGGCGGTACTCGATGGCGGCCACGGCGTAGCCTGCGGCGGTGAGCCCGACGCACTGCGGGCCGGTGTGCGCGCGGTCGAACTCGGAGCGCCAGAAGCCGCCGTGCACGACGACGACGAGCTCGGCCGGGCCCTCGCCGACCTGGGCCGGCCAGCGGACGTCGACGACGTGCTCGGGCAGCGGCCCGTAGCGCAGGGTCGCGTCGGCGGGCGGTGCCGGGCGGTCGAGGACGTCGCGGGAGCTGCTCACGGGAGACATCCTCGCGGTGCCGGGCCCAGCGTGCATGGTCACCACGGGCGAGCGTGTCGTGATCACGCGCAGCGGGCCAGGTCGGGCCCCGGTGGTGCCGAGCTCGGCCGGTGCGGCAGGATGCCGCCATGGCCAAGTGGGAGTACGCGACCGTTCCGCTCATCGTGCACGCGACCAAGCAGATCCTCGACCAGTGGGGCGAGGACGGCTGGGAGCTCGTGCAGGTCGTCACCGGTGACGCCGGCAACCTCGTCGCCTACCTCAAGCGGGAGAAGTGAGCGTCGTGGGCGAGCAGCGCGGTCAGGTCGAGCAGCGGCTCGCCGAGCTGGGACTCACGGTGCCGGACGTCGTCCCGCCCGTCGCGGTCTACGTGCCCGCCGTGCGCGACGGCGACCTGGTGTGGACGTCGGGCCAGCTGCCCATGGTCGGCGGGTCGCTCGCGGCCACCGGGAAGGTCGGCGACGCGGCCGGCTGCGTCAGCCCCGACGACGCCAAGGAGCTCGCGCGCACCTGCGCCCTGAACGCGCTCGCCGCCGTGAAGTCGGTGGTGGGCGACCTCGACACCGTCGAGCGGGTCGTCAAGGTGGTCGGGTTCGTCGCGAGCGAGCCCGGCTTCACCGGCCAGCCCGCGGTCGTCAACGGTGCCAGCGAGCTGCTGGGTCAGGCCTTCGGCGACGCCGGCGTGCACGCGCGCAGCGCGGTCGGCGTGGCGGTGCTGCCGCTCGACGCGCCCGTCGAGGTCGAGATCACCGTTCGGGTCCGCTGACCGCTCGACGTTCCAGGGCCGCCGTCAGGGCGAGCCGGAAGGCCGTGGAGGCCAGCTCGACGGTGCACGCGCGGACGTGCTGCAGGCTGGTCGCCGCGCCGTCCGCGTCGGCGTCGTCGTCGTCAGACGCGGGGCGCACCTCGACGTCGGGTAGCCGGCCGGCCAGCGCCTGCGCGCACTCGGCGGTGCGCTCGCTGACCCGGGCGACGTCGAGGTGCGAGGCGCCGAGCGCGACGAGCAGGTTCGACATCGCGAGGTAGGACGGGTCGGCCGCGTAGCCGTCGTCGGTGCGCTCGCCGAGGCCGTAGTCGGCGAGCCGGCCGAGCAGCCCCGGCTCGGCCTCCTCCAGCACCTCGACCGTGGCCGACGACAGCGAGACCCGGCCCCCGGGCGGCAGCTCCTCGCGCACCAGCCGCGCGAGCTCGGTGTGCGCGACGCCGCGCTCGACGAGCTGGGTGATCACCGACAGGCTGAGCCCGCGCCCGATCAGGGCCTGGATGAGCCGCAGCTGGGCCAGGTGCTCCTGGGAGTACAGGCCCACTCGCCCGCGCATGCGCGGCGGCCGGATCAGCCCGCGGGACCGGTAGGCGCGCACGTTGCGCTCGGTCATCCCGACGGCGACCGCCACCTCGGCGAGCGTGTACTCCCGGCGCACCCTGCGTCCTCTCCCCTGCGCGACCCTTACGATCGCGACATGCTCCGTGAATTCCCGCTCATCCCGGGGTTGCGTTCACACGCTACGACCTTCGCGGACTCCGGGCAGGTCGAGCCGGTCGAGCCGGCCGCGCCACGGCGGGCGTCGACGGTGGTGCTGCTGCGGGACGTCGCTGACGAGGTCACCGACGGCGGGCCGCAGGTGTTCCTCATGCGCCGGACCTCGTCGATGGCCTTCGCCGCGCGCATGCACGTGTTCCCCGGGGGAGGCGTCGACCCCCGCGACTGCGACGACGACGTGCCGTGGGGCGGGCCGAGCCTGAGCGAGTGGTCGCGTCGCCTCGGCGCGAGCGAGCCGGAGGCGTCGGGGCTGGTCTGCGCGGCGGTGCGCGAGCTGTTCGAGGAGTGCGGGGTGCTGCTCGCCGGCCCACCCGGTGACGACGTCGTCAGTGACCTCACCGACGACTCGTGGGAGGCCGACCGGCTGGCGCTCGTCGACCGCTCGCTCGCGATGTCGGAGCTGCTGGAGCGGCGCGGTCTCGAGCTGCGCACCGAGCTGCTCAGCGCGTGGAGCCACTGGTGCACGCCGGTGTTCGAGCCGCGGCGCTACGACACGTGGTTCTTCGTCGCGGCCCTCCCCGCGGGCCAGGTGGCTCGGCACGTCGAGGGCGAGGCCGACCACTCGACCTGGATGCCCGCTCGGGCCGCGGTGTCCGGTGGGTCGGACGGCACGATCGCGATGCTGCCGCCCACGGTCGTCACCGTCGAGGAGGTCGCGTCCGCACCGGACGTCGCCTCCGTGCTGCGGCGGCCGCGGTCCCCGCGGCTGCTCATGCCGTGGCTGGTCCGGCGCCCCGACGGGCTGTCGGTGCGCATCGACCTCGACGGTCGTGGTGGCGGGGAGCCGGGCCCGCCGTCGGGCATCGAGGACGAGCCGTGAGCGAGAAGCCGTGGGCGGGCGGCGCCGTCGGCGAGCGCGCCGTGTGCGTGCTCGCGCCCAACCCCTCGCCGATGACCCTCGACGGCACCAACACCTGGGTGCTGTGCGAGCCGGGATCGGCCCGGGCGGTCGTCGTCGACCCAGGGCCGGACGACGAGGGGCACCTGCGCGCCGTCCTGGACACGGTGCGCGAGCGCGGTGCCGAGGTGAGCGTGACGCTGCTGACGCACGGCCACCTCGACCACAGCGCCGGCGCACGCCGCTTCCACGAGCTCACGGGCGCGCCCGTGCGAGCGCTGGACCCGTTGCAGCGCTTGGGTTCTGAGGGGCTCGCCGCCGGTGACTCGCTGGACGTCGGTGGCCTGCGGCTGGACGTCGTCGCCACCCCTGGGCACACGTCGGACTCCCTGTCGTTCCTGCTGCCGGCCGAGGCGGCCGTGCTCACCGGCGACACCGTGCTCGGCCGGGGCACCACCGTCGTCGCCCACCCCGACGGGCGGCTCGAGGACTACCTGGAGTCCCTGCAGCGGCTGGGGTCCCTCGCCCGGTCCGGCGTGGTCGGAACGGTCCTGCCCGGCCACGGCCCCACGCTCGGTGACGCCACCGCGGTGATCGAGGGGTATCTCGCGCACCGGCGGGCGCGGCTCGAGCAGGTGCGGGCCGCGCTGGCGGCGGGCGCCGCCTCACCCCGCGACGTCGTCGAGCGCGTCTACGCCGACGTCGACCGCGCCCTCTGGCCGGCCGCCGAGCTGTCGGTGCGAGCGCAGCTGGACTACCTCAGCGCCCGGCGTTGACCCCGACGTCGTGGACGGCGCCGCTCGAGACGTTCCACCGGCTCAGCAGGCTGTCGTAGGCGCCGGACGCGAGCAGCTCCTCCAGACCGCCGCGCAGCGCGTCGCGAAGACCCTGCTGGTCCTTCGCGACCGCGATGCCGTACAGGCCCGGCTCGTACTGCGCCGTCGACGCGAGCTGGTAGTGGGCCTTCGTCCGCGCGTCGCTGACCAGGTAGCTGGCCGGGGGAAAGTCGTTGAGGACGGCGGCGGCCCGCCCGGTGCGCAGCTGCACGAGCGCGTCGGAGTTGGTGGGGAAGGTCTTCACGAGGATGGGCACCCCGTCGCAGTTGGCCTGGCTGCGCTTGACGAGGTCGACCTGGGTCGTGCCGTCCTCGACCGCGACGACCTTGCCGCACAGGTCCTTCAGGTCCGAGATGCCGTTGGGGTTGCCGCGCTGGACGACGATCGACGTCCCGGCCGTGAAGTAGTTGACGAAGTCGACCGTCTGCTCGCGCTCGGGGGTGTCGGTCATGGCCGACAGCGCGACGTCGAGCGTGCCGTCGGCGACACGTGGCAACAGGTCGGTGAAGTCGACGTTCTCGAAGACCAGCTTCACGCCGAGCACCTCACCGAGCGCCTGGGCCAGGTCGGGCTCGATGCCGATGATCGTGCGGCCGTCCGGCGCGAAGAACGACATCGGCGCGTAGGACGCGTCGGTGCCGACACGCAGCACGCCCGACGTCCGCACCGAGTCCGGCAGCCGGTCGTGCAGCGCGCGGTCGAGCGTCATCGAGGGCTCGGTCGAGCGCGGCGCCGCCTGCGAGGGGCTGTCGCCGCAGGCGGCTGTCGTCAGGGCGGTCAGGCCGAGAACGGCCACGAGGACGGCGCGCGCTGCCAGGAGCTGCTTCATGTCAGGGTCCTCTCGGGTGCTGAGGAGAAGGCGTCCACGACGTCGGTCCACGGGGCCGGGCGCATCCACAGGTAGCCCTGGGCCTTGTCGCACCCGGCGTCGAGGAGCCACTGGGCGACGTCCTCGCTCTCGACGCCCTCCGCGGTGACCGTGCACCCGAGGCTGTGCCCGAGGCCGATCACCGAGCCGACGATGGCGCGGTCCTGCTCGCTGCCCGACAGGCCGGCGACGAAGGTCCGGTCGATCTTCACCTCGGCGACGGTGAGCGTCCGCAGCTGCGACAGGCTGGTGAAGCCGATGCCGAAGTCGTCGACGGAGATCTGGATGCCCTGGCGCGCCAGGTCGCTCACGACCGCGGCGGCGGTCTCGGGGTCGAAGGCCAGCGCCGTCTCGGTGACCTCCAGGTGCAGCCGCTCCGGTGGTGTGCCCGCCTCGGCGAGCAGCGCCGCGACGGTGCGGGCGAAGTCCAGCGACCCGAGGTTGCGGGCCGAGACGTTGACGGCGACGGTCCAGTCGACGCCTTGGGCGGTCCAGCGCTCGTAGTCGGCGAGCGCGCGCCGCAGCACCCACACCGTCAGGGGTTCGATGAGCTCCGAGCGCTCGGCGACGGGCAGGAACTGGCCGGGCTGCAGCAGGCCGCGGTCGGGGTGCTGCCAGCGCACCAGCGCCTCGACACCATGCACGGTGCCCGACACCAGGTCCAGCTTGGGCTGGTAGTGCAGCACGAGCTCGTCGCGCTCCAAGGCGTGCCGCAGCTCCTGCTGCACGACCAGCGAGTGCGTCGGGTGCTGGCTGCTCGCGGGCTCGTAGACCACGACGCCGGTGGTGCCGTGCTTGCCCTGGTACATCGCGGCGTCCGCGTGCTGCAGCAGCTCCTCGAGCGTCTCGGCGTCGTCGGGGTAGAAGCACACGCCGAAGCTCGCCTCGACGCTGAGGGTGACGCCGTCCAGCGTGATCTCCTCCGCCAGCTCGCGCCGCACCCGGGTGAGCAGGGCGACGGTGCCGGTGCGGTCGGTGGCGCGCGGCAGGACGATGCCGAACTCGTCGCCGCCCAGGCGGGCCACCGTGTCGTCGGTGCGCAACGAGCCGTAGAGGCGCTGGGCCACGACGCGCAGCAGCTCGTCGCCGGCGTGGTGGCCGAGCGTGTCGTTGACCTCCTTGAAGTGGTCGAGGTCGACGAGCACGAGCGCGCCGCCCTCACCACGCCGGCCGGCCTGCAGAGCCTCCTCGGCGGTGCGGCGGAACAGCTGGCGGTTCGGCAGTCCGGTCAGGGGGTCGTGCAGGGCCTGGTGCTCGTGCTCGGCGGCGTGCCGGCGCAGCGAGCGCGTCGTCCACCACGAGATCATGCCGAGCACCGCGTACAGGCCGAGCAGGCTCAACCCCATGTGCCAGATGGCCCGCCGGGTCTCGGCCTGGACCTTCGTGGCGATGGCGTCGTAGGGCAGGTAGACCTCGAGGACGCCGATGGCCTGGCCGCTCGCGGCGGCGACCACGGGCTGCAGCACCCGCACCGTCGTGCCGGGCGCCTGACGCGGGTCGTCGACGATCCGGACGTCGGTCCTGCCGGCGGCGGCCGCCGTGAACGCCGGGTCGGTGGGCGAGACCGCGCCCAGCACGCTGCCGTCGTCGGAGAACGCCACGGCGCCGCCGAAGGTGCGCAGCCGCAGCCGCGCCACCGAGCCGTGGAAGATGGCGAGGTCGGTGGCCGAGCGCAGCCGCTCGCGCTCGTCGTCGTTGAGGCCGGTCGACAGGTCCGCGCCGGTGAGCGCCGGGCCGATGGCCATCTCGTCGATGACGGCCGCCTGCGCGCGGCCTTGGTCGAGGCCGCGCTCGAGCGCCTGGCCGTGGTAGCCGCGCACGAGCACGGCCCCGAGGACGGCCACCGGCACCAGGCTCGCGGCGGCGTAGACCACGAACAGACGAGAGCCGGTCCGTCGTCTCCCGCTGGGTCGCATGCCGTCCTATCGGCAGGCGGGCGGGCAACATGAACGACCGGCTGGGCGGTCGCGGCGGGCGGCGAGGTCAGCGGGCGCGGCGCCGCAGCCGCTCGACGTCCAGCAGGACGACGGCCCTGGCCTCCAGGCGCAGCCAGCCCCTGGTGGCGAAGTCGGCCAGCGCCTTGTTGACCGTCTCGCGGGAGGCGCCGACGAGCTGGGCGAGCTCCTCCTGGGTGAGCTCGTGCGCGACGAGGATGCCGTCGTCGGCGGGACGGCCGAAGCGCGTCGACAGGTCGAGCAGCGCCTTCGCCACGCGGCCGGGCACGTCGGAGAACACCAGGTCGGCGAGCGTCTCGTTGGTGCGGCGCAGCCGGCGGGCGAGGGCGTTGAGGAGCTTCAGCGCGACCTCGGGGTGCTGGATCAGCCACGGCTCGAGCGCGTCGTGCCCGAGGCCGATCAGCCGGCTGTCGCCCACGGACGTCGCCGTGGCGGTGCGCGGGCCGGGGTCGAAGAGGCTGAGCTCACCGAACATCTCGCCGGGCCCGAGGATCGCGAGCAGGTTCTCGCGGCCGTCGCTGCTCGTGCGGCCGAGCTTGATCTTGCCCTCGACGATCACGTACAGGCGGTCGCCCTGGTCGCCCTCGGCGAACAGCTCCTCGGAGCGGCCGAGCGTCACCTCGAGCATGGACTGGCGCAGCGACGCGGCAGCCTGCTCGTCCAGGGCGGAGAACAGCGGGGCGCTGCGCACGATGTCGTCGTCCACGAGGTCTCCTTCGCCTGGCCGGGTGCCTCCTGCGGCACGTCCGGGGGAAGTCTGCCCTACTGTGATCCGCGACACGACCCGCAGGTGCGTCGGGCGCCGCGTGCAGCGGTCAGAGGTCGAGGCAGGACGCCGGGTCGACGGCGAGCCGGTCGACCAGCCGGTCGGTGAGAACGTCCAGCTCGGCGCGGGCCAGGCGGCTCGCGTCGTCGAGCTCACGCGCCGTGGTCGAGAGCGACCGCAGCAGCTCGGGGCCGCTGACCTCGCCCAGCGCCAGGGCCTCCCGGACGGCGGGCTCGAGGTGCGACGGCGCGGTCAGGCCGTCGAGGCCGGTGAGCCGGGCGACCTCCAGGTCGGAGCGGGCGACCACGAGACGTCGCAGCCAGGACAGCCGCTGCACCTCGCCGGTGAGCCGCCGTCGCGCGGAGCGCAGCTCATCGAGGGGCAGGTCCTCCTGCGCGAGCTCCGCCGGGGGTGGCTCGGTCGTCATGGGCACAGGCACAACGTCGGTGCGCCCGACCGCTCCTTGAGACGCCAGGGCCGTTCCTCACCCGACCGGATCATCGAGAACCGCTGTCAGCCTCGCCCCGTACCCTGGGCGGGTGCCCAGCAGCCCCTCTCGCACGTCGCGTCGACCGGCCTCCGCCCCCGCCGCCACGCCTCCGCCGCCCGTCGCGCTCACCCGCCGGGCCCGCAAGACCTACCGCGAGCTGCACGAGCTCTACCCCTACGCGCACTGCGAGCTCGACTTCACCTCGCCGCTGCAGCTGCTCGTGGCCACCGTGATCTCGGCGCAGACCACCGACGTCATGGTCAACAAGGTCACGCCCGCCCTGTTCGCCACGTACCCCGACGCCGCGGCGCTGGCCTCCGCCGACCGAGCGGAGATGGAGGCGATCCTCAAGCCCACCGGGTTCTTCCGCGCCAAGACCGACAGCGTCATGAAGCTGAGCGCCGCCCTGGTCGAGCGCTTCGACGGCGAGGTGCCGGCGCGGCTGGCCGACCTCGTCACGCTGCCCGGCGTCGGCCGCAAGACCGCCAACGTGGTGCTCGGGAACGCCTTCGGCGTCCCGGGGATCACCGTCGACACCCACTTCGGCCGGTTGGTGCGCCGGTTCGGCTGGACCGACGAGACCGACCCGGTGAAGGTCGAGCACGCCGTCGGTGCGCTGTTCGCGCGCAAGGACTGGACGATGCTGTCGCACGTGCTGATCTTCCACGGCCGCCGCACCTGCCACGCCCGGCGTCCGGCCTGCGGCGCCTGCCCGATCCAGCGGCTGTGCCCGGCGTACGGCGAGGGTGAGACCGACCCGGTGAAGGCCCGCCGCCTGCTGAAGTTCGAACGCGCCGAGGAGGTCTCCGCGTGAGCCGACCCTCGGTGGCCGCCGACTGGCTCGACCGGCTCTCGCGCGTGCCGGGCACCGTGCGTCCCGAGCAGCTGTCGCGGTTCCAGCCGCCCGAGGACGGCGGCCGCGCGTCGGCGGTGCTGATGCTGTTCGGCGACGACGGCGGCGAGCCCGACGTGCTGCTGACGCAGCGGGCCGACACGATGCGCTCGCACGCCGGCCAGGTGTCGTTCCCCGGCGGGTCCCTCGACCCGGACGACGACGGCCCGGTCGACGCGGCCCTGCGCGAGGCGCACGAGGAGGCCGGGGTGCGTCGCGACGGTGTCGACGTCCTCGGTGAGCTGCCGTCGCTGTTCCTGCCGCCGAGCGGCTTCGTGGTCACGCCGGTGCTCGCGTGGTGGCGCGAGCCGTCCCCGGTCGCCGCCATGGACCCCACCGAGGTGGCGCGCGTCGAGCGCGTGCCGCTGGCCGAGCTGCTCGACCCCGACAACCGGGTCACCGCCCGCCACCCGAGCGGCTACCTCGGGCCGGCGTTCACCGTCCAGGGCATGTTCGTGTGGGGTTTCACGGCCGGGCTGCTGTCGAGGGTGCTCGACCTTGCGGGTCTCGCGCCGCCCTGGCACCGTGAGCGCGTGGTCGACCTGCCTGCCGACGTCCAGGCGCTGCTGCAGTGATCGACCTCCTGCTGGCGCTCGTCCTCATCGGGTACGCCGTGTCCGGCTACCGGCAGGGCGCGGTCGTCGGCTTCCTGTCGCTCGCCGGCTTCCTCGGTGGCGGTGCGCTGGCCATGTGGGGCCTGCCCCGGCTGCTCGACCGCTCGCTGACCACCGACGGCACCGACCTTCGTCGCCTGCTGCTGCTGCTCGTCGGTGTGCTGCTCGCGGCCGCGCTGGGCCAGGCGCTGGCGGTCGCGGTCGGCGTCCGGCTGCGCAGCCGGGTCACGGCGCGTCCGGCCCGCGTCGTCGACGCCCTGCTCGGTGCGGTCGCCAGCGTGGTCGCCGTGTGCCTCATGGTCTGGCTGATCGCCGCGGCCGTGCGCGGTGGGCCGTCCGAGGCGCTCTCGCGCGCGGTCGGGCAGTCACGCATCGTCGCCGGGATCAGCAAGGTGGTGCCGCCGAGCACCGGTCGGGTCTTCGCCGGCTTCCGCTCGCTGCTGGACGCCGAGGGCTTCCCGCGCGTGTTCGAGGGCTTCGGGCCCGAGGTCATCCGGGCGGTCGAGCCGCCGGACCCGAACGTCGTGCAGACCGCCGGGGTACGCGCGGCGGCACAGAGCATCGTCAAGATCACCGGCGTGGCGTCCTCGTGCGACCGCTCGCAGGAGGGCAGCGGCTGGGTGCTGGCCCGGGGCGTCGTCGTCACGAACGCCCACGTCGTCGCGGGAGTCCAGCGGCCCTCGGTGCGCGTCGGCGGTGAGGGCCGCAGCTACGACGGCAAGGTCGTCGTGTTCGACCCGGTGCGCGACCTCGCCGTCATCGACGTCGCCGGTCTGCCCGCTCCCGCCCTGACACGAGCGGCCGACCTGGGGCGCGGCGACTCGGCGGTCGTCGCCGGCTTCCCGCTGAACGGGCCGTACCGGCTCGACTCCGCGCGCGTGCGCGACGTCATCACCGCGCGGGGTGAGGACATCTACGGCAGCAAGCCGTCGGTGCGCGAGGTCTACTCGCTGTTCGCCCGGGTGCAACCCGGCAACTCCGGTGGCCCGCTGCTCGACCCGCAGGGCCAGGTCGTGGGCGTCGTCTTCGCCAAGAGCCTCGACGACGACTCCACCGGCTACGCGCTGACGATGGACGAAGCCGCCCCGGTGCTGAAGACCGGCCTCACGGCCGACCGCCAGGTCTCCACCGGCGGCTGCGCAGCAGGCTGAGCCTCGCGCCCGTCAGGGCAAGGTGGCGAGCCACTCCAGCAGGATCGCGGTGACCTCGCCGGCGCGCTCCTCCGGCAGGAAGTGGCCGGCTCCGTCGAGCTCCTCGTACCGGTACGGTCCGTCGACCCAGCGCGGCGACTCCCGGACGGTCGGCGCGAGCACCGCGGGGTCGCGTGAGCCCTGCAGGTGCAGCACCGGCACCGTGATCGGGCGCTCGACTCGCTCGGCGAAGGTGCGCCCGTCGGCTCGCAGCGACGAGCGCACCACCCAGCGGTAGTACTCCATGGCCGAGTGGGCGACGAACGGCACCTGCATCGCCTCGGTGTAGACCCGGACGATCTCGCGACCCTCGTCGTCGGACCCCGGCCACGCCGTGCCCGACGCCTTGCGGAGCAGGTCCTCGACCGCCGTCCCGCCGCTGGCCAGCTGGCGCTCGGGGCGGAACGGCAGCTGGAAGGACCAGATGTAGCTGCTGGCGCCGAGCTGACGGGCCGAACGGCGCAGGGCGCGCTTCATCGCGAGCGGGTGCGGGATCGACAGCGCCGCGATCGCGCGGGTGACCGACGGCTCCAGGGCGGGCATCGACCAGGCGACCCAGCCACCCCAGTCGTGGCCGACGATCGCGGCGCCGTCGCTGCCGAGCGAGCGGACGACGGACGCGACGTCCGCGGCGAGCGTCGGGGTGTCGTACCCGCGCGGCGGCTTGTCGGAGGCGCCGTAGCCGCGCAGGTCTAGTGCGGCCACGCGGTAGCCGGCGGCGGCGAGCGCGGGGAGCTGCGCCCGCCAGCACCACCACATCTGCGGAAAGCCGTGCAGCAGCACGACGAGTGGTCCCTCGCCGGCCTCGGCGACGTGGAAGCGCGCCCCGTTGGCGGCGACGAAGCGGTGCCGCCAGGGGCCGTCGTGCAGGACGTGCGTGGCGTCGACGGTGGTCACGGGCATCAGGGTGTCACGCCCGGTGCACTGCTCCTGCCGGTCAGGACGCGTGCGGCTTGATGCCCTTGAGGGTCGCGACGGTCTCCTTGGTCGTGCGCAGGGTGCGCTCGGGTGGCCCCGCCCGGCCGATCTGGGACTTGCCGACGAGTCCCAGCACCGCGGTGAGCGCGAGCAGCACGACGGCGACGACGAGGAAGGCGAGCCAGGGTGCGAGGCCGGCGGCGACCAGCCCGTACGCGGCCGCGATGAGCAGCAGGATGAGCGCGAGGAAGGCGATGACCCCCGCGACGGCGAACATCGCGCCGCCGACCGCGGCGGCCTTGACGTCGGCCTTCAGCTCGGCCTTGGCGAGCGCGACCTCCGAGCGCAGGATGGCCGAGAGGTCGTGCGAGGCGTCGGCGACCAGCTGGCCGATCGTGCGCTCGCCGTCCGGCGCCGGTCGGGCGGGCGCGGGCGTCGAGGACGTGCTGGCGGTGGGCGCGGCCGCGCCACTCGTGGCGTCGCTCATGCTGTGCTCCTCCCTGGCCCGACCGCAGGAGGCAGGACCGCGTCGAGCCTATTGGCTCGGCGTCGAGGCCGCCCGCTGCACGCGGGGTGTGGCACGGTGGCGGCATGCCCGCGCCGTCGCACTGGGGTCGCACCCCGCGCGAGAGCATCGAGGCGGAGTGCCGCCGGCGCGGCCCGGACGCCGTGGTCGCGGGCTGCCGCGCGCTGCTGCGTGAGCAGCCGGTCGACCCCGGGCTGCTGCAGGCGCTCGGCGGCCCCGGTGCGGTCAAGTACCTGGACGGCGCCCGGCACGCCGACACCTACTGGCTGCGCGTGTGGGGCGCGCGCGGCCTGCTCTGGGCCTGGGACGACGCCGCGCTGCCCGAGCTGCTCGCCGCCACGGCCGACGACGCGTGGCGGGTGCGCGAGATGGCCGCCAAGGTCGTGGCCCGGCACCAGGTGGGCGACGCCCTGGACCACGTGGTGGCGCTGCGCGACGACGCGGTGCCGCGCGTGCGCCACGCCGCCGAGCGCGCCGTCGTCCGGCTCACCGCCTCCGGCGCCTGACCACGCCAACCCGAATCACCTCCACGCGTGCACTTCGGTGACAAGGTGCACGCCTGACCACCTCGCGGGCGTGCACTTCGGTGACGAGGTGCACGCCTGGGGGAGAGGTCAGGGGGTGTGCTCGGCCTCGGCGAGGCGGCGGTAGACCCGGTCGCGCCGGCGCAGGACGACGGCCGCCAGGGCCGCCGCGAGCAGGGACCCGGCGAGCACGGCCGCCTTCACGTGGTCGTCGCGCTCGCTGCCCGGCCCGAAGGCCAGCTCGCCGATCAGCAGGCTCACCGTGAAGCCGATGCCCGCCAGCAGCGACAGGCCGAGCACGTCGCCCCACTCCAGCCCCTCGTCGAGCTCGGCTCGGGTGAACCGCGCGGTCAGCCACGTCCCGCCGAGCACCCCGACGGTCTTGCCCGCCACGAGCGCGACGACGATGCCCCACGCGACGGGGTCCCCGAGCGTCGACGTCAGGCCACCACCCACGAGCGTGACGCCGGCGGCGAACAGCGCGAACACCGGCACGGCCACTCCGGCCGAGAAGGGCCGCACCGCGTGCTCGAGGTGCTCGGCGACCGACTGACCCTCGCTGTCGCGGCGGTGCACCGGCACGGTGAGGGCGAGCAGCACGCCGGCCACGGTGGCGTGGACCCCGGACGCGTGCACCAGCGCCCAGGTGACAGCCGCGAGCGGCAGCAGCAGCCACCACCGGCCCCGGCGCAGCTGGACGAGCAGCCCGAAGACCGCGAGCGGCACCAGCGCTGCCAGCAACGGCAGCACGTCGAGGTCGGCGGTGTAGAAGACGGCGATGATGGTGATGGCGACGAGGTCGTCGACGACGGCGAGGGTGAGCAGGAACGAGCGCAGCCCGGACGGCAGGTGCGAGCCCATGACGGCCAAGGCTGCGAGCGCGAAGGCGATGTCGGTGGCCGTGGGGACGGCCCAGCCGCGCCCAGCGCCCTCTGTGCCGGCGGTGACGAGCAGGTACACCCCGGCGGGCACCGCCACCCCGGCGAGCGCGGCGACGACGGGCAGGACGGCGCGCTGGACGTCGCTGAGGTCCCCGACGACCAGCTCGCGCTTGAGCTCCAGGCCCGCGACGAAGAAGAACACCGCGAGCAGCCCGTCGCTGGCCCAGTGGCTCAGGTCGAGCTGCAGGTGCAGGGACGCCGGCCCTACCGCCACGTGCTTGAGCGACTCGTAGGCCTCTCGCCACGGCGAGTTCGCCCACAGCAGCGCGACGGCGGCGGCGAGCAGCAGCAGCACCCCGCCGACCGTCTCGGTGCGCAGCGCCTCGGCGACGAACCGGGCGTCGGTGAGGTTGCGCGTGCGCAGCAGCAGGCGGCGGCCGGGCGTCGGGCCGGGGCCGGCGGCAGGGCGGGGGGTCTCGGAGATGGCGCGTCCTCGGTGGGTCGGGGCGGCGTCGTCCGGACGCGACCCGGTGGCGTCACGGGGTGCCGTGCGGCACCCTCGCGGCCGACCAGACTTCCCGGCGCTCCACCACCCAGCCTACCGGTGCGGGGCTCAGTCCTCGGGCGACGCCCAGTCGAGCGTGCGCTCCACCGCTCGAGCCCAGTCGACGAGCAGCCGCTCGCGCCGTTCGGGAGCCATCGAGGGGCTCCAGCGGCGGTCCTCGGCCCAGTTGGCGGCCAGCTCGTCGGTGCCCGACCAGAACCCGACCGCGAGCCCGGCCGCGTACGCGGCCCCGAGGGCCGTCGTCTCGGCGACGACCGGACGCACGACGTCGACGCCGAGCAGATCGGCCTGGAACTGCATCAGGAGGTCGTTCGCGACCATGCCGCCGTCGACCTTGAGCTCGGTGAGGGCGACGCCGGAGTCGGCGTTCATCGCCTCGATGACCTCGTAGGACTGGAAGGCCGCTGCCTCCAGGGCCGCACGCGCGAGGTGGCCGCGGTTGACGTACCGCGTGAGGCCGACGATCGCGCCGCGCGCGTCCGCGCGCCAGTGCGGTGCGAAGAGCCCTGAGAACGCGGGCACGATGTACGCCCCGCCGTTGTCGTCGACCGTGCGGGCGAGCGGCTCGATCTCGTCCGCCGAGCCGATCAGCCCCAGGTTGTCGCGCAGCCACTGCACGAGCGAGCCGGTGACGGCGATCGAGCCCTCGAGCGCGTAGACCGGTGCGTCGTCCCCGAGGCGGTAGCACACCGTCGTGAGCAGGCCGTGCTCGCTGACCACGCGCTCGGTGCCGGTGTTGAGCAGCACGAAGTTGCCTGTGCCGTAGGTGTTCTTGGCCGTGCCCGGTTCGAAGCAGGCCTGTCCGAACGTCGCGGCCTGCTGGTCGCCGAGGATGCCGGCGATCGGCACGCCCGACAGGACGCCGCCTGCCCGGACCTTCCCGTACACCTCGCTGGACGAACGGATCTCCGGCAGCAGCGACAACGGCACGCCCATGTCGGCGGCGATCGACGCGTCCCACTCCAGCCGGTCGAGGTCCATGAGCATGGTGCGCGAGGCGTTGGTGACGTCGGTGACGTGGCGACCGCCGTCCGGGCCGCCGGTCATGTTCCAGACCAGCCAGGAGTCGATCGTGCCGAACGCCAGCTCGCCCCGCTCAGCGCGCTCGCGGGCGCCGTCGACGTGGTCGAGGATCCAGGCCACCTTCGGGCCGGCGAAGTAGGTGGCCAGCGGCAGGCCCACGCGGTCGCGGTACCGGTCGGCGCCACCGCCGAGGTCGCCGAGCCGGCGGCAGATCGCGTCGGTGCGCGTGTCCTGCCACACGATCGCCGGGTGGATCGGACGCCCCGTGGCGCGATCCCAGACGACCGCCGTCTCGCGCTGGTTGGTGATGCCGACGGCCGCGACGTCGGACGGCGTGAGGTCCGCCCGAGCGAGCGCGCCGGCGCACACCTCACGCGTGTTCTTCCAGATCTCCAACGGGTCGTGCTCGACCCAGCCGGCGCGCGGGAACGACTGCCGGTGCTCGAGCTGGTGCCCCGCGACCACCCGGCCGGAGTGGTCGATGACGAGGCAGCGGGTGCTCGTCGTGCCCTGGTCGATCGCGGCGACGTACATGAGCGCACCATAATCGAGCCATGGCCCCCGCACTCGCGACCTCGACCATGCGCCTCGGACCCCGCGACCGCGCGGACGCCTGGACGGCGCTCGGCGACCGCGAGCTCGACGTCCTCGTCATCGGCGGCGGGGTGACGGGCGCCGGCGCGGCCCTGGACGCCGCGACGCGCGGGCTGCGCACCGGGCTGGTCGAGGCGCGCGACTTCGCGAGCGGCACGTCGTCGCGCTCCAGCAAGCTGTTCCACGGTGGGCTGCGCTACCTGGAGCAGCTGAACTTCGGGCTCGTGGCCGAGGCGCTCAAGGAGCGCGAGCTCATGCTCACGCGCATCGCACCGCACCTCGTGCGACCGGTGCCGTTCCTGTACCCGTTGGCGCACAGGGGTTGGGAGCGTCCGTACGTCGCCGCCGGCCTCGCGCTGTACGACACGATGGGCGGCGCGCGCTCGGTGCCGCGACAGAAGCACCTGTCCAGAGGCGGTGCGCTGCGGCGGTTCCCGGGCCTGCGGCGCGACGCGCTCGTCGGCGCGGTCCAGTACTACGATGCGCAGGCGGACGACGCCCGGCACACCATGATGGTCGCGCGCACCGCGTCCCACTACGGCGCGCACGTCCGCAGCTCGACCGAGGTGGTCGAGATCCTGCGCGAGGCCGACCGCGTCGTGGGCGCCGTCGTCCGCGACGTCGAGACCGGCGCGCAGCAACGGGTCCGGGCGCGCGCGGTCATCAACGCCACCGGGGTGTGGACCGACGACGTCCAGCGGATGGCGGGCGGCCGGGGACGTTTTCGCGTGCGGGCCAGCAAGGGCGTGCACGTCGTCGTCCCGCGCGACCGCATCGCCGGTGAGGTCGGGTTGATCCTGCGCACCGACCGCAGCGTGCTCTTCGTCATCCCGTGGGACCAGCACTGGATCGTCGGCACCACCGACACCGACTGGCAGCTGGACCTCGCGCACCCCGCCGCGACGTCCCGCGACCTGGAGTTCATCCTCGGCACGGTCAACGAGGTGCTCGCCGTGCCGCTGACCCGCGACGACATCGTCGGCGTCTACGCCGGGCTGCGGCCGCTGCTGGCCGGCGAGAGCGAGGACACCAGCCAGCTCTCCCGCGAGCACGCCGTGGCGCGACCGCAGCCGGGGCTCGTCTCGATCGCCGGCGGGAAGTACACGACCTACCGCGTCATGGCGGCCGACGCCGTCGACGCCGCCGCGGCCGACCTCGGGCCGATCCGCCCCTCGGTCACCGAGCACGTCCCGCTGGTCGGCGCCGAGGGCTACGCCGCGATGGTCAACCTCGCCCCGCAGATCGGTCGAGAGGTCGGCCTGGCGCCGTGGCGGATCGAGCACCTGCTCGGCCGCTACGGGTCGCTCGTGGGGGAGGTGCTCTCGCTCGCGGACGACGACCCGTCGCTGCTCCAGCCCGTCGCGTCCGCCCAGCAGTACCTGCGCGCCGAGCTGCGCTACGCGGCGACCCACGAGGGTGCGCTTCACCTGGACGACCTGCTCGCCCGACGTACGCGGATGTCGATCGACACCCGTCACCGGGGGGTCGACGCGGCGCAGGAGGCTGCCGACCTCGTGGCGGACGTGATCGGCTGGGACGACGCCACCGTCCGCGCCGAGGTCGACGGCTACGTCGCGCGGGTCGAGGCCGAGCGGCGCTCGCAGGACCTGCCGGACGACGCCGCCAGCGACGCCGCGCGCCTGGAGGCGCCCGAGGTGCGGCCGGGCCTGCGCAAGGTCACCGCCACCCGCTGAGCCACGTGGGGGATCAGAGGTAGTAGCGCAGCCAGAGGTACGGCAGGCAGAGCGTCACGGTGATCGCCGCCACCACGAGCCCGTACTTCGTGAACTCCCAGAACGAGATCGGGTGCCCGTTGCGGCTCGCGATGCCGAGGATCACGACGTTCGCGCTCGCGCCCACCGCCGTGGCGTTACCGCCCAGGTCGGCCCCCAGGGCGAGCGACCACCAGAGCGCATGCGCCCCGGGCGCGCCGCCGGAGGCCTCGACGAGGCCGTTCACGAGCGGGGCCATCGTGGCGACGTACGGGATGTTGTCGACGATGCCGGAGAGCGCTGCCGAGCCGAACAGCAGGCCACCGGACGCCAAGAGGTAGTGGTCGCCCACCGCAGACGTCGCGGCCTGGCCGAGCTGCTCGATCACCCCGAGGTTCACCAGCGAGCCGACCATGACGAACAGTCCCATGAAGAAGACGAGCGTCTCCCACTCGACCTCCGCGAGGTAGGTCTGCGAGGACTGCCCGGACACCAGCACCATGGCGCCGGCGCCCAGCAGCGCCACGATCGCGGGGTCCAGCCGCACGAGGGAGTGCAGCGCGAACGCCGTGATCACCACCGCGAGCACGAACAGGCCGCGGCGCATGAGCCGAGGGTCCTGGATCACCTCGCGCTCCTCCAGGGCCATCACCTTCGCCGCGCGCTCGGGGTCGGCCACGAACGCGTGCCGGAACAGCCAGCGGCACAGCCCCACGAACACGACCAGCAGCACGACCACGATCGGCGCGAGGTTGGCGGCCATCTCGTTGAAGCTCAGGCCGGCCCGGCTCGCGATGATGATGTTCGGCGGGTCGCCGATGAGGGTCGCGGTGCCGCCGATGTTGCTCGCCATGGCCTCGGCGATCAGGTACGGCACGGGCTTGACGCCGAGGCGCTCGCAGACCAGCAGGGTGACCGGTGCGACGAGCAGCACCGTCGTCACGTTGTCGAGCAGCGCCGAGGCCACCGCGGTGATGACGACGAGCAGCGCCATGACCCGGAACGGCTTGGCCTTGGCCCGCTTGGCGGCCCAGATGGCGAGGTACTCGAACAGGCCGGTCTGCCGCAGCACGCCGACGATGATCATCATGCCGAGCAGCAGGAAGATGACGTTCCAGTCGACGCCGGTCTCCTCGCTGAAGAACGCGACGTGCGATCCGGTCGCCCCGATGAGCACCATCAGGGCGGCGCCACCGACGGCGGCCGCGACGCGGTGCACCCACTCGGTGGCGATGAGGACGTATGCGCCGGCGAACACGAGGATCGCCAGCGTCGCCTGCACCGTCATGACTCGTCGTCACCTCGCGCGTCGAGGCTGTCGACGGGAGCGTGCGGGTGGTCGAGCTCGGCGAGGTCGTGGGCCAGCGTGTGCTCGACCCGCGCGTCGGTGCGCCCGGCGGCGCTGAGCACCGCGGCCATGACGCGAGCGAGGGTCACGACCCCGGTCGAGCGACCCTGGTCGTCGCGCACCACCACGAGCGCGGAGTGCTCGCGCACCATCACCGAGGCGATCTCGACCAGCGTGTCCTGCGGCTCCACCTGGGGCAGCTCGTCGGCCGTGACCTCGTCGTCGTCCAGCAGGTCGCCGACCGTGCGCCGTCCGAGGCCCGCACAGAGCTCGTCGGCCCCGGCCTCGTCGTACGCGTGCGCGAGCCGCGGGTCCTCGCGCACGTAGCGCGGGACGACGATGCGCAGCACCTGCGAGCCCTGCACGACCGCGACGGGGTCGCCGGCCTCGTCGGCGACCACCACACCCGCGAGGCGCAGGGACGCGATCAGCCGCGCCACCTCCAGGGCGTTGTCGGAGCGGTGGACGACGGGCACCTGCTCTGCGAGGTCTCTGGCCAGCACCCGCCCACCCTAGCCAGCGCGACGACGTCGGCATCCACCCGCGGAGGGCCCCGTCGACGTGTAGACAGTGACAGCGGACGACGACCCAGGGGGTGACGGTGACGGACGCGGACCAGGCGACGTCGTTCGAGGCGTTCGTCGAGCGACGCAGCCCGGCGTTGCTGCGGCTCGCCTGGCTGATGACCGCCGACGCCGACCTGGCGCAGGACCTCGTGCAGGACGCGCTGCTCAAGGTCCTGCCCCGGTGGCACCGCATCGTGGCCAAGGGCGAGCCGGAGCCCTACGTGCGAACGGTGATCCGCACGACCTACGTCGACGGGCTGCGCCGCCGTCGCTGGTTCGAGGTCGACCTGGACGGCGCACCCGAGCAGTCCGACGGCGGCAACACCTCGCAGCACGCCGCCACCCGCGTCACCGTGCAGGTCGCGCTGCAGCGGCTCACGGCCCGGCAACGCGCGGTGCTGGTGCTGCGCTTCTACGAGGACCTCACCGAGGTCGCCACAGCGCACGCGCTCGGCTGCTCGGTGTCGACCGTGAAGTCCCAGACCCGACACGCGATCGCCCGGCTGCGGGCGCTGTCACCCGAGCTGGTCGACCTGCTCGACCCCAGGCTGCAGAAGGAGGCGCCGTGAACGTCCACGAGCTGCTCGACCAGGCCGCGGACGAGGCGCTCGGCGGGCGTCGCGTCGCTCCGGACGTCATCCGCGAGCAGCTGCACCACCGACGGGTGCGCCAGGTCCGGCGCGGCGTCGTGCTGGTCGCCGCCTGCCTGCTCGTGCTGCTGCCCCTGGTCGGCGTGGCGGCCTCCCGCTGGTCTGCCGCGCCGCCAGCGCAGCCGGCCGGCCCGTCGCCCGCGGGTCGTCCGGTGCTGCCTGACCGGCTGCCCGATCTGGACGCTGCCCCGCCGGTGCTGGGCTCGTCGGTCGACGGCGAGCGGCTGTCCATGGCCTTCCTCGGGTCGGTCGGCGGCGAGCTGACCCCCGTGGGCATCGACGCGTCCACTGGGCGCGCGCTGCGCCTACCCGGACTCGCGGACGACGTGCCCGGTGTCGTGGCGAACACGGCCGACGCGACGCTCCAGGACGTCGTACCCACCGCCGTCTCGCTCAGCCCCGACGGCCGGACCGTCGCGGTGAGCCACCAGGACGCCGGCACCGCGCTCGACGTGGTGGTCGACCTCGCGACCGGCCGCGGTACGGCCGTCCGGCAGGAGGCGCCGGCCGGGCGAGCGGCCGGTGAGGTGCTCACGCTCGCGGCGCTGGACGGCGGCGTGCTCGCCGTCCCCGACGCCGACCTGACCGGCGTCGACCTGCACCACGTCGACGGGCGCACCACGAGCGTGCGGCTTCCCGGCCTGGACGCCTCGCGCGGGCTGGTCCTCGAGCCGGAGACCGGCGGCACGCTGCTGGTGACCGCCCTGCGCGGTGGCGCCGACTGGATGTGGCGCGTCGACGCCCGCACCGGGGGAGTGGACGACTTCGCCGCGCCGTGGGTCGCGACGTCCGGCTGGGCGGCGTCGCAGTCCGACGGGGGCGGACACCTGGTCGCGCTCGCGAACGGCGCCCGGCTGGTGCAGCTCGACCCGGCAACGGGTCGCGCCACCGTGCTGCGGCCGGTGGTGCTGGGTGGGACCGGCCCCGCCGTCGTCCCGACGGACCTGCGCGTCGTGAGCGCCACCGGCGGACGCGTCGTGCTGGTCGACGACGGCCGCCAGCGCACCGCCCGCTTCGTGGCCGGGGCCCAGCCCCACCGGCTGCTCGAGGTGACCCCCACCGGTGACCTGCGCACGCTCACCGACCTGAGCGCACCGCCCGCCAGTGGGGGGCTGTCGGTCAGCTCCTTCACGGCCGCCCAGGACGTCGTGGCGGTCGCCGACGTCGTCCCGGCGCCGCAGCGGCACTGGTGGCAGTCGGCCTGGTGGCTGCTGCTCGTCCCGATCGGTCTGGCCCTGCTCGCGCTGGCCCTTCGCCGGGGGCGCTCGGCGATGGCGGAGCTGCCCTGGCAGCGCAGCGGGCCGCCCGCGCACTGGTGACCCCGACGACGGGGCGCCGAGATGCGCGTCGCCGACTTCACTGGTGGGCTGGGTGCCCGGCAGCTTCGGGATCGACGAGAGCGGGTGGTGGACGTGAAGGGCAAGCTGATGCTCGGTGCGGGCGTGGCGATCGGGTACGTCCTGGGTGCGCGCAGCGGACGGCAGAGCTACGAGCGGCTGAAGGCGCGGAGCAAGGACCTGTGGAGCAACCCGACGGTGCAGGAGCAGGTGTCACACGCCCAGGAGGCGGTCAGGGCGCAGGCGCCGGTGGTCGGCCAGCACGTCGCGGCCGCCGCCAAGCAGGTCGCCGACAAGGCGGCGCACCGCGGCGACGACCGTGAGCTCGAGAACGCCGGCAGCGGCATCTAGCCCCCGGTCCGGCGGGTCGGGGTCCAGCGGGGGCGGGTCAGCCCTCGCTGGACCCCGACATCCCGGCCCTGATGAGGTCCATGACGGTGGTGTCGGCCAGGGTCGTCACGTCGCCGACGTCGCGCTTCTCCGCGACGTCGCGCAGCAGCCGCCGCATGATCTTGCCCGAGCGCGTCTTCGGCAGCTCGGCCACGACCATGATCTGGCGCGGCTTGGCGATCGGGCCGATCTCCTGCGCCACGTGGTTGCGCAGCTCGGTCACGATGTCGTCGCCCTGGTCGGCCCCGCCGCGCAGGATGACGAACGCGCAGGGGGCCTGGCCGGTCGTGTCGTCGCTGGCGCCGACCACCGCGGCCTCGGCGACCTTCGGGTGCGACACCAGGGCCGACTCGATCTCGGTGGTCGAGAGCCGGTGTCCGGACACGTTCATGACGTCGTCGACGCGGCCGAGCAGCCAGATGTCGCCGTCGTCGTCCTTCTTGGCGCCGTCACCGGCGAAGTACATGCCGGGGAACCGTGACCAGTAGGTCTCCTTGTACCGCTCGTCGTCACCCCAGATGCCGCGCAGCATGGACGGCCACGGGTCGGTCAGCACGAGGTAGCCGCCGCCGCCGTCCGGCACCGAGTGCGCCTCGTCGTCCAGGACGTCGGCGCTGATGCCGGGCAGCGGCACCTGGGCCGAGCCGGGCTTGGCCTCGGTGACGCCGGGCAGCGGGCTGATCATGATCGCGCCGGTCTCGGTCTGCCACCACGTGTCGACCACCGGGGTGCGGTCGCCGCCGATGACCCGGCGGTACCAGACCCACGCCTCGGGGTTGATCGGCTCGCCGACGCTGCCGAGGACGCGCAGCGACGACAGGTCGAACTTCGCCGGGATCTGCTCGCCCCACTTCATGAACGTGCGGATCGCGGTCGGCGCGGTGTACAGGATCGTGATGCCGTACTTCTGCACGATCTCCCAGAACCGGCCCTGGTGGGGGGTGTCCGGCGTCCCCTCGTAGATGACCTGCGTGGCGCCGTTCGCGAGGGGGCCGTAGACGATGTAGCTGTGGCCGGTGACCCAGCCGATGTCTGCCGTGCACCAGTAGACGTCGGTCTCGGGGTGCAGGTCGAAGACGTTGCGGTGGGTGTAGGCGCACTGCGTCAGGTAGCCGCCGCTGGTGTGCAGGATGCCCTTCGGCTTCCCCGTGGTGCCGGACGTGTAGAGGATGAACAGCGGGTGCTCGGCGTCCATGGGCTGGGCCTCGTGGTCCGGGCTGGCGGCGTCCATGACGTCCTGCCACCACACGTCGCGGCCCTCGGTCCACTCGACGTCCTGCCCGGTGCGGTTGACCACGAGGACGTGCTCGACGCTCGGCGCGCCCTTGGCGAGCGCCGCGTCGACGGCCGGCTTCAGGGCCGATGGCTTGCCGCGCCGGTAGCCGCCGTCGGAGGTGATGACGAGCTTGGCCTGGGCGTCCTCGATGCGGCTGTGCAGCGCCTCGGCGCTGAACCCGCCGAAGACGACGCTGTGCGGCGCGCCGAGCCGGGCGCAGGCGAGCATCGAGATCACGGCCTCGGGGATCATCGGCAGGTAGATCGCGACGCGGTCGCCCTTGCCGACACCCAGCTCGGCCAGCGCGTTCGCGGCGCGCTTCACGGCGGCGGTCAGCTCGGCGTACGTGTAGGTGCGGGTGTCGCCCGGCTCGCCCTCGAAGTGCAGCGCGACGCGGTCACCGCGCCCGGCCTCGACGTGCCGGTCGGTGCAGTTGTAGGCGACGTTGAGCTCGCCGCCGACGAACCACCTCGCGAACGGCGCCTTGCTCCAGTCGAGGGTCTGGTCGAAGTCGGTGCTCCACGTGACGAGCTCGCGTGCCTGCTCGGCCCAGAACGCCTCGCGGTCGGCGGCCGCCCGGTCGTAGAGGTCGGGCTTGGCGACGGCCTGGGCGACGAACTGCTCGCTCGGCGGGAAGCGACGCTCCTCGCGGCTGAGGTTCTCCAGGCTCGTGGTGGGGGTCTCGCTCGACATGGGGGCATCCTCCGCGCGTCGCTGACGTCGTCGATCCGACCCTAGTCACGGCCTCGGCGGTGCGACAGTGGTGGGCCGCCGAGCGGTGGCTGGCTCTCGCCCAGCGGTCCCCCTCCCGGCCCCCGTTGATCACGTGAAGTAGGTCTGCCAGCACTTTGCACGGCGTGGACGGCGCGTGAAGTGCTGGGCAGCCCACTTCACGTGATCATCGGGGAAGCACTCGGGCCGGCCCCGGGCAACGGGGCCGGCCTGAGCGGACGGTGGCGCAGAGCGCAGGTGGCTAGTGCACCGTCGCCTTCTCGGCGCCGGCCCCCGTGAGCGAGCGCACCTCCATCTCCGCGAACTTCTCGCGGCTCGAGCTCTCCTTGCTCGTCACGGTGCCTAGCCAGCCCAGCAGGAAGGCCAGCGGGATCGAGATGAGGCCGGGGTTGTCGAGCGGGAACCAGTGGAAGTCGATCGACGGGTCGGTGATCATCGACGCGCTCTTGCCGGTGACCGGGTCGCCGGGCTTGCCCGACACCACCGGCGAGAAGACGATCAGGGTCACGCAGACGACCAGTCCGCCGTACATGCTCCACAAGGCACCGCGGGTGTTGAACCGCTTCCAGAACAGCGAGTACAGGATCGTCGGCAGGTTGGAGCTCGCCGCCACGGCGAACGCGAGCGCCACCAGGAACGCGATGTTCTGGCCATTGGCGAAGATGCCCCCGACGATCGCCACCGCGCCGATGACGAGCGCGGTGCGCCGGGCCACCCGCACCTCCTGCTCGGCCGTGACCTTCCCGTCCTTCACCACGTTCGTGTAGACGTCGTGCGCGAACGACGCGCTCGCGGTGATGGTGAGGCCGGCCACGACCGCGAGGATCGTCGCGAACGCCACCGCCGAGATGAGGCCGAGCAGCAACGTGCCGCCGAGCTCGAACGCCAGCAGCGGCGCCGCCGAGTTCGCCTTGCCGGGCGCGGCGGCGATGGCCTTCGGGCCCACCAGCGCCGCGGCGCCGTAGCCCAGCACAAGCGTGAACAGGTAGAACACGCCGATGATCCAGATGGCCCAGACGACGCTGCGCCGGGCCTCCTTCGCGGACGGCACCGTGTAGAAGCGCATCAGCACGTGCGGCAGGCCCGCGGTGCCGAGCACCAGCGCCAGCGACAGCGAGATGAAGTCGAGCTTTGTCGTGCCGCTCAGGCCGTACTTCACGCCCGGGCCGAGGATGCTGTCGCCCTTCGCCGAGCCCTTGACGGCGTCGCCGAGGAGGTCGGAGAGGTTCAGCCCGTACTTGCCGAGCACCCAGAAGGTCATGACACCGGCGCCGATCACGAGCAGCACGGCCTTGACGATCTGCACCCACGTGGTGCCCTTCATGCCACCGATGAGCACGTACATCACCATGAGCACACCGACGACGGCGATGACGACGCTCTGCCCCGTCTTGCCGTTGACGCCGAGCAGCAGCGCCACCAGGCCACCGGCGCCGGCCATCTGGGCCAGCAGGTAGAAGAAGCTGACGACGAGCGTGGTGATGGCGGCAGCGGTGCGGACCGGCTTCTGCCGCAACCGGAACGACAGCACGTCGGCCATCGTGAAGCGGCCGGTGTTGCGAAGGAGCTCCGCGACCAGCAGCAGTGCGACCAGCCAGGCGACGAGGAACCCGATGGAGTACAGGAAGCCGTCGTAGCCGTTGATCGCGATGGCGCCGGCGATGCCGAGGAAGCTGGCCGCCGACAGGTAGTCACCCGAGATCGCGATGCCGTTCTGCGGGCCGGTGAAGTTGCGGCCGCCGGCGTAGTAGTCGGCCGTGGTGCGGTTGGTGCGCGAGGCCCGGAAGACGATGCCGAGGGTCACGAGCACGAAGGCCGCGAAGATCGCGATGTTGACGCCGGGGCTGCCGACGGTCTCGGCGGCGTGGACTGCGGCCGTCGCCGAAGCGCTCATCGGTGGCCTCCTTCAGGGTTGTGGCCGGGGTGCGAGAGCACGCGCTCGGCGAGGTGCTCGGCGGCGGGGTCGAAGCTGCGGTCCGCCCACCGGGCGTAGACCATCGTGATCACGAACGTCGACACGAACTGTAGGAGGCCGAAGACCAGCCCGGTCGTGATGTTGCCGGCGACCTTGTGGGACATGAAGTCCGGCGCGTACGTCGACATGAGGACGTAGAGGAAGTACCAGACCAGGAACAGCGCGGTCATCGGGAACACGAACCGGCGGAAGCGCTTGCGCAGCGCGATGAACTCCGGCAGGTCCTGCACGTGCATGTACCCCGTGGTGCCGATGGTGCCGCCGGGGTCGTCTCCCCGGATCTCGTCTGTGGTGCTCACGCGGGTCCTCCCAGGTGGGGAACGGCTGGACCGGGTGGACGCGATCAGGCTGGGTCGTCGTCGGCCCCGGCTGTGACGGCCGTCACTCTGCTCGCGCGCGGGGCGGCGCCGGAAGGATCACCGCTCAGGTCGTCGCTCGGCGGCGCGATGCGGCGTCCGGCGGCGCGGCCGGAGGCGCCCAGCGGTGGGTTCAGCGCGACGAGCGGTCGACGTCGACGTCCTCAGGGGTGTGCAGCCGCACCATCGTGCGGGCCACGTGCGGCGGTGTCGTGCGAGGTGTCGCCAGCGAGACGAGGACGCTGACGGCGAAGGCGGCCGGGACGGTCCAGGCCGCGGGCTGGGCGAGCAGCGCGCCGACCCACCCCTCGCGGACGCCGCCCAGCATGGTGACGAGCACGGCGGCGCTGGCCAGGCCCCCGCCGGCGGCGAGCCCGGCCAGCGCCCCCGCGCGAGTGAGCCGGCGCCACCAGATCCCGAGCACGAGCAGCGGGCAGAACGTCGACGCCGCGACGGCGAACGCCAGCCCCACGGTGTCCGCGAGGCTCAGCCTGCCCGCGAACAGCGACAGCACGAAGGGCACCGACACCGATGCGACCGTGGCGCCGCGGAAGCCGCGCATGGTGTCCGGAATCTGGCGCGAGCCGGTGCGGCGCCGCCAGATCAGCAGGTCCTGGTGCAGCACACCGGACACCGACATGACCAAGCCCGACGACGTCGACAGGAAGGCGGCGAACGCACCTGCGGTGGTCAGGGCGCTGAGCAGCTCACCGCCGAGCCCCGGCACCACCCGGCTAGGCAGCAGGAGCACGACCGTGTCGGCCCGCGAGCTGATGAGCAGGTCACCCGCGTACACGCGGCCCAGCGCGCCGTACAGCGGCGGGAAGAGGTAGAACGCGCCGAGCAGCGCGATCACCGTGAGCGTGGTGCGCCGGGCCGCGCGCCCGTCCGGGTTGGTGTAGAACCGCACGAGCACGTGCGGCAGGCCCATCGTGCCGAAGAACAGCGCCAGCACGATCGAGTAGGTGGAGTACAGCGGGTGCGCGCGGCCGGACGCGCCGCTGAGCGGCCGCAGCCAGCTCTCGCCGTCGCCGGCCGCGGCGCCGACGGGGCGGGGTACCGCCTCGCCGTCCGGCACCGTCACCGTCGCGCCGGATCCGAGTTCGACCCGATCCCCGGCCGCGAGCGCCACCGGCCGGTCGGTGAGCGTGCCGTCGACCCGGCCGTCGACGACGAGGTGCGTGGCGACGTCCGACGTGACCGTGACGGTTCGGGCGAGGGTCGTCGTGAGGTCGACCTGGGCCAGCGGGGCCCCGGGTGCGGCGGGTGACGGCGCGCCGTCGGTGTGCCACACCAGCAGGATGAAGAACATCGGCAGCGCGATGGCCGTGAGCTTGAGCCAGTACTGGAACGCCTGGACGAACGTGATCGAGCGCATGCCGCCGGCCACGACGTTGAGCACCACCACGAGCGCGACGAGCGCACCACCCATCCAGGCCGGCGCCCCGGTGACCGCCCGCAGCGCGATGCCGGCGCCCTGCAGCTGCGGCACCAGATAGAGCCAGCCGATCCCGACCACCAGCACGGACGCCGCACCGCGGGCCTGGGTGGACTCCAGGCGCGCCTCGGCGAAGTCCGGCAGCGTGTACGCGCCGGACCGGCGCAGCGGAGCGGCCACCAGCACCAGCAGCACGAGGTAGCCGGCGGTGTACCCGACCGGGAACCAGAGCATGTCCGTGCCGGACGCCAGCACCAGCCCGGCGACCCCGAGGAAGCTCGCGGCGGAGAGGTACTCCCCGCCGATGGCGGAGGCGTTCCAGCGTGGCGAGACCGCCCGGCTCGCCACGTAGAAGTCGCTGGTCGTGCGGGACAGGCGCAGCCCGAACGACCCGATGGCGATCGTCGCGACGGTGACGAGCACGACGGCGACGACAGCCGCGAGCTGCGGGTCGCGGCCCACGTCAGTGCCGCTTCAGGACGTCGGTGAACTCGCGCTCGTTGTGCTCGGCCTGGCGCACGTAGTAGCGGGCAGCGAGCCACAGCACCGGGTAGGCCAGCGCCCCGAGCAGCAGCCACGGCAGCGGGACGCCCAGCACGTGGGCGAGGGCGACCGACGGCGCGACGGCGAACAGCAGGGGCAGCCCGCCGAGCAGCACGGCGGTCGCCGCGAGCACGCTCAGTGCCAGCCGCAGCTGGCTGCGCAGCAGCGAGCGCATGTACACCTCGCCCAGCCCGGTCTGCTCGTCGATCTCACGCGTCGCGGGACGGTGCGGCACGCGCCGGGCAGCGCCCATGAGCGGGCTCGTGACGCGCACCCGGCGCGGGCGTTCGGGCGACGACGGCCCGGGTCGCTGCAGGCTCACGGCCGGCCCGGGCGCGCCGAGCGGATGAGCCGGTCGCGCAGCTCGCGGGTGTGCCGGCGGCTGACGACCAGCTCGTCGTCGCCGAGTCGCACCGTGAACCTGCCGGCCTCCGAGTGCACCTCGTCGACGTGGCTCAGCGCGACGAGCGTGCTGCGGTGGATGCGGACGAAACCCGCTGCGCCCCAACGCTCTTCGAGTGCAGCCAGGGGAATGCGCACCAGGTGGCTGTCGGACGCCGTGTGCAGTCGCGCGTAGTCGCCCTGGGCCTCGACGTAGCGCACCTGCGAGCGCTGGACGAACCGCGTCACGCCGCCCAGCTCGACGGCGATGGTCTCGTCGTCCGGCCCGGCGTCCGGTGTGCCGTCGCGTGTCTCGACGACGCGGCGCACCGCCTCGGCGAGACGCTCGGCGCGCACCGGCTTCATCACGTAGTCGGTGGCCTGCAGCTCGAAGGCGTCGACGGCGTGCTGGTCGTAGGCAGTGACGAAGACGACCTGGGGGCGGTGGGCGAAGCGCGCGAGCACCCGCGCGAGGTCGAGGCCGTCGAGCCCGGGCATCGAGATGTCGCAGAAGACGACGTCGACGGTGTCCTGCTCGAGCACCTTCAGGGCCTGCGGGCCGCCGATGGCGGTGCGCACGCTGGCGACCCGCTCGTCGCGGGTCAGGAGGTAGGCGAGCTCGGCCAGCGCGGGCTCCTCGTCGTCGACGACGAGCACGCTGAGCGCGGGAGCCGCTGCCTCGGCCATGCGCGGAGCCTACGGTGTCCGGCGGCGTGGCCGGTGCCAGACCGAGCCGCGGTGGGAGGGAGCACCCGCCGCGGACGCAACGCGCCGCTGTGGACGCAACGCGGGCGAGATGCGCCGAGATGCCCGATGATCTGAGCATGTGCTCCGTGACCCCGCCCGCCGAGCTCACCCTGCCTGTAGACGACCGGGCTCCGGGCATGGCTCGCAAGTTCCTGCGTGAGATGTCCTGCCGGACGCACCACGCGCGCGTCATGGATGAGGCTGAGCTGCTCGTGAGCGAGCTCGTCACCAACGCGGTCGTGCACGGTGCGCCGCCGGTGACGGTCAGCGTCGAGTGCGATGGCACCGAGGGCCTGCGGGTGGCGGTCACCGACGGCAGCAGCCGGTCCCCCGTGCCTCGCGTGGCAGATCCGGACGACGAGTCCGGGCGAGGCATCTACCTCGTCGACGTCATCAGCGAGCGCTGGGGCGTGGCCCCTGGGGGCGGCGAGGGCAAGGCCGTGTGGTTCACGCTGAAGGGCTGACATCGCCGCGACGGCTTACGGTGTCGCACATGACGACCGAGGGATACGCGGACTTCGACGGCCACCAGACCTGGTACCGAGTGGACGGCGACCTGAGGGCGGGTGCCGGGGCACCAGCTCCGTTGGTGGTCCTGCACGGGGGCCCGGGCGCGACGCACGAGTACCTGCTGCCGCTGGCCGACCTCGCCGAACCGCGGCTGGGAGGGCGCGCCGTCGTCCTGTACGACCAGCTCGGCAACGGCCGGTCGACCCACCTGCCCGATCGCGGCGCCGACTTCTGGACCGTCGAGCTCTTCGTCCGCGAGCTTGCGAACCTGTTGCGGCACTTGGGCATCAGCGACCGGTACCACGTGCTCGGCCAGTCGTGGGGCGGCTTCCTGGCGCAGGAGCACGCCCTGACGCACCCTGCGGGTCTGCAATCGCTCGTGCTGTCGAACACCGCAGCCTCCTTCCCGGCGTTCGTCGCCGAGGCGAACCGGCTGCGCGCCGACCTGCCGCCGGAGGTGGAGGCGACCCTGCGCCGCCACGAGGACGCCGGCACGACGGACGACCCCGAGTACGCCGCGGCGTGCCAGGTCTTCTACGACCGGCACGTGTGCCGCGTCGTCCCCAACCCTGAGCCGGTGCAGGCGGCGTTCGGCGCCATCGAGAGCGACCCGACCGTCTACCACACGATGAACGGGCCGTCGGAGTTCCACGTCATCGGCAGCATCCGCGACTGGCAGTCCGTCGACCGGCTGGGCGGCATCGACGTGCCCACCTACGTCGTCAGCGGTCGGTACGACGAAGCCACGCCGGCGCTGCAGCAGGTGCTCGTCGCAGGCATCCCGCGCGCAGACCAGCGCGTCTTCGAGAGCTCCTCGCACATGCCGTTCTGGGAGGAGCGCGACGAGTACCTCGCCGACGTCGCCGACTGGCTGAGGCGCCACGACTGACCGACGCGCTCAGGCAGCACGCGATGCCGCTCCGGCTCGAGGCACGCGTCAGCGCGTCGTGACGCCGGGGGAGAACTTCGGCACCCGGAAGCTCACCCTGGTGCCGGCGCCGGGCGCCGTCTCGACGACCAGGCCGTGCGCGTCGCCGTAGACCTGCCGCAACCGCGCGTCGACGTTGCCGAGCCCTACCGAGTCGGCGGAGGACTCCCCCGAGAGCGCGGCCCGGACGACGTCCGGGTCGGACCCCACCCCGTCGTCCTCCACCGCCAGCAGGGCCTCGGCCCCCGCGTCGTCCGCCGTGATCGTGATGTGCCCGGTGCCGACCCGCCCCTCCAGCCCGTGTCGGACGGCGTTCTCCACCAACGGCTGGACGACGAGGAACGGCACGGCCACCGACAGCACCTCGGGTGCCACGAGCAGCGAGATCTGCAGCCGCTCGCCGAAGCGCGCCTTCTCCAGCCGCAGGTACCGCTCGACGTTCGACAGCTCGTCGGCGAGCGTCGTGAACTCGCCACCGCGCCGGAAGGCGTACCGGGTGAAGTCCGCGAACTCCAGCAGCAGCTCGCGGGCACGCTCGGGGTCGGTGCGCACGAAGGAGGCGATGGCCGCCAAGGAGTTGTAGATGAAGTGCGGGCTGATCTGCGCGCGCAGGGCGCGCAGCTCGGCCTCCATCGCCCGGGTTCGCGACCGGTCGACCTCTGCGAGCTCCACCTGCGACGACACGAACCTGGCCACCTCGTCGGTCGCCCGCACCAGACCCGCGGAGGGCAAGGCGCCGTAGGCGAGCAGCGCGCCGACGACCGTGTCGCCGCTGACGACCGGCGCGACGACGGCGGCCCGCACCGGGCACGTCACGTCGTCGCACCCGGCCCCCTCTCCCGGCACGACGGCGGCGCCGGACACCACCGCGGCGCGCCCCGTCGACAGCACCCCCTCGGCGTGGTGGTGCGCGTCGACGGCGTGGCGGGAACCGGCGCCGTCCCAAGCCAGGCACCGACCCGCGGCGTCGGTCAGGGCGACGGCCGGCGTGCCGAGCAGGGCCCGCAGGTGGCGCACCGACCGCTGCGCGCCGGACTCGGTGAGCCCCTCGCGAAAGCTGGGCCCGGCCAATGACGCCGTGTGCAGCGTCTCGAACGTCGCCCGGTCGGCCGAGGAGCCGAAGTCGCCCCGTCGACGCACGACGCGAGCCGCGAGCGCCGCGACCAGGACGCCGATGGCCACCACGGCGACGAGGGGCGGCAGGTTGGTGCCGGTGCCCGCGGCCTCGGCGGCGGCGACGTCGCGCAGCAGGTCAGCGGCCCTGGTCACGCCCTCGGGGTGCACCGTCGTGACAGTAGTCGCCGCGCCCCGCGTAGGGTCGCCGATCGTGGACGACGCCCAGGTGCTGCACGAGCTCGCCGCCCTTCCCGGGGTCGCCGAGGCGGTCGACGCCGCCCGGCAGGCCTGTACCGAGCTGCGCTGGCACCAGGCGCTGCGCCGGCGCACCGCGGAGGCGCGAGCGGAGACGACCGCGCGCGCGGCACGGGCGAGCGCCGCCCTCGACGGCGCCGAGCTGCCGGTGGACGTCGTGCGCGACGTCCTGCGCGGCGCCCGACCCGCCCCGGACGACGCGGTCGGGCACGTGGTGGCCGGCGCCGTCCGGGTCACCGTCGAGGCGCAGGCCCTCGGGGACGTCGTGCGCAGCGCACCGCTGCAGGCCCTGGCCCGGCTGCACACCGCCGCGGCTGCGGACCTCGTGCCCGCGGACGCGCTCGGGCGCCCGCGTCGCGATGGTGAGCCGCCTGCGGACCTGCCCGGCCCAGGTGAGGCGCCCCAGGGGCCTCAGCTCGCCGATCGCCTGGAGTCGCTGGCCGGCGTCCTGCGCGCTCCGGGTGACGTTCCGGCGCTCGTCGTCGCCGCGCTGGCGCACGGCGAGGTCATGGCGATGCGCCCGTTCCTCGCGGGCAGCGGGCTGGTCGCCCGCGCGCTCTTCCGCACTGTCGTCGTCGACCGCGGACTCGACCCCACTGGCGTGGGTGTGCCCGAGGTCGCTTGTCTCGCAACGGGTCTACCGGCCTACGCCGCAGCGCTCAACGCGTACGTCTCCGGCACACCGGAGGGCGTGGCGGGTTGGCTCGTCTACTGCGCCGACCTGGTCGCCCGAGGAGCCGTCGAGGGACGCGCCGTCGCCGACGCGGTGCTGGCCGGCCGGCTGCCGCGCTGAGGTCGCCTACCGGCACGAGCGCTCGAGCGCGGCCCCGACGAGCGTGCTGACGTCGACGCCGGTCTGCGTCATGCCGTCGGGGACGCCTTCGATGCGCAGACCGAGATAGCCGGCGCCACCGTCGGCGAGCGGGCCGAGGTCGCGGTGGCAGCCCTGCACGTCGATCCGCACCTGGAGTCTCTCGGAGGCGTTGGGCGGCACCACGAGCGGCAGGGCCGGGTGGGTCGTGAGCGCCAGGTACTCGCTGGCGGCCTGCGTGAGCGGCGAGCCCGAGTCGAGGCTGACGGTGAGCGGTCGGTCGGTGGTGTTCGACAGCTCCAGGACGGGCTGGCTGAGCGAGCCGGTGAGCTGGACCGGCATGGGGTCGACGTAGTCGCCCTGGGCACACAGCGCCTGCGCGGACTGGGCGAGCGCGCCCTGGTCGCCGTCGCGCGCGTCGACGCGGTGCACCGTGCCGTCCGGGCTGCGCACAGGCACCCGCAGCCGCAGGGCCTCCTGCGACTCGCAGTTCAGCGGCACGCGGGCCCGCACCAGGGCATCACGACCGGGGCGCACGGTGCCGTCACCGGTCACCAGGCTCACCAGCGGCTCCCCTTGCGGCGGCCGCGACTGGTTGTCGGAGACCACCACCGTGAGGGGCAGCGCGCCGACGTTGTAGACCCGCAGGCTGAAGTCCGCGACCTTCCCGGCCTCCGAGTCGTGGCTGTCGACGCCGACCACGAGCGCGAAGGCGCTGACGCTGGCCCGGGCGCCCGCCTGCTGGTCCGCGGCGGCGCGCCGTGCGGCCCACCAGCCGCCGGCGACCAGACCCAGCACGGCCACGCCGACGAGGGCGGCGGCGACCTGCGGAGTCAGGTGCTCCGGGCGGCGGGTCAGCCAGCGCGGGAGCCGCGGCGAGCTCGGGCCCGTGGCCTGGTCGTGCGGGTCGGGCAGGTCCTCGAGCGCGACGACGTCGACGGGACCGAGCCCACCGTGCGCCGGGTCGGCCCCTTGCGTGCGTCCCGCGTCCAGGACCTCGTAACCCACCCGGGCATTGTGTCGCCTCCCGCGCGAGCGCGTCGCCTCACGAGCAGTTTCGCGCCAGCGCCGCGCCCCACAACGTGCTCAGGTCGACGCCCGCTCGGTCCTGCGCGAGGCCTTGCGCGCCGGGGTAGCCGCTCCGGAGCACGATGTACGGCGAGACCTGCGACCCCAGGATCACCGACAGCCCCTTGGGGCACGACCACGGCACCAGCGTCACGGCGAGGTCGACGCTCTCGTGCGGCTCGAGCACCAGCGGCAGCGGTGGGGTGAGGTGCAGCACCGAGAAGTTGGCGCTCTGCGCGACGAACGGGGAGTTCTCGACGTCGAGCTCCACCTCCAGCGCCCGGGCCGTGGTGTTCCGCAGCCGCAGGAGGGGGTGGTCGATGCTGCCGAGGATCGTCGTGTCCAGCGCGGGCAGGCCCCGGTTGCACGGCGAACCGCCGTAGACCTGCGACCGCGCGGCGCCGTCGTCCAGGGCCAGGACGTGGTGGACGCTGCCGTCGGCGGTGCGCAGGGGTACCCGCAGCAGGCTGCCCACGTCCTGCTTGCCGGTGCAGTCGATGGCCAGTCGCAGGTTCGTCGTCAGGTTCCCGCCGGCAGGCACCACCGTGGCGCCGCCCAGCGGGGTCACGACCGGGCTGGACGTCGTCGCCTGGGCGCCGTCCGGCGCGGTCACGACGGTGACCGGCAGCGGGCCGGCGTTCACGAGCCGCACCGTGAAGTCGGCGGTCTCCTCACCCGGCACCGCGTCGACGCCGGTGACCGTGGCCACGACCGCGAGGCGGGACAGGCGCTCGGCAGCCCGTACCTGCTCGGCGTGCTGGGTCGCGAGGCTGCCGCCCACCGCCCAGCCGACGAGCAGCAGCACGACGGCGGCGCTCACGATCGGGGCGAGGCCGAAACGCTTGGCGTACAACGGGTCTGATCCGAGTCGGCGCCAATGGTCGCGCAGGCCCGTGCCGCTGGCTGGGGCTGCTCCCTGGTCGGCGACGGCGTCGTCCGGCTGGCTCGGCAGGTCGTCGAAGGCCACCACCTCGGACGGCGGCACCGGCGTCGAGGGCAGCTCGAGTCGGGCGCCGTCGGTGTCGAGCACCTCGTAGCCCACGGCCTCAGTGTCGCCCCGTCGAGGGCTCGCGCGCACGGGCTACGTGGGTGACGGCGCCTCGCCGTGGGCGAGGCGCCGTCGTGTGCACGGTCACCGGCTACCAAGCGTGCTGTGCGTCGTCGCAGTGGGGCTAGCCCGCCACGACCGGTCCATCAGTGGACTGCCCGCACGTGGGTACCGGGAGGGCCGTGCTGGGTCGCCGGGTGAACGGCGGCTCACCTCCTTGTCTACTCCTGGCCGGGGTCGAAGTGAAGGCTTGACTTTGCCTCGTCGGGGTGGGGCGAAACGGACCTCGCAGCCCGTGGACCCGGTCTGCTGAGGGAATTGCGCGGCGCAGAGTGCGGGTACACACTGAGGCTGCCGGTCCTCGAGACCGTGCCGGGCGCACCCGGTTCATCCCCCCCGAGCCGGTGCGCCAGACGGCCCCCGTCGTCCCCCCGACGGGGGTCGTCACGTTGTGGCGTGCTCATCGACGCCGGGCGGCGGCGGAGGACTGACGGCCGATCGCTCCTGGCCGCCCGCTGTGGACAGCCGCCGGATTTCCTCCACAGCCTCGCCATGGCCCTGGTTCTCCACAGGCGACCCACCGGGCCGGACGGTCGACCCCTGCTGACCTCGAGGCTGAGATCCCGAGCCCAGGAGGTCCCGTGAACGCACCGACGCTGCCGCCCGCAAGCACCGCTGGCACCGCTGGCACCGCCGAGGACGCCTCGAGCGCGCCCGTGACGGCGCTGACGGCCGACTCGCACCTCGGCGACGAGCTGCAGCGGCTCGCGGCGGCGGCTGGCGTGCGGCTCGCCGTCGAGCACGAGCTGCCGCCTGCGGCGCGCTGGCCGCACGGCCTGGTGCTGGTCGGTGCCGACCTCACCCGCGAGCTCTCGCGGCGCCGGCCGGCGCGCGCTGCGGACCTGGTGGTCGTGGGGTTCGACGACGACCTCAGCCCGGTGCGCGAGGAACGCCTCTGGCAGCACGCCGTCGCGCTGGGTGCCGAGCAGGTGGCCCTGCTGCCGCAGGCCCACGAGTGGCTGATCGAGCGGATCGCCCGCACCGTCGAGCCGTCGGCGGCCGCCCGGGTGGTGGGCGTCGTCGGCGGGTGCGGTGGCGCAGGCGCCACGCTGCTCGCGGCCACGATGGCGGTGGTCGCCGCAGAGCGCGGCCGACGCACGCTGCTGGTCGACGTCGACCCCCTCGGCGGCGGGGTCGACCTCGCCGTGGGGCTCGACGACGTCGCCGGGCTGCGCTGGCCGGATCTCGCCGCCGCACGCGGCAGGCTGCCGGCGTCGAGCCTGCACTCCTCGCTCCCGCGCGCCGGGGCGATGGCGGTGCTGGGGTGGGGTCGCGGCGAGCCCGTCGACGTCCCTCCCGCCGCCGTCGAGGCGGTCCTCGACGCGGGACGGCGCGGCCACGACCTCGTCGTCGTCGACCTGCCGCGGTCCGGCGACGCCGTCGCGGATGCCGCCCTCTCGCGGGTGGACGAGCTGCTCGTCGTCGTCCCCGCGCGGCTGCGGGCGGTCGCGGCGGCCACCCAGGTCGTGGCGTCGCTGAGCGGGCGGGTCAGCAGCACCTCGGTCGTCGTGCGCCGCAGGGCGGACGACCGGTGGAGCGCGCGCCAGGTCGCTGACGCGCTCGGGCTCGAGCTGGCGGCGCTGCTGCGCGACGAGCCCCGCGTCGACGCCGACCTGGACCAGGGGATGCTCCCCGGCCAGCGCAGCCGCAGCGCGCTGCGCCGCGCCGCTGAGCAGTGCCTCGGCAACGCCGCGTGCGAGCGGGCCGCGTGAGAGCCGACGACCGGCTGCTGCTGGAGCGCGTGCGCGTGGAGCTCGCCGGCCAAGGCCCGGTCACGCCGGGGCGCGTCGCCGCAGCCGTGCGGAACACCGGTGCGGTGCTGGGCGACCAGGCGCTCCTGCAGGTGGTCGAGACGCTGCGGGCCGAGCTGGCGGGCACCGGGCCGCTGGAGGCGCTGGTCGCCGACCCGGACGTCACCGACGTCCTCGTCAACGGCACCTCCGGGGTCTGGGTCGACCGCGGGCGCGGCGTCGAGCGGGTCCGCGTCGACGTCGGTGGCGAGCGTGAGGTGCGGGCGCTGGCCGTGCGACTCGCCGCCGCCGCAGGGCGCCGGCTGGACGACGCCTCACCGTTCGTCGACGCCCGGCTCGCCGGTGGTGTGCGGCTGCACGTGGCCCTGCCACCGCTGGTCGAGGGAGGCACCCACATCTGCCTGCGCGTCCCCGCTCGTCAGGCGATGACGATGGCTGAGCTGGTCGACCGGGGCACCGTCCCGCCTGGCTGGGCCGACGTCGTGCAGGCCATGGTGCGGCGCCGGCTCGCCTTCCTCGTCTGCGGTGGCACCGGCGCCGGCAAGACGACGGTGCTCGGTGCCTTGCTCGGCCTGGTGCCGCCGGCGGAACGCATCGTCGTGGTCGAGGACTGCGCCGAGGTGCGCGTCGACCACCCGCACGTGGTGCGGCTGGAGTCCCGCGCCGCGAACGTCGAGGGACGGGGCTCGGTGACGCTCACCGAGCTCGTCCGCCAGGCCCTGCGCATGCGCCCCGACCGCTTGGTGGTGGGGGAGGTCCGAGGAGCGGAGGTACGCGAGCTGCTCGCCGCTCTCAACACCGGGCACGACGGCGGGTGCGGCACCCTGCACGCCAACGACGTGACCGAGCTGCCGGCGCGCGTCGAGGCGCTGGGGGCGCTGGCCGGTCTCGACCGCGACGCGGTGCACGCCCAGCTCGGAGGTGCCGTGCAGGCGGTGCTGCACCTGCGCCGCCGGGGGTCGCAGCGACGGCTCATGCAGATCGGTGTCGTCAGCCGGGAGTCGGGGCTGGTGCGGGTGGTGCCGGCGCTCGACGCCGACCCGGCCGACCCGGCGTCCTCCGGCAGCCGCGGACCGGGGTGGCCGGCGCTGCAGCATCGGCTCGAGGGCGGGCCGTCGTGAGCACGGCGCTGCTCGCTGGTGGGCTCGTCGGCGTTGCGGTACTCGCGGTGCGCGCCGACGCCCGGCCGATGACGACCGCACCTCGACCACTGCGGCGCGGCAGGCGTGCCGGCAGCCAGCGCCCTGGCGCTCGTCGTCGGGCCGACCGCGGGCTCTCCGCGACCACGCTGTTGACCGTCCTCGACATGGTGGCGGCCCAGGTCCGGGCCGGCGCCGAGCCGACGACGGCGTGGGCGGCCGCGGTGGAGCTGTGTGACGCACCGCTGTCGACCACCGATCCCGTCGCCGCTCTGCGCAGCCTCACGGTCGGGCAGCCGTGGCCGTCCGGTCCGCAGCGTGGCGCTCGCGCGTCGACGGCGGACGCGGCCGCCGCGGCCGCCGCGTGGGATCTCGCCCAGACCACCGGCGCCCCGCTCGCGGGCCTGCTGGACTCCGTGGCCCGCACCGTGCGCGCTGAGCGCGACGACCAGGCGGCGCTCGAGGCGGCGCTCGCCGGGCCTCGGGCGACCGCTCGGTTGCTGCTCGCGCTGCCGGTAGCCGGCGTCGGTCTGGGTGAGCTCGTCGGAGCCCATCCGGTGGGGGTGCTGCTCACGACCGCACCGGGGCGAGCGTGCGCCGTCGGCGGCGTCGTCCTGCTCATCGCGGGTCGGTGGTGGATGCGAGCCCTCGTCAACGCGGTCGAGCGTGCCGGCAGACCCGCTCCGGCGGCGGTCGTCGTTCGCGCGGGGTCGTCGTGAGTGCGGGGTCGTCGTGAGCGCGGTGTCGTGGGGTGCGGTGTCGTGGAGTGCGCTGCTGGCACCGCTGCTGGCTGGTGGTGCCGTGCTGGTCGCGCCGACCAGCGACGTGGGCGTGCGGCTCCGTGCCACCGCGCCCGCCCCCGCCGCCGTGCCCGCCGGCCCAGCGTCGCGGGTGTCGGCGGTCGTGATCATCGACCTGGTCTGCGCCGCGCTGGCCGCCGGCCTGCCCACCGCGGCCGCGGTCGCGGCGGCTGTCGAGGCGGTAGGCGGTGGCGCCGGCCGGTCGTCGCTGCGCTGGCCAGCCGGCGACGACGCCCGCCGGGCCGTCGACCAGGCGATGGCTCTGGCCGACCGCACCGGAGCCTCGGCGGTGGCGCTGCTGGGCCGGGCTGCCGCCGACCAGCGGGCCGCGCGGCGGCGCGCGGTCGCAGCGGCCACCGGGCGGCTGGGGGTGCGGCTCGTCCTGCCGTTGGGGCTCGCCGTCCTGCCGGCCTTCGTCCTGCTCGGTGTGGCCCCGGTCGTGCTGGGTCTCGCCCACGAGCTGCTCTCGGGCACGTGACTGCCGTGCTGCACCTGCCCACTCGGCTCAGCACCCGCTGCGCCGTGACGGAAACCGAACGATCGGAGCACACATGAGACCACTGGTGACCTTCCGCCGACGGGTGGCGCGCAGCATCAGTGACGCCGGGATGACGACGGCCGAGTACGCCATCGGGACGCTGGCCGCCTGCGGCTTCGCAGCGTTGCTCGTGACGATCCTGCGCGGGTCGGCCGTCCAGGCGCTGCTGCTGGGGATCATCAAGAAGGCGCTGGCCCTCGGTGGCTGACCGCCGCCGCCGCCGGTTGCGGTCCCGGCGAAACGGTCGCTCGAGCGACGACCGCGGGACGGCGACCGCAGAGCTGGCCGTGGCCCTGCCGGCGGTGGCCTTGACCGCCGCCGCGGTCGCAGGCGTCGCGCAGGTCGCAGCGGCCCAGGTCGCCTGCGTCGACGCCGCCCGGGCCGGTGCCCGGGCGGCGGCCCGCGGCGACACCGACGCCCGGGTGGTCGAGGTGGCCCGCAGCACCGCGGCCGAGCTCGGCCGTGGGGATGCCGCGCGCGTGGCCATCGACCGGGGTGCTGCCGTAGCGGTGAGCGTCCGTCGCCGAGTGCGCCTGCTGATGCTGCCCCACGGGCCGCGGGTGACGGTCTCGGCGCGCGCCGTCGCCGAGCCCGAGCAGGCTCACGACACCGGTAGCGCGACGGTGCTCCTCACGGCCGTGGTCGCCGTCGCGGCGGCGCTGGCGCTCGCCATCGCGATGCTCAGCGGGGTCGTGGTGGCCCGCCACCGCGCTCATGCGGCGGCAGACCTCGCCGCCCTCGCCGCGGCCGGGGCCGTGAGCAGCGGTGCACCGACCGGCCGGGCCTGCCGCGTCGCCGACCGCGTGGCGACGGCGAACGGCGCGCGGCTGCTGTCCTGTCGAGCAGGTGCGCGGGCCGATGAGGTCGACGTCGTCGTCAGCGTGCGACCGCCCGGTGCGACCGGGCGGCTGGGCGTGGCGCGAAGCCGCTCCCGAGCGGGTCAGGGCTGGCGGTGACGGGCGGCCTCGTCGACGTCGAGCGGGTCTGCGCTGTGGTCGGCCGTGCCGCGCGTGGTCGTGGTGGGAGGCGTCGTCGTGCCGTCCGCCGGCTGACGCACGTGCTCGCCGGCAGCGGGGTCGTACCCCGTCGTCGACCGCGAGCCACGCACCAGGTGGCGGTCCGGCTCGTCGTAGCCCTCGCGGGCGCCGACCGGCTCGCCGGCCGCGGCGCGGTCAGCGGGCACTGCTGCGTCGCGCTCGGCGTTGCGCTCGACCTCGCGCTCGGTCTCGCGGTCCGACTCGTGCCGCGCGGCCTGCTCCTCCTCCACGCGGCGCAGTCGCTTCATCTCGCGGCGGCGGTCGACCCGGCGGCGCGTGCCACGGCCCAAGGCGGACAGTCCCAGCAGAGTCAGCAGCGCCGCGACGACGCCCGCCACGAAGATCCACACGGGTTGGGTCGTGAAGGTCCCGACCGTGGAGTCGAGCACCACCTCCTGCGAGGTGCCCGTCACGATGATGCCGACGACCAGTGCCGCCGCCAGCAGCAGGAAGATGATGGCGAGCGCGATCATGGTGACCTCCGTCTGCTCCGGCGTGATCGCCGGATGCCGCTGTCGACCCTAGTGCGGCCCCGCGGTGACGTCCTGTTGAGCGTCCTGCGCGGCAGCGCGCAGCAGCAGTCGCAGCACGTCCAGAGCCCGGGCCTTGTCGAGCGGGTCGTTGCCGTTGCCGCACTTCGGCGACTGCACGCACGACGGGCACCCGGCCGGGCACCCGCAGTCGCTGATCGCGTCGGCCGTGGCGCGCAGCCAGTCCGCCATGACGGCGTAGCCGCGCTCGGCGAAGCCCGCGCCGCCGGGGTGGCCGTCGTGCACCACGACCGTGGGCATCCCGGTGTCCGGGTGCAGCGCCGTCGAGACCCCGCCGACGTCCCAGCGGTCGCAGGTAGCGAGCAGCGGCAGCAGGCCGATCGCCGCGTGCTCCGCGGCGTGCAGCGCGCCCGGCAGGTCGCCGGGCGCGAGCCCGGCGGCCTCGAACGTCGCCGCAGGCGCCGACCACCAGACCGCCTTGGTGGTCAGGTCGCGTGGGGGCAGGTCCAGCGGTTCCTCACCCAGCACCTCGCCGGTGATGGCCCGTCGGCGCAGGAAGGACACCACCTGCGACGTCACCCGCGCGGCGCCGAAGGACACCGTGACGTCGCCCCACTGCTTGTGGCGCAACGTCTCGAGCAGCCTCACGTCGGTGACGGTCCGCGCCTGGGTGGTCCAGGGCGGTGTGTCGCGCACGACGAGGGCGACGTGGCCCGCGAGGTCCAGGTGGTGCACGACGTAGGTCTCGCCCTGGTGCACGTACACCGCGCCGTCGTGCACGGTGCGGTCGGCGGACGCGGCGTCGACGGTCCCCAGCACCCGGCCGGTGACCTCCTCGACGACCTCGAAGACCGCCCCGCCGGTGCCGCGCAGGTCGACGTGCGCCGCCGCGCGGTCACTGCGCGCCCAGAACCACCCGGCCGGACGGCGGCGCAGCACACCTCGCTCGACGAGCAGGTCGAGCAGCTCACGAGCCGTCGGGCCGAACGTCGGCAGGTCCGCCTCGGTGAGGGGCAGCTCCGCCGCCGCGGCAGCCAGGTGGGGCGCGAGCACGTAGGCGTTGTCGGGGTCGAGCACCGTCGCCTCGACAGGCGCACCGAAGACCGCCTCCGGGTGGTTCACCAGGTAGGTGTCGAGCGGGTCGTCGGCGGCGACGAGCACCGCCAAGGCGTCCTGGCCGGCCCGCCCGGCCCGGCCGGCCTGCTGCCACATCGACGAGCGTCGTCCGGGCCACCCCGCGAGCAGCACCGCGTCGAGCCCGGCGACGTCCACGCCCAGCTCGAGGGCGTTGGTCGCCGCGAGACCCAGCAGGTCGCCGCGGCGCAGCGCGCGTTCGAGGGCCCGCCGTTCCTCGGGCAGGTAGCCGCCGCGGTACGCCGCCACCCGCTCGACGAGGTCGGGGTCGATCTCGTGCAGCAGCCCGCGGGTGGTCGCCGCCACGTGCTCGACCCCTCGCCGCGAGCGCACGAACGCGAGGGTGCGCACGCCGGCCGACGTGAGGTCGGCCAGCAGGTCCGCCGCCTCGCTCGCTGCTCCGCGCCGCGTGGGTGCCTCGTGCTCACCACCTCCCGGCAGCAGCGGCGGCTCCCACAGCACGACGTCCAGGCGACCGCGGGGCGAGGCGTCGTCGGTCACGGCCGTCACGTCGAGACCGGTGAGCCGGCCCGCGTGCTCGGCCGGCGACGACACGGTCGCCGAGGCGAGCACGAACGTCGGCGACGACCCGTAGCGCGCGGCGACCCGGCGCAGCCGCCGGAGCACCGCGGCGACGTGGGAGCCGAAGACGCCGCGGTAGTGGTGGCACTCGTCGACGACCACGACCTCCAGACCGCGCAGGAAGCGCGCCCACCGCTCGTGCCCGGGCAGCAGCGAGTGGTGCAGCAGGTCGGGGTTGGTGAGCACGTACGACGCGTGGTCACGGATCCAGCGCCGCTCGTCGGGGGCCGTGTCACCGTCGTACGTCGCGGCCCGCAGGCCGGGCAGTCGCAACGCCTCCACGCGCGCCAGCTGATCGGCGGCGAGGGCTTTCGTCGGGGCGAGGTAGAGCGCGGTCGGGCGCCGCACCCCCAGGCCGTGGCCGGCGTCGCGCCGCACGGCGGTGATCGCGGGCAGCAGGTAGCCGAGCGACTTGCCGCTCGCCGTGCCCGTCGCGAGCACGACGTGCCGTCCCTGGTGCACGAGGTCGGCCGCGCGGACCTGGTGCTCCCACGGCCGTTCGACGCCCTGCGCCCGAAGCGCCGCCACGAGGTCGGCGTCGACCCAGCCGGGCCACGCCGTCTCGCGTCCGCTGCGCGCCGGCAGCGACTCGACGTGCCGGATCCGTTCGTCGCGACGGCCGGCCGCCCGCACGACCTCGAGCACGCGCGATCGCGTGGCCGGGTCGACGGAGGGCGGGGTGGCTGCCACTCGTCTATGGTCCCTCGTGCCGCCTCCCGGTGGGGACGCGGTCAGACCGGCGAACGGGGCGTCGGTGTCCGGTAGCGCGCCGCAGTGGTTAGATGGCGCGCAGTGACGAGGGGCTCTGGAGGAACTGTGGATCTGTCGGTGGGCACGCGCGAGCAGGGCGGCCGCATGATCGTCGAGGTCAGTGGCGAGATCGATGTGTACAGCGCTCCGGCTCTGCGGGACCAGCTGAACACGCTGGTCGCGGCCGGCCACCACCATCTGGTGGTCGACATGCAGGGTGTCGAGTTCCTGGACTCCACCGGGCTGGGGGTGCTCGTCGGCGGCCTGAAGCGCGTGCGGACCCAAGGCGGCTCGCTGCACCTGGTCTGCTCGCAGGAGCGCGTCCTGAAGGTCTTCCGGATCACCGGCCTGACCAAGGTCTTCGCGATCCACGACTCGGTCGACGAGGCGCTCGCCTCGCAGCCGTCCGACACCGGCGCCTGACCGTCCCGCCCGGTGACGGGCGCGGCTAGGGCCGGCGTCGAGGGGAGGGGGCACGGTGGCTGAGGCACCTGGCACCGTCCGGCTGTCCTTTCGGCCGTTCGCCGTCCACGTCCGCACCGCGCGGCTGGTTGCCGTCACCGTGGCCCGCCGCGGTGGCTGGCCGGAGGACCTCATCGAGTCCGTGCGCCAGGCGGTGGGCGAGGCGTGCGCGCTCGCCCTGCGGGCTGCCGGAGCCGACGGCGCCGACGGTGAAGTGACCCTCGAGCTGGACGACACCGGCCCGGGCCTGACCGCGTGGGTGTGGCCGGTCGACGACTTCTCGGTGTCCGAGGACGACGCGCTGCCCCGCGCCGTCCTGGCGGGGCTCACCGACGACAGCCTGGTCGAGCAGCGCGCCGGCCACACGGCCGTCCGCCTGTCCTGGGCGCGATGAGCCGCTTCGTTGCAGATCCGCGACCCAGGATCGCTTCCGCCTCGTAGTCAGCACCGATACAGTCCGTCACGAACGTCCCCCCGTGCGGCGTGCCGAGATCGTGCGCGCCGACCCGTGAAGGGGACGTCCCCACGTCTAGGAGGACGCGAATGCGCGGGCTGACCCAGGCCGCAGAGGGTGCCACGATCGCTGGCACCAACCTGACCTACGTCGTCGTCGTCGCCGTCATCGCGGTGCTGGCCCTGGTGACCGCGGTGTCCTTCCGCCGCCAGGTGCTGGCCGCCGGTGAGGGCACGGAGAAGATGCAGGAGATCGGCCGCGCCGTCCAAGAAGGCGCCTCCGCCTACCTCGCCCGGCAGTTCAAGACCCTGGCGGGGTTCGTCGTCATCGTCTTCTTCCTGCTGCTCGCGCTGCCCGCCGACTCGGCGGGCGTCCGCTACGGCCGGTCGGGCTTCTTCGTGCTCGGCGCGCTGTTCTCCGCCTCGATCGGCTACCTCGGCATGTCGCTGGCGGTGCGGGCCAACGTCCGGGTCGCCGAGGCGGCCCGCCACGGTGACCGCGACGGCGGCATGAAGGTCGCCTTCCGCACGGGCGGCACCGTCGGCATGGCGACGGTGGGCCTCGGCCTCCTCGGCGCCTCCGTCGTCGTCCTGCTGTACAAGGGCGACGCCCCCAAGGTGCTCGAGGGCTTCGGCTTCGGCGCTGCGCTGCTCGCGATGTTCATGCGAGTCGGCGGTGGCATCTTCACCAAGGCAGCGGACGTCGGCGCCGACCTCGTCGGCAAGGTCGAGCAGAACATCCCCGAGGACGACCCCCGCAACGCGGCGACCATCGCCGACAACGTCGGCGACAACGTCGGCGACTGCGCGGGTATGGCCGCGGACCTGTTCGAGTCCTACGCCGTCACGCTCGTCGCCGCGCTGATCCTCGGCAAGGCGGCGTTCGGTGACGCCGGCCTGGTGTTCCCGCTGATCGTCCCGGCGATCGGTGCGGTCACCGCCGTCCTCGGCGTGTTCATCGTCAAGCCGCGGCCCGGTGAGAGCGGCCTGACCGCCATCAACCGCGGCTTCTACATCTCCGCCGCGGTCTCGGCGGTGCTGTGCGGCGTCGCCGCGTTCCTCTACCTCCCGTCGTCGTTCGCCGACCTCACCAACGCCGGTGACACGGTGACGACGCTGCAGGGCGACCCGCGCCTCGTGGCCACCGCCGCGGTGGCGCTGGGCATCGTGCTCGCCGGGATCATCCTGTGGCTGACGGGCTACTTCACCGGCACCGAGGACCGACCGACCAAGGACGTCGCCCGCACCTCGCTCACGGGCGCGGCCACCGTCGTGCTGTCCGGCATCGGCGTCGGCCTGGAGTCGGCGGTCTACACGGCCGTCATCATCGGTGGCGCCGTCTACCTCGCGTTCGTGCTGGGTGGCAGCACCGTCATCCTGTCGCTGTTCCTCATCGCGCTGGCCGGCTGCGGCCTGCTCACCACGGTCGGTGTCATCGTGGCGATGGACACCTTCGGCCCGGTCAGCGACAACGCCCAGGGCATCGCCGAGATGTCCGGCGACGTCCACGACGAGGGCGCGCAGATCCTCACCGAGCTCGACGCCGTGGGCAACACCACGAAGGCGATCACCAAGGGCATCGCCATCGCGACGGCGGTGCTCGCCGCCACCGCGCTGTTCGGCTCGTACACCGACGCGGCCAGCACGGCCATCGCCGACGCCGGGGTCAGCCCCGAGCAGCTCACCACCGCCGCGCGCGTGGCGCTGCTCGACTTCCAGGTGATCACCCCGTCGAACCTGTTCGGCGTGATCCTCGGCGCCGCCGTGGTGTTCATGTTCTCCGGCCTGGCGATCAACGCGGTCACCCGCGCCGCCGGCGCCATCGTCTTCGAGGTGCGCCGCCAGTTCCGCGAGCACCCCGGGATCATGGCGGGCACCGAGCGCCCCGAGTACGGCCGCGTCGTCGACATCTGCACGCGCGACTCGCTGCGCGAGCTGGCCACCCCGGGTCTGATGGCCGCCATGGCGCCGATCGCCGTCGGCTTCGGCCTCGGCATCGGCCCGCTGGCCGGCTACCTGGCCGGGGCGATCAGCGCCGGCGTCCTCATGGCGGTGTTCCTCGCCAACTCCGGCGGTGCCTGGGACAACGCGAAGAAGATCGTCGAGGACGGCAACTTCGGTGGCAAGGGCTCCGAGGCGCACGCCGCGACGGTGATCGGTGACACGGTCGGCGACCCGTTCAAGGACACCGCCGGGCCGGCCATCAACCCGCTCATCAAGGTGATGAACCTGGTGGCGGTGCTCATCGCACCCGCGATCGTGCAGCTGTCGGTGGGCGCCCACGCGAGCGGACCGATCCGCTACGGCATCGCGGGCGTCGCCGCGCTGGTCATCATCACCGTCGTGACGATCTCCAAGCGGCGCGACATCGCGTTCGGTGACGACTCCACCGACGCCGGTGGCGACGTCCCGGGCACGGACGACGAGGGCTCGGCGTCGACCGCCCCTGGCGCGGAGGTCGACGAGACCCTCGCCGACACGCCGACCACCGGCGAGGACTCGGTCACGACCCGCTGACCGCGGCCCGACACGCGGCACCCCAGCGCCCCCGGACGACCCGTCCGGGGGCGCTCGGCGTCTCGGCCGAGTGCAGCTAGCCTCGGCGCCGTGGACGCGCCCCGCCTCACCGCCGCCCAGGCCGCTGACCTGGCCGAGGACCTCGCCGGCTTCGACGTCGACGCGGTCGAGTCGGCGCTCGGACCCGTCGCCGCGACGGCGCTGCACCGTGAGCAGCCGGTGGCCGCCCGGCGGGCGCTGGGCTCGTCGTCGGACCCGCTGGCCGTGCTCGTGCGGCTGCTCGTCCTCGGCGACGAGGTGCGCGTGCGCGACCTGGACGCCGCCCTGCCCCGCACCGGGACCCTCGGCGCGGTGGGCACCGGCCTCGTCGCGTCGTCCGGGTCCGAGCCGGACGACGCCGTCCGCCCGCTGGTCGACCTGCGTCCCTACGCCGCCGACGACGCCGGCTGGTGGCTCGCCTCGGACCTCAGCGAGCTGGCGACCGGCCGCCCGCTGCGACCTGACCACGTGCTCGGGGTCGGCGGCGCCTCGGCCACCCTCGCCCAGTGGACGCCGCGGCGCGCCGTGCGCCGAGCGCTGGACGTCGGCACGGGCTGCGGGGTGCAGGCGTTCCACGCCGCCCGCCACGCCGAGTCCATCGTGGCCACCGACGTCTCGCGGCGCGCACTGGGCTTCGCCGCCTTCAACGGCACGCTCAACGCGGCGGCCGACGGCCCGTTCGCCGGCCGCACCCTCGACCTGCGCCACGGCAGCCTGCTGGACCCCGTGCGTGAGGACGCCGGCGGCTTCGACCTCGTCGTCAGCAACCCGCCGTTCGTGATCACGCCGCGGGCGGCCGGCGTGCCGCTGTACGAGTACCGCGACGGTGGCCTCGGCGGCGACGCCGTCGTGCAGCGGCTGGTCAGCGAGGTCGGCGACCTGCTCGCCGACGGCGGGGTCGCGCAGCTGCTCGGCAACTGGGAGCACCGCGACGGGCTCGACTGGCGCGAGCGGGTCGCCGCCTGGCTGCCGGCCGACGTGCAGGCCTGGGTGGTGCAGCGCGAGGTGCAGGATCGCGCCGAGTACGCCGAGACCTGGGCGCGCGACGGCGGCCACCGACCGGGCACGCGCGAGCACGACGCGCTGGTCGCCGCCTGGCTGGCGGACTTCGAGGCCCGAGGGGTCCAGGCCGTCGGGTTCGGCGTGGTGACGCTGCGCCGGGCGCCGGACGCCCCGTGGCAGCGGCTGGACGAGCTGCGCGGGCCCGTGTCCGGCCCCCTCGGCGACGTCGTCACCGCCGTGCTGGACGCCGAGACCTGGGCGCGCCGCGCCTCGGACGACGACGTGCTGGCCGCGCGCCTGGTCGTGGCGCCGGACGTCACCGAGGAGCGGCACGGAACCCCGGGCGCGGCCGACCCGGCCGTGGTGCTGCTGCGCCAGGGCGGCGGGCTGCAGCGCGTCGTGCGGGCCGACACGGCGCTGGCCGGCCTGGTCGGCGCCTGCGACGGCGAGCTGAGCGTCGGCCAGATCGTCGGTGCCCTGGCGGCGCTGCTCGACGAGCCGGTCGGTGACCTGCGGGCGCGGCTGCTGCCCGACGTCCGGCACCTGGTCGCCGACACCCTGCTCCGGCGCGGCTGACGCCGCCGAGCGGCCAGGCTCTCGGCGGCTTGCGCGGCGAGGGCTCGGGACCTTCGACACCCCCGTTGGAGCCCCCGGATTGCATACTCTCGGCCACGCGGCGTTACCGTCGTGGCCGGTCGGCCCCTCTCGGAGCCTGCCCATGCGTTCCCCTGGCGCGAGCAGCGCCCGGGAGCAGAAGCGAAGGAGAAGCGTGGCCACGTCGTCCAGCACCGGTCGCCGCAGGCTCGTGATCGTCGAGTCCCCGGCGAAGGCCAAGACCATCGCCGGCTACCTCGGCGAGGGGTACGACGTCGAGGCCAGCGTCGGGCACATTCGCGACCTACCGCAGCCGTCCGAGCTCCCGGCGGACATGAAGAAGGGCCCGTTCGGCAAGTTCGCCGTCGACGTCGACCACGGCTTCGAGCCGTACTACGTGGTCGACAGCGACAAGAAGAAGAAGGTCGCCGAGCTCAAGCGGCTGCTCAAGGACGCTGACGAGCTCTTCCTCGCGACGGACGAGGACCGCGAGGGCGAGGCCATCGCCTGGCACCTGCTGGAGGCCTTGCAGCCCAAGGTGCCGGTGAAGCGCATGGTGTTCCACGAGATCACCCGTGAGGCGCTGCAGCGTGCCCTGGAGACGACGCGCGACATCGACGACCGGCTGGTCGACGCCCAGGAGACCCGCCGCATCCTCGACCGCCTGTACGGGTACGAGGTGTCGCCGGTGCTGTGGCGCAAGGTGCGCCGCAACCTGTCGGCCGGACGCGTGCAGTCCGTCGCCACCCGCATGGTCGTCGAGCGCGAGCGCGAGCGCATGGCCTTCCGCGCCGCCTCGTACTGGGACCTGCTCGGTACCTTCGCGGCGGACGGTGACGCCACCTTCACCGCCCGCCTCACCGGCGTGGACGGCGCGCGGGTCGCCACCGGCAAGGACTTCGACGACCTCGGCCGGCTCAAGGACGGCGCGCGGGCGGTCGTGCACCTCGACGAGGCCGCCGCCACCGGGCTCGCCCGGGCGCTGGACGGCGCCGGGGTCAGCGTGCGCAGCGTCGACGAGAAGCCCTACACGCGCCGTCCGGCCGCGCCCTTCACCACCTCGACGCTGCAGCAGGAGGCCAGTCGCAAGCTGCGCTTCTCCTCCCGCCAGGCGATGCGCGTCGCGCAGTCGTTGTACGAGAACGGCTACATCACCTACATGCGCACCGACTCGACGGTGCTGTCGAACGAGGCGCTGACGGCGGCGCGCTCGCAGGCCGCGGACCTCTACGGCCCCGAGTACGTACCCGACAAGCCGCGGATGTACGCGAGCAAGTCCAAGAACGCCCAGGAGGCGCACGAGGCGATCCGCCCGGCCGGCGACCGCTTCCGCACGCCGGCCCAGGTGTCGGGCCAGCTGCGCGGCGACGAGTTCCGCCTCTACGAGCTGATCTGGAAGCGCACCGTGGCCAGCCAGATGGCCGACGCGCGCGGTTCGACGGCGTCCGTGCGGCTCGCGGCCACGGCGTCCGACGGGCGTGACGCGGAGTTCAGCGCGAGCGGCACCGTCATCACCTTCCGCGGCTTCCTCGCCGCCTACGAGGAGGGTCGCGACGAGCAGCGCGGCGACGACGAGCGCGACTCCGAGCGTCGGCTGCCCCAGCTCGCCCAGGGCGACGCCGTCACCACGCGCGAGCTCGAGGCGCTCGGCCACGAGACGAGCCCTCCGCCGCGCTACACCGAGGCCAGCCTCGTGAAGGCGCTGGAGGAGCGCGGCATCGGCCGCCCGTCGACGTACGCCTCCACCATCTCGACGATCATCGACCGCGGCTACGTGTGGCAGCGCGGCAACGCGCTCGTGCCCTCGTGGGTGGCGTTCGCGGTCACCCGGTTGATGGAGGAGCACTTCAGCCGGCTGGTCGACTACGACTTCACCGCCGCGATGGAGAGCGACCTCGACAAGATCGCCGGGGGCGAGGAGGAGCGCGGGGCCTGGTTGCAGCGCTTCTACTTCGGCGACGCCGACTCCGCGCTCGAGGGGCTGCGCGACCTCGCGGGCGACCTCGACGAGATCGACGCCCGCGAGATCAGCACGGTGCCGCTCGGCGAGGGCGTCGTGCTGCGCGTAGGCCGGTACGGCCCCTACGTCGAGGTGCCGGGCGAGGACGGCGAGCCCCGCCGCGCCACCGTCCCGGACGACGTGGCGCCGGACGAGCTGACCGTCGAGAAGGCCCGCGAGCTGCTCACCATGAGCGGTGACGAGGGCCGCGTGCTGGGCGAGGACCCCGCCACCGGCCGCACCGTCGTGGTCAAGGCCGGCCGGTACGGCCCGTACGTCACCGAGCTGGTCGAGGACGACGCCGAGGACGAGGACGACGGCGCCTCGCCGGCCGAGGTGCTGGAGTCCGAGCCGGACGCCGAGCAGGCCGCTGCGCCGAAGCCGGCGAAGAAGACCGCCAAGAAGGCCACGAAGAAGGCGGCCAAGAAGGCCGCGGCCAAGCCCAGGGGCCGCACGGCGAGCCTGTTCAAGGACATGTCGCCGGAGACGGTCACCTTGCAGGACGCCCTGCGCCTGCTGTCGCTGCCCCGGGTGGTCGGCGTCGACCCGGAGTCCGGTGAGGAGATCACCGCGCAGAACGGCCGCTACGGCCCGTACCTGAAGAAGGGCACCGACTCGCGCTCGCTGGCGTCCGAGGACCAGCTGTTCGACCTCACGCTCGAGGAGGCGCTCGCGATCTACGCCCAGCCCAAGCGCGGGCGCGGTCAGACCGCGACGGCGCCGCTGCGCGAGCTCGGGGCCGACCCGGTGTCCGGCGGCCCGGTCGTCGTCAAGGACGGCCGCTTCGGCGCGTACGTCACCGACGGCGAGGTCAACGCGACCCTGCGCAAGGAGGACGACCCCGCAACGATCAGCCTCGAGCGCGCCGCCGAGCTGCTGGCCGACAAGCGCGCCCGTGGCCCGGTGAAGAAGCGCGGCGCCAAGAAGGCCACCGCGAAGAAGACCACGGCGAAGAAGACCACGGCGAAGAAGACGACCAAGAAGACCGCCGCCAAGAAGACCGCCGCCAAGAAGACCCCCTGAGCCAACCCCCCGAGCCAACCCCCGGCCAACCCCCGAGCCGCCCCCGAGGGTGGCCACGGGGGCACCCCGCGGCGAACCTGGGGGAGTGGGGTGCCCCCGTGGCCTTCCACGAATGCAGTGACGGGACCCACCTCCGTCGCCGCCGGTGGGACGATGAGGGGTGTCGGTCGACTCCCGTAGGCTTCCGGCGTGGCGGACATGAGCACGAGCTCCCCGGCCGAGCCCCAGCGCCGGGGCTCTGAGGCCGTGACGGCCGACCCCGTGGACCCCGTGCCCGACCACGACGTGCGCGCGGTGCTGGCGATCACGCCGTTCCGGCGGTTGTGGCTCGCGCTCGGCATGTCCAGCTTCGGTGACTGGCTCGGCCTGCTCGCCACCACGGCGCTCGCCGGTGCCCTCCCTCAGACCCCGGCGGCCAAGCTGCTCGCGGTCTCCGGCGTCTTCATCCTGCGGCTGGCCCCGGCGGTGTTCTTCGGCCCGCTGGCCGGCGTCGTCGCCGACCGGCTGCCGCGCCGGTGGACGCTGGTGTACGGCGACGTCCTGCGGTTCCTGCTGTTCTGCACCATCCCGCTCATCGGCACGCTGTGGTGGCTGTACGTCGCCACCGTGCTCGTCGAGGTCGTCGGGCTGTTCTGGATGCCCGCCAAGGACGCGACGGTGCCCAACCTGGTGCCGCGCCGCCGGCTCGAGGCCGCCAACCAGCTCAGCCTGGTGGTCACCTACGGCTCGGCTCCGGTCGCGGCCATCGCCTTCTCCGGCCTGACCCTGCTGAGCGGCGTCGTCGACGGCGTGATCCCGGACTTCCAGGGCAACCCCACCTACCTCGCGCTGTACGTCAACGCCCTGACCTTCCTGGTGTCCGCAGTCGTCATCTGGCGGCTGGACTTCCCCGAGTCCACGGCGCGCGGCGCGCGGCAGAGCTCCATCATCCGCACCGCGATCGAGGGCTGGAAGTTCATCGGCAGCACGCCGCTCGTCCGCGGTCTGGTGCTCGGCATGCTCGGCGCGTTCGCGGCCGGCGGGTTCGTCATCGGTCTGGCGCAGAGCTTCGTCGCCGAGCTGGGGGCCGGCTCGCCCGGCTACGGCGCGTTGTTCGGGGCGGTGTTCGTCGGCATGGCCGCCGGGATGTGGGTGGCGCCGCGGCTGCTCGCAGAGTTCTCCCGGCGGCGGCTGTTCGGACTGTCCATCGGCGCTGCCGGTGGCTGGCTGGTGCTGTTGTCGCTGGTGCCCAACATCGCGCTCGCCGTGTTCTTCACCATCGGGCTGGGGGCGTGCGCGGGCGCCGCGTGGGTCACCGGCTACACGCTGCTCGGTCTCGAGGTCGGCGACGACGTCCGCGGCCGCACGTTCGCGTTCGTGCAGTCGATGGTGCGCGTCGTCCTCATCTCGGTGCTGGCCCTGGGCCCGGTGATCGCTGCGGGCTTCTCCAAGGGCCTCGGGCTGCCGCACACGGTGCACCTCACCGACGACGTGAGCCTCACCTACACCGGCGTCATGGCGACGTTCCTGCTCGCCGGCCTCATCGCCCTGGCGATCGGGCTGCTGGCCTACCGGCAGATGGACGACCGGCCCGGGGTGTCCCTCGCCAGCGACCTGCTGCAGGCCGTCCGCCAGCGCCAGGTGCACCACGCACCGGCCCGGCGCGACCCGTACTCAGGGCGGTTCGTCGTCTTCGAAGGCGGCGACGGCGCCGGCAAGTCCACCCAGGTGCGCCTGCTCGGCGCCTGGCTCGCCGACCAGGGCTACCGCGTGCGTCTCACCCACGAGCCCGGCGCGACGCCGGTCGGCCGCAAGCTGCGCGACGTGCTGCTGCACGGCGACGACCTGTCGCCGCGGGCCGAGGCGCTGCTCTTCGCTGCCGACCGCGCCCATCACGTCGAGAGCGTCGTGCGGCCCTCGCTCGAGGACGGCGAGATCGTCGTCAGCGACCGCTTCGTCGACTCCTCGGTGGCCTACCAGGGCTCTGGGCGCGACCTCGGCACTGCCGAGGTCGCGCAGCTGTCGCGCTGGGCCACCCAGGGTCTGACGCCCGACCTCACCGTGCTGCTGGACGTCGAGCCCGACGAGGGACGCAGCCGCCGCGGCGACGAGCACGACCGGCTGGAGGCGGAGTCCGACGAGTTCCACGGCCGCATCCGTGACCGGTACCTCGTGCTGGCCCGTCGCGCGCCGTCGCGCTACCTCGTCGTCGACGCCGCGCTCGGGCCGCAGGAGATCCACCGCCAGGTGGTCGAGCGGCTCGGGTCGGTGCTGCCCGAGTCCCCGGTGGGCCGTGCCGCGCGTGAGGAGCGGGAGGGGCGCGAACGGGCTCAGCGCGAGGCGCGGGAGGCCGCTGAGCGGGAGGCGGCCGAGCGGGCTGCCCGCGAGCAGGTCGAACGAGAAGCGCGGGAGTCGGCCGAGCGGGAGGCGGCCGAGCGGGCTGCCCGCGAGCAGGCGAAGCGGGATGCTGCGGAGCAGGCCGAGCGCGAGCGGCTGAGGCGCGAGGAGCGGGCCCGACGCGAGGCCGAGGAGCGGGGTCGGCACGAAGCCGACCTGCAGCGGCGGGAGGCCGAGAGGCGCTCGACGCCCGACGCCGACCAGACGCACGTGCAGGCGCCGGTGGCCCCGACCGCCGAGCTGCCCGCCGTCCGGCCCGGCGGCCCTGCGCCCAGGGGGCAACGGCCGCCGGCGAGGCGGCGGCGGCGCCCTGAGGACGCCTCGCTCGACGACGAGATCTTCGGCCTCGGCGGCGGGGACGACCGGTGAGCGTCTGGGACGAGGTCGTCGGCCAGCAGCCGACGATCGAGGTGCTGCAGCGGGCTGTCGCGTCCTCTCGCGCCGACGGCGCGGGCATGACGCACGCGTGGCTGTTCACCGGCCCACCCGGCTCGGGCCGGTCGGTGGCCGCCCGCGCGTTCGCGGCGGCCCTGCTGTGCGACGAGCAGGAGGCCGGCTGCGGTCGCTGCCACTCGTGCCACACGGTGCTGGCCGGCAGCCACGCCGACGTCACGACGCTGCGCACCGAGGGCGTCATCATCAGCCGGCAGCAGGCGCTCGAGCTGCTGCCCGTGGCGCAGCGGCGCCCGTCGGTCGGTCGCTGGCGGGTGATCGTGGTCGAGGACGCCGACCGGCTCAACGAGTTCTCCGGGAACGCCATGCTCAAGGCGATCGAGGAGCCGACCGCCCGCACCGTGTGGCTGCTGTGCGCCCCCAGCGCGGACGACGTCCTGGTGACCATCCGCAGCCGGTGCCGCCACGTCGCGCTGCGCACCCCGCCGCCCGAGGCCGTGGCCGAGCTGCTGGTCCAGCGCGACGGCGTCGACCCTCAGATGGCGGTCTTCGCCGCGCGGGCCGCGCAGAGCCACATCGGCATGGCCCGGCGGCTGGCCACCGACGAGCAGGCGCGCATCCGCCGCCGCGAGGTGCTGCAGGTGCCGCTGCGGCTGCACACCGTGGGCGAGGCGGTGCTGCACGCGGCCCAGCTGCTCGACACCGCGAAGGCCGAGGCCGAGGACGCCACGACCGCGCGTGACGAGGCCGAGCGCGCCGACCTGCTGCGGGCCCTGGGCGCCGACGCGCAGTCGCGCACCCAGCCACCTCACGTGCGCAGCCAGCTGAAGGTGCTCGCCGACAACCAGAAGCGCCGGGCGACGCGGTTCGTGCGCGACATGATCGACCGCTCGCTGCTCGACCTGCTCTCGCTGTACCGCGACGTGCTCATGGTGCACGCCGACCCCTCGGCCGAGCTCGTCAACGCCGAGATGCGCCCGGACGTCGAGCGCCTGGCCCAGCGGCTGACGCCCTCGCAGGCGGTGCGGTGCATGGACGCCATCCGCGATGCCCGCGACCGCATCGCCGCCAACGTCGCGCCCCTGCTCGCCCTGGAGGCCATGGCGGTGCGGCTGCGGCTGCCGGCGTGAGCGCGGGGTACCGTCGGGGCACGGCCGATGGGTCCGGTGCGTCGGGTGCGCCCGGTTCGAGACAGGGGTTCGCGGTGCCACGACGCAGGTTCACCGTCGTCCTGGTGGCGGCGCTCGCCGTCGTCCTGGCGGCGTGCTCCGGTGGCTCCGGTGGTGGCGACGCCGGCCGCACGACGAGCCCGAACGCGCCGTCGGTGTCGACCCCGCCCGTGCCCGACGGGCTGGCGTCGTTCTACGCGCAGAAGCTGTCCTGGAGCGGTTGCGGGGGCAGCTTCGAGTGCAGCAAGCTCACGGTGCCGGTCGACTACGCCCGGCCCAGCGGAGCCACGATCCAGCTCGCGCTGGTGCGGCTGCCGGCCGGCAAGCCCGACCAGCGGCTGGGGTCCCTGGTGATCAACCCGGGCGGGCCGGGTGGGTCGGGCGTCGACTACGCCCGTGCGGCGCGCGCCGTCATCAGCGACGCCACCCGACGCAGCTTCGACGTCGTCGGTTTCGACCCGCGAGGCGTCGGCCAGAGCGCACCGCTGAAGTGCCTCACGGACGGCCAGACCGACCAGCTGCTCGCGGCCGACCCCACGCCCGACGACGCGGCGGAGGTCGCCGACACGGTCGCGCTGTTCAAGCAGCTCGGCCGGCGTTGCGAGGCCGGAGGAGGCGAACCTGCTCGCCCACGTGGGCACGCAGGACGCCGCGCGCGACATCGACGTCCTGCGCGCGGCGCTCGGTGACAAGCGGCTGTTCTACCTCGGCAAGTCCTACGGCACCTTCCTCGGTGCGACGTACGCCCAGCTGTTCCCGCGCAACGTCGGACGCATGGTGCTGGACGGCGCGATCGACCCCTCGCTGTCCGCCGACGAGGTCAACCTCGGCCAGGCGAAGGGCTTCGAGCAGGCCACGCGGGCGTTCGTCGCCGACTGCACCGGGCAGCGCGACTGCCCCCTCGGCAGCGACGTCGACCGCGGCATGCAGCGGCTGCGCGACCTGCTGGCCTCCCTGGACGCCCAGCCGCTGCCGACCGGCGACGCGAGCCGGCCGCTCACCGAGGGCTGGGGAAGCCTCGGCATCGCCGTCGCCATGTACGACCAGGGTTACTGGCCGTTGCTGCGTCAGGCTCTCGACCAGGCCTTCGGCGGTAGCGGGGCCGGGCTGCTGCAGCTCGCCGACGCCTACGCCGAGCGCGGCAGCGACGGTCACTACTCCTCCAACCAGAACACCGTGATCTACGCCGTCAACTGCCTCGACCGGCCGGACACCGGTGGCCTCGCGGCGGTCCAGGCCTCGCTGCCCCGGTACGAGAAGGCCGCCCCGACGTGGGGCTCGTTCCTCGACTGGAGCCAGCTGCCGTGCGCGTACTGGCCGGTCAAGGGCCACGGCGCGCCGGAGAAGATCGCCGCCCCCGGCAGCCCCCCGATCGTCGTCGTCGGCACCACCCGCGACCCCGCCACGCCGTACGAGTGGGCGCAGGGCCTCGCCAGCCAGCTGAGCGACGGGCACCTGGTCACGTACGAGGGTGACGGCCACACCGCGTACATGCGCGGCAGCCGCTGCGTCGACAAGGCGGTCGACGCCTACCTCCTGCGTGGCACCGTGCCGGACGACGGCCTGCGCTGCTCGTAGGTCGGTCGGCCGGGCTGGTCCGCGGCACCCTCGGGCAACCCCTATACTCGATGCTCGTGCCCCTCGGGCACGTGCCGCCTTAGCTCAGTCGGCCAGAGCGACGCACTCGTAATGCGTAGGTCATCGGTTCGATTCCGATAGGCGGCTCCGGCACGTCAGGCCTCTGACCTGCAGACACTGCAGGTCGGAGGCCTTTCGTCGTGAACTGGGCACCGCTGTTCCCACAACTCCTCCCACAGCTCCCACGACGGTGCGCCTTCGGCGGCGGTCGAGCTGGAGCGTCGTGGCCACGAATGCGCTCATCGAGCCTGCGCCAAGCGACGCATCGACGGTCGGGCGCGCCAGGCCTACCTACGGCCCCAGCAGCCCGAGGGGCAGGACCCAGACTCCGTCTTCGCGGCGATACCCGTACTCGGTGGCTGTGATGATCGCGAGCGCCGTAGGTGGCCGCTCGACCCTGTCCTTGAGCCTGAGCAGGCTGGTAGCTGCCTCGTCCTCCTGGTTGCCGCCGAGCTTGACCTCGAAGGCGACCCAGGCACCGTCAACGCTCTCGGCGACGAGGTCAACCTCGAGCCGGCCGTCCTGTTCGCGGTAGTGGTAGAGCGTGAAACCGGCCGCCTCGGCGTACACGCGCAGGTCGTGGGCGACGAGCGCCTCGAACTGGAAGCCGAAGGTCTCGATGTCGCGCAGCAGCCGCGTCGAGCTACAGCTGAGCAGCGACGCGGCCAGGGAGGGGTCAGCGAGGAGGCGCTTCTCGGTGGCGGTCAGCCGCGCCCGGGAGCGGACCTTGGGGTCCCACGCTGGGAGCTCGTCGATGATCATCATGCGCCGCAGGGCGTCGAGGTAGGGGCCGGCGGAAAACCGGCTCGGCGCGACCTCGTCGTCGGCCTCGCCGCGGGCCCGCTTAAGGATCGTGGCGAGCGTTGCCGGGTGCGCGGTCAGCTGGGCGTAGGCGTGCAGGAAGCGCCGCACCCGCAGCGGATCGCGTCGTGCGCCGGAGACCTGGTCGATGTCGTGCTCGATGATCGTCGTCAGGTAGCCCTCGACGAACTGGCGCGCGGCCTTCTCGGTGGCACCGAGGTTCTGCGGCCAACCGCCGATGACTGCCCGCTCGGCGTAGCCCGCGAGCGGCAGCGTGCAGCGGCCGCCGCCGGCGGCGCCTGTGCGAAGGAGCTCTGCGACCGAGGTTGTTGGCTGGTGGACGCCCTGCTCGGCGAGCGTCATCGTGCGCATGCGCTGCACGCCGATGCGCCCGGCGCCCGAGTGCCGCACGACGTCATCGCGCGGAGTCGCGGAGCCGGTGAGGATGAACTGGCCGCGCGCGGCACGCGAGTCCACCTCACGTCGAATGGCGTCCCAAATGTTCGGCTGCCGCTGCCACTCGTCGACCAGGCGGGGGGTCGGCCCGTCGAGGACGAGGAACGGGTCGAGGTCGGCGGCGCGCCGAGCCTGCTGGTCGACGTCGAACAGGACCTCGCTGGCACACAGCTGCCGGGCGGTCTCGGTCTTGCCGCACCCCTTGACGCCTTCGATCACCACGGCGCCCACAGCGGCGAGGCGGTCAGCGAGGTCAGCGTCGGCGACGCGCGGGTGGTATGGGGCAGCCATGCATTGACGCTACCCGCGTCTGACCTGCATATTCAACAGTTTCCACACACTCCAACCTACATTTTCCACATCTCACAAACTACAGATCCCGCATCCTTTGCCTGGCAGATCACACATTCACTGAAGGTGACTCGCCGCTGCTGGGTGCTGGCTCAGCGACCACCGGCCCGAACTACGGCTCTCCCACACCGGACTGGAGCGGACTGGGATGTGCTCTCATGGACGTCAACAGTGCAGGCCAAGCGCTGACCTGCGGAAACGCTGAACGCAACCGCGATGTGTGACGCCCTCGTAATGCGTAGGTCAAGGGTTCGATCCCTGAGGCGGCTCCACGCAGTTCATGCAGTCCACGCAGTCCAGCACTCCAGTCCGCCCACCGGGCCGCATCGCCCGCCCGGACTGCGGACCACCCGCCATCCTCCTACGGTGCTTGTATGCGCACACGCGAAGCCCTCGCCGTCCTGCTGGTCCTCCCGGTCCTCAGCGCCTGCTCCGCGGGCCGCCAGGATCGTGGTGAAGAGGTCACCCAGGCGCTGAAGGAACGGGTGCCTGACATGGTCCAGGTCATCGAGCTCGACACCACGGGGGCGACCCACGAGGCGGTCGGACGTGACGAAGGTGTCCTCAGCCGCAGCCTCGTCTACGACTCCAGGGTGTCGTGCAGCGGCACCGACCCGGCCTCGTGCGGCGGGGTGCTGGAGGAGTGGCCGTCGACCACCGCGGCGCAGAAGCGGGCCGACGACCTGCGCGCGCAGGGCGAGCGCGCCGTGGTCGCTGGACGGATGGTGCTTCACCTGTCGGGCCAGCTGGACGACCGCGCCGTCGCGCAGTACCGTGCCGCGATGGGTGCCGCCGGTGAGTGAGGCTCCAGCATGACGGCTCGTCGATGACCAGCTTCGGGGTCGTCGGAGCCGGCATCGTCGGCCTGGCCGTGGCCCGCGAGCTCGTCCGTCGTCATCCCGGCGCCACCGTGACGGTCCTCGACAAGGAGGACCACCTCGCCGCCCACCAGACGGGGCACAACAGCGGCGTCGTGCACGCCGGCTTGTACTACGAGCCGGGCTCATTGAAGGCGCGGCTGTGCCGCCGTGGGTCGGGGCTGCTCCGCGACTTCTGCGCCGAGCACTCGGTCGCCTATCGCGAGCTCGGCAAGGTGGTGGTGGCGACGGACGCCGCTGAGCTGCCTGCCCTGCAACGCATCGAGGAGCGCGCGCGGGCCAACGGCGTGCCCGACCTGCGGCGGCTGTCAGCGGCCGAGCTGCGCGACGTCGAGCCACACCTCGCGGGGGTGGCTGCGGTGCACTCACCGCGCACGGCGGTCGTCGACTACGTCGCGGTCTGCGAGGCCTTGGCCGCTGACGTCGCCTCGAGCGGGGGGCAGGTGCTGCTGTCGCACCGGGTGAGGGGGGTCCGCAGCCGGGCCGGCCGAGTCGAGGTGCTTGCCGGCGAGCGGGTGCACGCCTTCGACGCCCTCGTGTCCTGCGCCGGCCTCGGCACCGACGACGTCGCAGCGCTCGCCGGAGCCCGCGCCGACACCAGGATCATGCCCTTTCGCGGTGAGTACTTCCGGCTCGCACCGGACGCGGCCCAGCGGGTGCGCGGGCTGGTCTACCCCGTACCCGACCCGCGCTACCCCTTCCTCGGCGTGCACCTCACGCGGACCGTGCGCGACGACGTCCTGGTCGGCCCCAACGCCGTGCTGGCGCTGGCACTGGAGGGGTACTCGTGGGGGCAGGCCAGCGGTCGCGACCTGCTCGCCATGGCGGCCTGGCCGGGGTCGCTCCGGATGGCCCGGCAGCACTGGCGCACAGGCGTGCGCGAGCTGCGGACGTCGTTGTCGCGGCGCGAGTTCACGCGGCACGCGCAGCGCTACCTGCCGAACCTCTCCAGCGAGGACCTGCTGCGTGCGCCCGCCGGCGTGCGCGCGCAGGCGGTGCGCCGGGACGGCGCGCTGGTCGACGACTTCGTCGTGCAGTCCGTCGGCAACGTCCTGCTCGTTCGCAACGCGCCGTCGCCCGCAGCGACGTCGAGCCTCGCCATCGCTGAGCACGTCGTCGACGCGTTGACGCGCGGTCATCTCACGTAGCGCCAGCACCGAGACGCGAGATCCTCGACGTCGAACGAGATGCCTACCCGGTCAGCTCCGATGCAATCGCGGCCCGAGCCGCACGCTCAGCTGGCTCCCGCGTCGTCTGCTCGGGCCCACCACTGCTCGGCCGGCGGTGGCTCGGCCCGCAGGATCGCTTCGGAGTCGGGGCCGCTGCGGGGCAAGAGGTCGATGACGAGGGTGACGGGCACGCCTTGGCTGAGCGCGGTCATGACGGGATGAGGCACGCAGAGGTCATCGGCACCTCGCGTGGCCGGGTGGAGCGGCCGACCGGGCGACGCCCAGATGGGGGATGGCGGGCGGCGTGCGATTGCCCGGCTGCGCGCGGGGTATGGGAGTGGGAGTGACTTCTCGGAGGGAGAGGATGCTGTGCAGCCGGTTCCGGAGACCCGATCGGCCCTGCACCGGGTGGGTCGCTACGTGGACGACGACCTGCTCGGGCAGTTCCAGGGCGTGGCGTCAGCCGTGGCCGGGGTCATCCCGTCGTGCTGGGGAGTCAGCATGTCGCTCCTCAACGAGGGCCTGACCTTCACGCTGCTGGCCTCGGACGACGCCACCGCCGAGCTCGATGCCGTTCAGTACGCTGCCGGCGGCCCGTGCGTCGACGCCATCCAGGGCGAGTCGCTCGTCGACAGCCACGACCTCGCCGACCCGTCCTGCGAGCGGCACTGGCGGTTGTTCGCTCAGGCCAGCGCGGCGCGTGGGGTCCGCAGCACGCTGTCGCTGCCACTGCGGGTCGACGATCGGATCGTCGGTGGCTACAACTTCTACGCCAGCAGCCCGGAGGCGTTCGCGGGGCACTACGACGACGTCGCCCGCCTCGTCCGCGCGAGGGGCCACGAGGCCGTCACGAACGCCGACCTGGATTTCGCCACTCGCGACAGAGCCCGTGAGGCACCGGACGTGCTGGACGCCCTCGACGTGATCGACCGCGCCGTCGGGTACCTGGCCGGAGCCGAGGGCATCTCGATCTCGGTGGCCCGCCAGCGGCTGGAGTCGGCGGCCGACCGGGCTGGTGTGCCTCGGGTCGAGGTGGCCCGCACGATCCTTGGTGGCGCCGGCGACTGACCGCGCGCCGCATGGGCGGCGCAGGGTCGGGTAGACCCAGGTATGAGCCGAACGACAGTCCTGATCGCCGGAGCCGCCGCCGGTGCAGCCGGCACCACAGCGCTCAACGCCCTCACCTACGCCGACATGGCGCTGCGCGGCCGACCGGCCAGCTCGACGCCGCAGCAGACCGTGGAGAAGGCCAGCGACCTGGTGGGCCTGGACGTGCCCGGGGACGAGAAGACGCACGACCACCGCGTCTCCGGCCTCGGCTCGTTGCTCGGAGCCGTCACGGGTGTAGGGGTCGGTCTGGCGGTGGGCGCCCTGCACTCCGGCCGTCGCCGCCCCGGTTTCGCTGCCACCGCGGCGCTCGCCGGCACGACGGCCATGGTGGCGGGGAACGGTCCGATGGCGGTGCTCGGCATCACCGACCCGCGCACGTGGTCGCTGGGCAGCTGGGTCAGTGACGCCGTCCCCCACGTCGCCTACGCCGTGGTGACGGCGTACGTCCTGCGGCGCATGACCCGCTAACCGCGTGGGGGCCTGAAGCGCATGGAGCCGGCGCGTGTCGGGTAGTGCACGAGGGACGTCCGCGACCGACGAGGGAGACCATGAGCCACCACCAGCCGACCGCACCAGCCCGACCCCCGCGCTCGTTGACCCCGCTGTGGGACCTGCCCGTGCGCTGGCGGGCACTGGACGGCGTGGCCGCGAGCGCCAAGCAGGCGGTCAACCGGGTGCTGGGCCGCGGCCGCGTCGCCGACGCGCTGCACGGCCGGTGGCTCGGGCACCCGCTGCACCCTGCCCTGGCGCAGCTGCCCGTGGGGGCGGCCCTCGGCGCCGCCGTCCTGGACGTCGCTGCGGTGGCCACGGGTGACCGCGCCCTCGGCCGCGGCGCCCGGATGCTCACCGGGGTCGCCGTGGCGAGCGCGGCGCCGACGGCGCTCGCGGGCTGGGCCGACTTCGCCGACCTCCACCCCGAGCAGCAGCGCACCGGTCTGGTGCACGCCGCGGGCAATCTGGTGGCCGTCGCCGCGTGGTCACTGGCATTGACCCGACGGCGCGGGGGAGGCCTGGCCACGGCCGGTACCGCGGTGGCGGGGCTGACGGCGGCTCTGGGCGGTCACCTCTCGCAACGCTGGGCGGCGGGCGCCAACCACGCCGAGCACGTGCCCCACCTGGCGCCCGAGGGCTGGCACCGGCTGTGCGAGCTCGAGGACCTCGAAGAAGGTGAGCCGCGCCGAGTGCGGTTGGGAGAGGAGCCGGTCGTCGTCGTCCGACGCGGAGAGACGCTGCGGGCGCTGGCCGCCACGTGCGCGCACCTGTCGGCCCCCCTCGACGAGGGCACCGTCGAGAGCGTGCGCGGGCGCGACTGCATCGTCTGCCCGTGGCACGGAAGCGCCTTCGCGCTGGACGGCGGGCACGTCGTCCGCGGCCCTGCGACCGCCCCGCAGCCGGTGATCGACCTGGACGTCCACGACGGCGTGGTGTTCGGCAGGGTGCGGACGCCGTGACGGCCCGCCCGCGGGGCCGTCAGGCGGGCGGTGGTGTCACCGCCGGCTGGACGCCCGTGCTCGCGGGGTCGTCGTGGTCGCTGTCGGCGTAGCCGTCGGCTGCGACACGGGCCGGGGGCTCCGGCGTGGGGTTCTGCGGGTCGGGAGGTTCCTGCTCGACGCGCGTGCGCTGCGCCTGGTCGTCGCCACCCCGGCCGTTCACGGGCCCTGACATCGGTCCTCCTGCAGTAGGTGCCGGCCAGGCCGGCGAGCTGCCCCGAGACGTGGCTATGCCCGCTCAGCGTGGTCCCCAAACCTCGCGCCGTCCACCGACTGTGCTCCAGTTGCCGATCGCCTCGACCGTGGCAGCATGGGCGGTGCCTCAAGCAGCGCGGGCCCGATCCGGCTGGAGGACACCATGGCGAACCCCACTGTCGACACCCCACCGCAGGCCTCGGTCCGCGCGCTGATCGCGGAGCTGGCGCAGGTGGAGGACGCCGTCCGCTCACTCCCGACGTACGTGACCGCCGACGACGGCTCGTCGATCCTCAACCCCGAGCTGCTGGCGGTGCTCGACCGCGAGCGCGACATCGTCACCGCACTGCGCGGGGTCGACCTGCGTCAGCTGTCGTTCCCGGAAGGAGCCGCGTGACCAGCTCGGCCCTGACCGCGCAGGTCGTGGCGGCCCTTGGCCAGGAGTGGTCGGCGATCCCGGACCAGCAGGCGACGCTGGACCAGATCGTCCGCCACGCCGTGCAGATGCTGCCGCGGTGCGACTACGCCGGCATCTCGCTGCGCCGCCCGGGCGGTCAGGTCGACAGCCCGGCCGTCTCCGACCCCCTGGTCGAGAAGGCCGACGGCCTGCAGTACGAGCTGGGCGAAGGCCCCTGCCTGGACGCCATCTGGGTCGACGACACCTACGTCATCGAGGACCTCACCACCGAGACCCGGTGGCCTGAGTGGGCTCCCAGGGCCGCTGAGCTCGGGCTGCGCAGCGTGCTGAGCGTCCGGATGCCCGCCCCCCAAGGCGTGCTCGGCGGGCTGAACCTGTACTCCACGACCGCCGGGCCCTACGAAGAGGACCAGGTCGACTCCGCTCACGCCCTCGCCGCGCAGGCGGGTGTCGTGCTGTGGGCCAAGTCCGAGCACCAGGGCCTGCGCACCGCGATGCAGACCCGGCACCTCATCGGGATGGCGCAGGGGATCCTCATGGCGCGGCACGGGCTGACGCCGGAACGCGCCTTCGAGGTGCTGCGGAGGGTCTCCAGCCAGCAGAACCTCAAGCTGCGCGACGTCGCCGAGCGGCTGGTGCACGACGCGACCGACGGGGGCTCGAGCGAGCGGTGACCTGCGCGCCGTGGCCGCCAGCGCCCACCCACCCTACGATCGTCGCAGTGGGTGCGACGCTCCGCGCTCCGTCGGAGTCGGGAGGTAGGTCGTGACCGACCGCTCCGGGCTCTTGACCAGGCTGGCCACCGCCGTGGCGGGTGAGCCCGACGGCGACCCGCTCAGCTGGCGGTTGTGTCACGCCGCCCGGCGGCTGCTCGAGGCGGACGGCGCGTCGATCACGCTCGAGAACGCCACGCCCAACCGGATCACCTTGTGCGCCACAGACGACCGCTCGAGCGCCTTGGAGAACCTGCAGGACGTCCTGACCGAGGGTCCGTGCGTCGACGCCTTCCGCCAGAACCACAGCGTCCACACCCTCGTCGACAGGGTGGCGGCCCAGCGGTGGCCGCGGTTCATCCCCGCGGCCGCGGACGTGCTGGGTGACCAGGGCGCCCTCTGGTCGGTCCCCATGCACGCCGCCGGGCGCGTCATCGGCGCGCTGAGTCTCTACCGGCTGCAGGAGGCGCCGCTGGGCGAGGACGCCGAGACGGTGCAGTTCCTGGCCGACACGGTGGGGCTGACCGTCGCCCACGACCCTGAGACCTCCAGCGAGACCGGCGACCCCCGCGACTGGGGCAGCCGCGCGCAGGTCCACCAGGCCACCGGCATGCTCATCGGCCAGCTCGGGCTGCGCCCCGATGACGCGCTGGCGCTGCTGCGGGCCTACGCCTTCGCGTCGGGGATGTCGCTGAGCGAGGTCGCCCGCGGCGTCACGGGGCGTAGGCTGGACCTGACCGACTCGTAGGACGGCTCGTCGCAGCGGGCTCTTCAGGTGGCGCAGAGCGCGACGCCGGCGCGCGGGCCGAGGAGCCACTTCGTGGACGTTCCCGTAAGGCCCACCCCCGTGCAGGCACTGGCCGCTGCTGCCGCCGTTCTCGTCGCCGACCACGACACGGTCGGTACTCTCACCCGGCTGTGCATCGACTGCGCCGAGGCCGTCGATGCCCAGGCGGCCGGCCTGATGATCCCCGATGGCGACGGGCCGCTCGAGGTCATGACGTCCTCGTCGCACGACGCCGCCGAGCTCGACCTGTACGAGCTGCAGGCCGGCGAGGGTCCGTGCCTCGACGCGTACGCGGTCGGCGCGCCGGTCGCGGCCGGGTCCCAGGCCGAGCTGCTGCGGCGCTGGCCGACGTTCGGCGCCGCGCTGGTCGAGGCCGGCCTGTCGGCGGTGCACGCCTCCCCGCTGCGGTGGCACGGCCGCCTCGTCGGCGCCCTCAACGTCTTCTGGACCGCGCCGCGGTCGCTCGACCGGCAGGGCGAGCAGCTGCTGCAGGCGTTCGCCGACGTGGCCACGGTGGTGGTCGTGCAGTCGGCCGCCACGCTCGACGTCGACGTCCCTCGAGCGACGAGGTTGGCCCTGGCGAGGCGCACCGTCATCGAGCAGGCGAAAGGTGTGTTGGCCGCGCTCGAGGGGCTGGCGATGACCGAGGCGTTCGAGGTGCTCCAGCAGCGGGCCCGCGCCGGTGGGGCCTCGTTGGAGGACACGGCGCAGCGGGTGGTCGAGGACGCCGTCCGGCCGCGCGCCTGACGCTGCCCTTTCTCAGGGGTTTGACGAAGGGTTGACCCACTGCGATCGCGCCGCTGCGTGGTGGGTCGCGCGCACAGCGTGAGACTGCTCATGCCGTCCGGCCGAAGCCCTCGCGCACCGGTGGTCACACCTGTCACGATCTTGTCATCGCCCCTGGCGCTCGGCCGGGGGCTGCGTGATGCGGAGAAGACGTGCAAGACCTCGCCCCAGAGATCCACCGGCAGCGCCTCGTCGTCGAGGGCCTGTGCCAGGAGCCGATCGACGCCGCGTCGATCCGCGACTACCTGTCGCGACTGTCGAAGACCATCGACATGGTCGCCCTGATGGAACCGGCCACCCACCAGTCGCCGCTGTACGGCTGGGCCGGGTGGATCCACTGGGAGACGTCGGGCGCGCACTTCTACGCGTGGGACCAGCCCCGGCTGTTCTTCAGCGTCGACGTCTACGCGTGCAAGCCGTTCTCCGTCGAGGACGTCGTGGAGTTCACGCGCGACTACTTCGACAGCCCGCAGATCGAGTTCAAGGCCTTTTGATGCCCGCACCGCTGTGGATGCACTTCGACGCGCAGGGTGCGCTGCGCGAGTCCGCCCTGCAGTGCGAGGCCGAGGTCTTCCTGAGGTGGTTCGGCAACACCCGCGAGCAGCTCGACGAGGAGTACGGCCCGTACGACCACGACTCGGTCTTCCTCGTGATCGCCGACGCGCAGGACGACGTCGTGGCGTGCGTGCGCCTCATCGCCCCCGGCGCCTCGGGGTTCAAGACGCTGGCGGACGTCGCGCGGCCGCCGTGGCGCGTCGACGGCCTGCGCTCCGCCGCGGCGGTGGGCATGGACCTGTCGACCACGTGGGAGGTCGGCACCCTGGGCGTGCGGCCGGGGTACCCGCACTCGGGGACGCGACTGTCGCTGGCGCTCTACCACGGGCTGATGACCATCGCCCGGGTCAACCACATGAGCTCGTTCGTCGCGATCCTCGACGAGCGCGTGCGCCGGCTGCTGTCGTCGGTGGGCATCATCACCCGGCCGCTGCCGGGCACCAGCACCGCAGAGTACCTCGGCTCGCCGTCCAGCACGCCGGTGTACGCCCACTTCGCGCCGATGCTCGACAACCAGCGACGGCAGTTCCCGGACGCCTACCGGCTCGTCACGCTCGGTGTCGGCCTGGACGGCATCGCCGTCCCCGAGCCGTCGGCCTTCGTGCGGCGCACGCACCAGGTCATCGACCTCACGGCGCTGGAGGCCCGCGTCCCGTTCGCGCCCGTCCCCTGACCCCAAGCGTGCATTTTGTCACCGAAGTGCACGCGTGAGCCCAGGTCAGGCGTGCACTTTGTCACCGAAGTGCACGCGCAGAGGGGGCTTGCTCAGGCGACGGAGGAGCGGGCGGCCGTCGGCGACTGAGTGGCCCAGCGCCGCAGCCAGGGCCCGATCTCGTCCGGCGGCATGGGCGCCGCGATGTGGTACCCCTGCAGGACGTCGACCTTCATCGCGACGAGCTCGGCCGCCGTCTGCTCGTCCTCGACCCCCTCGGCCACCACCCGCAGCCCCATGGCGTGCGCCATCTGCGTGGTCGTCTCGACGATGAGGCGCGTGCGGACGTCGGTGGTCACCGACGCCACGAACGTGCGGTCGATCTTCAGCTCCTGCACCGGCAGGTCGCGCAGGTAGGCCAGTGAGGAGAACCCCGTGCCGTAGTCGTCGATGGACGCCTGCACCTGGTGGGCGCGCAGGTCGTAGAGCGCGTCACGGGCCCGCTCGGGGTCGGAGAGGAAGGAGTCCTCGGTGACCTCGATGAGGACGCTGTCGCCGGGTAGCCCGGCCTCGTCGAGCGCCTCGTACAGCCGCGGCAGCAGCTGACCACCGAGCAGCTCGGGCGGGGCGCAGTTCATGGCGACGCGGAAGTCGTAGCCCGCGGCCACGAAGGCCCGCGTGTCAGCCACCACCATGCGCATGACCGTGTCGGACAACGCAGGCATCAGTCCCGCGCGCCGCGCCTCGGACAGGAAGACCATCGGGGGCAGCAGGCCGTCAGTGGGGTGCTGCCAGCGCACGAGCGCCTCCATCGCGGTCACGCGACGCGTCACGGCGTCGATCTGCGGCTGGTACCAGAGCACGAGCTCGCCGCTGCTGATCGCGTGCCGCAGCTCCTCGCCGCGCCGCAGCCGCTGGCGCGAGTAGCCGTCCTGCGAGGTGTCGTAGAGCAGGGCGCCGGCTCGCGCCTCCTTCGCCTCGTACATGGCGATGTCCGCGCGCCGCAGCAGATCGGTGGCGCTGGTGTCGGTGTCGGTCAGCACCGTGATGCCGATGGACGCGCCGATGGCGAGGTCCAGGCTGTCGATCTGCAGCGGTGACAGCAGCACCTCGCGCACCTGGTGCGCGATCTCCAGCAGCTCCAGCTCGTCGCCGGTGAGGGCGAGCAGGGCGAACTCGTCCCCGCCGAGCCGGGCGACGGCCACGTCCGGCGGCATGGCGTCGCGCATGCGCTGGGCCACCGTGACGAGCACCTCGTCGCCCGTGCCGTGACCCAGGCTGTCGTTGATGTCCTTGAAGCCGTCGAGGTCGAGCAGCATGAACCCGAACGGGGTGCGGTTGCGCAGCGCGACGTCGGCCTCGGCCAGCACCGAGCGGCGGTTGGGCAGCCCGGTGAGCTCGTCGGTCAGCGACAGCCGCAGGGCCTCCGCGGCGCCCCTGGCCTCGTGCAGCGCGAGCACCATCCGCGCGCCGGCCCCCACGAGGGTGACGATGGCAGGCAGCGTGACGATCCAGCCGATCGTGCCGTTGGGGTGCAGCACCAGCACGACCAGGGCGACGGTCGCCGCCGCGACGAGCGTGCGAGCGTGGAGGTGCTCTCGTCCCCGGGCGGACTTCCGCGGCGGAGCGCACGCCGCACCCACGAGGACGGCGAAGCTGGCGCCCCAGATGATGTCGAGCAGGACGCTCGTCGAGTACGAGTCCGCCTCGAGCGAGAGCAGGAAGCTGCTGTCGGCCACCGCCAGGCCGAGGAACGCGAGCGCCAGGGACGCCGTGCGCCACGAGCGGTCGCGCTGGCGCAGCAGCATCTGGGCCAGCACCATCGTGCCGAGCCCGAGGTCGATCAGCGGGTACAGGATCGCGAGCAGCAGCGGGAGCCCGCCGCGGTCGAACCTGCCCGACAGCGGCGTGAGGACGGCGAAGGCGGCGACGCACACCGCGGCACCGCAGACGACGGCCGCCTCCAGCCACACGGTCGCGGCCGGCAGCCGCCGGCGCGCGACGTCGAGCAGCAGGAAGGCCGCCATGCCGAGGTACGACAGCAGGTACAGCGCCTCACCGGGAGCGGGGAAGCTCACCATCTCGACGGCCTGGCTCGCACTGACCGTGGCCGACCCCGCCGCCCACAGCGCGACGCCGAAGGCCAGGAAGAGCAGCGAGTAGCGCCGTCTGCGGTCCAGCGCGGCGGCGACCACGAGCCGGGTCAGCTGCAGCCCGAAGAACGCCAGCAACGTGACGACGAGGGCGTAGCGCACGGGAGCGCCGTCGTCCGGGCCGGGGAGCACGAGGGTCGAGGCGGCCCCCAGCGCCGCCACGGCCCAGGCAGCGACACCCAGCCGGTGCACCCATCGGGCACCGGTAGGCGACGGTCCGCGCCTGCTCACTGCTGCTCCACCACCTGTCGCCGAGATGCCCCCGTTAGCGTCCCCACTCGCGGCCGACACGGCGTCGTCCACGATGATCTTCGGCTCGCCCGCCCCCCGCCTTGAGCGGGACCTTCGTCTCTCGTCGCGCTCGTGACGCGCGACGACGATGGGTGCGTCGGGAGGTGCTGACATGAACGAGACACGTGACGTCATCGTGGTGGGCGTCGACGGTTCCCCGGGCAGCGGTCGTGCCCTGGAGTGGGCCATGCAGGAGGCGGCGCGCCGAGGGTGGGCCGTTGAGGTGATCACCGCCTACGGGCACGGTGAGCCAGAGGGCAACCTGGCGGAGACGTCCGTGGCCCGGGCCGCGCGTGAGGACGCCGAGTCCGCCCAGGCGCGGCTGGTGAACGAGATCGCCGAGCCGTATCGCGACCGGGTGTCGGTGGCGACCCAGGTGGTCTTCGGGTCGTCGGTCGAGCAGCTGGCCGAGGCCTCGCGGCACGCGGGCCTGCTGGTCGTGGGCAGTCACGGCTACAGCCGGCTGCGCGAGCTGCTGGTCGGCTCGACGGCGGCCGGCTGCATCCGGCGGTCGAGCTGCCCCGTCGTCGTCCTGCCGGCTGCTCGCGTCGCGGAGACCGAGGACGCGCTGCAGCCCCGGTCGCGGCTCGAGCTGGGACCTATGTACTGAACACCCGTTCTGCCCGGTGCGCGCGTGGTGCTGTTTGCGGCATTCACGCCGTGCCGGAGCGCGCGGAACGACGCGCAGGTCGTAGGCTGCACCCCATCGGTTGGCGTGAGTCAAGGGAAGCCAAGGGAAGGGGTCGCTGGTGCGTGCGGTGATCAGCCTTCCCGCGCATCCCAGCAGCACGCGCGACGCCCGCCGGTTCGTCCGCGACACCCTGCAGCAGTGGCGCCTCGACGGGCTCACCCACGAGGCCGAGCTGCTGGCGAGCGAGCTGGTCACCAACGTGGTCCTGCACGCCGGCACGCCGTTCGAGGTGGCGCTGACCCACGACGACCACGATCCCCTGCGCGTCGAGGTCCGCGACGGCAGCAGGCGCGCCCCGCGGCGGCACCACTACTCCGAGGAGGCGTCCACCGGGCGTGGCATGCTGCTCGTCGAGAGCCTCTCCCTGCGGCACGGGGTCGAGGTCGTCGACGACGGCAAGCTGGTGTGGTTCGAGCTGGCGGCTGAGGGCACGCGCGCGGCCGACGGTCAGGAGGCGTCGTGAGCGACGCCGTGCAGAACGACGTGCAGGCCGAGCTGGTCGAGAACGTGCCCGTGCCCGGCGAGCAGCTGGTCGAGGTGCGCCTGCTGGACTATCCGCTCGACCTCTTCCTGCGGGCGCAGGAGCACGCCGACGACCTGATCCGCGAGCTCACGCTCATCGCGAACTCCGCCGCCGTCGAGACCGGTCAGAGCGACCTGCCGGCGCGGCTGCTGGTGCTGGTCGAGCAGCTGACCCACCAGTACGCCGGGATCTCCACCGAGGCCGAGAAGGCCCGCGACGCCGCGCTCGACCGCGGCGAGACCCGCACCGACCTCACCTACCGGGTGCCGGCGCACATCGCCCAGGCGGTGCAGCACCTCGGGGCGATCTTCGACGAGGCCGACGAGTACTGCCGGGCCGGCGAGCACCTGCTCACGCTGGCGACGCCGGAGTCCGCCGTCGCCTACCGCCGGTGGGTGCTCGGGGAGTTCGTCGAGCAGATCGAGCGCGGCGCCGAGCCGACCCCGTGGTCGCGCTCGCCGCACGCGCGCGGGCCGGCGGAGGGCTCGCCCGGCCACTGAGCCGGCGATCCGTCGAGCAGGCGAGCGGCGGTCACAGCCAGAGGTCGTCCAGCGGCCTGCGCGGCGTCGGGGGGACGTCGACGAGCGGGTGCCCGACCCGGACGACGACCTGCAGCTCGCCCGGCGCACCCAGCGCCGCGGCGGCCTCCTCACGCGTCTGCGCCCACTGGGTCGCCTGGTCGGCGAACGTCACCGCGAGGTCGCGCGCCGCCGCCTCCAGCCACAGCCGCTCCAGCGCCGCTCCGGCCACCAGCCAGTCGCGACGGCTGTCGCCGCGGGTGGCGATGGCGATGACGGTGCTGGCCTCGAGCTCGTCCTCGACCGGGATCTCGTCGAGCTCGTCGGGGTCCCAGCCGTCGTGCACGATGCTGTCGGCCGGGTACGGCGTCGTCCCGAGTGAGCCCACCGGGATGCCGTCCTGTCGCTCGGCGGGGTCGCCGGGGTGGCGGATCCAGCGGTCGATCTCGGCGAGGTGCTCGGGGTCGTCGAGCTGGTGACGCAACGCCGTGCGCAGGATCACGCCGAGGCGCCGACGGGTGAGCTGGTCAGGGACCACCGGGCGGGCCTTTTCGCCGGCCACCGCCTCGCACAGCTGGTCGACGTCGTCCGCGGCGAGGGAACGGCGCTGGTGCAGCCGGCGGTGCGCCCGGCGGGTCCCCAGCACGCCGTGGCGACGCAGGTCGCCGTCGGTGGGCGGGGTGGGCGCGCCCCTGCGGACCGTCGCGAGCAGGTCGGGCCGGTCGGGGTCGGGCAGCAGCTCGACCCGCGGCGCGAACCCCGCCTGGGCCATCGCCACCGTGGCGTTGTAGACGGCGGTGGCGCACGACATCGTGCGCTGGCGTCCGAGCGGGTCGATCGACGCGAGCCCCCGCTCGACGTCGTCGTAGATGCCCAGGCCGTCGGGCAGCGCCTCGAAGCGCCACGGCTGGGTGTTGTGGATGGACGGCGCGAGGCGGGCGGCCGCGGCCAGGGCGAGCGTGAGGTCGCTGACCTCGACAGGTGGCCGGTGACTGCCGGCTGTAGTGCTCATCGTGACCTCCGGCGGGTACGGGGCGGCAGTGGCCGGGAGTCCCGGCCACTGCCTGTGTCGCTGTTGCTGAGTCGTGCTGTGCTGCGGACCTGAGGGGTCTACTTCAGGAAGCCGAACCGCTTCACGAGCGCGATGCGCTCCCAGTAGCTGCCCAGGCCGAGCGTGTGGCCGGCCCCGCCGACGGCGAGTGCGACGAGCACCAGCGCGTAGATGAGGTGGTCGTCCATGAACGGGTTGTTCTCGGGGGGCAGCACCGCGGTCCACATCAGGACGAGCAGCACGACGCCCGCAGCGGCCGCGAGCCGCATCGCGACACCCGCGATGAGGGCGACGCCGATGCCACCGAGGCCGATCATGAACAGCCAGTCGGCCCAGGCCGCACCGGCGATGTCGTTGTAGAAGCCCTTGAACGGGCCGGCGGCGCCGAACTTCAGGAAGCCCAGAGTCGGGTGACCGCCGTTGATCCAGGCGTCCTTGCTGGCGGTCTCGTGGCCGAGGCCGAACAGCTTGTCGAGGAACGCCCAGAGGAAGACCCAACCCAAGGACAGTCGGATCGCGGCGGTGACGTACCGGAAGACGGTGCTGTGGGCGGCGACGGCCGGCTCGTCGTGCAGGACGACGTCCAGTTCCGTGGCCCGCGGCGGCGTGTACCGGCGTTGCGGGGTGATGGCGGTCATGGTGTCCCTCCGTAGGACGACGCACCGGCTGGTGCGGGTGAACCTGTCGTTGTGTGACACCGACAACCTCTCGCGGGGGCGGCGCCCTGGTGAGGGGCCGATGTCCCGATGCGAGGAGACTTAGGTCCCCCTCATTTCGCCGCGCCGGGGCGTGGCTGGCCAGACCGCTGTGGATCGGGACCTTCGGCCCTGCGAGCACCTGACGGCGGTGCCGATGATCGGGCCATGGATCTGCTCGAGGTCATGTCGTTCGACGAGTGCCTGCGTGCCCTCGCTACCAAGCGAGTCGGCCGCATCGCGCTCACCCACCGCGCCCTGCCCGTCGTGTTCCCGGTGAACTACGTGCTCGACGGGCACAGCGTGCTGCTGCGGACGGCGCCCGGCACGGCCCTCGCCGCTGCCCGTGACGAGGTGGTCGTGGCCTTCGAGGTCGATGACATCGACGAGCACCACGAGGGCGGCTGGAGCGTGCTGGTCACCGGGTTCATGCGCGAGCTGACCGACGCCGAGGACGTCGTGCGGGCCGACCAGCTCGGCCTCGTCACCTGGACCGGCGACGAGCGGGCCCACTACGTCCGGATCACGCCGGCCCGGGTCACCGGACGGCGCATCGTCACGCGTCCGGCGGTCGTCGGCTCCCCGCAGGCCGACCACGTCGTCGCCTGAGCCAGGCTGAGCCAAGCTGAGTCAGGCTGAGTCAGGCTGAGTCAGGCTGAGTCAGGCTGAGTCAGGCCAGGCCGAGGGCCCGAGCCTCCTCGCGCAGCTCCTCGCGCACGTCCGGGTGCGCGACGTGGTTGATGATCTGGTGGGCCTGCTCGCACTGGTCGGCGCCCCAGATCTGCGCGCGCCCCTGCTCGCTGACGATCGAGCTGTGCTGGAACGACGTCACCGGCTCGTCGACGAGCGCCACGACCGTCGAGCAGTTGGCGCGAGGGTGCCACGAGCGCAGCGCGATGACGGCCTGGCCCCCGGGTGACTGCATGGCTCCCACGATGAAGTCGGTCTGGCCGCCGAAGCCGGAGTAGATGCGGGCGTTGATGCGCGAGGCGTTCGCCTGGGCGAACAGGTCGACCTGCAGCGCGGAGTTGATCGAGGTCATGGCGGGCTGCTGGGCGATGAGCGCGGGCGCGTTGGTGCGCTCGGTGCGCAGCATGGTCAGCCGCGGGTTGTCGTGCGCCCACTCGTAGAGCTCGTCGGAGCCGAACAGGAAGGACGCGACGACCGGCTGGTCGAGGTCGAGCGCGCCGGCGCGCTCCAGGCCGAGGACGCCGTCGCTGAACGTCTCGGTCCAGATGCGCAGCCCGCGGCGCAGGGTGAGGGCGTGGAGCGTGGCGTCCGGGACGGCGCCGATGCCCATCTGCAGCGTCGCGCCGTCGCCGACCAGCGCCGCGACCCGCGCCCCGATCCCCAGCGCGTCGTCGTCCGGCGGGCTGGCATGCCCGGCGCTGAGGGGCTGGTCGACCTCGACGGCGAGGTCGACGAGGTCCGTGGAGATGACGGCGTCGCCCGACGTCCAGGGCATGGCGGGGTTGAGCTGCGCGACCACCAGGCCACCGCGGGCGCGCACGGCCTCGATGGCGGCGGGCAGCACGTTGACCTCGACGCCGAGCGACACCTCGCCGTCGCGCGGGGCCGTCGTGTGCAGCAGCACGACGTCAGGTGGCACGGTGGTGCCGAACATGCGCGGCACGAGCGACAGCCGCGAGGGCAGGTACCGCAGCCGCGGGCTGCGCCGCATCCCGGACCCGACGAACGGGGTCTCGAGCACGACGCCGTCGCGGTCGGGCACGCCCGGCTGGGCGTTGAGGACGAACAGCCGGTACTCCGCGACGGCCTGGTCGTAGGCGGCGAGCAGCGGCCAGGGGGTCGCGTGGTTGCCACTGGCGACGACGCGCGGGCCGCCCGGGGCCGACGGCGCGCCCGTCGTCGTGAGGTGCCCGGCGAGCGCCTCGAGGTCGACCAGCCGCATCAGCGCTTCTCGTCGATCCGCGCCGCGAACACGGCCGCCTGCGTGCGCCGCTGCATGCCCAGCTTGGCGAGGACGCTCGTCACGTAGTTCTTGACCGTCTTCTCGGCCAGCGAGAGGTGCTCGGCGATCTCGCGGTTCGACATGCCCTCGGCGATGCAGTCGAGGATCCGGCGCTCCTGCCCGGTGAGGCCGGCGAGGCGAGGGTCCTGCTGGGGGCCGCTGCGCAGCCGCGTCAGCACCTGGGTGGTCACGGCGGGGTCGAGCAGGGACTGCCCGGCCGCGACGCGCCGGACGCCGTCGACGAGGTCGCTGCTGCGCACCTGCTTGAGCACGTAGCCGGCCGCGCCGGCCATGATCGCGGCGAACAGCGCCTCGTCGTCGTCGTAGGAGGTGAGGATCAGCGCCTTGATGGTGGGGTCGATCGAGCGCACGTCGCGACAGACGTCGATGCCGCTGCCGTCCGGCAGCCGGGCGTCGAGGATGGCGACGTCCGGGCGGAGCGCGGGGATGCGACGCCGGGCCTGCTCGGCCTCGCCGGACTCGCCGACGACCTCGATGTCGTCCTCGCGCTCGAGGAGCTCACGCAGCCCCCGGCGGACGATCTCGTGGTCGTCGAGCAGGAAGACCCTGATCGCTGCCATGGGCACACCCTACGGCGCAACGGCGTATCGGCCTACGATCGGGCCATGACGACGCCCCGGCCGGACCGCCGCCAGCCGAGCACGGCTCGCGAGACGAGGTTCGGGCCCACGTTGTCCGCCCTCGACCTCGACGACCTGCTGCTCGAGCTGCGCGACCGCGCCGGGCTGGCCCAGGACGCCCAGCGGCGGCTGGCCGCGCTGCTCGACGCCGTCGTCGCCGTCACCGCCGACCTGGACCTGCCGACGGTGCTGACCACCATCGTCGAGACGGCCTGCCAGCTCTCCGGTGCCCAGTACGGCGCGCTCGGGGTGCTGTCGCCGGAGCGCGACCACCTCATGCAGTTCATCACCTACGGCATCGACGAGAAGACGCGCGACACGATCGGCCCGCTGCCCACCGGGCACGGCGTGCTGGGCCTGCTGCTCATCGAGAACCCGCAGCCGATGCGCCTGCACGACATCGCCGACCACCCCGCCTCGGTGGGCTTCCCGGAGCACCACCCGCCGATGCACAGCTTCCTCGGCGTCCCGCTGCGCACCCGCGAGGCGGTGTTCGGCAACCTCTACCTCGCCGAGAAGCACGACGCGGCGGGTGAGCGGAGGGACTTCACCAAGGCCGACGAGGAGGTCGTCGAGGCGCTGGCGGCCGCCGCCGGCGTCGCGGTCGAGAACGCCCAGCTCTACGAGCGCACCCGCAGCCGCGAGACGTGGCTCGAGGCCGCCGGGTCGGCCAGCCAGCGGCTCGTCGCCGACGGCGCCACCGCCGCGGCCGTGCAGCAGGTCGCGCACGCGGCTCGCGAGGCGGCGGGCGCCGACCTGGCCCTGCTCGCGCTCAGCCCGGCGGCCCCGGTGGGCCAGGAGGTGGGTGAGAGCGGCGTCGTGGCCGCCGACGACGTGCAGCTGCGCGTAGCGGCGACGTCAGGTGACGTCAGCAGCCCGGCGCCCAGCCACCTGAAGGTCGGCGAGGTCTTCGGTGCCGAGCCGGTGGGTCGCCTGGCGGTGCCGTGCGATCCCCACCTCGGCGGCGTGCTCGGCGTCGAGGAGTGGCAGCAGGCGCTGGCCGCGCCGATGTGGTCCGGCGAGACGTTCATGGGTGTGGCGGTGCTGTGCTGGCGCAAGGCCCAGCGGCTGTCGAGCGAGGCCGTCGCGCCGATCTCGGTGTTCGCCGAGCGGGTCGCGATGGCGATGGACGTCGCGTCCGCGCAGGCCTACCGCGCGCGGCTGGCCGTGCTCGAGGACCGCGACCGCATCGCCCGCGACCTGCACGACCTGGTGATCCAGCGGCTGTTCGCCGTCGGGCTGTCGATCCAGTCCGCCGAGGCCGACGCGGTGCGCCCGGAGGTCGTCGACCGGCTCCGCCGCGCCGTCGACGACCTCGACGACACCATCAAGGACGTGCGGCGCACGATCTTCCAGCTGCACTCGCCGACCGGGCAGGACCTGCGCAACCAGCTCGACGACGTCGTGGCCGCCGCCCGACGCGGGCTGGGCTTCGCGCCGCGGCTGCTCATCGAGGGGCCGGCGATCGCCGTCCCGCCCGTCGTCGCCGCGGACGTGGTGGCAGTGGTGCGCGAGCTGCTGTCGAACGCGGCGCGGCACGCCCGCGCCACCCACGTCGAGGTGCGGTTGCGGGTCGGCAGCGAGGTCGAGGTGATGGTCAGCGACGACGGCCAGGGCCTCGACCCGGGCCAGGGCAGGCGCAGCGGCCTGGCCAACCTCACCGAGCGCGCCAACGGCCACGGGGGTGACCTGGCGATCAGCGCCGGCGACCCGCAGGGCACCGTCGTGCGCTGGCACGTCCCGCTGCCGGCCGCCACCTGACGGCGGTGCGGCCGGGGCCGCTCACTCGCGGACGGGGCCGCCGGCCGGCTCGTGGTCGGGGTCGTGCAGGTCGTCGGACTTGCTCACCTGCAGGCCGTGCACCTCGTCCACGCTCATCCGCAGCACCACGTCGGTGGCGCCGCTGCGCCAGGGCAGCGGCAGGTGCGCGGCCGGGGCGGAGTCGTCGCGCGCCAGGTGCCCCGTCGCGATCACCGACCAGCCTGAGCGCCCGGCGGACGAGACGCTGTCGACCTCCAGCGCGACGGGCACCGACCGGTCGCCCTCGGTCAACGCCGCGAGCCGGGCCCCGGCGTCCGTGCGCAGCAGCACGTCGTCGCCGTCCGCGCGGTGGTTCATGACGACGATGCGCGGCAGCCCGTCGTCGACGAAGGCGATGCGCGCCACGCGCACGGACGCGAGCAGGTAGCGGCAGTGCTCGGCGTCCATGGCGACGTCGGACTCGGAGGGGGTGCGCGCAGGCCTGTCGTGGGGCTCGGACGGAACGGTCATGTGCCCACCGTGGCACGCGGCGGCCGGTCGCGCCACGCCCTCGACCGAAGCGGGACCAATGGCTCTGACGACCGCCGCCGGCCCTGGTGACAGTGGGACGAGGGGGCCACGACGGCACCCACCGACCCGAGGAGGGACGACGTGCGAGCACTGGTCACGGCAGCGAGCAAGCACGGGTCCACCGCCGACATCGCGGCGGCCGTCGCGCACGGTCTGCGCGAGCGCGGGGTGGAGACCGACGTCCTGGACCCGCAGGCCGTCGACGACCTCTCGCCGTACGACGTGGTCGTGGTCGGCAGCGCCGTGTACGCCGGGCGGTGGATGAAGGAGGCCAAGGACTTCGTCGCGCGCCACGCGTCCGCGCTGCGCTGGCGGGACGTCTGGCTGTTCTCCAGCGGCCCCCTCGGCGACCCCCCGCAGCCGGTGGAGGAGGCCGCGGACGTCGTCGCCCTGCTCGGCGAGTCGGGCGCACGAGGTCACGCGGTGTTCAGCGGGCGGCTCGACCCCCACGACCTCGGGCTGGGCGAGCGGCTGGTGGCGCGCGCGGTGCACGCCCCGCTCGGCGACTTCCGCGACTGGAAGGACATCGACGAGTGGGCCGGCCGCATCGCCCACGCCGTGGGCGGGGGCGCGAGGTCCAGGCGACAGGACGGGCCTTTGGTCCCTGTGCCGGAGGACGACGCCTGAGGACGATACGTACGGATCGCAGCGAGCCGGCCACCGAACGTGGCCGGCCGTCCTGTGATCCGGACCTGAGAGGCGGCGCTCGACCCCGCCCGAGCCGAGACGAGAGTACAAAGACGTGATGACCGCGACCCCGCCTACGGCCCCCGCCGCGCACGAGTCCGCCGGGCGTCAGCCGCTGCTGATGCTGGCCCTGGCGACGATCGGCTTCGCCATCAACTTCTGGGCCTGGGCGCTGCTCAGCCCCCTCGGGCCGCGCTTCAAGGACCTGCTGTCGCTGTCGTCGTCCGAGCAGGCCCTGCTGGTGGCGGTGCCGGTGATCGTCGGCTCGCTCGGACGCATCCCGGTCGGTGCGCTCACCGACCGTTTCGGCGGCCGCGTGATGTTCCCGCTGGTGTCGGCGGCGACGATCGTGCCGGTGCTGGTGATCGGGCTGGTGGGCCAGGGCTCGTTCGCCGCGCTCCTCGTGGGTGGGTTCTTCCTCGGCATCGCCGGCACGTCGTTCGCGGTCGGCGTGCCGTTCGTCAACGCCTGGTTCCCGCCGTCACGGCGCGGTTTCGCCGTCGGCGTGTTCGGTGCGGGCATGGGCGGCACCGCGATCAGCGCGTTCACGACCGTCACGCTCGTCAAGAGCTACGGCGAGTCGACGCCCTTCGTGATCACCGCGATCGCGCTGGCGGTCTACGCGGTGGTCGCCCTTCTCGTGCTGCGCGACGCACCGGGGCGCACGGTGCCGACGACGTCGCTCGGGGCACGGCTCGTGGCGACCGTGAAGCTGCCGGTCACCTGGCAGGCGTGCATCCTGTACGCCCTGGCCTTCGGCGGGTACGTCGCGTTCTCCGTGTACCTGCCGGCGTACCTCAAGACGGCCTACGGGCTCGAGCAGGCCGACGCCTCGAACCGGATGGCGGGCTTCGTGCTCGTGGCGGTCTTCATGCGCCCGGTGGGCGGCTGGCTCTCGGACCGCATCGGGGCCACCCGGGTGCTGGCCGGTGCGTACCTCGTCGTCCTGCTCGGCGCGCTCGTGCAGTCGGCGACGCCGGGGCTGATGCCGGTCGGCACGGTCGCGTTCCTCGCGATGGCCGCGGCCCTCGGGGCGGGCAGCGGCGCGACGTTCGCGCTCGTCGCCGAGCTGGCGCACCCCTCGCAGGTGGGCTCGGTCACGGGCGTCGTCGGCGCCGCGGGTGGCCTCGGCGGCTTCGTGCCGCCGCTCGTCATGGGCTTCGTGTACGGCCGCACGGGCTCGTACGCCATCGGGCTGCTGCTGCTGGCCGCCGTCGCGCTGGGGGCCCTCACGCTCACGGTCACCGTGGTGCGGCGTGAGGCGGCCGGGCGCGAGGCCGCCCTGCACGGCCACGCGGCCTGATGCGCGGGCGCTGCTGATGTGCGAGTACTGCGGCTGCCAGCAGATCGCGACGATCGACGAGCTCACCCGTGAGCACGACGCCGTCGTCGCGCTGATCGCCCGCGTGCGCGACCAGCTCGGGGCCGGTCGGCTGGACGACGTGGCCGCCACCTGCCGGGCGATGACGGCCGTGCTGGCCCCTCACACGGTCGTGGAGGAGCAGGGCCTGTTCCCCGAGCTCACCGACGACTTCCCCGACCACGTCGCGACCCTGCGCTCGGAGCACCGCGTCGTCGAGGCGGCCCTGGCCGAGGCCGCCCACGGCACGCCGACGGACCCCACCTGGCCGGACCGCCTCAGCCAGGCGCTGTTCCTGCTGCGCGAGCACATCCTCAAGGAGCAGGACGGCGTGTTCCCCGCGGCGCTGTCGACGTTGGACAGCGAGCAGTGGGAGCGCGTCGAGGCGGTCCGCAGCAGCGCCGGCAGCGCCCTGCCTGCGGCGTCGCGTTGATGACCTACCCCGCAGCCGTCACGCCGGTCGCGAGGTTCGCTAGGTTCAGGAGTTGTCCGCAGGCAACCGACGTGATCGGGAGGACCGCGCTGTGACCACCGACACCGGCGAGACGGGTGCGCAGACGGGGGACCGCCCCGCCCACCTGCACATGGACGACCCCGTGAGCGAGGCCCTGGTCGGCACCAGGCGCTTCTTCACCAAGGCGGAGATCTCGCCCGACCGGCGCGCGATGTACCAGCAGGGTGGTCGGGAGGCCGACTCCTTCTACCGCGACCGCTGGAGCCACGACAAGGTCGTCCGGTCGACCCACGGCGTCAACTGCACGGGCTCGTGCTCGTGGAAGGTGTACGTCAAGGACGGCATCATCACGTGGGAGTCACAGCAGACCGACTACCCCTCGGTCGGCCCCGACCGGCCGGAGTACGAGCCGCGCGGCTGCCCGCGCGGTGCCGCCTTCTCCTGGTACACCTACTCGCCCACGCGCGTCCGCTACCCCTACGTGCGCGGGGTGCTCCTCGAGCTGTACCGCGAGGCGAAGCAGCGGCTGGGTGACCCGGTGCTGGCCTGGGCCGACGTCGTCGACGACCCCGAGAAGGCCAAGCGCTACAAGGCCGCTCGCGGCAAGGGCGGCCTGGTGCGGGCGTCGTGGGACGAGGCCACCGAGATGGTGGCGGCAGCGCACGTGCACACCATCAAGAAGTGGGGGCCCGACCGCGTCGCCGGGTTCTCCCCGATCCCCGCGATGTCGATGGTGTCGCACGCCTCGGGCGCCCGCTTCGTCAACCTGCTCGGCGGCTCGATGCTGAGCTTCTACGACTGGTACGCCGACCTGCCGGTCGCGTCCCCGCAGGTGTTCGGCGACCAGACCGACGTCCCGGAGTCCGGTGACTGGTGGGACGCCGGCTACCTCATCATGTGGGGCTCCAACCTCCCCGTCACGCGCACCCCCGACGCGCACTGGATGACCGAGGCGCGCTACCGCGGTCAGAAGGTCATCGCCGTCTCGCCCGACTACGCCGACAACGTGAAGTTCGCCGACGAGTGGCTGCCCGCGGCGCCCGGCACCGACGGCGCGCTCGCGATGGCGATGGGCCACGTGGTGCTCAAGGAGTTCTTCGTCGACCGCGAGACGCCGTACTTCCGCGACTACGTCAAGCGGTACACCGACCTGCCGTTCCTCATCCGCCTCGAGGAGCGTGACGGCGACCTCGTGCCCGGCAAGTTCCTCACTGCCGCAGACCTTCCCGGCGCGCAGGCGCAGAGCGAGAACGCCCACTTCAAGACGGTCCTCATGGACTCCGCCACCGGCCGACCGGTCGTGCCCAACGGCACGCTCGGGCACCGGTTCGGCCCCGAGGGCGAGGGCCGGTGGAACCTCGATCTCGGCGACGTCGACCCGATGCTGAGCATGGCGACGGACGCCGGTGCCGTGGCGCACGACGACGCGCCGAGCGCCGTCGAGGTGACGCTCGCCCGCTTCGACGCCCTGGACGGCGCGCCGGGCACGCTGGTGCGCGGTGTCCCCGTGCGTCGGGTCGGTGAGCACCTCGTCACGACCGTGTTCGACCTGCTGCTCGCGCAGTACGGCGTCGCGCGCCCCGGGCTCCCGGGCACGTGGCCGACGGGCTACGACGACGCCGACGAGCCGTACACCCCGGCCTGGCAGGAGGCCATCACGGGCGTCCCCGCCCAGGCGGCCGAGCGCATCGGACGCGAGTTCGCCGCCAACGCCGAGGAGTCCCGCGGCCGCTCGATGATCATCATGGGGGCCGGCACGAACCACTGGTTCCACTCCGACACGATCTACCGCACGTTCCTGACCCTCACCACGATCACCGGCTGCCAGGGCGTGAACGGCGGCGGCTGGGCGCACTACGTGGGCCAGGAGAAGGTGCGCCCGCTCACCGGCTACACCCAGGTCGCGAACGCGCTCGACTGGTCGCGGCCGCCGCGGAACATGATCCAGACGGCGTACTGGTACCTGCACTCCGACCAGTTCCGCTACGACCACTTCGGCGCCGACACGCTGTCGGCGGCGACCGCGGGTGGCCAGCTCGCCGGCAAGACCACGGCCGACGTCCTCGCGCAGTCCGCCCGCATGGGCTGGATGCCGTCCTACCCCACGTTCGACCGCAACCCGCTCGACCTCGCCGACGAGGTGCCCGAGGGCACGAGCGCCGCCGACCACGTCGTCTCCGGCCTCAAGGACGGCAGCCTGCGGTTCGCCGCCGAGGACCCCGACGCCCCCGAGAACTTCCCGCGGGTGCTGTCGATCTGGCGCGCGAACCTGCTCGGCTCGTCGGCGAAGGGCAACGAGTACTTCCTCAAGCACCTGCTGGGCACCGACTCATCGGTGCGGGCGCACGAGACGTCGCCCCAGCAGCGGCCGCGCGACGTCGTCTGGCACGACGAGGCACCCGAGGGCAAACTCGACCTCCTGCTGACGCTCGACTTCCGGATGACCAGCACCACGATCTTCTCCGACGTCGTGCTGCCGGCCGCCACCTGGTACGAGAAGCACGACCTCAACACCACGGACATGCACCCGTTCGTGCACTCGTTCAACCCGGCCATCGCACCGCCGTGGCAGACGCGCACCGACTGGGACGCCTGGCAGACCATCGCCCAGCAGTTCAGCGCGCTGGCGCGAGAGCACCTCGGCGTCCGCAAGGACGTCGTCGCCGTCCCCCTCATGCACGACACTCCGGACGCGCTCGCGACACCGCACGGGGTCGTGGCCGACTGGAAGGCCGGCGAGTGCGAGCCGGTGCCCGGCGTCACCATGCCCAAGATCGTCGTCGTCGAGCGCGACTACGGCGCCGTGGCCGACAAGATGAGCGCGCTCGGGCCGCTGATGGACTCGCTCGGCGCCACCACCAAGGGTGTCACGTTCGACCTCACGCGAGAGATCGAGTACCTGCGGCACAAGAACGGCGTGATGCGGGGTGGCGCCGCCGACGGGCGGCCCTCGCTGTCCCGGGACGTCCACGTGTGCGAGGCGATCCTCGCCATGTCGGGCACGACGAACGGACACCTTGCGACGCAAGGGTTCGAGACGCTCGAGAAGCGCACCGGCGTGCGCCTCGCCGACCTCGCGGCCGAGCACGAGGGCAAGCAGATCACCTTCGCCGACACCCAGAGCCGCCCCACACCGGTCATCACGTCCCCGGAGTGGTCGGGCTCGGAGTCCGGCGGACGGCGCTACTCGCCGTTCACGATCAACGTCGAGCGGCTCAAGCCGTGGCACACCCTCAGCGGCCGCATGCACTTCTACCTCGACCACGACTGGATGGCCGAGCTGGGTGAGCAGCTGCCTGTGTACCGGCCACCGCTCAACATGGCGGCGCTGTTCGGCGAGCCCGAGATCGGCGACACCGGCGAGCTCGGCGTGACCGTCCGGTACCTCACGCCGCACAACAAGTGGTCGATCCACTCCGAGTACCAGGACAACCTCTTCATGCTGTCGCTGTCGCGCGGCGGCCAGACGATCTGGATGAGTGCCCAGGACGCCGCGAAGGTCGGAGTCAGTGACAACGACTGGATCGAGGCGGTCAACCGCAACGGTGTCGTGGTGGCTCGAGCGATCGTGTCGCACCGCATGCCCGAAGGCACGGTGTACATGCACCACGCGCAGGACCGGCTGATCGACGTCCCCATCGCCGAGACCTCCGGCAAGCGCGGCGGCATCCACAACTCGCTCACCCGGCTGCTCATCAAGCCGAGCCACCTGATCGGCGGGTACGCGCAGCTGACGTTCGCCTTCAACTACCTCGGGCCCACGGGCAACCAGCGCGACGAGGTCACCGTCATCCGCCGTCGTTCCCAGGAGGTGCAGTACTGATGCGCGTCATGGCCCAGATGGCGATGGTGATGAACCTCGACAAGTGCATCGGGTGCCACACCTGCTCGGTCACCTGCAAGCAGGCCTGGACCAACCGCAGCGGCACCGAGTACGTGTGGTTCAACAACGTCGAGACCCGACCCGGCCAGGGGTACCCGCGCGGGTACGAGGACCAGGAGAAGTGGAAGGGCGGCTGGACGCTCAACAAGCGCGGTCGCCTGACGCTCAAGGGCGGCAACCGGTTCAAGAAGCTGCTCACGATCTTCTCCAACCCCAAGCTGCCCTCGATCGACGACTACTACGAGCCCTGGACGTACGACTACGCCACGCTGACGAACGCACCGGCACAGGAGCACACGCCCGTCGCTCGTCCCAAGTCGCTGCTCACCGGCGAGGACATGAAGATCTCGTGGTCGGCGAACTGGGACGACGACCTCGGTGGCTCGATCTCCCACGGCAGCAAGGACCCCTTGCTGAAGAACATCGCCGACAAGGTGAAGTTCGAGTTCGAGCAGACGTTCATGTTCTACCTGCCGCGCATCTGCGAGCACTGCCTCAACCCCTCGTGCGCGGCCTCGTGCCCGAGCGGTGCGATCTACAAGCGCAGCGAGGACGGCATCGTCCTGGTCGACCAGGACCGCTGCCGCGGTTGGCGGATGTGCGTGTCCGGCTGCCCGTACAAGAAGGTGTACTTCAACCACCGCACCGGCAAGGCCGAGAAGTGCACGTTCTGCTTCCCGCGCATCGAGGTCGGCATCCCGACGGTCTGCTCGGAGACCTGCGTCGGGCGGCTGCGCTACATCGGCCTCATGCTGTACGACGCCGACAAGGTGCTGGAGGCGGCCTCCACCACCGACGACACCGACCTGTACGAAGCGCAGCGGTCGGTGTTCCTGGACCCGTTCGACCCAGAGGTGATCCGCGAGGCGGAGCTGGCCGGCATCCCGCGCGACTGGCTCGAGGCCGCGCAGCGCTCGCCGATCTGGGCGCTGATCAACACCTTCAAGGTCGCCCTGCCGCTGCACCCGGAGTACCGCACCATGCCGATGGTCTGGTACATCCCGCCGCTGTCGCCGGTCGTCGACGTCGTGAAGGACACCGGCTACGACGCCGAGGACAAGGGCAACCTGTTCGCCGCCATCGACGCGCTGCGCATCCCGATCGAGTACCTCGCCGAGCTCTTCACGGCCGGCGACGTCGCGCCCGTGGACGCGGTGCTGCGCAAGCTGGCGGCGATGCGTTCGTACATGCGCGACATCACCATGGGCCGCGAGCCGGACGAGTCGATCGCCACGGCCGTCGGCATGACCGGCCAGCAGGTGCGCGACATGTACCGGCTGCTCGCCATCGCCAAGTACGACGAGCGGTACGTGATCCCGACCGCTCACGCCGAGCAGGCGCACTCCCTCGAGGAGCTCGCGACCGAGTGCGCCCTCGACTACGACGGCGGCCCGGGGATGGGCGGGTCGGGGCCGTTCGGCGAGGGCTCGGGCGTGCCCACCCCCATCGCGGTCGAGAACTTCCAGATGCTGCGCAACCGGCAGACGAGCGGTTCGGTCACCGACCCGTCCGACAAGCGAGGACGCGTCAACCTGCTGAACTGGGACGGCAAGGGTGCGCCCACGGGCCTGTTCCCGCCCCGGTCGAGCGGGCCGGACGGAGCCGATGAGGGGGCGCAGGTGGGGGCGGACGGCGGCACCGGTCCGGGCGGCACGGCCGGCCTCACCGGCGGGGCGGACCACTCGTGAGCGGCTCCGGCGGCCGCAAGGCGCCCAGCCTGCCGCCCGAGCAGCTGACGCTGGCCTGGCAGAGCGCCTCGTTGCTGATCGGCTACCCGGAGCCTGAGCTGGTCGAGCGGATCCCCTTGCTGCGCAAGGCGGTTGCGCGGTTGCCCGAGTCGGTGGGCTCGCCGTTGCGCCGGTTCCTCGACCACCTGGAGGCCACACCACTCACCGAGCTCGCCGCCGAGTACGTCGAGACCTTCGACCACCGCCGGCGCGCGTGCCTGTTCCTCACGTACTTCGCCACCGGCGACACCCGCAAGCGCGGGGTGGCGCTGCTGTCGTTCAAGCAGACCTACCAGCGCGCCGGGCTCGAGCTGTCGGACGACGAGCTGCCCGACCACCTCGCCGTCGTCCTGGAGTTCGGGGCGACGTCCGACCACCTGGCCGCCTGGCAGCTCCTGCTCGACCACCGCGCCGGCCTGGAGCTGCTGCGGATCTCGTTGCGCGACAGCGGTTCGGCGTGGGCGCCGGTGGTCGAGGCGGTGTGCGCCACCTTGCCGCCCCTGCGCGGCAGCGAGCGTGACGCCGTCCTCCGGCTCGCGGCCGAGGGGCCGCCGGACGAGGAGGTCGGCCTCGCGCCGTTCTCGATGCCCGAGCTCGTGGGCTCGGGGGCGGCGGGCGCCGTGCCCGGCCAGCCCGTCTCCCTGCCCATGCCGACGTTCGGAGGCCGAGCGTGAGCACCGTCGACACCCTGCTGTGGGTCGTGTTCCCGTACGTCTGCCTGGCGATCTTCGTCCTGGGTCACATCTGGCGGTACCGGTACGACAAGTTCGGCTGGACGACGCGCTCGTCGCAGCTGTACGAACGCCGGCTGCTGCGACTGGGCAGCCCGCTGTTCCACTTCGGCATCCTGTTCGTGCTCGGCGGCCACGTGATGGGGCTCGGGATCCCCAAGTCGTGGACGGAGGCGGTCGGCGTGTCCGAGGGGCTCTACCACTTCATGGCGGTGAGCATCGGCACGGTCGCCGGGTTCTGCACCGTGGTGGGCATGGCGATCCTGATCTACCGGCGGCGCACGGTGGGGCCGGTGTTCTCGGCCACGACGAAGATGGACAAGACGATGTACGTCTTCCTCGCCGCGGTGATCCTGCTCGGCCTGGCGAACACCGTGGTGGCCAACATCTTCGGGCACTACGACTACCGCGAGGGCGTGTCGGTCTGGTTCCGCGGCATCTTCCGGTTCTCGCTGCACCCCGAGCTCATGCGCGAGGCACCGATCAGCTTCCAGCTGCACGGGCTGGTGGCGTTCGCGCTGTTCGCGCTCTGGCCGTTCACCCGGCTGGTGCACGTGTTCAGCGCCCCGCTGGGGTACGTCACCCGGCCCTACATCGTCTACCGCAGCCGACAGGACCGGCTCGGGCAGACCACACCGAAGCGGGGATGGGAGCGCGTGAGATGACCGATGCACACGACGAGCACGAGCTCGGCAGCGAGTCGCCGCAGGAGGCGACGTCGGACGCCGTCGACCTCGTCAGCGTGGGGGAGGGCCTGCTGCGCGACGCCCGCAACCAGCCGGCCCGCCGGGCGGCGCGCACCATCATGGCCAGCACGGTCATGCGCTCGACCCTCATCGCCTTGCTCGACGGCGCCGAGATGAACGAGCACGCGTCCCCGCCGGCGGCCACGCTGCAGGTGGTGACCGGTGCGGTGCGCCTGGTCTTCGGCGGCACCGAGGTCGGGCTGGGCGCCGGTGAGCTCGTGCGGATCCCCCCGCAGCGCCACGGTGTCCAGGCCCTCAGCGACGCCGTCGTCCTGCTCACCGTCGCCCTTCACTAACCCGCTTCCGCCACCCAGGCCGCTTTCCGCCACCCAGGCCGCTTTGCGTCCTGACGCCGCGGCCTGGGTGGCGCAAAGGTCGGCGCCGGGCCCGCTCAGGTGCCGTCCGGCGGCAGCACCGGCTTGGCCGTCACGACCTCGTCCAGCACCATCGCGCTGGTGGGCTGGCCGTAGGCGGCGAGCCGGTCCAGCAGGTCCTCGAAGGCCGCCATGTCCTCGACCGCGACGAGCAGCACCGAGCAGTCCTCGCCCGTCACGCGGTACAGCTCGCGCACCTGCGGCCAGTCGCGGACGCCGGGGTCGCGGAGCAGACAGGTCGGGCCGTAGCAGTGCATCCGGACGACGGCCCGCACCGGACGCCCAGCAGCCGGCGCGTCCACGCGGGCGCTGTAGCCGGTGATGACGCCGGCGTCCTCGAGCCGCCGGACCCGCTCGGCCACCGACGGTGCCGCGAGGTTCACCTTGCGGGACAACGCGTTGAACGACAGCCGCGCGTCGGCCTGGAGCTCGGCGAGGATGCGCCAGTCGACCCGGTCCACACCCGCCTCCTCGCGGTCCGAGCGGGTGTGCCACCGACGTCGGACCCGCCGCCCCACCGTACAAGCGCGCCGGCTCCGGCGGGCGGCGGCGCGAGGGGTCCGGCAGAATCGTCGCGATGGGTGTCGCCGCCGAGTCCGTGACCGGCGCACGCCGCCTGCTCGCCGAGGGGGGTGGAGCCCGGCTCGTGCGCAGGGTGGTGCTGCACGAGCGCTTCCAGCTCGCCGTCAAGGCGGCAGCGGCTGCCGTGCTCGCGTGGCTCGCCGCCTCGGCGTTCAGCCCCGACCTGGAGCGGTTCCGGTACTACGCGCCGTTGGGTGCCGTGGTGACGAGCTACCCGACGATCGCCACGACCGCGCGGCAGAGCTGGCACACCGTGCTGTCCGTGGCGGCCGGCGCGGCCCTCGGCCTGACCGTGCACGCGTGGGCGCCGCCGACCGTCATCGAGCTGATCGTCGTGGTCGGGCTCGGCGTCGCCATCGCGGGCCTGCCCGTCCTGGGCGAGCAGAGCAGCTACGTGCCCATCGTGGCCGTGCTCGTCGTCGCGATCGGTGGCGCGCACCCCGGTGACTACGCCCTGGCCTACCTGGCCCTCACCGGGGTCGGGGCGGCCATCGGCATCATCGTCAGCCTGGCCATACCCTCCACCCGACTCAGCCCGGGGTACGACGCGGTGCGCCGGGTCGAGCGGCTGCTGGCCGACCGGCTCGCCGAGATCGCCGAGGTGCTCCGTCGCGGGGAGCCGCCCGGCGCCGAGGAGTGGGAGCACAAGCTGGCCCCCCTGGCGCCGGCGGTCGGCGCGATGCGGCGCCGTGTCGGGGAGGCGGTCGAGGCCCAGCGCGGCAACCCGCGGGCGTGGCTTCGTGGCTACCCCGCACGACGCGAGCTGGAGCTCGCCCAAGGCCTGGAGGGGGTCCACGCCCTCGTGGTCGACCTGGTGAAGATGCTCGGTCGCATGTACCGCGTCGACCGGCCGCAGACGCCGCTGGCACCGGACCTCGCCGAGAGCACGGCAGACGCCCTCGACGGGCTGAGCGAGCTCGTCCGCGACTACCACCTGCGCTCCGCACCGGACGACGACGTGGTGGCCGCCCGTGCCGCGGTCGACCGTCTGCTCGAGGTCTTCTCACGGACGCGCAGCGACCCCGAGGACCTCGCCCTGCTCGGTGCCGTCGTGGCGACCATCCAGCGCTGCCTGGACAGCGTCGTCCCGGCCCCGTCCGAGGGCGACTCGTGATCGTGACGTCGGACGCCGGATCGCCTCACGATCGTCACCTGCCAGGGCACTGACGGCTCACGATCGCCATTCCGGTGAGCGGCGCGGCGCGCCAGGCTCGTCTGCATGAGCGCACCGACGTCCGACCCGGCCTTCCGCACGATCATCGAGCCGTTCCGCATCCACTCCGTCGAGCCCCTGCGGATGACCACCCCGGAGCACCGCCGCGCCGTGGTGCGCGACGCCGGCTACAACCTGTTCCAGGTGCGTGCCGAGGACGTCCTGATCGACCTGCTGACCGACTCGGGCACCGGCGCGATGAGCCGCGACCAGTGGGCGGCGATCCAGCACGGCGACGAGTCCTACGCCGGCTCACCGTCGTACTACCGGTTCCGCGACGCGGTGCGCGAGCTCTTCCCGTTCGAGCACGTGATCCCGACGCACCAGGGCCGGGCGGCGGAGAAGATCCTCTTCGGCGTCCTGGGCGGCCCCGGCATGGTGGTGCCGAACAACACCCACTTCGACACGACCCGCGCGAACGTCGAGGCCACGGGCGCCGAGGCGGTCGACCTCGTCATCGCCGAGGGACGCGACCCGCAGTCGCTGCACCCGTTCAAGGGCAACATGGACGTCGACGCCTTGGCGGCGCTGCTCGCCGAGCGGGCGGACGACGTCCCCGTGGTCTTCGTGACCATCACCAACAACAGCGGCGGCGGCCAGCCCGTGTCGCTCGCGAACCTGCGCGCCGTCCGGGAGGTCTGCGACCGCTACGGCAAGAAGCTGTTCCTGGACGCCTGCCGCTTCGCCGAGAACGCGTGGTTCATCCACGAGCGCGAGCCCGGCCAGGGGGAGCGGGACGTCGCCGACATCGTGCGCGACATGGCCGACCTCGCCGACGGCATGACGATGAGCGCCAAGAAGGACCCGATGGGCAACATCGGCGGCTGGCTCGCCATGGACGACGACGACCTGGCCTCGCGCTGCCGCAACGTGCTGATCCTCACCGAGGGCTTCCCGACGTACGGCGGCCTCGCCGGCCGCGACCTGGAGGCCTTGGCGCAGGGGCTGACGGAGGTCGTCGACCACGACTACCTCCGCTACCGCATCGCCTCGACGGCCTACCTCGGCGAGGCGCTGCGCAAGGTGGGGATGCCGGTGCTGTCGCCCACGGGCGGCCACGCGGTGTACCTCGACGCCCGGGCCCTGCTGACGCACCTCGACCCGTTGCAGTACCCGGGTCAGTCGCTGGCCGTCGCGCTGTACGAGGTCGGCGGGGTGCGCAGCTGCGAGATCGGCACGGTGATGTTCGGCCGTCAGCCGGACGGCTCCGAGCGGCCCGCTGCCCTCGACCTGGTGCGCCTGGCGATCCCTCGGCGCACCTACACGCAGAGCCACGTCGACTACGTGATCGAGGTGTGCGAGCGGGTGGTGCGGTCAGCGGCGGACCTACCGGGCTACCGGATCGTGGACGAGCCACCGGCCCTGCGGCACTTCACGGCGCGCTTCCAGCAACTGTGACGGCCGGGCACTCGCCGACGTAGTCGGACGGCAGCCGCGGGTAGACCTCGCGGACGTAGCGCCTGACGGCTGCGGCTGCGGCCGACGGGCTCGCGCCGAGGCGCTGCATCACCTGCGGGTCGGCCTCGATGGCCCGACACTCCGCGTCGGCCTCGGACCGCACGCCGCTCAGGTGCTCGGCCTCGTGCGTGACGGTGTGCACCGCGACGATCTCGGCCAGATCGGGGTGGTCAGGGTGCTTGCGCCAGGCCCGCACGCGCGCGCAGGTCGACGACGACAGGAACGCCTCGTCGGCCGGGCGGCCCTGCGCGTCGAACCGCACGTGGCCGACGTACCCCTGGCTGCTCCAGAAGTTGTGCATCAGCCGCTCGCAGCCGAAGTGCCCTCCGCCGGCGCCGAGCACCGGGGACACCGCGGACGCCAGGCCCGCCTCGAACCGGTGCCACCGCAGCTCGTTCGCGGTGAAGAGCAGCGCCGGCACGAGCAGCAGCGCCGGCGCGACGCGCCAACCGCGCCCGGCGACGAACCGCTGGGTCAGCAGCCAGGCGAGGCAGGCGAACACGACCCCGAGGCCGCCGGCGATGCGCACGTGCGAGTCATCGGCACGGTCACGGTGCGGCCTGAGCGCGTCCGGGCCGGACGGTCGCGGCAGCCGACTGCGCCGTTTCCCCGTAGCGGCGCCCTGCCCGATGCACGAGGATCGGCGCATGAGCGAAGAGCGCACTGCGGACGTCGTCGTCATCGGCCTCGGCCCCGGCGGTGAGGACGTCGCCGGCCGGCTCGCCCAGGCGGGTCTCGACGTCATCGCCGTCGACCACGGGCTGGTGGGCGGCGAGTGCCCGTACTGGGGCTGCATCCCGTCCAAGATGATGATCCGTGCCGCCAACACGCTGGCCGAGGCCGCTCGCGCGCGGCAGCTGGCAGGCGACGTCGGCGACATCACGCCGCGGTGGCAGCTCGTCGCCGACCGCGTACGCGACGAGGCCACCGACGACTGGGACGACCGGGTGGCCGTCGAGCGCCTGCAGGGCAAGGGTGCGCGGTTCGTGCGCGGCCACGGGTGCGTCGAAGGACGCCGGGACGGCCGCACGGTCGTGAGCATCGACGACACCGAGTACACCGCCGCGCGCGGTGTCGTCGTGGCGACGGGGACGACGCCGGCGATCCCGCCCGTCGAGGGCATCGGCGACGTCGACTACTGGACCAACCACGGCTTCATCGAGGCCCGAGAGCTGCCCGGCTCGCTGGTCGTGCTGGGCGGCGGGGCCATCGGCTGCGAGCTCGCGCAGGTCGCCGCCCGGTTCGGCGTGCACGTCACGGTGGTGGAGAAGGCTCCCCGGCTGCTCGCGGTGGAGGAGCTGCGTTCGAGCGAGCTCGTCACAGCCGCGCTGGAGGCCGACGGCGTCGACGTGCGCACCGGCGTCGGGGCCACCCAGGTGGCGGCGAACGGCACTGGAGGGTCGGTGCGGGTGCGGCTCGAGGACGGCTCCGAGCTCGAGGCCGACCGGCTGCTGGTGGCGACCGGGCGCCGGGTCGACGTCCACGCCGTCGGGCTGCACACCGTCGGCGTCGACGAGGACGCCCGCGCGGTGCCCGTCGACGAGTGGGGACGCGTGACGGACGGCGTGTGGGCGCTCGGCGACATCGTGGGCCACGGCGCGTTCACGCACATGTCGATGTACGAGGCCGACGTCGTCGTCCGCGACATCCTGGGGCAGGGCGGCGCGCCCGCGCGGTACGACGCCATCCCGCGCGTGACGTTCACCGACCCTGAGATCGGCTCGGTGGGGCTCACCGAGACCGCTGCGCGAGAGCAGCTCCAGAACGTGCGCGTCGGCACGGTCGGCCTCGCCGACACCACGCGCGGGTGGCTGCACGGCCCCGGCGGCAACGGGTTCATCCAGGTGGTCGAGGACGCCGACCGGGGTGTGCTCGTCGGTGCCACCTCGGCGGGGCCGACGGGCGGTGAGGTGCTCGGCTTCCTGGCGCTCGCCGTCGCGGCGCAGGTGCCGGTGCAGACGATGATCGACCTGCCGTACGCGTACCCGACCTTCCACCGCGGCATCCAGTCCGCCCTGAAGGCGCTGGCGGACGGGTGAGCGTGCAGGCCGATGTCGTGCTCGCCCGGTACGACGAGCAGGAACGCGCTGGCACCGCAGGCCACCGTGACGGTGAGCGCACCGAGCGGGTGGGTGGCGTCGTGCGCACGCTGTACGACTCGGGCCACTGCTTCGTGACCGCGCTCGGCCTGGACGAGCGGACGGCCGACGCCGCCATCGCCGAGCAGGTGGCCTACTTCGCGGCGCTGGACGACGGCGCGGGCCGCTCGTTCGAGTGGAAGGTCTACGGCCACGACCGGCCGGCCGACCTCGGCGGCCGCCTCGAGGCCGCGGGGTTGGTGCCGGAGGACGAGGAGGCGTTCGTCGTCGGGGCCACCGTCGACGTCCTGCGGGCCACCGAGGGCACGCACCTGCCGGACGGCGTCCGGTTGCGCGAGGTCGACGAGGCCACGCTGGAGCAGGACGCGCGGCGCACCGCCGACCTGCACACCGAGGTGTGGGGCGAGCCCATCGAGGGCTACGCCGAGCGGCTCGTGCACGACAAGCGGGCCGACCCGCGCGGCGTGCGGCTCTACGTCGTCGAGACGGACGACGCGGCACTGCGCGTGCTGAGCGCCGCCCGGCTGGAGATGCGGCCGGGCGAAGGCGTCGGCCACCCGCCGCGCAGCGACTTCGCCGGGCTGTGGGGTGGCAGCACGGTCGCCGACTGGCGCGGACGCGGCATCTACCGCTCGCTCGTGCGGGTGCGGGCCCAGCACGCCGCCGAGGCGGGCGTGCCGTTCCTGCAGGTCGACGCCTCGCCCGACAGCCGGCCGATCCTCGAGCGGCTGGGGCTGGTGCGGCTGGACTGGACGCGCCCCTACGTGTGGTCGCCGCCGAGCTGAGCCCGGTACCGCGCCCTTGCGGCGTCGAAGACGTCGTCCCACGGCGGAGCCGGTGCGTCCTCGACGTCCGCACCGAGCGCGTCGAGGTGCCAGTGCCAGCCCGCGGCGTACTCGGGGGCCTGGGTGGTGGTCAACCCGTCGTGGTCGAGCACCAGCCGAGAGCGGGCTTCGCCGAGCGGCTCGACGACCGCGGTCACTGACGACGAGCGGTCGCGGTCGTGCACCCATCGGGCGCGCAGTGAGCGCGGCGGGTCGCACTGCTGCACGTCGAAGGTGGCCACGCCGTCGTCGAAGTGCACCTGTGCCGTCCCACCGGGCCGCAGGTCGCCCGAGACCGGTGCCAGCCAGCGCGCCAGCCGCTCGGGCGTGGTCAGCGCGTCCCACAGGTCGCCGGCGCCCGTGGCGTACTCGCGCGTGAACCGCGCGGCGTACCCGTCCGCGCTCCTGCGCAGGGCGCCGTCGAGGGTGGTCGGGGTCATGGTTGCTCCTCGGGCTCGAAGGTGGGGGGCGTGGTGTGCGCTCGGGGTCGGGCGGCCCGACGGCCGCGCGCCACCTCGGTGTCGAGCGCGTCGAGGTGGTGGGTCCAGAACCGGCGTACCTGGCGCAGCCACGTCTCGACGTCGGTCAACGCGTCCGGCTGGAGCGCGTACAGCCGCTGGGTGCCCCGCGCCCGGACCGTCACGAGCCCTGACTCGCGCAGGACGCGCAGGTGACGCGAGACGGCGGGGCGGCTCACGCTGAATCGCGCGCACAGCGCGCCGGCCGGCTGCTCCCCGGCGGCGAGCAGCTCGACGATCTGTCGCCGGGTGTCGTCGGCCAGGGCCGCGTAGGCGTCCACCCGCATATGTCAGCATCCGGTTACGTAACTGTCAAGTTACTGATGCCCCGGGGCTTGAGCGATCGCCTCGACGTGCCGATCCCTAGGTCGGGCTGCGCCGGAGCGGCGGGCCGAATCACATCGATGTGATTCGGCGTGTCGGCTGGCGACGTCCTCGCTCGTCCGAGAAACTGACGCGGGACTTGTGTGACTGGTGTTCCATGTGAGGCGGATTTCGCCTACTCTCGGTCGAGCACGCGCCGTCGCGTGCTGCCACCGGCGCTCGCAGCTGACCGCCGCCGCTCGACCGAAGGGCCACTGATGCGTCACCCCACCGCTCGCTTGGTGCGCGGCCCGCGTCGTCCGACGGCTCTCGCGCTCGCTGCGGTGCTGCTCGCCAGCACGGGTGCCGTCGCGGGCGCCGCCCCTGCGAACGCCGACCCCGTCTACCCCTCCGCCGACCAGGTGGCCGGCGCGAAGCGCGCCGTCACCGACGCCGCCGCCACCGTCGCCGGTCTCGAGGCGTCGCTGGCCGTGTCGTCGTCCCGGCTGGAGGCGCTGCAGACCCAGGTGCAGATCGCGGCCGAGGCGTACGACGCGGCCCAGGTCGAGCTCGACCAGCGCACGCAGGCTGCGCAGGCGGCCGCCGCGCAGGCCAGGGCCGCGGCGGCCGCAGCGCAGCAGGCGCAGGACGACGTCGGTCAGCTCGCCGTCGACTCCTACTACGACGGCCAGGGCCTCGGGGGCCTGGAGGTCCTGATGGGCTCCAGCACGCCGGCCGAGCTGCTCAACTCCGCCGCGAGCTACCGGATCGCCAACTCGGTGATCGAGCAGACCTTCGAGCGGGCCCGCGCCAGTCGCATCGTCGCGGGGGTCATGCAGCGGCAGGCCGATGCGGCGCTCGCCCAGCAGCAGGCCGCGGCCGCTCGCCTCGAGCAGGCCCGCAAGGCCGTCGAGGCCAAGGCCGCTGCGGCGCAGGCCGAGACCCAGGCGATCCAGGCCCAGCGCTCGCACATGATCACCCAGCTCGCCTCGCTCAAGCGCACGTCCGTGCGGCTCGAGACCGAGCGCCAGAACGGCATCGAGGCCGAGCGCCGAGCGCGGGCCGCAGCCGCGCGCGCCGCGGCAGCCCGCCGCGCCGCGGCGGCAGCCGCCAAGGCCGAGGCCGAGCGCAAGGCGGCCGAGCAGAAGGCCGCCGAGGAGCGCCGGCGCCGCGAGCAGCAGCAGCAGTCGAGTGGGTCCGGTGGCTCGGGCGGCGGGTCGTCGTCCGGTGGCTCGGGTGGCTCAGGCGGCTCGGGTGGCTCGGGCGGCTCGAGCGGTGGGACGTCGGCCGGCGGCTCGGGCGGCACGGCCCAGGGGTCGTCGTCGGCGGGTCGCGCCGCGGCGGACTGGGCGCGCACGCAGCTGGGCAAGGACTACCAGTGGGGGGCCGACGGCCCGTCGACGTACGACTGCTCGGGGCTGACGCTGCGCGCCTGGCAGCGCGGGGGCGTGAGCCTGCCGCACTCCTCGCGGATGCAGTACGACGTGACCCAGCACGTGTCCTACAGCGAGCTGCGGCCAGGTGACCTCATCTTCTACGGCTACGGCTCGGACCCCAGCACGATCCACCACGTCGGCATCTACATCGGCGGTGGCCAGATGGTGGAGGCGCCGTACACCGGTGCGCAGGTGCGGATCGCCAGCATCTGGCGCTCCGGGATGATGCCGTACGCCGGCCGCCCCTGACCCAGCCTTCCGCCACTCAGCCCGCTTTGCGCCGTCCAGCCGCGGCCTGACGGGCGGAGGCACCGGCACCTGCGCCACCCAGGCCGCGGCTGAGTGACGCAAAGCGGCTTGAACGGCGGAAAGCGGCTTGAACGGCGGACGGCGAGCTCAGGCCTGGGGCTCGTGCGCGCCCGGCGTCGTCTGCACCTGAGCGTGCGGTGGTGCGCTCTTCGCCCGCTCGTAGGACGCACGCACCTCGGCCTCGGCCTCGGCGCGCCCGGCCCAGTGGGCACCCTCGACGGACTTCCCGGGCTCGAGGTCCTTGTAGGTCTCGAAGAAGTGCTGGATCTCCAGCCGGTCGAACTCCGAGACGTCCTCGAGGTCCTGGATGTGCTTCAGGCGCGGGTCGCCGGCCGGCACGCACAGCAGCTTGTCGTCCCCGCCGGCCTCGTCGCGCATGTGGAACAGCCCGATGGTGCGCGCCCGGATCAGGCAGCCCGGGAACGTCGGCTCCTCCAGCAGCACCAGCGCGTCCAGCGGGTCGCCGTCCTCACCGAGCGTGCCCTCGACGTAGCCGTAGTCGGCCGGGTAGCGGGTGGAGGTGAACAGCATGCGGTCGAGCCGGATCCGGCCGGTCTGGTGGTCGACCTCGTACTTGTTGCGCTGACCCTTGGGGATCTCGATCGTGACGTCGAACTCCACAGCCCGTCCCTCTTCCGCTGGTCCTCGGTGCGACGGCTATGGTCGCGGTGTCCATGATCGCGCTCACGCGCCGGCCTCGCCCCGCCCGAAGGCGGGCCGGGCGCGCGTGGCCGCTCGTCAGTGTCCCGTACTCGGGCCACGTCTGCCCGAGGGGGGTCGATGCGCAGGGCGCCGACGCGCACGGTCCGGTGGTTCGCAGCCGGGATGGCGGCGCTCGCCGTCGCCGGCTACGCGACCGCCGACGCGTACGACGTCGTGCCGGGGGTGCTGACTCTCGCCGAGCCGGCGCCCTCCCCGACGCCCGCACCGACCTCGCAGGACCCCGTGCGCGGCACGCCGGCGCCGGTGCTGCCCGCGCTCTCGGACCAGGCGCCCGCACCCTCCAGCGCGGCCATCGACCGCGTCCTCGGCCCGCTGCTCGACGACTCCGGTCTCGGCCCCGGCGTGTCGGCGGCGGTGGTCGACGCCCGCACCGGCGAGCTCCTGCTCGGTCGTGACGTCGACCGCGCCCACGTGCCCGCGTCGACGACGAAGCTGCTCACGGCGGCCGCGACCCTCACGACCGTCGGCGGGGGCACCCAGCTGACGACCCGCGTCGTCCAGGGCGCGAGCCCGGACGAGATCGTCCTGGTCGGCGGTGGCGACGTCCTGCTCGGCACGGGTGCCTCGCAGCCGGCCCAGACCTCGGGCCACGCCGGCCTGGCCACCCTCGCGGCCCAGGTGGCGAGCGCGCTCGCCGCCCAGCGCCGCAGCGAGGTCGTGGTGCGCTTCGACGACAGCCTGTTCGAGGGACCGTCGGTGAGCCCCGCCTGGGACGCCGGCGACCTGCGTCGCGGCTACACCGGCCACGTCACGGCTCTCGGCCTCGAGCGCGACCACCCGCGCACCGGTCGTCCCGGCCCGGCTGACCCCTCGCGCTCGGCGGCCGACGCGTTCGTCACCGCGCTGCGTCGCCAGGGTGTCACCGTCACCGGTCCGGTGGCGCGCACCCGTGCGACGCTCGACGCCGCGGTGCTCGGTGAGGTGCGCTCGGCCCCGGTCGCCGCGGTGCTCGAGCTGGCACTCACCCAGAGCGACAACCTGCTGGCCGAGGTGATGGCCCGCCTCACGGCGCGGGCGATGCAGCGGCCGACCACCTTCCAGGACTCCGCGCTCGCCGTCCTGGACGCCGTCCAGCGGCTCGGCGTCGACGTCGGCACCGCCCGGATCGTCGACGGCAGCGGGCTCGGCGCCGGCAGCGCGGTGCCCGCTCGGGTCCTGGCCGACGTCCTGGTGCGTGCGGCCGGCGAGAAGGACCCTCGGCTGCGACCGATGCTCGTGGGCCTGCCGGTCGCTGGGTTCACCGGGACGCTGGCGCACCGATTCACGGGTGTCCGCACCCACGCCGCCGCCGGGGTGGTGCGCGCCAAGACGGGCACGCTCACAGGGGTCAGCTCGCTGGCGGGCCTCACCGTCGACGACGACGGCCGGCTGCTCGTGCTGGTGCTCATGGCCGACCACGTGCCGCCGACGGGCACGCTGCGCGCGCGGGCCGCGTTCGACGAGGCCGCGGTGGCCCTGACGCGCTGCGGCTGCCGCTGAGGAGGGCCCGAGTCGCGGTCGCCCGCCGGCTGGGGCGAGGATGGGCCGATGAGCGAGGAGCTGCTCGACCGGTTGGTCGACTGGGACCTGGCGGCCGCGACCGCCCGACGGCTGGCGCGCCCCGGGCCGGAGGTGACCGCGGCGCAGGCCGCTGACGTCGTGGCCGAGGTGCACGACGCCGCCGTGCGCTCCCGGCCGCACGTGGCCGAGATCACCGGCCTGCGCACCACGGACGACGCCCCCGTCGTCCTCGTGGTCGACCGGCCCCGCTGGGTCGAGGCGAACCTGCAGACGCTGCGGGCCATGCTCCTGCCCGTCGTCGAGAAGCTGGCGGCGCGTCGGCACGTGAACGCCGGCAGCGTCGTCACCGCTGTCGGCGGCAAGGTGACCGGTGCGGAGGCGGGGGGCCTGCTGGCGTTCTTGTCGAGCAAGGTCCTCGGTCAGTACGACCTCGCGCCCGGCGGCACACCCCGGCTGCTGCTGGTCGCGCCGAACCTCGTGCACGTCGAGCGCGAGATGGGCGTCGACCCGCACGACTTCCGGCTCTGGGTCTGCCTGCACGAGGAGACCCACCGCGTGCAGTTCACCGCCGTCCCCTGGCTGCGCGAGCACCTCATCGGGCAGGCGGCGAACCTCGCGGGCGATCTCGCGCCGGATCCCGCGACGCTGATCCGCACGCTCGAGGACGCCGCGCGCCGGCTGCCGCACGTCCTCCGCGGCGAGGGCGGCTCGCTCATCGACCTGTTCGCCTCGCCCGAGCAGCGCGAGCGGTTGCGGCGCATCGCCGCCGTCATGTCCCTGCTCGAAGGTCACGCCGACGTCGTCATGGACGAGGTGGGGCCGGAGGTCGTGCCGTCGGTCGCGACGATCCGGGCGCGCTTCTCGGCCCGTCGCGCCGGCGTCGACCCGTTCGACCGGATGATCCGCCGGTTGCTCGGCCTGGAGGACAAGATGCGCCAGTACCGCGACGGCGCGAAGTTCGTGCGCGGCGTCGTCGCCGACGTCGGCATGGACGGTTTCAACCAGGTCTGGACCTCGCCGGACACCCTGCCCACGCCCGAGGAGATCGCCGACCCGCGCGCGTGGGTCCGCCGCATCCACCCCTGAGCTCTCGCCGCTGGTTGGCGCGGGGGCACCCCGTGGCCTACCTATGGGAGCTGGGGCACCCCGTGACGTTCCCCGAATGCGACAGGGTGCCCCCGTGCCAGACCTAGGCTGGCCCCCGTGACCGGGCCCGACCCCGCCGTGGCGGCAGTGCGCGTCGCGGTGCGCAGCGCCCTCCAGGACGTCGCCGCCGGCGGCACCGTGCTCGCCGCCGTGAGTGGCGGTGCGGACTCCCTCGCGCTGGCCGCGGCCACCGCGTTCGTCGCCCCGCGCCTGGGCCTGCGCGCCGGCGCCGTGGTGGTCGACCACGGCCTGCAACCGGGCTCACCGGACGCCGCCGCCGAGGCCGCCGCCGCCTGCCGCGCGCTCGGTCTGGAGCCGGTGGAGGTCGTGGGCGTCGACGTCGCACCCGACGGCACCGGCCCGGAGGCCGCCGCGCGCGTCGCCCGGTACGCCGCGCTCGAGGACGCCGCGACGCGGCACGGTGCCGAGGCCGTGCTCTTGGGCCACACGCGTGACGACCAGGCCGAGACGGTGCTGCTCGGGCTGGTACGCGGGTCGGGAACGCGCTCGCTCGCCGGCATGGCGCCGCGGCGGGGGGTGCTGCGCCGTCCGCTGCTGGACCTGCCGCGATCGACCACGGAGGCCGCCTGCCACGCGCTCGGCCTCACCCCCTGGCGCGACCCGCACAACGCCGACGCCCGCTTCGCCCGGGTGCGCGCGCGGACCCTGCTGCCGGCGCTGGAGGACGCCCTGGGCCCCGGTGTCGTGGCGGCGCTCGCCCGCTCGGCGGCCCTGGCCCGGGACGACGCCGACGCCCTCGACGCCGAGGCCGCGGACCGCCTGGCCCGGCTGCGACGCCGAGCGGACGACGCCCCGGGCCTGGACGCCGCGCGGCTGGCCGAGCTGCCCGCCGCCGTGCGACGCCGGGTGCTGCGGCTGGCCGCCGTCGAGGCCGGGTGCCCCGGCGGCAGGGTCTCGGCGCACCACCTCGCGGCTCTCGACGCGCTCGTCGTGCGCTGGAAGGGGCAGGGCCCGGTGGCGCTGCCCGGCGGTGTGAGCGGGCTCCGGCGGTGTGGCAGGCTGCTCCTCGTGGACCACACGGACATGGCGGAGGACCTGGCCAAGGTGCTGATCCCCGAGGAGCGCATCCTCGAGCGGCTCGGTGAGCTGGCCGAGCAGATCGACGCTGACTACGCGGGCCGCGACCTGCTGCTGGTGGGGGTGCTGAAGGGCGCCGTCATGGTGATGGCCGACCTCGCCCGCGCGCTGCACCACCCGGCCGAGATGGACTGGATGGCGGTGTCGTCCTACGGCTCGGGCACGAAGTCGTCCGGGGTCGTGCGCATCCTCAAGGACCTCGACGGCGACATCACCGGTCGCAACGTGCTCATCGTCGAGGACATCGTCGACTCCGGCCTGACGCTGTCGTGGCTGGTGTCGAACCTGCGCTCGCGGGGCCCGGCGTCCGTCGAGATCTGCACGCTGCTGCGCAAGCCCGCCGCGGCGAAGGTCGATGTCGACGTGCGGTACGTCGGCTTCGACATCGAGCCGGAGTTCGTCGTCGGCTACGGCCTGGACTACGACCAGCAGTACCGCAACCTGCGGTTCGTGGGCACGCTCGCCCCGCACGTCTACTCCTGACCGACCCCCCAGCCGGGGCCGACCGGAACACGCCGACCCGGTCGGACGTTGAGCCGGTGTACCGTCTCACGTGGTCGTGTCACGCCTGGTGACCAGGTGAGCGAGCACCACCGTCCAGCACGTCAGCCGGCGTCGATCGAGCAGGAGGATGGGGCGTTTCCCGCCCCCGGACCATGGATTTCAAGCGCATCCTGCGCGGCCCCTTCATCTGGGTCGTACTCATCGTGCTCATCGGCCTGTCCGTGCTGCGGCTGGGCTCGGTCGGCCCGTCTTTCCAGCGGATCGACACCAGCTCTGCTCTCACGCTGATCCAGCAGGGCAAGGTCGACAAGGTCAAGCTCGTCGACGGCGACCAGCGCATCGACCTCACGCTGCGCAAGGGCGAGACCTTCACCGGCGACGGCGTCAAGGCCGCCACCCACGTGCAGGCCTTCTACATCGCGCCCCGCGGCGACCAGGTCGTCTCGGTCGTCAACGCGGCCGCCGACTCCGGCAAGCTGCCCGGCGGCTTCAACGACAACAACCCCCAGCCGAGCTGGGTGTCGTCGTTGCTGGTCTCGGTGCTGCCCATCCTGATCATCCTGGGCCTGTTCTGGTTCCTCATGAGCCAGGCGCAGGGCGGCGGCAACCGCGTCATGAGCTTCGGCAAGTCGCGGGCGAAGATGGTCAGCAAGGAGGCCCCCAAGGTCACCTTCGCCGACGTCGCGGGCGTCGACGAGGCGGTCGAGGAGCTCCAGGAGATCAAGGAGTTCCTGGCCGAGCCGGCGAAGTTCCAGGCGGTCGGAGCCAAGATCCCCAAGGGCGTGCTGCTCTACGGCCAGCCCGGCACGGGCAAGACGCTGCTCGCGCGCGCTGTGGCCGGTGAGGCGGGCGTGCCGTTCTTCAGCATCTCCGGCTCGGACTTCGTCGAGATGTTCGTCGGCGTCGGCGCCAGCCGCGTGCGCGACCTGTTCGAGCAGGCCAAGGCCAACGCGCCGGCCATCATCTTCGTCGACGAGATCGACGCCGTCGGCCGGCACCGCGGCGCGGGAATGGGCGGCGGCCACGACGAGCGCGAGCAGACGCTCAACCAGCTGCTCGTCGAGATGGACGGCTTCGACGTCAAGACCAACGTCATCCTCATCGCGGCCACCAACCGCCCCGACATCCTCGACCCGGCGCTGCTGCGTCCGGGCCGCTTCGACCGCCAGATCTCGGTCGACGCCCCCGACAAGGTCGGCCGTCAGCACATCCTCACCGTGCACTCCAAGGGCAAGCCGATGGCACCTGCCGTCGACCTGGAGGTCATCGCGCGCCGCACGCCCGGCTTCACCGGTGCCGACCTCGCCAACGTGCTCAACGAGGCTGCGCTGCTCACGGCGCGCACCAACGCCAAGTTCATCGACGACGCCACGCTCGACGAGGCCATCGACCGCGTGGTGGCCGGGCCGCAGAAGCGCAGCCGGATGATGAGCGAGAAGGAGAAGAAGATCACGGCGTACCACGAGGGTGGGCACGCTCTGGTCGCCGCGGCGTTGAACAACACCGACCCCGTCACCAAGATCACGATCCTCCCCCGCGGACGCGCGCTCGGCTACACCATGGTGATGCCGGTCGACGACAAGTACTCCACGACGCGCAACGAGCTGCTCGACCAGCTCGCCTACGCCCTGGGTGGCCGCGTCGCGGAGGAGCTCGTCTTCCACGACCCCACCACGGGCGCCTCGAATGACATCGAGAAGGCCACTGGCCTGGCCCGGCGGATGGTCACGCAGTTCGGCATGAGCGAGCGCATCGGCGCCATCAAGCTGGGCAACGAGAGCGGCGAGGTCTTCATGGGCCGCGACATGGGCCACGGCCGCGACTACTCCGAGGAGGTCGCCGGCATCGTCGACGAAGAGGTCCGTCGGCTGATCGAGGCGGCGCACGACGAGGCGTGGCAGATCCTGGTCGACAACCGCGACGTGCTCGACGAGCTCGTGCTGAAGCTGTTCGAGAAGGAGACCCTGGGCGGCCCCGAGCTGCTCGAGATCTTCAAGGACGTCCACAAGGCGCCGGAGCGCCCGGTCTGGCTGTCCAGCGAGCGCCGGCCGATCAGCGAGCTGCCGCCGGTGAAGACGCCGGCCGAGCGCGCGGCCAGCAACGGCCACGCACCCACGGACGAGCGCGAGCACCCGCCGGCCGCCGTCGTCGAGGTGCCCGAGGGCGGCACCGTCGACCCGGGCGTCTGACGCCGCGAGATGAGCGTGGTCGACCAGGAGCGCGCTGCCGCCGCCGTGCGCGAGCTGCTGCTCGCGATCGGGGAGGACCCTGACCGCGACGGGCTGCGCGGCACCCCGGAGCGCGTGGCGCGTTCGTACTCCGAGATCTACGCCGGTGTCGGCCAGTCGCCCGCGGACGTGCTGACGACGACGTTCGAGATCGGGCACGACGAGCTCGTCATCGTGCGCGACATCGACATGTACTCGATGTGCGAGCACCACCTGCTGCCCTTCCACGGCGTCGCGCACGTCGGCTACATCCCCAACCGCGACGGCCGGGTCACCGGGCTGTCGAAGCTCGCCCGACTCGTCGACGTCTACGCGCGCCGGCCGCAGATCCAGGAGCGGATGACCAGCGACGTCGCGGACGCGCTCGTCGACCACCTCGAGCCGCGGGGTGTGATCGTCGTCATCGAGGCCGAGCACCTGTGCATGGCGATGCGTGGGGTGCGGCGTCCGGGCACCCTCACGATCACCAGCGCGGTGCGTGGCCAGCTGCGCGACCCCGCGACCCGGGCCGAGGCCATGAGCCTGCTGCGGGGCCGGAGCTGACGTGACGGCGACGACAGCCCCCCGCGTGCTCGGGCTGCCCGCGCCGCTGCAGCGGGTGGCCGCCGAGCGCTGCCTCGTCATGGGGGTCCTCAACGTCACCCCCGACTCCTTCAGCGACGGCGGGCGCTGGCTCGACCCGGACGCCGCGGTGCGCCACGGGCTGGACCTCGTGGCCGACGGCGCCGACCTCGTGGACGTGGGCGGGGAGTCCACCCGGCCGGGCGCCGAGCGTCCGGCCGCGAGCGAGGAGCTGCGGCGGGTGCTGCCGGTGGTGCGCGGGCTGGCCGCCGAGGGGGTCCTGGTCAGCATCGACACGATGCGGGCCGAGGTGGCCGCCGTGGCGCTGTCGGCGGGTGCCGTGCTGCTCAACGACGTCAGCGGTGGCCTCGCGGACGACGCGATGCCGGCCGTCGCCGCCGACGCGCGCGTTCCGTTCGTGGCCATGCACTGGCGTGGCCCGTCGTCGACCATGACGTCCCTCGCGACGTACGGCGACGTGGTCACCGACGTCGTGCGCGAGCTGCGTGGTCGTGTCGACGCGCTCGTCGCGGCGGGCGTCGACGCCGACCAGCTGGTGCTCGACCCAGGCCTGGGCTTCGCCAAGGACGCCGGCCACAACTGGGCCCTGCTGGGCCGGTTCGACGAGCTGCGCTCGTTGGGGCGTCCCCTGCTGGTGGGTGCCTCGCGCAAGCGGTTCCTGGGCTCGCTGCTGGCGGACGCCGACGGCGAGCCGCGCCCGGTCGAGCAGCGGGAGTCGGCGACCACGGCGACCACCGTCCTGGCGGCGCAGGCGGGCGCGTGGTGCGTGCGCGTGCACGACGTGCGGCCGAGCGCGGACGCCGTGCGCGTCGTCGCGGCCGCCCGGGCCGCCGCGGCGGGGCCGTCCGGGGCGACCGCATGAGCGCACTCGTCCTGGACGCCGAGGGACGTCCGCTCGACCAGATCGAGCTGACCGGTCTGCGCGCGCACGGCCGTCACGGCGTGCTCGATCACGAGAAGCAGCTCGGCCAGACCTTCGTCGTCGACGTGGTGCTGCACCTCGACACCCGCCCGGCCGCTGCTGGCGACGACCTGAGCCGCACGGTGCACTACGGACTCCTGGCCGAGCAGGTCGTGGCCGTCGTCCGTGGCGAGCCGGTCGAGCTGGTCGAGACCCTGGCCGAGCGCGTGGCCGCGGTGGCGCTCGCGCCCGAGCCCGTGGTGGCCGTCGACGTCACGGTGCACAAGCCGCAGGCACCGGTGACCGTGCCGTTCGACGACGTGCAGGTGCGCATCCGGAGGTGGCGGTCGTGACGTCGTCCGGCGGGCAGGGGGCCGGGCCGACCGGGCCGACCGAGCCGACCGAGGCGGTGATCGCGCTCGGCGCGAACCTCGCCGACCGGGCGGCCGCGCTGCGCGGCGCCGTGGCGGCGCTCGACTCGGCCGAAGGTGTTGTGCTGCAAGGAGTCTCAGCCGTGATCGAGACCGATCCCGTAGGTGGCCCCGACCAGCCCGACTACCTCAACGCCGTCGCGCTCGTCGACACCACCCTGACGCCGGCCGCGCTCCTCGGCCTCTGCCACCGCATCGAGGCCGAGTTCGGGCGAGTACGCCAAGAGCGGTGGGGCGCCCGGACTCTGGATCTCGACCTCGTCGCGTTCGGTGTCGCCGGGACGGCGTCCGAGGTGCTCAGTGACGACCCGGAGCTCATGTTGCCGCACCCGCGCGCTCACGAGCGGGCCTTCGTGCTCGCGCCCTGGGCCCAGCTGCGCCCCGACGCGCTGCTGCGCGTGCCCGGCGGCGACCTCCGCCTGGTGCGCGACCTGCTGGACGAGGCAGCCGACCGGCAGGGCGTCCGCGCGGCTGCGGTGGGGCCCCTGCGATGAGGCCGACCCGCACGCCACGACTGCTCCTGGTGGCCGCCGCCATCGCGGTGCTGGGCTGGCTCGGCCTCAGGCTGTGGGTGTCGAACGGCCGCGAGCTGCCCACCTTGCCCTGGACCGCACCCGCCGTGATGCTGCTGCTCGCGGGCACCGTGCTGGCTCTGGGCTGGCCGGTGCGCCGCTGGACCACCGGTGAGCGCGACCGACCGCTCGACCCGCTGCGCGCCGCTCGCACGGTCGTGCTGGCCAAGGCCTCGCAGTACTCCGGCGCGATCCTGAGCGGCTGGTACGCCGCCCAGGTGCTCGCGCTGCTGCCGACGGCCGACGTCGCCGTGCGCCGCGCGTTGCTCGTGCGGGCGCTGCTCAGCCTGCTGTCCGCCGTGGTGGTGTGGGGGGTCGGCTGGCTGGTCGAGCGGTGGTGTCGCGTCGACCTCACCGACGACGACGACCACGCCGGGCCTGGCGGTCAGCCGGCCTGAGCCGGCGCCTCCGCGGGGTCAGCCGGTGAGCAGCTGCCGCAGGGAGGCCAGGGAGCTGCTGCGGTGCTCGGCCACGGCGAGCAGCAGCGCGTCGGCGTCCCGGTCGACGACCGCCTGACGCACCGTGCGGTGCTCGGCCTCGACCCTGCCGCGGTCGACCTCGTCCGCGTAGAGCAGCAGGCGGTAGACGTCCGTCGCGTCCCACAGCAGCCGCAGGTGCCAGAGCAGTCGTGGTCGCCCGCACGGCGCGACGAGCGCGAGGTGGAAGTCCCGGTTGGCACGGGACATCGCGACGACGTCGGCCTCGGCCGCGGCAGCCAGCACCTCCTGCTCCAGCGCGACGATCCGCTCGACGTCGGTGCTGCTCATCCGAAAGACGGCGGCCCGCAACGCCTCCGGCTCGAGGAGGTCACGGATGCGGTAGACCTCGGCGAGGTCGTCGAACGAGAGCTCGCTGACGACGTAGCCGCGGTGCGCGGCGTAGCGAAGCTGGCCCTCCCCGAGCAGCGCCCGAAGGGCTTCTCGCAGGGGCACGCGGCTGATGCCGAGCTCTCCGGCCAGCCGGTCCTGGACGATGTGGTCCCCTGGGCGCAGCCGACCGGACCGCAGCAGCTCGCGCAGCTCGTCGAGCACGGCTTGCTGGGTGGTGGGTGGGCGGTGGAAACCGGTGTCCGGCATGGAGCCTCCTGGGGCTGACTGCTCCGCAGCAAGTTATCCGATGTATACACTCCAGCGCATGGACGACGCTCCCGTCGGGGACCCACCGGGCGGCGCCGGTGCGACGCGGCTGCTCAGCGGGACCGCCGAGTACCGGCGAGCGAGCCGGGTGCTCTTCGGCGCCGGCTTCGTCGCCTTCTCCACGCTGTACGTCGCGCAGGGCGTCCTGCCCGACGTCAGCCGAGACTTCGGTGTGTCGCCGGCGACCGCCAGCCTGACCTTGTCGCTCACCACGCTGCCGCTCGCCGTGGCCGTCCTCGTCGCCGCCTCGTGGTCGGAGAGCCAGGGCCGTCGTCGGCTGCTGATCGGCTCGCTCGCCGGGGCTGCCGTGCTCACCGTCGCGGCCGCGGCCAGCCCGTCGTTCTGGGTCCTGCTCGTCCTGCGCGTCCTGACCGGACTGGTGCTCGCCGGGTTGCCTCCCGTGGCGATGGCGTACGTCGCCGAGGAGTTCCACCCCTCCGGGCTCGGCTCGGCCATGGGCCTGTACATCAGCGGGACGGGCCTCGGCGGGATGACCGGCCGCTTGGTCGGGGGCCTGGTGTCGAGCGTGCTGTCGTGGCGAGCGGCGTTGCTCGCGGTGGGGCTGGGCTGCCTGGTGGGCGCCGTCCTCGTGGCCAGGTGGCTGCCGCGGTCACGCCACTTCGTCGTGGCCCCCGGCTCGATCACCGAGCACCTGGCGGGCCTGCGCCGCCCGCTGGGAGACCGGGTCGTGGTGCGGCTGGCCGCGTGCGGCTTCGTCCTCATGGGCAGCCTGGTGTCCTTCTTCAACTACCTCCAGTACCGCCTGGCCCGCGAGCCGTTCGGCCTGAAGCCGACGTGGGTGGCGCTGGTGTTCGCGCTGTACCTCTTCGGCACGGTCAGCGCCAACTGGATGGGGTGGTTGACGGACCGGCGCAGCCGCCGGTCCGTGCTGCTGCTCGGGTTTGCGATCATGGCGGTCGGCGCGGCGTTGAGTCTGGTGGAGGTGCTGCCGCTGGTGCTGGTGGCTGCGGCCATGATGGTGTTCGGCTTCTTCGGCGCGCACTCGGTGGCGAGCGGCTGGGTGAGCGCCCGAGCGCCGCGTCAGCGGGCTCAGGCCTCGGCGCTCTACCTGTGCGGGTACCACCTGGGCTCCACGGTCGCCGGTTTCGGGGGCGGTTTGATGTTCGGCAGGTTCGGCTGGGCCGGGGAGGTCGTGACGGTGCTGGTGCTGTTGGCGCTGGGTTTGATAGCGGTCGGGGTGCTGCCGGGCGGCACGACGCGGGAGGTGCATGATGCGGCCTGACGAGATCGCGACGGCCCTGCGCCGCGCGGTGCGCGAACGCGCGATCCCGCCTGGGCAGGCCATCAACCAGGACGAGCTCGCTCGCCGGTTCGGCGTCAGCCGCATCCCGCTGCGCGAGGCCCTGCGCACCCTGGTGGGCGAGGGTCTGATCATCATGAAGCCGGGCCTCGGGGCCGTGGTCACCGAGCTGAACCTCGGTGAGGTCGAGGAGCTCTACGGCCTGCGCCTGCAGCTCGAGCCGCCCCTGGCCAAGGACATCGTCGACCACGTGCGACGGCGTGACGTCGAGGACCTCGCTGAGCTCGTGGTGTCGACGAAGGCGCTGGACCGCAACGACTCGGACGAGTGGTCCAGCCGCAACTACCGCTTCAACCGGCGGATGTACGAGCTCTCGGGTCGCCGGCACGCGGTGCGTCTCGTCGTGCAGGTGCTCAACATGGTGGAGCCCTACGCGCGCGTGCACGCGCACGTGCTCGGCTCGCGCGACGTGACCCAGCAGCGGTGGGACGACGTGGTCGCCGCTCTGAGAGCGGGAGACCACGTCCTGCTGGAGTCGCTGATCCGCGACGAGATCTCCACCGCGCGTGCCGAGCTCGTGCGCTCGATGGGCTCCGAGCCGCGGCGTGACCTCGACGGCATCGGGCACTGACCGGGCGCAGATCGGGCGTTCGCGGCGTGCCGCCGACGGCAACTTCGTCGATCGGATCCAATATCCAACTCTTGTGGTGTGGTGCAGGTCACTGTATACAGTGCATCAACTGCATCGGCCAGAGAGGTGACGACGTGGGAACAACGAGGTTCATCGCGACGACGACGACCATCGCGCTGTGCGGGCTCGCGCTCGCCGGTTGCGGCTCGAAGGGCGCGGCCAACTCCGGCGGCGGCGACTCGGGCACCATGACCATCGGCGCCGCCATGTCGCTGACCGGCAAGCTGGCCCGCGAGGGCGAGCTCACCAAGGAGGGCTACGAGCTCTGCCAGGACAAGGTGAACGCCAAGGGCGGAGCCGACATCGGCGGCAAGAAGGTCAAGCTCGACATCCAGTTCCAGGACGACACGTCCAAGCCCGACACCGCAGCGCAGCTGGTCGACCAGTTCAACGACAAGGGGATCAAGCTGATTCTCAGCTCGTACGGGTCGGCCAACACCGAGGCGCAGGCCGCGGTGATCGAGCGCAACGGTCAGGTGATGGCCGACTCGGCCGGCGCCGACGACAAGATCTTCAACAAGGGCTACAAGCGCACCTTCGCCGTCCTGTCGCCCGCCACGGAGTACGCGGCGTCGATCGTGAAGTCGATCGCCGAGCTCGCCCAGCCCAAGCCGAAGACCATGGCGTTCCTCTCGGCCGACGACGGCTTCTCCAAGACGGTCACCGAGGGCGGCATCGCGGCCGCGAAGGCGGCCGGGTTCCAGGTCGTGGCCACCGAGTACTTCCCGAACGGCGCCACCGACGTCAGCGCCGCCCTCACCAAGGTCAAGGGCGCCAAGCCGGACGTCATCATCGGCTCGGTGCACCTGGTCGAGGGCGTCGCGATCGTCAAGCAGGCCAAGGAGCTCGGCGTGACCCCGCAGGGGTTCGGTGAGACGGTGGCACCGCCCACCCCCGACTTCGCCAAGACGCTGGGCCCGCTCGCGGAGAACGTCCTCGGCTCGAGCCAGTGGACCGACGCGACCAAGGGTGAGGACAAGTACTTCGGCACGGCCCAGGACTACGCGAAGGACATCCAGGCCAAGTACTCCCACGCCCCGGACTACCACGACGCCGAGGCCAGCGCGGCGTGCCTCGCGCTCGTGCTCGCGGCCGAGAAGGCCGGCTCGACCGACGCCGACAAGGTGCGAGACGCGCTGGCGCAGCTCGACACCGAGTCCTTCTTCGGCAAGATCAAGTTCAACGACAAGGGCCAGAACGTCTACAAGCCCATGGCCGTCATCCAGCTGCAGCAGGGCAAGGCCGCGACCGTGTGGCCGAAGGACGCTTCGGAGGCCAAGTTCATCTGGCCGGGTACCGGCAAGTGAGCTCGTTCCTCCAGGCGACGCTGTACGGACTGCTGCAAGGCGGGTTGCTCGCGCTCATCGCGGTCGGCTTCTCGCTGGTGTGGGGCGTCATGAACGTCGTCAACCTGGCACACGGCAGCTTCGTGATCCTGGGCGCCTACGTCGGCTGGGAGCTCAACTCCGCCCTCGGACTCGACCCGTTCATCGGGATGTTCGCCTCCGCCGCGGTGCTGTTCGTCCTGGGCTACGCGCTGCAGCGGCTGCTGATCAACCTGGTGGTGAACGGGCCGATCTTCATCACGCTGCTGCTGACCTTCGGGCTGGACCTGCTGATCGTGCAGGGCATGAACATCCTGTTCTCGGCGAACTACCGCAGCATCAACACGTCGTACGCCGACAACAGCCTGGCGCTGGGCAGCGTTCGCCTGCCGCTGGGGCGGCTCCTGGCCGCGATCCTCGCGGTGGCGGTGACCATCGCGCTCGTCGCGCTGGTCACACGGACACGTACCGGCCTGTCCATCATGGCGACCGGTATGGACCGCGGGGCGGCCCGGCTCATGGGCATCAGGGCCCGGCACGTGTACGCCCTGACGTTCGGGATCGCGGCCGGGCTGGCCGGCATGGCCGGCGCCATGGTCGGCACCGTCGGCACGTTCAACCCCGCGGCAGCCGGTTCGTTCACCTTGCTGTCGTTCGTCATCGCCGTGCTGGGCGGTCTGGGCAACATGTACGGCGCGCTGGTCGGCGGGCTGGTGATCGGTCTGGTCGAGGCGTGGGCCGGCCAGTACCTGCCGGGCACCTGGGTCAACGCCCTGGCGTTCCTGGTGCTGGTGGTCGTGCTGCTCGTACGGCCCTCCGGCCTGGTGGGCCGCGCTTACTACGCCGCACGGGTGGAGGTCTGATGTCACAGACCGTCGACGCGCCACCCACCACGACGGACAAGCGGTCGCGGCCGCGCGTCCCGCGGCGCGTGGTGACCTGGCTGCTCCCCGTGGCCTTCCTGGTCGTCGCGCTGGCCCTGCAGTCTCAGCTGTACTCCGGGCAAGAGCGCACCGTCACAGCCATCTTGATGTTCGTCGCGCTGGCGCAGGGCTGGAACCTCATCGGTGGCTTCGCCGGGTACGCGTCCTTCGGGCAGGTGGTGTTCTTCGGCCTCGGCGGGTACTTCACGGCCGTCGCCATGAGCCACTGGCACTTCAGCTTCTGGACCTCGCTCGCGCTGAGCGGCTTGGTGGCGGCGCTGTTCGGTGCGCTGATCGGGCTGCCGCTGCTACGCCTCAAGGGTCACTACTTCGCCATCGCGACGCTCGGCGTGGCCGAGGGCATGCGAGAGGTCATCACCAACCTGCCGGCGCTCACGGGTGGCGGAGCCGGGATCACCGTCCCGACGGTCGGCAAGGACGCCACCACCGCCTACCTCGGTAACGACGGCTTCTACCTGCTGTTCCTGGGTATCGCGACGCTCGCCCTCGTCGTCGCCTCGGTGGTGTCCCGCAGCAAGCTCGGCTTCGCGCTGCGCGCGATCCACCAGGACGAGGACGCCGCCGGCGCGATGGGTATCAACACCACGCGCACCAAGGTGTTCACCTTCGCCCTGTCGGGGCTCATCACCGGACTGGTCGGGGCGAGCTACGCCTTCCAGCAGGTGACGATCTTCCCCGAGCGACTGTTCGACGTCGACATCACCGTGCTGATGGTCATCATGGTGGTCATCGGCGGCAGCGGCACCGTGCTCGGTCCGCTGATCGGTGCCGTCGTCCTGCAGTTCCTGTCGGAGTGGCTGCGGCAGAACTACACCGAGGCGCACATCTTCCTGCTCGGGCTCATCATCATCATCGCCGTGGTGCTGCTGCCGCAGGGCGTCGTCAACTACGTCCGCGAAGCCAGACAGAACCGCGACTTCTCGTTGCTGGCGAACGTCCGGAGGTACCGCCTGTGACCACGCCAGTTCTGGAGACTCGGGCACTGGGGCGCCGGTTCGGCGGCCTGCGGGCGGTCTCCGACGTCTCGTTCGCCGTGCCGGCCGGCCAGGTGCTCGGCGTCATCGGGCCCAACGGCGCCGGAAAGAGCACGTTCATCAACTTGGTGACCGGCCACATCAAGCCGACCTCCGGGCAGGTGCTCATCGACGGCGTCGACATGACCGGCGCGCGTCCGTGGGCGATCGCCAAGGCCCGCGTCGCCCGGACCTTCCAGGTGGTGAAGCCGTTCCGCGGCATGACCGTGCGCGAGAACGTCGCCGTCGGCACCCTCTACGGGTCGCGGGGTACGCCCATCATGGCCAAGGCACTGCACGAGGCGGACGCGGTGCTGGACCGCGTGGGCATCGGCCACCTCGGGGACCGCGCCCCGGGCGAGCTGTCCGTCGCGGACGCGCGACGGCTCGAGTTCGCCAAGGCCCTGGCCCTGCAACCCCGGCTGCTCCTTCTCGACGAGGTCATGGCGGGCCTGCGGCCCAACGAGATCGAGCCGAGTCTGGAGCTCATCCGCTCACTGCAGGCCGACGGGCTCACCATCATCGTGGTCGAGCACGTGATGAAGGCCATCCTCGCCGTGAGCGACAAGGTGATGGTGCTGCACCAGGGGCAGGTGCTGACCGCCGGCGACCCGCGCACCGTGCTGTCGGACCCGAGGGTGATCGAGGCCTACCTCGGTCACCGGTACGCGAAGCGACGCGAGAGCGAGGCCTGATGCTCCAGATCACGAACCTGTCCGCGGGCTACGGTCGGGTGCAGGTGCTGTGGGACGTCGACCTCGAGGTCGGCTCGAACGAGATCGTCGCGCTCGTGGGGCCCAACGGCGCGGGCAAGACCACGCTCCTGCGGGCGATCTCCGGCATGGCCGAGGTGAAGGGCGGCAGCGTGAGCTTCCGCGGGCGCGACCTCACGGGCCGGTCGATGGAGCAGATCGTCGACGTCGGCATCGCCCACGTCCCTGAGGGACGACGCCTGTTCGCCGGTCTGACGGTGCGTGACAACCTGCGGCTCGGTGGCTGGCGCAACAAGAACCACGACATCGACCAGGTCGTCGAGCTGTTCCCCCGCCTCGGGGAGCGGCTGGAGCAGGTGACCGGCAGCATGTCCGGCGGCGAGCAGCAGATGTGCGCCATCGCTCGAGGTCTCATGAGCCGGCCGGAGCTGATCATGATCGACGAGCTCTCGCTCGGGCTGGCGCCCGTGGTCGTCGACGAGATCATCGCGCGGCTTCCCGACATCGCGGCGTCCGGCACGTCCGTGCTGCTCGTCGAGCAGGATGTCGACGCCGCACTCACGGTCGCGGAGCGTGCGTACGTCCTCGAGACCGGGCACGTGGTGCTGTCGGGGAAGGCGGGCGAGCTGCTGGCCGACCCGCGCGTGCAGGAGAGCTACCTCGGGATCGCGTGACCGTTGGCCACGTCACTCGCCCTCAGGCGACGGCTGCTCGAGCCCCGCCGCCCGACGCGACCGCTCGTCCCAGACGGGTGCCACCGCCCCACGCTGTGGACCGAATCCCTTGCGGTACACCAGGAGCGTGCGCTCGAAGGTGATCACCACCGTGCCGTCCTGGTTGTAGCCGACGGTGCGTACGACCACCACACCGACGTCCCCACGCGACGCCGACGGGCGCGCCGACAGCACCTCGGACTGCGAGTAGATCGTGTCGCCCTCGAAGACCGGGTTCGGCAGCCGGACGCGGTCCCAGCCGAGGTTCGCCATGACGTTCATCGACACGTCGTGGACGCTCTGCCCGGTGACGAGCGCGAGGGTGAACGTCGAGTCGACCAGGGGCCGGCCCCACTCGGTCTGGCTCGCGAAGTGCGCGTCGAAGTGCACCGCTGCGGTGTTCTGCGTCAACAGCGTCAACCAGCTGTTGTCCGTGGGCAGGACGGTTCGCCCCAACGGATGCCGGTACACGTCACCGACCTCGAAGTCCTCGAAGTAGCGTCCCTGCCAGCTGACTGTCGCGTCGCTCATGTCGTCTCTCGGATCGGACGAGGGTAGTGCTGCCGCTCAAGGGAATCACGGTGGTGAGCGTCGAGCACGCGGTGGCCGCCCCGTTCGCCACCCGCCAGCTCGCCGACCTGGGTGCGCGCGTCATCAAGGTCGAGCGCCCGGAGGTGGGCGACTTCGCCCGCCACTACGACACCGCCGTGCACGGCCTGTCCAGCTACTTCGTGTGGCTCAACCGCTCCAAGGAGTCCGTCACGGTGGACCTCAAGGCGCCGGAGGGCCGCGACATCCTGCAGCGTCTCTGCGAGCGGGCGGACGTCGTGGTCCAGAACCTCGCGGTGGGGGCCGGCGAGCGCCTCGGGCTGTCCGCCGACGCGTTGCGCTCGCGAGACCCTCGCAAGATCGTGCTCACGATCACCGGCTGGGGGAGTACGGGACCGTGGGCGCACCGCAAGGCGTACGACCTGCTGGTGCAGTGCGAGACGGGACTGGTGTCGCTCACTGGCTCACCGGACGACGCTGCTCGGGTCGGTGTGTCCGTGGCTGACATCGCCGCGGGGATGTACGGCTTCAGCGGTGTGCTCGCGGCGCTCTACCAGCGCGCGGTCACGGGTGAGGGCGCCAGCATCGAGGTCTCGTTGTTCGAGGCCCTCGCCGAGTGGATGGGGCAGCCCGCCGCCTACACCTCGGCCACCGGGTCGCAGCAGCCGCGAGTCGGCCTGCGCCACGCCACGATCGCGCCGTACGGCGTCTTCACCGCGTCGGACGGACGCACGGTGCTCGTGTCGGTGCAGAACGCCGACGAGTGGCAGCGGTTCTGCAGCGAGTTCCTCGGCGACGGCGGTCTGGCGAGCGACCCCAGGTTCGCCACGAACCCCGCCCGCGTGGCGAACCGCGTGGAGCTCGAGGCGTTGATCGGCCAGCGGTTCACCGAGCTGACCCAGGCGCAGGCCACCGAGCTGCTCGATCGGATCCGGGTGGCCAGCGCCGGGGTGAACTCCGTCGCGGAGTTCCTCGCGCACCCCGTGCTCGAGGCGCGGAACCGGTGGCGTGACGTGCCGACGCCCGGCGGCCCCGTGCGGGCGCTGCTGCCTCCCGTCGACATCGCCGGGGCGAGCGCCCGGATGGATGCCGTTCCGGGCGTCGGCGAGCACTCGGCCGACGTGCTGGCCGAGCTCGGCTTCTCGACCGACGCCATCGACGACCTGCGCGCCCGCGGGATCGTCTGACCCAGCAGCGCCGCCACCCGCTCCGAGAGGACAGCACCATGCTCCAGCTCGATGCCGAGGAGCGCGCCGTCGTCGAGACGGTCCGCGACTTCGTCGACCGCGACGTCCGGCCGTCCGTGCGCGAGCTGGAGCACGCCGACGCCTACCCGGAGCGACTCATCGAGACCATGAAGGCGCTCGGCGTGTTCGGGCTCGCGGTCCCCGAGCCGTGGGGTCCGGTGAAGGTGTCCACCCCGTGCTACGCCTTGGTCACCGAGGAGCTCGCGCGGGGGTGGATGAGCCTCGCCGGCGCCATGGGCGGCCACACGGTCGTGGCCAAGCTCATCACGACGTACGGGACGCCGGAGCAGCGCGACCGCTACCTGCCGGCGCTGGCGACCGGCGAGCTGCGGGCGACCATGGCGCTCACCGAGCCCAGCGGCGGCTCCGACCTGCAGGCGATGCGCACCGTCGCGAGACGCGAGGCGGACGGCTACGTCGTCACCGGGTCGAAGACGTGGATCACCAACGCGCGCCGCGCCGGACTGGTGGCTGTGCTCTGCAAGACCGACCCGGCAGCGGATCCGGTGCACCGGGGGATGTCGATCCTGCTGATGGAGAAGGTGCCCGGCTTCACGGTGTCCCGCGACCTGCCCAAGCTCGGTTACAAGGGGGTCGAGAGCTGTGAGCTGTCGTTCGACGGTGCGCGGGTGCCGGAGAACGCGCTGCTCGGCGGTGAGGAGGGGCACGGGTTCGCGCAGATGATGCACGGCCTGGAGATCGGCCGCATCCAGGTCGCTGCCCGCGCGACCGGGGTCGCGCGGGCGGCGTTCGAGGACTCCCTGCGCTACGCCCAGGAGCGGGAGAGCTTCGGACGGCCCATCTGGCAGCACCAGTCGGTCGGGAACCTGCTCGCCGACATGGCCACGAAGCTCACGGCAGCGCGCCAGCTGCTGCTGCATGCGGCTGAGCGCGTGGACTCCGGCCAGCGCAGCGACCTCGAGGCCGGGATGGCCAAGCTCTTCTGCTCCGAGACCGCGATGGAGGTGGCGCTGTCGGCGGTGCGCGTGCACGGCGGCTACGGCTACTCCACCGAGTTCGACGTCGAGCGCTACTTCCGGGACGCGCCCCTGATGATCGTGGGGGAGGGCACCAACGAGATCCAGCGCGGCGTCATCGCGCGCCAGCTCGTACGCCGCGGCGGGCTCGACCACCTCGGTTGACCCGGCGCCTTGCTGCTCCGGTCGGTACCCGGCTCGCACGGGACGACGGCGCCCGGCGTGAGCAACGGGCGCCGCCCCTCACACCGCCTCGGAGGGCTGCCGCGCGCCGTGCGGCACGGTCCGCCGCAGCGCCGCGTGCACCGAGACTGGCGTGAGCACGCCGAGGTAGCGGTCACCGTCGACGACCGGCAGCCAGCCGGCGTCGTGCTGCACGATCTCGGCCAGCGCCCGCCGGAGGGTGTCACCGACGTCCGCGGTCTCCTCGAACCGGCGCAGGCGGTCGGCGACGGTGCCCGAACCCCCGGTCTCGCGCATGCCGACCCATCCGCGTAGCCGGCCCTCGTCGTCCACCACGACGGCGTACGGCTCAGCGGCGTGCTCGATCGCGGCCCGGGCCTGCGCGAGCGTCTGGTCGGGCGAGACGGTCGGTGGGTGCTCGAGGTCGGTCGGGTCGATGGGCGTCACGGCAAGGCGGCGCAGGCCTCGGTCGGACCCGACGAAGTCGGCCACGAACTCGGTTGCCGGAGCGCCCAGGACCGTTGCCGGGTCGGCGATCTGCTCCAGGCGCCCCCCGGCGCTGAAGACGGCGATGCGGTCGGCCAGGCGCACCGCCTCGTCGATGTCGTGGGTGACGAACAGGACGGTCTTGTCGAGCTTGGCCTGGATGGTGCGGAACTGGGCCTGCAGCCGGTCACGTGCGATGGGGTCGACCGCGCCGAACGGCTCGTCCATGAGCAGGACGGGTGGGTCCGCCGCGAGAGCCCGGGCGACGCCGACCCGCTGCCGCTGGCCGCCCGACAGCTCGTGCGGGTAGCGGTCGCCGTACGTCTGTGGGTCGAGCCCCACCAGGTCGAGCATCTCGTCGACGCGGGTCGCGGTGCGCCGCTTGTCCCAGCCGAGCAGCCGCGGCACCGTCGCGGTGTTGCGGCGCACGGTCATGTGCGGGAACAGCCCCACCTGCTGGATCACGTAGCCCATGTCCCGTCGGGCGGTCACCGGGTCGGTGCGCGTGATGTCCGTGTCCCCGATGAGGATGCGCCCGGTGGTCGGCTCGATCAGCCGGTTGACCATGCGCAGCGTCGTCGACTTGCCGCACCCGCTGGGGCCCACCAGCGCCACGAGCTCACCCGGCTCGACGGCGAGGTCGAGGTCCTGGACGGCGACCGTCCCGTCGGCGTAGGTCTTCCCGACGCCCTCGAGCCGGATCGGGACTCCTCGGGTACCGTCCACGCGTGACCTCCTACGGCCTGTCGCAGGGTGCGCACCTCCTGGTGAGCACCGTGAAGGCGGCCGACGAGCCACCCAATCCCTGGTTCTCGCTGCACTTCGCTCGCGAGAACACTTCCGCGATCGTGTCAGCACTGCAAGAGCACGTGCTGCTCACGGTGGTCGCCGTGCTCGTCGCGTCCCTCATCGCCTTCCCCCTCGCGGTGCTCGCGGCGCGCCGACCGCGCCTCGCGGGCCCGGTGCTCGGCGTGAGCGGCGTCCTCTACACCATCCCCTCGCTCGCGCTCTTCGCGATCCTCGCGCCGTTCACGGGCGCCTCGCGGACGACGGTGCTGATCGGGCTGGTGCTCTACGCGCTGCTCGTGCTGGTGCGCAACACGTTGGTGGGGCTGCAGTCGGTGCCCGCCGAGGTCATCGACGCCGCGCGAGGCATGGGCTACGGGCCCGGGCGCATGCTGTGGCAGGTCGAGCTGCCGGTGGCCCTGCCGGCCATCATGGCGGGCGTCCGGGTCGCGACCGTCTCGACGGTCGCCCTCGTCACGGTCGGCGTCATCGTGGGCTACGGCGGGCTCGGGCAGCTGCTGCTGGCCGGCTTCCAGAACAACTTCTACCGGGCCGAGATCATGACCTCCACGGTGCTCACCGTCGCGCTCGCGCTGCTGCTCGACCTCGTGCTGCTCCTGCTGACGCGGGCCTTCACGCCGTGGTCGCGTCGGAGCGCGTCGTGAGCGGCGGGCCGGCTGCGCTGGCGGCGCTGGGGACGGACGGCGGCGACATCCTCGGGCGCACCATCACGTGGTTCAACGACCCGCTGAACTACCGCGGGCCGGACGGCGTGGCGACGCTCACGGTCGAGCACCTGTGGATCACCTTCGCGGCGGTGCTGCTCGCCTGCCTCGTGGCGCTGCCGCTCGGCGTCTGGATGGGGCACCGCGGGCGAGGCGGCGGGTTCGTCGTCGTGCTGTCGAACCTCTCGCGGGCGGTGCCGACCCTGGCGCTGCTCACGATCTTCGCGGTGGGCAACCTCGGCTTCGGCAACCGCCCGACGATCCTCGCGCTCGCCATCTTCGCGGTGCCACCGTTGCTCGCCAACGCGTTCATCGGCGTCTCCCAGGTCGACCCCGACGCGAAGGACGCGGCCCGGGGCATGGGGATGAGCGGCTGGCAGGTGCTGCGCGACGTCGAGCTGCCGCTGGCCGTGCCGCTGGTGGCGGCGGGGCTGCGGACGGCGGTCGTGCAGGTGTGCGCGACGGCGTCCTTGGCGGCGCTGGTCGCCGGCGGTGGCCTGGGGGTCCTCATCAACCTGGGCTTCGGCCAGCGGCGGTTCGACCAGGTGCTCGCCGGGGGGCTGCTCATCGCGGCCCTGTGCCTGGTGCTGGAGGTGGTGATGGCGTCCCTGCAGCGCGCGGTCACCCCTGCCGCGCTGCGCCGTGGCCGTCTCGTGACCTGATCGCTACCTGGCGTCGACTCGCGCTCGCGGCTGTCGGTGGTCCACGCTTGACTCTCCTCGCGGGCCTCAGGCCTGCCGGACACGCGTGCGGAACCCCGCACGGGACACAGAAGGCACAGGAAGAAGCTGCTCATGCGAAGGCCCACCCTCATCGGCGGCGCGCTGATCGCCGCCACCCTCGTCCTCGCCGGCTGCGGTGACGCCGGTTCGTCCGGGACGGCCGCGCCCTCGTCGTCCACCTCAGGCGCTGCCGCGAAGGCGGACTGCGCGCCGGTCGCCGGGCAGGACCTCGTCGTCCTCGACGACGACAAGAAGCTGCAGACCGTCGACAACATCATCCCGGCGGTCAACAAGGCCAAGGGCTCCGACGCCCTGCTGGCCGCGGTCAGCAAGGTGTCGGCGGCGCTGACCACCGACGAGCTCGTCGGGCTCAACAAGAAGGCCGACATCGACCGGCAGTCGCCCGCGAACGTCGCCAAGGAGTTCGCCACGTCCAAGGGGCTGGACGCCGCGGGGTCCGGTGGTTCCGGCGCGGTCACCGTCGGTGCGGCCAACTTCAGCGAGAACCAGATCGTCGCGAACCTCTACGCGATCGCGCTCAACGCGTCCGGCTTCAAGGCCACCGTCCGCACGGTCGGCAACCGCGAGGTCTACGAGCCCGAGCTGGAGAAGGGCAGCCTCGCCGTCGTGCCCGAGTACGTCGGCACGCTCACCGAGTTCCTCAACAAGAAGGAGAACGGCGCCGACGCCGAGGCCAAGGCGTCCAGCGACCTCGAGGCGACCGTGGGCGAGCTGAAGACGCTGGGTGAGAAGGTCGGCCTGGTGTTCGGTGACGCCTCCCAGGCGGCCGACCAGAACGCGTTCGCGGTCACCAAGGCGTTCGCCGACAAGTACCAGGTCGCGACGCTGTCCGATCTGGGCTCCAAGTGCGGCGGCCTCGTGCTCGGTGGGCCGCCTGAGTGCCCGCAGCGTCCCTTCTGCCAGCCCGGTCTGGAGAAGACGTACGGGCTGTCGTTCAGCTCGTTCAAGGCGCTGGACGCCGGTGGTCCGCTGACCAAGAACGCGCTCAAGCAGGGTCAGGTCGCTCTGGGGCTGGTGTTCAGCTCTGACGGCTCGCTCGCCTCGAGCTAGCCCGAGAGCACCCACGGTCCGCGGTGCTGCTCTCCGACGGGGAGCGGCACCGCGGTCGTGTTGCCCGCCTGCGCGAGCGGGCAGGCCCACGCCGGGTCGTACGCGCACGACGGGTTGTAGGCGAAGTTGAGGTCGACCACGAGCCGGCCCTCGCGACGTCCGGGGCCGAGGTCGGCGCCTTTGACGGTGTCGAGCACGTACCGGCCGCCGCCGTAGGCCGCTCGGCCGCAGGTCGCGTCGCGCACGGGCAGGAACAGCCCACCGCCGTACGACCCCAGCCGCCACAGGTCGAGGCTCACCTCGCCGTCGGGCGCCGCCAGCCGCACCCGCCCGAGGCGGGCGTAGGGCACCTCGCCGTCGGTGCCCGTCGACGCCACGAAGGCGTCCGGCCCGCCGTCGGCGGCCTCCACCGCCACCTCGAAGCGGTAGCGAGGGTCGTAGGGGGTGACCGCCAGGCCGGTGAACTCGCGACGGTGCTCGGCGAGAAGGGGCGAGGCGGGATGGTCGGCGAAGAGCTGGTCGCGAGCCTCGACCCAGAGCCGGTGCGCCTGAGCCGGGTCCGTCGTCGCGGCGGCCCGCACCTGCCGGTACACCTCGTGCACGCGCCGCCGCCAGTCGGTGACGGCGAGGGCGGCGGCGACGTCCGGTGGCGGGCTCTGGCTCATCCGGCGATCCTGCCAGTGCCGTGGCCGTCCGTGATCTTCGCCCCGCGACACGCCCGATCGGGTGACGGGTGTGACTGGTGTGACGCAGTACGCTCAGTGCCGTGATTGGTAGGCATCGCGGCACCCGTTCCCTGCGCTGGCGGCTCGTCGGCGCGGTGATCGCTGCTGCCGTCGGCCGGGGCTACGAGGGCCGGCACCGCCTCGAGGCGGCCGCGCTCGGCCTGCCCGCCGTCACCGTGAGCGCGCCCCGCGAGCCGGAGGCCGCACGGCCGACTCCGGCGACCGCACCGACGTCCGGCCACGTGACGCTGGCCTCTGGCGCGCGCCTCACCCTCGTCCCGGTCGCGCCCAGCCCCGACCCGCTCGTCGACACCGTCCCGCACCCCGTGGTGAAGATGTTCCCGCTGCCGGTCGCCGCGCCGGCCAGCGGCGCCACGCCGCAGGTGGGCGAGGACGCCGTGTTCGCCGACGTCGAGCGCGCGCGCGACGAGCAGGCCACCGCCGAGCTCGCCTCGGGCGGGCCGGCCACGGACTCGTACCGCGGTCGCCACTCCGCCTGACGCAGCACGCCTGGTCACCGCAGCGGCGTCGCCCGGCAGCGGCTACTTGTCGACGTCCCCGACGACGAAGAACATCGAGCCGAGCACGGCGACCATGTCGCTGATCAGGCAGCCGGGCAGCAGCCGCGACAGCACCTGCACGTTGCCGAAGGACGCCGAGCGCAGCTTCAGCCGCCACGGCACCTTGTCGCCGCGCGACACCAGGTAGTAGCCGTTGAGGCCCAGCGGGTTCTCGGTCCAGGTGTAGGCGTGGCCCTCGGGAACGCGCAGCACCTTGGGCAGCCGGACGTTCACCGGGCCCGCCGGCAGGCTGCCGAGCCGGTCCAGGCAGGCCTCCACCAGGTCGAGCGAGACGTGCACCTGCTCCAGCAGGCACTCCAGCCGGGCGAGCGCGTCGCCCGCGGAGCGGGTGACGACCCGGCCGGGTCCGCCGGGAGCGAAGAGCTCGCCGTACGCCAGATACGGCTCGTCCCGGCGCAGGTCGAGGTCGAGGCCGCTGGCCCGGGCGATCGGCCCGCTCACGCCGTACTCGGCGGCCAGCTCGCGTGACAGCACCCCGACCCCTCGGGTGCGCGCGCGCAGGATCTCGTTGCCGACCAGCATCCCCTCGATGTCCGGCAGCCGCCGTCGCACCGCCGCCACGGCCTGACCCACTCGGCCGAGCCATCCCGCAGGCAGGTCCTCCTTCAGGCCGCCGACCCGGTTGAACATGTAGTGCATGCGCCCACCGGAGACCTCCTCCATCACCGCCTGGATCTCCTCGCGCTCGCGGAACGCGTAGAAGATCGGGGTGATCGCGCCGAGCTCCAGCGGGTAGGCGCCGAGGAACATCAGGTGGTTCAGCACGCGGTTGAGCTCGGCCAGCAGGGTGCGCGCCCACACCGCCCGCTCGGGCACCTCCATGCCCAGCAGGCGCTCGGCGCCGATCACCACGCCCAGCTCGTTCGCGAACGCCGAGAGCCAGTCGTGCCGGTTGGCGAGCACGATGATCTGCCGGTAGTCGCGCACCTCGAAGAGCTTCTCGGCGCCCCGGTGCATGTAGCCGATCACCGGGTCCGCGCTCACGATGCGTTCGCCGTCCACGACGAGCCGCAGCCGCAGGACCCCGTGCGTGGCCGGGTGCTGCGGCCCGATGTTCAGCACCATGTCGGCCGTCGCGAGACCACCCGCGCCGACCCCCACGGTGAGCTCGCGTCCCTGCCCGACCTGCGTCACGCGCCCGAGTCTGCCACCCCACGCGGTGCGGCAGGTGTGCCAGCATGACGCCGTGGACCCCTTCGCACCCGACGACGTCACCTGGCACGCGGTGTCCGAACGCCTGGCCACGGGCCGGCGCCTCATCGTCTCGACGGTCTGCGCCGTCGTGGCCGTCGTCGTCCTCGTCGCGGCGGCGCTCACCGGCCCGCCCCTGCTGCTGGCGCTGCTCGTGCTGCCCGTCGCGGCCGCGCTCTGGGCCTGGTGGCTCATCGGCCGCCAGGTGCACGCCATGGGGTACGCCGAGCGGGCCGACGACCTGCTCGTGCGGCGCGGGGTGATGTTCCGCAGCATCGTGGTGGTGCCTTACGGCCGCATGCAGTTCGTCGACGTCGAGGCCGGCCCGCTCGCGCGCAAGCTCGGCTACTCGAGCGTCCAGCTGCACACCGCCTCGCCGGGCACGGACGCGTCGATCGACGGCCTCACGCCGGACGAGGCGGCCCGGCTGCGCGACCGGCTCGCGCAGCGCGGCGAGGCGCGGCTGGCCGGGCTGTGAGCGAGCCCCCGGCACCTGGCACGCACGGCGACTGGCAACGGCTCCACCCGCTGACCCCGCTCGTGCGCGGCTGGAAGGTCGTGGCCGTCATCGTGGCCATCATCGCCCAGCAGCGTGGGGACGCCCTGCTGAGCAGCGGTCTGCCGTCGCGGCAGGAGGCGCTCATCTCGCTCGGCGTGATCCTCGCCGCGGCGCTCGTCGGCGGCCTGTACGCGCTGCTGGCCTGGCAGCGGGCCGCCTACCGCGTCGACGCGGAGTCCCTGCAGCTGCACACCGGCGTGCTGTTCCGCCAGCAGCGCCAGGCGCGGCTCGACCGCCTGCAGGCCGTCGACGTCGTCCGGCCGCTGCTCGCGCGCTTCTTCGGCCTCGCCGAGCTGAAGCTGGAGGTGGCCGGTGGCAAGGACTCCGCGATCACCTTGTCCCTGTTGCGCGAGGCCGACGCCCAGCGGCTGCGCAACACCCTGCTCGCGCGCGCGGCCGGCCTGGCCTACGAGGGCGAGGAGGCGCCCGAGGCGCCTGAGCACGAGGTGCTCACGGTGCCGGTGGGCCGCACCCTGGAGTCCTTCGCGCGCAGCGGCGCCGCACTCGCCTCCGCCCTCTTCGTGGTGGCGGGGATCGTCGTGGTCGTCGTCACCCGGCAGGTCGCGGTCCTCGCCGGCGTGCTGCCCGTGCTGATCGGCGTCGGCGGCACGGCGTGGGCGAAGTTCACGTCGGCCTTCGGCTTTCGCGTCGCCACCTCACCGGACGGCATCCGGCTGCACCACGGCCTGCTCACCACCCGGGCTCAGACGGTGCCGCCGGGCCGCGTGCAGGTCGTGCGGCTGCGCCAGCCGCTGCTGTGGCGCTCGCGCGACTGGTGGGGCCTGGAGGTCAACGTCGCGGGCTACTCGGGCGGCTCGCGCGGCAGCACGGACGCCGGGCAGGACTCCGCCGGCCAGGAGAACATCCTGCTCACGGTGGGCAGCCGCGCCGAGGCCCTGCTGGTGCTGCGGCTCGCGCTGCCTGCGCTCGCCGCGGTCACGACCCAGCCGGACGGCGAGCAGACCCTGCGCGCCATCGAGGCCGGCCTCACCGGCACCGACGGCACCGGCGGGTTCGTCACGGCGCCGCGGCGCTCGCGGTGGCTCGACCCGATCGCCTGGCGTCGTCACGGCGTGAGCGTGCTCGACGACGTCCTGCTGCTGCGCCGGGGCGTGTTCGTCCGCGAGCTGGACGTCGTCCCTCACGCGCGCACGCAGAGCCTGGGCGTGCACCAGGGCCCGCTGCAGCGGCGGCTGGACCTCGCGACCTTCGTCGTGCACTCCACGCAGGGCCCGATCGCACCGTCGGTGGCGCACCTGCCCACCGACGTCGCCGGTGACCTGCTCGACCAGCAGGCGTCCCGGGGACGCGTCGCGCGCGCGGCGCGCGGCGACCTGGACCAGGGCCGCTGGATGCAGCAGCCGCAGGGCGGACCCGCGTGAGCACGCCGAGCCCGCACCACAGCCTCGGCCCGCTCGTCGACCCCTTCGACGTGACCGACCCGGCGTTCGTCGCCGACCCGTACTCGGCGTTCGCCACCGCACGAGAGCAGGCGCCGCTGGCGTGGCACGAGGGCCTCGGCCAGGCCGTGACGCTGACGCACCGCGCCGCTGACGTCGTCCTGCGCGACCGGCGCCTCGGCCGGGTCTTCACGCCGCGCACCCCCGAGCAGGACTGGGCGACGTTCAACTGGCTGCACGCCGACTCGATCCTCGACAGCGAGCCGCCCAAGCACACGCGGCTGCGGCGGCTGGTGGCGGCGGCGTTCGGACGCGGCCACGTCGAACGGCTGCGTCCGCGCGTCGCCGAGCTCGCCGAGGGCCTGCTCGACGAGTGCGACGTCGCGCTCTCGGACGCGGGCGAGTTCGACGTCGTCGCCGACTACGCCGAGCCGCTGCCGGTGCTCGTCATCGCCGAGCTCCTCGGCTGGCCCGAGGCCGATCGCCACCTCCTGCGCCCGTGGTCGCAGGCGATCGTGCGGATGTACGAGGTCGACCGGACGCCCGAGCAGGAGGCCGCGGCCCGGCAGGCGTGTGCGCAGTTCGCGCAGTACGTGCACGCGCTGGCCGCCGAGCGGCGGGCCGCACCGCGCGAGGACCTCGTCAGCCACCTGGTGCAGGTGCGCGACGGCGGCGACAAGCTCGACGACCACGAGCTCGTCGCGACGGTCGTGCTGCTCCTGAACGCCGGGCACGAGGCCAGCGTGAACGGCTTCGGCAACGGCATCGTCTCGCTGCTCGATGCGCCCGACCAGTTGGAAACCTTGCGCCGCAACGTCTCTGATCCGTCGCTGGTCGCGCTCGCCGTCGAGGAGATGCTGCGTCACGACTCGCCGCTGCACCTGTTCGAGCGCACGGCCACCGAGGACGTCGAGCTCGAGCTGCCGGGGGGAAGCGTGCGGATCCCGCGGGGGCACAAGGTCGCCGCGCTGCTCGGCGCCGCCAACCGCGACCCGGAGGTGTTCGCCGACGCCGACCGGTTCGTCGTCGACCGCTCGCCCAACCCGCACCTGGCCTTCGGCGCCGGGATCCACTTCTGCCTGGGCGCGCCGCTGGCCCGGCTGGAGCTGCAGACGTCGTTGCCCGCGCTGCTGGGCCGCCACCCGGGGCTGGAGCTCGCCCGCCCCGCGACGCGGCGTCCGACGTTCGTGCTGCGAGGCTACGAGTCGGTGCCGGTCCGCGCCTGACCGCCCGCGGGCGGCGTCAGCAGCGAGGGTCGGTGTCCAGGCGCGTGATGGCGCCGGCGTCGTCGTAGGTGACGACCAGCACGGTCTGCGAGTCCGGCTTCTTCAGCCAGGACGACGCGCTCTGCGGCGTGGACTCCAGGCCGAGCTGGCCGTCCGGGCCGGGAACGCAGGTGTTGACCACGGCGATCGCGCCGTCGGCGACGGGCGCCGTGTAGGTCTTCTGCGTGTTCTGGTTCGTGTAGCGCGCCCCCTGGTGCGGCACGACCTTGATCCCGTTGCGCGCGATGTCGGTGTCGCTGGTGCCGGGGAGGGTCCAGCGGTCGAGCTCGACCACCAGCACGCCAGCGACGGTCGAGACGTCGGTGACCGTGCCCAGGTCGAAGTGCCGCCCCTTCACGTCGCTGGTGGCGCTGGGCGTCGGCGTCGCGGACGCGGACGGCGCGTCCGACCCGTGGGTGACCGTCACGGTCTTCGGCGGCGACCCGGCCCCCCCGCCGGAGCAGGCGGTGAGCGTGGTCGTGAGTGCGACGCCGAGTGCGGTGGCGACCACGGCGCCCGGCAGGGCGGCGGGTCGGCGACGGCGGGGCTGCACCGCCCCAGCCTCCCGGCCAGCCCCACCGCTGTCCAATCCGCCGTGCCCGTTCGTCACGTTCAGTGACCACGTGACCTGTCAACGCGCGAGGGTGGGCAGGGGCGGGCCGGTGGACTGCAGCAGCCAGGCGAAGCCGCCCAGGCCGGTGGGGTCCAGCAGCTCGGCGGCGTGGCTCGCGGTGCTCACCGCGGTGAGGTAGCCGAGCGGGTCCGTCGCAGCCGCGGAGTGATCGGGCAGGCGCCCGTCGACGCCGAGCGTGCGCAGGGCCTCGCGCTGCGTCGTCAGCAGGGTCGCGCCCGCACCGGAGGCCGCCCCCGCGGCGGCCACGGCGTCCATCGCCACGTGCGCTGTCACGTCGCACGAGCCGTCGGGGACGGGGACGCAGGCCACGCCGCCGCGGTAGCCGAGCAGCGAGCCGGCCGCCGGACGCCCACCGGCCAGGTGCGCGTAGTCGACCGCCAGCAGGAGGCTGCCCCGGGCGTCCGCCACGAGCCCGGCCCAGACCGCGTCCCGCGTCGTCCCCACCTCGGCGCGGTCACCCGGCTGCGCCGGCTCAGCGGCGACCCACCAGCGGTCGAGCCAGGCCCGTTGCTCGGCGTCCAGCGGTGGCCCGAGCCGTTCGCGGCCGCTGACCCGGTCGACCTCCACAGTGCGCCAGCCCAGCGAGGCATCCCTCTCGACCACCGCGCAGGGGACGTCGTCGAGCCACTCGTGCGCGACGACGAGCGCCCCTGATGCCCACTGCCCCAACGCGTCCGGCAGCCCCGCGCCGCCGGGCGCGCGCACCCACGCGACGTCGTCCGGCAAGCCCTCAGGTCGCTCCACGACGTCGCATCCCACCAGCTCCAGGTCGACTGACTGGCGTCGTGCGTTGCGCCGCAACGACTCCAGCAGCTCTCCCCGGCCGCTGCCGACGTCGACTACCCGACCGAGGCCCACCGACTGCACCAGCCTCAGCAGCGAGGAGGCGAACAGGTCCGAGACGTGAACGCTCGTGCGGAAGTGGCCAGCCGGGCCAGCAGCGCCTCGGTAGAAACCGCCCGGCCCGTACAGCGCCTCGTGCCAGGCGACGTCCCACGGGACGAACGTCATGGACGGCGTCATGGACGGCGTCATGGACGGTGCAGGACGACCACGACGTCCGTGACGGTGAACAGGAAGCGCCCCTCGTCGGCGAGCCGGCGCACCGACCCCACCCACTGCGCCGCGCGGGCCGCCAGCTCGTCGTCGTCCGCGGCGGACGCCAGCATGCCCATGGCGATCTTCCACGCCAGCGAGCCCTCGTCGAAGCGTCGGTGGGGGTCGGCCCACGAGTGGACGTCGACCAGCTCGAACGGCGCGTCGACGGCGAGCTGCAGCAGCTTGCGCCCCATGAACCCGTCAGCCCGGCTCTGCCACGACGGCACGACGCCGACGAACCGGTCGACCAGCATTCGCGTGAGCCGGTCGTCGTCGCTCGTGAACAGCGCGGTGTCGAAGTCCGTGTGCCCGACCACCGCGATGCCACCGGGCGTCAGCACGCGCCGGCACTCGCGCAGGAAGGCCGCCGGGTCGAGGAGGTTCTCGGCGACGTTCATCGAGACCACGCGGTCGATCGAGGCGTCGTCGAACGGCAGGACGTCGTCGAGGTCGGCGACGCGCGAGACCACGCGCGGGTCGTGCAGGAGGTCGTCGTCGAGGTCGGACGAGTGGTCGACCGCGTGCACGGTCGCCGGCGGGTGGACGGCCGCGAGCAGCTGGCGCACGGTTCGGCCCGTGCCGCAGCCGAGGTCGGCCACGACGAGCCCGTCGCGGTCGAGGGCCGCGAGGTCGGCGAGCCGCTCGTGACGTCCCATGCGCAGGAGCGTAGCGAGCGCGGCACCCTGCCCCGCAGCACATGACGCGGTGCTCACGCACTAGCGTCGCGTCCGTGGACGTCGACGGCCGCCTCGAGCTGACGCCCGCGGGCGAGCGACCCGCGCGGCTGGCCGTCGGCGTGGTCGGGGCCGGGCGGGTGGGCGCTGTGCTCGGTGCCGCGCTCGCACAGGCGGGCCATCGCGTCGTCGCTGTCAGCGGCGTCAGCACGGCGTCCCTCGAACGCGCCGAGACGTTGCTGCCCGGTGTGCCGGTGCTGCCGGTGCCCGACGTCGTGGCGGCGGCCGAGCTCGTGCTGCTCACCGTGCCGGACGACGAGCTCCCCCAGCTCGTGCAGGGCCTCACCGACACCGGTGCGTGGCAGGCGGGCCAGATCCTGGTGCACACGAGCGGTCGCTTCGGCGTGCACGTGCTCGACGCTGCCGCGACGAGCCACGTGATCCCGCTCGCGCTGCACCCGGCGATGACGTTCAGCGGCACCGCGGTCGACCTCGAGCGGCTCGCCGGCTGCTGCTTCGGCGTCACCGCCCCGGACGCCGCCCGCCCGGTCGCCGAGGCGCTCGTGCTCGAGATGGGCGCCGAGCCCGTGTGGGTGGCCGAGGCCGACCGCGCCCGCTACCACGCCGCGCTCGCGCACGGCTCGAACCACCTGGTGACCCTGGTGGCGCAGGCCCTGCAGGTGCTGCGCAGCGCTGGGGTCGAGGCGCCCGACCGCGTGCTCGCGCCCCTGCTGTCAGCGGCGCTCGACGGAGCGCTGCGCGCGGGCGACGCCGCGATCACCGGCCCCGTCTCGCGCGGTGACGCGGGTACGGTGTCCGCGCACGTGCGTGAGCTCGCTCAGGAGAGCCCCGACGTGCTGCCGACGTACGTCGCGCTGGCCCGCGCGACCGCCGTCCGGGCACTGGCGTCCGGCCGGCTGTCCGCCCAGGCGGCCGAGAGCCTGCTCGACGTCCTCGCCCGCACGAAGGAGCCTCCGTGACCACCGCCCCCACCAGCACGCCGGTCCTCGCGCACACGAGGGACGAGCTCGCCGTCGCGCGGGCCGCGCTCGACGACGGCGACGTGGCGGTGGTGATGACCATGGGCGCGCTGCACGAGGGGCACGCTGCGCTGATTCGCGTGGCCCGCCAGCGAGCGCGGCACGTCATCGTCACGATCTTCTTGAACCCCTTGCAGTTCGGCCCGCGCGAGGACCTCTCGCGCTACCCGCGCACGATCGACAGCGACCTCGCCATCTGCGCCCGCGAGGGGGTCGAGCTGGTCTTCACGCCGAGCCCCGACGTCGTCTACCCGGACGGCGACCCCGGCGTCCGCGTCAGCGCGGGCCCGCTCGGTGACGTGCTCGAGGGCAAGTCGCGCTCGGGCCACTTCGACGGTGTCCTCACGGTCGTCGGCAAGCTCCTGCACCTGACCCGGCCCGACCTCGCCTACTACGGGCAGAAGGACGCCCAGCAGCTGCTGCTGATCCGGCGCATGGCGCGTGACCTGGACTTCCCGGTGGAGGTCGTCGCCGTGCCGACGGTGCGCGAGGACGACGGGCTGGCCATGAGCAGCCGCAACGTCTACCTGACGCCGAGCGACCGCGAGGCGGCGTTGGCGCTCTCGCGCGCGCTGCACGCGGGCGCCGAGATCGCCCCCGAGGGGCCCAGCGCGGTGCGGCGCGCGGCCCGCTCGGTGCTGGTGGCCGAGCCGCTGGTGCTGGTCGACTACCTGGTGCTGGTGCACCCGCAGACGCTCGAGGACGTGCCCGAGTGGTACCGCGGCGAGGCCCTGCTCGCGGTGGCGGCCCGCGTGGGGACCACCCGGCTCATCGACAACGTGCCCCTGCGGCTCGGCCCGGACGGCGGCCCGCTGCAGGCGTTCACCGGGTCGCAGGGCTGAGACCACCGTGCCCCTGACCGTCGCCCGTCGGCTGGTCGCGCCGCCGCCGGGCTGGACCGCGACCGCGGACGTCGTCGTCGTGGGCTCGGGCATCGCCGGCCTCACGACGGCGCTGCGGCTGCGGCAGCGGGTCGACCACGTGCTGCTCGTGACCAAGACCGTGCTGGACGAGGGCTCGACCCGTTGGGCGCAGGGCGGCATCGCCGCGGCGCTGGACCCCGCGGACTCCCCCGAGGAGCACCTGCAGGACACCCTGGTCGCCGGTGTCGGTGTGTGCGACGTCGACGCGGTGCGCGCCCTGGTGACCGAGGGACCCGCCAGGGTGCGCGAGCTGGTGGCGCTGGGTGCGGAGTTCGACCGCACCCCCGAGGGCGACATCGCGTTGACGCGCGAGGGCGGCCACCACCGAGACCGCATCGCCCACGCCGGCGGCGACGCCACGGGCAAGGAGATCTCGCGAGCGCTCATCGCGGCGCTGGAGGCCGTGCGGCACGACCCCGGCATCGAGGTGATCGAGCACGCGATGGTCGTCGACCTGCTGCAGGACGCCGCCGGGCGGGTGTGCGGCACGACGCTGCACGTGCTCGGTGAGGGGCAGCGGGGCGGGGTGGGCGCCGCTCTGGCGCGGGCCGTCGTCCTCGCCACGGGTGGCCTCGGCCAGGTGTACGCCGCGACGACGAACCCCGCCGTGGCGACGGGCGACGGCATGGCGGCCGCGCTGCGTGCCGGCGCCGCGATCCGCGACCTGGAGTTCGTGCAGTTCCACCCGACCGTGCTGTGGCTGGGCGCCGGCTCGCGCGGCCAGCAGCCGCTGATCAGCGAGGCGCTGCGCGGCGAGGGTGCCGTGCTGGTCGACTCCCGCGGCGAGCGGTTCATGCAGTCGGTGCACGAGCTGGCCGACCTCGCGCCGCGCGACGTCGTCTCGCGCGCCATCGTCGACCGGATGCGCGTCGATGGCAGCTCGCACGTGTACCTCGACGCGCGGCACCTGGGCGCCGCGTTCCTCGAGCGCCGGTTCCCCTCGATCCTCGAGCGCTGCCGCTCGCTCGGGTTCGACCCCGCCACCGACCTGCTGCCGGTGGCGCCCGCCCAGCACTACGCCAGCGGCGGTGTCGCCACCGACCTGCGCGGCCGCGCGTCGCTCGAAGGGCTCTACGCGTGCGGCGAGGTGGCCTGCTCGGGCGTGCACGGCGCCAACCGGCTCGCCTCCAACTCCCTGCTCGAGGGCCTCGTCTTCGCGCACCGGATCGCCGACGACCTCACCGCGCGGATCGCGGCCGGCGACCTGGCCGCCGGTGACCCGGTGGAGCCGGCCGCGGCGGCGACGCTGCTCGACCCCGAGCGGCGCATCGACGTCCAGCTCGCCATGACTGCAGGGTCGGGGGCGCTGCGCAGCGCGGAGTCGTTGCAGCACAGCACCTTCGAGCTCGCCGCGCTGTCGGAGTGCACCTCGGCCGAGCCCACGGCCGCGGCGTGGGAGACGACGAACCTGCACCAGGTCGGGTCGCTGCTCACCCTCGCGGCGACCCTGCGCGAGGAGACGCGCGGCGGTCACCTGCGCGCGGACTTCCCCGAGCGCGACGACGCGCGCTGGCGTGGTCACCTCACCAGCCGGGTCGACGCCGACGGCGCCCTCACCACCACGTACGCGCCGGCCCCCGATGATCACGTGAAGTAGGTCCGCCAGCACTTCACGGGGCGTGGACGCCGCGTGAAGTGCTGGAAAGCCGTGCAAGGTGCGCGAGGGCGCTCGGCTAGGGTGCCGCCCGTGAGCCAGCCCGCGCCGTCCGTCATCACCCCGGCCCTCGACGTCGAGAACGCGCGGGACGTCGTCCGGCGGGCTCTGGACGAGGACCTCGGTGGCCCCCAGGGCGTCGACGTCACGGCGTCGGCGACGATCCCGCTCGAGCAGCAGTCGACCGCGCACGTCGTCGCGCGCGCCGACGGCGTGGTGGCCGGGCTGGCGGTGTTCCAGCTCGTCTGGGACGACGTCGCGCGCCGCCTGGGCTGTGAGCCGCCATCGGTCTCGCTGCGCGTGCGCGACGGCGAGCAGGTGCGCCGTGGCGACGTCCTGGCCGAGGTGCGTGGCGCCACCCAGGCGCTGCTCGTCGGCGAGCGCACGGCGCTGAACCTCGTGTGCCGCATGTCCGGCGTCGCTACCCACACTCGCCGCTGGGCCGAGGCGCTCGAGGGCACCGGGGCCACGGTGCTCGACACCCGCAAGACGACGCCGGGACTTCGGGCGCTCGAGAAGTTCGCCGTGCGCTGCGGTGGCGGCACCAACAAGCGCATGGGCCTGTACGACGTCGCCATGGTCAAGGACAACCACAAGCTCGCTGCCGGGTCGGTGCGCGCGGCGTACGAGGCAGTGCGCGCTCGCTACCCGGACGTCGAGGTGCAGGTCGAGGTGACGACGCTCGCCGAGGCGCTCGAGGCCGTCGCCGCCGGAGCGCGCTTCCTGCTGTGCGACAACATGTCCCCTGCGCTGCTAGGTGACACGGTGCAGGCGGTGCGGGGTGCGACGCCCGAGCGAGTCGAGATCGAGGGCACTGGCGGGCTGACGCTCGAGAGCGCGCGCGAGTACGGCGAGACGGGTGTCGACTACCTCTCGGTGGGGGCGCTCACGCACTCCAGCCCGATCCTCGACATCGCCCTCGACCTCGTCTGACCGAAGGCGCTCGGTAGGGTCTCGCCTGTGACCGAGCAGCCTCAGCCCACTCCCGCGGCAGCCGTGCCGCCGTCCGAGGACGACGTCCCCGAGCAGATGCGCGTGCGGCTGGCCAAGCGCGAGCGGCTGCTCGCCGAGGGCACCGAGGCCTACCCCGTGTCGGTGCCGCGCACTCACACGCTCGCCGAGGTGCGGGCCGCGCATCCCGACCTCGAGGCGGGCGCGGAGACCGACGACGTCGTGGGCGTCACCGGACGCGTGGTGTTCATCCGCAACACCGGCAAGCTGTGCTTCGCGACGCTGCAGGAGGGTGACGGCACGCGCCTGCAGGCCATGCTCAGCCTCGCGGTGGTGGGCGAGCAGCGGCTCGGGGACTGGAAGGTCGACGTCGACCTCGGCGACCACGTCTTCGTGCACGGCCGGGTCATCTCGAGCAAGCGCGGCGAGCTGAGCGTCATGGCCGACGAGTGGCAGATCGCCGCCAAGGCGCTGCGGCCGCTGCCGAACCTCCACGAGGGTGCAGGGCTCGGCGAGGAGATGCGCGTCCGGCAGCGGTACGCCGACCTCATCGTGCGGCCCGAGGCGCGCAAGATGGTGCGCGACCGCGCCGCCGTCGTCCGCAGCCTGCGCGACACGTTCCACCGGCGAGGCTTCGTCGAGATCGAGACGCCGATGCTGCAGACGCTGCACGGCGGAGCCTCAGCGCGTCCGTTCGTCACGCACATGAACGCCTACGACATCGACCTGTACCTGCGCATCGCGCCCGAGCTCTTCCTCAAGCGCGCCGCCGTCGGGGGCCTGGAGAAGGTCTTCGAGATCAACCGCAACTTCCGCAACGAGGGCGCCGACTCCACGCACAGCCCCGAGTTCGCGATGCTCGAGTTCTACGAGGCGTACGGCGACTACACCACGGTCGCCGAGCTGACGCGCGTGCTCGTGCAGGCCGCCTGCGAGGCGATGCACGGATCGCACGTCGCGGTGCTGCACGACGGCACCGAGTACGACTTCGGCGGCGAGTGGACGACCCTCACGATGTACGAGTCGCTGTCGGAGGTGCTGGGCGAGCAGGTGACGCCCGACACCTCGCTCACCGAGCTGGGCGCCCACGCCGACCGCGTCGGCATCGAGGTCGATCCCCAGTACCTCAGCCACGGCAAGCTCGTCGAGCAGCTGTGGGAGGACCTCGTCGGCGACCACCTGAAGGCCCCGACGTTCGTGCGCGACTTCCCGGTCGAGACCACCCCGCTGACGCGCGACCACCGCTCGCGACCCGGCGTCACCGAGAAGTGGGACCTCTACGTGCGCGGTTTCGAGCTGGCCACGGGGTACTCCGAGCTGGTCGACCCCGTCATCCAGCGCGAGCGGTTCGAGGCGCAGGCCAAGCTCGCCGCGCTGGGCGACGAGGAGGCCATGCGCCTCGACGAGGACTTCCTGCGCGCCATGGAGTACGCCATGCCGCCCACCGGAGGGCAGGGCATGGGCATCGACCGGCTGCTGATGGCGCTCACCGGCCTGGGCGTGCGCGACACGATCCTGTTCCCCCTGGTCAAGCCGTTGTGAGCGCGGCGTAACCTGAGGCCATGGTGAAGGCCCTGCTCGCGCTCGTCCCGTCGGCCGGCGTGCTGTTCTTGTTCGTCGTCGCGATCAAGTCGATGCTCGAAGGCGACCGCCGTGAGCGCGCCGCGCTCGCCAAGTGGGAGAAGCAGCACCCCGCCGGCTCCTGACCTTTCCGCTACCCGGGCCGGCCCCGCCAGCCCTTTCCGCCGCTCAGGCCGCTGCCGAACGGCCCGGCGGAAAGTGGTCTGAACCGCGGAAAGCGGCCAGAATGGCGGACGCTTTTGTTGCTAGAGCACATATATGGTTGCTGGTGCACAGAAATGCGTTTTTGCATTTTCGACCCGCCGTCAAATACGCTGTCAGCCGACTCGGGAAATGCTTCGACAATGTCCCCGGAAAGGGCTGGCTGATTATGGCGCAGAAGGTGCAGGTCGTCCTCATCGACGACATCGACGGCGGTGACGCGGACGAGACGGTCACGTTCGCCCTCGACGGCGTCACCTACGAGATCGACCTCAACGCCGACAACGCCGCCAAGCTGCGCGACGCGTTCGCCCTGTGGGTCGGCAGCGCCCGGCGCGTGAGCGGCCGCTCGTCGTCGGCGCGCAGCGCGTCCCGGTCGACCGGACGGCGCTCCGCCAGCGGCGAGGACACCGCCGCGATCCGCGAGTGGGCCAAGCAGAACGGCCACGACGTCAGCGAGCGCGGCCGCATCTCGGCCGTCGTCCGAGAGGCCTACAACAAGGCGCACTGACGCCGGCGGCGCGTGCCGGCGTCAGGACGTCGGCACGCGCGGGCCGTGGTGCAGCAACGGCTCCGTGACGTGCGCCAGGTCGTCGAGCCGCTCGACCACCTCGCGGTGGTGCAGCTGGGCCAGCGAGCCGGCGTCCTCGATCTCGTCCCACGTGCGCGGCGCGGCGGCATTCGGCTGCTCGCGCCCCCGTAGCGAGTAGGGGCAGATCGTCGTCTTGGCGTGGTGGTTCTGGCTCCAGTCCAGCAGCACCTTGCCGGGCCGCAGCGCCTTGGACATCGACGACACCACCAGGTCGCGCCGCTCGCGCGACAGCGTCTCGGCGAGCCGCTTGGCGTACTCGCGCACCACGTCGGAGTCCTGCCGTCCCGACAACGGCGCGTAGAGCTGAAGGCCCTTGCTGCCGCTGGTGACCGGCACGCACTCCAGGCCGTCCGCCTCGAGGCGCTCGCGTACCAGCAGCGCCACCTCGGCGCACTCGGGCAGCGCGGCCGGTGCGCCAGGGTCGAGGTCGATCACGAGGCGGTCGGGGTCGCGCTCGGTGCCGCGCGGGCCGACCCGCCACTGCGGCACGTGCAGCTCGAGCGCGGCGAGGTTGGCCAGCCAGGTCAGCGTGGCGAGCGAGTCGACGAGCGGGTAGGTGATGGTGCCGCGGTCCTTCGACGAGCCGGGTGCGTCCAGCGTCACGGTGCGCACCCAGTCGGGCGTGCCCTGCGGCACCGACTTCTCCACGAACGACTGCGCCGCAACGCCATCGGGCCAGCGGAAGCGGCTCACCGGACGCTCAGCCAAGAGCGGCAGCATCACCTCCGCGACCCGTGCGTAGTAGTCGATGACCTCGGCCTTGGTGGTGCCCGTCGCCGGGTACAGCACCTTGTCGAGGTTGCGCAGCCGCAGGCGGTGGCCCTCGATCTCGACCTGCGCCTCGTGCACGGACTCCGAACGGTCAGGGCTCACGTCGCAGGTCCTCCAGTCGCACGTCGTGGCGGACGCCGCGCACCGCCGGCTGGCGAAGCCGCCCCGCCCTGCCGTACCCGAGGTGCGCGACCTCGATGCACAGCTCGGGCCGCACCCACCGCGTGCCCCGCGCGTCGACGGCGGGCACCGGATCGCTGAACGGCGACGTCTCCTGCGCGAGCGGCGTGAGCCGCCGGGTGAGGTCCGCTGACGCCGTGGGGCCGATGCCGGCGCCCACCTTGCCGAGGTAGGTCAGGCCGCCGGCGCCGTCCGGCAGGCCGACGAGCAGCGAGGCGAGGGTCGACGTCGTGCCCGTCTGCGGCCGCCAGCCGCCGACCACCGCGGTCTGGGAGCTGCGGTGCGCGCGCTTGAGCCAGTCGCGGCTGCGGCGTCCGGGCTGGTAGGTCGAGGCGCGCCGCTTGCTGACGATGCCCTCCAGACCGCTGGCGCGCGTGGCCTCGAGCAGCGCCGCGCCGTCGTCGAAGACCGCCGGCACCTGCCAGCAGGCCTCGGTGCCGTCACCGAGCTCGAGGCGCTCGAGGGTCTGCCGCCGTTCGTCGAACGAGCGCCCGAGCAGTGGCACGCCGTACAGCCGCAGGACGTCGAAGACCACGTACGACACCGGGAACCGCTCGGCCAGCGAGCGCGCCCGGCGCGGGTCGCGCACGTGCATGCGGTCGGCCAGCGCCCCGAAGTCCGGCTTGCCGTCGGCGAAGGCGACCACCTCGCCGTCCAGCATCCCGTCGGCCAGAACCGTTGCGAGACCTGCGAGCTCGGGGAACGTGACCGTGACATCGGCCTCGGTGCGCGAGGTCAGCCGAAGGTCGCCGTCGGTGACGTCGGCCAGCAGGCGCATGCCGTCCCACTTGACCTCGTGAGCCCAGGTCTCGCCTGGCGGCACGGCGGACTGGGGGTCCGCTGCGGTGGCGAGCATCGGGCGCATGGGCCCATCCTGCCTGTAGCGTCGTCGTCGGACACGTCGACGTGTCTGCGTGCCGTCGCACGAGAGGAGCCGGCAGTGCGAGCGATGTGGAAGGGCGCGGTGTCCTTCGGGCTGGTCAACGTGCCCGTGCGCATGTACACCGCCACGACGAGCCACGACCTCTCGTTCCACCAGGTGCACCGCAAGGACGGCGGCCGCATCAAGTACCGCCGCGTGTGCCAGGTGTGCGGCGAGGAGGTCGCGTACGACGAGATCGCCAAGGGCTACGAGTCGCCGGACGGCGAGCTCGTCGTCCTCACCGACGAGGATCTCGCCGAGCTGCCGGTGAGCGGCAGCCGCGAGATCGAGGTCGAGCGGTTCGTCCCGGTCGAGCAGATCGACCCGATGCTGTTCGAGAAGAGCTACTACCTCGAGCCGGACAAGACCGGCGTCAAGCCGTACGCGCTGCTGCGCGAGGCGTTGCGCGAGGCCGACCGGATGGCGCTCGTGCACATCGCGATCCGCAACCGCTCGACGCTCGCGGTGCTGCGGGTGCGCGACGACGTGATCGTGCTGCAGACCATGCTGTGGCCGGACGAGATCCGGGCTGCCGACTTCGACAACCTCGGCGACGCGAGCGACCTGCGCCCGCAGGAGCTGGCGATGGCGTCGTCCCTCGTCGACTCCATGACGGGCGACTACGACCCGGACGAGTTCGACGACGAGTACCGCGACGCCGTCGAGGCGCTGGTCGAGGCCAAGCTTGAGCGCGGCGAGAGCGCGAAGCTCCCGGCCGAGGGCACTTCGCCCGCGGCCGACCGCGGCCAGGTGCTCGACCTCATGGCTGCGCTGCAGCGCTCGGTCGACGCCGCGAAGGGCAAGCGCGGCGCGACGGCTGCCGAGGCGACCGAGGAGAAGGCCGAGCAGGCAGCGCCGGCGAAGAAGGCCACGGCCAAGAAGGCGCCGGCGAAGAAGACCGCCGCGAAGAAGAGCGCCGCCAAGAAGACGGCGACGAAGAAGACCGCCGCCAAGAAGTCCGCGACAAAGACGGCGCCGGCGAAGAAGACCGCCGCCAAGACCAAGCGCTCCGCCTGATCGCGTGACGACCCTGCGGTCGGCCACCACGGCCGCTGACCGTGAGGTCGTCGAGCGGCTGGCCCAGCTCGAGCAGCACGACCTGTCCGTCTTCACCTGCGCGCTGCCGGGCCCGGACGGGCGCTTCGACGTGCCACGCCTGCCGCGGTTCTTCAGCGACGTCGACCACCGGGCGTTCGTCGTCGACGACCGTGGTGGGCCGGTCGGCTTCTGCCTCGTGCGCCCTTTCGAGGGCGGGGCGAGCTTCGTGCACTCGTTCTTCGTGGTGCGGGCGGTGCGTCGTCGCGGGGTGGGGAGCGCCGCCGCCGCCGAGCTGCTGCGGACGCACGGGCAGAAGTGGGTGATCGCGTTCGTCGACGAGCACGCGGTCGCCGCGCGGTTCTGGGGCCAGGTGGCCACCGACGTCGCGGGGGACGCGTGGGCCAGCGAGCAGCGCACCCACGGGGGCACGGGGTTCACCTTCATCACGCTGCGGTCCGGCTGACCGCGGTCGGTGCTTGCGCCGCCCAGGCCGCGGCTGAGCTGCGCAAAGCGGCCTGACCGGCGGAAAGGCCAGGTGCTTGCGCCGCCCAGGCCGCGGCTGAGCTGCGCAAAGCGGCCTGACCGGCGGAAAGCGGCCTGGGTGGCGGAAGCGGGGTAGGTCAGCCGGTGAGGACGACGACGAGGGTGCGGGGGCCGTGGACGCCCTCGACGCGGTCGAGCTCGATGTCGCTGGTGGCGCTCGGGCCGCTGACGAACGTCAGCGGGCGCGTCGGGTCGAGCAGCGCCAGCCCCTCCGGCACGGTCTGCACGACGTTCTCGACCCGGACGACGCACACGTGCAGGTCGGGGACGAGGCTGATCGCGCGGCGTCCGCAGTCGGGCGAGCCGTCCAGCACGATCGTGCCGGTCTCGGCCACCGCGACGGCGCTGCCGGTGACCACGGCGTCGAGGGCGTCGAGCTCGGCGGGAGTGAGGGCCTCGTCGTCGACCGCGCCGTCCGGACGCCACGGCGCCGGCAGCCCGGGCGGCACCACGACCTGCTCGGCGCGGTGCCGGCGCAGCACGTCGCGCACCGCGGCGCCGACCGTGTCGTCCGAGCCGCCGCACCGCACGACCTCGGCGCGGTAGTCGACCAGCCGCTCCATGAGCAGGGCGACGAGCGGCAGCGAGCCCGGCGCGTGCTCACCGAAGCGTCGGTAGTCCGCGGACGGAGCGGCGCCCGCCGGGGCGGCGCCCCCGGCCACTGCCTCGCGCACCCGGCGCAGCACCTCGTCACGGGCGCTCACGACGCACCACCCCGGCGGCGTGACCACCACTCGCGGAAGGTCTCGGCGGGCGGCGAAGGGACGTCCCGCGACGCCGTCCAGCCCGACAGCGGCGCCGGCAGCGGCAGCCGCACGCGCCCGCGCCGCACGAACGGACGCCCCAGCCGGGCAGCGCGCCCGGCGCGCGCGAACCGCCCGGCGTCCCGCATGACGTACGCCGCGGCGGCCATCGCCACCGCCTCCGGCGTCGGTGCGCGCCTGGCCGCCGCCGCGCGTTCGACGTGCTCCGCGCGCAGCCGCACCAGCAGCAAGGGGATGTCGATCTTCACCGGGCAGGCGTCGAAGCACGCACCGCACAGCGAGGAGGCGAACGGCAGCGAGTCGTTCGCGCTCGACCCGTCCAGGCCCGTGAGCAGCGGGGTGAGCACCGCGCCGATCGGGCCGGGGTAGACCGAGCCGTAGGCGTGACCACCCGTGCGCTCGTACACGGGGCAGACGTTCAGGCAGGCCGAGCAGCGGATGCAGTGAAGAGCGGTGCGGCCGAGCTCGTCGGCCAGCGCCGCCGTCCGGCCGTTGTCGACCAGCACGAGGTGCACGTCCTGCGGGCCGTCGCCGGGCGTGACGCCGGTCCAGGCCGAGGTGTAGGGGTTCATCCGCTCGCCGGTCGACGAGCGCGGCAGCAGCTGCAGGAAGACCTCGAGGTCCTGCCAGCGCGGCAGCACCTTCTCGATGCCCATGACGGTGATGAGCGTCTGCGGCAGCGTCAGGCACATGCGCCCGTTGCCCTCGGACTCCACGACGAGCAGGGTGCCGGTCTCGGCGACGGCGAAGTTCGCGCCGCTCACCGCGACGCGGGCGCTCAGGAACTTGGCGCGCAGGTAGCGGCGCGCCGCCTCGGCCAGCCGGCGCGGGTCGTCGGTGAGCTCCGGGTCGACCCCGGCCATCTCGCGCAGGAAGATCTCGCGGATCTCGCTGCGCCCGCGGTGGATGGCCGGCACCAGGATGTGCGAGGGCTGGTCGTGGCCGAGCTGCACGATGAGCTCGGCGAGATCGGTCTCGATGGGCGTGATCCCGCCCGCCTCCAGCGCCTCGTTCAGGCCGATCTCCTGCGTGGCCATGGACTTGACCTTGACGACCTCGGTGACGGGGTCGTCCGGCGTCCCGGCGGCGCGGGCGAGGTCCAGCACGATCTGGTTGGCCTCGGCGGCATCGCAGGCCCAGTGCACCGTGCCGCCGCGAGCGGTGACGTTGCGCTCGAGCTCCTCGAGGAGCTCGGGCAGCCGGGCCATCGCCTCGGTCTTGAGGGCCGACCCGGCTGACCGCAGCGCCTCCCAGTCGGGCACCTCCTCGACCACCGCCGCCCGCTTGCTGCGGATCGTGGACGTCGCGTGGGCGAGGTTGCGCCGCAGCCGGGAGTCGCGCAGCGCCTCGCGGGCGGCGTCCGGGAACGGCCGCGGGGCGCCGAGGTGCCCGACCCGGGCATCGGCGTGCCGGGTGCCGGGCATGCCGATGAACGTGCTCACGCCAGCCCCTCGGTGGACGCCAGCACCTCGGCCAGGTGCATCGTCCGGACGCCGGCCCGCAGCCGCCCCAGGCCGCCCCCGATGTGCATGAGGCACGACGCGTCGCCCGCGGTGACCACCTCGGCTCCGGTGCCCAGCACCGCGCTCATCTTGTCGGCGAGCATCGCGGTGGACGTGTCGGCGTTCTTCACCGCGAAGGTGCCACCGAAGCCGCAGCACTCCTCGGCCGCCGGCAGCTCGACGAGGTCGATCCCGCGCACCGCGCGCAGCAGCTGCAGCGGCCGGTCGCCGACCCGGAGCATGCGCAGCGAGTGGCAGGTGGGGTGGTAGGTGACGCGGTGGGGGAAAGACGCGCCCACGTCGGTGACGCCGAGCACGTCGACGACCAGCTCGGACAGCTCGAACGTGCGTGCGGCGACCGCCTCGGCCCGGGCCGCCAGCGCCTCGTCACCGGCTCGGCGGGCGACTGCGACGTGCTGGTGGCGCACCGACCCCGCGCACGAGCCGGACGGCGCGACGACGGCCTCGGCGCCGTCCGCGAGCGCCTGCTCGAACACGTCGACGTGGTGGCGCACCAGCCCCAGGGCGTCCCCGGCGTACCCGGTGTTGGTGTGCATCTGGCCGCAGCACGTCTGCCGCTCGGGGAACACGACCTCGTGGCCGAGGCGCTCCAGCACCGCCACGGTGGCCCGGCCGACGTCCGGGAACAGCACGTCGCCCAGGCACGTCACGAACAGCGCGATGCGCATGGCCCGACCCTAGACGGGTACCCCGGATTCCGCGCAGGGCGAACCCGCGCGCCCGGCGGAACAGGCTCAGGTGGTCGCGACGTTGAGCCGATCAGACGCAGGTCTGGCTCGCCGGTGTGTCCATGAGGTCACGATGTGGCCGGTGAACGGGTCGACGTCGTACCACGGGGATAGCATCGACGTGGCGAGGGAGGGGAGAGCCCCGCTCCTGCCATCCGCTCGCGAGGAGAATGCAGATGTTCGAGAGGTTCACCGACCGGGCCCGACGGGTTGTCGTGCTGGCGCAAGAAGAGGCCCGCATGCTCAACCACAACTACATCGGCACCGAGCACATCCTGCTCGGGCTGATCCACGAGGGCGAGGGCGTCGCCGCCAAGGCGCTGGAGAGCCTCGGCATCTCGCTCGACGCCGTGCGTGAGCAGGTGCAGGAGATCATCGGCCAGGGCCAGCAGGCGCCGTCCGGTCACATCCCCTTCACCCCGCGTGCCAAGAAGGTCCTCGAGCTGAGCCTGCGTGAGGCGCTGCAGCTCGGCCACAACTACATCGGCACCGAGCACATCCTGCTCGGCCTGATCCGCGAGGGCGAGGGCGTCGCCGCCCAGGTGCTCGTGAAGCTCGGGGCCGACCTCAACCGCGTCCGCCAGCAGGTCATCCAGCTGCTGTCCGGCTACCAGGGCAAGGAGCCCGCGGCCACCGGCCCCGCCGAGGGCACGCCGTCCGGCTCACTCGTGCTCGACCAGTTCGGTCGCAACCTCACCCAGGGCGCCCGCGAGGGCAAGCTCGACCCGGTCATCGGGCGGGAGAAGGAGATCGAGCGGGTCATGCAGGTGCTGTCCCGCCGCACCAAGAACAACCCGATCCTCATCGGCGAGCCCGGCGTCGGCAAGACCGCCGTCGTCGAGGGCCTGGCCCAGGGGATCGTCAAGGGCGAGGTGCCCGAGACGCTCAAGGACAAGCAGATCTACACCCTCGACCTCGGCGCGCTCGTGGCCGGCAGCCGCTACCGCGGTGACTTCGAGGAGCGCTTGAAGAAGGTGCTGAAGGAGATCCGCACCCGCGGCGACATCATCCTGTTCATCGACGAGATCCACACGCTCGTCGGTGCCGGGGCGGCCGAGGGCGCGATCGACGCGGCGTCCATCCTCAAGCCGATGCTCTCGCGCGGCGAGCTGCAGACCATCGGCGCGACCACGCTCGACGAGTACCGCAAGTACATCGAGAAGGACCCCGCGCTCGAGCGGCGCTTCCAGCCGATCCAGGTGGCCGAGCCGAACCTCGCGCACACCATCGAGATCCTCAAGGGGCTGCGCGACCGCTACGAGGCGCACCACCGCGTCTCGATCACGGACGGCGCGCTGGTGGGCGCGGCCACGCTGGCCGACCGCTACATCAACGACCGGTTCCTGCCGGACAAGGCGATCGACCTCATCGACGAGGCCGGCGCTCGCCTGCGCATCCGCCGGATGACCGCGCCGCCGGACCTGCGCGAGTTCGACGAGCGGATCGCGGCCACCCGCCGCGAGAAGGAGTCGGCGATCGACGCGCAGGACTTCGAGAAGGCCGCCGCCCTGCGCGACACCGAGAAGCGCCTGCTCGGCGAGAAGGGCGAGCGCGAGAAGCAGTGGAAGGCCGGCGACATGGACGTCGTCGCCGAGGTCGACGAGGAGCTCATCGCCGAGGTCCTCGCCACCGCCACGGGCATCCCGGTGTTCAAGCTGACCGAGGAGGAGTCCTCGCGGCTGCTGCGCATGGAGGACGAGCTGCACAAGCGGATCGTCGGCATGGACGACGCCATCAAGGCGCTCTCGCAGGCGATCCGGCGTACTCGCGCCGGCCTGAAGGACCCGCGCCGTCCGGGTGGCTCGTTCATCTTCGCCGGCCCCACCGGTGTCGGTAAGACCGAGCTGGCCAAGACGCTCGCGGAGTTCCTGTTCGGCGACGAGGACTCGCTGATCCAGCTCGACATGAGCGAGTTCAGCGAGAAGCACACCGTCTCGCGGCTGTTCGGCTCCCCGCCCGGCTACGTCGGGTACGAGGAGGGCGGCCAGCTCACCGAGAAGGTCCGCCGCAAGCCGTTCTCGGTCGTGCTGTTCGACGAGGTCGAGAAGGCCCACCCGGACATCTTCAACTCGCTGCTGCAGATCCTGGAGGACGGTCGCCTGACCGACTCCCAGGGTCGGATGGTCGACTTCAAGAACACCGTCATCATCATGACGACCAACCTCGGCACCCGAGACATCTCCAAGGGCCAGGGCGTCGGCTTCTCGTCCGGCAGCGACACCGCCACCGGCTACGAGCGGATGAAGGCGAAGGTCAACGACGAGCTGAAGCAGCACTTCCGCCCGGAGTTCCTGAACCGCGTCGACGACACGATCGTGTTCCCGCAGCTGACGCAGGACGAGATCATCCAGATCGTCGACCTGATGCTGGCCAAGCTCGACGAGCGCCTCAAGGACAAGGACATGGGCATCGAGCTCACGCCCGCGGCCAAGACGCTGCTCGCCGAGAAGGGCTACGACCCGGTGCTGGGTGCGCGGCCGCTGCGCCGCACGATCCAGCGCGACGTCGAGGACGTGCTGTCCGAGAAGATCCTGTACGGCGAGCTGAAGGCCGGCTCGATCGTGCTGGTCGGCGTCGAGGGTGAGGGCAAGCACCGCACCTTCACCTTCCAGGGCACGCCCAAGGCCCCGCTGCCCGAGCCGGCTGCGGTCGGCGCGCCGTCCGACGCGCCCACGGCCGAGCCCGGTGACGCCGGCACGGCCTGAGCCAGCCACACGACGAAGGGGCGGGACCCATCGGGTCCCGCCCCTTCGTCGTCCCCAGGCGTGCACATCGTCACCGAAGTGCACACGCGAGGCGGGTCCAGGCGTGCACTGTGTCACCGAAGTGCACGCAGGCAGGGGTCAGTGGGGGGAGTCGGAGGCCACGGGGGACCGGTCGCGCTTGGCCGAGTACAGGTCGTCGTCGGCCCAGCGGTACAGGTCGGTGCGGGTCATCGCGCCGTCGTCGGAGCAGACGGCGGCGCCGGTGCTCACGCGCAGGGTGCGTCCCGGCGTCAGCCTGGCCCAGTCCTGGTCGGCCACCAGGGCGCGCAGCGCGGCCGCGCGCTCGTGCAGGTCGGTGGCGCCGGCGGCGTCGGCGACGAGGATCGCGAACTCGTCGCCGCCCAGGCGCACCCCGACGTCGCCGGGCTGCTGCACCTGGCGCACGAGACCGGCCACGACGCGCAGCACCTCGTCGCCCACGCCGTGCCCGTAGCCGTCGTTGACCTCTTTGAACTCGTCGAGGTCGACCAGCAGCAGCCCGTCGTGGCTAGCCGCTTCGTCGTCGGCGAGCCAGGTGTCGAACACGCGCCGGTTGCGCAGACCGGTGAGCGCGTCCGTGGTGGCCTCGAGCAGCAGCCGCTCGCGCTCGGCCCGGCGGCGGGCGACGTCGATCTGCGCCCGGGCGGCGGCCAGCACGGCCAGCCGGGCCTCCCAGCGGGCGGCGGCGAGGCGGTCGGCGTGCTCGGCCTGCGCGCGCACGGCCCGGGACGGACGGCGCCCCTGCAGCACGAGCGCGCGCACCCACGACGGGACGGTCGAGCCGCCGGACGACGGCGAGGTACCGAGGCCCAGCGTCGAGGCGGCGCGTCGCGCCTGTCGGCGGTGGCCGGCGCGGTGCAGCGCGAGCACCCACGAGGACTCGAGCAGCGGCAGCAGCTCGACGTCGCCCATGGCGCGCAGCTCAGCGGCCAGGGCGGTGACGCGCGCGCGGCGGTGCAGCGGCGAGGGGTCCTGGAGCAGGGCCACGAGCTCACCGCCCGCGTCGGCGACCTGGCGCCACAGGAGCGGCATCTGCGCGTGCCGGGCGGCCTCGACGGCGGCCACGGCCTGCTGCAGCTGCTCGGTGGCGTCCTCCGCGCGCCCGATCTCGGTGAGCGCGAGCGCCCACTCCAGTCGCAGGAGCACGCGGTCGACGGCCATCGCCGCGCGCTGCGCCGCGTACGGGTCGTCGCGGTCGCACTGGTCGGCGTGCTGGTAGAGGTCGTCGACGAGCTCCCACAGCCGCAGGCTGTTGTACGCGGCGGCCACGACGACGTAGCCGGTGCTGCGCTCGGCCGGCGGCTGGCCCTCGTCGTCGAGCAGGCGCACCGCCTCGGCGGTGTCGGCGAGCAGGGCGGCCGTGTCGGCGCGGGTGCCGGCCAGCAGCGCCCGGACGCCGAGGCCGGCCGCCTCGAGCGCCGGGGCACCCACGCGGCGGGACCTGGTGAGCAGCTCCTCGAGCGCGCGCTGGGTCTGCTCGTCCGGGCCGTGCACGAGGCCGTACACGCACGTGGTGAGGTCCAGGACCAGCTCGGTGTGCGTCCAGCCCTGCTCACGAGCCTGGTCGAGGCCGATCCTGACCGCCGCCAGGGCGACGTCGGGTGCGTCACCCTGCACGGCCTCCAGCAGGCGGTACGCGTCGTGCAGCGCGCGGCGCTCGTCGTCCACCCACTGCCCCCTCGTCACCACACCGGCCCGGTCGTCTCACCTTAGGCTCGGCAGCCCGAGGGTGCGCCTTGACGGCTGGCGCGGTGCGGTCTGGCCGGACCCACTCAGCCGGAGAGGTCCTTGTCCTCCATCTCCCACGCGTGGTCCATCACGTGGAAGGCCGTGTGCCGGATGAGGAACGGCAGGTTCCACGACCGCATCCGCTTGCCCTCGCCGGCGTTGTACGAGCGCATCAACGCCAGGTAGGCCTCGCGGTACTCGTGCACGGCCGCGGGCGTCGTGAGGCTGCCCTCCGCGACGGGCAGCCCGAGGCGCTTGGCGAAGTCCAGGCTCTCGACCCGCAGCACGTGCCCGATGATCTCGTCGCGCTCGCGGCCACCCCCGCGTGGCCCCTTGCGCAGCTCGGCCGACACCCGCGAGGCCACCGCGTCGAAGTACGACCAGCACGCGCGCAGCAGGGTGATCTTGCGCTCGAGCTCGGCGTCGTCCACCGGCTCCTGCTCGAGCCCGGACGGCGCGAACGAGATGCCCCAGAAGTCGGTGGACCCGGGCCCGACCTCGTCCAGCACGACCTCGAGCGACCCGCCCGCGTCGAGGTCGTCGGCGAGCCCAGCGGCCTCGGCGATGGGACGGTAGCGGTCGCGGTAGGCGCCCAGCGTCTCGAGCGCCTGCTCGGGTGTCTTTCCGCCGCGGCTCCAGCCGGGCCAGTCGACGGCGAACGCGACGGCCTTCTTCGCCTTCGGGCCACGCTGCAGGACCGTGCGAACGGGCATGCGCCGGATGCTACGCCGCGGACGGCGCACGCGCTGGCTAGGCGGGCAGCTCGCCGGACGCCACGACGCCGGCGTACCAGCGGCCGCTGTCCTTGACCGTGCGCTGCTGGGTCTCGTAGTCGACGTGCACGATGCCGAAGCGCTTGGAGTACCCGAACGACCACTCGAAGTTGTCGAGCAGCGACCACAGGAAGTAGCCGCGCACCGGCGCGCCGGCCTCGACGGCGTCGAGCACGGCCGCCAGGTGCTCGCGCAGGTAGTCGATCCGGGCGGGGTCGTGCACCCGGCCGTCGTCGGACCGGACGTCGGGGAAGGCGGCGCCGTTCTCGGTCACCATCAGCTCGACGCCGGGGTGGTCGTGGTGCAGGCGCAGGAGCAGCTCGGTCAGGCCGCGCGGGTCGATCGGCCAGCCCATGTCGGTGTGCAGGCCGGGCTGCTCGGGGAACTCGACGTCGTCGCAGGCCACCCAGGGGGACGCGGCCGCGTCGCCGTGGCCGTCGGCGGTCTGGCGGGGGGTCGTGCCGTCCCAGCGGCGCACCACGGTCGGCGAGTAGTAGTTCAGGCCCAGCACGTCGGGCACCTGGTGCACGAGCTCGAGGTCGCCGTCGCGCACGAACGACCAGTCGGTGACCGCAGCGGTGTCCCGCTGGACGTCCGCGGGGTAGCTCCCGCGCAGGACCGGGTCGAGGAAGACGCGGTTCTGCAGGCCGTCGACCCGCCGCACGGCGTCCAGGTCGCCCTCGGACGACGCCAGCAGGTCGCCCGAGAAGGCCGTGCCGTCGGGCGCGTGCACCCACGCGAGGTTGAGCGTGAGCGCGACGCGAGCCGACGGCACGGCTGCTCTGATGGCCGAGGTGGCCAGGCCGTGGGCGAGGTTCAGGTGGTGGACGGCGGCGAGCGCCGTCGCCGGCTCCTGGCGGCCGGGGGCGTGGACGCCACTGGCGTAGCCCAGGTAGGCCGAGCACCACGGCTCGTTGAGCGTGATGAACGTGCTGACCTTCGGTGACAGGGCCCGCGCCACGACCTCGGCGTACTCCGCGAAGCGCTCGGCGGTGCGGCGCTCGCCCCAGCCCCCGGCGTCCTCGAGCGCCTGCGGCAGGTCCCAGTGGTAGAGCGTGACCGCCGGCTCGATGCCCGCTGCGACGAGCGCGTCGACGAGCGTGCGGTAGAAGTCCAGGCCCTCCGCGTTGACCGGGCCTAGCGAATCGGGGGTCACCTGCGGGGTGATGCGCGGCCAGGCCACCGAGAACCGGTACGTCGTCAGGCCCAGGTCGCGCATGATCGCGACGTCCTCGGCGTAGCGGTGGTAGTGGTCGTCGGCGACGTCGCCAGTGTCACCGTCGAGGACCTTGCCCGGCGTGTGGCTGAAGGTGTCCCAGATGGACGGCGTGCGACCGCCCTCGGTGACGGCGCCCTCGATCTGGTAGCTGGCGGTGGCCGAGCCCCAGGCGAAGTCGGCGGGGAACCGGCGGGTGGGCTGCTCAAGCACGGGCTGCTCCAGTCAACGGTGTGAGAGCGCTCTCACGAACGATAGGGCACGACACTAGCTCACGGGCAGCTCGACCGGCGCACGAGCTCGGTGGGCAGCACCGCGGGGACCGGAGGTGCGCTGCCCGCCACCAGCGCGAGCAGCAGGGTGGCCATCTCGCGCCCGAGCGCCTCCATCGGCTGGCGCACGGTGGTGAGCGGTGGGTGCGCCGCCGCCGCCAGCGGGCTGTCGTCGAAGCCCACGACGCGCAGGTCCTCGGGCACGGCGAGGCCGGCCTCGTGCGCGGCCCGCAAGGCACCGATCGCCATCGAGTCGTTGGCGGCGAAGACGCCGTCGGGCGGGGTCTCGCCCGCGAGCAGGACGCGCATGGCGGCGTGGCCGCCGGCGTCGGAGAAGTCGCCGTGGGCCACACCGTGCGGGGCCAGCGAGCGCGCAGCGAGCTCGGCCTCGAAGCCCGCCAGCCGGTCCTGGGCTGCAGGCATGTCGAGCGGGCCGCTGATCGTGGCGATGCGGCGGCAGCCGGCCTCGGCCAGGGCGCGGGTGGCCAGCCGCGCGCCGCCGGCGTTGTCGGCGTCGACGTGCGGCACGTCGTCGTCGCGGCGGAACGGCCGGCCGGACACCACCACCGGCAGGCCGGCCTCGCGCAGCCGACGCGGCAGCGGGTCGTCCCCGTGCAGCGACACGAACACCGCACCGTCGACGTGTCCGCCCGCCGCGAAGCGCTGGAACTGCTCGCGCTCGCCGGGCGTCGAGAGCACCACGAAGACCAGCTGCATGCGGTGGTCGGCCACCACCTGGTGAGCGCCTCGCAGCACCGCCGGGAAGAACGGGTCGGTGAACACGCGGTCCTCGGACTCGGACACCACGAAGGCGATCGAGTCGCTGCGCCGGGTCGCGAGCGAGCGGGCCGCGCGGTTGGTCACGTAACCGAGGCGCGCCGCCGCGTCGAGCACCGCCCGTGTCGAGGCCTCGCTGACCCGTGGTGAGCCGGACAGCACCCGCCCGGCGGTCGCCCGCGAGACGCCGGCGAGGGAGGCGACGGACTCCAGGGTGGGCGGGCCACCGACCGGCTTGGCTTCGGGCACGAGCGGAGTGTAGGCGCCGCGAGATCGGCAGCCGGTTCACGGCGCCTTCACAGGTTCTCCCCAGCCACCACCTCGAGGCTCGCTCACCATGAGACCCCCACGGCCGGGCCGGGCGGTCACGGTCAACGTGACGATCGCCGCCGTCCTCGTCATCGCCCTCGCCGTCGGGTACCTGGCCCTTCGCCCGACGAAGGGCACCGCCTCCACCGGGCAGCAACGCACGGCGACGGCCATCGTCACCGACGTCACGGCGACCGTGAGCGCCACGGGCACCAGCGAGCCGGTCAGCACCTCGCAGGTGTCGTTCGCGACCAGCGGCACGATCGACAGCATCAGGGTCCACGCGGGGTCGGTGGTCAAGAAGGGCCAGGTGCTGGCCACGGTGGACGAGGCCGGCCTGAAGAGCGCCGTCGACGTCGCCCAGGCCAAGGACGACGCGGCCCAGAGCTCCTACTCCGCCGCGGTCGAGAGCTACGACAACGCGGTGGCCGGCCAGAGCGCCAGCAGCAGCACCGCGACCGCGGGCCAGGGGCAGAACGCGTCGTCCGGCCAGTCGTCGGTGCAGTCCGTCGAGTCGGCGTCCGCGCAGCTGTCCTCCGCGAAGGCGGCCAGGCTCCAGGCGACGTACGACCTGCAGGCGGCCGAGGCCGCCGTCGCCGCCGCGACGTTGCGGAGCCCGCTGGCCGGCACCGTCCTGACCGTCAACGGTTCGGTGGGCGGCTCGGCGAGCGGCGGGGGATCAGGTGGCGGCGGAGCGAGCGGCGCCTCGTCGTCCTCGAGCACCTCCACCGCGCTGTTCACCATCGCCGACCTGTCCCGCATGCAGGTGTCGGCGTCGTTCGCCGAGGCGGACGCCATGCAGCTCAAGGTCGGGCAGGCCGCCACCACCGTCTTCAACGCAGCGACCGGCGACCCCGTCAGCGGCAAGATCACGTCGGTCGCGCCCACCCCGACGACGTCGAGCAACGTGGTCAGCTACGCCGTCACGGTGAGCCTGCCCCAGCTGCCGAAGGGTCTGCGGCCGGGGCAGACGGCGACGGTCACGGTCACCACCGGGTCGCGGCAGAACGTGCTGGCCGTGCCGAGCGCCGCCATCAGCGGTAGCGGCAGCAACCACACCGTCACCGTCGTCAGCGGGGGCCGCGAGACGACCACGGCGGTTGAGGTCGGTCTCGAGGGCGACCAGTGGACCGAGATCCGCAGCGGTCTGAGCGAGGGGCAGCAGGTCGTGCTGACGACGGCGGCGTCGTCGGGGTCGAGCACCGGCTTCCCCGGGGGTGGGCAGTTCCCTGGCGGCCGGGTCGGGGGCGGCGCAGGTGGGCTCGGCGGCGTGGGCGGGCAGCGTCCGTGAGCCCGGTCATCGCGCTGCGCGAGGTGCGCAAGGTCTACGGCACCGGTGCCGCGCAGGTCGAGGCGCTGCGGGGGATCACGCTCGACATCGACCCCGGCGACTACGTGGCGATCATGGGCGCGTCGGGCTCGGGCAAGTCGACCCTGATGCACCTGCTGGGCTGCCTCGACGTGCCCACGTCCGGCGCCTACTACCTCGACGGCGTCGACGTCAGCGACCTGTCGGACGACTCGCTGGCCCAGGTGCGCGGGCGCCGGGTCGGGTTCGTGTTCCAGGCCTTCAACCTCATCCCGCGGATGTCGGCGCTGGCGAACGTCGAGCTGCCCATGACCTACGCCGGTGTGCGGCCGGCGCAGCGCCGCGAGCGTGCGCTGGCGGCGCTGGAGCGAGTGGGCCTGACCGACCGGGCCGAGCACCGGCCCAACCAGCTGAGCGGCGGCCAGCAGCAGCGGGTCGCCATCGCGCGCGCCCTGGTCATGGCGCCGGCCCTGGTGCTGGCCGACGAGCCCACGGGCAACCTGGACAGCCGCTCCAGCGCCGAGGTGATGGCGATCCTCGACCAGCTGAACACGGCGGGCCGCACCGTCGTCCTGATCACGCACGAGGAGGACGTCGCCGAGCACGCGGCCCGCCGCCTGCGGCTGGTCGACGGCCAGGTGGTGTCGGACACACGGACCCGAGACCTGGTCGCGTCGTGAGCTCGCTGGAGGTGCTGCGTTCCGCGGTGCGCGGCCTGTCGTCGAACCCGCTGCGCTCGACGCTCACCACGCTGGGGATCCTCATCGGGGTCGCGGCCGTCATCGTGCTGGTCGCGGTGGGAAACGGCTCGTCCAAGGCGATCGAGGCCAGCATCGAGCGGCTCGGCACCAACACCTTGACGGTCAGCAGCCGCGGCGGCCGCGGCGGCGTGGGACGCCCGGGGCAGCAGCAGTCGAGCGCCGGCAGCATCACCCTGGACGTCGCGCGCCAGCTCACCGACGCGCGGCTGGCGCCCGACGTGAAGTCGGTGACGCCCGAGGCGAGCACCTCGGCGACGGTCACCTCCGGCGACACGAGCACGACCGTCAACGCGGTCGTCGGCACGTCGGTGTCGTACTTCGAGGCCACCAACTCCCCGGTCGCGCACGGTGCCTACTTCACGCAGTCCGACGTGGACGCCGCCCGCAGGGTCGCCGTGATCGGCCCGACCACGGCGGACAACCTCTTCGGCACCGCGAACCCGGTCGGCCAGCAGATCTCGGTGGGCAGCCTGCGGCTGACCGTGGTGGGTGTGCTCGCGCAGAAGGGCTCCAGCGGCTTCCAGGACGCGGGTGACACCGTCGTCGCACCGATCACCACGGTGCAGCGCGCCCTGACGGGATACGGCGCGCTGAGCAGCGTCGTCGTGCAGGCCACCGACGTGTCGACCGTCGACCTGGCGCAGGCCGAGGTCACCGCGGTGCTCGACGCACGCCCTCGGGATCACGAGCAGCAACGAGCGCACCTACCGGGTGCTGAACCAGTCGCAGCTGCTCTCCACCCGCACCGAGGCGACCAAGACCTTCACGGTGCTGCTCGCCGCCGTCGCCGGGATCAGCCTCCTCGTGGGCGGCATCGGGATCACCAACATCATGCTGGTGACGGTCACCGAGCGGACGCGCGAGATCGGCATCCGCAAGGCCCTCGGCGCGCGCACCGGGGCCGTCCTCGGCCAGTTCCTCACCGAGGCGACCGCGCTCAGCCTGCTGGGCGGGCTGCTCGGCGTCGCCGCGGCGCTGGTGGCCGTGCAGTTCACCATCTCCGGCATCCAGCCCGTGCTCGTGCCGTCCTCGATCGCGCTGGCGCTCGGCGTGTGCCTCGTGATCGGCGTGTTCTTCGGCGGGTACCCCGCCGGCCGCGCAGCCCGGCTGCGCCCCATCGACGCACTGCGTCACGAGTGAGCACCGACGGGTGCTCGACCACGAGGAGAAGCGATGACCGACCAGCCGGAACGTCCCGACCAGGACGCCACGCAGCCGATCGCCGGGCCCGGCACGCCGGACGACCTGCTGGCCGCGCCGCCGGCCGGCGTCGGCGCGCCGCCGCAGCTGACGGCCCGCCCGGGCCCGTCCGGGTCGCTGCCCAAGAGCACGCTCGCCATGCTCGGCGTGGCGCTGCTCGTCGTCGGCGGGGTCGGCGGCGCGCTGATCGGCCACACCGTCGGCACGAGCGACACCCAGCAGACCGCCGGCGGCCGGTTCGCGCGCGGCTTCCCGGGCGCTGGTCAGGGCGGCGCCGGCCAGGGCGACCGGGCGGGGGCGGGACCCGGGGGCGCCGGCGCCGGCGTGGTGGTCGGCACCGTCACAGCGGTCGACGGCGACACGGTGACCATCAAGGAGCAGGGCGGCCGGACGGTCTCGGTCAAGCTCAGCGACAGCACGGCCATCACGGTCACCAAGCCGGGCTCGTCGTCCGACGTCACGGTGGACGAGCAGGTGATGGCGACCGGTCAGGCCGGCAGCGACGGCACGGTGACCGCCCGCAACCTGCGGATCGGCGACCAGGCCGGCTTCGGGTTCAGGGGTGCCGGCGGCCCGGGCGGCACCGGCAACGGCTAGGTGGAGCTCCCGGTCGTGAACCCGGCCTGCTGGGGCGAGTACCGCTCGAGCGCGATCGGCCCGGGCAGCGCCGAGATGCGGGTCGCCGGACGGCACAATGGGCGCGTGCCCGCCAGCCCGACGCCCCCCGCAGTGCTCGTGCGCCCGGCGCGCACCGGCGACGTCCGCGCCATCCGCTCGCTCGTCGAGCCGCTCGCCCGCGAGCGCGTCCTCGTCAGCAAGGACGCGGTCGCCTACTACGAGGGACTCCAGCAGTTCGTGGTGGCCGAGGCCGCCGACGGCTCGCTCGCCGGCTGCGGCGCCCTGCACGTCCTGTGGGACGACCTCGCCGAGGTGCGCACGCTCGCCGTCGCGCCCGAGCACCTCGGCCGGGGAGTCGGCAGCGCGCTGCTCGAGGCGCTGGTCGCGCGGGCGCGCGACCTCGGGGTGAGCCGGCTGTTCTGCCTGACCTTCGAGGTGGCCTTCTTCACCCGGCACGGCTTCCACGCGATCGACGGCGCGCCGGTGACGCCGCAGGTCTACGCCGAGCTGCTGCGCTCGTACGATGAGGGCGTCGCGGAGTTCCTCGAGCTCGACCGGGTCAAGCCGAACACCCTGGGCAACACGAGGATGCTGCGCGAGCTCTAGCGTCTCGGGGAGGGTGGCACGTGCGCACGACGTGGGGGACGGTGCGGTGTCCGCGCACGCTGGCGGTGCTGCTCGTGGCGGGCTCGCTGCTGCTGGCCGGCGCCCCCGCCAGCACCGGCGCGGTGCACCACGTGCAGCGCAGCGACCGCTCGGCGCAGGCGCGGGCCGCGCTCGGGCCCTCGGTGGCGGTGGGCCTGCCGTCGGTGCTGCCGAGCCGGCCGCACGTGGCTTCGGGGGCGCCGGTGCGAGTCGTGACCCCGGCCGGGCGCCCCGTGAGCCCGCCGCGGCACGGCGGACGGGTTCTCTACCTGACGTTCGACGACGGCCCCGACCCGCACTGGACGCCGACGGTGCTGGCGCTGCTCGCGCGCTACCACGCGACGGCGACCTTCTTCGAGGTCGGCGCCCAGGTGCGCGACCACCCGCGCACCGCGGCCGCCGTCCGCGCCGCCGGGCAGCACGTGGGCAACCACACGGCCCACCACGCCCGCCTCACCGACCTGGACGACGCCGGCGTGCGCCGCGAGATCCTCGGCGGTCCGCGCGGCACCACCTGCCTGCGCCCGCCGTTCGGCTCGGTCGACCACCGGGTGCGCGCGGTCGCGTCCTCGCTCGGCCTCAGCATCGCCCTGTGGGACGTCGAGACCGACGACTGGACCCGGCCTGGCGTCGCGTCGATCGAGCACCACCTGCTGCACGACGTCCGCCCCGGCCGCACGGTGATCATGCACGACGGCGGCGGCGACCGGTCGCAGACGGTGGCGGCGCTCGCGGCCGCGCTGCCCGTGCTGGCCGCGCGGGGCTACCGGTTCGAGGCCGTGCCCGGCTGCTGAGACCGGTACAGCCGGCGCACGACGTCCTCGATGTCCGGCTCCTCGACCGACAGGTCACGCACCTCGACCCGGCGACTGACGTCGGCCAGCACCGCGGCGGCAGTGGTCGCCCGGGGCGAGAAGGCGAGCCGCTGGCGCAGGCCGTCGGCCTCGGTGCCGACCAGCCGGGTGCCGGGCACGTCGGCCAGCGCGGGCCAGGGCTCGGCGAGGTCGACGACGAGCACGCGCTCGGCGCCGACCCGCGCGACCAGGCCGGGCAGCGACCCGTCGTAGGCCAGCCGACCCCGGTCGACGACCAGCACGCGGTCGCACAGCCGCTCGATGTCACCCATGTCGTGCGTCGTGAGCAGCAGGGTCGTGCCGTGCTCGGAGCGCTGCTCGCGCAGGAAGACGCGCAGCCGCTCCTTGCTGAGCACGTCCAGGCCGATCGTGGGCTCGTCGAGCACGATCAGGCGCGGTCGGTGCAACAGCGCCGCAGCGACCTCGCCGCGCATCCGCTGGCCGAGGCTGAGCTGCCGCACGGGCTGGTCCAGGAACGCGCCCAGCTCGAGCCGGTCGACGAGCTCGTCGCGTCGGCGCTGCCACTCGCCGTCCGGGATCGCGTGGATCGCCGCCAGCACGCGGAAGGACTCGGTGAGGGGCAGGTCCCACCACAGCTGGCTGCGCTGGCCGAAGACCACCCCGACGTGCCGGGCGAGGTCGCGCCTGCGGCGGACGGGGTCCAGGCCGCAGGTGGTGACCGACCCCGACGTCGGCACGAGGATGCCGGTGAGCATCTTGATCGTGGTGGACTTGCCGGCCCCGTTGGCGCCGATGTACCCCACGGCCTCGCCCTGACGGATCGTGAACGACACGTCGTCGACGGCGCGCACGACGCGGCGCTCGCGGCGCAGGCGCCCGGTGGCGCGCCGTACGACGAACTCGCGCCGCAGCGACTCGACCTCGACCACCGCTGGTGACTGCGTCATCCGCCCGCTCCTGTGTAGTGCCTGATCCCCGCCCGCCAGCACGCCAGCGCTGCCGCGTTCGCGAGGACGGCGGCCACCGGGGTGAACCAGCCCAGCCAGGCCGGCAGGCCCGGGGGACCGGGCTGCCCGGTGATCACCAGCGTGGGCAGGTAGGCCGTGAACGCCGCGGGCAGCACGAAGGTGAAGAAGCTGCGGACCGCCACGTGCAGGACGCTCGCAGGGTACGACGACACGTACGACGACCCGTAGGTGAAGGCGTTCGTGAGCTCGGCGCCCTCGACCAGCCAGAACTGCGCCCCGGCGGCGGCGACGAAGAGGGCACCGAAGATCAGCGCGCCCGTGACCGGGGCGAGCGCGAGCATGACCACCGCGGGCGCCGTCCAGTCGTCGACCGCCAGGGGCAGGGCGATCACCAGCACCACCGCGGCGACCGCGGCCCGGCCGAGGCGGCGCAGCGAGACGTCGCTCGTGACGAGCTGCGCGAGCACCGGCAGGGGGCGCAGCAGCATGGCGTCGAGCGTGCCCGCACGCAGGTAGGTCGGCAGCTCGTCGAGGTGGCCGACGACGACGCCGGCCAGCGAGAACGACAGGTTGGCGAGGGCGAACACGAGCAGTGCCGGCCCGACGCTCAGGCCGCCCAGCGCGTCGACGTTGTGGAAGATCACGTAGATCTCGGCGGCCTCGAGCAGGCCGACGCCGACCGAGCCGAGGACGTCGAGCGCGAAGCTGGCGCGGTAGGTGGTCTGCGAGCGCACGCGCGAGCCGACGATGGCGCGGTAGGCCCGCACGGGGTCCCGCGGGTACGCCTGGGGGTCAGCCACCTTGCACCACCAGCCGCCGCGTGGCCCGGGCCGTCACCACGCGTCCGGCCACCAGCATGGCGACCAGCCAGAGCGCTTGCGTCCCGACGACCTCGGCGCTGTGCCAGCCGGTCGCTCGACCGGAGAGCACGTCGACCGGTGCCTGCAGCATGGACGGGAACGGCGTGGCCCGCGCGAGGGTGCCCATCCAGCCCGGGAACCAGTGCACCGGCACGACCAGGCCGGTGAGCACGTTGGAGCCGACCATGTAGAGCGTGAGGGCCCCGCGCATCTCCAGCACCCAGAAGGCCGCGAGGTTGACCAGGAAGCGGCACGCGAACGACACCGCGACGGCCAGCACGACGCTCACGGCCGCTACGGCGAGGTGCGGCACGCCGCCGGGCAGGGTGAGACCGAAGAAGACCGCACCGACGAGCATCGGCGGCAGCCCGCGCGGCAGCAGCTCGTAGGCGGCGCGACCGAGGTCGGCGGCCAGCCACGACAGCTGGAGGTCGACCGGCCGCGCGAGGTCGACGGCGATGTCGCCGGTGCGGATGCGGTCGGCGAGCTCGTGCCAGCCGAAGATCGCCACTGGGGCGAGCAGCGCCTGGCACACGAACGAGTACGTCGCACCCTGCCGTGCGTCGTAGCCCGCGATGGCACCGCCGGCCGAGGCGATGGCGGCCAAGGTGATGCTCGCCTTGACCACGCCGAAGACCGTGTTGGTGACGGCTCCCGCGAGCGTCGCGCTGCGGTACGCCGCGTGACGCCGGAAGCCGGCGGCGGCGAAGGCCAGCAGGGGACGCACAACCGCGAGACTCTACTGGCTGTGCGCGTCGTCCGCTGCGACCGCCGTGCACGGCGCACTACCGTGGCGAGGTGCCCGGCTCCGACTCACCCGACACGTTCCGGCTGCAGGTGGGCGGGCTCAGCCGCCAAGGGCTGCTGGCCGCGCTCGACGCGGCAGGCGTAGGACTCAACGCCTCGGCCGAGCTGCTGCTCAGCCACGAGGTGTTCGACCGGCAGCGGGTCGAGACCTTCGACGTCGTGCGCCGCACGGTCGGGCAGCTCGGGCTCACCGGGGGTGCATCGCTGTCGATGGTGCTCGCGGCGGCCCAGGCTCACGGCCTGTCGCTCTGCCCTCTCATCACCGGGCCCTACCTGCGCCTGACCTGGACCGACCAGGAGGCCGCCCCAGACTCCGTGCTGTCGAACGGATCCGCTCCGTCGGCTTCGGTGACCGTCGCGTCGGAGCCCCTCGACAGCGACGACGTGCTCCCCAAGGGCTTCTACCTCAGGGTGGTCGAGGACCGCCCGTGGCTGCGCGGCTACCACGCGACGGACGAGCACCTCTGGTCGCCGGGCGACTGCCTCGCCTTCAGGAGAGAACCGTCCCAGCGACCGGGCGTGGCGGGATGACGGTCGTAGACACCCCCTCGCCCGCTGCCCACGGCATGCTCGACGTCGGGGACGGTCAGCGCCTCTACTGGGAGGAGTGGGGTCGCCGCGACGGCGTGCCCGCGGTGTACCTGCACGGCGGCCCGGGGGGTGGGCTGGCGACGAGTGCCTACCGCAGGCGCTTCGACCTCTCGCGCACCAGGCTGGTCGCTCTCGAGCAGCGAGGGTGCGGCCGATCCACACCGCACGCGAGCGAGATGTCGACGTCCCTGCAGCACAACGACACCCCGCACCTGATCGCCGACATCGAGGCGCTGCGCCGTCATCTGGGCATCAGCGCGTGGCTCGTCACCGGCGCCTCGTGGGGCTGCACGCTCGCTCTCGCCTACGCCCAGGAGCACCCCGACCGGGTCCTGGGGCTCGTCGGCTACGCCGTCACCACGACCAGCCGGCGCGAGGTCGACTGGGTCACCGAAGGCGTCGGTGCGATCTTCCCCGAGGCGTGGCACCGGTTCGCCGGGCACGCGGAGGCTGCCGGCGTCGGCTACCGGCGTGGGCGCGGGCGGCTCGTGGCGGCGTACGCCGGCCTGCTGGAGTCGGCCGATCCGGCGGTGCGCGACGGTGCCTCGCGCGAGTGGGCGCTGTGGGAGGACACCCACGTGTCCATCGCCACCGGCGGCGTCGTCCGAGACCCGCGGTGGGACAGCGACCGGTTCCGGTGGGCGTTCGCGCGTCTGACGGCGCACTACTGGTCGCACGACGGATTCGCCGACCCGCCGCTCCTGGACCGCGCGGACCGGCTGCGCGGCATCCGGGGCACGCTGGTGCACGGCCGCAGGGACGTCTCCAGCCCGCTGGTGACGGCGTGGCGGCTGCACCGGGCGTGGCCCGGCTCGCGCCTCGTGGTCGACGAAGGGGCCGGCCACGGCGCTGCGTCCATGGGTGACCTGTGGCGTCAGGCGAACGACGACCTGCTGGCTCACCTGGAGTAGGGACTCTCGAAGGAGCGGGCGCGGGCCACGATCACTGCGGTAGGTGGTAGCCGGCCTCGGTCGACTCGGCGAGGCCGTCCTCGGCGAGCGAGGCGAGACACCGGTCGCGTTGCAGCGGGTCGCGCAGCTCGTCGTCCGGGACGGCGCGGGCCAGCTCGCCGAGCGTCACCGGCCCGCTCGCACCGCGCAGCACCGCGAGCAGGCGGCCGCGCACCTGCCGGTCGGTGCCGTGCCAGGCCTGACCGCGCCGCGGCGGCCCGGCGTACGGCGGTGAGCCGGCGAGGCGCCACGCGCACCGGTCGGCCACCGGGCAGTCCGTGCAGCGCGGAGCGCGGGCCGTGCAGACGAGGGCACCGAGCTCCATCACCGCGACGGCCCACCTGGCTGCGGTGGCGTCGTCGTCCGGTACGACCCGCTCGGCGAGGCGCAGCTCGGCGGCGGTCAGGGCCGGCGCGGGCAGGGCCTCACCCTCGATCGCGCGGGCGAGCACCCGCCGCACGTTGGTGTCGACCACCGCGTGGCGTCGTCCGAACGCGAACGACGCCACCGCGGCGGCCGTGTAGGTGCCGATGCCCTCGAGCGCGAGCAGGGCGTCGAGCTCGGCCGGCACCTGCCCGGCGTGCCGCTCGACGATCTGGGTCGCTGCAGCGTGCAGCCGCAGGGCGCGGCGCGGGTAACCGAGCCGACCCCAGTGCCGGACGGCGTCACCCGGGCTGGCCGCGGCGAGGTCGGCGGGGGTGGGCCAGCGCTGCATCCAGTCGTGCCACACCGGCTCGACGCGCGACACCGGCGTCTGCTGCAACATGACCTCGCTGACGAGCACACCCCACGGCGTCCGGTCGGCGGCCCGCCACGGCAGGTCGCGCGCGGAGGCGTCGAACCAGCGCAGCAGCGGGTCGACGAGCGGGTGCGGCAAGCGGGCGGTCAGACGTAGCGCTCGAGGATGCTGGACTCGGCCAGCCGCGACAGGCCCTCGCGGACGGCGCGCGCGCGGCCCTCGCCGACGCCGTCGACGGCCTGGAGGTCCTCGAGGCCGGCCGCGAGCAGCTTCTGGAGGCTGCCGAAGTGCTCGACCAGGCGGTCGACGATCGCCCCGGGCAGCCGAGGCACCTTCGACAGCAGGCGGAAGCCGTGCGGGCTCACCGCGGCGTCGAGCGCGTCGCCCACCACGCTGTAGCCCATCAGCCGGGCCACGGACGCGAGGTCGAGCAGCTCGGTGGACGTCAGCTGGCCGAGGGCGGCGAGCATCCCCTCGATCTCGGCCTCGCTGGAGTCGGCCGCCAGGTAGTCGCGGATCACCAGCGTGCGGTCAGGGCCGACGCCGCCGATGAGCTCCTCCAGCTGCAGCGTCAGCAGGCGCCCGTCGCTGCCGAGCTCGATGACGTAGCCGGCGATCTCGTCGCTGATCCGGCCGACCATCTCCAGCCGCTGGACGACGGCAGCGACGTCGCGGACCGTCACGAGGTCCTCGATCTCCAGCGCCGACAGGGTGCCGGTGACCTCGTCCAGCCGCAGCTTGTAGCGCTCGAGCGTGGCGAGCGCCTGGTTGGCCCGCGACAGGATGGCGCTGGAGTCCTCGAGCACGTGGCGTCGGTGGCCGACGTACAGCGCGATGATGCGCATCGACTGGCTGACGGCGATCACCGGGTAGCCGGTCTGCTTGGCCACCCGCTCGGCCGTGCGGTGCCGGGTGCCGGACTCGGCGGTCTCGATCGAGGGGTCGGGGACGAGCTGGGTGCCAGCGCGCAGGATGCGGGACGCCTCGCGGTCGCAGACGATCGCGCCGTCCATCTTCGCCAGCTCGCGCAGCCGGGTGGGGGAGAACTCGACGTCCAGCGGGAACCCGCCGCTGGCCAGGCTCTCGACCGTTCGGTCGTGACCGAGGACGATCAGCGCGCCGGTGCGCCCGCGCAGGATCCGCTCGAGGCCGTCCCTGAGCATCGTGCCCGGTGCTGCGGCAGCCAGGGTCGACCTCAGCAGGTCGTCCTCGCTGAGCTCTGCGTTCGCCACGTGCATCCCCTGCTGGGCCGGTGTCCCTCTGACGTCACACTGCAGCGCCGCCCTGCGGGTGCCGCCGTGCGGCAATCCTAGCGGCGATCCGGCCGGACAGCGGAGAAGGTCTGCGTGTCAGACCGCGCGCAGCATGGCTGAACGGACGGCGCTCGCGAGGTCAGCGATCTCCATCACCTTCATGCCGTCGGGCACCACGCCGGCGCCGACCGCGCCGGCGGGCACGATCGCGGTGCGGAAACCGAGCCGGGCCGCCTCGGCGAGCCGGCGCGGCACGCCACCGACCGGCCGCAGCTCGCCCGCCAGCCCGACCTCGCCGAACGCGATGGTGCCGGGGACGAGGGCGCGGTCGTTGGCGGCGCCGGCGAGGGCCAGGGCGACGGCGAGGTCGGTGGCGGGCTCGGTGACCCGCACGCCGCCGACGGTGGACACGTAGATGTCCGCCGAGCCGAGCCGCACCCGCGCCCGGCGCTCGAGCACGGCCGTGAGCATCGCCACGCGGCTGCCGTCGAGCCCGGACGTGGCCCGGCGCGGCGACTGCGCCACGCTCGGCGCGACGAGCGCCTGCACCTCGGCGAGCAACGGCCGTCGACCCTCGAGGGTGACCGTGATGCAGGTGCCCGGGACGGGCTCGCGGGACGTGCCGCCGGGCGACAGGAACAGCCCCGACGGGTCGGCGAGGCCGGCGATCCCGCTGTCGGACAGGTCGAAGCAGCCGACCTCGTCGGTGGGGCCGTAGCGGTTCTTGACCGCGCGGACGAGCCGCAGCCGCGAGTGCCGCTCGCCCTCGAACTGGATGACGACGTCGACGAGGTGCTCGAGCACCCGCGGGCCGGCGATCGAGCCGTCCTTGGTCACGTGACCCACGAGCAGGGTGGCGATGCCCCGGCTCTTGGCGGTGGCGATCAGCGCGGCCGCGACCTCGCGCACCTGGGCGACGTTGCCGGCGGCGCCGTCGACCTGCGCGGACCCGATGGTCTGCACCGAGTCGATGACGACGAGGTCGGGCTGCACCTGCTCGATGTGCCCGAGCACCGCCGACAGGTCGGTCTCGGCCGCGAGGTAGAGCGTGGGAGCCAGCGCCTCGATCCGCTGCGCACGCAGGCGCACCTGGGCTGCGGACTCCTCGCCGGTGACGTAGAGCACCCGGCGCCCGGCGCGGCCCTCCCGGCCGCACACGTCGAGCAGCAGGGTCGACTTGCCGATGCCGGGCTCGCCGGCGACGAGCACCACGGCACCGGGGACCAGCCCGCCTCCGAGCACGCGGTCGAATTCGCCCACGCCGGTGGGACGCACCTGCGCCTGCTCGACGTCGACCTCGCTGATCGGCTGGGCGGCTGCCGTGACCGCCCCGGCGGTGGTCGTGCGCACGGGCACGCCCCCGACCTCCTGGACGGTGCCCCACGCCTGGCACTCGCCGCAGCGGCCGACCCACTTCGACGCCGTCCAGCCGCAGTCCGCGCAGCGGAAGGACGGCTTGGGTGCGCTCTTGCGCGCGGTGGCAGCTGACATGCACGCGACTCTAGGAGAGCCCGCCGACAACGCGTCCGCAGCGCGCCGTCAGCTGTGGACGACGATCAGGACGCCTTGGTGCCCGCCATGATCGCGGCGAGGATCACCAGGGTCATGGCGGGGACGATGCCGATGACGAGCCACGAGAAGTTCTTGGTGCGGACGTAGGCCGCGAAGGCCACCGCAGAACCCACGAGGGCGCCGAGCACCGTCAGGCCAGCCGCCAGACCGATCCGCCATCCTGGCGCGCTGCTCGTCCCGGGCGAGACCACGAGGCCCGGTGCCAGCAGGGCGAACACGTAGGCGACCGCGACCACGCCCAGCTCGACGAGCGAGATCTTGGGTGGCTTCTCCATGTGGTGCAGCGGCGGGTTGTGCGCCCTCAGTGGTGGCGCTTGGTCCTTCGCGTGCGCGCTCATGCCCCCACTATCCGCCGAATCCGCCGTCCCGCAAGCGGCATGGCGACCTTCGTCGCCTCAGTAACGACGCCACCAGAGGTTCGCGGCGTAGTCGACCTCGGTGCCGTGGTGCTCGGCCAGCACCGCGTCGGCCGCCTCTGGCGTGAGCTCGATGCGCACGACCGCCTCCAGGTCCGCGCGCGAGGCGAACGACCACCGCAGGTCCAGCGGCTCGCGGCGCCATCCCTGTCGCGCCCAGAAACGTTGCACCGCAACGGGATCGTAGCGAGGTAAGGAGCGCCTGAACCACGCGCCGAACGTCGACCGGGTGGCGTCGACGTCGACGACGAACGCCGCGCCACCACGTCGCACGACCCGCGACAGCTCGGCCAGGCCCGGCTCGCAACCGGGTCCGAAGAAGTACGCCCACCGGGCCTGCGCGACGTCCACCGAGGCGTCCGGGAGGGGCAGCGACTGGGCGGTGCCCCGCAGCACTCGCACGCGCCGGGCGACGTCCGGGCCGGCTGCGGCCACCCGGGCACGCGCTGACCGCACCAAGGGCGGGTGGGGCTCGACGCCGACCACCTCGCGGGCGTCCGCCGCAAGTCGGGGCAGGTGGAAACCGTTGCCGCACCCCACATCCAGCACGACCTGACCGCTCCAGTCGTGGCGCTCGCGCATGGCCGCGTCGATGACACCAGCAGGGTCGACGGCGCGGTTCTCGATCTCGTACGTCGACGCGTGGTTCCAGATGTTGGGGCTGGGAACCACCCCGGAGCCGTTGCCGCTCAACGACCTTCGGCAGCCAACGTGGCCGGGTGCACGAGCAGCGGCAACAGCTTGCGCCCGGACGCGCTGCGTCGTGCCGCAGCCACGGTGGCCAGGTGCGCCTCGCACCGGCGGGCGAGCTCGTCGTAGCCGCCGTCGCCCATGAGCTCGCGCAGCTCGCCCTCGTTGGACCGGAACACGGGCTGGGTCCCCACGTGCGCCTCGGTGTTGCTGCTGCAGTACCAGTCGAGGTCGTGACCGCCTGGGCCCCAGCCGCGCCGGTCGTACTCGCCGATCGAGGTCTCGAGGTACGACGTGCCGTCAGGCCGCTCGACCGTGCGGTAGGTGCGCCGGATCGGCAGCTGCCAGCAGACCTCGGGCTTGAGCGTGTGGAACGGCACGCCGCGCCGCGCCGCCTCGTGGTGGAACGCGCAGCCGTAGCCGCCGGGGAAGTCGGGGGAGTTCAGGAACACGCAGGCGCCGTCGACCACGCGGGTCTTGCGCTCGCCGTCCTCGCGCTCGGTCCAGCCGGCGGGGCCCGTGCCTTCGGCGTGCTTCTCCCACACCTCGGGCGACAGCTCGGCCACGACGTCCTTGACCCTGCGGTAGTCGGCCTTCTCGGTGAAGTGCGCGCCGAGGGTGCAGCAGCCGTCGAGCGGGCGGTCGGCGTAGATGCCCTGGCAGCCGCGTCCGAAGATGCACGTCCAGGACGACGTCAGCCAGGTCAGGTCGCAGCGGAAGACCTGGGCCTCCTCGTCGGACGCCGGTGCGGGGTCGACGAACTCGACCCAGGTGCGGGCGATGTCGAGGGAGGTCTCTGGCACGGGGCCAGCGTACGTGTCAGCGCAGTGCGCCCAGCCAGTGCGCGGCGGCGACGGCCTCGCGGCGACGCTGCTCGTAGCGGAACCCCATGGCCAGCAGCAGCGCACCGGCCAGGCCGAGGCTGACCCAGCGCGGCATCGCGACGGCGTACGGCCCCAGCTGGGCGACGGCCACGATGACGCTGGCGACGACCCCCGTCACCACGGGCGCCTGCTCGCGCAGCCACACTCCGACCGCGGTGACCACCACGGCGCCGAGGAGCGTGAGCAGCGGGCGGGTGAGTCCGGTGTCCGGCACCGACGCCACGGCCGACGGCAGCAGGCCGGCGCTGAGGCCGGGCCCGACCGTGGTCCAGGACGGCGCGCCCGGACGCCGCACGTGCCGCGTGATCCCGGCACCCAGGGCCAGCGCCGCCAGGGGCAGCGAGTACGCCTCGACCGCGTCGACCCTCGCGTCCAGCGCAAGTGACCACGTCGCGGCCGAGCAGAGCGCGACGCCCGCCACCGCGACCAGCCCGCGCCGGGGCAGGATGCCGTAGGCCAGCGACGCCACGCCGGAGACGCCGAGCACGACGGCCAGCAGCACCAGGGGGCGGTCGTCCGCCGACAGTGCGTAGCCGGCGCCGACCACGGCGGCGACGACCCCGCCCACGGCCAGGCCGGCCTCCTCGCGGTGGTCGCGCCGCCAAGCCGCTGCCCCCGCGAAGGCGGCCACCAGCAGCGCCGTCACGGCGACGCGGACGACGTCGCCGCCGCCGTGAGCGAACGACCCCAGGGCCAGCGCGCCGGTCGCCGCCGAGTACGCGGTGAGCTGCGTGCGCGCCGCCCCGTGCACGGTGCGCGACGCCGCGGCGGACGCCAGGCAGGTCGCGGCCAGCCACACCCCGGTGGCCGACCACGAGGCGTCGGACTCGCCCAGCGACACCAGGCCGCTGAGCCACGACAACGCCACGACGGCGGGCATCGCGCCGCCGGGGAGCCGGAGGTCCTCGCGGGCGACCACCGCGACGGCGACGACGGCCGAGGCCAGGACGGAGACGACGGTGAGGCCCCACGCCCCACCGTGGTGCGCCTCGCTGGCGACGACCCCCACGGCCAGCGCGTAGGCGGCGGCTCGTGCGGCGACGTCCACCCCGCGCGACCGCGTGCTGCGTCGAGCGGCGACGACGAGTCCGGTGATGAGCACCGCGGCCGACAGCAGCGCCAGGAGGCCGCCGTCCCACGGCGGGTTGCTGGCGACGTCCACGAGCGTCGCCTGCGCCCCGAGCAGCAGCCAGGCGGCGGCGACCGCCGCGACCGCGACGAGCACCGGCCGGCGGGCCGTCGGCGCGAGGAGCAGGGCGGCGCCCAGCGCGACGGCCCACGCGCCGGCGGCGATCAGCGACACGCCGGTGACCCCGACCTCCAGGGACGCGGCCAGGGCGCCGGGCCAGACGGCCAGCACGAGCACCGTCGCGACCGGGAAGACGAGCGAGCGCCGCACCGCGCGGGTGCCGGCGAGGAGGACGAGCGCCACCAGCGGCAGCCCCACCAGCCAGTACGTGGGCTCGTCGAGCCGGTCGCTGGCGAAGAGCCCGTACCGCCGCACCGCGAAGGCGTCCAGCAGTGCCAGGCCGCAGGTCAGCACGGCGACCGCCTCGGCCGAGGCGTGCAGCCCCCGGCGCGACAGCGCGCGCGAGCCCGCGACGCCGGAGGCGGTGACCACGGCCAGCACCGCCACCTGCCCGCCGGTGCCGATGCGGTCCCAGGCGACTGCGATGAACACGACGGCGGCGACCAGCAGCAGCACGACCCCGCCGGTCAGCAGCAGCTGCTGCACGGTCCAGGAGCGCGCGGGACGAGGCGTCGAGCCGGTGCGCCCGGCCGGGGGTGCCGCGATCGTCGTCGTGGGTGCCGCGGTGCCGACCAGCGGCGTGCGCAGGGCGGCGAGCAGGGTCGCGCGCTCACGACCGAGAGCGGCGAGCTGCTGGTCGACCTCCCACAGGCGCTGGGCGTCGGCGCCGACGAGGCGCACACCGCAGGCCGGGCAGGCCGGTGCGCCGGCGGGGAAGGGGTGACCGCAGCTCGGGCACGGTGTCTCCATAGCCGCAGCGTGCCCAACTCGGCCGTCGTCGCGCCAGGGAACAAGGACTCAGGTCGCGGGGGAGTGCCGCTCGCCTCTTACGCTGGCGCCATGAACGACGCGGTCAGGGTGCCGGCAGCGCGGGTGTCGCTGTCGACGGCCTCCGCCTACCCCGAGTCCTGCGCGACGGCGTTCGAGATCGCCAGCCGGCTGGGCTACGACGGTGTCGAGATCATGGTGTGGACCGACCCGGTGAGCCAGGATCCCGCTGCGCTGCAACGCCTCTCGGATCACTACAGCCTGCCGATCGTGGCGATCCACGCGCCGACGCTGCTGATCACCCAGCGCGTCTGGGGAGCCGACCCGTGGCCCAAGCTCGACCGCGCCTGCGAGGTGGCCACGGCCGTCGGCGCGGGCACGGTCGTCGTCCACCCGCCGTTTCGCTGGCAGCGCGACTACGCGCGCGGGTTCGAGGCCGGGATCCGCGACCTCGAGCGGCGTACGGGCCGGCTGGTCGCCGTGGAGAACATGTTCCCCTGGCGGGCGCGGACGCGGGAGATCCAGGCCTACCTGCCCGGCTGGGACCCGCTCGGCTACGACTACGACCACGTGACGCTCGACCTGTCGCACACGGCGACGTCCGGCTCGGACGCCCTGGCGATGGCCGAGGCGCTGGGCGAGCGCCTCGTGCACCTGCACCTCGCCGACGGGCTGGGCTCGGCGAAGGACGAGCACCTCGTGCCCGGCCGCGGTGGGCAACCCTGTGCCGAGCTGCTCGAGCGGCTGGCCGCGCGTGACTGGTCCGGCAACGTCGTGGTCGAGGTCTCGACGCGCCGGGTGCGCAACCTCGAGGAGCGCGAGGCCGACCTCGCCGAGGCGCTCGCCTTCGCCCGGCTGAACCTCGCGGCAGCGGGAGCGAGCGGGTGAGCCGCAGCACCGAGCCGCGCCGGCGGGGGCGGCGTCCGGCCGGGTCCGACGCCCGAGCCGACATCCTCGCGGCCGCGCGCGCCGAGTTCGCCGCCCAGGGCTACGACGCCACCAGCCTGCGCGCGGTGGCGCGGCTCGCCGGCGTCGACCCGGCCCTCGTCCACCACTACTTCGACGACAAGGCCAGCCTCTTCGCCGCCGCCCAGCACCTGCCGCTCAGCCCGGCCGCGCAGATCGACCAGCTCGTGACCGGCCCGGTCGACGAGCTCGGCGAGCGCGTCGTGCGGTTCTTCCTCACCACGTGGGACTCCCAGGAGGGACGCCAGCGGATCGGCGCGCTGCTGCGCTCGGCGAGCAGCCACGAGGACGCCGCCCGGACGCTGCGCGAGTTCCTGGCCCGCGAGGTGTTCGGTCGTGTCGTCGCGAGCATCGGCAGCGACCAGCCCGAGCTGCGCGGCTCGCTGGTCGCGACCCAGCTCGTCGGGCTGGCGATGGCCCGCTACGTCGTCCGGATGCAGCCCGTCGCCGACGCCGCCGTCGACGACCTCGGCCGCTGGATCGGCCCGACCGTCCAGCGGTACCTCACCGGCCCCCTCTGACCCCGCCCGCCCCGCCTCCGCCACCCAAGCCGCTTTCCGCCACCCAGGCCGCTTTCCGCCACCCAAGCCGGTGCCTCCGCCGCCCAGGCCGCGGCGGGACGGCGCAAAGCGGCCCGGGTGGCGGAAAGGGGTGGTGCGGAGGGGTGGACAGGGCGTAAATTCATCGCATGATGAATGACGTCGCTGTCGAGGTGACCGGACTGCGCGTGACGCGCGGCGCTCGGCGGGTGATCGACGGGCTCGACCTCAGCGTGCCGAGCGGGCAGGTGGTCGGCCTGCTCGGCCCGAGCGGGTCGGGCAAGACGACGCTGATGCGCTCGATCGTGGGCGTCCAGCGCGTCGAGTCCGGCAGCATCACCGTGCTCGGGCTACCGGCCGGGCACCGCGACCTGCGCCACCAGGTCGGCTACGTCACCCAGGCGCCGAGCGTGTACGAGGACCTCACCATCGAGGAGAACCTGCGCTACTTCGCCCAGGTGATGGGGGCGCCGCGCTCCGACGTCGCTCGCGTCGTCGACGAGGCTGGGCTGAACTCCCACCAGGACGTGCTGGTCTCCCGGCTCTCCGGCGGCCAGCACTCGCGCGTGTCCCTCGCCGCGGCGCTGCTCGGCAGCCCTCGGCTACTCGTGCTCGACGAGCCCACCGTCGGGCTCGACCCCGTGCTGCGCCGCGACCTGTGGGACCTGTTCGCGCGCATCGCGTCCCGCGGCACGACCCTCTTCGTCTCCAGCCACGTCATGGACGAGGCCAGCCGCTGCGACCGGCTCGTGCTCATGCGGGACGGCGCGGTGCTGGCCGACGACACCCAAGACGCGCTGCTCGACCGCACCGGTGCACCGGACGTCGAAGCGGCGTTCCTGACGCTCGTCGAGGGGGTGCGGGCATGAGCGCCCGGCTCACCCTCGCCACGGCGGCCCGGGTGCTGCGCCAGCTGCGTCACGACCGCCGCACCCTCGCGATGCTCCTGGTGGTGCCTTGCGTGCTCATCGGGCTGCTGGCCTGGGTCTTCGACGGCACTCCCGTCTTCGACCGGCTCGGCGCCCCGCTGCTCGGCGTCTTCCCGTTCGTCGTCATGTTCCTCGTCACCAGCGTGACGACGTTGCGCGAGCGGCGGTCCGGCACGCTCGAGCGCCTGCTGGCGATGCCGCTCGGCAAGGGCGACCTCGTCGGCGGCTACGCGGTCGCGTTCGGCGGGCTCGCCGTCGTCCAGGCCGTGGTCGCCACGGGCTTCGCGATCTGGGTCTGCGGCCTGGACATCGCCGGGCCCGTGTGGCTGCTGCTCGTCGTCGCGGTCGCTGACGCCGTGCTGGGGTGCACGACCGGCCTGCTGGTCAGTGCGTTCGCCACCACGGAGTTCCAGGCCGTGCAGTTCATGCCTGCGGTGGTGCTGCCGCAGTTCCTGCTCTGCGGCCTCATCGTCCCGCGCGAGCAGATGAACGACCTGCTGCGCACCGTGTCCGACGTCCTGCCCCTCTCGTACGCGGTCGACGCCATGACGCGCGTCACCGGGGACGCCGGCGTCACGTCCGGAGCCGTCGGCGACCTCGTCGTGGTCGCGGCGTTCGCGGCGCTCACCGTCGCGCTCGGCGCGGCCACCCTCCGCCGTCGCACGCCCTGACCCATCACGCACCCGCTGCTGCCGTAGCCTGACGCCATGCTCCGTGAGGCCCTCCTGCAGATGTCGAAGAGCGCCCGCGTGCGCGACCTGGTCGAGCGCGCGCCGGTGGCGAGCGGGGTCGTCCACCGGTTCGTCCCCGGCCCCGGGGTCGGGGACGCCGTCCGAGCCGCCGCCGAGCTCACGGCGTCGCACCGCCTCGTCACCGTCGACCACCTCGGCGAGGACACCCTCGACCTCGAGCAGGCGCGCCGCACGCGCGACGCCTACCTCACGCTGCTCTCACAGCTGGCGGACGCCGGGCTCACCGAAGGTGGCCGCGCCGAGGTGTCGGTGAAGCTCTCGGCCGTCGGCCAGGCGCTCGACGGCGACGGCGAGAAGATCGCGCTCGAGCACGCCTGGGACATCTGCTCGGCCGCCCAGCAGGCCGGCACGACCGTGACCCTCGACATGGAGGACCACACCACCACCGACTCCACGCTGTCGGTGCTGCGCGAGCTGCGCGCCGACTACCCGTGGGTCGGAGCGGTGCTGCAGGCCTACCTCCGGCGCACCGAGGCCGACTGCCGCGACCTGGCGACGCAGGGCTCGCGCGTGCGGCTGTGCAAGGGCGCGTACGACGAGCCGGAGTCCGTGGCGTTCACCGACAAGGGCGAGGTCGACCGGTCGTACGTCCGGTGCCTGAAGGTGCTCATGAACGGCGAGGGCTACCCGATGCTCGCCACCCACGACCCGCGGCTCATCGACATCGCGGGCGCGCTCGCGGCGCGCGCCGGCCGCAACGAGGGCAGCTACGAGTACCAGATGCTCTACGGCATCCGTCCCGAGGAGCAGCAGCGGCTCGCCGACCAGGGGAACAAGATGCGCGTCTACCTCCCGTACGGCGAGGACTGGTACGGCTACTTCATGCGCCGTCTGGCCGAGCGCCCGGCGAACGTCACGTTCTTCCTGCGTTCCCTGGCCACGAAGGGCTGAGCCATGACCACGGCGTCCGAGAGCACGCGACCCCCACGGTCCGAGGGGCCGGTGGCCGTCCTCGGTGCCGGTGTCATGGGCGAGGCCCTGCTGTCCGGGCTGCTGCGCGCGGGGCGGTCGGTGGACTCCCTCCTCATCAGCGAGCGACGCCCTGAGCGCGTCGCCGAGCTGACCGAGCGCTACGGCGTCCGGGTGGTCGACAACGCGGCGGCGGCCGCGGAGGCCAGCACCGTCGTCCTGGTGGTCAAGCCGCAGGACATGGCCAACGCGCTGCGCGACGTCCGGGACGCACTGCGTCCGGGCACGCTCGTCGTCTCGCTCGCCGCCGGCATCACCACGACCACGCTCGAGGCCGGCCTCCCGCCGGGCACCCCCGTGGTGCGGGTGATGCCGAACACCCCGGCGCTCGTCGACGAGGGCATGGCGGCGATCAGCCCGGGTGAGCACTGCGACGACGAGCACCTGGCCGAGGCCGAGGAGCTGCTGCGCTCGTGCGGACGCGTGATTCGCATCCCCGAGCAGTACCAGGACGCCGTCACCGCCATCAGCGGCTCGGGTCCGGCGTACATCTTCTACGTCGTCGAGGCGATGATCGAGGCCGGTGTGCTGCTGGGGCTGCCGCGCGCGACGTCCACCGAGCTGGTGGTGCAGACGCTGTTCGGCGCGGCCACGATGCTGCGCGAGACCGGTGAGCACCCGACGGTGCTGCGCGAGCAGGTGTCCAGCCCGGCCGGCACCACGATGGCCGCGCTGCGCCAGCTCGACGACCACAAGGTCCGGGCGGCCTTCCTCACCGCGATGGAGGCAGCTCGTGACCGCAGCCGGGAGCTGGCGTCCGGCCAGGGGTAGCCGGGGTTGTCGGGATCGTCACATTCTCGCAATGCCATGGAGGGTCTGGGTCTGGGAGGCTGTGCGCCATGAGTGAGGTCACCGTGCGGGCCCTCGGCACCGAGGACTGGCAGACGTACCAGCAGATCCGGTTGGCGGCGCTGCAGGACGCGCCGGACGCCTTCGCCTCCTCCTACGAGGAGGAGAAGGGCTACGACGAGGCCTTCTGGCGGCTGCGCATGGGCCGCTCGGCGCGGCTGGTCGCCTCGGCGGACGACGAGCCGGTGGGCATCGTCTCGGTGGGCCAGGCCAGCGAGCCCGACGTCGCCGAGCTGTTCGGTATGTGGGTGCGGCCGGACTTCCGCGGCCGCGGCGTCGCGTGGGCGCTCACCCAGACGGCGGCCCAGCACGCGCGTGCGGCGGGCCAGCGGGCGCTGAAGCTGTGGGTCTCCACCGACAACGGCCGCGCCGTCGCGTTCTTCAGCAGCGCCGGGTTCCGTCCGGCCGACGAGCGCCGTCCGATGACCAATGACGCGCAGACCGAGGAGCTCGCGATGCTGCTGCCCGTGGGCGACGACCCGGGCTGGGTGCCGACCACCGAGCTCTGACCTCCCGCTCTGCGGAGAACCCCGCGGCTCTGGGGAGCGCTGGGGTGTCGGTCAGGGGCGGGCGGCGAAGCGCTCGATGAGCTCGGTCTGGCCGCTCACGATCAGCAGGTCGTGCTGGCTGATCTTGGTCGAGGGCACGGCGTAGGTGAAGTCGCGTCCCGGTGACTTCACGCCCACGACGGTGACGCCGTACTTGGCGCGGATCTGGGACTCGGCGAGCGTGAAGCCCCGGGTCTCCTTGGGCGGCGCCATCTTCACGATCGCGAAGCCGTCGTCGAACTCGATGAAGTCCATCAGCTTGCCGGCCACGAGGTGGGCCACGCGCGCACCCGCGTCGCGCTCGGGGTAGACCACCTTCGTGGCGCCGATGCGCTCGAGGATCTTGCCGTGGGCCGCGGTGATCGCCTTGGTCCAGATCTGCTTGATCCCGAGGTCGACCAGCGTCGCGGTCGTCAGCACGCTCGCCTCGATCGAGGTGCCGATGCCGACGACGGCGATCGGGAAGTCGGGTGCGCCGATCTGCCGCAGCGCCTCCTCGGACGTCGAGTCGGCCTCCACCACGTGGGTGAGCCGTCCCGACCACTCCTGCACCAGGTGCGGGTCGTGGTCGACGGCGAGCACCTCGTGGCCGAGCCGGTCGAGGGCCTCGGCGATCGAGCTGCCGAAGCGCCCGAGCCCGATCACCAGGACGGCGTGCCCGGCGGTCTCCTTGTTACCCAACGACGGGCCTCTCTTCCGGTAGGCGGACCACGCGGCGCCGGTCGCGCAGGGCGAGGGCGGCGGCCAAGGTCATGGTGCCGGTGCGTCCGGCGAACATCAGGGCAGTCAGAACGTACTTGCCGGCGTCGGGCAGGTCCGCGGTGAACCCGGTCGACAGCCCGCAGGTCGCGAACGCCGACACGGTCTCGTACAGCACGATGTCGAGCGTCTCGCCGGTGATGGCGAGCAACGCCATCGTGGCGACGACGACGAGCGTGGCGCCGGCCAGCAGCACGGTGACGGCGAGGCGCAGGCTGGCCGAGGGGATGCGGCGTCCGAACGCCTCGACGTCCCGGTCGCCGCGTGCCTCGGCCAGGGTGGCGAGCACCAGCACGGCGAGCGTGGTCACCTTGATGCCGCCCGCGGTCGAGGCACTGCCGCCGCCGATGAACATGAGCAGGTCCTGCAGCGCCCAGGTCGACTCGTGCATGTGATGGACGTCGAGCGCGGAGAAGCCGCCCGACGCGCGGCATCACTCCCGCGAAGACGGCGTTGAGCAGCCGGTCGCCGAGCCCCAGACCGCCGAGCGTGCGGGGGTTGGTCCACTCGAAGGCCGCGAAGACCACCACCGAGACGGCGAGCACGACGAACGTGGTCGCCAGCGTCAGGCGCGTGTGGAGGTTCCAGTGCCGCACGCCCCTGCCGGACGCCGTTCACCCGGCGCAGGCCGCCCGCGACCGACAGCAGGACGGGGAAACCCAGGCTGCCGACGAACACGCCGGCCGCGATCGGCACCAGGACGAACGGGTCGCCCACCCAGCGCGAGATGCCGCCTTCGTGCACGGCGAAGCCGGCGTTGTTGAACGAGCTGATGCCGTAGAAGAGCGAGTGGTAGAGCGAGCGCCCGACCCCTTCGCCGGATGCCAGGAAGCTCGGCAGGAGCACTGCGGCGATCGTCACCTCGACCGCGGTGGAGCTGATCACGACGGCACGCAGGAGGCTGCCGACCTCGCCGAGTCGCAGCGCCTTGGTCTCGCTCGCCGCGATCAGCCGCTGGCGCAGCCCGAGCCGGCGCGACACCGCGAGCCCCAGCAGCGAGGCGAGCGTGATGATGCCCAGGCCGCCGATCTTGATGGCGACCATGATGATGACCTGCCCCAGCCCCGACCAGTACGTCGCCGTGTCGACCGTGGTGAGACCGGTGACGCAGACCGCCGATGCCGCGGTGAAGAGCGCGTCGACGAACGGCGCGCGTTCGCCGCTGGCCGTGGCCGCGGGCAGCGAGAGCAGCGCGGTGAAGGCCACGACCACCAGCGCGAAGACGGCGAGCGCCAGCCGGGCGGGGGACCGACGGGCCGCGTCGTCCAGCCGGTCGCGCAGCCAGGTGGCGACTCCACTGGGCCCCCGCGACCCGCGCGCGCGGGGTGCCGCGGACGACGGCGCGACGGTGCCGCTCGTCGTCATGGGGTGTCCTCTCGGTCAGCCGGCAGGCGGTGCGCACCCCATCGTGCCCGCTGGGCGCCTGCTGGGCACGGGCACGGCGCCGACCGGCGTGCCGGGGTAGCGTTCGAGCCATGGCGACGCAGGCCCGCGTGATCTGGGACGACAGCTTCACGCGGTACGACTTCGGCCCGTCGCACCCCATGGCTCCGCTTCGTCTGGACCTCACCGCACGGCTGGCGCGGGCGCTCGGCCTGTTCGACGACCCGCGCCGCGTCGAGGTCGTCGGGGCCGAGCCGGCGGACGACGCGCTGCTCGAGACGGTGCACGACGCCGCCTACGTCGCGGCCGTGAAGACCGCGTCCGCCGACCCCGCGAGCGCCGACCTCGACCGCGGCCTCGGCACCGAGGACGACCCGGCGTTCGTCGGTATGCACGAGGCCAGCGCCCGCGTCGTCCAGGGCAGCGTCGACCTCGCCTCGGCGGTCTGGCGCGGCGAGATCGAGCACGGCGTGAACTTCTGCGGCGGCCTGCACCACGCGATGCCCGACCGCGCGAGCGGCTTCTGCGTCTACAACGACGCGGCGATCGCGATCCGCCGGCTGCTCGACGAAGGGGCCGAGCGCGTCGCGTACGTCGACGTCGACGTGCACCACGGCGACGGCGTCGAGAAGGTCTTCTGGGACGACCCGCGCGTGCTGACCATCTCGGTGCACGAGAGCGGGCGGGTGCTCTTCCCCGGCACGGGCTTCCCGGAGAACATGGGTGGCCCGCACGCCGAGGGTGACGCCGTGAACGTCTCGCTGCCGCCCGGGACGTCGGACGCCGGCTGGCTGCGGGCGGTGCACTCGGTGGTGCCGCAGCTGCTGCGCCACGTCAAGCCGCAGGTGCTCGTGACGCAGCACGGGTGCGACAGCCACTTCCTCGACCCGCTCGCCCACCTCGCCGTGTCGGTGGACGCCCAGCGCGCGGTGCAGCGCAGCCTGCACGACCTGGCCCACGAGGTGTGCGACGGGCGCTGGGTCGCGCTGGGTGGCGGCGGCTACGAGATCGTCGACGTGGTGCCCCGCTCGTGGTCGCACCTGGTGGCCATCGCGGCGCACACGCCGGTGGCGACGTCCACGCTGGTGCCGCAGGACTGGCTCGACCACGTGCTGACGCTGCTCGGGCGCCCCGGGCCGGCGCACATGGGCGACGGCCGCGACCCGTGGTGGCGCTCGTGGGAGGTCGGCTACGACCCCGAGGACGCCGTCGACCGGGCGATCATGGCGACCCGCTCGAAGGTGTTCCCGGTGCATGGTCTCGATCCCTGGTTCGACTGACCGCAGCCGCGCGCGACACGCCGGGACCCTGCGGTGCTTGACCAGTCGGGTGAATGTTGATCTAGCACTTCCCCACGAGTCACTCCTGCCCCTATCGTGAGGGGTCGCACGACCGATCGCCGGTGGGGAAGCCGGCGACGCCGTGCCCTGCCCGAGGACCGGTGGAGAATGCCGAAGGACAACAAGCTCGCTGAGGTGCGGTTCCTGACCGTCGCCGAGGTCGCGTCGATCATGCGCGTGTCGAAGATGACCGTGTACCGCCTCGTGCACGCCGGCGAGCTGCCCGCAGTGCGCGTCGGCCGCTCGTTCCGCGTGCCCGAGCAGGCGGTCAACGACTACCTGCGCACCTCGTACATCGAGACCGCCTGAGTCGCCGGCGACAGCGTGCGTGCTCGGGGTCACGGATCGGGCGGTACCATGGGCGAGATCGGTCGGCGTCGCTGAGGCTTCCGGCCGCCTGTCGACTCTGACCAACTTCCGAACGACGAGGTACTCCATGGGCTCGGTCATCAAGAAGCGCCGCAAGCGGATGGCGAAGAAGAAGCACCGCAAGCTGCTGCGCAAGACGCGTCACCAGCGTCGCAACAAGAAGTGAGCGAAGCGGCCCCCGGACCCCACCAGGTCGGGGGCCGCTCGCATACTGTGAGCACGCGGAGCACACGCACGGACGAAGGCGGGTGAGCAGGCATGGGGCAGGTCGTCCTGGTCACCGGCGTGTCCCGCTACCTGGGCGGCCGCTTCGCCCGTCTGCTCACCGAGCACCCGGGGGTCGACCGTGTCATCGGCGTTGACGTCGTCCCCCCGCCGCACCCCATCGGGGCCGCGGAGTTCGTCCGGGCCGACATCCGCAACCCGATCATCGCCAAGGTGATCGCCCAGGCCGACGTCGACACCGTGGCGCACCTCAACGTCATCGCCACGCCGCTGTCGGCCGGCGGTCGCGTGACGATGAAGGAGATCAACGTCATCGGCACGATGCAGCTGCTCGCCGCGTGCCAGAAGGCACCCAGCGTGCGGCGGCTCGTCGTCAAGAGCAGCGGCTCGGTGTACGGCTCGTCGCCGCGCGACCCCGCGATGTTCACCGAGGAGACCGGGCCCAAGGCCATGCCGCGGGCGGGTTTCGCCAAGGACTCCATCGAGGTCGAGGGCTACGTGCGGGGCTTCTCGCGCCGGCGCGAGGACGTCGACGTGTCCGTCCTGCGCTTCGCCAACATCGTGGGGCCCGGCATCTCCACCACGCTCACCGACTACTTCACCCTGCCGGTCATCCCGACGGTGCTCGGGTTCGACGGCCGGCTTCAGTTCGTCCACGAGGACGACGCCCTGGGCGCACTGGTGGCCGCGACGGTCCGCGACGGCGTCGGGCTGGTCAACGTCGCCGGTGACGGCGTGGTCACGGTCAGCCAGGCCGCCCGGATCGCGGGGCGCCCCACGGTGCCCGTGCCGCTACCGGCCAGCGGGTGGCTGAGCCAGGTGGTGCGTCGCGCCCGGCTCGCCAACCTGCCTCCGGAGCACCTGCAGCACATGGCGTTCGGGCGCGTGCTCGACACCACCCGGATGCGCGAGGTGCTGGGCTTCGAGCCGACGTTCACCACCCTGGAGGCCTTCCGGTCGTTCGTGGCCAGCGGTCGCGGGCCGGCGCCCAGCGTCCTGCCCGCCGTGCGCTCGGCGCTGGACTCCGTCGAGCGGTGGATCACCCCGGCCGAGGCGTCGGCATGAGCCAGGAGGGCCGGGTCATCCCTCTCGCGCGTGGCCGTTCGGCGCGCGCGGCCAAGGGCGCCGACGCTGTCGCAGCAGGGGCTCGCCGCGCGACGGGCGAACGCGCCCGCCGGCGCCGCACGCCGCTGCTCACCGAGCTCGGGTCGGACGCGCCGCTCGACGACGCCGCTCACGAGCCGTCGCTCGGCCCCTCCCTCGAGTCACCGTTCGAGGCACCCTTCGAGGCACCCTTCGACCCGCCGCCCGAGGCGGCCGCGGACCCCCTGTCGGGTGCGGCCCCGGACGCGGCGGACGAGCCGGAGCGCGCCGGTGGTGGCCTCGGCCTCGATCCCGCCTCGCTCGTCCGGTACGCCGTCGAGTCGGTGGTGGAGGCGCTCGTCGCGGAGGGTCAGCGCGCCGGCCTCGCCGACGTCGACCGCTACGTGGCGAACGCGCTCGCCTTCCTGCGCCGACGGCTGTCCGGCGACTACGTCATCGACGAGTTCGGGTTCGACGCCGACCTCACCGAGGCCCTGCTGCCGGCGCTGCGGCCCTTGTACCGCAACTGGTTCCGGGTCGAGGTGCGGGGCATCGAGAACATCCCGGCCACCGGCGGCGCGCTGGTGGTGGCCAACCACTCGGGCACGATCGCGCTGGACTCGCTGATGACCCAGCTGGCCGTTCACGACGAGCACCCGGGCGCTCGGCACCTGCGCATGCTCGGCGCTGACCTCGTCTTCGCCACGCCCTTCGTCGGCGCGCTGGCCCGCAAGACCGGCTCGACGCTCGCCGCCCACCCCGACGCCGAGCGCCTGCTGCGAGCGGGTGAGCTGGTCGGCGTCTGGCCCGAGGGGTTCAAGGGGATCGGCAAGCCCTTCAGCGAGCGGTACAAGCTGCAGCGCTTCGGGCGCGGCGGCTTCGTGTCGGCCGCCCTGCAGGCCGGTGCGCCGATCGTGCCGTGCTCGATCGTCGGCGCCGAGGAGATCTACCCCGTGCTGGGCAACTTCAAGAGCCTCGCCCGGCTGCTCGGGCTGCCCTACCTGCCGATGACCCCGACCTTCCCGTGGCTCGGGCTGCTCGGCCTGATTCCGTTGCCCAGCAAGTGGATCATCGAGTTCGGGGCGCCGATCGAGACCGCTCAGCACGCCGACGCCGCCGACGACCCGATGCTCGTCTTCAACCTCACCGACCAGGTGCGCGAGACCATCCAGCAGACGCTCTACGCGCTGCTGATGCAGCGCCGGTCGGTGTTCTTCACATGAGGCCGCTGCCCTGGTGAGGCTGGTCCGGCTCGCGGTGGTCGCAGCGACGTCGTGCCTCGCTGTGGCGGCGTGCGGTGGTGGCGCTCCGACGTCCGCCAGCAGCGCGACGTCCTCGACCGCCTCGGTGCCGCCCACCTCGCCGACCAGCACCGGCCCGAGCAGCCCCACCAGCGCGACACCGAGCCCGACCCCGTCGGCCACGCCGACGACCACCGCCACGCGACCCTCGGAGCCGTCCGCCCTCGCACCGGTGCCTGGTGCCGGTGCGGAGCCGAAGGTGCGCTTTCCCGACAACCCGCCGGCCGTCGGCCAAGGTGCCAACGCGCGCGTCGCGCCGATCCCGGACTCGTTGTGGCGCAGCATGATCGGCTACTCGTGGACGTCCGGCTGCCCCGTCGGCCGGTCGAGCCTGCGCTACGTCACGGTGAACTTCTGGGGCTTCGACGGCCAGCGGTCGCGCGGTGCCGTCGTCGTGCACTCCTCGATCGCCGCGCGCACCGCTCGGGCGTTCACCGCGCTCTACCAGCAGCGCTTCCGCATCCGTCAGATGCGCCCCATGGACTCCTCGTGGGGGCACAACCCCAAGGGTCCGGGCGCCGACGACTACGCGGCCATGGAGGCTGACAACACCTCGGCCTTCAACTGCCGGTACGTCGGCGGCCAGGAGGAGCGCAAGGTCTACTCCAACCACGCCTACGGCAAGGCGGTCGACGTCAACGACTTCGAGAACCCCTACGTCGCCGACGACGGCACGGTCTACCCCGACAGCTACTTCCTGCACCGCCGGGGCCCCGCGGCCGGCGTCTTCTCCTCCTCGCGCAGCGCCGCGGTGCGGGCCTTCACCTCCGAGGGCCTGCGCTGGGGCGGCCTGTGGTCCCATCCCGACTACCAGCACTTCGACATCTCTTGAGCCTGTCCCGCACCGCACTCACCCTCACCGGCGCGACCGCTGCCGCCCTGCTCGCGGCCTGCGGCTCGGTCGGGCCACAGGCCGCCGCCACCTCGACCGGCCCGGGGACGTCGTCGGCCACCACCAGCACCACCACGACGTCCAGCCCGACGACGCCGTCGGCCACCACGAGCGCGCCGTCCGCGAGCGCCACCCGGTCAGCGGCTCGGCGCAGCCCGACCCACCGGCCGACGAAGCGGGCGACCGCCAGCCGCACGACGGCGTCCGCCCCGACCTGCTCGGTGCCGAGCGGGGTGCGAGCGACCCAGGTGGTGCTCGTGGTGTCGTCGGGGTCGCGCGCCACGGTGCGGGCGTGCACGCGCGGCGGCGGGCGATACGTGACGTCGCTCGGGCCGTACTCCGGCCACGTGGGCAAGAACGGTGTGAGCTCGAGCAAGCGCGAGGGCGACCTGCGCACGCCGGCCGGGGTGTTCCCCCTGCGCGGCGGCTTCGGCGCGCGCGGCAACCCCGGGCTGCGCATCGGTTCGTGGCTGCGCGTCGACTCCCGTGACGTGTGGGTCGACGACTCCCGCTCGAGCCTCTACAACACTCACCAGCGCACGCCGGCGTCCGGGAGGTGGAGCAGCGCCGAGCCGCTGCTGAACACGCCGGCCTACAACTACGCGCAGGTCATCGGCTACAACGAGGCGCGGACGCCGGGCCGAGGGTCGGCGATCTTCCTGCACGTCGACCTCGGGCACGGCACGGCCGGCTGCGTGTCACTGCCGACGTCCGGGCTGCTGGCCGTCATGCGGTGGGAGCGCTCAGGCGCTGTGATCGCGATCCGCTGACGCAGTCGGCATGATCGGCCCATGACCACGCGCCGCGGCCTGTTCGTCGCCCCGTTCGACGCCTTGGCCGACCCTCGCGTGGTCGGCGACCTGGCCGCCGCTGCCGAGACGGCGGGCTGGGACGGCTTCTTCGTCTGGGACCACCTGCTGTATGGCGAGCGGGTGAGCGCGATCGCCGACGTGTGGACCTGCTGCGCGGCCGTCGCGATGCGGACCGAGAAGCTGCTGTTCGGGCCGATGGTGACCCCGCTGCCCAGGCGCCGGCCGCAGGTGCTGGCCCGGCAGGCGTCGAGCCTGGCGGTGCTCTCGGGTGGCCGGTTCGTCCTCGGTCTGGGGTTGGGCGACGACTGGGTGGGGGAGTTCTCCGCCTTCGGTGACGAGCCGGACCCCAAGGCGCGCGGCCGGATGCTCGACGAGGGGCTCCAGCTGCTCACCGGCCTGCTGTCCGGCGAGCCGGTCGACCACGACGGAGTTCACTACGCCGCCGGTGACGTCCGCTTCCGGCCGGCGCCCGCTGTGCCGATCTGGCTCGCGGGGCGGTACGGCAACCAGGCGCCGCTGCGTCGAGCGGCGAGGTACGACGGCTTCTTCGTCATCGGGCTGGACCGGCCCGGCGACCTGGAGCAGGTGACTGCCCGCCTCGCTGAGCACTCCCCGAGGTCGGGCTACGAGGTGGTGGTCGACCTACGGCCCGAGCAGGACGCCGCGCCGTGGCTCGACCGTGGTGCCACGTGGGTGCTGACGCGGATCGGGCCGTTCGACCTCGACGTCGAAGAGGTTCGGCGGATCGTCGAGGCGGGGCCCTGAGCCTGAGTGTGGGCCAGTCGGCCGCTGGCAATCAGCGCGGTACCAGCGCAAACTCGCACAGGTCGCACGGATTCCGTAAGCAGAGCCATCGAATCTCTGCGATGGAGCCGTGAGCCGCGAGCGCGAGCCGACAGTCGACGTCGAGGTCGTTGCCGTCGCTCGCGATCCCGCTTCAGTCCCGCCCGGCGAGGTACTGCCTCGTCCCTCGCAGCGTGAACGGCGAAGGATGGGGATGCCCACTTGAGTTGACTCGCCCCAACGATGGTTGGATCAGCGGCCTATGGACGCGTCCCTACGTCTGGCGCGCGGCCGAAGCGCCCTTCGATGCTCGCGACGAGGCTCGGCCCACTCAGCTCTTCTTCAGCTCCTCGGCGAGCATGACGAGGATGCCGCTGGGGCCGCGGACGTAGGTCAGCTTGTAGATGTCCTCGTAGGTCGCCACGCCGCGCAGGGGGTGGCAGCCGTGCCTCGCGGCGATCTCGAGGGCCTCTTCGAGGTCGTCGACCGAGAAGGCCACACGGTGCATGCCGATCTCGTTGGCACGCGTGGGCTCGGTCTCGATCGCGTCGGGGTGGATGTACTCGAAGAGCTCGAGCCGGCCGGTGCCGTCCGGCGTCTGGAGCATGGCGATCTTGGCGTGGTTGCCGTCGAGGCCGACGGCTGTGTCGGTCCACTCCCCACTGACCGTGTCGCGGCCGAGCAGGCTGAGCCCCAGGTCGGTGAAGAAGGCGATCGTCGCTTCGAGGTCGCGGACGGCGATCCCGACGTTCTCGAGTTTGATGGGCATGCGTCGCACGCTATCGAGCCGTCCTGGTCGGTCAGGTGAGGTCTTGTCTCCGGAGCGTCGGCACCCTACTGTTTCACTATGACGTTAGATAAAGGGACTAGCGATGCCGAAGGCGCATCGTCCCCGATCGTGTTCACGCTCGATCCGGCATCGGGTGTGCCGACGTACCGCCAGCTGGTGCACCAGGTGGAGCACGCCATGCGGCTCGGCTACCTGAAGCAGGGTGACCAGCTTCCGAGGGTTCGCGAGGTCGTCGCAGATCTGGCCATCAACCCGAACACGGTGCTGAAGGCGTATCGCGACCTGGAGGGGAAGGGCCTGACCGTTGGCAGACCCGGCCAAGGGACGTTCATCGCGGGGAGTCTTGACCAGATCGACCTGGCCGGTGTGACCGGGCTCCGCACGTCGTTGCTGGCCTGGCTGGGCGAGGCCGACGGATCGGGCCTGGATCAGGACGGCATCGTGGCGTTGTTCTCGAGCACCCTGCGGGATTTTGCTGAGCGCCGCCGGACGGCCACTCCTCGCGGCGTCCCGAAGCGGCAAGGTCGGGCTGGAGGTGGAGCAGCGTGAGCATCGTCGAAACCCATGACCTCAGCAAGCGCTACGGCCGCATCTCGGCGCTGCGGGACTGCACCCTCGCGATTCCGGAGGGCCAGCTGGTCGCTCTGGTCGGGCCGAACGGGGCAGGCAAGAGCACCCTGCTCAATCTCGTCGTCGGTCTCACGTCACCCAGTGGCGGCACGGTCTCGGTGCTCGACGGTGTCCCTGCCGGCTCCTCGGCCGCGCTGGACGGTATCGCGTTCGTCGCTCAGGACATGCCGTTGTACCGACACCTGACGGCCGTCGACATGATGCACCTGACTCGCAACCTCAACCAGCAGTTCGACGACGCCTATGCCCGTCGTCGACTCGAGGACCTCGACATTCCCTTGCGACAGAGGGCAGGGAAGCTCTCCGGTGGACAGTCCGCGCAGCTCGCGCTGACCCTTGCGCTCGCGCGGCATCCGCAGTTGCTCGTGCTCGACGAGCCCACGGCGGCCCTCGATCCGGTGGCACGCCACGACTTCATGGCCACCGTCATGACCGCGATGGCCGAGGAGGGGGTGTCGGTCCTGCTCTCCTCCCACGTGCTCGCCGAGCTCGAGCGGGTCGCCGACCACCTCATCCTGATCTCGCACGGCCAGGTCCGCCTGGACGGCGCCGTCGAGGAGCTGCTCGGCCGACATCGTCTTCTGACCGGCCCTGGTGACCACCCCCGCGATCCCCGCTGGAGAACCGTCCGGCAGACCAGCGCCGGTGCCCAGAGCCACCTGCTCGCCGAAGCCGTGGACGACGCCGCGTCGCCGCCGGCGGGATGGGAGGCCAGACCGGTCAGCCTCGAAGAGCTGGCTATGGCCTACCTGCGCCAAGACGCCACCACCCCGCGGCCCGCGCACCTGGAGACGATCCGATGAGTACGTCGACGGTCGCCCTCGTGCCGCCGCCGCAGCTGCGACCCATCCCCTGGCGACGGCTCGCCTGGGTCGCCTGGCGTCGACAGCGGACCATGGTCCTTGCCACCCTCGCGCTTCTCGGGCTGCTCGCGATCTACCTCCTCGTGACCGGGCTGCAGATGCGCTCGGCCTGGCACACCGTCCAGGCCTGTACACCGCGGCAGTCGAGCAGCTGCAACTTCGCGTGGAACGCCTTCAGGAACAGCTACTCCAACCCCGGCATCCTCAGCGCGCTGTTCATCTTCGCGCCGCTGCTCATCGGCGCCTTCGCTGGCGCCCCGCTGATCGGCCGCGAGCTGGAGACCGGCACCTTCCGCTACGCCTGGACGCAGGGTGTCGGCCGCGCGCGGTGGACGACCGCGCTGATCGTCGCTGGCGCCGTCGCGGTCGCCGTGATGACAGGGGCTTTTGGCGCCCTCATCGCCTGGCACGACCGCCCGCTGTGGGACACCGACGTCACGGCCCGGCTGGGGGCGCAGGAGTTCCCGACCACCGGGGTCGCGATCGTCGGCTGGAGTCTCGCCGCGTACGCGATCGGGGTGCTCGCCGGTCTGCTGTGGCGGCGCGTGCTGCCCGCGCTCGCCACCGCCATCGGCATCGCGTTCGCTCTCGCGCTCGCGACGTCCAAGCTGCGACCCCACTACCTCGCGCCGCTCAAGACCAAGAGCCTCGACTTCGTCCCCGGCTCCCAGACGATCCAGCAGTGGTGGGAGAAGGCGGGCGCCGTCGTCAGCACCAACGACCTCAACGCCGCGCTGCGCTCAGCCGGGGTGGAGCAGATCGACGCGGGTGGCGGAGGCAACGCCACCGCAGTCACACCAGGTGACGGCACCGACCCGGTCACGTTTCTGCTCAATCACGGCTACACCCAATGGACCAGCTACCAACCGGCCGGCCGGTACTGGACCTTCCAGTGGATCGAGTTCGGCTGGCTCACGGCGCTGGCGGTGCTGCTCATGACCGCCACGTTCTTCCTCGTCCGCCGCCGCGACTCCTAGTCGGCGGTGGCGTCTGCCAGGCATGCCCGGCGGAGGCGCGCCAGGGCAACCCGCGCTGCCTGAGTCCCTCATGAGGCCCTGAGGAAGCGGAGGTAGAACGCCCCGAAGACGAGCACGATCCCGACGTTGCCGATCAGCCGGGGCCAGACGTGCTGGCGGAAGAACAGGACGTCGACGGCAACGATGACGGCGACCATCGCGAACGTGTACAGGGCCAGTGTGATGTGTCGTCCCATCGGCAGACCTACCGTTCCGTGTGATCGCGTGCGCCAGCGTCTTCGGCGGACTGCCGACGGGACGCCGCACGATCGTCGAGCAGCAGGTGACGTCGGCCAGCCTCGCACGGGTGTCTGTGAGGCGCCCCTGGTCGGGCAGTAGCGTCGGGCCATGGCGGTCAAGCGCATCAAGCCGAACATCTTGTCGGGCGACTTCGAGGCGAGCCGCGCCTTCTACAACGGCGTCATCGGTCTCGAGAGCGGCCCGGGGCTGGACTGGATCCTCTTCTTCGGCACCGACAAGCGCGAGGTGCAGCTGAGCGTCATGGCGCTGGACGTCAAGGCGCACCAGCACCCGGACGTCTCCATCGAGGTGGACGACATCGATGAGGTCTACGCGCGCGCCGTCGCCGCCGGTGCCGAGATCACCTACCCGATCACCGACGAGGACTGGGGATTGCGTCGGTTCTTCGTGCGCGACCCGAACGGGGCGATCATCAACGTCACCCAGCACGAGGCCTAGCAACGACCGGCGTGGCCAGCGACCAACCGGACGCGATCTGCCTGCGCGTTACGGGAGCCGGCTGCCGGCGTCCACTCAGCGCGGTGGGGTGTCGGCGAGACGAGCTTGCAGATCACGGATGATCGCGCCGACCTGGCCCGACGCCAGGAGCCCCGGCCCGAGCGGGCCGGACGGGTTCTGGCCGACCGCGGGCAGGGTCCGCAAGGCGGCGCGGACCTCTGCCGACATGTGGTCGACCTGCCAGCGGATCTCCTCTTCCACGGCTTCCGGCCGCTGCGGCTCTGCGAGGCCGGCGGCCTTGGCGGCGTAGGCGGCGGCACCGAGAGCGTGCGCGCCCATGTGGCAGACGGCGACGGTCTGACCGGCGGCGCGCGCGGCCGCCGCTGCGGCAGGCGTCGTCGCCTGCCCTGCACCGACGCCACCGGTGAACCGACGCCCGATCTCGGCGGCAGTCCCCAGCTCTCCCCGGGCGAACGCGCGGCTGCGGGCGATGAGCGCCCGAGGGCGGTCATCGTCTGGCGACTCGGCCAGGAAGAGACCGATGACCCGCTCGGCGCAGTCGGCCGCCCATGCGGCGACGAGGCGACGGTCAGCTTCGCTCAGCGTCTGTGGAGATCCCATGAGCCTCCTCTAGACGCGCCGCCGGAGTCTGCGTGCCGACTCGGCGCCCGATCACCGTTCTGCCACAGGTGTCGTCGACAGTTTCTCATCGGCGTGCCGCTCAGGACGGATCGCGGACAGACACGCCGTTCTGGCTCGGGGAGTGACGCGCGGTGTCTGTCACCGGGCTGCCACCTGAGTGGGTTCGCTTGCTGCCGCGGCGGTCAGCTGAGACACGGGATCGGCGGCTCGCCGAGGGCCGCCGATCCCGCGCGCGAGTCGGGGCAAGGGGCGATCAGATGGTGGGGTTGAGCCGTCGCTTCGGCAGCACCAGGGCGAGTAGCGCGAGGAACGCCACGAAGACCAGCGGGAGCGGGCCGATGCCGAGGAAGGAGCCGACGAGGCCCAGCGGGGGCCAGACGCCGAGCATCCACTTCGGGAGCAGGCCGACCCGCCACGAGCCTGCGGCCAGCAGGATGAGACCGATCATCAGGCCGAACGCGCACAGCGGGTAGAGCGGACCCCAGATCAGCTCCGAGCCGGCGATGACCGAGGCCATGCACTGGATGACCAGCTCGGTCATGCACAGGCCGTAGACCCAGATCCCGGCAGTGCCGAGCCTGCCGTCCCGGCCGCGCTGGAGGCGGTGGAAGCCGAGCGTTGCGAGGAAGAGGCCAACGCCTTGCGGCAGTGCGGCGCTGGTGAGCACGTAGTCGCTGGCGTGGAAGGCGTGGTCGTGGAGCGTGCCGAACAGCATCGACAGACCCATCATCAGCAGGCCCACGATCGCTAGGACGATGCCGACCAGGGTCAGGCGCAGCCAGAAGGCTTCGGTGCGGGCTTCGGGTCGGAGGGTGGTGGTGGTCGTGGTGGTCATCGAGGTGTCCTTTCGCCAGGAGGTGGCAAGGACCTTAGGTACGGCGAAGTGCACCCGTCGTCCGCCCAGCAGCCGGATCCGCTCCTCCCCGCGGTGTCCTCCGCAAGGAGGACCTCGCGATACCGCCAGCCCTGCACCTGGTGCGCGTCGCCCCTGATGGCGACCATCGTCGAGCCGCGGTGAGACGGTTCTCAGCCTCGAGCTGGTGTCTGTGAGGCGGGTCCACGACCGCGGCGATGGTTGGCCTCAGCGGCTTGGAGGGTCTGCGCGAGCAGGACCGCGATGGTCATGGGGCCAACTCCCCCCGGGACCGGGGTGATGAGTCGTGCTCTTTCACTGGCGGCGGTGAACTCGACGTCTCCGACGTTGCCGGGGTTGTAGCCGGCGTCGAGCACGATCGATCCCGGCTTGATCCACTCCCCGCGGATCAGCTCCGGCTTCCCGACCGCTGCGACGACGACGTCGGCCTGGCGGACCTGGTCGGCGAGGTCGGTGGTCCGCGAGTGGCAGTAGGTCACCGTCGCGTCTCGGCCGAGCAGCATCATGCCCACCGGCTTGCCCAGGATGGGGCTGCGCCCGACGACCACGGCGTGAGCGCCGGCGAGGGCGACCTCGTAGGCGTCGAGGAGGCGGAGGATGCCGCCGGGTGTGCAGGAGTGGAACCCGGCCTCTCCGAACGCCATGGCAGCGAAGCTGTGCATGGTGACGCCGTCGACGTCCTTGGCCGGGACGATCGCCTCGAACGCCGCGCGCTCATCGACGTGGGCCGGGACCGGATGCTGCAGGAGGATGCCGTCGACGGTCGGGTCCTCCGACAGACGACCGATCTCTGCCACCAGCGCTTCCGTCGGCGTGCTCGAGGGCAGCTCCAGACTTCGGGAGTCGATCCCGACCCGGGCACACCTGTTCCGCTTCATCCTGACGTAGGTGTGCGACGCCGGGTCATCGCCGACCAGGACCGTGGCCAGACAAGGCTTGCGCCCGACCCGCCGCTCAAAGTCGACGGCTCCGGCCGCGGTGGCGTCGAGCAGAGACCCTGCGACAGCAGCTCCGTCCATGATCTGCGCGGTCATCGGCACTCCTTACTGCCCTCAGCGGTCTCCGCCGGGCTTATGCGCCTTGGTCGCCGTGCACATGAAGATGCCGAACTCGCGGTCGCCCTTGAGAATGGTCGTGGCGTCGATGAAGCTGACGTCGTCGAATCCGGCGCTGGTCAACTGGTCGGCGAGGCGTTGCCTGTCGAATCCGTGGTGTCCGTCGAAGTCGACCTTGTCGGCGTGGAAGGCGCCGTCGGGATCCTCGTCGAGGTCCGCGATGCACATCCGGCCACCGTCGGCCAGGAGGCCTGCCACGGACCGCAGTAGTCCTGCCAGGTCGTGCACGTGGTGCAACGCCATGGAGCTCCACGCCACGTCGTAGGTCCCGTCGAGCCGGTCTGTCGTCAGGTCTGCCTGGACAGCGCGCAGCCGATCGCTGAGACCGGCCGCGGTGATCCGCTCCCGTGCGACCTGGACCATTCCGGCGGAGCGGTCGGTCACGACGACGGAGCCGACCGAGTCGGCGAGCAGGATGCTCAGCCGACCGGTGCCAGCGCCGATGTCAACGGCGCTCATGCGAGGGCTGAGGGTCACGGCCTCCTTGATGGCCATCGCCACCGCCACCTGCCGCCGCTCGTGGCCGGCGTCGTCGTCCCACGTCGTTGCCGCGTCGTCGAACCGCTGGTGTTCGTGCACGTGCCCGACCTTAGTGCCGAGGCTCCTGGAGCAGTCTTCCGTTAGCCCAGCTATCGCCCGCACTGTCGCCGGGGACGGTCACTGGTGGAGGTGCGGTCGGTACGTGAGCTCCTGGATGTGTTCGTCGAACCTGCGGCTGTGCATCAGCTCGAGGTCGAAGTCCGGCACCCCGTCGAAGACGCGGTCCGCTCCGGTCGTCCCGTTGATGACGGGGAAGACCGTGACCTGGACCTGGTCGACCAGCCCCGCGGCCAGCAGTGACCGGTTCAGCGACAGGCTGCCGTGCGATCGCAACGGGAGGTCGGACTCCTGCTTGAGCCGCGCGACGACGTCGACGGCGTCCCCGGGCGCGATGTCGACGTCCGGCCAGCCCAGCGTCTCCGTCAGCGTCGACGACACGACCGTGGTCGGCAGCGTCCTCATCGCCGCGGCCCAGGCGTCCGGTTCCCCGAAGTCGGCGCTGCCCAGGATGGCGGCGAACAAGCTGAACGTCTTTGCGCCGAGGACGAGCCGCTGCTCCTCGCCGTAGCTGGCGTTGCGGTGCTCCAGCCACTCGGGGCCTTGCTTGCCCCAGTAGCCGCCCCAACGGTGGGGCTCGGTGTTGTTCGCGTAGCCGTCCAGCGTCATGAAGACGTCGAACGTGAAGGTCGCAGTCATGGGGGTCGCCTTTCGGAGGTGTGCTAAGTCGGCGGGAGCGCTCAGCGCCTGACCGGTCGCTGGCCGGATGCCTTGCTGACCGCGTCGCCCTCGGCGACCGTATTCCACTCGGTGCGGCCGCCACGGGAGCAGCCACCGGCAGTAGGTTGTGTGGATGCCGGTGGGGCCCGTCTTCGATTTCCCTGCTTTCTTCGCCGCGGTCGACGCCGAGCGCGGTCAGCGCGACCTGGGGTGGTACGACGCTGCTGCTGAGCTGTGGGAGCAGTCCGAGCAGCTCAACGCGGAGCGGGACGACCACCCTCTCTGCGGTGGAGCGCTGGGACGGATGGGCGACCGTGGGGCGACCTCGTGCCAGTACGCCCTGTTCATGTTCCGGTGGCTCTCCCGTCCTCCCGAGGACTTCCTCGCGGGGCCGCCGCAGCAGGTCGGTGACACCGCGCTCCCACAGGCCGGGCCGGACCGTCGGCTGCGTTGGGACCTGGCAGAGCTGCACGAGGCTCTCAACGAAGAACGCCGATCACGCGAGCTCACCTGGGCCCAGCTCGCGCAGGAGCTGGGGTGCACTCCCAGCCGGCTCACCAACCTGCGAACGGCCCGGATGGCCGATCTCGAGCTCACCATGCGTGTCACCCAGTGGCTTCGGCGGCCCGCTGCGGAGTTCATCCACCCGACTGCGTGGTGATCGCGCGCTGGTCGGACCTATGGCCCTGGCACATGCCGGTCCCGAAGCGTGACGCTGTTGACATGGCCAGTGATCGTTCGGCGCGTGCAGCGGTGGTGCGGAGTCGGCGTGGACGGCTGCCACCGCGCTGGTTCATCGTGGGTTTCTGGCATGCCCATCGCGCACTGTTGCGAGCGACTGGCGGACGGTTCGGCCTGTGGAGCCCGAAGCCGGGCCGGTCGGGAACGCTGCGGCTCACCACGACCGGACGACGCAGCGGCAAGCCTCGGCAGGTCGTCCTCAGCTACTTCGAGGACGCCGGAACCCTGGTCACGATGGCGATGAACGGCTGGGGGGCGGCCGAGCCCGCGTGGTGGCTGAACCTGCAGGATCACCCGGACGCCGTCGTCCAGACCCGCGAGGGCAGTCGGCAGGTCCGCGCCCGCCGGGCTCAGGGGGACGAGCGCGAGCGGCTGTGGTCCCGCTGGGCCGAGATCGACAAGGGCCTGGACGACTACGCCGCCCGCCGACCAACCGAGACCGCCGTCGTCGTGCTCGAGCCGCGCGACGCCGCCGAGCCTGGCGCTTGACCGCGTCGGCCGAGCTCATCTGAAGAGAGTGGTCGCAAGGCGGGCAACTGGTCCGGTCGTTAGGAGTTGGTCATGGACATCGTCGAGGTAGGCACGTCCCAAACCCGGCCTCCGGCGCCTACCAGGTCAGGGAAGGGGTGGCGCGTTCCCGCCCTCGCGGGCGCGGCCGCGTTCTGGCTCGCCAACCTCGCCATCTCGCTGACCCCGGTCGCCGCTGGATACCGGCGTGCACTGTCCATCCCTTACCTACCAATGCTCGTAGAGGCGGCGGTCGGCGGACTGGTCGTTGCGGCCCTGGTGGCCTTCCTGCTCACCCGGTACCCCGATCGCGTGCCGGGACACGGCCCGCTGGGCAAGGGGCTCGCGCTCGCCGTGGGCGTCCTCGTACTGCTCACTCTGTTCCTGGCGCTGCCATCGGTGCAGGGGTCGAAGGTGGCTGATCCCGGCCGTTGGCTGCTCGTGGGCACCGCGATCAACGCGATCCGCATCCTCGCGCTCGGCGTCGCCATCGGGCTGGTCACCCGCGCACGAGCGACGAGGCAACAGCGTCGCCGCCAGGTGACGAGGCGGAAGGCACCGTCATGACCGTCACCACGGCGCGCTGGACCCGCTCTGAGATCGCCCGGTGGGCCGGCGGCCTGTATCTCGCGTACATCGTCGCGAACGTGATCGCCAGCCTGGTCGGGCACATCGGGCTCAGCGACTCGCAGACACTCCGCGCGACGATCACCGGTAACGAGACGATGTTTCGCGTTGGTCTCGTCGCGGCGCTGGCCTCGGCCCTGCTCTTCGTCCTCACGGCGTGGGCGCTCTACGCGCTGCTCCGTCCGATCGACGAGCCGCTGGCCCTGCTGGTCCTGGTACTCAATGCCGTCGGGGTGGCGGTGCAGTGCGCGAGCTACCTGCCACTGCTCGCCGTCCTGGCGCAGGGGGACGGCGCGGTGAACACGGGCGCGCTCTCCGGGCCACAGCTCGACGCTCTGGCCATGCTGTCGGTCACCACGTACCGGGTCGGGTTCGTCACGGCCCAGCTCTTCTTCTCGGCCTGGCTCTTTCCGTTGGGCTGGCTGGTGATGCGCAGCGGATTCCTGCCCCGCTTCCTCGGGTGGCTTCTCCTGGTCGACGGCGTCGCGGTCATGGTCTGGTTCCTGCAGGTGCTCCTGGCCCCCGCACACCCCGCGATCAGCTACCCGTCGTGGGCGATCGGCTTCATCGCCGAGCTGGGCCTCGCGCTGTGGCTCCTCATCAAGGGCGTGA